>NC_017095.1:707500-2166381 GCF_000235405.2 Fervidobacterium pennivorans DSM 9078
GAGTAGACTCTCCATCTGATTCCCCGATGTTTCAGCTTGCTGAAACGAGTTCACTTATTAGATTATCCCCAAGTATAAATAGAAAAGAACCGCCCATCAAGAAGTATTTCTCCTCAATCGGCGGTCAAATTCGTTTTATTTTTCTATATCAATTTCTACACCAGATTTAAATTCAATAGTTAGTTTGTCATCATAAACCGTTATTTTCTCTATAAGTCTCCTTACTAGTTGCTCATCATACTCCTCAAGGAGGGTGGATTGTTCATTTAGGAACTTTTCCATATCTTCTAGTCTTTGCTTGGAGCCTTTTTTGCCAGCTTCTTCTGCTAAAGCCTTATGTCTTTCCTCTCTGAGCCTGTAAATCTCATCGGCTATATCGTTATAATCCTCTTTGGAATTGGCCAGTCTCAAAAGGTCTTTTTGTAATTCCTCTAGCTTTTTATCTATCTCGGAAACAACATTATTGCCCGTTTCACTTATCACTGTTTCTATATTTTCCTTTAAGATAGTTAAAAAGCCATCCTTTTGCCCTATTAGTTTATTAATTGCCTCTACCGTAGCAATACCTATCATATCCTCCAGCACGGTTCGGGAATGACAAGTTAACCCTGTATTCTCAAGTCTACTGACGCATCTCCAAACAATCGATTTTTTACCTCGATTATTCCAATGAACTCTACGGTATATTTCGCCACACTCACCACAGAAGATAATTTGCGAAAATACATGATTTGAACTAAAGTTTCTTTTCTTTCCACTAGTACTTATATGTCCTCTACTTCTACGAACTAACTCTTCTTGTACCTGCATGAAAATTTCACGCGGGATAATGGCTTCATGGTTATTCTCTACATAATACTGAGGTACGATTCCGTTATTCACAACCCTCTTTTTTGTAAGAAAATCTACCGTATAAGTTTTTTGGAGCAATGCATCACCAATGTATTTTTCATTGCTTAATATTTTCCTTATAGTACTGGTATGCCACCTTTTTTTCCCCGCTCCCGTAAGTATGCCATCAGTTTCAAGTCCTTTTTTGATTTTATCCATACTGGAGCCTTCAAGATACTCTCGGTAAATCCTTTTAACAATTTCAGCTTCCTCCGGCACAATTACTAATCGCTTATTTTCATCTTTGGTATATCCTAAAAACCTAGAACAATTGACCATTACCTCTCCCTGTTGGTATCGGTATTGGTAACCAAGCTTTACATTCTGGCTTAGTGACTGGCTCTCTTGTTGCGCTAAGGATGCCATAATGGTAAGCATAATTTCACCTTTGGCATCCAGTGTATTGATATTTTCTTTCTCAAAATATACCGCAACATTTTTATCTTTAAGTTTTCTGATGTATTGTAGACAGTCCAAGGTATTTCTAGCAAATCGGCTTATTGATTTGGTAATAACCATATCAATTTTCCCAGCCATACACTCATCAATCATTCGATTAAATTCATCACGATTTTTTGTATTTGTACCGCTGATACCATCATCAGCAAAGATCCCTGCAAATTCCCACTCTGAATTTTTCTTAATAAATTCAGTATAATGTTCAATCTGCACTTCGTAACTACTAGCTTGTTCATCGCTGTCGGTAGAAACTCGACAATAAGCAGCAACCCGAAGTTTTGGTGTTTCATCTTCTTTTCGATTGTTGCCCATGCGTTTTATTGCAGGTATAATCATTACATTTTTACTAACTGCCATCTTACTGTCCCTCACTTTCTATTAAGCTATAAACATACTCCGCTTGTGTAAAAGGATTTGTATACTTCTGAATTACTTGTCCTATGGTAAACTTCTTAGAAATAGTAGGTTTGTCTTCTTTCTTGGGTTCAAAGATTCTACCTAGCTTTTTCGCTCTCTTTACCCTCTCTGCTTCTGCTTTTTCGTAGGTCTCTTTATCAATGATGGCAGGGTAATAACCATCACCAAGATAACGTTCGTTTCTTAGCATCCTTCCAGCAGTTCCATGATAAGCATCTATTCCAGCAGTCTTTGCTGCGACCGATAAAGAAAGGCCTGATAAGTATCCCCTATACAAACTCCTAACCTTTTCAGCTTTTTCTTCATCGATAACTGCTCTACCATTCTCTATCCTATAGCCGTAAGGCGTATGTGCCACTTTTCTCACATCCTTTCCCTTAGTGTGATTCCGCATTTTAAAATGAAACCTATCTCTACTCTTGAGAAGACAATTATTTTTTCAACATAATCATTAAAAAGTTGGTCGTTAAAGTCACTTAACATTTCAGCCTTATTTGTAAATTTTATTAAGTTACTGACTTCCTGCACCTTTGATAATTCTCCATTTAAGGCATGAATTAATGCTTCTTTTTGCTCCATATAGTTGTTTGCTTCCATTTGCAGTTCATTGTTTTCTCGATTAAAAAGGGCAGGTTCTAGATATCCCTTCGCCATAAGCTTTACAAGCAGTTCTCTCTGTTCCGCGTTTTTTTCAATTTGCTTCTCTAATTCCTGAATTCTTGAAAGGTTATCAGACTTGTTCATTCCACGTAAAGCCTCTAATAGTGGTTGTAGAATAAGTTTTCTGCCGAAAATCAGCTTATTCATCATCGTAACAAATGCCTTCTTTATATCCTCATCTCGAATAAACTGCATGGAACATTCTGTTATCTGCTTTAAGTGTTTGCTACAACACCAGGCTACGTATTTTCTTGCACCAGATGAATGAATTCGCCTTTTAAAGGTACTACCACATTCCGAGCAAATAATTTTTCCAGAGAAAGAATACCGGTTTTGGTATTTATTGTTACGCTTTTCTATGCCCTTTTCTTTTGCCCTTTGATTTAAGGCAGCTTCTACTGCTTCAAATACTTCATGGCTGATAATTGCCTCATGGTGATTTTCTATTAAATATTTATTTTTCTCACCATAATTGGTGCGCTTATTAAATCGGGAATCTGTATAAGTTTTTTGCAGTATAGCATCCCCAGTATATTTCTCATTTTTTAATATCCCTCGAATTGTAGTAGCAGTCCAACGAGCACCTCTTTTAGTAGGTATACCCATTTGATTAAGATCATCTGCAACTTTCTGTGTACCTTTGCCCGATAATACTTCTGCGAAAATATACTTCACGATTTCTGCCTGCTCAGGGTTTACCACCAAAGGTTGATTGACTTGTTCACACCGATAGGTAAAGGACAAAGGGGAATGATCGTCGCTCCACCGAAGACCGGTAAGACCACGATACTCAAAGAAATTGCCAACGGAATTGCAACTAACCATCCTGATACAATTAGAATCGTATTACTCATCAATGAACGACCTGAAGAAGTTACAGATATCAAAGAATCGGTAGATGCAAAGGTTATAGCAGCCCCGTTTGATATGCCTTCCGATAAGCAGATAAAAATTGCTGAACTTACGCTTGAAATGTGCAAAAGACTTGTTGAATATGGAAATCACGTTGTTGTGCTCCTTGATAGTCTTACACGACTTGGAAGGGTTTATAACATAACCGTTCCACCAAGTGGTAAACTGTTGACTGGTGGTGTTGATCCGGCTGCACTTTACAAACCCAAACATTTCTTCGGTGCTGCAAGAAACACAAGAGAAGGTGGAAGTTTAACCATCATCGCAACCGCACTCATAGAGACTGGATCGAAGATGGATGAAGTGATATTTGAAGAATTCAAAGGTACAGGTAATATGGAACTTGTGCTTTCAAGACAGCTTGCTAACAAAAGGATTTTCCCAGCCATCAATCTTGCACTTTCGGGTACAAGAAAAGAAGAATTATTGATTGGGCAAAACGAATTGAAGAAAGTGTGGATCCTTAGGCGTATGTTGAGCTCTATGTCTGAAGAAGAAGGTCTCAAACTCATACTTTCAAAATTGAAAGAAACGAAATCGAACGAAGAGTTCTTAGCTTTAATAGACGCCCAGAAAACAGTATAACAATACATTTTTTTCTTTGCTCACCTAAGTATAGGAGGAATTATCAATGAACCAAGAAGAGCTTAACAACGTGATATTGCGTAAGCGTAAATTAGCCTACGGAGTTCATGATGTCTGGATTAAAAATGATCTCATTGGTAGACAAGCTAAACCTGGTCAGTTTGTTATAGTGAGGATAAGTGAAAAAGGCGAACGCATACCTCTAACGATAGCCGAGTCCAATGGTGAAGCGTTCAGAATCGTTGTCAAAGCGGTTGGGAAATCCACATACGAACTGTGCTCGCTCAACGAAGGCGATATACTTTACGATGTAGTTGGACCACTCGGTAAGCCAAGTGAAATTAAGTATCATGGAAACGTACTAATAATCGGTGGTGGAGTTGGAATAGCCGCTATATTACCAATTGCAAAAGCGCTAAAAAGTGCAGGCAACAACATAACAGTTATAATTGGAGCAAGAACAATCCAAGATTTGATATTAAGAGATGAATTCACATTTGCCGATAAACTTTTACCAACAACAGACGATGGAAGTTTCGGATACAAAGGTAACGTGATAGATGCCATGAAAATCGAGCTTGAAAAAGAAAATTACAACGTAATTTGGTCGATAGGACCAGCTATCATGATGAAACTTTCAAGTGAAATTGCCACAAAATACAACATTCCCATTTGGGTTTCGTTGAATTCTATCATGATAGATGGTACTGGTATGTGTGGTGGTTGCCGAACGGTGATAAAAACTGATAATTCCGAAAAGATACAGTACGTATGCGTTGATGGACCAGAATTCGATGGTAGATACGTTGATTGGGATAGCTTCATCAAAAGGCTAAACCAATACAAAGAACAAGAAAAATTGGCTCTTGAAAGATATCTGAAAGAAGTTGGTGAACCTACATGGCTGTGAAAGACAGAGTCCACGTGCCAGAACAACCTGCTGAAATAAGAAAAACTAACTTTTTGGAAGTATCGCTCGGTTACACACCAGAATTGGCGCAACAGGAAGCCTCACGATGCTTACAATGTAAAATACCAACGTGTATATCCGGTTGTCCGGTCGGTATCGATATACCGGGCTTTATTAAAGAGATAGCTAAGGGTAATTTCGAAGGTTCGTATAAGATTTTAAAATCTTACAATTATCTGCCAGCAATATGTGGACGTGTATGTCCACAAGAGGTACAATGCGAGGGGTTATGCATTTTAAATAAAATTGGAAGATCAATCAACATAGGTGCACTTGAACGATTCGTCGCAGATTGGGCGGATGAAAACAACATCGAATACGAAAATGAAAATACTAAATTTCAATTCAACATAAGCAAAGCAAAAGATAAGAAAGTGGCTATAATCGGCTCTGGACCAGCCGGATTGACGGTTGCATCTGAACTTGGTAGATATGGTTTCACCGTGGATATATACGAAGCCCTGCACGAATTCGGCGGTGTATTGACGTACGGTATACCAGAATTCAGATTACCAAAATCGATAGTCAAAAAAGAAATTGCCGCACTTGAAAAACTCGATGTGCGATTTTTCAAGAATATACCAGTTGGATACGCTATATCCGTTAAGGAAATCCTCGAATCTTACGATGCCGTTTTCATCGGTGTCGGTGCTGGCACACCTAAATTTATGGGCATACCCGGAAGTGAGTTGAACGGTGTGTATTCTGCCAACGAATTTTTAACAAGGATAAACCTTATGAGAGCGTACAAATTCCCGGAGTACGATACACCTATACGAATCGGCAAAAAAGTGGCTGTAATCGGTGGTGGAAACACCGCAATGGATGCAGCAAGAAGTGCTCTAAGACTTGGTGCAGACGTCACTATAATATACCGTCGAACAGAAGCAGAAATGCCAGCGAGAAAAGCGGAAATCGAACATGCGAAAGAAGAGGGTGTTAAATTTTACACACTCGCAACACCTGTCAAGTACATCGGTGATGAAAATGGTAATTTGGTAGCTATCGAATGTATCAGGATGGAACTTGGCGCGCCTGATGAAAGTGGTAGAAGACGACCTGTTGAGATTCCAAACAGTAACTTTATCTTGGAAATGGATACAGTTATCGAAGCGATAGGTACTGAAGCGAATAAATTTCTGCTCAGTCAATTTCCAGATTTAAAGACAAACAAATACGGTTACATAATAACAGACGAATACGGTCAGACAAGTAATCCGAAAGTCTTCGCTGGAGGAGATATTGTAACAGGTTCAGCAACAGTTATCTTAGCCATGGGAGCTGGTAAAAAAGCTGCGCAAGGTATAATGAAATTCCTATCAGAAAACAGATGAAGGTGAAGATGATGTGATTTACATCGAAATACTATCTGCGATAATTGTTCTTCTAATACTCGTTGCAATAGTCTTATCAACTATCCCCATGCAAAGAAACATGCTTGAAGAAGCACTAAGGCAAGAGAAAGCCCAATTAAAAGCGGAAAATATCTTTTGGGAAACGATCGATGACACGGTTTTGAAAAACCTACCTGATACTTTTTCGATAAATTACCAAGTTGAAGTTGATGGCAACAAATACATCGTCACCATCAGTGCGGAAAAATTTCAAAGGCAAAAGTAATTGAGAAATGAACATCCCCCGGAAACACATTTAACTTCGTCGGGGGATTTTTTATATCTTATAGGTGATTTTATTTCTATTCAACGAATATGGTGTTACAGTATTGACTTTTTTTTTTTTGATATAATTAAAATAACTCTGCGCAGAGTAAATCGTGTTAAAAATTATTGATTCTTACAAGGAGGTATAACAGATGAATATTTTGAAAAGATTAATCAATGGTAATGTTCCACTTGGTGGTTGTATAAATAGAAGTCAAAGATGTGCGAGCATTGAGATTAGTAAAAAATAACCTAATGGTTTAATGTTACTAGACCCGGGTCTAATATTTTATTGGATCGAATTAGAAGACTTGAATTTCAGAATAAATAACTGAAATTCGAAATAGGGAGGAACCGAAATGAGTAGATTTGTTGTAAAAATTGATAAATATGATAAGATAATATATTATGATCTTTTAATGCGTGAAATTAAGATAGTAAATAAGAACTCATTGAACACAAAATTCGAAAGTTATGATTCAGATGAAAGAATTGCATTAATGAATTATATTAATAATAAGATAAAATATTCAAACGATACTTTGTCAATAACAGATGCAATTACCTATGATTGTAATTTAAGTTGTGTATATTGCATGCAAAATGGACCAAAAATAGACAAAACCCAACTGGAAATTGAAACTGTGAAGAAAGTGGAACTTTACAGAAAACTTCTCAGTATCTTCAATCCAAAATCATTTATTAGTTACATTTTTTGGCGGGGAACCTTCGCTAAAAATTGATTATTTGCAGCAGGTTCTTGAACAAATTGAATCTGAAGAAAAGTTTAAACAGTTTAATATAATATCAAATGGAAATTTTGTTTTTGATGATTTGTTTTCAATATTAAACCACAGAAAATTTGGAGTTATTCAGTTGACATTAGATGGTCCAAGAGAGCTCCATAATGCAAGACGTCCACGAAAAGATGGGGCAAGTAGTTGGGACAGAATAATGGATAACATGAGTAAAATATTTTGTTATTCAAATTCAACTGTGGTGATTCATACCGTTTTAGATGAGACAAACTCTAATTTTTATTACAAGAAGATGCTAGACGAGCTCGTTGAGATATTCGGAGTGAAAGTATTATCAGAAAGGGTTATTTTTAATATTGGTTTATTAACGAATCCAGAAAATGGTGGATTATCATTAAAAGGAATCAATATTTGTCAAAAAGAGTACGCCGAAAAATACGTTGAAGCAGTCAAATCTGTGATTAATTTTGGCTTTAGGATCATCGATTTTCTAAATGTTTGGCCTTGCACATACAAAAAAGAATCCGACCTTGTCTTAGCTCCGAATGGTGATGTATACAATTGTATTTCTGGAATTGGAGTAAGTAATTTCAAAATCGCAAATTACGAAGAGATAATGTCTAACGAAGAGATATTCATTAAAAAATATGCTAATTTCTTAGAATCCATTTCTCATGATAAAACTTGTATGAGTTGTACTTTTCTTCCAATTTGTGATGGTGGCTGTAAATACAACTCATTTTTAAAGCAAACTCCGAAAGATTGTTGGAAAGAATTTTTAGAAACATTGTATAGTTCAGATTTAATTGAATTATATGTATTAAATCAAGAAAGGGTGATCGTTCCTTGAGTCTTGTTTTATTGAAAGGTGTTAGTAAATCCTTTGGAGACCAAAGAGTGCTTGAAAATGTAAGTTTGAACATTTCAGAAGGTGAATTCACCGTATTGGTAGGTCCAAACGGCGCTGGTAAGAGTACGCTTTTGCGAATCATGGTAGGTTTACTTTTACCAGATGAAGGTGAAGTGAACATCTTAGGTTTTGACGTAAAAAAGCACTGGAAAAAACTCGCAAGGTATATCGGTGTTGTGCTTGCTAACGAAAGAAGTTTATATTGGAAGCTAACGGCTTGGGAAAACCTTGACATATTCGGTGGAATTTACAATGTTCCAAAAAAGAAGCGAATAGAACGTGCCGAAGAGTTACTTAACTTTTTTGGTTTATACGATGACAAAGATAAGCTCGTTGAAGATTATTCAACTGGAATGCGTAAGAAATTGTTACTTTGTAAAGCTTTAATTCATCAACCAAAGATTCTCTTCATAGATGAGATTTTGAATGGTCTCGATGTTAACGCCGTCATTCAGGTTAATTCTTTTTTAGAAAAGTCGAGCAAAGATGGTGTGACTGTCGTTATGGTAAGTCACATACTGCACAATTTGAGTGAGGATGCAAAGATAGTACTTCTGAAAAATGGAAAAATTGAGCTTATTTCAAGGTACGGTGATATTTTCGCAAGTAAAGATGTTTACAACCAGCTTTCTGAACTCTTTTTGCAATCTTCCGAATATGCTGAAAACGAATGAAGGTGAAGAACGTGCTGGATACTTTAAAAAGTGTGTTTATCTTAGCGATGAAAGACTTGAAAGTGCGTAGGAAGTACAAATTTGTCTGGATAAATATGGCGCTCACTCCATTTTTTATGATTGCACCGTACGTTTTCAGTGCAAAGATAACAACTCAGCAAGATATAGTAAACAACATACTTATTGGTACACTCCTTTGGTATTGGTTGAATCAATACTTTTTCGGTGTTGGTGATGGCTTTTCGGAAGAACGTATGGAAGGAACACTTGTAACAATTGTTTTATCACCGATTTCCACAGTTGCATTTTTATTTTCAAAAGCAATTGATACATTCATTATGAATTTGTACATAACACTTTTCACACTCTTGTTTTTTTGGTTGCTTGGCATAGATATTTATTTATCGTTCTATTTCTTTTTATTGTTACTTGTGAGTGGGCTTTATATTACTTTCTTTTCGATATTTTTTGCTGGTTTGAATCTTCTGTACAAACGCATCGGAACTTTAAATTATTCGATTCAGTACGGAATAGGTCTTCTATCTGGTATGGTAAATCCTGTTAGCAATTTCCCGTTCTATATTCGTATAGCAAGTTACTTACTGCCATTAACGTATTTAATCGAAGCTGGAAGGGTAATCTTAAACTCCAACGATGTTACGAAGTTTTTCTTTAATTTACTTACAGTGAGTATCATTAGTGTAGTGTATCTTGTTGTCGGTGTTGCGATGTTGAAAAAAGCAGAACACTTGATAAGGCAAAAAGGAGAATGGGAAGAATGGTAAGAGGTTTGTACTTGATTAAAGCACAATTTCTTTCGGCTAAAAGGTACAAGATAGATTTTTACGGTTCGTTCTTCGTGCCATTGCTCACAATAATTCCGTTATTATTCTTGTACTATCTTGGTAGTAAATCGAATATCGTAAAGTTTTTCTATGGGACATCGAATACAACGAATATCTTCGGTTACCTTGCGCTTGGTGCTGCCTACTGGAATTACGTTGAAATTCTGTGGGGAGTAATCTTCACATTGAGACGTTACATGAGAATAGGACAATTTGAAGAAATTTTCTTAACACCAGTGAGCGGACTTGAGTACATTCTATCTTGGAGTGTGTTCGGCATTTCAAGAGTAACCATAGAATCTGTACCTATATTAATACTTGCACTTTTGAGCAATTTATTGACAATAAAACCACTAAACTTGTTACTTTTTATATGTTCATTTGTTATTTCCATTATTGCATCGTTCGGATTTGTCTTCCTTTTCTTTGGGTTAACGTTACTTTTAAAGGACGCCGATGAACTGGTAAGCTTGGTAGGAAACGCTGCACCTTTGATAGGTGGGATGTTCTTTCCAGTGACCGTATTACCGAAGTTCTTACGTTACGTTTCGTACGTCTTTCCTTTTACGTGGGGCTTAGATTTATCAAGACATTTTCTGATGGGTACAAAAACGATTTTTGATTTGAAAAGTGAGTTTATGATTTTCACAGTGATATCTTTTCTCTATATTATCGCTGGTTACTTGAGTTACGTTATACTCCAACACAAAGCACGCCAAAAAGGAGTACATGGGTTTTAAAATGTTTGCAAAAATAAACCATCCCCAGAGACTATCAAACAATCTTTCCGGGGATGGTTTTGTTTTCATATGATCACATTATCTTTTTCACAGATTCTCGTTCGATTATTTTTGTGGGTAATATAACGTTTCTTGGTAATCTGAGATGTTTGTCAAGGATACGTTCTATCAAAAGTTGTGCTGCGGTTGTGCCCATCTCCCAGCGTGGTTGCATCACAGTTGTTAATCTCGGGTTTGTGTATTGTGCAAACGGTGCATCGTCGAAACCTATTATCGATACTTCGTCAGGTACCTTTATACCGTAATCTTTCAGTGCATCTATTGCGCCAAGAGCCGCCCAATCGTTTACGGCAAATATTGCGGTGAAGTTCAATCCGTATTTGTTTAGATGTTGTGTTACACTAACCCATCCATGCTCGGAGTTGTACCCACGGTGTTCACCAAGGTACACCTTTACTTCATCTTTCTTTGATATTTTATCGAGGAACTTGCGAATACCTTTTTCCCTGTCTTGCGCTGCTGGAGATAACTCAGGACCAGGGATAAACAATATATCTCTGTGTCCGTGGTCGTAAAGATATTTCATAGCCAGATAACCACCGGTTACGTTATCCACGTTGACCACATCGAAATCGATCTCATCAACTCGAAAGTCTATAACGACGATAGGTACACCACTTTTTTTGAATCTTTCTATCATCTTTTGACCTGCGAATAATTCACCCAGTATAATACCGTCGACTTTCCTGCGGAAATATTGGTCAAGTACATGCTTTTCTATATCGATTTCCCATTTTGGAAGAGCAAGCATGATGTCGAAATTCTTAGAATAAGCGTACTCTTCTATAGCCATAACTATATCGCTGTAATGGTAACCACGGATATCAGGCATGAGCACACCAATTGTATGCATCAATTTAGTTGTACTATCTTTAAAAGAGAACGAAGGTTTGTAATCTAACTTTTTCATAGCACTGAGTACCTTTTTTCTTGTTTCAGGAGATACCTTATCACTTCCGTTGAGTACTCGTGAGACGGTGGCTATCGAAACGTTGGCAAGTTTAGCCACTTCACGGATATTTGCCACAACTCCCACCTCTTTTGACTCATTTTAACTTGATTTTCCAGAGAGCTTCTCACTCATTTTCAAGCTTGTATACACGGACATAATCTACGTACATCCTTGCTGGGAATGGTGTTTCGAACGTTGGATATCCGGGCCAGTTACCACCAACTGCAAGGTTGAGTATGATGAAAAACGGTTGATCAAAGACCCAGAGTTTCTCTTGTTTCTCTAAAGATTCTCTCGAAACACGGTGATAGATTTTATCGTTAACGTACCACACAACCTCGTCTTCATTCCACATGATACCATAAACATAGAATTCATCAACGAAGGATTTGTCTTTCGTGGCATCAGCTTTAAAACTTTTCGATATGGCTTTACCACCGTTGTAACCAGGTCCGTGGATTGTACCGTACACCGTCCATTTATCATGACCCAAGAATTCAACGATATCTATCTCACCGCACATAGGCCAACCGACGTATCTGATGTTTGTACCAAGCATCCAAAATGCGGGCCACAGTCCTTTTCCATACGGGAATTTTATCCTCGCTTCCACTTTACCATACTGGACTGAAAATAACCCTTCAGTTTTTATTCTCGAAGATGTGTAATTGTAAGTACGATTACCATCTTTGACATCTTCCCTTCGTGCTTCGATTATCAACATCCCGTTTTCTATCTTAACGTTTTTTCCTTCTGTGTAATACTGAAGTTCGTTGTTTCCCCATCCGTTGTTATTTCCTATATCAAATCTCCATTTGTTTTTATCAAGCTCCTTACCATCAAACTCATCCGACCAGACCAATTTCCATTTTGGATCACTTATATTCATCACATTCACGCCGAGCGCCTCCGATATATTGCATGATGAAAAAAGATACAAAACGATAATCGAAGCAATTTTCAAAATATTTGAGAAATATTTAACTTTCATACTCTCTCTCCCTTCAGGATTTACAAATTCAAAGTACCCTTCAAACGTATGTCTCTCGATGATGCACCAACTCTAAACTCATAAATACCTTCTTCAACAACCCATTTTTCACCATCGAAAGAAGCAAGGTCACTGATTTGCACTGTTATCTTCACCTTTTGCATTTCTCCCGGAGCTAGCGTGTCTGTTTTAAAAAAGCCCTTGAGCTCTTGGTACGGTTTATCTATTTTCACCCTTGGTGCTCGAACGTAAAGTTGTGTTATCTCTTTTCCTGGGACGTTTCCAACGTTTTTGACATCGAAACAAACAACTATCGAAGAACCATCTTTGTACAGGTTCAAATTACTGTATTCAAACTTGGTGTACGAAAGTCCGAAACCAAATTCGAAACTTGGCTCGACTCTAAATGTATCGTAATATCTGTATCCAACGTATATTCCTTCGTCGTATGTAACGCTTGTAGGATTTTCCTTTGGCTCTCCAGGGAACGACCTTGACGGTACATCCTTGTAATCCTTCGGGAATGTTGTTGCTAATTTACCTGATGGATTAACCTTTCCTGAAATTACATCGGCAAATATTCTCCCAGCTTCTTGACCAGGTTGCCAAACCAGTAATATTCCGTCAGTTAACTCTTTCCAACTCTCAACTTCTATAGGAGAACCGATGTTGATGTTAATGATAAAATAAAAATGTACTGAAAGTGGAATATAAGGATGTACAAAATTGTACATTGATATGATATCCTTTCTCATAGTGAGGAGGGATATCAAATGCAGAACTTAACAGCACATTTAAACATGATAAGGGCGATGAAAATGAAACCTAACTTTTCAGAACTTGCAAGAATATATGGGATAGACAGAAGAACAGTAAAAAAGTATTATGAGGGTTATGAAGGAAAACCTAAGAATAGAAATAAACCAAGTAAATTGGACAAATACTATGATGAGATAAAATCAAAGCTTGCTATCAAAGGAGTTACAGTCAAGGGTGTTTATGAGTATTTAAAATCAAAAGATGAGACAATAGGAACATACTCAAATTTCAATAAGTATGTTAAGAAAAAAGGATTAAAGCCAGAGAAGAAAGTAAAAGGTCACCCAAGATTTGAGACAGATCCAGGTGAGCAAGCGCAAGTTGATTGGAAAGAGAATATAAAGCTTGTCTCAAGAAATGGAGAGGAGTTTGTTATTAATGTTCTTGATTTTAAATTAGGTTATTCAAGATATTGCTGCTTTGAGATAAACAGGACAAAAACTCAAGAAGAATTAATAGAAAGTCTAATAAGAATATTCAAAGATATAGGCGGAGTACCTAAAGAGATTTTATTTGACAATGCAGCAGCAGTTGTTGATATAACAGGTGAGAAAATTAAAGTAAATTCAAGATTTAAAAGTTTTGCAAAAGACTTTGGGTTTGAAGTGAAACTGTGCAAACCAAGACATTCGTACACAAAAGGAAAAGTTGAAGCAGCAAACAAGTTTATATATTGGATACTGCCATATCAGGGTGAATTTGAAACAGAAGAGGACTTAGCAAGGATAATAAAAGAGATAAACGCAAAGGTCAATATGCAGCCAAATCAAACAACTCAAGTCCCACCTGCTCTTCTGTTTCAAAAAGAAAAAGAGTATTTACAACCCTTGCCAGACAAAAGGTTAATAGAGAGTTACCTAAATTCCTACAAGTCAGTTAAAGTCCAAAAGGACTCTCTGATTTACTACAAGGGAAGTAAATACTCTGTTCCACCCGAATACATAGGAAAAACAGTCCAAGTAAAGGAGGTGGAAAACAAAATTTATATTTATTATAACACAAACCTGTTAAGGATACATGTTATTGATGAAAAAAGTATCAATTATCACGATGAAGATTACAAACAGCTAATGCTAATGAGAGTTGGTCAAAAAGAAGAGCTTAACAAGATATGTGAGGAGAACCTAAAGAAATTTGATAATCTGTTGAAAAACTAAAGAAAGGAGAAAATCTAAAAATGAGCAACTATGTGAAACTACTTAACAACTTAGAAGAGTTAGGTCTTCACAACATAAAGAATAACCTTGACAAATACTTAGATTTAGTGGCAAGCGGAGAAAAGAGTATGACAGATGCATTATATGAACTTAGTAATTTAGAGATAAAAGCCAAAGAAGAAAGGGCGATATTAGGATGTGTGAGGGTGGCAAATTTCCCATTTATAAAAGGTATAGAAGATTTTGATTTTTCATTTCAGCCAAGTATAAACAAGCAACAGATAATGGACTTAATGAGTTTGAGATTTTTAGAGGGTAATGAAAATATACTATTTGTCGGAACACCAGGGGTAGGGAAAACGCATCTAGCCACAGCAATAGGTATAGAGTGTGCAAAACGAAGGTATTCAACATATTTTATACATTTTCAAGAGTTAATAGCTCAGCTAAAAAAAGCACTGTTAGAGAACAGATTAGAGTACAGACTTAAGCATTTTTCGAAATACAAAGTTTTAATAATAGATGAGATAGGTTATTTGCCTATAGACAATGATGGAGCGAATTTATTTTTCCAGCTGATATCAAGCAGATATGAGAAGAGCAGCACAATAATAACAACTAATGTTGTATTCTCTGAATGGGGAGAGATATTTGGTGGAGCGACGATAGCAAATGCAATTTTGGATAGGCTACTCCATCATTCTTACGTGATTTTCATAAAAGGTCCTTCATACAGATTGCAGTCAAAAACAGTATATTTTAGCAACACAAACCAGCAAAACTAAGTTTATTTTTTGTACATTTTTATTTTCGATTTTTTGTTCATTTTGATATTGACATTTACATAGGCTCGCTCTCTTCGGAATGTGGGTTTTGATAATTATGTACATAGCGATGATATTCGCAGATTTCTTAGCTCCGTACAACCCGTTCCAACAAAATCTAAACCATTCGCTCAAAAAACCAACGACGGTTAAGATGAGTTACAAAGCTGGTGATTTCAAAGCTACACTTTCACCTTACGTTTTACCTGAGATAAGCTATATCGATATCGATTATTCCCAAAAGTTCAAACAACTCCTCTTTCCAAGTAGAATAAGGGTAAGACTAAAAGACGGGACAGAATTTGACATAATAGACAAGAATGTAGTAGAGGTAAAAGATGGAAAAATAATACCGAAATATTTGCCGAAAGGAAGGCAGTTATCAGAAAAGTTTGTAATAGCTGAAGGTATAAAGCTTGTGATAAACGACAAGAGAGATGCGCTCGTGAAAGATTTATACAGTGGGGAAGAAGAATGGAAAACGTTTAAGGAAGAAGAAGTAGAGAAAGACTTTTTGGTCTTTACGGTAGACGATGAAGCACTTGCGAAAGGTGAAGTAATTGTAGAGACGAGGTCAAGGACTGCGCGTTCAATAGTAGCTCAAAACGAAGCCTGGAGGATAGGCGTTTGGGCTACAGACGAGCAAGAAGCGATGGAGATAGTACAAGCGGTAAGGTTAGATTGGAAGCTTAAAGGGATAAAGTACATAGGAGAAGATGGAGAAGAGTATTATATAGACATGACTGAAGCAAAGGTAGTGAACTATGACTACAAGTATTACCCGGTGAAATGGTTTGTAAAAAGCTGGGGACCTGACAAAACAGATCCAGGAAGGGTAGGATATTTATTCTGGGTAATACCGCTGCATTATCACTTATTCGGAGTAGACAACTACGACAACAACGAATATGTAACGTTAAACATATTCGGTTCAGACAGATTTGGAAGAGACATGTGGAGTAGGATTATCTTTGCTTCAAGAATTTCTCTTTCGGTAGGATTTATAGGTCTTTCAATAACTATGCTATTAGCACTGTTCTTCGGCGGTATAGCCGGCTACTACGGTGGATGGCTTGACGAAGGTTTGATGAGATTTTCGGAAATATTGATGTCCATGCCGGGATTTTATCTTTTGCTACTTTTGAGATCAGTCTTACCTATCGATCTTCCAAGTTCGACAACGTATCTTTTGATTGTTTTTATACTGTCTTTCATAAGTTGGCCTGGAAGAGCGAGAACTGTCAGGGGCATGTTCTTAGCTGAAAGACAGAGGGAATACGTTGAAGCGGCGATCGCTCTGGGATATCCAGATATGAAAGTTATATGGTCTCATATAATCCCAAACCTTATGACTTACCTAATAGTCTCGGCAACACTTTCCATACCAGGATATATTTTAGGTGAGTCTGGACTTTCGTTCTTAGGACTTGGAATAAGGGAACCATCACCATCTTGGGGTAATATGATTTCCGCAGCTCAAGATGTTTACATTCTTACAAACGCTCCATGGCTGCTTATTCCTGGGGTATTTATCTTCTTTACAGTCCTTTGTTTCAACTTTGTTGGCGATGGTTTAAGAGATGCATTTGATCCAAGAACTTTAGGTTAATCATTTTTGGAGGTACGTATGATAAATATAAAGAATTTAACCATTGAATTTCCAGAAAAAGTACTTTTCAAAAACTTCAGTGCACTCGTTACTAAAGACGATAAGATAGGCTTAATGGGAAAAAATGGCAGTGGAAAAACCACTTTAATCAAAGCTTTGGTTGGAAAGTTTAAAGACTACAGCGGCGAAATAAACGTCTCAGGAAAGATCGTACTTTTAGATCAATTCAGAGAATTTACCGAAAAAACCCCGATCGATTACTATTTAAGTGTTTCAAAAACTCCTGAACAAGAAAGACTTTCAAGAAGTATTTTGAAAGGTTTTGGTTTTGAAGAGAAAGACTGGACGAGAGATATAAACACTTTCAGCGGTGGTGAAAAAACGAAGCTCCAAATCGGGAGACTTTTTTTGGAAGAACCTGATTTTTTGTTGTTAGACGAACCAACGAACTTTTTGGACCTCAAGAGTATAAATTTTCTCAAAAATTTGTTAAAAAATAGCAAAATTGGTTATATAATAATCTCACACGACAGAGACTTTCTAAGAGCTACTTGCAACAAATTTTGGGATATAAACAACGAAACTATATGGGTCTTTAACACCAATTTTGATAACTACCTAATTGAAAGAAAGAGAATAATTGAAACTCAAGAGAGACAGTACAAAAACATGGCAAAAGAGATAGAAAGACTTAAGAAGATCATCGATCAGTACAGAAAGTGGGGACGAGAAAAACTCATCAAACAGGCAAAGAGCAAAGAAAAAGTTCTTGAAAAAATGATGGAAGAACTCGAAAGTATGCCTGTCAAATACCTTGAAGAAGATGAGAAATACATTGAAATTCCGCAACCTGAAAAGACTGGATACATTGTACTGAAAGTTGAAAATCTTTCTTATCCGCCGTTACTTAAAGATGTCACTTTCACAGTCTTTGAAAAAGACAAGATAGGAATCGTTGGACCTAACGGTAGCGGTAAGACAACACTCTTAAAGATAATTTTGGGACTTATAAAAGCCTCTGGAAAATTGGAATTCGGGTACAACGTTAAACCAGCCTTTGTCGACCAATTTATTGAAAAGCTCGATCCCGAAAGCACTGTCTTTGACGAAATATTCGAAGAGATGCCAGATAAACCGGATTATGTAATTAGAGCCTACGCTGGTAGATTTGGATTTATCCACGAAGATGTCTTCAAACCTATCTCAACATTGAGTGGCGGTGAAAGACAAATCTTAGCTCTTTCAAAAGTCCTTTTACAAAAACCAAATGTTCTCATATTAGACGAACCAACAAATCATATGGATCTTCAAACCGTGGAAGCGCTTGAAAAAGCCCTAAAAGAATACCAAGGAAGCGTTATTTTGGTATCGCATGATTTGGAGCTTTTGAAAAACACTTGCAACAGGTTTTTGGTCATAGACAACAAACAACTATTTGAAGTTAGAGATTTTGAAGAACTCACGTTAAGGATTTACGATATACTGAATGAGAAAACTGTTCAAAAACAGCAAAAAGTACAAACTGACTTTGAAGAAAAAAAGAGAATAAAAAATACCTTGAAAAATCTAAGAACAAAACTTGAAGGACTTGAGAATGAAGAAAAATCGTTGTCAATTAAAATAGAAGAGATAAACAAAAACATGCATTCAGTTAGTGACTATCAAAAAGTTATGGATTTATTCAAAGAAAAAGAAGAGCTTGAAGAGAAAGCGCTTGAAATTCTCGAGGAGATTGAAAATACGAAAGAAAAAATTCTAGAACTTGAAAAATCTTTGGAGGAATAATTACAATGAGAATAACTATTTCAAACGAAATTGATAAAGAAATACTCAAAATCATGCTTTCGGAAGAAGAATTTCATAACTTTGCTCAGAGTAGATTTTTGCCTACTCAGAAGGTAGTGTTGAATTTTTACAATGATTCTGAGTACATCGGATTTGTTGAATTTGAAATAAAGAGTGCTAACAGGAACGGATACGTAACTTATCTTGTTCTTCCAGAGAATCGCGGTAAAGGTTACGGAAAAGAAATGCTCCGTAAAGCTGTTGATTTTGCTTTTTCAAATCTGAACCTTTTTAGAATTACTGCCGAAGTATACGAGTATAACAAAAGATCGATAGGGCTTTTAGAATCTTTAGGCTTTGAACTTGAAGGTAGACTTAGGAAAGCCAAGTATTACAACGGAAAGTACTGGGATATCTTGGTTTTCGGAAAACGAAGGGACAGCTGAGGGAAGGTGATAAACTTGGATCTAATAATAGGTGCACATATGCCGATAGGAAGAGGATTTTCAAAAGTTCCAGTTGAAAGCGTTGAGATAGGTGGAAATACATTTCAGATATTTCCTCATAATCCAAGGCAGTGGGTTCCAAAGCTGCCGGAGAAGGAAGATGTCAAAGAATACTTCAAAATGGTTGAAAAATACGAACTAAATCTCGACACTTTTTTGTGTCATGCTGGCTACTTAATAAACATCGCGAGTCCAAAAACGGATGTATGGGAAAAATCTGTTGAGCTTTTACTTATCGAAATGAATATATGTGCCGAGCTTGGCATAAAGTATCTTAACATACACCCAGGCAGTCATCTCGGAAACGGTGAAGACGTCGGGACCGAAAATATAGTTAAAGCATTAAATATAGTTATGGAAAAAGAAAAGACTGTCTACATAGCACTTGAGAACGTCACTAAAAAAGGCGGTAATATAGGTTACAATTATTACCAAATGAAAAAAATCATAGATTCTGTGAAATATCCTGAAAGAATTGCTCTCACGTTTGATACTTGTCACGGTTTCGATGCAGGTTACGATATAACTACAAAAGAAGGTGTTGAAAAACTTCTAAAAGAAATATCAGAAACCGTTGGGATTGAAAGGTTGAAATTCATACATTTGAACGACACGAAAGGTGAATTGGGCTCAAACAAAGACAGGCATGAAAACATTGGAAAAGGTTTCATAGGTAGAGAAGGGCTCAAGAACTTCCTATCTTTCAAAGAATTTTCTTCTCTACCGCTTTTGCTTGAAACACCTGGAGATAATCCAGAACACGCTCAAGATATTGCGATTGTTAAAGAGATATTTGAAAGTATAAAATCTTAGAAAGAGGGTGAAAAGTTTGAAACTTCGAGTTACTCTTGCACAGCTTAATCCAACAATCGGCGACTTCGAAGGCAACGTCCGCAAAGCATTTGAGGCGATAGACTTTGCGGAAGAAAACGAATCAGATATAGTCGTATTTCCGGAACTTTTCATTACCGGTTATCCACCCGAAGACTTGGTACTTAGAACTTCTTTTCTAAAGGCTAACTTAAACGCTTTAGAGAAAGTTGTTGAATATACAACAGGGAAAAATGTGACAGTTATAATCGGTTTTATTGACACCGCTGATGATGCCTACAACTCAGCTGCTGTTATAAAAAACGGACTTGTAATTGCAAAATACTACAAACAACTTCTCCCAAATTACAGTGTCTTTGACGAGCAGAGATATTTCAAAGCCGGGGATAAGGGACTCGTTCTAACATTTGGTTCCGTGAAAGTCGGTGTAAATATCTGTGAAGACATATGGTCGCCTATTGGACCTGTGAGTGAAGAGGTCTTCGGTGGTAAGGCGCAAGTAATCGTAAACCTTTCAGCTTCTCCATACTTCTCTGGAAAACCGCAACTAAGAAGAGAATATCTCACAAAGAAAGCATATGACCACCACTGTGCTATTGTTTACGTCAACACCGTAGGCGGACAGGACGAACTCGTTTTTGACGGTGGTAGTTTAGTGGTAGATCCTGCTGGTAATATCTTTGCTCAAGGGAAGGCTTTTGAAGAGGATATCTTCACAGTTGATATAGATGTTGAAGAATCGCTAAGAAGTGTTCTGCACGATCCAAGAAGAAGAGAGTTTGAACACAGAATAGATAAGTCAAGAATCGTGAATGTCGAAATTGGAAGCTTAAGAAAGAAAACAAAGAAGATTGCTGAGACTAAGTTTGAAAGAGAACTTGAAAACGAAGAAGAACTTTTCGAGGCTTTGAAACTCGCACTCAAAGATTACGTTCATAAAAATGGATTCAAAAAAGTGATATTAGGCTTGAGTGGTGGAATCGATTCGGCTCTGGTTGCAACTATAGCTAAAGAAAGTCTAGGAGCTGAGAATGTAAGAGTCTTACTAATGCCGTCGCAATTTTCAAGTGAATCGAGTGTTACCGATGCAATAAAATTATCGGAAAATCTCGGAATTAGGTACGATATAGTTCCTATTACCAAAGTTTTCGAAAGCTATCTCAATGTTTTAGAACGAGTTTTTGAAGGTAAACCGTTTGATATAACAGAAGAAAACTTGCAAGCGAGAATACGTGGAAACTATTTGATGGCGATGTCAAACAAATTTAATTACTTAGTTCTGACGACTGGAAACAAAAGCGAAATAGCTACCGGCTACAGCACATTGTACGGCGACAGTGCTGGAGGTTTTGCACTTATAAAAGACCTTTACAAAATTGACGTCTACAGAATCTGTAGGTGGTACAACAAAAAACACGGTGAGGTAATACCTGAAAACATACTTACAAAAGCTCCAAGTGCTGAACTTAGACCGAATCAAAAAGACCAAGACACATTACCACCTTACGAGATTTTAGATGAGATTTTAAAACTTTACATAGAAGAAGAATACAGTATAGAAGAGGTTGTCGAAAAAGGTTTCGATAGAAAGACTGTAGAATACGTTGCAAGACTTGTGAAAATAAACGAATACAAACGCAGACAGATGCCTATAGGACCAAAGCTGACAAAGCGCGGTTTTGGAAAAGACAGAAGAATGCCTATAACTAACAAATTCTTCGAGTAAAGGGGCGAAAACTTTTGAAAGACCTTAGCACAAGCGAGATGTATTTTGCCGAGCACTTCAAAACAGATGTTAAAAAGCTCTGGAACGCTTTGTACAACCCAAACGGTTGGGATCCTTGGTTCACTGATGAAATGAAAATAGATGAAAACGGAGATATATTTTTCAGATGGTTCAGATTAACGATAGTGTTAACTTGTAGTGATGAAAGAGTGTAATTGTGAAAGAATGCGATTGATATTGCCATTGTGCGTTTTCCAAAGATTCTTCACTACACAAAATCCTTGAATATATTTCGCTAAGTTCTTCGTATTCTTCAGCCCTCGCTTGAGTCGGAAAAAGTCTTTCAACAATGAAAACTTAGATTCACATTGATTGTTTTTACCGAGCGGTACCACTACGTGATTGATATTTCTGAACAACAGCTTTACTGCACTTTCATATGCACCAAGTCCATCAGTAATAAGTTCAATGTTTCTAGGTTTTGAATTACCAAAGAACTTCTCGAGCAATACTTTGACTTGTCCCATATCACGATACTTTGAGACATGCCAACAAAGAATTAAGTTAGTTTCGTGATCAACTAATAGCCAAACATAGTACTTTTGTTCTTTGAACACAAGAACAGTTTCATCAGCATGAACTGAGAAAACATTTTCGATGGTAAATGTTGGAAAAAGTACAGAGAATAAAGTACACAATTTAATAACCCATTTGTATATGGTGACATGAGATACTTTGATATTAAGAGAATGAGCAAGAGAGCGATAAGACATATTGTGTTTCATATACAAAACAAAAGCCTTTAAGACGAAAAAGATAGGGAAGCGGAAATATTTAAATTTCTCAGGAATAAGGGTGACTGGTTCGGGGAGGTTAAAAGGTACTCTATCTTTGGTACGACAAGCTCTACAACGGAAGACAACGAAAGAGCGACGGACTTTGTAAATTTGCATAGATTTACCACAAGAAGTGCATTTGGGATAAGGGAAAGGGAAGTTTTTGCGTTTTTGAGAATGGGAGAGTTTGAAAGAATGATGGCAGAGTTTGCAAAGGAATTGTTGGTTACCGTATTTGTCATGACCGTTTTTGTATAAGCTGGTGGAACCGCATTTTGGACAAGAGAGCGTTGAGTTGTTCATATCGGGATACCTCCTTTGTCGAGAGTTGGTTGGGGGGTGTCCCCTCTTTATAAGGATAATGCGGTTTTTGGAAAGTTTCAATACTTTTAGTTAACATTATCAGATTAACTGACGGGGAAGAGGTTACAGACAGAGGTAAAGTAATAGCAGTCGTCGAAGAAAGAATCTTTGAGTTTTACTGGTACGAATACGAAGACGGATTCAGAAGCAGAGTTGAATTTAAGCTCACTCCAGTCGACGACGAAATAACGCTTTTAGAAATTCGTGACAAAACTTTTGTCAAAGACGAAAGTGAACTTCACATACGATACGGTTGTGCCTACGGCTGGGGGCAGTTTGTATTACTCTTGAAAACTTATTTGGAAAAAGGTTTAGTATTAATATAAAAAGGAGTTGATGATATGAAAAAAGCGACCATAATAATCAACGGTAATTCGAAAGAGATTTTCTACATAACTGGAGATATTTTGATCGCAGTCGATGGAGGTGCAAACGAACTTAGAAAAAGAAAGATCTATCCTAACGTCGTAATAGGAGACATGGATTCTATCTCCGAAGGGCTTTTAAAAGAATATAAAGAGAAGGAAATTGAATGCATAGTATACCCTACAGAAAAAGATGAAACCGACTTGGAGCTTGCTATTCGATATGCAATTAGAAAAGGATTTGAAGAGGTTGAAATTATCAATTGGCTTGGCGAAAGAGTGGATATGCTTTTTGCGATGGTCGGAATTTTAGCTAAGTATTCTAAAGATATCAAAATAAAAGCGGTTTCGGAAAAAATAGAAGTCGGTGTAGTTTATTCTGAAGAAGTGCTTAAAGCTGTTTCTGGAGAAACTTGGTCTATTTTAGCTTTCCCTGAAGCAGAACTTGAAATAGAAGGTTTCAAATATCCGTTCAAAGGTAAGATGGTTATTGAAGATCCACTGGGAGTTAGCAATGAAGCTTTGGGTGAAAGAGTAAAAATTAACGTAAAAAAAGGTAAGGTGGTGTACTTTAGGTGGAAGAAAAAACCGTTGTAATACTCGGAGCAACAGGCTCAATAGGAACTCAAACTGTTGATGTGATAAAAAAGATCAGTGGCTTCAAAGTTACAGGAATTGCGTTTGGAAAAAATACCGAAATTGCAAAAAAGATAATGACAGAACTAAGCGTTGAAAATTATTATTCACCTACTGAGCTAGGTTTTGGAAGAAGGTTTACTTCATACGGTGATTTAGTTGCATATCTTGAACCTGATATCGTCGTTTCTGCTATTACAGGTTTTGAAGGTGTCAAAGCAACTTTAGCTTCTATACCATTTACAAAAAGACTTGCGCTTGCGACTAAAGAATCTTTAGTTTGCGCCGGCAGATTCGTCAAGAATTTATGTAAAAAATACGGAGTAGAATTGATACCGATAGATAGCGAACATTCGGCTATATTTCAGATTATCGAAAATTCTGTTGAAAAGATAGTCTTAACGGCTTCTGGAGGAGCTGTGAGAGATGTACCACTTGAGAAACTGAACTCTTTGAAGGCCGAGCAAGTTCTAAAGCATCCAACCTGGAATATGGGTGGAAGGATAACTGTTGATTCTGCAACGATGGTGAACAAGCTTTTCGAAGTCATTGAAGCCAACGAATTGTTCGGAGTTCCTTTTGAGAATATAGACGTAAAAATTAACCCATCAAGTTTTGTACACGGTTTAGTACTTCTAAAAGATGGTACAATAAAGATACACGCTGGAAAACCAGATATGAGAGTTCCAATTGCTTACGCACTCACTTACCCAGAAAGAAGGTACGAAAACGAAAAACCGAGAATTGAAGATTTTGATTTGAGGTTGTTAGATGTTGAAAAAGAAAGATATCCACTTTTTTATTTTGGTCTTCAATACGCAGATAGTTTAGAACATAGAATTGCTTTGAACGCGGCGGACGAAGTTGCGGTTGAAAAATTCTTAGCTGGAAAGATAGATTTCAAAGGAATCGAACTTGTTGTGAAAAGAGTGGTTGAAAATGTTGACAAAGATAACTTTAGAATCGATAATATAGAAGACGTATTCTTCTTAGACGAAATTTCAAGAAAGAAAGCGCTTGAGGAGGTTGAAAAAATTGCTAATAGTTAACATTATTTCCTTCTTGTTGGTCTTTATATTTATCGTTGTCGTCCACGAATTTGGACATTATTTGTTTGCAAGGTTTTTCGGGGTTAAAGTCCACGAATTCGCTATAGGTTTTGGACCTGCTATTTACAGAAAGAAAGGAAAAAACACTGACTTTCGTGTTAATGCGATACCACTTGGCGGATACGTAAGGCTGAAAGGTGAAGATCCCGCTGAAGAAGAGGATCCAGATTCTTTGTACGGAATTTCCGCATGGAAAAGGTTATTAGTCGTCTTAGCCGGGCCCGTATTCTCGATCCTTGCGGGGTACCTTCTTTTTGTATTCATAATAGGCACTTGGGGTTATTATCCCGCTGTAATAGATAGTTTTATCGAAGGTTCACCTGCAAAGATGGCTGGACTAAAGGAAGGGGATATGATCTTAAAGATCAATGGAAAGTACGTATTTGATAACTTTGATATAACCGAACAGATAAGAAAAGGTGAACCTGTCACTTTCGAAGTTCTCCGAGATGGAAGAATAGAAAAAATAACTGTTAAGCCTGTAATGAGTCAAGTTGAGTACTCTTTGTTGTTAGATGATTTTACCGGCGAACTCGGGAATGTAGTTATCCAAGCAGGGAACCAACCTTTTGGCGAAGATGCTTTAAAAGCGAATTTGAACAAATTTGTCTACTTCAAAACCGAAGTAGGTGAATTTGGCGGGGTTATAAACAGATATTCTGTGAGTCCGCAAAGGTACATGATAGGTTTTTACTACGGTTCAGTCAGTCCGAGGCTTGCAAAGGGTTATAGTATCTTCTCTAATGGCGATGTCTTAATTAAGGTAGAAGATATGGAAATAAGATCTTCAGTTGATATGATAGATCTTTACACAAGGCTCACTCTTAAAGATACTCAGATATACCTTGAGTTTAAGGAAAATAGGGTCAAAAAAGTTTTGAGACCTCTACCGGAAAGTTTAAGAGTGACTTACTTATCGAAAGGTCAAGAAAAAGTTGCTGTTTTACAGAAATCTGAGCTTATTAAAATGTTCTCAGAACCCGGACTTTTCGAAAATTTAGCTCAAAGATACAAGCCAAAAGGAATCCAGAAAATTTCACTGGCTATCGAGAGAACGAACAGACTGGCTTTCTACATTTGGAGAACGTTACCTAAAGCTTTCTTTGGTGGCAGTAAAGAAGAAGTTGCCGGTCCTATCGGAATGGTGCAGATAATTGGAGATGCCGCAAGAAGTGGACTTGAGACGATCTTAACTGTTGTCGCAATAATAACTATAAATTTAGGAATATTCAACCTCTTCCCACTTCCGGCGTTAGACGGTGGTAGAATAGTATTTGCGGCTATAGAGGTTATATCGAGAAGAAAGTTAAACAGAAACATCGAAAACTTAATACATACAATCGGATTCTTCCTGTTGTTAGCGTTTATAATATACATCTCATTTTTGGACGTAGGCAGGTTTTTGGGAAGATGAAAGACTATAGAAAAAAGCTGAAAAGAGATGTTAGAGTTGGAAAAATCGGTATAGGTGGGAATTTTCCGATAAGTATCCAGTCGATGACGAATACCGATACAAGAGATGTATCCGCAACCGTAAATCAAATAATAAAACTTGAGGAAGCCGGCTGTGAAATAGTAAGGGTTTCAACTCCAGATATCGAGAGTGCAAAAGCGATAAAGGCTATAAAAGAGCATGTGAATATACCAATTGTTGCGGATATACACTTTGACTACAAGATAGCAATCGAAGCTATCAAAAACGGTGCTGACAAAGTTAGGTTAAATCCCGGAAATATCGGTTCAGCTGAGAAAGTTTTGGAGGTCGTAAAAGTTGCAAAAGAGTACTGTGTACCAATAAGGGTTGGAGCTAACAGCGGTTCGATAAACAAAAAGTACGAACATTTGCCAAAAATTGACGCTTTAGTTGAATCGGCCCTAGATGAGGTTAGAATACTCGAAAAAGCAGGATTTTGCGACATAGTCATTTCGCTTAAAAGTTCTGACGTCTTAGAAACAGTGCAGGCAAACAGAAAGATCCACGCTCTAGTAGATTATCCCCTTCATATCGGAGTTACGGAAGCTGGAACACTTTACAATTCGCTGATAAAATCTTCGTCTGCCCTTGGAACGCTGTTACTTGAAGGAATAGGTGATACGATTAGAATATCAATAGCTGGTGACCCAATAAACGAGGTTATAACTGCAAAAAAGCTTTTGACATTTTTAAAGATTAGAAAAGGAGTAGATGTTGTAGCTTGTCCAACTTGCGCACGCACAAATTTTGATGTTGAAGAGGTGGCGCTAGAAGTTGAAAAGTTCCTCTCGAATATTGAAGAAGACATAACTGTTTCGGTTCTAGGATGCGTGGTTAACGGAGTTGGAGAAGCGAAAGATTCTGACGTCGGAATAGCTGGAGTTAAGGATGGTATTGCTGTCTTTTACAAAGGAGAGATAATAGGTACTTACCAAAAAGAGAAAGCTTTTGAGATTTTGAAAGAAAAGATTGAATTGATTATTAAAGAAAGAAGAGGTGATAAATGAGTGAATATTCTGGTTGTAAACGACGATGGAGTCACCGCTCCTGGTATACTATGTGCAGCAAGAACTTTGTCAGAAAAACACAACGTTGTAGTTGTTGCTCCTGAATCAGAACAAAGTGCGGTTGGACACGCTATAACTCTTAGACTTCCATTGTGGGTAAGAAAACTTGACATAAAAGAAAATTTTGAGATGTACGCTGTTTCTGGAACTCCTGCCGACTGCGTTAAAATAGGGCTAGATGTTGTCTACAAAGATAAAGGTATCGTTCCTGACCTTGTCGTTAGCGGTATTAACCGCGGTGAAAATTTGGGGACCGATGTTGTTTACTCAGGAACCGTAAGTGGAGCTCTTGAAGGTGCGATAGCTGGCGTACCATCAATAGCTATCTCAGTTGCAGACTTTGTGAATCCTATTTATGAAACTGCAGCCAAGTTTTTGGTGCAATTTTTAGAAGAATTCGATATACGCTTGATCCCAAGATTCAGTGCACTGAATATAAACGTACCTTCGATACCTTTTGAAGAGCTCAAAGGGTGGAAGTTAACAAGACAAAGTAAGAGAAGATACGAAGATTATTTTGAAAGAAGAGTTGATCCGTACGGAAAAGATTACTTTTGGATGTTAGGTGATATCGTTGAAGATGATCCAGATCCGAAAGCTGATTACAAAGCACTTAAGGAAGGATACGTTTCGGTTTCTCCTATAAACGTTTTCCTAACTGATGAAAATCTACTTGAAAAATTGGAGGGAAGTTACGGTGAAGGTAAGAATTTTAGGTGATCCAGTACTTAGAAAAAAGGCAAAAGAAGTAACAGATTTTAACGAAGTAAAAAAGATTTTAGAAGAATTTAAAACAACAATGTACACCGAAGATGGTGTTGGACTTGCAGCTCCGCAGGTTGGCATTTCGCTGAGATTTTTTGCTATGGATGACGGGAAAGGCTTTAAGGTGGTTGTTAATCCACAAATTCTCGAGCACTCAAACGAAAAGGAAGTAGGCGAAGAAGGTTGTTTAAGCCTTCCAGGAGTTTTTGCAGATGTTGAAAGGTACAAATGGATACGAGTTAAATACCAAACTGAAAACGGAGACTGGAAAGAAGAACTTCTTGAAGATTATTCGGCTCGTATATTCCAACACGAATACGATCATTTGGATGGAGTTTTATTTATAGACCACTTAAGTGCAAATGAGCGAAAAAAGATAGCTTTAGAGCTTAAGAGAGTTATGGAAGAATACAAGAAAACTAAGGAAGGGAAGGAAGTATGAAAAAGATTTTGAAAGAGTTTTCAGATTTTTTGAAACAGTACAACGTTATCGGTCTTGCTGTAGCTATCATCATCGGTGGAAAGCTGAACCAACTTGTAACATCTATTGTTAATGATTTTTTGATGCCAGTGATACTTCAACCTGCTTTGAAAGCGGCACACATAACAAATTTTGAAGAACTCAACTACAAAGGTATATATTACGGTAAAGTTTTAGGTTCGCTTATTGATTTCTTGATAGTAGCATTTTTGGTCTTTCTTCTTGTTAGAAGCTTAAATAAGTTCAAAGAGAACGCGGAGAAGCTAGCAAAGAAAATCAAGAAAGAAGAATAAAAAAGGACCCATTGAGGGTCCTTTTTTGTGATTTTACGGAGAATACTTTCTTATAAAGATATCTTTCATTCCCTGGTTTTCCCCTTCTAAATCTCCCCACGTTGTACCCACAACAATTATATTCTCTTTATCTAAAGCAACGCTTTGAGCTATGTCAGTTTCGGGTGTTCCAAATTGCTTTATCCAAACAGTTTTCCCAAATTGATCAAGTAATATTACGAACGCATCCTCGTATCCTTGATTTTTTCCCGCAAGATTCCCGGTTGTCCCTCCAACAATGAATATTTTTCCATCAGAGCTTAACACTATATCTAATGCACTATCTTGTCCCAGATATGATTCTGAAGAAGCGGAATAATTCGAATCTAACTGAACCCCAAAAACTATTTTTCCATTTTTATCTAATTTTACTATAATAATGTCAATATCGCGTGTACTTTCCTTCTTAGTAAAGAGAGAACCATTTGTGTATCCGGCAATATAAATATTTCCCGCAGTATCTAAAGCTATTCCGTGAGGTTCATCTAACTTATCAGTCCCGAACTGAGAAATCCAGATGAGGTTGCCAAAGGTATCTAACTTAGCGACAATAATATCCTGGGAACCGTTACTCTTTTCCCCCAAGACTCCCCAAGTATAGCCTGCAATGTATATGTTTCCTTGAGAATCAACCGCTATGTTAAAGATTTCATCGTAATACTCAGTACCAATCTGCCTCTTCCACACTATATTTCCATCTGGATCAAATTTACAAACGTAAGCATCCTTTGCCCCTTTATTCACACCTTCTAAGTTTCCCCAAGTGTATCCTGCAACGTATATATTATCAAATTTATCAACTGCAACAGAATTGGCTACCTCAGAAGATTTTGTTCCAAATTGTGTTGTCCAAATAACATTTCCATCTTTATCATATTTTCGGATGTAGGCGTCGACTAAACCATAACTTTCTTTTCCCAGTGTTTTATAGGTGTAGCCTACAACTATTATGTTATCATTGCTGTCAACTGCGACACCGTAGGCTTCGTCGTAATAATCACTACCAAATTGTCTTCCCCAAATAAGATTTCCTTCGAAATCAAACTTTCTCAAAAAAACGTCTTTTACTCCCATTTTGTTACTATCCAGGTTTCCTTTAACCGAACCAGCAATGATTATATTGTTTTGACTGTCTGTAGCTAAACCGCATACTTCATCTTCCGAATTACTTCCGAATTGTTTCGACCAAATGAGAGTACCCGACGGTAGTCTAACAACAACTTCCAAGTTAACTGTTTTTACTATGTTTCCGCCCGTGACTTTTAAAGTAATATTATAAACACCCACGTCTACGCTGTTATCTACTTTTACCGCAACTCTTTGAGTTACACTTTCTTTTCCAACGCTGAACGATGATGGTGTCAGCGTTATTCCAGATGGTGCTTTTTGAAGTTCCAATTTAACTGATCCTGTAAATCCTCCAGAAGGTACCACAGTCAAATTAAAAAACGAACTATTCCCTTGGGAAACAGTGATTTTAGAAGGGGACACAGAGACTGAAATACTCGGTTCAGGTGCTTTTGTCACCGTAAGTGAAATAGCTAATTTTTTTACAATATTACCGCTTGCTACTCTTAAAGTTAGCGAGTATTTTCCAGCAGAAACACTTTTTTCAACAGAAATGGTAATTGTCTGAGTTACGGTGCTTTTTTTTACACTGACAGTAGTTGGTTTCAAAGTTATTCCTTTTGGTGCATTAACAAGACTTAAAGTCACAGTACCGGTGAACTTATTTACAGGCGTTATAGTTAAACTTAAACTACCGCTTCCACCTTGTACAACCGAAAGAGTATTCGATTTTAGAGAAATATTAAAAGTTGGCGACTGTGGAAAAACAGCGACACTTAAACACAATATAAGTAACAACGTAAATATCAGTAATTGTTTCATCTTTTTCATCCTCGCTTTGGCCATCGCTTTCGATAATATTATACACTAAATTCTCCAAATTTTTACATCTTTCTTTGAACATGTCATAAAAAGATCTGTCATTTTTTTAACAATTCTATACTTGACAAAACATTAGACTTAGTGTAAACTAATTATACATTGATAAAAAACTCACAAGGAGGTTCAAGGTATGAAAATAGTTGTAATTGGTTGTACACATGCAGGAACTGCTTTTACAAAAACGGTCAAAGAACTTTATCCGGATGTTGAAGTGAAGATTTTTGAAAGGAATGACACCGTTTCTTTTCTGTCTTGCGGAATAGCTTTGCACATCCACGGAGTAGTTGAAGATGTGAATAAACTATTTTACGCTTCGGCTGATACTTTAAGGCAGTTGGGAGCGGATCCTTACATGAGAACAGAAGTCACTGCTGTTGACCTGGATTCAAAGAAAATAAAGTACAGAAAGCTCGATACTGGGGAAGAAGGAGAAGAGAGTTTTGACAAAATAATGATAACAACTGGTTCATGGCCGGTGATACCAAACGTACCGGGTGTCGACCTTGAAGGTATAAAACTCTCAAAGAATTTCTATCACGCAAAAGAAATAAAAGAGGCTTCAAAAAATGCAAAAAACATTGTTATAGTTGGTGCCGGACTTATAGGTGTAGAGCTGGCGGAGGCTTTCAGAGCAAATGGTAAAGAGGTTACCCTGATTGATCTTGAAAATAGAATACTTGCAAAATATTTGGACAAAGAATTCTCCGATGAAGTTGAAGATTTATTTGTTCAGAACGGTATCAAACTTGCACTTGGTGAAAGAGTTTTAGAGTTCAGCGGAAATGGAAAGGTTGAAAAGGTCGTAACTGACAAAAATGAGTATCCAGCAGATTTAGTGATACTTGCAACTGGATTTAGACCTGTTACGGAAATGTTTAAAGGCCAACTTGAGATGCTTCCTAACGGTGCGATAATTGTTGACAGTTCAATGCGAACAAGCAAAAAAGATGTTTTTGCAGCAGGAGATTGTGCGGCAGTCTATTTCACACCTGCGGGTAGATACGAATACATTCCACTGGCTACAAATGCGGTCAGAATGGGGACAATCGCTGCAATCAATCTTTTCGAAGATAGAATTAAATATCAGGGAACTCAAGGAACTTCAGGTGTTAAACTCTTTGGTTACAATATAGCAGCAACCGGCATTACTGAAAATTGGGCGAAAAGTTTAAAGTTAGAAGTTGATAACGTCACAATTACCGAAAGTACACGCCCTGAATTTATGCCAGTTTATAAACCTGTTACTTTGAAAATTGTGTACGATAAAAAATCTCACATTATTCTGGGTGCACAGCTTATATCCGAAGAAGACGTGACAGAAGCCATCAACACTCTTTCAATAGTTATCTCGAAAAAGATGACTTTAGAAGAACTTGCATTTTCAGACTTCTTCTTCCAACCATATTTCAACAAACCCTGGAACTTTGTAAACACAACAGCACTCGCCGGTTTAAAAAAATATATTTAACACAAATTCAGAAGGGCTTGGATAACCAAGCCCTTCTTTCACGAATTAACTGGATAAAATTTCCTATCTTTATACTCAATTTTTCTGTGTTTGTTAAACGAACTTATTGGGACTAAATATCCTACGATGCGAATAAACTCGTCAACTTTGTTATTGCCGCAAGTTGGACACTTTTCACCGTAGAACGCATGACCGTGTTTGCAAACACTTATCTTCGTGTTGAAAGCGAAATAAACAACTCCCATTTTTGCGATTAAGTTGAGTAAATTCCAAGACTGTTCTTCATCTTTGAAAGGAGAGTCTATATTAACGTGCAATATCGCTCCACCTGAAACCTTTTTGTCAAATCTTCCCGAGTATTTTATCCTATTGATCATATCGGAATCACTTGTCAATGGTAACCATTGATTTGAATAAACTTGATAATCAGTTCCGTAAAGAATCCTGTCTTTTTCAGCGAACGTTGCCGCAGCTTTTTCCGCTGGTATCTGCTCGACGTTAAAAGTAAAACCAAAAGCCTTTCTACCTTGTTTGTTAAGTTGACCTATTAAGTCCAATATCTCTTCTCCGAACATTTCGCCTTCAGGTGAATATTTAACACCGTCAGGACCGTATTCAACCATTCCTAGAATTTCAAGTGCTTCAAAAAATCCGTTTATACCAACCGTTCCGTATTGTCTGTTGAGGTCCATGAGACCCAGGTTGTAAAGTGGTAAAACTCCCTGTGAAATCCTGTCAGTTATTAAACTCCTTATCGCTGCTAAAACCTTTTGAACTAAAAGAACCTTTTCAGCTAATCTTTTCTTGAAATCTTCTTTACTTTTCGTTTCCAAGGCAATCCTTGGAAGGTTTATCGTTACAACTTTAAACGAGCCGATATTCAAATCGCTTCCACCTATCGAATTAACCATACCTTTTAATTCCGGCTCTTCACCAAAAGCTGAAAATTTAATATCTTTTGTTGAACTTGTGAGCCTGCAGCAAGAAGCAACTGCATCGATGCTATCACTTATGTAAAGATTCGTATCCTGCCACCTTAAATTTACTCGGTTTATAAACCTCGCGCTATCTTCATCAATAAACCTTCCATCTTTGTAAAGAAGTGATGCTGTAAGAACTGGGAATGTAAACATCTGTTTTTCACGTTCGCTGACTATCCACTCCCAATACCTCTTTTGAAGTTCTATTATCAACTCAGTATTTTCAACAATACTCTCTCCGTTCGGATAAGTTTCATTTTCGAAGATAGCTCTGATATAGTTTCTATCAAGATAAGTAAAGTTCGTGTACGGTGATTGTGTCCCTCTGATAGGCTGGTTTATTGAGTAGGTGAATATCTGGAAATGTTGCTCCAAATACTCTTTTTCTCTTTCAACAGGAATTACTCCGCTTTCTAAGTCTTTTTTGTAAAAGTACGCAAGCCAAACGAAAAAGTCCGGAAGCCCCACGGCACCAGATTGCTGGTTCGAAGCAAACATTACAAATTGTATAACGTGCTGTATGTACGAAGATAAATGTTTTGCAGGCGTTGATTTTATACTGTCAATAAAGAAAAGACCTTTTTCAACGATTGGTCTCAGAGAATAAGCGTAGCAGTAGGGAGCAAAAGCTGAATGGTGTGCATCGTGAAGATATATATCCCCGTACATCTGATATCTCAAAAAAGTTTTAGCGTCATCGATACCGAAGAGATTTTTCATTTTTTCATATATCGCATAAATTGAATAAAGTTTTGTTATTGGTTTCGAAACTTCGTTGAAATACGTGTAAACGTTCGTGCTTCTAACGTTCGCGTTAACATCTATGCTCGAATCAATAATGCCTTTGCTGAAGAAATGTTCAGTAAAAATAACCGGATCAAGTTGCCAAGTTAAGCCCTCAATTTCTCTGAAGGTCTCTGGAATCTTTTCGAATTCTTCTATAAAATCATCAGAAAATCTCCAAAACACAGCATTTCCCCCTTTCGATTTCTAAAAGTTCTGAAAGTTCTTCTTTTGTTATGTAAAGCTGATTTGACGATGCTGGAAATCCGCCTGTTTTCAAATTTATTTCAAAGCGTCCTAAGACGAATTCATCTACGTTTTCAATGTACTCAACTAATTCAACTAGATCTTTCGGTTCTCTCCAGCTGTAAAGAGTTGTGACAACTTTAGAACAGTACTTTTCTTTAAAGTATTTTGATAGCAGTCTGACGCATTCTCGGTTTCTTACCGAAAGCGGTTCTCCGCCTAAAAAAGTTAAGGATATTTTTTCGTATCCCGCCAGCAAAAATTGAACCTTTTCTTCGACTAAAGAAAGTATTTCATCATAGCGTTTCGAGAAAGATTCATCGAATTCCCAAGTATTCTGATTGTGGCACCCCACACACTTTGGGAAAGCGTCGCAACCTTGGAAGTATACACTGACGGAAGGATAAACCGGATGGTCTTGGAAAAGCACCTTTACAGTATTGACTAAGAAATTCATACACATCCCCCTCTAAAGTGTCTTAAAACCTAAGAAATCACAATATATAGTAATAACTTTAAAAATAGCACTATATATTGTATCACTTTTGTACGGAAAATGTCAAGCAAAAAAAGCCATCTTAAAGATGGCTTTTTTTGAAAAATATATTAGATTCCCTTAGGCACTTACTTCTTCAAACTCTTCAAAACCTCTTTGACAAACCTCATCACCGTCGCTTGCGTTTTTATCTATTGCCTTGGAGTTTAATATTATCTTCGCTGGTATTCCGACAGCGGTTGCGTTGTCTGGAACATCTTTCAAAACGACAGCGTTGGCACCAATTTTAACGTTGTTCCCAATTATTATCGGTCCAAGCAGTTTTGCCCCTGCACCTATTACAACGTTATTACCGACGGTAGGATGCCTTTTACCCTTGTCTTTTCCTGTTCCACCTAAAGTAACACCGTGATAAATAACCACGTTATTGCCAACTTCCGCAGTCTCCCCTATAACCACTCCCATACCGTGATCTATCAGTATTCTTTTTCCCAGCTTTGCACCCGGATGTATCTCTATACCTGTAAAGAAACGAACAACTTGGGAAATCAATCTGGCAAGGAAATAAAATTTCTTGTTGTACAAGAAATACGCTATTCTGTGCCAAAGAACCGCGTGAAAACCTGGATAAAGCAAGAGAACTTCAAGAGCGCTTTTCGCAGCTGGATCGTTTTCCATAATAAAGTTTATCTCTTCTTTGAAATAATTTAAAATCTTCCGCATATTAATCACCTCACACGTCAAAAACATTCATAGATAAATACTTGCTGCCTCCGTCAGGTAAAATAACGACAACTCTTTTACCTTTTCCAAGTTTTTCTGCAACTTTCAGTGCACCGACCATAGCCGCTCCAGAAGAAATACCCACGAACAATCCTTCTTCCTTCGCAAGTCTTCGAGTCATCTCGAAAGCTGATTCATCACTAACAGTTACGACTTCGTCAATAACATCTCTGTTGAGAATCTTTGGAATGAACCCGGGACCTATTCCTTGAATTTTGTGCGGACTGTGTGTTCCACCTGACAGAAGCGCAGACTTTTCAGGCTCTACAGCGACTATCTTCACACCTGGTACCTTTTCTTTGAGAACTTCACCAACACCTGTTATCGTTCCGCCAGTTCCAACCCCTGCTACAAAAGCATCGATCTTTCCGTCCATATCTCTGAGAATTTCTAGCGCTGTAGTTTCCCTATGTGCCAGCGGATTGTATTTATTTTCAAACTGCAGTGGCATAAAATACCCATTTTCTCGAGCAAGTTGCTCTGCTACACGAATAGCTCCGGTCATACCTTCACTTGCTGGAGTAAGTATAATCTCAGCTCCGTACGCCTTAAGAACTTGTCTTCTTTCAACGCTCATAGATTCGGGCATAACTATTATCAGCCTGTAACCTTTCGAAGCGCATACAAGCGCTAGCCCAATACCCGTGTTTCCACTTGTCGGTTCGATAACAGTCCCACCAGGCTGCAACAAACCTTCTTTCTCAGCTCCTTCAATCATATAAAGAGCTATCCTGTCTTTGATACTACCACCTGGGTTAAAGTACTCAAGTTTTGCGTAAACTTCGGCACAGTTTTCACAAGTAAGTTTACTTATTTTCACAATTGGCGTATTTCCTATAGTTTCATAAATTCTCTCGAAAACCATCTTAAATCCCCCTTTTAAGGTGTAACCTGACTTAGTCTATCCTAATTTATTATACAGCACAAATTTATTTTTGACAATAGGATACGTTAAAAATATCTCAAAACAGTGAGTATATGAAAGATAATGGAACTTATTTTCTGAATTTACAAAAAAGCGGTCAAAATACAACTTGTTGTGAACTTTATCACAATAAGTTATTGTGCTAGAATTATAATGTGAGAGTTGATTCAGTTTTTTCTTTGAATCGGGGTGAAAACTATGGACTGGAATTTTACTAAAGAACAAGAGATGGTCAGAAAAATCGTGAGAGATTTCGCAGAAAAAGAGATAAAACGGTATGCGAAGGTTATCGACGAGACTGAAGAGTTTCCTTGGGAAAATGTTAGAAAAATGGCGCAAGCGGAGATGTTTGGGATACCGTATCCGAAAGAATACGGTGGAGCTGGCGGAGATTACATAAGCTACATAATAACAGTTGAAGAGATTTCAAGAGCTTGTGCTTCGACGGGAGTTATCCTCTCAGCGCACACATCACTTGTGGGTTATCCACTCTATCAATACGGGACCGAGGAACAAAAAAGGAAGTATTTAATCCCCGTAAACAGAGGTGAAAAGCTTGGTGCATTTGCACTCACAGAACCGAACGCAGGTACAGATGCTGGAAATCAGCAGACGACTGCTGTTCTGAAAGGAGACCATTACGTTCTCAACGGTTCGAAAATATTTATAACCAACGGTGGAGTTGCGGATATCTATATCGTCTTTGCTATGACTGACAGATCAAAAGGGACGAAAGGAATAAGTGCGTTCATTGTTGAAAAAGGATTCCCAGGATTTTACATTGGTAAATACGAAAAAAAGATGGGAATTCGAGGTTCAAAAACGGCAGAACTTATCTTTGACGACTGTATAGTTCCAAAAGAAAACCTCCTCGGAAAAGAGGGAGACGGATTTAAGATAGCGATGTCGACACTCGATGGTGGAAGAATTGGAATAGCTGCTCAAGCTCTCGGAATAGCTCAAGCTGCTTTGGATGAAATTTTGAAATACGTAAAAGAAAGGCAGCAATTCGGAAGGCCAATAGGAAAATTCCAAGGACTCCAATGGTACATCGCTGAAATTGCAACAAAAGTCCAGGCTGCAAGGCATTTAGTCTACAACGCAGCGTGGCGGAAACAGAACAATTTGCCTTATTCAATGGAAGCTTCTATGGCAAAATTGTTTGCTTCGGAAACAGCTATGGAAGTTACAGTTAAGGCTGTTCAAATATTCGGTGGCTACGGCTATACAAAAGACTCAACGGTCGAAAGACTTATGAGAGATGCCAAGATAACAGAAATCTACGAAGGTACTTCCGAAGTTCAAAAGATGGTTATATCAGCTAACCTTTTAAAGATCTGAGGTGATAAGCTATGAACATAGTAGTTTTGATTAAGCAAGTTCCAAATACTGCAGAAATTAAGATAGATCCCGTTACCAAAAACCTCATAAGAGATGGTGTTCCGAGTATTATCAATCCCGAAGATAAGAACGCTCTTGAAGAAGCTTTAAGAATTAAGGAAAAATTCGGCGGAAAAGTTACGGTTGTTACTATGGGACCTGCTCAAGCTGAAGAAGCTTTAAGAGAAGCTTTAGCAATGGGAGCTGATGAAGCGGTTCTTTTATCAGACAGGTTTTTTGCAGGTGCGGATACCTACGCAACTGCAAAAACGCTTTCGGCTTTTCTAAAGACAGTAAGCTATGACCTTATTCTCTGCGGACGTCAAGCTATAGACGGCGATACCGCTCAAGTTGGTCCTCAAGTTGCGAACAAACTCGGAATTCCGCAAGTTACGTACGTCAAATATATAGAGATCGACGGTGATACAGTAACGGTAAAAAGAACACTGGAGGATGGATACGAATTAATAAAAGTGAAAATGCCCGTACTTTTAACCGTAACAAAAGAGCTAAATACCCCAAGATATCCAACTATTCGTGGTATCTTTGAAGCTTATCAAAAAACTATAAGAGTTGTAACAGCACAAGATCTTGGATTAAATCCTGAAGAGATAGGTTTAAAAGGTTCACCAACAAGGGTTGTAACAATTATAACTCCCGAACATCAAAGGGAAACTGAAATACTCACGGGCGGAACTAAGGAAGTTGTGAACCGACTTGCTGAGAAAGTCCTGTCAGCTCTAAAGTGATTTGAGGTGATAAATATGAGTAAAGATATTTGGATATTTGCCGAGCAAAGAAACGGAATTTTAATGAACTCAAGTCTTGAAATACTCGGAGAAGCGAAAAGACTTGCAGAAAAATCAGGTTCAAAAGCTTGCGCAGTTTTAATAGGTAATAACGTCTCGCAACTTTCGCAAGAGCTTATCAACCACGGTGCCGACATCGTTTATTTGATACAAGATCCTCTTCTAGAAAAATACTCAACGGATGGTTATTCAAAAGTTTTTGTAGACCTTGCTAAAGAATACCAACCGAATGTAATACTATTTTCAGCCACTCACATCGGTAGAGATCTGGCACCAAAGATAGCTTCTCAACTTCACACAGGGCTAACAGCTGACTGTACGAAACTTGATATAGACGAAGAAGGTAATTTACTCCAGACGCGTCCAGCTTTTGGTGGCAATATTTTAGCAACTATTAAATGTCCTGAAAAAAGACCGCAGATGGCAACTGTAAGACCGGGAGTTATGCAAAAATTACCGAAAGAAGAAAGAAAAGGCGAAATAATAGAGATAAAACCAAAGATATCAAAAGAAGACATTAGAATTGAAATTGTTGACGTTGTCAAAGAAATAGCCAACGCTGTTAAACTCGAAGAAGCCGAAGTAATCGTTTCAGGCGGACGAGGTCTTGGAGGTCCTGAAGGTTTCAAACTTCTTGAAAAACTTGCAAAGCTTTTAGGCGGTTGCGTCGGCGCTTCAAGAGCTGCTGTTGAAGCTGGTTGGATTTCTTACGACCACCAGATTGGCCAAACAGGAAAGACTGTGAGACCGAAGGTATATATTGCTTGCGGAATAAGCGGAGCGCTGCAACACGTTGCAGGGGATAGTGTTAACTTGTAGTGATGAAAGAGTGTAATTGTGAAAGAATGCGATTGATATTGCCATTGTGCGTTTTCCAAAGATTCTTCACTACACAAAATCCTTGAATATATTTCGCTAAGTTCTTCGTATTCTTCAGCCCTCGCTTGAGTCGGAAAAAGTCTTTCAACAATGAAAACTTAGATTCACATTGATTGTTTTTACCGAGCGGTACCACTACGTGATTGATATTTCTGAACAACAGCTTTACTGCACTTTCATATGCACCAAGTCCATCAGTAATAAGTTCAATGTTTCTAGGTTTTGAATTACCAAAGAACTTCTCGAGCAATACTTTGACTTGTCCCATATCACGATACTTTGAGACATGCCAACAAAGAATTAAGTTAGTTTCGTGATCAACTAATAGCCAAACATAGTACTTTTGTTCTTTGAACACAAGAACAGTTTCATCAGCATGAACTGAGAAAACATTTTCGATGGTAAATGTTGGAAAAAGTACAGAGAATAAAGTACACAATTTAATAACCCATTTGTATATGGTGACATGAGATACTTTGATATTAAGAGAATGAGCAAGAGAGCGATAAGACATATTGTGTTTCATATACAAAACGAAAGCCTTTAAGACGAAAAAGATAGGGAAGCGGAAGTATTTAAATTTCTCAGGAATAAGGGTGACTGGTTCGGGGAGGTTAAAAGGTACTCTATCTTTGGTACGACAAGCTCTACAACGGAAGACAACGAAAGAGCGACGGACTTTGTAAATTTGCATAGATTTACCACAAGAAGTGCATTTGGGATAAGGGAAAGGGAAGTTTTTGCGTTTTTGAGAATGGGAGAGTTTGAAAGAATGATGGCAGAGTTTGCAAAGGAATTGTTGGTTACCGTATTTGTCATGACCGTTTTTGTATAAGCTGGTGGAACCGCATTTTGGACAAGAGAGCGTTGAGTTGTTCATATCGGGATACCTCCTTTGTCGAGAGTTGGTTGGGGGGTGTCCCCTCTTTATAAGGATAATGCAGTTTTTGGAAAGTTTCAATACTTTTAGTTAACATTATCAGGAAAAGGAAAGGAGGGTTAACATGAAAAAATTGTTTTGGAAGGTATTGGTTTTGTTTTCGCTTTTGATAACATTAAGTTGTACTCAACAAACAACAAGTATTTCTGAATTTACAAGTATTTCTGAATTTAATATATCCATAAGTCCTGCAACCGATTTAACGATTTCTCAAGGAGGAAGCGAAAGCATAACGCTTACAGTAGAAAGAAGAAACTTCGATCAACCAATCATGTTAAGTTTAGAAGGTGCACCAAACGGGATAACTTTAAGTGCAACGAGTGTTGAAGGAAATGAGAAAACAAAACAGCTAACGATATCAGTATCATCAAGTGTGCCAGTTGGAACATATAACATGGAAATAAGGGCGAGTGGTGGTGAAATTACTAGAACAGCGAATATTACGGTTACAGTTGTGACTCCAGGACTTGCAAACAGCCCCTGGCCAATGTTTAGAGGAGATCCACAACACACAGGAAGGAGCAAATATATTGGATCACAAGTTGCAAACGTGAAATGGTATTATCAAACCAATAATAGAATTTTTTATTCTTCTCCAGCAATAGGCCCTGACGGAACAATATATATTGGATCAGATGACGGGAATCTCTACGCTATAAATCCCAATGGAACTTTAAAGTGGAAGTATACTACCATTATTCCTATCACCTCCTCTCCAGCGATAGGCTCAGACGGTACAATATATGTTGGATCATGCGACTATCTCTGCGCTCTAACTCCCAATGGAAGTTTAAAATGGAAGTATACTACCGATAGTTTGATCTTCATCTCCTCACCTGCGATAGGCTCTGACGGTACAATATATGTTGGATCAGAAGACGGAAATCTCTACGCTATAAATCCCAATGGAACTTTAAAATGGAAGTATACTACCGATGGTTTTATCCATTCTTCCCCAGCGATAGGCTCTGACGGTACAATATATGTTGGGTCACATGATGGAAATCTTTACGCTATAAATCCCAATGGAACTTTAAAATGGAAGTATACTACCGGTTATCCGATCTGGTCCTCTCCAGCGATAGGCTCTGACGGTACAATATATGTTGGATCATGGGACAAAAATCTCTACGCTATAAATCCCAATGGAAGTTTAAAATGGAAGTATCCTACCGGTGATGAGATCACCTCCTCCCCAGCGATAGGCTCAGACGGTACAATATATGTTGGATCAGTCGACGGAAATCTCTACGCTCTAAACCCAGATGGAACTTTAAAATGGAAATATAATACCTATGCTGCTATTCAATCCTCTCCAGCAATAGGCTCTGATGGTTCAATTTATTTTGGATCTTATTCACTTGTATTTGAATCAGGATACTTTTATTGCCTAAACCCAAGTGGAACTTTGAAATGGAAGACTTCTATAGGTTCATCTGGAACTTATTATGGAACCTATTCGTCGCCTGCAATAGGTGCAGATGGAACGGTATATATCGGTGCTTTAGATGGAAGACTATACGCAATTGGAGACTGAAACTTGAGGTGCAAAATTATTATTTGTATCACTTGAAAGAATTTGCTGAATCCTTCGGTGGAACACACCGAAGGATTTAATTTACACGTTTTGTTTCCTCCCCAAAATTCTTTTTGTTCTGCTGAAGAGTGTTACTAAACAAACGATCAGCAGTGCAACAACCGTTCCAAAACCAGCTCCTGTCATGTCGATTATAACATCGTTCAACGATGAACCGCGGTTGTAAAAAAGCTGGTTGTATTTGTCAAGATCTGCTTCCAGAAAGAGCTGAGAAAATAACTCTTTTGAGTTTGTGGGTTTCTTTAAGTGCGTAAAACAAGACAAGTGTAGTAAGAAACCCAAGTCCGAAATAGAGTCCAAAATGATTTTCTAAGAAGCATCTCAGTTGGAACGTATTCGGTCTTGAACCGCCAGTGTTTTAATTTTGTTTCTAAAGAGATAAACCATCTTGTGTTTGAAAAATCTACTATGCTGTCAATCTTTTTTAGTGTGCGGTAAACAAACCTTGCCTGGCATTGTAATTCTCGAAGACGAAACCCACGGTGTACCAGCAGTGTAATGTATGAAAAAAATAATTCGTTTGATTATTCACCAAACAAAAAGCGAGGAGAAATCCTCGCATTTTTGTTTTGAAAATCTTTCATGATCGGTTTTTGAATCGAAGATTTTGTGAATTTTTCGTAAACATTTTTGAAGATTTTTGAAATATGTTATAATATATGAAAGGAGTTTTTTCTTTGATTCAACGGTGGAATATCAAAACAACTTTACAAAAAGCAGTGGGATCAAAAAGAAAGTATCAACGCCCGTTAGAATTTTTTAATGATATTCGATTTCCGTCTTGAAAGTGCGTGTCAGACAGTATGGAAGGGAGGGGTAGTGAAAATTTATCAGAGCAAGAATATGGTTAGTCCTTGAGTACTTTCCAGCACAAAAGTTATTGGAATTTTGCTAGGAAAAGGAAAGGAGGGTTAACATGAAAAAATTGTTTTGGAAGGTATTGGTTTTGTTTTCGCTTTTGATAACATTAAGTTGTACTCAACAAACAACAGTTACAGTTGTGACTTCAGGACTTGCAAACAGCCCTTGGCCTATGTTTAGAGGAGATCCACAACACACAGGAAGGAGCAAATATATTGGATCGCAAGTTGCAAACGTGAAATGGTATTATCAAACCAATAATAGAATTTTTTATTCTTCTCCAGCAATAGGCCCTGACGGAACAATATATATTGGATCATCAGATATTGAATCATCAACCGCAAATCTCTACGCTATAAATCCCAATGGAACTTTAAAATGGAAGTATACTACTTTAGGTGATTCTATCTGGTCCTCTCCAGCGATAGGCTCTGACGGTACAATATATTTTGGAGCAGGTGACAACAATCTCTACGCTATAAATCCCAATGGAACTTTAAAATGGAAGTATACTACCGGTAGTGATATCTGGTCCTCTCCAGCGATAGGCTCAGACGGTACAATATATATTGGATCAGATGACAACAATCTCTACGCTATAAATCCCAATGGAACTTTAAAATGGAAGTATACTACCGGTGGTAATATCCACTCCTCTCCAGCGATAGGCTCTGACGGTACAATATATGTTGGGTCACATGATGGAAATCTTTACGCTATAAATCCCAATGGAACTTTAAAATGGAAGTATACTATCGATGATCTTATCGATTCTTCCCCAGCGATAGGCTCTGACGGTACAATATATGTTGGATCATGGGACGGAAATCTCTACGCTATAAATCCAGATGGAACTTTAAAGTGGGAGTATAATACACCCCTTATTCCTATCATCTCCTCCCCAGCGATAGGCTCTGACGGAACAATATATATTGGATCAGTAGACGGAACTCTCCACGCTATAAATCCCAATGGAAGTTTAAAATGGAAGTATACTACCGATGGTTTTATCGAGTCTTCCCCAGCGATAGGCTCAGACGGGGCAATTTATTTTGGATCATGGGATACTGGATCTGAATCAGGATACTTTTATTGCCTAAACCCAAATGGAAAATTGAAATGGAAGACTTCTATAGGTTATGGAACCTATTCGTCGCCTGCAATAGGTGCAGATGGAACGGTATATATCGGTGCTTTAGATGGAAGACTATACGCAATTGGAGACTGAAACTTGAGGTGCAAAATTATTATTTGTATCACTTGAAAGAATTTGCTGAATCCTTCGGTGGAACACACCGAAGGATTTAATTTATACGTTTTGTTTCCTCCCCAAAATTCTTTTTGTTCTGCTGAAGAGTGTTACTAAACAAACGATCAGCAGTGCAACAATCGTTCCAAAACCAGCTCCTGTCATGTCGATGATGACATCGTTCAACGATGAACCGCGGTTGTAAAAAAGCTGGTTGTATTTGTCAAGATCTGCTTCCAGAAAGAGCTGAGAAAATAACTCTTTTGAGTTTGTGGGTTTCTTTAAGTGCGTAAAACAAGACAAGTGTAGTAAGAAACCCAAGTCCGAAATAGAGTCCAAAATGATTTTCTAAGAAGCATCTCAGTTGGAACGTATTCGGTCTTGAACCGCCAGTGTTTTAATTTTGTTTCTAAAGAGATAAACCATCTTGTGTTTGAAAAATCTACTATGCTGTCAATCTTTTTTAGTGCGCGGTAAACAAACTTTGCCTGCCTTTCGGATTCTTGCGGAAGGCTTGATGAAAAGTAAAAAATCATGCCGATCCACAGAAGCACAGCTACAATTAAAACTGCGTACACAACGCTTCTAACCTTGACTTTCAATTTCATTTCCTCCTCGGTTCAGAAGCTCTACAAGTCTTTCGAAACTTGTTTTTAGATTTTTTTCGTCAAACGGAATATCTCTTTCCAAAGCGTATTCATATCTTACAAAAAGATTTGTGAAAAACTCGAAATCATCATTCTTAAATACTTCTAATAGCTCGTAAGGTGTTAGATGATCAAAGCTTTTAAAAAATTCTTTTCGAATGTAAAGATAAGCGTGCTTTACAAATTCAAGTCCTTCAAGCTGGAGTATCTCTTCAAAAGAAAAATCGGTTTTGAAAAACAACGGCGCTGCATCTTCATTTTCTTTTTCAACCAAAACCGTACTTTCACCACTTTCTAAAAGGATTTTAAAAAGCGGAATTAGAGAACATATAATCAAACATGTTCCAACTACGTTCAAAATCGTTATAAGTCTTGAATAGTTCCTTTGGGAAGCTAAATTTTTCTGGTTTTGAGCGTACCAAGTTACCGTTGCTTGTTTGGATATTATTTCTCTTTCAATTTGATCTGTTGAATTTGACTGATAGAGATTTGTTTGGTAATTAATTCTCGAGATCGTGAAAAGTATCGTGGAAAAAATAGTAACTGCAAAAATAATCAAAAGCCCCAACGCAGTTCCTTTTGTGAATTTTAGTTTAGCTTTGACAGCTGAAATCAGTATAAGAGCGAATGTTAGTAAAAGCTGGATGGAGAGAATTATTTCTCTTACCAAAAGATCTTTTCTTTCCTTTTCAGATATCTCAAGGTCGCTTGTTTGAAGTTCCCCAGTTCTTGCTTCATTTTGCGGCTTTTCTTGACGTTTTACCTCAACGTTGAGATTGTACTCTTCAGCAGGTTTTATTTCAGGAACTAGAGCAGGAGCTAATTTAAGAGTCGTTCCTGAAAGTGGGATCAAAAGTATTAAAGGGAGAATGTAGAGAATTTTTGAATCTCTAAAGTTTTTCAAAGCGTAAATTAAGAGAGTACCAGCTTGGAAAATAGGAAGATAAGTAAAATTATTGTTCAGTCCAGAGAGCGGTGTTGAAAGCAGAAGAATTGAAAAGATCAAAAACGGGGTATACTTGTTCTTTGCTCTTTTGTAAGTTAAAACAAAAATCAGACTTGCTGAAGCGAAAAAGTTTGACTGGATAGCTACAAAGACCGCATAACCCAAACTTAGAATAAAGGTTTCTATTTTGCTTTTCGTCTTAAAAATTCTAAAAAGCAAAGCGAAAGAAACTATTGATAGAAGATTGATTTTAGTTGAAAAAGAAAGAAAAGACAGTGCGATTATCAGGCCATCCAGCAGTATATCTACCATATTGCTTCGATCCCTTCTTGCAGAGCTGTATTTTCGTACCATATCTGAACTGAGATATGTTCCTGAGCTAAGATTTTTGCGTACTCGTAAGTTTTTCTGACTTCAAGTGGTAAGTCAAAATAGCTTTTAAACTTTCCTGTAACACTTTTTCTGTAGCCGTAGGGCATAAGCATAACTATCACTTTTCCGGAGTGCGATTTAAGCCTTATCAACTCTTCAACTTCTTCGACAGTTAAGTACATTCCTATCAGTATAACCGTATCCGCTGGTGTTAGAGAATCTTTTACACTTCCAAAAAAGTCTGAAGTAAGGTTTTGATTTTCTATCGTTCCTTGTGCAAGTGCTAAGGGTTCATAGTAAAGTGAAGGGTCTTTGAATCTGTAAGTGCTAACACCGTTTTTGTCTGAAATTGAAAGTTGGATAGGGATATGTTTGGCGCTTAAATAGTTCACAAGACCAGCTACTGCGCTGACAGCATCTTCTTCGTATTTTTTTCTTATACTTTCCCAAGCTTTTTTGGAATAAACCGCGCCGGAAAGATTAAGATCAAGGAGTACGAAAACCTTCGCACTTGAAGTGTATTCGTACTCCTTGACCATCAATTTATCAAATTTTGCAGATGCTTTCCAGTGGATTCTGTTGAGTGGTTCTGAATTGTATTCTCTAAGCTCTCGGATATACGAGATGTCTTCAAGTAACTTAAAATTACTTTTTTTATTGGGTGTCAGTTCAACAAAGCGTTCTTTTTCAAAGATAACCATTTCAGGTTTTGGCAAAACCAAAATGTTTGAGTCTATCTTGTGAACAAGAAAAAACTCGAATAATCCACTTTTTGAAAAGAATTTCAGCACAAAAGGTTCGATATTTTTTAGTCCGCGCGTTCCGAAAGAACTGGTAACCTCGTACGTTAATTTGCTCTTAGGTTCTAAGGAAAGGAGTTGATCTGGTTTTTTTAAAGAGCTTGGGAAATTGATTTTAACATTCAAAGGTTTTTCCGAATCGTTTTTGATCACAAACTTGACTGTGAAAGGTTCATTCGTAAAACACCTTGCATCAGCTTTCACACTTACCGAAACATTTTTGATTGATTTTTTCAGTAACGAATATTCATACCAAAAATACAAAACTACGGCATCAAGGAACCATACGTATTTATTGTAGACTATCAATGATAGAAAAACTGCAAAGATAGTTAGTACAAATATTAGAGGATTTATTTTCTCTCTTATCAAAGTCTTTCAGCTCCTGTTATTTTTCGTTATTCCCATTCGATAGTTGCTGGAGGTTTTGAAGTTATGTCGTACACGACTCTGTTTATACCCTTCACTTCGTTTATTATTCTCTTTGAAACGTGGTTTAAGAACTCATAAGGCAGTTTTGCCCAATCTGCCGTCATTCCATCTTCGCTTGTTACCGCTCTCAAAGCCAAAACGTTTTCGTACGTTCGATAATCCCCCATAACGCCAACACTTTTAACTGGAAGCAGTACAGCAAAAGCTTGCCATACTTTCTCGTAAAGATCCCATTTTTTCAATTCTTCGATGAATATGTAATCAGCTTCTTGGAGTGTTTTTACAGCTTCCTTTGTAACTTCTCCAATGATCCTTACGGCAAGTCCCGGACCGGGGAACGGATGTCGCTTCAGCATTTGCTCAGGAAGCCCAATAGTTCTTCCAAGTTGGCGCACCTCGTCTTTGAAAAGGTATCTGAGCGGTTCGATGATTTCAAAAGGTAAATTCTCAGGAAGACCACCGACGTTGTGGTGGGTTTTAATCTTTGCGGATGCTTTTCTTTCGGGAGCTTTACTTTCAATCACATCTGGATAGAGCGTACCTTGAGCTAAAAATTTTACTTCTTTAGCAAGTTTCCCGGCTTCGCTGTAAAAAACATCGATAAACGTATGCCCGATTCTTTTTCTTTTTTCTTCAGGATCTTCGACACCTTTTAGAACTTCAAAGAATCTCTCACTAGCATCGACGTAATGAACTTTTATTCCGAGTTTTGAGAAATTCTCAACGACTTCTTTACCTTCGTTTTTCCTCAGGAGACCTGTATCAACAAAGATTGGAATGAGGTTATCTCCGATAGCTTTGTGAAGAAGAAGGGCTACAACTGAAGAATCGACGCCGCCAGAGAGTCCTAAGATCACCTTTTCGTTCCCTATTCTTTCTTTTAGTTCTTTAATCATCTCTTCTGCGAATTTTTCCATCTTCCAATTTGGTTTTAGACCGGCAACCTCGATCAGGAAATTAATCAGAAGTTCTTTCCCGTACTTTGTGTGTACAACTTCCGGATGGAACTGAACACCGTAAATCTTCTTTTCTTTATGCCTTATCACCGCATTTTCGGTGTATTCACTCTTTGCTATCGTTTCAAAATCCTTCGGAAGATTTGTTACCCCATCAGAATGACTCATCCAAACGGTGAATTTTTTCGGAAGTCCCTTAAAGAAAGGATCGTCTTTAATAACTTCAAGCTCTGCAGGTCCAAATTCACGATGGTCTGATTTTTCAACGTTACCCCCGAGTTGGTAAGCCAAAGCTTGTAGTCCGTAACATATTCCGAGAATAGGAAGGTTGCTTTCAAGGACGTAGTTCGGTATCTTTGGAGCATCTACATCGTAGACACTGTTAGGACCGCCTGAAAGTATGTAAGCTAAAGGATTGAGTTTTTGGACTTGCTCGTAGCTTGCATCATAATCTACAAGTTCACTGTAAAAACCGATTTCTCGAACCCTTCTTACGATGAGTTGGGTATATTGTGAACCGAAATCTATTACAACAACTGTATTTCGTTCTTCCATATCACTTCGCTCCTACCAGTTTTTAAATTAAAGTTCTATTGATTCGCCCGGTTTCATTATTAGACATTCAACACCGAGCTCTTCGATCTTTTTCCTGAACAATTCAGCGTCCGCTTTGATTATATCCCACGTATTGTAGTGCATCGGAACAACTTTTTTAGGCTTGAACATTCTAACCGCTTCAAAACCATTTTCAATGTCCATAACGAAATTGCCACCGATAGGTATAAACGCAAGATCGATGTGCTTATCGCTCAAAAGTTCCATTTCCATAGTGAGTCCAGTGTCCCCGGCGTGGTAAATTCTTTTTCCCTTGTGTTCCAAAACAAAACCACATGGATTACCACCGTAAATAATTTGTTCTCCTTCAATAATGCTTGAGCCGTGTAGAGCGGGGAAGAGTTTTAGTTTTCCAAACGGAAAAACAAAACTTCCGCCAATGTGCATGGGATGTACTTTTATCCCTTTCTTTGCCAAAAAGTTTGAAAGTTCGTAGTTTGTGATAACTGTTGAACCGTCTTTTTTTGCTATCTTTTCTGTGTCTCCCAGATGGTCTCCGTGACCGTGGCTGACTAATATGTAGTCAATCTTCGGCAGGACGAAGTTTTTCGGAAACTGCGGGTTACCTTCGAGGAACGGATCGATGATTATGTTGTGTTCACCTGTTTCAATCAAAACAGCCGCATGTCCTAAAAATGTTATCTTCATAGTTTTCAACCCCCCACTTCTAAAGATAATGTTAACTAAAAGTATTGAAACTTTCCAAAAACTGCATTATCCTTATAAAGAGGGGACACCCCCCAACCAACTCTCGACAAAGGAGGTATCCCGATATGAACAACTCAACGCTCTCTTGTCCAAAATGCGGTTCCACCAGCTTATACAAAAACGGTCATGACAAATACGGTAACCAACAATTCCTTTGCAAACTCTGCCATCATTCTTTCAAACTCTCCCATTCTCAAAAACGCAAAAACTTCCCTTTCCCTTATCCCAAATGCACTTCTTGTGGTAAATCTATGCAAATTTACAAAGTCCGTCGCTCTTTCGTTGTCTTCCGTTGTAGAGCTTGTCGTACCAAAGATAGAGTACCTTTTAACCTCCCCGAACCAGTCACCCTTATTCCTGAGAAATTTAAATATTTCCGCTTCCCTATCTTTTTCGTCTTAAAGGCTTTTGTTTTGTATATGAAACACAATATGTCTTATCGCTCTCTTGCTCATTCTCTTAATATCAAAGTATCTCATGTCACCATATACAAATGGGTTATTAAATTGTGTACTTTATTCTCTGTACTTTTTCCAACATTTACCATCGAAAATGTTTTCTCAGTTCATGCTGATGAAACTGTTCTTGTGTTCAAAGAACAAAAGTACTATGTTTGGCTATTAGTTGATCACGAAACTAACTTAATTCTTTGTTGGCATGTCTCAAAGTATCGTGATATGGGACAAGTCAAAGTATTGCTCGAGAAGTTCTTTGGTAATTCAAAACCTAGAAACATTGAACTTATTACTGATGGACTTGGTGCATATGAAAGTGCAGTAAAGCTGTTGTTCAGAAATATCAATCACGTAGTGGTACCGCTCGGTAAAAACAATCAATGTGAATCTAAGTTTTCATTGTTGAAAGACTTTTTCCGACTCAAGCGAGGGCTGAAGAATACGAAGAACTTAGCGAAATATATTCAAGGATTTTGTGTAGTGAAGAATCTTTGGAAAACGCACAATGGCAATATCAATCGCATTCTTTCACAATTACACTCTTTCATCACTACAAGTTAACACTATCTTCGAATTTCAGTTATTTATTCTGAAATTCAAGTCTTCTAATTCGATCCAATAAAATATTAGACCCGGGTCTAGTAACATTAAACCATTAGGTTATTTTTTACTAATCTCAATGCTCGCACATCTTTGACTTCTATTTATACAACCACCAAGTGGAACATTACCATTGATTAATCTTTTCAAAATATTCATCTGTTATACCTCCTTGTAAGAATCAATAATTTTTAACACGATTTACTCTGCGCAGAGTTATTTTAATTATATCAAAAAAAAAAAAGTCAATACTGTAACACCATATTCGTTGAATAGAAATAAAATCACCTATAAGATATAAAAAATCCCCCGACGAAGTTAAATGTGTTTCCGGGGGATGTTCATTTCTCAATTACTTTTGCCTTTGAAATTTTTCCGCACTGATGGTGACGATGTATTTGTTGCCATCAACTTCAACTTGGTAATTTATCGAAAAAGTATCAGGTAGGTTTTTCAAAACCGTGTCATCGATCGTTTCCCAAAAGATATTTTCCGCTTTTAATTGGGCTTTCTCTTGCCTTAGTGCTTCTTCAAGCATGTTTCTTTGCATGGGGATAGTTGATAAGACTATTGCAACGAGTATTAGAAGAACAATTATCGCAGATAGTATTTCGATGTAAATCACATCATCTTCACCTTCATCTGTTTTCTGATAGGAATTTCATTATACCTTGCGCAGCTTTTTTACCAGCTCCCATGGCTAAGATAACTGTTGCTGAACCTGTTACAATATCTCCTCCAGCGAAGACTTTCGGATTACTTGTCTGACCGTATTCGTCTGTTATTATGTAACCGTATTTGTTTGTCTTTAAATCTGGAAATTGACTGAGCAGAAATTTATTCGCTTCAGTACCTATCGCTTCGATAACTGTATCCATTTCCAAGATAAAGTTACTGTTTGGAATCTCAACAGGTCGTCTTCTACCACTTTCATCAGGCGCGCCAAGTTCCATCCTGATACATTCGATAGCTACCAAATTACCATTTTCATCACCGATGTACTTGACAGGTGTTGCGAGTGTGTAAAATTTAACACCCTCTTCTTTCGCATGTTCGATTTCCGCTTTTCTCGCTGGCATTTCTGCTTCTGTTCGACGGTATATTATAGTGACGTCTGCACCAAGTCTTAGAGCACTTCTTGCTGCATCCATTGCGGTGTTTCCACCACCGATTACAGCCACTTTTTTGCCGATTCGTATAGGTGTATCGTACTCCGGGAATTTGTACGCTCTCATAAGGTTTATCCTTGTTAAAAATTCGTTGGCAGAATACACACCGTTCAACTCACTTCCGGGTATGCCCATAAATTTAGGTGTGCCAGCACCGACACCGATGAAAACGGCATCGTAAGATTCGAGGATTTCCTTAACGGATATAGCGTATCCAACTGGTATATTCTTGAAAAATCGCACATCGAGTTTTTCAAGTGCGGCAATTTCTTTTTTGACTATCGATTTTGGTAATCTGAATTCTGGTATACCGTACGTCAATACACCGCCGAATTCGTGCAGGGCTTCGTATATATCCACGGTGAAACCATATCTACCAAGTTCAGATGCAACCGTCAATCCGGCTGGTCCAGAGCCGATTATAGCCACTTTCTTATCTTTTGCTTTGCTTATGTTGAATTGAAATTTAGTATTTTCATTTTCGTATTCGATGTTGTTTTCATCCGCCCAATCTGCGACGAATCGTTCAAGTGCACCTATGTTGATTGATCTTCCAATTTTATTTAAAATGCATAACCCCTCGCATTGTACCTCTTGTGGACATACACGTCCACATATTGCTGGCAGATAATTGTAAGATTTTAAAATCTTATACGAACCTTCGAAATTACCCTTAGCTATCTCTTTAATAAAGCCCGGTATATCGATACCGACCGGACAACCGGATATACACGTTGGTATTTTACATTGTAAGCATCGTGAGGCTTCCTGTTGCGCCAATTCTGGTGTGTAACCGAGCGATACTTCCAAAAAGTTAGTTTTTCTTATTTCAGCAGGTTGTTCTGGCACGTGGACTCTGTCTTTCACAGCCATGTAGGTTCACCAACTTCTTTCAGATATCTTTCAAGAGCCAATTTTTCTTGTTCTTTGTATTGGTTTAGCCTTTTGATGAAGCTATCCCAATCAACGTATCTACCATCGAATTCTGGTCCATCAACGCATACGTACTGTATCTTTTCGGAATTATCAGTTTTTATCACCGTTCGGCAACCACCACACATACCAGTACCATCTATCATGATAGAATTCAACGAAACCCAAATGGGAATGTTGTATTTTGTGGCAATTTCACTTGAAAGTTTCATCATGATAGCTGGTCCTATCGACCAAATTACGTTGTAATTTTCTTTTTCAAGCTCGATTTTCATGGCATCTATCACGTTACCTTTGTATCCGAAACTTCCATCGTCTGTTGTTGGTAAAAGTTTATCGGCAAATGTGAATTCATCTCTTAATATCAAATCTTGGATTGTTCTTGCTCCAATTATAACTGTTATGTTGTTGCCTGCACTTTTTAGCGCTTTTGCAATTGGTAATATAGCGGCTATTCCAACTCCACCACCGATTATTAGTACGTTTCCATGATACTTAATTTCACTTGGCTTACCGAGTGGTCCAACTACATCGTAAAGTATATCGCCTTCGTTGAGCGAGCACAGTTCGTATGTGGATTTCCCAACCGCTTTGACAACGATTCTGAACGCTTCACCATTGGACTCGGCTATCGTTAGAGGTATGCGTTCGCCTTTTTCACTTATCCTCACTATAACAAACTGACCAGGTTTAGCTTGTCTACCAATGAGATCATTTTTAATCCAGACATCATGAACTCCGTAGGCTAATTTACGCTTACGCAATATCACGTTGTTAAGCTCTTCTTGGTTCATTGATAATTCCTCCTATACTTAGGTGAGCAAAGAAAAAAATGTATTGTTATACTGTTTTCTGGGCGTCTATTAAAGCTAAGAACTCTTCGTTCGATTTCGTTTCTTTCAATTTTGAAAGTATGAGTTTGAGACCTTCTTCTTCAGACATAGAGCTCAACATACGCCTAAGGATCCACACTTTCTTCAATTCGTTTTGCCCAATCAATAATTCTTCTTTTCTTGTACCCGAAAGTGCAAGATTGATGGCTGGGAAAATCCTTTTGTTAGCAAGCTGTCTTGAAAGCACAAGTTCCATATTACCTGTACCTTTGAATTCTTCAAATATCACTTCATCCATCTTCGATCCAGTCTCTATGAGTGCGGTTGCGATGATGGTTAAACTTCCACCTTCTCTTGTGTTTCTTGCAGCACCGAAGAAATGTTTGGGTTTGTAAAGTGCAGCCGGATCAACACCACCAGTCAACAGTTTACCACTTGGTGGAACGGTTATGTTATAAACCCTTCCAAGTCGTGTAAGACTATCAAGGAGCACAACAACGTGATTTCCATATTCAACAAGTCTTTTGCACATTTCAAGCGTAAGTTCAGCAATTTTTATCTGCTTATCGGAAGGCATATCAAACGGGGCTGCTATAACCTTTGCATCTACCGATTCTTTGATATCTGTAACTTCTTCAGGTCGTTCATCGATGAGTAATACGATTCTAATTGTATCAGGATGGTTAGTTGCAATTCCGTTGGCAATTTCTTTGAGTATCGTGGTCTTACCGGTCTTCGGTGGAGCGACGATCATTCCCCTTTGTCCTTTACCTATCGGTGTGAACAAGTCAATCAACCTTGTTGAGTAAGTATCTTTATGTGTCTCAAGGATATATCTTTCCTTCGGATAATCCGGTGTTAAGTTTTCAAAATTGACTCTTTCGTCTGCAAATTCGGGTGGTTTGTAATTTATCGCTTCGATTTTTATCATTGCATTGAATCGTTCGCCCTCTTTTGGTGGACGGATAACACCTGAGACGATATCACCAGTGTTCAGATTAAACTTCCTTATTTGAGACTGGGATACGTATATATCCTTTGGACCAGATAGCATAGTCTCAAGACTTCTAAGAAATCCATATCCATCAGGAGCAATTTCAAGCACACCTTCGCCGAAAAAGTAACCTTCCGATTTTGCCTTAGCTTCCAAGATTTCAAATATTAAATCTTGCTTTCTCATACTTGTGTAACGAGGAATATCGTATTTTCTTGCCAATTCATAGAGTTCTTTCATTGTCATTTCTTCAAGTTGTTTCATGCTTATACCTTCTGTCAAGTCAAATGCACCTCCAGTAGCTTACAAGCTACAATCGTTATTTTGTTCTAAATAATCTGTCACCGGCATCACCCAAACCAGGAAGGATATATCCATGGTCATTAAGTTCTCTATCGAGGGATGCCGTGTATATATCGACATCTGGATGGACCTTTTCGATAGCCTTCACACCTTCTGGGGAAGAGATGAGGGAGATAAACGTAATTTGCCTACCACCAAGTTCTTTAACTTTGGTTATCGCATCGATAGCCGATACACCTGTTGCAAGCATGGGATCGAGTATAAATATCTCACTTTTATCGTGGAGCTTCGGAGTTTTAAAGTAATAATCCACCGCTTGCAAAGTCTCAGGGTCTCTGTAAATACCGATATGCCCTACTGAAGCGTTCGGTAACAATTCAAGAATGCCATCGACCATACCCAATCCGGCTCTTAGAATAGGTATAATGACTATATCTTTATCGTTTATATAGTATCCTTTCGTCTTTTCAAATGGTGTTTCAACTTCCATTTCGTAAACTTGTATGTGCCTTGTTGCTTCGTAAGCAATGAGTAACGTTATTTCTCTTAGAAGTTCTCTGAATTCCTTTGGACCGGTTTCTTTCTTTCTCATCAATGTGAGCTTATGCTTTATTAAAGGATGATCTACTACGTTTAACACTTTTACCCCTCCACTTCGGTTAGTATTCCGAGCTCTTTCAACTGTTCTTCTATGTCGTATTGCATCAATTTTGGAATTATTAAATCAAGGTCACCGTCGAGTACAGCTTGCAGGTTGTATATCGTTAGGTTTATCCTGTGGTCTGTCACCCTGTTTTGTGGAAAGTTGTACGTTCTTATCTTTTCACTTCTTTCACCACTTCCGATTTGTGTCTTTCTCTGTGAGGAGAGTTTTTCATCTTGCTCTCTTCGTGCAAGTTCGTAAAGCTTTGACCTTAAGACCATCAACGCTTTTTCTTTATTCTGGTGCTGAGACCTTTCCGATTGACAAGTCACAACGATACCCGTTGGAATATGTGTAATCCTAATTGCTGATTCTGTTTTGTTAACGTACTGTCCTCCCGCTCCGGATGCTCTGTACGTATCAATCCTTATATCTTTTGGATCTATAAAGACATCGACATCTTTTGTTTCAGGTAAGACCGCCACAGTTGCAGTTGATGTATGTATCCTCCCACCGGATTCTGTGACAGGTATACGTTGTACTCTGTGAACACCTCTTTCATATTTCATGTAAGTTCCACTGTTTTTACCTTTGATTCTTACAACAACTTCTTTGTATCCGCCAAGGTCTGATTTACTTTCATCTATAATCTCAGTGTCCCAACCTTTTATTTCAGCATACCTTAAGTACATCCTCAGCAAATCACCGGCAAAGAGTGCCGCTTCTTCTCCACCCGTGCCAGCTCTTATCTCAAGGAACACATTTCTATCTCTGAATTCATCATCGGGAAGTAAAAGTGCGATTATCTCATTGGAAACTTTTTCTATTTTTAGATCAAGCTTTGCAATCTCATCTTCACTACCAGGTTCTTCTTTCCAAAGTTCCTTTTCATCGAGTAAATTAAAATACTCATTTATTAATTCATCGATTTCTTTGAACTTTGTAAAATCCGAAGAAACTTTAATCATCTCTTTAACATCCAGATTCTCCATCATCTTTTTTTCGAGTTCTTCGAGTGTTTTCTTTACCCAATCTTTTATGTTCTCCATCAAATTCCTGTCCATCCTATCTTCTTAGACACCTCCTCAGGATTACGAGCAAATGCTACGACACTTTCCTTTGATATTTCACCAGCAAAATAAGCTTTCAACAATGCATCATCAAATAATATATTTCCTTGCTTCTGGGCAGTTTGCATTATACTTTCTATCTGATGTATCTTACCTTCCCTGATAAGGTTCCTAACAGCTGTATTAGCGACCAAAACTTCTACTATAGGGACTAAACCACCGTTCTTTTTTGGAACGAGTCTTTGATATACAACACCAACGAGCGTATTTGCAAGTTGGAGAGATATCTGTTTTTGTTGATGAGCTGGGAAGACATCCACGATACGCTCAGGTGCTGTAGCAGCCGAATTAGTGTGAAGCGTTCCAAAAACTAAGTGCCCTGTTTCCGCGGCAGTTAGAGCCATCGAGATAGTCTCCAAGTCTCTCATTTCACCAACGAGTATGATATCCGGATCTTGCCTTAATGCGTATTTCAATGCATCGGCAAATTCTGTTAATGATAAAATAAAAATGTACTGAAAGTGGAATATAAGGATGTACAAAATTGTACATTGATATGATATCCTTTCTCATAGTGAGGAGGGATATCAAATGCAGAACTTAACAGCACATTTAAACATGATAAGGGCGATGAAAATGAAACCTAACTTTTCAGAACTTGCAAGAATATATGGGATAGACAGAAGAACAGTAAAAAAGTATTATGAGGGTTATGAAGGAAAACCTAAGAATAGAAATAAACCAAGTAAATTGGACAAATACTATGATGAGATAAAATCAAAGCTTGCTATCAAAGGAGTTACAGTCAAGGGTGTTTATGAGTATTTAAAATCAAAAGATGAGACAATAGGAACATACTCAAATTTCAATAAGTATGTTAAGAAAAAAGGATTAAAGCCAGAGAAGAAAGTAAAAGGTCACCCAAGATTTGAGACAGATCCAGGTGAGCAAGCGCAAGTTGATTGGAAAGAGAATATAAAGCTTGTCTCAAGAAATGGAGAGGAGTTTGTTATTAATGTTCTTGATTTTAAATTAGGTTATTCAAGATATTGCTGCTTTGAGATAAACAGGACAAAAACTCAAGAAGAATTAATAGAAAGTCTAATAAGAATATTCAAAGATATAGGCGGAGTACCTAAAGAGATTTTATTTGACAATGCAGCAGCAGTTGTTGATATAACAGGTGAGAAAATTAAAGTAAATTCAAGATTTAAAAGTTTTGCAAAAGACTTTGGGTTTGAAGTGAAACTGTGCAAACCAAGACATTCGTACACAAAAGGAAAAGTTGAAGCAGCAAACAAGTTTATAGATTGGATACTGCCATATCAGGGTGAATTTGAAACAGAAGAGGACTTAGCAAGGATAATAAAAGAGATAAACGCAAAGGTCAATATGCAGCCAAATCAAACAACTCAAGTCCCACCTGCTCTTCTGTTTCAAAAAGAAAAAGAGTATTTACAACCCTTGCCAGACAAAAGGTTAATAGAGAGTTACCTAAATTCCTACAAGTCAGTTAAAGTCCAAAAGGACTCTCTGATTTACTACAAGGGAAGTAAATACTCTGTTCCACCCGAATACATAGGAAAGACAGTCCAAGTAAAGGAGGTGGAAAACAAAATTTATATTTATTATAACACAAACCTGTTAAGGATACATGTTATTGATGAAAAAAGTATCAATTATCACGATGAAGATTACAAACAGCTAATGCTAATGAGAGTTGGTCAAAAAGAAGAGCTTAACAAGATATGTGAGGAGAACCTAAAGAAATTTGATAATCTGTTGAAAAACTAAAGAAAGGAGAAAATCTAAAAATGAGCAACTATGTGAAACTACTTAACAACTTAGAAGAGTTAGGTCTTCACAACATAAAGAATAATCTTGACAAATACTTAGATTTAGTGGCAAGCGGAGAAAAGAGTATGACAGATGCATTGTATGAACTTAGCAACTTAGAGATAAAAGCCAAAGAAGAAAGGGCTATATTAGGATGTGTGAGGGTAGCAAATTTCCCATTTATAAAAGGCATAGAAGATTTTGATTTTTCATTTCAGCCAAGTATAAACAAGCAACAGATAATGGACTTAATGAGTTTAAGATTTTTAGAGGGTAATGAAAATATACTATTTGTCGGAACACCAGGAGTAGGGAAAACGCATCTAGCCACAGCAATAGGTATAGAGTGTGCAAAACGAAGGTATTCAACATATTTTATACATTTTCAAGAGTTAATAGCTCAGCTAAAGAAAGCATTATTGGAGAACAGATTAGAGTACAGACTTAAGCATTTTTCGAAATACAAAGTTTTAATAATAGATGAGATAGGTTATTTGCCTATAGACAATGATGGAGCAAATTTATTTTTCCAGCTGATATCAAGCAGATATGAGAAGAGCAGCACAATAATAACAACTAATGTTGTATTTTCAGAGTGGGGAGAGATATTTGGTGGAGCGACGATAGCAAATGCAATTTTGGATAGGCTACTCCATCATTCTTACGTGATTTTCATAAAAGGTCCTTCATACAGATTGCAGTCAAAAACAGTATATTTTAGCAACACAAACCAGCAAAACTAAGTTTATTTTTTGTACATTTTTATTTTCGATTTTTTGTTCATTTTGATATTGACATTTACAGCACTCAATATGTCAAGAAAGCCTTTAATCTTGTGCAAGCAGGAAGATACTGGGCGAAAGATATAGAGATAGACATTCTTGGAAAAGATAATAACGGGAGGATATATGCTGGAGAAGTTAAATGGAGAAACAAAAAGGTTGGGTTGAAGGAATACATCGGCCTAAAGACAAAAGCCGACAAGCTACGAATACCCGTAGACTATTTCATACTCATTTCCAAGAGTGGATTTGAAGAAGACCTCTTCAAACTAAACGAGAATCTCTATCTAATAGAATTCACAAAAGAAAATGGATGGGTTGTTAGATTTTCTCCTGATTCATCGGCAGAACGATAGCAGAAACTCGGTACTATCAAACAAGCGCAAAAACATATAGACTTTTGTGATTTTCGTACTAATGTGGAAATCCACTTCCATTTTAGTCCGAGAATTTAGGAAGTCGACTTCCAGAATTCTCGGATTATGGTATAATTGTACCTGAGCTGTCGAATCCTCAAGGGAGATGAGAGCGATGAGGTTAATAAAACGAGAAATCGTAAAGGAATTAAGACAGCATTTGCAAAAGCCAGAGATAACGTTTCTCGTTGGACCAAGGCAAGCTGGGAAGACAACTATTCTCAGAATCTTAGAAAACGAGCTGAAAGCTCAGGGAAAGAAAACACTCTTCCTCAACCTCGATATCGAGGAAGATAAGATGCATTTCTCCTCTCAATCCAGCCTTCTAAAGAAGATAGAGCTCGAAATTGGCAAAGAAGGTTTCGTGTTTATCGATGAAATCCAACGAAAAGAAGATGCAGGTGTCTTTTTAAAGGGTATATACGACATGGGTCTACCGTATAAATTCATCGTTTCTGGCTCTGGAAGTGTGGAGCTCAAAGAGAGGCTTCACGAATCGCTCGCAGGTCGAAAGCGCTTGTTTGAGATATCTACGCTATCTTTCGAGGAATTTGTTAACTTCAAGACGGACTATAGATACGAGATGAACTTAGAGACATTCTTTGACTTAGAAAAAGCCAAAACTCTAAGTCTACTAAATGAGTATCTGCACTTTGGTGGATATCCAAGAGTTGTATTAGAAGACCAATTAAAGGAAAAAAGACTAACGATAAGCGAGATATACAGAAGCTATGTTGAAAAGGACATAACGTACCTGCTCCGCGTTGTGCGAATTGAAGAATTCACCACACTTGTAAGAATCTTAGCTTCTCTGTCAGGAAGAATGCTTAATCTAACAAACCTGTCTTCTGAGGCGGGAGTATCGTCGAAAACCGTAAAGCAATACCTATGGTATCTACAACAAACATACATAATAGACCTGATAACACCTTTTTCAACAAACCGAATTAAGGAATTAACAAAAGCACCGACTGCCTATTTCACAGACTTGGGCTTGAGAAACTACGCTGCAGGTGTTTTTGGAAACCTTGCTGATTTTGGTTTCGTCTTTCAAAACTTCGTTTATTTGAAGCTCAAAAGACTTTCTAAAGAGCATGATTTCACCGTGCACTTCTGGAGAACGAAAGATAATGCTGAGGTAGATTTCGTCCTCACGAAAGAAGACAAAATCATCCCAATTGAAGTCAAATACAAGAGCATTGAAGAGCCAGCTGCGACAAGAAGCTTGCAGAGCTTTATCAACAGATACGACCCTGAGAAGGCAATATTGGTAAACATCTTCGGAAGACGAACAGAAAGAATAAAAGATACTACGCTGGAGTTAGTTCCGTTCTACATGCTTGACAAGTTGATATCGGGGTTATTCTCCTAAGAGTTTCTTCACTGTCTCGACACCGTCGACAAGCTCGACAAATTCTGGACAGGCTCGACAATCGCATAAAATCAAATAGATACGCCTAATCTCTCTAAGATATCCACAGGCATGCTGAACCTTGTGGTGACAAGCGGGTCCACAACCTGAGAAATCTCCGTATTCCCAACTATGCTAAACAACATCACCAATTCTTCGGGACTAATATTCGTTCGGCTCATTACGAACTCAAACATATCGCCCACAGCTTCTTTCACAGCTTCATCGAGCGTCTTTGATGAGACCAATGTGAATACTATTCCCTCGGACACAACCATGGGGTTCTTTAAACTCAAGTTCTTTCGTACACGCACTACTGTTCGAACTTCTCCTGCGACTTCTATTCCAGTACCGCAAACCTCCCCATCGCCCATGAGCGCATGCAAATCACCAAGTGCAAGCAAACCACCTTTGACGGAAACTGGTAAAAACACCCTTGCACCTTTCTTTATGTACCTCGTGTCCAAATTCCCACCGTGCGAACCCGGCGTTCCGCAATTTATCGTCCCTTCCTTCGGTGCAACACCGATTACACCTACCATGGGTTCTATATCGAGCTCCAAATCGTTGAAAATAGCCTTCGAATTCTCAACCTTGACTATTTTTGTATAATACCCCTCGAACTTCCCTCCAAGCGGTCCGAGTCCTTTTCCCGTTGCCATCACACCTTGATTATTCACTTTTATATCCACTATCTGTATTTCCAGCACATCTCCCGGCTCTGCACCGTTCACAAAGACTGGACCAGTTGCTGGATTTACCTGGTTCCAGTCGAGGCTCTCAAGCTTATCTTCGCAAGTCTTTATCTGGTTGGAAAAACAATCAAGCGTTTCGAAAACAACCTCATCACCGCTATTTACAGAAACAGCAGGAGCATTATCCGGCGAAAATGCGAAAACCTTCTTTTGCGTATCTACAAAATGCCTCACACCCATCCCCCCTACTAAGATCACTCTACAGGATGCCCCAACACTTTTTCAAGCTCTTCTTTCAAAACCCTGTAGTCGGTCAAGTGTATTACTGAAAATCCCAACCTACTTGCCGTCTCGATATTGTCCTTCCTATCATCTATAAACAGCGAATGCATCGGCACAACACCGTAGCGCTCCATAAGCTCGTAGAAGATATCCTCATTCGGCTTTATCTTTTTCACGTGGCTCGATATGACCATACCGTCGAAATACTTAAAGAATTCAAACGTATTGTACACATGCTCAAACGCTTTGTAGCTGAAATTAGAAAGCACGAGCAGCCTGTATCCCATCTTTTTCAACACCGGCAACAGTTTGGCATTCTCCTCAATCGGTTTCAAAAGGCTGAGCACCGCACTCTTCATGTGGCGAATGTACTCGCCATACTCGGGGTATCTTTCCTCAACCATCTTCCAAAACTGGGCTTCTGAGATCTCTCCCTTATCCATCAAGTTCCACTCTTCAATCGAGAAAACCTTCTCCGTTAGCACCTTCGCAACTTCTTCGTCGAAGTGCTCTACCATGTACCCGTAAGGGTCCCAGTGAATCAAAACTCTCCCAAGGTCGAAAACAATCGTATCTATCTGTTTAGCCCCCATAATATCCAACCTCCCTCTGCTTTCTTGGATTACATTTTATCACATCTTCATGATATAATAAATTCCGTCGAATTTCTAATCATCTTAAAAGGAGAGAAAATAAATATGGCTGTTCTACCACTCGTTTCGGTAATTCTCCCAACTCTCAACGAAGAAAAAACAATCGAAAAGACAATAATTAGCTTTATCGAATCGGATTACCAAAATGTTGAACTCATAGTCGTCGACGGCATGAGCTCAGACAGAACGAGAGAAATAGTCGAAAGGCTCAAAGAAAAATACCCAAACAAAATAAGATTGCTTGAGAATTCCAAAAAATATACGCCATCCGGTATAAACATCGGCATCAAGAATGCAAACGGAAAGTACATTATGCTTGCAAGCGGACATGCGTCTTACTCAAAAAATTACATCTCTGCCTGTGTCCAAGCGCTTGAAAACAACGAATGCGACGTAGCAGGCGGGGTTATGGAAGTCTTGCCAAGAAGTAGCAACGTAAAAGCCGTTGCTATAAGCGAAATATTGAAACACCCATTCGGAATAGGCGGTGCGAAATATAGAACAAACAACCAGAAGAAAGAATACGTCGACACCGTTGCGTACGGCATATACAAAAGGGAAATCTTTGAAAAAGTAGGGCTTTTCAATGAAGAACTAATAAGAAACCAAGACATTGAATTCAACATCCGATTAAAAAACGCTGGCTACAAGATATTGCTCATTCCAGAAGCTCGAGCATATTACTATGCGAGGGACACATACACAAAACTATGGCAAAATAACTACTCAAACGGCTTTTGGGTAACCCACAGCTCCAAATTCGTCAAAAGGGCATATCGACCAAGACATTTAGTGCCGATGCTCTTTGTCTTGTATCTCATTTCTTTGCTCTTATTGCTCTTGCCAGTGAATAGAGTTCTGAAGTTTTTATACGCACTCCCTGCTTCTCTGTACCTGGCTCTGAGCATTTACTTCTCATCACAGGTTGCAATCAAGCACAAAAAGATTGCGCTCGTTCCTTATACATTCTTTTCATTCTTAGTTTTGCACATCTCATATGGCATCGGTTCGATAGTGGGAATCTTTAAGAATAGGAGATGAGAAAGATATGCAAAATTTCTTGAAATTCATTGTCGCATTCTCGTTATCTTTGATAATAACAGCAATCATCGTCGGGGTATACCTCAACACAAGGCTTGAAAAAATTAAATTCACAGACTTGTTCAGTCTCGAAGAAGTTTATGCCGCAAAAGATACGAACAACCCGACAGCTCCAAGCAACGAAAAATTTGCGGCTGTGCTCTTTGGTCTTGACGCAAGGCAAGAAGGAGAACACGCAAGGAGCGATACGATAATGGTATTGCTAATAGACCATGCTAATAAAAAAATAAAGCTTGCTTCGATAATGAGAGATCTGTACGTTAAAATCCCCGGATTTGACAAAAGAAAGATAAACAGTGCATACGAACTCGGCGGTCCGAAACTTGCACTTGCAACGCTTAACAAAACGTTCCAGTTATCTTTAACAAGATACGCTACCGTCGATTTTGAAGGGTTCGAAAAGATAATAGACGCCGTCGGTGGCGTTGAAATAGATGTTAAACCAGAAGAAGTTGAACATATAAACATAAACATGCGAGAGGTAAAAAATTTGCTTGGCGGAAAACTTCCTGAAGTCAAAAAGCCCGGCTTGCAAAAACTGAATGGGCGACAGGCTCTTGCATATGCAAGGATAAGATACGTTGGCAATGCTGACTACGAGCGCGTTCAACGCCAACAGAGAGTCCTCGAGCAGGTATTTGAAAAACTAAAAACCGCATCTGTTTCAACAAAACTAAGGATAATAAATTTGGTGCTTCCATATATAGAAACCAACATTCCAAAGTCAGAGCTCATCTCGCTCGGAAGCAGGAACTACTCAGCATACACTCTCGAAAGGTTCAGGGTGCCAATAAACGGTTCCTTCCAAGAAGGACATGCAGTGATAGATGGCGTGAACCAGTGGGTGTTTATAACCGATATACCGAAGAATACAAAAGCACTGCACGAATTTCTGGGAAAGTGAAAATCTCACCGTGATTTAAAATATTCTGGATACACCGCCCATCGTCCACCGATTTTTGTAGCAATAAGTGTTTTCCTTTCAATCATCTTTCTGATTGCATCAGGCGATTTGCCAATCATATTCGAAAAATCATCTATCTTCATAAGTTTTTCTTCGTTAACTTTGCAGATAATCCTATCGTATGACTCCATCAGCATAAACGCGATTATTTCTGCCAGTTCTTGGATATCTTCTTTGTCAAAGCGTTTTTCAATATCTCCGATTGAAAAATTCCTTGGTGAATCTTTAAGAATTTTTCTAAGCCCTTTTCTGCACTTTCAAGGGATTTGATGTACTTATCTCTATTTTCAGCATGTACAACCATTCCATATGCCCAGTTTCAACCGGTACGAGCCCGCATATACTTTTTCGCCATTCTAAGAGCTCTCGCAATACATTATTCATCTGAGAACAACACTTTCTTGTCCTGTTCTGAGACGCTACAAAATGATACTCTATTAAAATCAAATAAATAACAACATTTTAGAAAGTCAATGTTTGTCCAATTTCCGCCCAAAATCGCCAAACCGGACAACTATTCACACAACAATAATCAAAAGGATACGTCTTAGTTACCTATTCGATTACCGCCCTTATTATCCTCTCCGAAGCTTTTCCGTCTCCAAATGGATTTTTCAGCTCACCTGGTTGGAATTCCAAGGCTTTGTACATCGCGTTTAAGACACCATCCGTCTGCGTGCCTGCAAGAACACCGAAACCACTTTCAATGAGCTCTGGTCTTTCCGTTGTCTCCCTGCACACTACGACAAATTTTCCAAACGTAGGCGCTTCCTCTTGAATTCCCCCACTGTCTGTTGCGATGAACTTTGCACCTTTAAGCAAAGCTGTGAGCTGGACGTAGTCAACCGGTTCAGTCAACTTCGCATATTTACATCCGTCAAGTTCTGAGTATACAATCTCCCGCACTTTCGGATTTTTGTGAACAGGAAAGACAAGGTGTATCTTCTCGTTTTCAGCAAACTTTCTCAACGCTTTCAATATATTCCTCATTCTATCCCCTATGTTCTCCCTTCTGTGCAATGTAACTAAGAAATATTCACCATCATCAAAAATCTTCTTTCTTTCCGCATCCAAATCGAAATGCTCTACAACATACATCTGTGCATCTATAACCGTATTCCCCGTCACCAATATCCTGCTTTCATCAAAACCTTCCCTGAAAAGTGTCGCTCTTGACTTTTCCGTCGGTGCGAACATCTTCTCTGAAACTTGGTCAATCACCCTTCTGTTCATCTCTTCAGGGAACGGGTCGTACAAATCACCACTCCTCAACCCAGCCTCTATATGCCCCACCTTAACGCCTCTATTGAAAGCAGCAAGAGCTGCTGCCATAGCCGTTGTCGTATCACCTTGGACGAATATCCAGTCGTACTTTCGCTCATTCAAAAGCTCTTCAAAACCTTTGACAACTCTGTACATAACCTCGTTGAGCGTCTGATTTGCTGTCATTATGTTCATATCTATATCAGACTCAACACCGAATATCCCCTTCATCATGTCAACCATTTCTCTGTGCTGACCTGTGCAGATAAAATCCGCATCCACGCCAAGCTCCTTCGCTTTCAAATAGACCGTGGCAACCTTTATTATCTCAGGCCTCGTCCCAAACACTATCCCTATTCGCACAACTATCCCACCTTTACTACTAATCTTTCGAAATCTAAAATTATTCTACCATACAAAACTATCCGTTCAATTACTGAACCTCTTTCTTGCGTACTCTTCAAACACTGGGTCAACAATCTCGTACCTTCCCCTTCCGAGTTTTTCGACAATTCCATACTCTGAAAGCTTTCTCAACACCTTGCTCAGTGCAGATGAATTTGGAATATCGTAGCCTTCTAACGTACCGGAGGAAAATAGTTCGCCTGACTGTTCCGCAACTAACTTTAGCGCATTCTTAACATACTTGTACCCTAGTGTTTCGACCAAAATATCGTAATTGTACGACTCTTTCTCAACAATATTATTAAACGCATCTTCCACATCTTCAAAATCCACTTCTGCTTGAGTTCTGCTCCACAATTCGTACCCGAAAAGCTGCAAATAATACGGATGTCCCTTCGTTTTGGTATACACTTCTTTTGCTAAATCAGGAGAAATAACCTTTCCCGTTCTTCCAAACTGCCTCACAAGATACTCAACACAATCGTCTTCTGGCAACAGTGGATTCAAATCAACCTTCAGACAAGAATGGTACAATATGCCAGAGTTTTCAAAAAACAACTGCTCGAGCATGTGTTTGAAAGAACCAGAGAAAACAAAACCTACGTTTTCTGCAGATTGAATATAACTTCTCAAACTCTCCGCCAAATTCTTGTGGACGTTCTTGTACGCTTGGAATTCGTCCAAGACGATAACCAACCTCTCATTGAGCTCCCTCTGGACTCTGTTCAGTAGCTCATATAGTCCGCCGAGCAACATCTCATTATCAACTTCCTTAGAAAAAGAAACGCCGACAAAACCCAAATTGAACTGGATGCTGAAAGGCAGATTCTTCAGATAGTTCACAAAAAATGCCATCAAATCTTTCCGACGCAAAATCTCGAAAATCTGCTCAACTAAGGTATTAACAAGCCCTCTAACCGAATAAACTCCGAACAAATCAACGTAAAGACAACTAAACCCGCTCTCTACAGAAAATTTCTGCAAAAACCACGTCTTTCCAAACCTGCGAGGTGCGATAACCACAACATTATTCCCGCTCTTGACACCTTCGAGAAGATCACAGTATTCATCTACTCTATCAACAAAACTCTCCGGACTGTACGCCCTTCCGATTTTAAAAGGATTCATCAGCATTCCCTCCCGCTTAAACAAATTTCCAATAAGATGTATCCACATGTTAATAAACTTAAGTAGATACATATCTTTGGAATACGAATTCAACCTCCCTTGACACGGGAGAATTTTTTTTGCTATAATTAGTATACATTTGTATACATATTTGAAAACCCAACACCTCAAGAATAAAGAGAAAAAGAAAGCATAAAGCCGTGGGGGGATTAATGTGGAAATTGCCAAAAGTATTGAAGACTTAGAACCACAAGCAGCGGTTGACAACTGTGCAGAAAGCACAAGAAAGTGGCACGAAAAGGTTCTCAGCTATGCGCACCTTGTGCGCAGATGGACGAGCTATTTCTGGAAAATCAACAAAGCGTACCTATACTCATATGAAGATTTAGAACAGACCATATGGTACATACTAATGGTTGGATTGCAAGAATTCGACGGTAGGGGAGATGAGGAACAATTCCTTAACTGGTATATCAGAAACAAAATTGTTTCTGTAATCATGTACGGCAAAAAACCTCCAAAATGTGTACATTCACCATTCACACCTATAAGGTTCGACTACGTCTCGCCGGATGATTTAGCCGAAGTAAACGAACTATTTTACTCGGATTTGGATGGGGAATAAGAAAAGCATACTTAAGGAGAATGCCTCCGCAAAATTTTGCGGAGGCTTTTTTATTTGCCTTTATTTAAGCCGTTTTAGAAATCCGATATTTTGTTACATATTTATCAAGTGCGGAAATTCGCATACATAATATGTTTTTTGCACATCGTTGACAATTTTGTAATTTTAGTATATAATTAGTAACCGGTCCGCCTCTGCTCCTAAGAAAGGGGTGGTATTGATGAAAGTATGTATCATAGGAGGCGGTAATGGCGGTCAGGCGCTTGCTGGAGTACTTGCTTTAAGAGGATTTGATGTCTCATTGTACAACAGAAGTGAGCAAAGAATTGAAAGGATTATAAAAACCAAAAAAATTGAGTTGCAAGGTTCTATATCAGGCATAACTTATATTTCCTTCGCTACAACAGACCTAAGAGAAGCAATATCAGGCAGGCAGTTACTTTTGGTAGTGCTTCCCGCTTTTGCCCACAGAGAGATTGCCTTAAAGTTAGCCCCATATTTAGAAGACGGACAGATAATAATCTTGAACCCAGGCAGGACCGCTGGTGCTTTGGAGTTCTACACTGCTTTGAAGCAATTTGGTGTTGATAAAGACATCACAGTAGCAGAGGCTCAGACGTTCCTCTTCGCTTCACGCATAACCGGTCCGGGAGTTGTAAAGATATTTGGAGTTAAGAATGCCGTGCCAGTTGCCGCACTTCCCGCTCAGAAAAATACTATACTCAAAGATGCAATTGAAAAAGTGCTTCCGGAATTCAGAATTGTTCCAAACACGCTTCACACTTCTTTTGCAAACATAGGGGCTGTTTTCCATCCTGCAAGCGTCTTGCTGAACGCTGGATGGATTGAATCAACATCGGGTGATTTTGAATTTTACACAAACGGGATATCGCCGAGTGTAGCTAAAGTTTTACAGGCGATTGATGATGAAAGATGTGCGGTTGCCAAATCTTTTGGATTAGAAACCATGAGTGCACTCGAGTGGCTCAAATATGCTTACAGTGTGGAGGGGGAAGACCTATACGAAGCGTTGCAACTGAACAAAGCTTACAAGGGTATAAAGGCACCAAGTTCGATTGATAACCGCTACATACTCGAGGACGTGCCAATGAGCTTAGTGCCGATTTCAGAATTCGGCAAAGTTACAGGCGTTCGAACACCAACAATAGACACGATTATTTCATTAGCATCAGTAATGCTGGGACGTGATTTCAGAAAAGAGGGTCGCACGCTTGAAAAACTTGGACTTCTCGGCAAGAGTCCAGAAGAAGTTAAAAGGATCATGGAGGTGGGAATATGAGAATTTTGGGCGCTGCGATAGGAAGTTGCGTTCACAACGCCGGGTTATTCAACTTCCTCCGATTAGCAGAAGACAATGGGTACGAGACTATATATCTCGGTTCTGCAGTACCTCTGGAAGTCTTGGTGAAAGCTATAGAAGAAGAAAATCCGGATATAGTCGCGCTAAGTTACAGACTCGGCGCAGAACCATTGCGAAAACTCTTAAGAAAACTTGAAAAGATGCTCAAGAAAAGAAAATTGTTAGACAAACTATACATTTTCGGTGGGGCGTATGAAACTGGAAAGGTAGCTAAAGAATTCAGATTTATCAAGCACGTATTCGACGGAACTGAAGAGCTTGAAGACGTAGTCATGTTCCTGAGAGGAACCGTTCGTGCAGAGTTTTTGGATGTAACCTATCCACAAACCTTATCTGAACGTGTGAAGTTCAAAGCACCGTTCCCATTGATAAGGCATCACATAGGTTTGCAAACATTAGAAGAGACTGAGGAAGAAATCAGAAAACTTGCTGAATCGGGACAACTTGACATTATCTCAATTGCGCCTGATCAGAATTGTCAACAGTACTTTTTCGAACCTGAGAAGATGGACCCGGCACAAGATGGCGCTGGCGGTGTGCCAATAAGGAAAAGGGAAGATTTCGTGAGGCTGTACGAAGCGTCAAGAAGAGGTAATTATCCACTAGTACGCTGTTATTCAGGCACAACGCACTTGCTTGAATTCTCAAAATTACTGAAAGAGACTATTAACAACGCTTGGGCAGCTATACCATTGATGTGGTATAGTGACCTCGACAGGCGTTCAGACAGACCGCTTAGGGAAGCGATAAAAGAAAATATGAAAGCCATAAGGTGGAATGCAAAGCACGGCGTACCTGTTGAAATCAACGATCCGCACCAATGGGCTTTGAGATATGCTCACGATGCAGTCGAAGTTGCAATGACTTACATAACAGCTTTTGTAGCAAAAAAATTAGGCGTTAGAGACTATGTCCAGCAATTCATGCTCGAAACACCGAACGGTTATTCACCAAAAGGAGACCTTGCGAAAAACCTTGCTAAACGCGAGCTTATAGAACCGCTCCAAGACGAGAACTTCAAAATCTACAGAATGATTCGCACCGGTTTGATGTCGATGCCATCGGACCCGCACGCAGCGATGGCTCAACTCAGTGTTTCAATGTACTACGGTTGGGCATTAGAGCCTCACATAGTTCACGTTGTAGCTTACTCAGAAGCAATCCAGAGAGCCACAGCCAAAGAGATAATCGAAAGCGTGAAAATGGCAAAGCGTGCGATAAGCCTTGCGATGCGTGGCACACCTGACCCACTTGCCGACAGATGGGTCAGAAGAGAAAAGAACAGAATAATGCAAGAAGCGATGGCAATAATCGAAGCTATAAAAGAACTCAAAGGCGGAAGCGAAGATGCATTAGCCGACCCCGATACGCTTTATGAAGCAGTAAGACTTGGCATCTTAGACGCTCCTGCACTTAAGAGCTTCTCAGTCGCAAAAGGCGAAGTAAAAGTAAAGATTATCGACGGCATAGCCCGTTCTGTTGATGAATTCGGCAGGCCATTACCTGAAGAAGTCAGGCTTGAGAATATCCTTTCGGAGGTGGCTGACGTTGAAAATAGCGATAGCATATGACAAATCAAATCTCGACAACGAGCGCTGGAAGATGGTCCAATCAGTCTCTGAAGCGCTTTCAAAAAAATACGATGCAGAACCAGTCGCCTTTGAAGATAACTTCTGCGAAAAGGTAAAAAAATACGATGCCGTTTTCAACCTCTCAACGGCATACAAACAGATGCACGTACCCGCAATACTTGAAGTATTGAAAATCCCATTCACCGGCTCGTCAGCTGCCGCTCATGCACTGTGCATCGACAAGCTTAAAACCAAAATAATTCTCAAACACTTCGGCATTCCAACGCCTGACTTCATTTCAGTTGACTTAGATGAAGAAGTCCCTGAAATAGATTTTTATCCAGCAATCGTCAAACCGGTGAAAGAAGGGAGTGCAAAAGGCATATACGCCGATTCTGTTGTGCATAACCACGAAGAGTTGAAAGAAAAGGTTCTGAGAGTACACAAAGAGTTTGAACAACCAGCTTTGGTTGAACAATTTATCGAAGGAGACAGAGAATACAGCATAGGAATAGTCGGCAGTAAAGTCTTGCCAATACTCGAGATAGACTTCTCATCGCTACCGGAAGGGCTCGAAAGATTCTATTCACATCGTGTCAAACACGAATACGGAGAACAGACAACCTACATCTGCCCAGCGCAACTCACGGAAGAACTGAAAGCACAAATCGAACACTACGCATTGAAATCATTCAAAGTCCTCGGGCTTAGAAACTACGCTCGAATGGATTTAAGAGTAAAAGATGGCAAAATATACTTCTTGGAAGCAAACTCATTGCCAATGCTCACGCCAAACTATTCAGACATAATCAAAATGGCGCAGGCTGCAGGTTATACATACGACGAATTCATACTTACCATCTTCGAAGACGCGTTGAGAAAATAACTAAAGACAATTTTGAAAACACGGGCGCCCCCTCCTCCTTATCCTCCGCCCGTGTTTTTTAGTTAAATAGATTCTGACACGTGTCATCCTATACCAAAAAATCGTCTTTAACAAACCTTCCTTCTTCACTGTCATTGTAAAGAACCTGCCAATTCGAATTGGTAGGAATTTATAAAGTGGACTTTACAAAAACCAACCAAGTGTGATAACAGTCCTACAAAACCCGCCAATTTGTAGCATCAATAAATCCTCGAATCAAAACAATGCCTTTCCTAAGAATAGAAAAACGAGAGTATTCTTACCACAAATCGTGATGCATCATTGACACAAGATGATGCATCAGCCAACATAAATGATGCATCAATTTTGTATGGACAACCCACACTACATTGGTTTTGTCTGTCCTAATGATCAAGCTTTTTATTTCTACTTTTTCTCCCTAACCAAACAAAACACCAAGGATGCACTATGTAAGCACTCGTTGCGCAATTTTCGGCGTATTGACCTGTCCATAGGTCAAAAACTGCAAAACTTGACCTTTGCGCAGGTCATTTTTCACTGCCACTGTGAACCAGAAAAATCATTTCTGGCTTAGAAAATTTATAAATAAATAATCTTCAGCAATCGTTTCACGTTGAAACGATTTTTGCATAAAATCGTTCTATAACAAAACGAAAATCGAGAAAATTTATAAATTCTGTTCTGCAATGAAACGAAATCTTGGCAAATTCGTTCTGACGCAGAACGATTTACAATATGAGGACGAGCAAATTGAGAGGAACTTATAGGGGAAAACTTACTCTCAAATCGGTGGTGATGGAGGCTACAACCCGCTCAGGATGTTTTTAAGCTTTTCCAAAGCATCTTTCGATTCCCTAAGAAATGTCAAAATCACCCAGTCGTGGAACAAGCCGTCGTACTCGAAATAATTGCATAAAACCCGTTGTTCTCTAAGCTTATCTCTCAGCTTTCGTGCATCTGGATTGAGGATATCGTGTGTACCCGTGAATATACTCACCGGACAAAAGCCATGAAAATCTCCATAAATCGGGCTAACGTGCCAGTCTTTCAATTCCAGCCCAGAAGCGTACTGCTGAGCTGCTGCTTTCAAGCCCTTAACTGTTAGAATCACATCTTTGCTCTCTAAATTCGCAATCTCAGGATTCTCCATGCTCACATCAATCCAGGGCGAGAAGAGAACAATGTGTTCAGGCAATCTTCTATTCTCGTCTCTCAACTTTTGTGCAAATCCGAGCGCCAGTCCCCCGCCTGCCGAATCGCCGATGAAAACAAATTTTTTGCCTGAATATTTCTCGAGCAGCATTCCATAAAGCTTATCCACAAACTCGTAAGTTTCTCTCCACGTATTCTCAGGCGCAAGCGGATAATCCGGAACAACGACAAGTGCGTTCAACTTATCAACTAATTTTCCAACCAAATCCCAGTGCATTTTAGTTATATTGCCAACATACGCTCCACCATGCAAAAAAAGAACCACAGTACGTGGTTCTGAAATCTTCGGTGTAACTGCCCATACACAACCGGCCAAGCAGAGTAAATTCTTCTATGCTGAATTTTCTAAATAACTTCTTCATCGGCTTGGCAGGTTCCCTCTTCAACGAACCGTCAGCTATTCTCTTTTCAATGATATACTTAAATCTAAACGACCTTAGGAAAAACTGAATAGTTGATGTTTCAAAACTCGCCATAGTTTCAGTTACTCCTAATCTTTAAACACGAACTCTAAGAACTCTCCTTCCTTCTCTTCATCCCATACAAAAAGGTGCTTGCATTTCTCTACATTCTGCCTGTAATACTCATAGTTTTCAAACGCATCAAGTATCTTTTTCACCGAACCTTCCACATCACTTGGGTCAATCACAACACCAATTCCGTACTTCTCCACCAGTTTCACCATAGAGACGAACGTATTTTTGACTATTACTGGCGTTCCTGCAGCGATTGAATCGTAGAACTTATTTGGCAGCGAGAAGATGTCGTTCTTGTAAGTCTCATTTCCTGTAGTCGAGAAAGATATAAGGCTGAACATCGACTTTGAAAGCTCCATCATCATCTGCTCGTACGGCAGAAAGCTCGTGTATTCGTGCGGGATGTCTTTGAAAATGTCGGAATTAATACCAATGACCTTGAACTTGATTTCTAAATCATTCAGCTTTCTTAATATTTCTTTCTCTTTGGATATGCCTCTTTGAATCTTTCCCACAAAGACAATTTCCTTACGCTTCTCGGTCGGCTCAACTGATAAACTTGCGTAATTTGGAAGAACAAGTGCCGGTTTCCTGAATTCAACTTTTTCGAAGATGTCGCTCATCGTCTCTTCGGAAACGAAAATCAACTTGTCAGATAGCTCTATCTGCTTCTTGAAGAAGTTCCAAGCTATCTTTTCAATTATTCTCTTGGAAAATCCCGAAAGTGTCTTTAGAAAATTCTCTGGATGGTACTCATGGATATCAAATAAAACAAAATAACAGGAGGGCGCAATACATGAAGAAGCTATGTTTTGGCACTTTTGCAACAATTTTAAAGATTTGCATGGCAAAAAGAGTAACACAAAAGCAATTGTGCGGTACCATGCTGCTTTCTATTGCGCCTACTTATGATATTCGCAGCGATGATGGCACCGTTTCAGATTTGATATTAGGTAAAAAAAATCTTTCACCTGTTGTAACCGATGCTGCTCCGGATGTAGATGCTCGTGATATTTCGGTTTTCTTTAAGGAGAAAGTCCTCCCCATGTTGGATAGTAATAAAAATAGCCTAATAGTTCTTGCATTGAAGGACATCATTGCTTCTGATGACACAATCGAACCTGAAACAATTGTTGAGAAAGTAAATAACATGACAAAGGAGGATATTGTTACCTGTAATTCATTTGTTCTGGAAGACTTTCTTGCCGGAATATTTCTTTATACAGTACTTAATGTCGAAAACAGGAATTGTGAAAATAGTGTAAGAGAGATAACCGATGAGTACATACAATCCTTTGAAACTCAAAAGAAAAGCATTAAATTTATTACAACTTACAATAATTTTTCTATGGAAGCCGCTAATGAAGTTGCGATCGATGCTCGAGCTTTGGTGCTACTAGCTGAAACGGGCGGCAGATGCCAAAAGTGCGGTAGAATTCTTGGTATAAAAAAAGAAGGCAACGATATTAACTACGCTAAGATCGTTCGCCTTTCAGAAACTGACGATATTATTCTATGTGTTGACTGTGAACGCGAAATTCGAAATTTATCTGAAGAAGATAAATTGGCTTTATTATCCGACAAGCATGACTTAGAAATACTTGTTAAGGCAAGAGATGCCACATCAAGACATGAAATAGAAAAGCAAACTGAACAAGTACTTCGAGAAGTTGATCTAATGGATGTTACAGCCGATACACAACTCAAAATGGAACCTATTAAGGTTGAAAATAAAATTACTGAAAAACGCCTGAAAGAAAGAGTGCTTTTTGATGTTAGACGGTTTTATGAAGGAGTAAATGATACATTAGATCGGTTAGCCGGAGAAAATAAATTAAATGTGGATAGATTTGCTAAAAGTATTAAACGGATGTATGAAGATGCTAGTGAATCACAGATTTCACAAAGTGCTATTTACAACCTCCTTGTTGAGACATTATTTGAAAAGACCGGTCGTAAATACAGAGAGGCTTGTGAGATAATAATCTCCTACTTCGTGCAAAGGTGTGAGGTGTTCGATGAGATTACCAAATAAAGTAACATCATATTCAAACAGTATTATTGCGCTTTTTCCAGGTATTTTAGAAGCATTGTCACAGCAAGATATGTCCCCAAAAGAATTATTTGAACGAACCATGCCACGCCAAAAAAACATGGCTGATTTTCTAAGTGCTTTAGACTGCTTGTTTGCATTAGGCAGAATTAAACTAATTGAGGAAAAGAGGGTACTGCGCTATGTTAAAAGAGATACGATGCGATAAATTTGCTCCAAATCATCAAGTGATAAAACTTAATGAAGGATTAAACACGGTTTTGGGCAGTTCCAGCGGTACTAATGCAATAGGAAAATCAACATTTCTGTGGGTTATAGATTATGCATTCGGCGGTGACAGATACTACTCCATGTCGGATGATATAAAAAAGGAAATAGGCCCACATACCATCCATTTCACTTACGAGTTTGAAGGACAACCGTACTATTTTTATAGAAGTACTGAAGATACTAAAAATGTATATCGAAGTGATAAGGACGGACATTTTATTACAAAATTGACACTTGATGAATTTCGTAGCTTTCTATTTCAAGAATATAAAGTTGGTACCCCCTCTCTTACATTTTCAGATATAACTGAGCGTTTTTTCCGCATTTATGGGCGCGAAAATACGCTAGAAAAGTATCCATTACTTGTAAAACCTCGTGAACAAGATGAAAAGGCAGTCGATTTTTTATTAAAACTTTTTGGGCACTATGAAATTCTATCTGCGATTAAGAGCATGGAAGAAGAACTTGGGATTAAATTTTCGCAGCTCAAATATCGCCAACATCAGAGAGTGGATATAGAAAAAATCGAAACCAATCAAAAAATGATCGAGTCTTTAAAGAAAAGGCTTCAAAAATTAATGAAAAACAACGAAGAAGCACAATTAGCAGTTTTTGGGTTTGATACACATACATTCGAACAAATAACTGCAATTCAAAAAGAATTGAATAGTTTTATTCGCAAACGTAATCGCTTGCAATCGCAGCTTAATGCTATTACGAGCAATATAGCTGATAGCAAGGCCGAAATCGCAAGTGAATTTGATTCATTGTTACACTTTTTCCCAAATGCTAATATAGCAGCATTTGAAAAGATTGAATATTTTCATGAGAAAATTAGAGAAATTTTAGGCGAAGAGATGAATCAGGAAATTGAGCGTTTGCAGCAAATAATTGATCAATATGATAAAGAAATAAATCGCCTTAATAGAAAAATTAAAGAAACTGGCTTAGCTAAGGAAATGTCAGAGAGAATACTATCACAGTGTGTTAATGTGTCCAAAACAATTGATAGACTTGAAGAAGAAACGGCGGATTTAATTCATCAAAAAGAACTTCAAGAAGCTCGCATTGAAGCAGAGAGGAAATTAAAAGATCTGCTACTGCAACAAACCGAAATAATACAAGAAATACAAGATAACATTAACCTACGAATGAAAATGATTAACGACGTAGTAACTGAACAGCAGGAAATCGCCCCACTTTTGCAAATAACTCCTCAAAAGGAAATTATATTTGAAACACCCGGAAACACAAGTGAGGGAACCGCTTTCAAGAGCCTAGTTATATACGATTTAACTATACTTGAACTACGGCCAATCCCTGCACTTATCCATGACTCCAATATCCTTAAACGTATTGAGGATATACACTTAGAACATATATTGGAACGTTATCAATCCAGTAATCGCCAGGTTTTCATTGCGTTTGATAAAGCTGATTCTACAACTGAGAAAGCGCACAAGATTTTAGAAGAAACAGCAATCTTGCGATTATCAGATGGTAATGAACTATTTGGTCGTTCGTGGAGTAAATACGAATCGAATGATTAAATATTAGGAGGATGAAAAATATGGCTGCAATCAATGATTTACTACGTCAAATTCCTGACACTTCTTTGCGTGATCGATTAGAACAGGAATTTGCCCGCTTATCAAAAAATAAAAAATTTGGTCTTGTATTTGAAGAGCACATTCCTGAATGTACTCCTCTATATGATGTGCCCGTAAAACGTGGCTCGACGGTTGCTCTCAAAACAGGCCATATTAACGATTTGTATACGGTGTTAAAAATAGAAAAGGATATCGCCCTTTGCCGCAACAAAGCAACAGGTGATACTAGAAATATCCCAGTTTCGGAGTTGGTTTCAGTTGCTCAATTTGGAGAACCTATTTTTCCCATGCTTCAGCCAATTGCTGCTGTAGAGAATGCACCTGACAGTAATTTATGGCACACTATTATTGAAGCAGATAATTACCACGCACTCCAGTTATTAGAGTATTTATATCCAAAGAAAGTAGACTGCATTTATATAGATCCACCATACAATACCGGTGCTCGGGATTGGAAATATAATAATGATTATGTTGATTCCACTGATAATTGGCGTCATAGTAAATGGCTATCCATGATGCAGAAACGTTTAAAGATAGCAAAAAGAATACTTGCTGATGATGGTGTTTTGATTACTACAATAGATGACAATGAATATGCTCATCTATGGATTCTCCTTCATGAAATTTTTCCAAACCTAACTCATACCTGCATAACCATTCAGCATAATCCCGGCGGAACTCAGGGCAAAAAATTTTCTGTGACTCATGAATATGCAATATTTTCATATTCATCAGAAAGTACTATTTTTCGCAAGCAACATACTGGTGGAGATGTATATAATTTAAGACGTTGGGGAAGCACTTCAGGTCGCTACGAAGGTGCAACATGTTTTTATCCAGTAATTCTAGACTCTAACTATAACATCATCGGTTTTGGTGATTTACTCGATGAAGAGTTACACCATACAGCTCAAGTAGAATATAATGCAGATGGTACAATTTATGTTTGGCCAATTGATAAGAATGGCATTGAAAAGAAATGGTGATATGGACGTGATACCGTAGAATCAGTAAAAGATAGAATGTTTATTGAAAAAAGAGGAAATCGAATAGAAATTATTTTACGTAGAGAAAGCGAACCTCCAAAAACGGTTTGGACTGATCCTTTATATAATGCAGAAGCCCATGGTACAGATATGCTTAAAACCATAATTGGTGGCGGTTTTTCTTACCCAAAATCACTCTATGCTGTCCATGATGCATTGTTATTCGCTGTATCAGGAAAGAAAAATGCTTTAATTGTCGACTTTTTTGCTGGTAGTGGAACAACGCTCCATGCGGTAAATTTACTAAACGTAGAGGATAATGGTAACCGTCGTTGTATTTTAGTAACAAATAACGAAGTATCAGACGCAGAATCAAAAGCTTTACGCGAACAAGGATATCAACCTGGCGACCCAGAATGGGAAAAACATGGTATATGTCGCTCGGTTACTTGGCCTAGGATAAAATATAGTATCCTTGGAAAACGTGATGATGGCACTATCCTATCAGGAGAGTATTACACAAACCAAACAGTATCAAAAGAGGTAGAGCGTTCATTCTATCAGCTTGGCTTTATTGAGAATCCTACGGAACTAACAACTAATGCAAAAAAGCAGCTTGTTTCTTTGCTACGCGGTAAGGATGGAAAGTCGCAATTACCACAATCATTAGTCAAAGCAGATAGTAAATTCATTGTTTCGGATAAACATTCGGCGACGATCTTGTTTGATGTAAATGCTGTTAATGAATGGCTGGAAGCTTTAGAAGATCAAGACCACATCACAGACTTTTATATAGTGGTAAAATCTGCTGCCACTTTCAAGGAAATTAAAGCACGGGTATCAAACTTGCTCGGTCCAATGAATGTAACATTGCAAGTTAAACGTCCCATGAGCGATGGTTTTCCTGCAAATGTTGAGTATTTTAAACTAGGTTTTTTAGATAAAAACAGCGTATCACTAGGTCAACAATTCCGCGAAATATTACCATTGCTTTGGCTAAAATCCGGTGCTATCGGCCGGAGGCCAGAAATAAACAGCGATGAAGAACCAGATATGTTAATTCTTCCTCAAAACGGCTTTGCAGTTCTGGTTGATGAAACAAAATATGCCGAGTTTGCAAAAAAGATTTCAGAAGTAAATAATATTAAAGTGGTATATTTTGTAACAAACTCGGAGGAAGCTTTCCGCGAAATGACTGATGGCATAAAAATAAAAAATACATACCAACTATACCGCGATTACATTGATAACTTTGTGTTGGGAAGTAGGAGGGATTCATAAATGAGAGTTACTTTATTTCCATTTCAGGAAACGGCTCTTGCAGAATTGCATGAGAAAATTAATAAAGCTCATTTAATGTGGAGCGAAAAAGACCCTCAGGTAATATCGTTTTCCGCACCTACGGGTTCTGGAAAAACTATAATTATGACTGCACTTTTTGAAGAAATCCTATATGGAGGTTCAGATAATATCGGCGATCCGAATTCAGTGTTTGTTTGGCTTTCCGATTCGCCGGAACTTAACGAGCAAACGCGATTAAAAATTGAAAGCAAATCAGACAAAATTCGTGTACGGGACTTAGTAACTGTAGATTCAAACTTTGATGCCGAGTATTTGGAGGGTGGACGTATTTATTTTATTAACACACAAAAACTCGGTTCTGACAAGTTATTAACAACTAAGTCCGATACAAGGCAATATACAATTTGGGAAACACTCACAAATACAGCTAAACGCATTCCCAAACAGTTCTATGTGGTCATTGATGAAGCACATAGAGGGACTTATACCTCTGCTCAAGCAGAAAATAAAGCACAATCCATCATGCAAAAATTCATCAAAGGTAGCGAAGAAGACGGACTTTGTATTATGCCTTTAGTTATCGGCGTGACCGCAACACCCCAGAGATTTGATAACTTAATTGCTGGGACTACTTCGACAGTACAAAAAGTTATTGTTCCACCTGAACAAGTACGTGAATCGGGGCTTTTAAAGGACAGAATCATTATTCATTACCCAGATATCCAACTTGGTGCCGATATGACAATGTTCAAAGGTGCAGTCGAAAATTGGCTTAATAAATGTGCTCACTGGAAAGCTTACTGTGAACGTGAAAATGAGAAAATGGTAAACCCTATCCTTGTCGTCCAAGTTGAGGATGGTAATGAACGAGAAATAACCCGTACCGATTTAGGGATTTGCATCGATTTGTTGGAAGAGGCAATGGGACGCAAGTTATTGCCCGGTGAAGTGGTACATACCTTTAATGATTATGGTACGATCAAAGTGCGTGACGTTGAAATTCATCAAATTGAAGCTTCTAGAATCGAAGACGAAGAAAATGTGAAGGTTGTGTTCTTCAAAATGAACCTTTCCACAGGTTGGGACTGTCCTCGTGCTGAAACAATGATGTCATTTCGTAGCGAGCAGGACTATACCTACATAGCACAGCTTTTGGGGCGTATGATTCGCACTCCTTTGGCAAGAAGAATTGCCTCCGATGCTGAACTTAATAATGTAAGTCTGTTTCTTCCATACTTTGATAAAGATACAGTAAAAAATGTTGTTAATGCTCTACATGATAGTGAATCGGTTATGCCCACTGAAACTGGTACAAATAAAGAGCTTATAACACTCGGGCGCAACCTCGCTTATTCTGATGTGTTTGATTCAATGGATAAGCTCATTACATACCGCCTGGATTCATCCCGCAAGCAAGCACCGCCTTAAGTTATTAATACAGCTTTCTAGAGCATTAACAATGGATGGTATTGATTTGGAAGCACAAAAAGCCGTTAAAAATGCAGTTTTATCAAAAATGGACGAAGAAATTGCTCGCATAAAAGTAAGTGGTGACTTTGATGGTCGAGTTGCTTCAATCACTGGATTTGCTCTTAATACGCTAACATTTGACTATGGAGAAAATGCTTATTCATTTGATGAAGCTACACAAACCATGACTGTTACCGAATTTGACATTTCTCGACATTTTGAACAAGCTGGAAGGATATTGGGAGAAGGCTTACATAAGGAGTATTGGATTCGCCACAGTACCCGAGACCATATTGAAGTAAAGATTGAAGTCATTGTGCTTACAAGTGATACTGCTGCTATGGAGCGAATAAACGCCTTTGCAGAAGAGAAATTTATTAGTCTATATGAGAATAATAAACGCTCTATTGCAAGATTAAATGAGGCTCGAAAAAACATCTATGAAAGATTAATAAATGCTTCCGCTCAACCAATAGCTATTCCTTGGGTATTGCCAGATTCAATCGATTTTTCAGTTTCAGATAACAGTATAAAAATTGATCGACACCTCTATTGTTCTGAGGATGGAACATTCCAAGCATCACTAAACCCATGGGAAAAGGGAGTTATTGAAGAAGAACTAAAAAACGGTGCCGTTTGCTGGTTACGTAATCTTGATCGTAAAAAGTGGTCACTTGAAATCCCATATGAGGTCGGCGGTGTTATCACTTCTATGTTTCCTGATTTAGTGGTAGTGAGAGCTGATGCACAAGGTTACATTTTTGATATTCTAGAACCACACGACCCCAGCCGTAAGGACAATTATCCCAAGGCAGTTGGCCTAGCAAAATTCGCAGAGAAACATTGGGATAAATTTGGAAGAATTCAACTTATCCGGCAAAAGAAAGGATTAGACGGTCGTGAACATTTCTATAGACTTGATATGGCAAAAGTAGCTGTTAGAAATAAAGTTCGTGGCATTACATCAAACGAGGAACTTGATAGAATTTTTGATACGGATGCTGAGCGAGAAGATTAAATTATACATCCATCCTGTATCCTCAACCCCCTGTAAAAAAGGCGGTTATCTAATCTGGTAACTCAACTATTAATTTTCGGGACGGTTGATATGTTCCCTCAAGCAACAAAAATAAGGGTTTCCTGACATTGCCACATCCGGCATCGGCCTCGAGAAAAACTAAATGTCTGGAAACCCTTTATTTACAAGCTTTTCAGTTTTTTATTTCTCAACCTTTGACATCAATGTGACGCACTCAACGTGAAATACTTAGGCTATTTATGGAATAAGTCAATAAATCGTAAGATATCTTTATTTATCAATGTTTACTCGTCGTTTTTCTTTTCTATGTCATCTATGCTTACCTTTAAGAAAGTAGGCTATTTTGTTTTTATGCTTCAAAAGACCCTGTAAGCTAGGTTTTATCATTGAGAATATAATTGGACAATAACCACTTCTGGCCTGTTATTAATTCTTACAGGAATTATGCTGTTTCCAATACCACGACTGACAATCATCGTAGTATTGGCTTCATGATATTCTCCTGCATCATATTTTGGGAAAAACCCCTGATTTGGAGCAATAACGCCCCCTATAAAAGGAATTCTGAACTGCCCGCCATGTGCATGACCACTGAGAACTAAATCAATGTCATTTTTTACATATACTCCAAAGAATTCTGGTCTGTGCGACAATAAAATCTTGAACCCATCTTTTAAATTCATATTGTAAAGTTTAGCCTCTAGCATGCTCTCTTGAAGGTAAGGAGCCTGATCTGAAAAATCAGGATCGTCCAAACCAATCAGTTGAATGCTGTCTTTATCATTCGATATTGTAATCACCTCATCACGTAATACAGTGACACCTGCGTCGAGCAATTGTTCTTCCAGTTCATAGTAGATATCTCCAATCCATGCCTCATGGTTGCCTGTCACATAATAGCACGGAGAAATTTTTACCGCCTGTTGAATAAACTTTATTGCAATGTCTATGTCCATGTGATTTGAATCTACCAGATCACCAGTAATAACAATGATATCAGGATTCTCCTCTTTCAAGATTTTAATTGTTTTCGAATTATCCTCTCCAAATTCTGAATTATGCAAATCTGCAATCTGTGCAATCTTATATCCTTCAAATGCAACTGGCAAACGCTCCAAAGTTATCTTATAACGAGTGGTGCCTACTGTAAGATTACCCCAGACGGTTATAGCTCCAAAAACAGCCAATAAGATTAGAATTGTAATTATGATGATTCTTTTTGATTTATTATTATTTTTCATTTTTTTCAATCCAAATAACCTCCATAAATCCAAATTTGCTATTTTCTCTTAGAACTGTACTTTTTATTTTTTCTCTGGTTGCCATCTTCACCCTTTATAACATTACTTCTATTTGCCTTCTCAATCTGTACTGCCTTAAACTGTTCATCACTTATAATAGAAGGATTATTATCTTCAGAAATATAATGAGCTTCGTACTTCCCTGAATTTAATAGTCGAACTATTCCTATATATTTTTCATTACTTAACATTACATCAATTGTCCTTTTACTCCACTTATCTTTTCCAGTTGGGGATTTAATACCAAGCTTTTCTAACTCTTCAATTATTCCTATAATACTTTTGCCTTGAAGGTAAAAATCAAATATTAGCTGTACATTTTTAGCCTCTTCATCATCTATAATAAGACTGCCATCAACATCATTTTTATAGCCATAACATTTACGGTTATACAGCTTTGAAGTGCCTTGTGCCGCTCTTTGTTTAATACCCCATTTTATATTATCACTTCTAGATTCATTTTCCGCCTGTGCAATAGCTTCGATGATAGATATCATAAGGTCACTATCTGTATTTGCAGTATCTAGATCTTCTTGCTCAAATATTACACGAACTCCTAACGTTTTTAGTTGATTTAATGCTTCAAGTGTATCCACTGTATCTCTACCAAATCGGCTAATACTCTTAGTGAGTATTATATCTAGATTATGGGAGTTGCAATCTTCAAGCATACGAGAGAACTCTTTGCGAGAAGAACCGGTTTTCCCAGAGGCAATATCCATATAAACATCAACAAGTAACCATTGAGGCGTGGCCGCAGTTACCCTTGTAAGGGCAGATACTTGAGCAGTAAGGCTTTTCAATTGTTCAAAACTATTACTACTGACCCGGCAGTAAATACCTACTCTTTTCTCTCGTTTTGGAGGTTTAGGTGGTATAAAATGAACTTTTGGGTTTTTAGACATGTTCTACCTCCAAATTAATATTTTTTATAAACAATCAACATAAAAAGTATTATTAATTTCTTTCATTTTCTTTTTTATTAATAACTTAAGAATAATAGCAATAAATATTATTACAGCAGTACCCCACCCATATACTTGAATACTCATGTGCCAAGGTGTCGATTGAATCTCATATAAACCTGGATTATTTCTAAAATCAAAATATGTATATATACTATGAGCAATAAACACACCGATAAATGAACCAATTAAACAATTCAAGAAATTATTTATTTTTTTAAACATGCTGATCCCCACTTCCAATTCATATAAAATAAAGCCTTAAAATTTTATAAACGTACACACTGACTATTCAACATATAGCAAAACATTATTTATGATATGTAGGCTATTTAAAATATCTTATCACATCTATCCTATCTCCACAACCCTACCAATCCATCTAATCTGTCAACTCAACCCTATGGCAATTTTAGTCTTTGATATGTTTCCTCAACCACTAAAAATAAGGGTTTCCCAGCATTATCAGCTCTAGAAAATAATCTAGAAAAACTAACTACACTTGGAAACCCTTGATTTATCAATGTTTTAAATACACCTTATTTTTATACCCTTGACATCAATACCACCGTCTCAACATGATACGTTTGAGGAAACATGTCAAATGGTTGAACGGCTAGTATGTTGTAGTGTTCTTTCAAAACGGCCAAGTCCCTTGCAAGTGTTGATGGATCGCAAGAAATATATGCGATTTTCTCGGGTTTAACTCTTATTATATGTTCACATACGGACTTTCCTGCGCCTCCTCTTGGAGGGTCGAGCACGATTACATTTGCTTTATCATCGTAAGAACGAATGAATTCCTCAACATCTGTTTCTTCATATTTTACATTTCTCAAGTTGTTTATATTGGCGTTTGCTCTCCCTGCTTTGACCGCTATATGCGAACTTTCAACAGCGACAACATATTTCGAAAGCATCGCCAACCTCATTGTAAACGTTCCTACTCCTGCGTATAAATCTAAGACCTTTTCGTTTCCTTTTAGGTCAAGTTGCTTAATAACGTATTCTATCATCTTAGCTGCTATATGGTAATTATTTTGGAAGAAAGCAGTTGGTGGAATTTGGAATTTTTCATAATCCATCTCCACTTCCAAAACGCCTGAACCATAAAGTGTTTTATACGGTCCTCTTAAAACTACGCTGTCGGAAGAGTTCATAACATGGATAATAGAGTTTACTTGTGGAACTCTTCTAAGTAGTTCAGCACGTATAAATTTTGCCTCATCAAACCTTTCGGTTTTTGTTACGAATATTGCCATAGTTTGATTATTTGAATGGGAATACCTCATAACCAAATGCTTAAGCATACCAGAACCCGTTCTCGGATTGTAAATCTTAGCTTTGCTCAATTCAACAATTTCAGGCGCGACTTCGAGCACCTTGTTAAATGAAGAAGGCGAAATAGGACATTCCTTTATATTTATTACCTTGTTGCTATTTCTCATTTTCAATCCCAGTATAACTCCTTCAGTATTGCTGTAAAAAAACGCAAATTCCATTTTATTCCTGTATCCGAATTCTAAATCACTTGGAATAGTTGGATTTACATCGACATCAATCTTTCCTATCCGTTTCAACTGTTCCTTTACAACCAGGGTCTTTAATTCAAGTTGCTTTTCGTACTTGACGTCCATCATCTGACATCCGCCACAAATACCGTAATATTTACACCTAGGTGTTCTTCGAAACTCTGACTTTTCAAGTAAAGTTTTCAACCTTCCAAAAGCCACATCAGATTTTTCTTGCACGACTTCTATTTCAGCCAAATCACCCGGATATGTCCCCTCAACAAAAACCAATTTACCACCGGGCAGTTTTCCAATACCGTACCCTCCGTAAGCGTACCTTTCTATGTAAACTGTGTAAAGTTGCTCAACTTTTTCACTTTTTTTGTAAAAGTCTTTATCAGTCATAACCATCTTCCTCCTGCTTTATCGTGTCTAAGTCATTCTTACCCAATTTTAACACACAGATTATTTTGTATCAAATTTTTGGACGATCCCGAAATATATCGACGCTACAAAAGCTACGGGTATAGCAAGCCCTAATGATAAAACCACATCGTTGCCGAATACAGAATTATAACCAGTTGCTATGAAATCCCCCAATGACCATGCAAACCCCATAGCAACAGATGATGCTAAGGCTTTCCTATTCGGTAATATTTTCTGTGCTTGAACAACATTTGCTGACATGAGCAAAAATCCAAAAAAGTCAAAAAGGACAAAGGAAATGAAAATTGGTAAAACACTTTTACTGGATATTAACCAGCATATCGCTAACCCCATACCTATAAATGCTGCTAAATCTTGTTTCTTCGCACCTATTTTCTCCATTAAAATAACTCCGAGGTAGTTTGCAAAGACGCCTGCAATCATTCCACTTGTTATTAACAAACCTGAGAGAGAAATCGAATAAGAGCGTATTTTTGTGACGTATATAGGTGTATAAGCGTGGACAACAGACATGAGAAAACTTCGAACCGTGACAACTAATAGTATGGGCAATAGTTTTGCAACCTCTCTTAAGTCGAATTTTGAGTTGTGCACAGTCCTGTTTGGAATATTAAGTCTGAGTAAGAAACTGGCTAAAATAAATGCCGGTAGTGATACAACCCAAAGTGATTCTATCGGAAAATGTGATACATAAAGGGATATAAAAACAGGTCCGAGTGCAGCACCAATTGTTCCTGCAATAGAGAAGAATGCAACACTCCGACCACCAACCTCGCCAGCCATAGAAGCACCTAAAGGATGAAAGGCAGAGTTTGCAATTCTAACAACAAAAACCGCGGATATGAACATCCAAAAGTTTGTGGAAATACCTATCAGTGATACACCTATCGCTTCCAAAACATACATTGTAAAGAGCAAACTCTTGGTGTATTTGACTCTGTCAAAAAAGAATCCAAAGAATATCTGCAAAAGGCTAGCTATCGCTGATGATAATGCCAAAAAAGAGGTAAGTATGCGAATTTCTATTGGAAATTTCTGGATAATGAACGGTCCCAAGGGATTGAAGAAAGAAACGTAAAAGTCTAAAAAGAAGTGTGAAAATATTGAAAGTAGCGACATTAAATTAAACCCCATAAAATTTTTACACTCCTTTCTAGGTTCTTGTTTATCACTTTTAGTCATTTAAAAGTTTGTCATGCGAACAATTTAAATTTCGTTACTTATTCTATCACACATGCCATATTCTCACAATATGACAAATGTGGTAAAATAATTTAAACAGGAAAGTGGGAGGTATTCGGATGAAGGGTATTCACAAGTTATTAACAGGCGAATGGGTTGATCCAATTACGAGACTTCCAAATCAGGAGTTCGTAAAAAACGTATTTGAAGAACTTAGGCAAAGCAATGAAAAATTTTATGTTTTGCACATCACACTGAAATTTCAAGCTAGCACCGAAGATTTAAGAAATTTTGTGCTCTCTAGAGTTTCTTCTGTTATAAAACACAGTGTGAGGATACCCAAGGATTTTGTTTGCAAACTTGAAGGGAACGATTTTTGTATAGTTCTCCACGGGGTAGGAGAAAATGAGGTCATGAAGATTTCTAATAGAATAAAGGATTCTTTGCACTACCTTCTGTTAACCTACGGTTCAGAGAGAATACAGATAGATTGTGACATAGAAATAAGTGCTATCGGAGGTGTCAAGGATGGAGATAGGAACGCGATATGACCCAACAAATATTGAGATGAAGTGGTACAAAAAGTGGCTTGAAAAAGGTTATTTTACGCCAAAGGGGAGTGGTCCAAAGTACTCAATTGTTATTCCACCGCCAAATATCACGGGCAGAATTCACATGGGACATGCCCTTAATATCACTATTCAAGATATTTTAAGTCGTTACAAGCGCATGCAAGGTTTCGACGTACTATGGCTTCCTGGTGAAGACCACGCAGGTATTGCAACGCAAACAGCTGTTGAGAAATACATTGCTACTCAGGGCAAAAGTAGGAGAGACTTTACTCGAGAAGAGTTCTTAAGGATTGTATGGGATTGGGCAAATAAATACAGAGAAGAGATAAAAAAGCAAATAATGTCAATTGGTGCGTCCGTTGACTGGACTCGTGAACGTTTCACGCTAGATGAAGGTTTGTCCAAGGCAGTCAGAAAGGTTTTTGTAGAGTTATATAAGAAGGGTTTAATCTATAAAGGTAAGTACATAGTTAATTGGTGTCACAGATGTGGAACAGTGCTTTCAGATGAGGAAGTGGAATATCACGAGGAAGAGGGAGCTCTTTACTATATCAAATATCCAATCAAAGGCGAAGAGGATTATTTGGTGATAGCTACCACAAGACCTGAAACTATGCTTGGTGATACCGCTGTTGCAGTTCATCCGTCAGATGAGAGATACAAAAATTACGTAGGAAAGACTGCGATATTGCCGTTAGTTGGAAGAGAGTTACCAATCATAGCCGATAATTACGTTGACCCATCGTTTGGGACTGGTGCACTGAAGGTAACACCAGCGCACGATCCAAACGACTATCTCATAGGTCAAAGGCATAACTTGCCGTTTGTTGATATATTCGACGAAAATATTGTTATCAACGAAAATGGTGGTAAATTCAAGGGATTAACCGCATCTGAAGCAAGGAAGGCGGTCATTGCTGAGTTGGAAGCACAGGGATACCTTGTAAAAATTGAAAAGATTAAACACTCAGTCGGACACTGTTACAGATGTGACACTGTTGTAGAACCAAGGTTGATGGACCAATGGTTTGTGAGTATGAAACCACTGGCAAAGAGAGCGATAGAAGCTGTTGAAAATGACGAAGTCAGATTCATTCCTGAAAGATGGAAGAAAGTTTATCTAAATTGGATGTATGAAATCAGAGATTGGTGTATAAGCAGGCAACTTTGGTGGGGACACAGGATTCCTGTCTGGCAATGTCAAGATTGTGGACATTACAACGTTTCAGAAGATGAACCGAAGGTTTGTGAAAAATGTGGTAGCGCAAATCTAAGACAAGACGAAGATGTACTTGACACGTGGTTCAGCTCAGCACTTTGGCCATTTAGTACAATGGGCTGGCCTGAGGAGACAGAAGACTTGAAACGATACTATCCAACCGATGTTTTAGTCACAGGTTTTGACATTATCTTCTTCTGGGTTGCAAGAATGATAATGATGGGCTATGAATTCATGAAGGAAAAACCGTTCAGTGAAGTGTATATACACCAACTTGTAAGAGATAAATACGGTAGAAAGATGAGCAAGTCTCTTGGAAACGGAATCGATCCGCTCGAAGTTATTGATGAATATGGTGCCGATCCTATGAGGTTTACACTTGCTATCCTTGCCGCACAAGGAAGGGACCTAAAACTTGATGTACGATTCTTTGATACATACAAGAAATTTGCTAATAAGATATGGAACGCCTCTCGATTCGTATTCATGAACCTTGATGACTTTGAAAAGATGGAAATTCAGAAAGAGCACCTGAAATTGTCAGATAAATGGATTCTCTCGAGGCTACAGAAAACGATTAAAAAAGTGACAGAGGCACTTGATAACTATGATTTCAATATAGCGGCGGGAGAAATTTATAACTTCTTCTGGGATGAACTCTGCGACTGGTATATCGAGGCTGTAAAGAATAGGCTTAAATCTGAGGACAAGAAAATTGTACAAAACGTGCTTGTTTACGTACTCGATATGAGCTTAAGACTGTTGCATCCATTTATGCCGTTCTTGACGGAGGAATTGTGGACAAAACTTCCAACTGCTGGTGAATCAATAGTTGTTGCTCCCTGGCCAAAGGTAGCAGAGGAATATGTTGACGAAACTGCCGAGAAGAGATTCGAAGAAATAATGGCTCTCATTAGAGGCGTCAGAAATGTTAGAGCCGAAGTAAATGTTCCGCAATCAACAAAAGTAGATCTCTTTATCAAAGGAATGCTAAATGAAGAAGAGCAAGAATATATAAGATTCCTTGGCAATGTTTCAAACATTCAGTTTACAGAATCAAGGCCAAAGCTTTGTGCAACAGCTTACGTGTCATTAAACTTAGAAGCTTACGTTTCTCTTGGAGAACTTATCGATGTGAATGCGGAAGTTCAAAGGCTCAAGAAAAAGGTTGAAAAACTAAAGGCAGATTTAGAAAAATTTGCAAAGAAACTGGAAGATGAAAACTTCCTTAAGAATGCTCCTGAGGATATCGTCGAAGAAACAAAAGAAAAGCAAAGGACATTCTTAGAACAGATAAATAGAATTGAATTGATAATTTCCGACTTGGAGGCTCAGGGATGATTTCCGCAACATTTTTAGACACTCTAAAATATCTATACTTCACACGCCCTTACAACACAATGAAGCTTGGTTTGTTCAGAATAGAAAATCTCCTCTCCAGAATGGGTAACCCCCATTCTGGAGTTAAATATTTCCATGTGACTGGTTCAAATGGAAAAGGGAGTGTTACAACTTTTCTTGAATACTTGACATATCACCATGGGCATAATGTAACGGGATTTTACTCACCACACTTATCAACAATCCTGGAGCGGTTCCATTACAACACACAGAATATAAGTCAAGAAGAATTTGTGGAAGCAGCATTTGAGGTCAAAAAACATGCGGAAGAGATGGATAAACTTGGTGAAGAATTCTCTCCGAGTTTCTTTGAGTATATGACTGCGATGTATTTTTACATAACGAAAAAAAAGAACGCAGAATACGGAAGTGTTGAAGTTGGATTGGGAGGAAGGTTTGATTCAACGAACGTTATAATACCAGAAATTTCCGTAATTTGCACCGTCTCTTTAGAACATACGAACGTTCTCGGTAATACTGTTGAGCAAATTGCCTTTGAAAAAGCCGGAATCATAAAAGAAAAGAAGCCTGTCGTCGTTGGTTTAATGGCAGATTCGGCATTAGAAGTAATAAGGCAAATTGCCAAACAGAAAAATTCTAAAGTATACGAATACGGGAAAGATTTCTATGTGGAACCTGTTCAGTTTTCGTTTAACGAAAATGTCTATGATTACTACGGTGATACAACCATCAAAGGTATAAAAGTTCGGTTGAATGGAAAGCACCAGCTATACAACGTTGGACTGGCATTAAAAGCTTTTGAAGTTACGCACAGAATTAATGAAAAAGCTGTAAAAAAAGCATTTGAAGAAGCATTTATACCCGGCAGATTTGAAATGGTGAACGGAGTAGTATTAGATGGTTCGCATAATCCACAAGCGGCCGAAAAATTCGCCGAAAATCTAGATTTATACTTCCCTGGAAAAAGAAGAGCTTCAGTTTTTGGTATAGTAGATGACAAAGATAAAGAGGGTGTGCTAAAAGTAATTGCTCCGAAATTCGATTTGTTAATAGTGACAAAGCCACCCTCGAAAAGGGCCGAGAAAGTAGCTGAAACTTATGAAATTGCGAAGAGATATAACTCAAATGTTATTCTTGAACCAGATTATATCAAGGCTGTCAACTTGCTAAAAGAAACAGACGCAGATGTTAAATTTGTGACTGGTTCATTTTATCTGGTTGGGTATGTTCGTGATTATCTACTGAATGGAAAGATAAGCGAAGAACTAACGATAGGAGGTGCTTAAGTGTTGGTGAGCCAAGAAAAAAGTGAAATTAGCTTAATCAAAGATCTACTTGTGTTACTCGAAAAGAAAGAAGCAATTGAACCCGTTGTGCTTAACATGAGTAAAACAAGACTCTTAACCGATTATTTTGTTATTTGCACGGCGAACAGTAATATACATATGAAAAGCCTTAGAGATGAGGTTGTTGAGTTCTTCAATGAAAAAGGTAAAGAAATTATCTATTACGACCGAGGAGAAGGTTACGATTGGATTCTTATTGATGCCGGCGATATCGTGGTCCACATATTCACCAAAAGTGCACGAGAGTTCTACGACCTAGAGCATCTATGGATTGATGCAGAAAGGGTTGTTTTTTAATGCTTTTGAAGAATGGTAAAGCTCTTATTGGATTAGAACTTAGAAATTGTGATATCAGAATAGAGAACGGAATGATAAAAGAAATATCTGAAAACTTGGTTCCATTAGATAATGAAGATGTCATTGACCTAACAGGGAAGATAATTACTCCTGGTTTTGTTAACACTCACACCCATGTTGCTATGTCTTTACTCAGAGGATATGCGGAAGACCTTCCGTTCAAAGAGTGGCTCTTTGGTAAAATACTTCCAGCTGAAGAAAGACTCACGCCCGAAGCCGTTTATTACGGTTCGCTAGTCTCTATGATGGAAATGGCGGCGCATGGTGTTGTTGCCTTTTGCGATATGTATTTCCATGAAGATATGGTAGCAAAAGCTGTGGCTGATTTTGGTTTGAAGGCATTGCTGACCAGAGGGCTTGTTGACACTGGTGGGGATGACAACGGTAGACTTGAAGAAAATTTGAAATTATTCAGAAAGTGGAATGAATATGAGGATAGAATCTACATTGGACTTGGTCCACATGCTCCTTACAGCTGTTCTAAAAGTTATCTTTCAAAGATTGTAGATATCGCAAAAACAGAAGATATTCCAGTAACGATGCATTTTTTTGAAAATGCATGGGAATACGAAATGTATACTCCCAGGGAAATCATGGACATAGGATTCCACAAAGTACACTTCATTCCCGTCCATTGCACACAGTTAAAACGTGAAGATATACCTTTGCTTGAAGGCTCATATCCGTCAATAAACACAGTAAGCAATATGAAACTTGGAAACGGAATACCACCTGTCACTGAGATGCTCAAGAATGGAATTAAAATTACAATTGGAACAGACGGACCTGCAAGCAATAACTCACAAAATTTACTTTCCGATTTAAGGATTTCTGTTTTAGCTCAGAAGAGTTATTCACCCGAGAATTTCAAAGTTGAAGAGGCATTCAACGCTATAACAAGGAACGGTTATTTAGCGCTCCGTTTAACTGGTGGGACAATCGAAGTGGGGAACCCTGCCGATTTTGCGATTTTCGAAGCCTCACACATCCAGTTACAACCAATCGATAACTTTTTGAAGAACCTCATTCACGCTTACACCGATAGGGTTTATGCAACAATGGTAAATGGTAGATTCGTCTATATTAATGGCTCATATCCGACGGTTGACGTTGAGGAGGTGTTGGAAAAATTTTCGACTTTCTCGAGGATGGTTACAGGTACAGAAAGCTAAGCGTTGAATTAAAAAAGAAGTTTGGGGAAAAGGTACAAAGATTACCGCTTAACGCAGGTTTCACGTGTCCAAATAGAGAAAATGGAAGACCAGGTTGTTTTTTCTGCGATGAAACGGGTAGTGGTTTTAGCACTTTTGCAGGATTAAGTGTTAAAGAACAGTTAGAGAAAATGAAGCAGAAGTACCGAAAAAAAGGTATTAGAAAATTCATTGCGTATTTTCAAAACTATACAAACACTTACGCCCCCTTAGACGTCTTGAGACAGACCTATACAGAAGCGATAGATGAAGATGTTGTTCAACTTGATATCGCAACAAGACCAGACTGCATAAACGAAGAAATTTTAAAGATGGTTGACGAGATAAGGAAAGGTTACGGTATTCAGGTCTCTTTTGATGTAGGTTTGCAAACTGCAAATTATCATACTTTGGTTAAGATAAACAGAGGACACACGTTGGGAGAATACATTTACGCTGTGAATCTTCTGAAAAAATATGAATTTGAAGTTGTATCGCACGTAATTTTGAATTTGCCAGGAGATAATACATTAGATGTTGTAGAAAGCGCAAAGATAATTTCCGCACTTGGAGTGGATGGTGTGAAACTTCATTCGTTGTATGTTGTCGAAGGCTCCATGTTCGGTGAGATGTTTAAAGCAGGAAAATTACAGTTAGGAACTCTTGAAGAATACGTGGAGCGAGCAGTTGCTTTCCTTGAGAATCTATCGCCACGGATAGTTATTCATAGACTTGTTGCAGACCCACCCTTAACTGGTACACTTTTTGGAAATTGGGGAAGGACAAAAACCGAGATCGTTAACTTGATAGAAAATAGATTGATAGAAAAAGATACTTACCAAGGCAAAAGGGCTAAGATAATGTAAATAATCGAGTAGAAGCTGGGTAATTAGGTAATTTGCCCAACGTCCTCTCTCACACCACCGTACGCACCGTGCGATATATGGTGGTTTCTTAGTTGATTTGCGCTACTGCACACTGGCTTGTGATTCTGGAACTGTCGTTGATGGCATTAAAACTGCTTGGTTATGCCCGGGTTCCACCTCTCTTTCTCCAACGTAGCCCTTTTCGGTTCTCTGCTTTCCATCACCTTTCGGCTACTGAGCTTTGCTGATTTCTGACGGTTCAGCTACTAATTACTGATTAGTTTACCAATAGGTGTATCCGTCCTGGGGTAAGAACGATAGCCTTCATCCCATTTACTTGCCACATTTACGTTCCCACTACCAAGCCCATAGCAAAACTTTTACCGCCAAGCTGTCGCTCATGCCGGGCACACAAAAAGAAAGGGTCGCCTTGCAAGGCGACCCTTTTAAACTAATGAAAACTATTACTTTTCTTTGTAAAGTATGTAGAAATCGTGACCAGGTCTCATTGGGTTGTCATACCAACCTTTTACCCACGTTCTTTGGACTCGAACACCAACTGGTTGGTAAACTGGAACACTAATACAGTTGTCAACAACGAACTTTTGAATCTGCAAGTAAAGTTTTGCCCTAACTGCTGGATCTGTTTCTGCTGCGGCTTGTTCGATGAGCTGGTCAAGGCTCTTACCGCCAAGTTCTTTTCTTGGAGTGCTTACGAATTCCTGGAATTTCTTACCTTGTCTGGTCGAGTAATCGCCTTTGCTGTGGTAGTAGGTAAATATGAAATTGTCTGGGTCTGGGAAGTCAGCAACCCAGCCAAGTATAAACACTGGAAGTTCTCCACGCTTTGTTGCATCAAGGAATGTTGGCCATTGGAGTGGTTGAACATCTATCTTAACTTTTCCAGGTGCTGCCATTTCCATGTACATCTTTATCATTTCTGCAATTCTTTGTCTTGCAACGTTACCCTGGTTGTAAGCAACACTGAACTTGATTCCTTTCTTCAATACTTCTCCATTCCAAGCTTTCTGGAGATTTGCGCGCACTTCGTTCAAATTAAATTTGTAAAGTGGCAGAGTTGGGTCAAATCCAAGTAATCCTTCTGGCAACGCCGTTGGAATTCTCTTACCAAAACCTTTTAGAACATCCCTAATGAGTGCATCGTAGTTAATAGCTGCTGCAACAGCTTTTCTGGCATATACGTCGCTGAAGAAGTCAAGAGGTATTCCGTTACCATCCAGTTTTCCACTTCCAACATACTTACTTGATGGGTTGATAGACCAGTTGAAACCAACAACTGTTACAGAGAGTGTCGGAATGTTTTCGATAATCTGAATATCCTTGTTACCTCTAAGTTGGTCGAGGTATTCAAGAACCACTGCTATAGAATCTGCGTCACCTTTCTCAAGCATTGCTTTTCTTGTTGACCATTCGTCGATGCCCCAGATTATTACTTTCTTTAGTTTTGGAGGTTCTCTCCAGTAGTTTTCATTAGCAACAAGCGTAACTTTTTGTTGTTTTCTGTCCCATTCCACAAATTTGAAAGGTCCAGTACCCATTGCCCATGCATATAGTGGTGATTTTTCTTTTTGCATATCCTTGTATTTCCACCATGTATCTGGTTTTCCATCCCAAAGACCAAGTTTAACACATGTTTCTTTGTCAAGGATTGCTGCCCAGTTTGCACTTTGTGCGATGATATTGAGGAATGGACCGTATGGTCTCTTGAGCTTGATAACAACGTTGTCTCCCTGAACTTCTATCGCTGGGTCGACAACTTGTTTGTAGAAGTCTATCAGTTTTTGTTTATATTCCGGTTTTGGCTCGCCGTTTTTATCGTATATTTCACTAACTGGTTTCCCAACAAACTCTTCGAGAGCTTCATCTCTTGAGTGGACGCCAAAGATTGCATACCAAAGCATCCACATTGGACCGCCTTCTGGGTCATAGAGAAGACCGCGTTCAAATGAGTATTCAACATCTTCTGGTGTCAATGGGTTTCCGTTGTGGAACTTTACCCCTTTCCTTATTGGGAAGATGTAGGTCTTACCACCGTCTTTTATAAGACCGTTCTTAACCGTTGGAACCTCTGTTGCTAACTTTGGTTCGAATTCACTAACACTTCTGCCTTTGTACTGAATAAGGTTTTCGTAGACGTTGTAAATAACCTCGCCACTTGCTGTGTCATAAGCCAGATGTGGATCGAGAGTGTCCGGTTCGCCTATGGTTGCCGACACGTAAACCGTGGGATCAAACGCAAGGAGAACTGCCGCGAGGAGAACACTCAGCAATGCTACCAGTACCTTCTTCACAAAAATCCCCCCTTCAAAAGGATGATAATGTTAACTAAAAGTATTGAAACTTTCCAAAAACCGCATTATCCTTATAAAGAGGGGACACCCCCCAACCAACTCTCGACAAAGGAGGTATCCCGATATGAACAACTCAACGCTCTCTTGTCCAAAATGCGGTTCCACCAGCTTATACAAAAACGGTCATGACAAATACGGTAACCAACAATTCCTTTGCAAACTCTGCCATCATTCTTTCAAACTCTCCCATTCTCACAAACGCAAAAACTTCTCTTTCCCTTATCCCAAATGCACTTCTTGTGGTAAATCTATGCAAATTTACAAAGTCCGTCGCTCTTTCGTTGTCTTCCGTTGTAGAGCTTGTCGTACCAAAGATAGAGTACCTTTTAACCTCCCCGAACCAGTCACCCTTATTCCTGAGAAATTTAAATACTTCCGCTTCCCTATCTTTTTCGTCTTAAAGGCTTTCGTTTTGTATATGAAACACAATATGTCTTATCGCTCTCTTGCTCATTCTCTTAATATCAAAGTATCTCATGTCACCATATACAAATGGGTTATTAAATTGTGTACTTTATTCTCTGTACTTTTTCCAACATTTACCATCGAAAATGTTTTCTCAGTTCATGCTGATGAAACTGTTCTTGTGTTCAAAGAACAAAAGTACTATGTTTGGCTATTAGTTGATCACGAAACTAACTTAATTCTTTGTTGGCATGTCTCAAAGTATCGTGATATGGGACAAGTCAAAGTATTGCTCGAGAAGTTCTTTGGTAATTCAAAACCTAGAAACATTGAACTTATTACTGATGGACTTGGTGCATATGAAAGTGCAGTAAAGCTGTTGTTCAGAAATATCAATCACGTAGTGGTACCGCTCGGTAAAAACAATCAATGTGAATCTAAGTTTTCATTGTTGAAAGACTTTTTCCGACTCAAGCGAGGGCTGAAGAATACGAAGAATTTAGCAAAATACATTCAAGGCTTTTGTGTAGTGAAGAATCTTTGGAAAACACACAATGGCAATATCAATTGCATTCTTTCACACTTACACTCTTTCATCACTACAAGTTAACACTATCAAAAGGATGTGATGAGAGACTATTAACCCTGCATATTGGGTTCAGTTATATTATACCACACATTTCAAAAAAATTGCAATTGTTACTTTGAAGTTTTCAGTGACTTAAAGTGAAGAAAGAAAGATTACTGTAAATTACTGTAATTTTCTTTTTCAAGCTCAATATCTCTGTCGATTGGATTTACGCACCAGTCTTGCCAACGATTTTGTTTTTCAAAATTGGTTGACTTACAAATTTATATTTGGTATAATATCTTAGGCGATACAAATTTTTTTACCACGAGGAGGTTGAGTTTATGCTCCAAAAAGGTTCAATAGCTCCAGATTTTGAATTGTTTGATACAAATCTACAGAGAGTAAAACTCTCGGAGATCCAAGGAAAGGTAGTTTTGGTCTTTTATCCCGGGGCTTTTACAAGTGTCTGTGAAAAAGAACTTTGCACTTTCCGAGACATGCTAGCAAGATTCAACAATTTAAACGCAACTGTGCTTGGAATCAGTGTTGACAGCCCGTTTACTAACAAAGCATTTGCCGAGAAAAACAGACTCAATTTTAGTTTGCTCTCAGATTTTGGAGGCATGATTGCTCGGCAATACGGTGGTGTGCATGAGAACTTTGCCGGTATTCCACACTACACAGTTGCTAAGAGGGCTGTTTTCGTTGTTGAAAACGGACAAGTAATTTACGCGTGGGTTACTGAAGATCCACGGGTAGAGCCATTATATGATGAGATTGAAAAGGTACTTTGAAAACTATAAAAGGAGGGATTTAGCATGAGTGAAAAGGTATTTAAAGCTTTAAATGAGCAAGTAGGTAAAGAGATTTTCTCGGCATATTTATATCTTTCAATGGCAACATACTTCGATGCTATAGATTTGCCAGGTTTTGCAAAATGGATGAAAATGCAAGCCAAGGAAGAATTAGAACACGCAATGAAGATTTATGATTTTCTTTATGAACGCGGGTCAAGGGTTGAACTTCCTGCTTTGGAGAAACCTAAGAGCAATTGGAAAAGCCCGTTAGAAGCATTTGAAGCAGCGTATGAACACGAGAAATCCATAACAAAAAGCATCAACAATATACTGGAAATCGCAAGGAAAGAGAAAGATTACGCTACTGAACAGTTCCTTGCATGGTTTATAAAAGAGCAGGTTGAAGAAGAGGCTCAAACAGATTTGATAGTTAGAAAACTCAAAAAGCTCCAAGACAGTCCAACAGGTCTATACATGCTCGATAGAGAACTTGGAAGTAGAGAATAATTATCCAAGATAAAGGATAAAAATACAAAAAGCCAGCCATTAAGGCTGGCTTTTTCTTTTCTTTAATCATCAGAGTCTATGTCTGAAAAGTCTCGGCATGAATCTTTGGTTAAACAGAATAGTGCGTTGACTAAGATTCGTCAAACGTTCTTTAGCAGGTAACGTGTACGTCTTTCCATCGACAGTTATGCTTTCTTTGATTTCAAATGTTCTGTTGAAACCTGAGATTTTAACTTCATCCCCTTCTTTTAAATTCCTCCAGAATGGAACGAAATTTGCCGGGAACTTGTACTCTTTGTTATTCTCGTCCAGGATTACAATATTCGCATAGTTTCTACCAACTTCGATACTCTTGATTTTGGCTTTAAGTTCTGTTAACTGAACATCTTTCGGGATCCTATTTCTGAAAACAAGTCTATAGCCGTTTGTTTCCAAACTAGTAGGTATGAAAGCCGTAATCTTTGAGCCTTTGACAGTTACTTTTTCATCAGGTTTTACCACTAATGAGAGTTTTCCGGCAACAGGTACTTTGACTTCAGTCTCATCTGTTGTTAATACCAAATATCCAAATCCTCCTGGACGGTACACTACTTCTTTAACTGTTCCTGTAATTTCAAAAGGTACCTTTTCCAAAATGAAGGTGTTTAGAAGACTTTCCACCTGCGGTTGGGCAGCTGAAAAGACTACAAATGACGTGAGCAAAACAAAGAGCAACGGTAATACTTTTCTCATAACCACACTTCCCCTTCTAAGGATGGATAGTAGTTCAATCGCTCATCGAGAGTTATTATATTATTGAAAGCTTAAAACATCCTTAGAAACCTTTGTGGAATGGCTGACATGTGATCATAAGTTAGAGAATCACATTTTCAGTTTTTGTGAATAGTAGTGGGCTAGTCTTACAGGTTCCGGTAGTTTAAAACCATTTAGGAGGGATTTAACAATATGGAGGGAACTTTCTAGATCCGTTTTATATCCTGGGGAAATTACTATTGGTTTTGTATTTTTCTTTGAAAGATAACAAAAGCCTATGACTTCTCCGTTTCTATCCTTTAGTTCGGTGGCCTGTCCAACAAAGGAAGGTTTTTCACACTTCCCATATAATATAGTCTTTGCTACTCCGATTGTAGGAATATTCAGGAGTATACCAACATGTGATGCTATTCCAAGCCTTCGAGGGTGCGCAATTCCTTGACCGTCAAACAAGATTACATCCGGAGTATTTTTGAGTTTTTCAAAACATTTTAAAATTACAGGTGCCTCTCGAAAAGCAAGGAACCCTGGAATATACGGAAAGGTAACCTTAAGCCTTTCATGCACTACTTCAATAATTTCAAAGTTCTTATTTATCACAACAACAATTCCTAATGCCTGGTCGTCAACATAGCTAACATCAACACCAGCAATCAAAGACACCTTAGAAAAATCAAGAGGAACTAAGACAAGTTTTTTCAAAAATTCTTTTTGTATCCTTTCTGCTTCCTCTAGAGTCTTTGGGTACAAAAAATTTGAAATATCAACCATACTTTTCATTCCAATATCCAAAATACCTTTTTAAAGAATTTTGAGAAGTATTAATGAATATACATTCGAAACTGCCAAACTTATGAAAACAACAAAAAAAGAATATTTAATAAAATTGCGAAACGTTATCTCTTTACCTTTGTATTTTTTCGTGAGTGTAAGTCCAACGACGTTTGCCGATGCACCAACAGGCGTCAGGTTACCACCTAAACAAGCGCCCAAAGCCAAAGCGTACCAGAGCGGAGTTATGTTGGAAAATTGGGGACTGATTGCTGGTAAACCTTTTATCACCGGAATCATTGTTGCAGTAAACGGGATGTTGTCTACAAATCCAGAAAGAATGCCAGATGCCCACACTATAACGGAAGACAGGGTAACCATGGAACCAGATGATATCTTAACAAGGAAATTTGCTATGTCTTTCATTATCCCAACTTTCTCCATAGCACCCGTTATAATGAAAAGACCAAGGAAGAAGAAGATAACTTCCCACTCCACCTTTTCCAAAAATGGAGTAATCTCTTGAGGTTCAAATATCAACAAACCAAAAAAACCAGCAATAAGACCTATAATAGAGCTTTCGAGCTTTAGAGGTTTTTGTAGCAGGAATAAAAAGATTACGAAAAACATGAATCCAGAAGCTATTACAAATCGTCTTCTGCTTTTAATAACCTTTGATTCATCAAATCCATCTAGAAACTCCCTTGAAAATTGCCTATTGAATTCCTTTCTGAAAATAACGACCAGTGAAACATCGGTCAAAAACAATATAATTAAATTCACAGGAATCATATATTTTATGAACTCAGTGAATGGAATCTTGGCTGCGGAAGTAATTAATATGTTTGGTGGATCACCTATTGGAGTCATTGTACCACCAATGTTAGATGCGAATATCTCTCCAAGAACAAAAGGAATAGGGTCTATGTTTAGAATATCGCCGATTGCAAATGTAACAGGAACGAATATCAGAATCGTTGTTACGTTATCGATAAAAGCTGAAACAAAAGCAACAACAAATGTCATGGCAAAAAACAATTTTGGTAAGCTCGTGCCAGCGATTTTGACAGTCTTAATAGCTATGTACTCAAATATCCCTGAGGTTTCCATTACGCGTACAAATATCATCATACCAATGAGAAAGAGCAAAGTATTGATGTCTATAGATTCTTTTAAACCTTCATACGGGTCAGGAAAAACTCTTATAGCTAATAATGTTAATCCTCCAACCATAGCGGCAATGGTTTTGTTGAGTTTTCCAGTAACAACAAAGTACAAAACTAACGAAAACGTCAAGGCTACTACTAATTTCAATTGCTTCACCTCCTAAAAATGCTACTTTAAAACCCGGTGAAGGAAAAGACTAACAAAAACACACTTGAGATTATACCACTAAGCAAAACCGGCTTCAACATATTCTTTGTGAACTGAAGAAACGTTAATCGTTCGTTTTTTAAATTCTTGAAAAGGTTGTTACCAACGATATTACACATAGATGCTATCGGGGTCAAGTTCCCCCCGATGCCAACTCCAATGGCAAGGGCCCAGTACAGTGTATTGGGTGCTCCCATAAGGACTAATTTTTTAATGATGACCAAATACATTAGGGTAACTGGTAGGGCGCTTAGAAATCCTGTCAAGAAAATTGAAGACCACAGAACAGACAAAACGAGCAAATACGGACTGTTTATTTTGGAAAGTACGGAGACAAAAGGTCTATAAAAATTAAGGTGCTCTATTGAAAAATTCAAAAGGTACAAACCTGATATGAGTATTAATGTGTCCCAGTCAATTTCATCTACAACCGATTGAAAATTTTTCCCCTCAACAAACAAAACGCTCATCGCTCCTAGCATTATTATTGTTCCAAGCTCAATACCAAGTTCTTCGTGAAAGACCATCAAAGTAACAATAAAAACAAATGCAAGTAGATAATACTGCCATTTACGGTTTTGAGAAGTATCGTTCTCCACACTTGATTGGAATATCGTATTTACAGCTTCTGCACGGAGTTTTCTCCCTAAGAATATAAATTGTACAAGCAGCAGAGCTATACCAACAGGCATTAGATGGGTTATAAAAGATATGAAACTCAAACGGGACACGCTGTAAATAATTATGTTTGGAGGGTCGCCTATGGCTGTTGTCATTCCACCTAGGTTGGAAAAAAGCACAGCATTTATAAGGAGCAATTTAGAATCTATTTGAAGCGCGTCGGAAATATAGAAAAGTATCGGTATGAAAATCAAAATAGTAGTGACATTATCCAAGAAACTCGAGAGGAAGAATATAGCGAAGTATATGAAGAATATAGCTACGTAAACCCTTCCTCTACTGGCTTTTAGGATTATTTTGGAGATTTCAACAAAAACACCGTTTTCCTTTAAAATGGAAACCAATGTCATCATTCCAAGAAGAATAAACAGAGTGTTAAAATCGATGATTAAGGATAACCGTGAAAAGTCAAAGTTACCAATAACTAAGACTGACGTTAAGCCGAACAAAAACGTTGTTACAGAAGAAATTTGAGGCAAAAAAATTATGTAAGCGTAAGCTACTGCATACAAAAGCAAAACTATTCCAATCAATTATTCTCACCCTGCCTAAGTTTAATGAGTTTTTCAACTAATATTTTAGTTTCTTCTTCTGTTATTTTTTCCAAAGTGTCATATTCCGAGAAATCTTTTTGCATCTCCTCGTAGAATTCGGCTGAAGGCTGGCTTTCTTCAACCCAGCTATCTCTTTGAACCCTCAATTTACTTAAAAGTCCTGCTTCAATACTTTCCATCTCTATCTGTTCTACTTGAGACATCTTTTCTTGTGGTTGTGTAACTATTTCTTTCCCCAGGTCCTCGATTAATTCTTTAGTTTCGCCCAGTATTTCCTCAACGATCTTTTCTCTTTCAACCTCTTTCTCAGGAGCCTCAGCTAAATGTTCTTTTTCTAATTCTTCTGCACCTTTAGCTTCTGTTGGTTTTTGCTTTGTTTCCTCTTTTTGAGGTATTTGTTCGAAGATATCTTTGAAAACATCAATTTCACTTTGCAATAGTTGTTCAAAATCAACAATTCTTGCTTCTTTTGGTATAAGTTCGAACTCCTCAGAAAACAATTTTTCAGAAGGCTCTACAAAACTTTCAGAAACATTTTGACCAACGGTCGAGGGTGGCAAGGTGGCTTCGGCAGGTTTTTTAGGAAGCTCAATTACCATCCTTCTAGCTTTGTAAATTCTAAACTCTGCAATCAAAAGAACAGCAAATGTTATCACAAAGATGAGAAAAATAGGTAAAAAGTTACTTTTAGATTTTTTCTCCACTTGAGAAGCTACTTGTGTAGCTTCTTCTACAGTTGTTGGTCTGTAGGTTGAAATCCATTTTTTCCATTCATCCTGAGCTTTTCGCTGGCTTATAGAATCAAGCAGGGCTCTGACAAATTCATTGTTGTAACCGGCAAGATAACTTCTTGCTTTGTCGTAGTCACCCATCATATAGGCAGATATACCCATTTTAAACTTTATCTGAGAATCGTATCCTTCTATTGTAGGATCGGTCGAGAACGCTAACTCGTAATTTTTCAAAGCAGTCGAATAGTCCCCGGATTTATAGGAAAGTTCCGCAGCAGAGTAATATTCTATTGCCTTCTGTGAAACTGCTAACAGTAAGGTCACATGACTTAAAAATATCACAAATGTGATTAGAAAAACCAAAAATCTTCCATTGGGTTGTTCCCACAGTAAGTAGGAGCGTTCAGAAGACATAAATGCACCTCTCACACCGCTCAATAAATCTAAACACTTTTTTGAGCATCTATGAGTGCTAAGAATTCTGCATTTGTTTTCGTATCTTTAAGCTTGTTTAGAAGTAATTTCAGACCTTCTTCTTCGCTCATGGAATCAAGCATACGTCTCAATAACCAGATTTTCTTAAGGTTGGACTGCTCAATGAGCAGTTCCTCTCTTCTAGTTCCAGAAAGTGTAATGTTAATTGCTGGGAATATCCTTTTGTTTGCAAGTTGTCTTGACAAAACCAGCTCCATGTTACCTGTTCCTTTGAATTCTTCGAATATTACTTCGTCCATTTTTGAACCGGTTTCAACAAGTGCGGTTGCTATTATGGTCAAACTTCCACCCTCACGAGTGTTACGGGCAGCTCCGAAGAATTGCTTAGGTTTATGAAGCGCAGCAGGGTCAACACCACCAGTTAATAATTTCCCACTCGGTGGTACCGTTACATTGTAGACTCTTGCAAGCCTTGTCAAACTATCCAAAAGCACAACAACGTGATTGCCGTACTCCACAAGTCGCTTACACATTTCCAATGTTAATTCAGCTATTTTTATTTGCTTTTCAGATGGCATATCAAAGGGGGCGGCAATTACTTTTGCATCAACAGATTCTTTAATATCGGTTACCTCTTCCGGTCTTTCATCAATTAGCAAAACTATTCTGAATGTATCCGGATGATTTTCCGCAATTCCATTCGCAATCTCTTTAAGGATTGTTGTTTTCCCAGCTTTTGGTGGTGCAACAATCATACCTCGTTGCCCTTTTCCTATTGGAGCAAATAAATCTATAAGCCTTGTAGAGAAAACGTCAGGTTTGGTTTCAAGTATATATCGCTCTTTTGGATAATCTGGAGTAAGGTTTTCAAAATTGACACGTTCGTTGGCAAATTCTGGTGGTTTATAATTTATTGCTTCAATCTTAATCATTGCGTTGAAACGTTCACCCTCTTTTGGAGGACGGATAACACCGGAAACTATGTCTCCGGTATTCAGATTAAATTTTCGAATTTGTGATTGTGAAACGTATATGTCTTTTGGTCCTGAAAGCATCGTTTCCAAACTTCTCAAAAAGCCATAGCCATCCGGGGCTATTTCAAGTACACCTTCTCCAAAAAAGTATCCTTCAGCTTTTGCTTTCGCTTCGAGAATTTCGAATATTAAATCCTGTTTCCTCATACTAGTATATCTTGGAATGTCGTATTTTCTCGCTAGCTCATACAATTCTTTCATTGTCATTTCTTCAAGTTGTTTCATGCTGATACCTTCGCTCAACTATTAGCCACCTCCTAAAAATCAAAAAAATCATTAACCCATGATAAAAAACGCTACTTTGTTCTGAAAAGTCTATCTCCTGCATCACCGAGTCCTGGGAGGATGTAACCGTGGTCATTCAATTCTCTGTCTAGGGAAGCTGTGTAAATATCTACATCTGGATGTGCCTCTTCCAATGCTTTGACTCCTTCAGGCGAGGCTATAAGTGATATGAAGGTTATTCTCTTGCCACCAAGTTCTTTGACCTTTCCAATGGCATCAATTGCAGATACTCCTGTTGCAAGCATAGGGTCTAGGATGAAGATTTCACTTTTATCATGTAATTTCGGGGTTTTAAAGTAATAGTCAACGGCTTTCAGTGTTACTGGATCTCTATAGATACCAATATGACCTACCGATGCATTCGGAAGCAGCTCGAGAATTCCATCAACCATTCCAAGCCCTGCCCTTAGTATGGGAATTACAACAATGTCTTTATCGTTTATGTAATAACCCTTCGTCTTTTCCAAAGGTGTTTCTACCTCTATTTCGTAAACCTCAATGTGTCTGGTCGCTTCGTATGTTATAAGAAGTGTAATCTCTCTGAGTAATTCTCTGAATTCTTTGGGTCCGGTTTCCTTTTTACGCATTATGGTCAGCTTGTGTTTGATTAAGGGATGTTCAACCACGTGTAGCATTATTATCCCTCCACTGTTTGTAAAATTCCAAGTTCTTTGAGCTGTTGTTCGATATCATATTGCATAAGTTTTGGTATTATCAAATCGAGGTTCCCGTCAAGAACTGCTTGAAGATTATATATTGTCAAGTTTATCCTGTGGTCCGTCACCCTGTTTTGTGGGAAGTTGTAAGTTCGAATCTTTTCGCTTCTTTCACCAGTACCTATTTGATTTTTTCGTTCTGAAGATATCTTTTCTTCCTGCTCTCGACGTGCAAGCTCATACAGCTTCGAGCGAAGAACCATCATTGCCTTTTCTTTATTTTGATGTTGGGATCTCTCTGATTGACAAGTAACTACAATTCCCGTAGGTAAGTGCGTGATTCTAACTGCTGATTCTGTTTTGTTTACATATTGTCCCCCGGCACCTGATGCCCGATATGTATCAATTCTTATGTCTTTTGGGTCAATGTATATGTCTACATCTTTGATTTCGGGCAAAACAGCTACAGTTGCAGTTGATGTATGTATCCTTCCTCCAGATTCTGTGACCGGGACCCTTTGGACTCGATGAACCCCTCTTTCATACTTCATATAGGTACCACTATTTTTACCTTTTATCCTTACAACCACTTCCTTGTAACCACCCAAGTCGGACTTACTTTCATCAAGAATTTCTGTTTCCCAACCCTTTGATTCGGCATATCGTAAATACATTCTCAACAAATCCCCTGCGAAAAGTGCCGCTTCTTCACCACCAGTGCCTGCACGAATTTCTAAGAATACGTTTCTATCTCTGAATTCGTCTTCAGGAAGAAGTTGGGCGATTATCTCATTGGCTAACTTCTCTAACTGGCGGTCTATTTTCTCAATTTCAACTTCGCTACCAGGCTCTTCTTTCCAAAGTTCCTTTTCGTCTAGTAGATTAAAATACTCAGTTATCTTTTCGTCAATTTCTTTAAAATTACTATAATCAGCTGATATTTTAATCATTTCTTTCAAATCCAAATTTTCTGTCATTTTTCTTTCAAGCTCATCCAACATCTGTTTAACCCAAGTCCTGATACTTTCCATTAAATTCCTGTCCATCCTATCTTTTTAGCCACCTCCTCTGGATTGCGAGCAAAACCGATTACTGTTTCTTTCGTTATTTCTCCAGTGAAATATGCTTTTAGTAAAGCGTCGTCAAAAAGCACGTTACCAAGCTTTTGAGCAGTTTGCATGATACTTTCTATTTGGTGTATCTTTCCCTCTCTTATGAGATTTTTTACAGCAGCGTTAGCTACAAGAATTTCGGCAATTGGCATCATTCCTATCGTTTTCTTTGGGACAAGTCTTTGATAGATAACGCCAACCAGTGTGTTGGCAAGTTGCAGAGAAACTTGTTTTTGCTGATGTGCAGGAAAAACATCAACGATTCTCTCAGGAGCTGTTGCGGCGGAATTTGTGTGAAGAGTTCCAAGCACAAGATGTCCCGTTTCGGCAGCAGTTAAAGCTAATGATATCGTCTCTAAATCCCTCATTTCACCAACGAGAATTATATCAGGGTCCTGTCTGAGAGCGTATTTGAGACCATCTGCAAATGACTCCGTGTCCCTTCCAACTTCGCGTTGATGGATCAATGAGTTCTTGTTTTCGAAAACGTATTCTATGGGGTCTTCTATTGTAATAATGTGGTAAGCGTATTTAGAGTTAATGTAATCAACCATGGCTGCAAGGGTCGTTGATTTACCACTACCCGTAGGACCTGTTATAATAATTAACCCTGTATCCCTGTCACAAAAATCTCGAATTGTTGTTGGCAGCCCGAGTTCTTCGAAAGTTCTTATACGTTTGGTAATAATTCTTAAGGCAAGTGCAGGGTTACCACGTTCGTAGTAGAGATTTGCCCTAATCCTAACATCTTCGAATCCGAAAGAAAAGTCTACTTCTTTATTATGACTCATGATGTCATGTTCTTCCAAAAGTCGAGTTACAATTTCCTTTACCTCACCATAAGAAAGTGGTGAGTAACCCTGCATTTTTGTTAGATAACCGTCCACACGAATTATCGGAGGATTTCCCACAGATATATGAACATCGGTAGCCCTTGCATTTTTTGCTTTACTTATGATTTCATAGATATCAACCATGTGATGCTCACATCCTTTCTTTTAATTTAGTCCGTGAGCAGAATCTTTAACTTCTCCAAAACAGGGTCGTGCTCATCATCCGAAAGCTCTACAACAACTTCTCTGTTCTTGCCTGATTTTTTCTGGTAAAGTAGAGCTATTTGGTCTTTCTTTTCTTTCATTACCTCATAACTGAACTGTTTTGATTTGTCAAAGACAATTCTTACAACATCGTCGAGTTCATAGACTGTAGCAAGAGACAAACCAACAAATATGGATAAATCCCCATTGAGTTTTAAGTCTTCTAATATTTCTTTTGTCACAAATGTTTGATTTAGTTGAGATGTGTTTTCTGAAGCAGAACGTTCTACCTCTTTTCCATCTAGAGCTGAAAGCTTTGTAGCTTCAGGAGATTCTTTTGGATTTTCTTCTTGCTTGAGCTCACCAAATTGCTTAAGTGGCACTTCTGACCCAGGTTGCATGAGTTCAGCTTTTTCAAAACCAACTGCTGATATTTCTTCTTTTTCTTCGTTAGTTACTTCGACTTTTCTAGCGTGCACCACTTGAGTTAATGCTTGCTTCTCATTTGCAACTTGAGTGTGGTTAGTTGCTCTTTCACCTTTTGTCAAAATCGTTGAGGTTATCTCTGAAGTTCCAGTTCCACCCGATTTATTGACTGTTAGCGCCAGACTAATTACCAATACTTTTGCTAATAGTAGTTTTTCTTCGGCAATTTTCAACTCTTTTTGTATTCTATAAATTTCGGAAGCTAACTTAATACCTTGAGCGCTTTTATTTTCCAACAGTTTTTCCATAACTTGTGTCAGAAATGTGTCAAAATCTCCTCTTTCGGTGTAAACTTCATCAATAATACCTTCAATGTCTTCAAAATTTCCGGAGAGTATAGCCTCGATAAATTTATCTATTGTTTCCTCACTTACTAATCCCAAAGCTTCGTTCACAGTTTCTGGAGTAACTTCTCCGCCTGAGTACCTCACTACTTGTTCAAGGATGGAAAGTGCATCTCTAAGTCCACCTGCAGCCTTTTTCACTATTTTCTCTAAAGCATCTTCTGTTACATCGTAACCTTCTTTAATACAAATTTCTCTGAGCCTGTTTTTAATTTCATTGTTTGATATATTCCGGAATTCCAAAACCTGGCATCGAGAAATGATAGTCGGAGGTATCTTTTCGGGGTTTGTCGTGGCTAGGATAAAGACAACATGTTCGGGAGGTTCTTCAAGGGTCTTTAAAAGGGCATTGAATGCCTCTTTCGTAAGCATATGAACTTCGTCAATAATATAAACTTTATGTTTCCCCATAACTGGAGTGAAATTGACACCATCTCTTATTTTCCTTACTTCATCAATACCCCTGTTTGATGCAGCATCAAGTTCTATAACATCTAAATGCGAGCCACTGTCGATAGCTTTACAAGAAACACATTCATTGCATGGCTCCTCATACTGATTCTTCTCACAGTTTAATGATTTTGCTATAATTCTTGCAGTTGTGGTTTTTCCTGTTCCGCGAGGACCAGCAAATATGTATGCATGACTAATCCTTCGTTTTTCAAGAGCGTTTTTTAATAACCTCTTAATATGTTCTTGTCCCACTATTTCTGAGAACCTTGTAGGCCTATATTTTCTATACAGCGCTTCCATATGCTCCACCTCTGCTAAACGCTGAAATACTGATGTAAATTTCACAAGATCGATTGGACTTCTTTTTGTATGATTTTAAGCACTGTTTCCAAAGCCTGTTTACCAGGTTCAAGCCACACGGCATTTGGAAATCTTCTAAGATAGATTATTTGTCTTCTTGCGTAATGACGAGTGTTTCTTTTCATTAAGTGTAAAGCCAACTCTAGACTGTAGATTCCATCCAAGTATTCGATTATCTCCCTGTAACCTATAGTTTTGAAAGCGTCAAGGTTCTTACCGTATTTTTCTACAAGCATTTTTACTTCATCGATAAGTCCCTGTTCAATCATCTTTTCAGCGCGTTGATTTATTCTTTCGTAAAGTTCTTCCCTTTTTGGATTCAAAACAATAAGAATGAAGTCATCATAATTTGCTTTTTGCGTCTGCAATTCAGAAATCCTCTTCCCTGTTTTTAGGTAGACCTCTAATGCCCTTATCGTACGCTTCACATCTTGTGGATGTATTCTGGCTGCAGCTTCCGGGTCAAATTCCTCTAGCATCTTTCTCAGAATCCCTGGTTCTTGCTCATTTAGCTTACTGAGTTCTTTCCTAATGTTTTCATCCCGAGAGACTCCTTCAAAGAAGCCTTTTACTAATGCATCTATGTATAAACCTGTCCCTCCTACGTATATTGGTATTTTGCCAGCTCTTTTAACTTCTTCTTCCTTCTTTTTTGCCATTTTTTGGTACAGAAAAGCATTAAAATACTCGTTTGGTTCGATAATGTCAATCATGTGGTGCTTTACTAAGGATAACTGGTATGGATCCGGTTTTGCTGTTCCAATGTCCATGTACTTATATATCTGCCTAGAATCCATAGAAATAACTTCTATGGGCAAGTATTCCGCAAGCTGGATTGCAAATTCGGTCTTCCCTGAAGCGGTTGGCCCGGAAATTATTATTCTTTTCACTTTAATCCCCCATTTTTTAAAGCTGTTAGAAACATCTCTAGACGCGATTACCAAACAAAGGTTAGTCAACTTTCAGTTCAATACTAACGTTATTAGCTTTCATATCGTTTTTTTCAGTGTATATAACAGCGTCTGATGCAGTCATCTTTATACCTTTTTTCGGATCATTTATTACTACCGCTCCGTAAAGATAAAGTTCTCCCTTCTCTTTGTCATATTCAAATCTGTCAGCCACAGCAGTTATATCACCTTTTGTAATGTTTACTCCTCCTTTTTTAGTTCCACTGTATTTGTTGTTTTCAAGATCGTAATTCAGGGTGTCCGTAATTATAATTATTTTCTCGTTACTCTTTGTATCTATAATAGTGACTGTAGAGTTAGTTAGAGCACCTGTTTTGTTATCTAAGTCATAGGTCATTTTATCGGCAACGGCGCTACCACCGTCAAATGTGAATTCAACTTTCGTTGGAATCTCTACTATTTTCCATTTGTCTCCAACCTTTTTAACGTACATCTCCGTTGTCCTGAGACTTACCTTATCCTCATCGATATTTACAAAAACACTACCTTTGTAGTAAATAACATCACTTTTTGGTTCAACATAATCTGCTGAAACGCGAACGGTTTTAGATTTTTTTTGAGTTGTAGCTGTTGTGGTTTGAGAAGTCAAAACTACTACAACAGCAACCAATAAAATCAAAATGCCAGCTATCCTAAAAAAACTTTTCATAAGTACCCCTCCGAAGTATATTAATTTGTCCCTAAACTTTGATATTGTTGATCAGTGAAACTTTTCTAAGAACTCTTTACCAGCTAAATAGAAACGATTGCTGATAGACCTAAAATCCTTAAAACCGGAACCACTAAGTCTGATAGTCACTGTTACTTTTGCTTTTTCAGTTGCAAGCTTGATAAAAGAAGCTGTCCTGGCAAAGGTGGCCATTAGAAGGAAGTCGGTGGCCCTACGAGGTTCAAAAGGATCATACCAATCAATGTATATTATACCATCACCTTCAGGAATTCCAAAGACCCAACTTGAGGAAATATACCCATCAACAGGTGCAAAATCAATAGGATAAGGAAGTGCGTGTATTAAAACTTCTCGTGCATTGCCGTAAAGGATTTCATCTTGCCTTTTCTCCAAGTTAAAAGCGTGTATTTTTATTCTGGATTGTTCTTCAATCTCCACATTTGGAATCCACTTCTCAACAAATTCACTAAGTTTTTGTTTTGATAACTCTAAATCTATCCTCTTTTGCATCTTATACAAAAGCAAAAAGTTTTTTCCAATCTCTGACAAAGAAGGTTTAAAACTACCTTTGAAAAACTTGGAAGCCTCGTCCCACATACTTGAAAGAATGTTGTATGCATTATTTCTTTGATATGTCCATAAAATCAATGGTATGCACGAAAAACCGCTGCAATGTATCTCCAAATCGTCTCTTTCTGTAACCTTATTTTCTGAAAGAGCGTTTAAGAGCCCAACAGCTCCTAAATAGTGTAGAATATCACCGCCTAATGAAATTTTCAAATTCATCTTTCACTCTCCTTGCAACAATTAAAGCATTTCGATAAACTTCTTCATGTTTAGCAAAATCGCTCCAGCTGACATTTACAGGATAAATAAACGTGAAATCTGCCACACTGAGCTCGTTCTGCACAATATATGACTCTTTAACTGCATCTACAGTGAGCATTAGTTCCATATGTGTTGTGTATGGTGGTATGCGCTCTTCAAAAACACTAGCTACTATGGTATCTGCTCCGTACTCTTTCAATTCAAAAGTAGGAACAGGAGATAGAATCCCGCCATCAAGCATTCGAACACCTGCAATGTATGTAGGTTCAAATACTCCAGGAACAGTGCAACTTGCAAGCACTGCATCAACAAGGTAGCCTTCATCTATGACGAAACTCTTCCAGGTTTCTATATCAAAAGCCACAACTAAAAGTTTTGTTTTTAGCTCCGAGAACTTCTTTTTACCAAACAACTCTTTGAAAAATTGATAGAACTCATCCAAACTGTAAAGAGCTTCTTTTATAACCATCTCTAAATTCATTATCGGTTCAGGTTTCGTACTTTGTTTTTTGAGAAATTTACGAACTGTTTCTGAAAAGATCTTGTAAACAATTTCTGAGCTGCCATGTAATGCATATAACGCTCCAACAATAGAACCTGCTGACGAACCCGAAATAATATCAGGTTCGACGTTGCATTCTTCAAAAACTTTCAGTGTTGCGATATGCGAAAATCCTTTTACTCCTCCGGCTTGAAGAGCAAGTCCAACCATAATTACTATCAAATCCTTTCTAGTTATTCTCAATTCACTTGAGAAGTACGAGAATTCCTGCAACTATGGAAACTAACAAACTAATGTAAGTTATTGTTCGCGTAGTCATCAATTGACTATTTAAACTCTCCACTTGCGCTGAAAGCTTTTTTATATCCTCGTTATTAGCGTTATTAGAAGCTTCGAGTTGAGAAACTTTTTGTTCCAAAGAGTCGAACTTTTTCACAGAGTTCTGAGAAACGACAAGTTCGTTGAGTACATATCTTTGTTCCAAGACCACTTGAGAAAGACTGTCCTCAAGCTTTTTGAATCTTGCTTCAAGCTGGTCAAATCGGTTAGAAAGTACTTCCAAGTTAGAGAATGTATTGATTATTGTCAAAGCATCTAAGGCTTCTAAACGTTGTAAAAAGTCTTGACCTTTTCCTATAACTTCCTCAATAGTTCCAAGACGAGACTTTAATTTCTCAATTTCTCCTGATAATTGATTTCTCAAATCATTTATACTCGCCATGGTGGTGTTTTGGAGATTCTTAATATTCTCCGAAGAACTTGCTTCCAATTTGGAAATCTTTTCCGATAGCGAATTAGTCGTAATTATTGTATGTTCAACCTTTTTTTCTAAATCCGTCGCCCTTGTTTTAAGTTTTTCAACTTCATTAATATAATAGTTCATCAGCTGAGTGAATTCATTTAGTCTCTCTTCTAAACTATTTATCTGAGCTGTCAATTGTGCTATGTCTTTAGCGAAATCCTTCGATTGGGAAAGTGTTGAAATTTTGTTTTCAACAGCAGTAACCCTTCTGGCCAATGCTGAAAGCTCATTCTGTACAGAGATAATAGTTTGCTGGTCCTTTGATGGGTTGGTGCTTTTAGTTTCAAGGTTCGCGACCTTGTTTTCAATTGCTAAAAGTCTTTTTTTTAAATCGGTCACTTCACTTTGCAAAGCCGAAAAACTTTGGAGTTGAGCAGAAGGAATATTGGATACTTGTTTTTCTAATGTAGTAATTCTCGATTCAAGCTTTGCTAAATCATCGGACTTGCTACTTTGTAAGTTTGTTAACTTGTATCTATCTATGAGCGCATACAAATAGCGTGCAAGGTCAAGTTTTGTTACAAGTAAAGAAGGTTTAAAATTTCCATTTGAATCTACGTCCATAATCTTTTGTTCTACAAGGAAAAGCACAGCTTTGTATTCAGCTGCGGATGGAGAAAGATCTTTTATTGCGGTAGAAAACCCAAAGACGCTAAAGCAAATCAGGAAAAGAATAATGACACTTCGATATTTTAACAGTCGATAGAAAACGTAAGTCATGCTCTTCACCTCGCATTGAAATCTGGAAGTAGTCTTCAAAATGATTGTCGAAATTCGTTGAGTTGTCCTTGCTTCGCTTCAACAATTTGTTCGTTAACCTTTAAACCATTCCGTACGAAAGTTAACTTGTGCTTCCCTGCTGATGTAACAAAGAAATATATCGGTGTGTTTCCTATGAATTCATCATCCCAGTAAACTTCACAGACATCTTTTGAATATACATTCACCAAAACCCTATCTTCAGTATCAATCACTGTGAGTCCTTCTACTTGTATCTTTTCTTCACTACCTGCTCTTCTGTTGTCATAAAAAAGAATATTAGTACCCAACGTTACCTGTAAAATTGTAGGTCCTTTGAACATTGTACGCCCTATCATACAAATCATATCTTTACTTATCAAAACTGGAACAGTCTTTGGGAGGGCTTTAAGACTTCCATCGCTGAAACCATACCACACTATATTTCCTTCATTATCTTTTATCGTCGTAAACCACGGTTTGACGACAACTCTGTCCCTTACATATCCATCATACTCTATAACAAAGCTGTCGTCGATAGTTCTTTGAGCTACCTCCAGCTTGGGTTTCAAATTGTAGAAAATCTTTGTGTCTTTCCTTAGTTCAACCTTTGTTTTGTAATCTTCATAGTTTTGGGAAAATATTCGAATGTCGTAACTGCTCTCTGGTAATACTATCGTTGTTGGAAGTTTCCAAATCTGACCAGAGATCCAAGCATACGCTCCTGCAGGGCTTCCATCAATAGTCAACTTAAACATCTGTGTAGAGTCGACTTTATATACATATTCATCAACGAACGGTACTTCAAATTCTTGAATGCTATTCAAAAAGGTATTTGGTAGGTAGAGTTTGTATTTACCAGGTTCTACCTCTATCGTTGAAGGTAAATTTATTATCATTCCACCTAAAATAGCGTTGTTAATATTTTTTTCAGAAACCAATTTAAGTGTTACTGTTTTTTTCAGTGTTATTTCCAAATCTTTTTCCTCATACGGATTGATTTCAACTCTGACAGTTTTGGTAACATATCCCGGAGCTTCTGCTTTAATTTCATGAATCCCAGAATTTATTTGTAGCCTTGCGGTACCACTGGAAGTGTCAACCTCAACTAGTTGACCATCGACAGAAACCCGTGCATTTTGCGGGGTTACTTTTACATTCAAGAATGAGGGTAATGAAAGTTCTACAGTCACAGTAGCCTCCTCTGTGAGGATTTTTTCAAACGGCACAAAACCAGGTTTTACAACCTTGAGAGTCCCTGGAAACTCTGCGTTGAAACTTATGGAGTCTTTTTGTACAACCCCCATAAGTTTGTCGTTATAGTAAACCATACTCCCTTTTGGTGCGTAAACTGTTATTGAAAAAGTGATTTCTGAAAATAGCGCTATGATGAAAAAAGCAAGCTTGAACAAACTTCTAAATTCCACGTTTTTCCTCAAAGAGATTCTCTCCTTATTAAAACATAGAATTTCAAAGCTTTAGATTACTTGGAACTTATAACCCCGTAAAGGAGGTCTAAGGCCTCGTGGATTAATCTAGTCTTTTCGCCGGGTATTTGCCTAATAACCTCTTCAATGTATTTGACTCGCATCTCTATAACTGCTTTTATCACTTGTTCACCAAGAGGTGTTATTTCCACCTTAAAAACTCTTCTATCTGTTTCATCCCTTTTTCGATTTAAAAATCCGTCCCTCACAAGTCTCATAACAAGGCCACTAGTCGTACTCTTTGCGATACCTAATGACTGACTCAATTTCGTCATCGTCTGGGGTCCATTGAAATAAACCCTTTGGAGTAAGTCAAATTGTGCTGCCGTAATGCTGTAGTTCTTCAAGGCCTCACGACCATGTACCCGTATTCTAAAACATATGGTCCTGAGCAACTGTTCTAGGTGTGCTGGCAACCCATTTTTTAAGTCGCCTTCTGAGTAAGTTACTTCTCCAAACATCGAACCACCTCAGTTTTCACAATTCTTCCACAAGAACTTTAAATGCAAGATAAGTTTCGTAAAGGTCTGCTTTTGAGACAAGTTCAAAAGGAGCGTGCATACTCATTAGTCCAGGTCCTATATCAATCGTATCAAATCCCTCTTTTGCAAGGAACTTTGCAACGGTTCCACCGCCACCGACGTCAACTTTACCTAAAAGGCTAACCTGCCAAGAGATGCCGTTTCGATTCAGTATAGCTCTTACTTTCCCAACCAGTTCAGCATGTGCTTCGCTTGCCCCGCTTTTTCCACCTCTGCCAGTGTATTTTACTATAGCAACACCGTAACCTGCTTTAGCAACATTAAGTTTATCATGAACATCAGGGTAAGACGGATCAAAAAGGGCGGTTACATCAGCTGAAAGAACTGTTGACTTACTAATAATCTCATCTAAAACTTGCTCGGTGTCATTAAATCCCTTAACAGAAAGCATCCTTCTCAAAAATGCTCTATAAAACCTTGCTTGAGCTCCTGCATCGCCTTCGCTTCCTATTTCCTCTCTGTCAAACAAAATAACTCCAATAGCTTTATTTTTTGGTTGCGCGTTCAATAAGGCCATGATACCCTCGAAAGCGCATATTCTATCATCGTGGCCGTATGCACCAATAAAACTGCTATCCATACCTACATCTCGAGGTTTCAAAGCGGGAACAAGCTCTAAGTCAGCACTTATAAAGTCTTCTTCTTCAATGTTATACTTCTCTTTCAAGAGCTTTAGGATGTATTTCTTAACTGGTTCTTTTTCCTCACCTTCTAAAGGTATAGAACCGAGTATGACGTTCATCTTCTCTGCTTTGAATTGTTCACTTACCTTTTTGTCCTCTTTATCCAGATGAGGAAGCAGGTCAGGAAGAACCAATACTGGGTCCTTTTCTTCACATCCTATGCATACTCTAATTTTTTCGCCGTTTTCTTTTACAACAACGCCTACAAGTGCCAGGGGTAGACTCAACCATTGATATTTCTTAACTCCACCATAATAATGGGTCTTCGCAAGTGCTATCCCTGAATCTTCATACAATGGGTTTGGTTTCAAATCAATTCTTGGAGCATCTACATGCGCCGCAACAAAATTAATACCATTCAATATTTCTCCATTAACCGCAACCAAAGATTTTTCTTTATTTATGTAGAAAACCTTATTCTCCTTTCCAGTATATTTTTCGATCGGAATGTAACCATTTTCCAAAAGTATCTTTTCAAAATATTCAATAGCTAACCGCTCAGTTTTTGCGTAATCAATGAATTCTTTGTACCTATCTGAAAAATGTTCAATCTCTTCCCTTGTTCGTTTTTTCCATACTAATTCATTCAACCCCATTTCCAGCCACCTCCAACTTTTTTATCAGCTATTATAATTTACCAGATTTCGACTTCTGTTTCTAATTCCACGCCGTAATATTCTTTAACTTTGCCTTTGATAAAATCAATCAATTTCAAGACATCTGAAGCTGTTGCGTTTCCCTTATTGATTATAAACCCAGCATGTTTTTCAGAAACTTGTGCGCCGCCTATTTGATAACCTTTCAAACCAAGTGATTCTATAGCCGTTCCAACGTAAAAATCAGGTCTTGGTCTTTTAAAGACGCTACCAGCGCTAGGATACTCTAATGGCTGCTTCTCGTACCGTTTTCGCATAGTGTCAATCATAATTTCACGGATACTTTCCTTGTCACCTATCGTTAATTTTAAAACTGCTGAGAGTATTATTAGAGATTTTTCGTGTTTAAATATACTATCCCTGTAGCTAAATTGTGCCTCAGAAGGACTTATGGTTTCAACATTTTTTCCATCAAACACTTTGATACTAACAACGTTTTGAGCCATTTCCCAACCATAGCAACCGGCATTCATGTAGACTGCCCCACCAACACTACCAGGCAATCCAAAAGCCTTTTCCAAACCTGAAAGTGAATGTTTAAGCGCTAATAAACAGAGGCTTTTAAACGACATTCCAGCTGATACGGTAATAAATTCATCGTGAACTTCTACGAAATCTATTCTTTCCGTAGAGATAACCGCAAACCCTTTTTCGTCATCTGTTGGGATTATATTCGTTCCTTTACCAATTACGCGGAAAGGGACCTCATATTCTTTGAGAAGCCTTATCGTTTCTAAAAAGCCTTCCATCGAACTGGGAATTATGAAAAGTGGAACACTTCCACCTATTCTAAAACTAACATGATGTGAAAGGTTTTCATCAAAAAACAGATCACATCCTAAATCCCAAAGTTTCTCAATCAAGCTTTTCTTAAAGCCTCTAATGTATTCGTTAAGTGTATCATGCGTGTAATCCACCGCTCATTCCCTCCGTATACACAACAATTTTGTCTTTTCCTGTGTTTTTAGCATGGTAAAGTGCAATATCAGCTTTTTGTATCAATTCTTCAGGGTCATTGACCTTGCATGCAGGATAAACGGCTATTCCATAACTAAGGGTAATCTTAAATGGGAATTTGTCCAAATCCCTAGTTAATCTTCTCAATCTTTCAACAACAGTCTTTGCTTCTTCCTCACCGGTTGATGGGAAGAGTAAAACGAATTCTTCGCCACCAAAACGTCCTACAACATCCACTGAACGTACGTTGTCTCTCAATATTCTTGCCACTTCCTTTAAAACTTCGTCACCTGTAAGGTGACCGTACGTATCGTTTATCTTCTTGAAATTGTCAATATCACACATAACAACACTTAATTCCCCCTGCTCGGACTGAGCTTTTTCGAAGTAATGTTGCAAAACTTCGCTGAAATGATACCTTGTGTAGAGTTTTGTAAGAGGGTCTATTAGACTTCTTAACCATGTTAGTGTTCCCTTCATAACAGCCACAAAACTATACTCAAGCAACTGTAGCATTCGTAGAAGTTCTTTCTTATATTCTTCAGGAAATCGAACTTTTTTATTGGAAAGCCAAAGTTCATATACTGCGTTTTTGTCAATTTTGTCGCTAACATAAACTTCCAATGGAGCCACGCTTAAAGTCTCTCCAACAGGTTTTTCTTTGTCTGGTGTTCCAAGACTGGTTTCGAACGTTTTATCTAGGACCTTATCGTAAAGCTTAAACAAAAGGCTTTTAGCTGGTATCAGCAACAGAATCTTTGCGGCAAAGTAATTTAAAAGTTTCTCCGGTTCTGTTTTCGGGTCAATTGCTTTTAAACTGGAGAGCAAATCATATGAAAGCGTGCTCAGTTGTTTTGAATGCTTTTCTTTTTCGTCTTTTTCTAATTCGACTCCGTAGAGTTCACATAACATTCTAGCAGCATTTTCAAGTCCTATGTCTTTATAAATAGTTATCGCCTTAGAATAGTATGACTTTGATTTGTATTCATTACCGAGGGCTTTATAGTAATGACCAAATCCTTCGTACACCATTGCCAAGGATAACAAAGCTCCATCAAGCACGTAGTTCGTTTCGAGATACTCAAGTTCCTCTTTGAATAATTCAGGAACAGTTCTTGCCAATTCGTTTCCCAAAACTGCTACTATTTCTTCCCTAAAATATCTAGAACCAGCATCTCTATACTTTTTCCATTTTATTGCAAACTCCTCTGTCCCAGCTGCAGAAATGACCTCGACAATCTCCTTTGTGCTTTCATCATACTCCTCGCTACTCAAGACACTTTGTTTGTACTCCATTGCTTTAGGAAGGTTTCTTGTTATAAAGTGAACAGCAAAAATGTCGAATGAACTATCCACCCCGTAACGTTCTTTTATACGCTCAATATGTTGAAGAGCTTCTTCAACTTCGAAATTATAACTATGATAATAAGCCTCTAGTGTTTGTGCAAAGATTATCTCATTTCTTAAGTTTAACATTTCAAGTTTTGGTTCTAATTCAGCAATACCAGATATGAATTCTCCTATCTTACCTGCATAAAGTGCGTGGGAAAGTATGTTTAACCTTGCTAAATAGCTTCGAGCAGGCAACCCAATGTTTTCAGCAGCCTTTACTGCTCGTTCAAGGTACTGCATAGAAATAGTGGTGTTTGTAATCTCAACAGCAATGTTGTTATAAATCGATGGGAGTTTATGTGCAACATTGTAATCAAGTGCTAGCTTTTCAGCCTTTCTTAAGTACTCTAAAGCCTTTGATGGGTTCGAACGAGCTATAACCGACATAAATATGTAAATGTCAATAAGAAGCCTCACGTGCAACGGGTTGTTTTCGTCAAGTTGTTCCATTATTCGTTTTGCTCTTTCGTAATAATCTTTTCTTCCAGGAGCTTGTCCCACTTCGGACCGTAATAGTAAAAACTCACGCTTCAAATTACCAAACGGTCCAAGCTCGACGTGCGAATTTTTGAGAAGTTCTACTGCGTTCTTGTAGTCGTAAACTAAGTAGTATTTGAACGATTTCAGATAGACGTATATCTTTTTATCCGGAATGTCCAAGTCTCTTATATAGTTTTCGTCTTCTGTTCGTTCAGCAAGTTCGAGTAGGAATTTATAATAAGCGTAAGACTCTCGATTTTTAAGAATTTTTCTCGCTTTTTGTAGCACAGCGTATATAACTGATGGAGATGCGTAAAAATTTAGAAGCTCCATTGCGTACTTTAGGTAAGCAACAGCAGCTGACACTTCATTTCCTGATGATTCCAAATGCCAAGCCTTCTTCTCATAGTCAGCCAAAGAAGATGCCAATTTTTTATGGAGTTCTAACCTTTCCTCTTCAACAATCGATTCGTACAGTATTTCCCAATACTGTTTGAGTGTGAAACGGATTATATTGTATTCTCTGTAAAGTATCCCATCTTCTAGAAGCTTTGTCAAATCTATATTTTCCCCCAGTAACTTTTCCAAGGTTTCTACTTCTACCAGGTTAAACTTTTGCCCGAGAACTGAAAGATATTTCGCGTTTGAGTTCTTGAATTTTTCTACTCTCTCGACAAAAATAGATTCAACCCTAACTTCTTCAAGTCTTTCCGCATCGAAAACAAATCCTTCGTGCTCTTTTCTTAGTACATCTTGTTCGTAAAGGTATCTAAGGTATTCAACTATAAGCCCTGGTAAGCCTCCACTGGCAGCATAGAGCCAATCAACGAGGATGTCTTGATTTTGTATTTTTAAGAAAGACGAGTCTAAGAGCCTTTTTATTGTATGTTTGTCAAACGCTTTTAATTCAACACGAAGATGGAAGTCTTCCGAGTCCTCAACAGAGAAAGCAAGAATTTTTATTTTCCCAGTACTGTCAAATCTTGCAAGTCTTCTTAAGAATGATTTCAGTCGTTCACCTGCTTCTTGATAGTCATCAACGAATATAACCACGTTATCAAGATGCGTCAAAGCTTGAACCACATCTATGCTCACTGTGTCTATAGTGCAAACATTTTCCAGACAATAAGATAAACTCGAAACCAGCTTCTCTGATACTTTGTCTGAACAAACTTGCAATGTTTGTGCAATTAAATCAGATCCACTGGTAACGTGCAAAAAAGGTATTCCTTTTTGCCTGAAGTTACTCTGCAAATTCTCAATCATGGTAGTTTTACCTATCCGTTGTGGACCTATAACACCTATAAAGCCTTGCCCTGGCAGTGGTCGTAGAACAAGTTCTACTATTTGGTTCTCCTCTTCTCTGTGAATTCTTCTTATAGTCAGAATCTTCTTGGAACCAAACACATTCTGAAAAGGAATCTCCTCAACATAGTCTCTCTGACTTGGCTCCTCAACTATCATACGCTGAACAATTCTTTTGAGCTCTTCATTGCTAGTCAAATCGTGGATTATTTTGCCAAAGACGTAGATTGTTGATTTGTCTGTTATTTCTTTTCTGAAGTATTCGGGAGCAGCAAACACTTTTCCAGTTTTTGCCATACTTTCAACATGTTCAAAAGATTGTATCAACGGCAGAAATATCCTAATTTCATCGTTAACAATAACTAAGTCATCTAACCCCATATAAGGAACAGAGAGACCAGGAATATGTAAGACTGTCTTCATAATAGAAAGCAACTGTGGAAGGAGTTTCTCAACATGTTCACGTCCGTACCTAGTAATAGAATCATACGAAGGAATATCATATACAAGAATATCTCGTTCGCCCTCTTCAAAATAAAAGATTTCAGGAACTATAAGTCCGTGAACGTTGCGAGCTAGTTCTGAACGCAGAATAGCATCTGCCTGACTTTTAATCAAGCTTTTTTCTACGAATTTCGCTACCTTTTTGTAGCCCTGAATTTCAACGATATAATCACTGCTCCAGTAGGTATCACCAATGTATTCGAGTATTTCCAACCTATACCACGCCTCCCACTAAATTTAAACTAAAAACTTTCAAAAGGCTCTTAAGAAAAACAGACTCTGTTTTTCCCGGTCTCTTTAGCAATGTACAATCTATTATCTGCAAGTCCTATCAGTTCAGTTATGTTCTGTTTCTCAAAAGAAGATGCAATTCCAAAACTAATCGTTACTTGAAACCCGAAAATATCATAGGAACTCTTTTCTATTGCCATTCGAACGCCTTCACATATTTCAACACACCTTGCTTTGTCTACTTTCATCGCACCTACGAATTCTTCACCTCCGTATCTTGCAACAATCCCGTTCTCTCCAATATTATCTTTCAAAATAGCAGCAATATTTTTCAGAACCATATCACCAGTCAAATGACCGTAAGTATCGTTAATTTTCTTGAAATTGTCTATATCCGCTATAAAGACAGTTACTTCTTTTTCCTTTCGTGAAACAGCGGGTTCTTCCATGTATTCTTGAAGAATTTCCAAAAATCTCCATCTGTTGTATAGCCCTGTCAAAACATCCCTCGTTGCCCTTTCTCTATATATTATGCCTCTTACTTGACTTGCAAACAACTCATCCAACAGAGTTATCTTATCCCATATATCTTTTTTCTCTTCTTCCGATAACACCAAACGGTTGGTTGAGAAGAATATTAGATAATCGCTATCCTTGTCTATATTATCCTTGATATGCACCTCGAGAGGGTCAAATCTAACAATGCTTTTCTTTTCATCAGAAGTCACAATGCCTATAGATGCTCTTAGATTCGTCTTTTTATCCCTCACTGATACAAAAACATGATGGGGCTCGAAAAGATTAATCAATATATTTGAAAATATCCTTAGAAATTCATCCAAACCTGTCTTTTGGTCGATTGATTTTAATATCTCGAGTGTATCAACTATCTCATTTTCCACCGCATTTCTTCGGAAATCAACAAACAAAATATCCTTCAAAGGCTGCTCAAAGTCTTTTTCAATTTCCAAATCAAAAACAATCCTTGCGATTCTTAGCTTTACTAAATCGCGTTTGATCTCATTTTGAATTAGCTCATAATATTTTTGCTTAGCCAGAAGTATGTAAAGCAAAGAGAGTTTTGTCATTTCCGAAGTATAGAAACTGTCCCATTTGTCAAGCTCATCAGCCAATCTCTCTTTGTCGACCTTGTAGATTTGCTCTACAAATAGGTATAAAATCTCTTCTCTCAGCAAAGTGTAATTCGATGTAATATAATCATTCCACGCTCTAAAGAATTCCTCATCATCCTTAGCCATTATCATTGCGGTGAAATATTCAAAGGCTCTTGTATGAATTGCTGGATCGTCGTGGTGTTTTTGGATCAATTCTTTTGCATTTTCTCTATTCCCGCAAAGCATTTCATGGAGAATCAATCCTCGCAAAGAGTGATGAAGTAACTTTTTCTCAGATTCAATTTCAAAAGCTTTCTTAAAGTATCTTAAACCTTCTTCGTAACGCTGCAGATATGAATAAACCATACCATGGAGTCTGTACAAGAAGGATAAATCAGAATAACTTAAGTAATCTTTGTGAGAGTTTTCTAACAAGGAAAACTCGGTAAATAGTTCTTTGAACTTTCCAAAATAAAGTAACTCACGTGCCAGGTTAAGCCTCTGGGTCAAACTGCGGCGCGTGTACCCAATTTCACCCACTATTTTTATGGCTTCTTTGAAATACACTATGGAGAGTAGGTATCCATCGTACGCTATACCAAATGAGTTATATATGCTTACTAAAAGATGTTTCAAACTGTACTGATTAGCAATCTCCAGTGCTTGGTTTAAAAACACTGTAGCTTTCTTCCTATTCGTGTATACCAAAGCATTGCCAATTAACCATAACCATTCCGCCTTTAACTCGGCCCATTTTTCGTTCCAAATTTTAATCTTTTGAATTTCTTCAACGTCAGGACCAGTATCTGATAGTTTATCGTAATATGACAAGTATGCCCTTTCCTTGATAAAAGATAGTTTTAATGACTTGTATTTTGTTAGTTCGAAGGACCTCAAAATATCGTCAATATAAGAAACACAGTCTAAATACTTTTCTTCAACGAATAGTTCAAGTGCTTTCAGGTAAGTAAAAATTCTTTTTTCTGGAAGCTGTATGCTTTTAAAATTTAAACTAATTCCTTCTCGATTTTCAAGTTCAAGTCTCAACTTGTGGAATGCATATGATTCTTCTTTACAATTTTTCTTTAAGATTTCGTAAGCTTTGTATAAAGCATCCGACAGAAAAGAAGGAGAAAATGTGTATTTTTCCAATCCTATCTTCACAAACCTAAGATAAGTAACTGCTGCAGATAGTTCCCTACCAGCCCGCATGTAGTGAAAAGCAGCTTTAAGCGCGTATTGATTATATGGACTGATGTGTCTACTGTACTCTTTTGCCATCATCTCATGAATTAGTTTTAATTGCGCGTCATCTTCTATTGGAGATGCCAAATCGTAATCAACTATGTACTCACCATCGTCCGACCTTACTAATTGTTCTTCTATGAGTTTTCTTAGCATACTTTCTCCATCTTTGCCTGTTACTGAACTGAATATCATCAGGTCTTGCCTATCAAATTCCTTCCCTAAGGTTTTTATCAACAGCAAGTCTTCCGCCACACGTGAAAGTTTTGCTTCAATATCTTTGTCAGATAACTTCTTCCCTGGTATTTCAATAATGAATTTTTTATCCGGTTGCTTTGATTTGTAAGTCAAAACCACCGTTTTAATTTCAGAATTCTTCAGAATTTCTAAGAATCGTCTTACAAGATAATGGGGGTCGTCAACATCCTTGACTATCAGTATAACCTTCCCGAATCTCTTGAAAATATTAACCAGTTCACCAACCATCGCGTCGAATTTGCAAACTGAATATAAACACTGCACCAAGCCCGAGAATTCTTCTTGCGATAATTCATTCCTTTTTTTCAAAAGTAACTGTCTTATAACGTTTGTAAAATCATCGCCTATGTAAAATATAGCCTCATTTTTTTCTGCAAAGTGGTAATCAATTCTCGCAACGTAATCCTTAAATAAACGATAATACCCTTTTGTATCGATTTGCACCACTTCGTAGTCTTTCTCGACATTGTCGATTTTTGAAATTATTTCGTAAAGTATACCTTCATTCAACCTATCTTTTTCTAAATCAGCGACTGTAACATTATTACCTTTAAGTTTTGAGACTATACTTGCTTTCTCTCCGGTTTCATCTAAAAGTTCAATAATTTCTGCCAAAATCCGCATTGTTGAACTTTTATCGTAGGTGCCATTTTTAAGATACTCTTCGTCAACGAAAACACCGTTAAAACCTTCTGATGATTTTACTATTTGGGAGCTTTCAACTAACTGTTTGTAAAATTCAGGCCCGAAAATTACAGGAGGTCTAAAGAAAAATTCTCCTGCGTATATAAGGATATCGAACAAGCTTATAGCAGGAAACGGGGGAATATTACCAAGCAAGACAAATTTCGCAATTCTTAGAATTGCCTCAATGAGCCTTTTTTGTTCCTCATAAGATAGCGAGATTAATTCACCTGAGGGGGTTATGACGTGTTTTTCACCTGAGTATCTGAAGAATACGTTTATACTTTCATCTGCACGCTCTACCGTGATGGGAAGTATAAATCTTTTAGAATACGTGTAACTATTTAAATGGACTACAAAGTCGTGAAAGTCATTCACAAAATCTTTGCTGGTACTCCATTTTAGGACCATTCCATCCTCTGTTTCTATAACCTCTTCTTTACAAAGTAAATCTCTAATGAGTGCTAAATTAGAATTTAAACGCGTAATAACCCCCCCTGGGATTTAGGAAAAGGTAATACCAACAAAAACTTAAAGCTATCTTATTTTGATAGTAATGTTGGCTATCTAAATATTCTTAATAGCCTCCAATTGTGTGTTAAACATCAACTTAGCTTCCCTAATAACTTGTTCTACGATAACGGATAATTCTCCTTTCAAAGTACATCCTGCAGCTCTTGGGTGTCCACCGCCACCTAGAAGAACTGCCAATTTACTACAATCAAACCAATCTTTGGAGCGGAAACTTATGTGCACCTCGTTCTGTTCATATTCAGAAAAGAAGATGGCAAGTTCTACACCCTGTATTGAACGTAGTTCCCCAACAAAACCACCACTGTCGTCTTCTGTACAGTTGTTTGATTCGTAATCTTTCTTCGAAAGATAAGAGTAGACTATTTGTCCATCGTTTTCTGTGCGGATATGCTCAACCATAGTTGATAGCAATTTAAACTGTTCGATTCTTTTATTTTCAAAAATCCTTGAAACTAGATATGGTTTCCCGCCCATAGAAACAAGTTTTGTCGCATCGGAAAAGACAGTTTCGTCAGCGTTGGAGTATCTGAAAAAGCCCGTGTCCGTAGCTATGCCCATGAGGTTAATTGTGGCAAGTTTTTCATCGTATGAAACACCAAGTTCTGTGTTAATTCTGAAAACCATCTGGGCAGTGGAACCAAACCTTGTATCAACCCAATTTAACGTTCCAAAAAGTGTATTTGTACCATGATGGTCAACTACGGCCGTTGTAACTTTTCCTAGAAATTCTTGAAAACGTCCAATCCTATCAGGACTTGATGCGTCGACAACAAGCATAAAATCTGGTTCAAAACCGCTATTGACTATCTCATCGTAACCTTTAATAAGATTTGTCTCATCAAACTCGTAGAAATACCAAGGAATCCTCCAATCAATGCCTGCCAATACTTCTTTGCCTAATTTTTGGAGCCCCAACGTAGCACTCAGAACTGAGCTTATATCATCGCCATCAGGCATTATATGTCCAACAACTAAAACCTTTTTAGCAAGATTAAGTTCGCCTACTATTGAAAGGAAATCGCGATTCATTCAAGCACCTCCAAAGCTTTTTTAACTACTTGCGTAAATCTTTCCTTAACCTTATTCGCGACTTCAACAACTTCTTCATGCGACAAAGGTTGGTCAAGTATACCAGCTGCCATATTTGTGGCACAAGAGAATACTAAAACTTTTATACCAGCGTGTGCACAAACGATTACTTCTGGAACTGTTGACATCCCTACCAAGTCAGCTCCAAGTTTTCTAAAAGCTCTTATTTCCGCCGGAGTCTCATAAGTAGGACCAGTTACAGCTAAATAGACTCCTTCGTTCATGTCTGGAAAAACGTTCTTTACTTTTTCCATCCATGTTCTGTCAAAAGCTCCGAGCATATCTGGAAACCTTGGACCTATATCTTCATCATTTGGACCTCTCAGTGGATTTCGGAACATAAGGTTTATAACATCCTTAACCAAGACTATGTCACCAGGCTTGTAACTTGTGTTAATTGCACCTGCGGCGTTTGTGATAAGCATCCGCTCTATTCCGAGAAGTTTTAACGTGTGTATAACAACCTTTATATCACCTGGATTCCAACCTTCGTATATATGAAATCTACCATTCAAAACAACGACCTCTTTACCGAAGAGTTCACCAAAGATTAGTTTTCCCTCATGTCCAGGCGCCGTGGAATAAGGAAAATTAGGGATATCTTTGTAACTTATATGTGTAGCGTTCTTTACCTCATTAGCCAAAAAACCCAATCCGGAGCCAAGTATGAGTGCTATCTTGGGTTTTGAAGTAATTTTTGAAGCTATATAATCATATGCTTCTTTAACTCGCTTATCCACGAAAATCCCTCCTAAAGAGCTCTTTGCATTATCTTATTCTTGTTTTAAAATTGAGTTGTAGCTCTCATTTTTCATTTTATTATACCATAACTTCTTTAAAACCAAAGCCAAAAAAACGTGAAAGATTGGATAACGTTAACTTGTAGTGATGAAAGTAGCTAATTGCGAAATGGTGCTATTGATGTGCACATGAGAATGAGAAAGCCTGAAGGAATGATTGCAGACTTTGCAAAGAAATTGTTGATTGCCGTATTTGTCGTGACCGTTTTTGTATAGTTTGGTAGAGCTACACTTTGGGCAAGAAGGCGTTGAATTATTCATATTGGGATACCTCTTTTAGGTAAGAGTTGTTAGGGGTGTCCCCTATTTAAAGAATGATGTGGATTTTGGTGAGTTTCAATACTTTTAGTTAACATTATCAAAGATTGAAAGGGGGAGCTAGTGATGATAAAACCAGAAAGACGATACCCGCGTATGATAATAAATCTTTCTGCCATAAGAGAGAACGCTTCAAAAGTTGCTCAGCTTTGCCATTCAAGGGGCATAGAGCTTGTTGGAGTTACGAAACTTTCACTTGGGAATCCAACAATTGCAAAGGTAATGCGCACTGCTGGCGTCGACAAAATTGGAGAATCTCGGCTGAAGAATATTCTAAACCTTTACCAAAATGGTGTTCCAGGTCCTTTCCAGTTGCTAAGGATCCCTATGCTCTCGGAAATTCCCCAAGCTGTTCGTTTGGTTGATGAATTCTTGGTTTCTATGCCTGAAGCTGCTTTTGAGATTGATAAACAAGCAGGGGAATTAGATAAAAACGTGAGCATTGTTTATATGATAGATGTTGGAGATTTAAGAGAAGGTGTATGGTTTGAAAACGCGGTTGATGAAATTCTTTCAGTTGCAGGAAAACTAAAGCACGCTATTTTAAGAGGAATAGGAACAAACGTTGGATGTTACGGTGGAGTCCTACCGACAAAAGAAAATATGACCGTGCTTATAGAAATTGCGAAAGAACTAGAATCTAAACTTGGATATAAGTTAGTAATTAGTGGTGGAAGTACAGTTACGCTTAGTCTTTTAGAAAATGGTGCTTTACCAGAAGGAATTAATCAATTCAGGGTAGGCGAAGGCATAATACTTGGAACCGATGCTACGGGAGACAGGGATATTCCATATCTAAGACAAGATACAGTAATTCTGGAGGCAGAAGTTATAGAAGTAGATTACAAGCCGTCTGTTCCTGTTGGAGAGTTGGGGAAAGATGCGTTTGGTAGGACACCACGATTTGAAGACAAAGGATACAGAAAAAGAATTATACTTGCCGTGGGCGAGCAGGATGTTAAACCCGATGGATTAATACCTCTTGTAGATGGCTTGCATGTTCTCCACGCATCAAGTGATCATTTGATAGTCGACACAACAGAAAGCACTGAAACATTTAAATTAGGAGACATTGTTCGTTTCAGAATGAGCTATGGTTGTGCATTGAGAGCGTTCACAAGTCCGTATGTAGAAAAAATATTCATCGAAGATTAACAATGTTTTCCTTTAGTGCATTTCTAACCTTGTCTCTTCTTTCGACGTAAATTTCTTCGCCAGTGAATGGGTCAAAACCTGTGTAGTATATCGTTGTGCTGAGTGTGCCGGGAGTAGGTGTAAATATCTGCACTTGCTGGGGGACATATCCAAGGTGCTTTTTTATGAATTCCCTTAGGTAAATGTTTTCCTTTTCCCCCTCCCCGGGGTGGGCAACTATGAAATAGCCAATAACGTACTTCCTTTGTCTTTTTCTTTTTGCTGCTGCTTCGAACCTTTTTTTGAACTCTAAGAATAGTTCGGCGGAAGGTTTTCTCATGATTTTTAGAACATACGGATGAGCATGTTCAGGTGCTAACTTAAGTTGTCCTGATGTAAAATCAACCAAAGATGATATTATGTAGTCTGCGTTTTTTGAAGCAAGAATCAAATCATGTCTTATACCAGAGCCTACGAATACGTGTTTTACCCTTGGGATACTTTTAACTTTTTTCAAAAGCTCAATGAATTCATCAGTTGCGTCATTTTTATTTTCCCCTGACAAGGCTAACTTACAAACGTTAGGTACTAGACAACTTCTAAGACATTGGCCTCTGGTATTTCTAACCGGACAAGATAAGCCAAACATATTTGCGGTTGGTCCACCAACGTCAACAATAGTTCCACGAAACTCAGGCATTTTGGTGAGAATTTTAACTTCTTCAAGTATTGAATCAACGGAGCGTGAAATAACAAGTGTTGTTTGGTGATTTGTAATTGCACAGAATGAACAGTTTCCAAAGCAACCTCTCACAGCTGTAATGGAAAACTTTACAGTTTCTATAGCCTTTACCGGTCCTTTGGCAAGATAGTAAGGATGAACTCTCCTGGTATATGGTAGCAAATAAAGCTCATCTAACTCATCTTGTGTTAAGGGCAAAGCTGGAGGGTACTGGATAACGTATCGATTATCGTGCTTTTGAACCAGAATTACCTTTTTCAAAGGTTCGGTATTTTCGACCATTATCCTATAAGCTTCTGCATACTTCCGTTTATCATTTACAACCTCTTCATAAGATGGGAGATGAATGAGATTCAAATTTTCTTCTAAGTTTAAACTTTCCAAAGAGCTCTTCCATGTAACGGTTCCCGAAATACCATCGAGGCTCTTTCCTGCAGCTATCCTTTCAGCTATCTCCAAGATAGCGCGTTCACCCATTCCGTAAACTAAGATATCAGCCTTTGAATCCAGAAGTATCGACTTTCTAACCTTATCACTCCACCAATCATAATGTGCGAATCTTCTAAGACTTGCCTCGATACCGCCAATAACTATTTTTACATCCTTGAATACTTGCTTAATCCAGTTCACGTACTGTATAACTGCCCTATCTGGACGCTTGTTATTAACACCACCTGGAGTGTAGTCATCACTTTTTCTTTTCTTACGTGACGCTGTGTAGTTTGCGACCATTGAGTCTACGTTTCCTGATGTAACTCCAAAGAACAAATTAGGTCTTCCAAGCCTTTTTATATCTTCTGGACCTTCCGGTTGTGCTATTATTCCTACCTTATAACCCCTTGCTTCCAACAGCCTACCTAATAAAGCAACTCCAAAAGACGGGTGATCCACGTAGGCATCACCCGTCACTAAGATAACGTCTAAACTTTTTAAATTTCGCGCTTTTATTTCTTCCTCTGTCGTTGGTAAAAACATATTTAAGTTAGAATTTTTCATATATTCTCGTATTTCCTCCTCTCCCACTCAGTGACAGTGGTTGAATATTCCCACCACTCTCGTTCTTTCAATTTTAAGAACTTTTCCCAAATATGTTCGCCAAGGACTTCTCTAACAAGCTTGCTATTTTCAGCTTCGTTTAGTGCTTCTTTTAAATTCGAAGGTAGTCTATAAATACCACGTTTTTGCTTTTCACTTTCGGACATCTGATAAATGTTTTCCTCAACAGCCGCTGGAGGTTCTATCTTGTTCTCAATTCCGTCCAATCCAGCTGCAAGAATTACGGCAAATGCCAAATACGGGTTGCATGATGGATCCGGAGACCTGTACTCGATTCTCGTTGATTTTCCTCTAGCTTTTGGTATCCTTATCAACGCTGTTCTGTTTCCCTTACTCCAAGCAATGTTCACAGGAGCCTCATAACCAGGAACGAGCCTTTTGTAACTGTTGATCGTTGGGTTCGTTATAGCCGTTATTTCTCGCGCATGTGCAATCAGACCACCTATAAAGTATCTCATAACTTGAGATATCCCATCAGGAGTGCTTTCATCGTAAAAGGCGTTTTTCCCGTCGAGTGTAAATAAGCTCATATGAACATGCATTCCGCTACCATTTACACCAAAGAACGGTTTTGGCATAAACGTTGCATAGAGATTGTTCTTTATAGCAAGCGTTTTTATTACAAGCTTCACAGTCTGAACGTTATCAGCTGCAATAACAGGTTCTGCGTATCTAAAATCTACCTCATGTTGTGAAGGTGCAACCTCATGATGAGTAGTCTCAACATCCAGTCCCATTTCCTCTAAGTGAACAGATACTTCCGTCCTGATATGCTCTGCAATATCAACTGGTAGAAGGTCAAAATAACTACCGCTGTCTAAGAATTCGAAAACGGGTCTGTTATTTTGCCTTGGAAGGATGAAAAATTCAACTTCTGGACCTGCGTAGGGTATGAACCCCATCTTTCGAGCCTTTTCTTCAACAAGCTTTAACCTATATCTTGGGTCACCATCGAAGGGATGTTCAAAATCGCTGTAAACATCACATATAATTCTCGCACTTCTGTGACCGTCAAACGTCCAAGGAAGCATAGCCACAGTTCTTAGATCTGGTTTGAGGTACATATCAGATTCATAAAGCCTTGCAAACCCCTCAACGGAAGAACCATCAAACATGATACCCGATTCTAAAGCTGTTTCAAGTTCATCAACAGGGATTTCAACATTTTTCATCATCCCGTTTATATCCGTAAACTGTAATCTTACAAACCTGACCTGGTTTTCTTCCACAAACCTAAAAAGCTCCTCACGAGTCATCTCTTTGTTTGACGCCATAACTTCCCCCCCACTTTTTGTAATCTAAAAATAGTGAGTAAAAACGCGCAATAACAACTATGACTGTATTTTATCACTTTCACACTTAACAGTCAATTATAATCACACATTTTTGGAACTCTCGTCCAACGCACAGTTAACACAAAAAAGGAAGATGCACGATGTATCAAAACCTTTTCGTTGACAATTTTAGCTTTACCTCTTATAATCTTATTGAGAATCATTCTCAACTACACTTTAAAATCATCCTTCCTAATTCCAAAAAGTGAGGTGAAACATGTGAAACTGTCAGAGGTACCTGTTGGTGCCAGAGTCGTGGTTAAAAATGTAGAAGAATCGGAAATTTCGCCAAAACTCAGAGCCATTGGTATCTTGCCCGGGGTAACGATAACAGTGGTAAAGAATGCGCCAATGGGCGACCCGAGGATGTACAAAGTTTTCAATAAACTTATAAGTTTGAGGCAGTCAGAAGCAAGTCTTGTTGAAGTTGAAATACTTAAAGATTCAGTTATCCCCCTTTCCATTGCCGTCCCAGGATTGTATAAAGTAAAACAAATTTTGGGAGGATATGGTGTACATCGATGGTTGTCGAAAATCGGAATAACGGAAGGTTCAACTATTAAATTACTTGAGGATAGAAGAGTTGTTACACCGTTGGGAACTTTTGTTATCGGCTTCGGAAAGCTTTCAAAGATACTTGTAATAAGTGCTGAAACTCAATCCGAGCAAGGGAGTTGAAGACTATGGTGATAACTGTAGGCTTATTGGGCAACCCAAATGTTGGAAAAACCAGCCTTTTCAATAAATTAGTAGGTGCCAGGCAGTACGTTGCTAACTGGCCCGGAGTAACAGTTACGAGGATTGAGGGGGCTACAACTTACAAGGATTACACCTTACATTTTGTTGATTTACCAGGTGTTTACAGTCTAACAGCTACGTCTGTGGATGAGAAATTGACAAGAGATTACCTACTTTTTTCTCCACCAAACGTTACCGTTGTTGTTATAGATAGCATGAGCCCTGAACAAGGGATGTTTTTACTCTTAGAAGCTTGCGAGCTTGGATTAAACGTAATCGCAGCCTTTAATGCCATTGACGAAGCGAAAAAATCAGGAATAAAGATTGATAAATCTTCGCTTGAAAAATTTCTCAGAGTTCCAGTAGTGCTTACATCTGCCCACACAGGAGAAGGAATCGAAGAGCTTAAAGAAAAGATTGTGGAATCCTTCAGAAAAGCAACAAGACCTATCGTAATAGATTATGGAAACGAAACTGAAGAAAAGATTAAAGAAGTAGAGCAATGTGTAGAAGAAACTTTCAATAAAAGATTTACCGCAATCAAAATCATTGAAGGGGACAAATATGCAAGGAGGTTTTTGAAAAAAGATTGCCCGAACGATATATTAGACACGATTCCTCAGGAAATCAGAACATCAATACCTTCAACGAAATATGAATACATAACAAACGTTGTCCAGCTTTCGATTCAAAGAACAGACGAAACACTTACAGTTACAGAAGCCCTCGACCACGTTTTGACACATAAGTATATAGGTATTCCCATATTCTTGGCTCTAATGTACTTGGCGTTCAATTTTACTTTCAAGGTATCAGAACCTTTGGTAGGGTTACTTGAGTACCTTTTTGAAAAAATCGCTGATTCTGTAGGAAGTGAAACCATAGTAAGTTCATTAATATCGCAAGGAATCATAAATGGTGTAGGTAGCGTTTTGGCTTTTGTTCCAAGTATCTTTGCACTCTTCTTTGCACTTGGAATCATGGAAGAGAGCGGTTATCTCCCACGAATAGCCTTTTTAGTCGACAAGTTAATGTATTCATTGAGATTAACCGGTAGGTCTTTCATGACATTGTTGTTAGGTTTCGGATGTAATGTAAGCAGTGTCATGGCAGCCCGTGGTTTAGCGGACGAACGCGAAAGAGTTACAACCATCTTGGTTTCACCTTTCATTAGTTGTAGTGCTAGGATTCCTGTGTATCTTCTGATTGTTAACGTGGCATTCCCTAATCACAAAGTAGAAGCCTTTTTTGCAATATACGTCTTGAGCCTTCTTCTTACAGCTTTGTCATCGAGGATAGTAAACAAAGTAATTCTTAAGGGCCAATCAGTGCCTCTTGTTATGGAATTACCTAGGTACCGTTTCCCTAAATTCTCAAACATTCTAACTTACGTGTGGAACAGAGGAAAGCACTTCCTAGAAAAAGCCGGAACGATTATTTTTGCTGCAAGTATCGTAATTTGGGCGCTAACTTATTTTCCAGGTAGAGGAGACGTAGATAACAGCTTCGTTTCTATGCTTGGAAAATTTCTTCAACCGTTATTTGCACCTTTAGGATTTTCATGGCAAATAGTGTCAGCTCTTATATTTGGCGGAGTTGCAAAGGAAGTCATAGTATCTTCACTTTCCCAATTTTACGGCGATGTGTCTAATATTCATTTCGACCCTCTCGTAGGTGCGACACTAATGACCTTTGTACTTGGTTATATGCCATGTTTTGCTACACTTGCAGCAATAAAAAGCGAAACGAATAGTTTAAAATATACTTTATTTACAATATTTTACAGTCTAGGTATTTCCTATCTGCTTTCGTTGGTAGTATATACAGTAGGAAGGTGGATATTATGAAAAGTATCAACAGAATGCTTGCAGTAATGTTAGTTCTTTCCGTGTTAACTTTTGTTTTATACGTTAGCGAAGGACAATATGTATTCTCCTTGGTGATACTGTCGTTTGTGTCCGTTCTAATATCAGGTTTTCAAGAATTTGGAAGTAATGCATACACTTTTAAAATCGCACACTTGTATGTTGGAAGCATACTTTTTTTGATTGCTGCAGGATATGTATTCTTCACGTTCGCATTTTCTATAGTTAATATCCTTATAGGTGAAGAAGTCTATAAACTGTCTCCTGGAGACCTTATGCTTTTGATTACTGGTGCATACTCAATTATATACGTAATCCACTTACGAAAATCGGCGTTAAAATCTGATAGAACAAGTTCAATAAATACAGATGCCAATAAAACCTGTTGTCACTGATTAATGGTGGTAGTATAATAAGAACAGAAGACAAGTCAAAATAAACCTCCCTTCGTATGTCCAAGGGAAGTCCGGTGGAAATCCGGCACGGGGCCGCCACCGTGAGCGGGGACGAAACCTGCAGAGTGCCACTGGCTTTAAAGCTGGGAAGGCGCAGGGAGTAGGATGATCCGCGAGTCGGGAGACCTGACATACGAAGGAAGGTAGCCATCCACCACGTAGCCTGGGGATGGCAACAAATTTTTGCAAAGAGGGAGGTTTTTTTGTATGGTCAAGTCGTTTTCTCTTGGTTCTTTACGAAAGCTTTTCGTGGTATTCATGCTTATCGCAACAGTTCTTTCACTGGCTATTGCGGTTGTTGATGATGCCGGAAGAATTGTGAATATTCCAATGCCACCACGAAGAGTCGTCTCTGCTGCGCCAAGTGCGACAAGGTATTTACAAGCTCTTGGACTTGAAAACCGAATCGTCGGTGTCACAGCTTGGGATAACTACAAAAAGGCAGAGAACATAGGAAACATGGTACCTTTAAACATCGAGAAAATTCATTCTCTAAAGCCTGATCTGGTTATCATGTTTGGTGGCTTCCAATTTCCAGAAGTAGAAAAACTAGAAAAAGCAAATCTTACAGCTTATGTTTTAAACGCAAATACTTTGACAGATATAATTAAAGCTGTAAGTCAATTAGGGGCTGTTTTCAATGTCAAAAGCAAAGCCGACAAGCTTGTCTCCGAGCTTAGAAATAAAATGACAGAAATTGGGCAAAGAACTTCAAAAATTCCATTGGAGAGCAGGCCCACAGTGTTTTTCACAGTAACAACACCTGACGAAAATGCAAAACAACTATGGACAGCAGGAACTGGTTCCTACATGAATGAACTTATTGTCATCGCCGGTGGTAGAAATATAGCAGCTCCATACACAGGAAACAACGGATGGTTACCCGTGAATTGGGAGTGGCTTGTTAAAAACGACCCTGATATCATAGTAATCGGTGCATATGGGGACCCAAAAGAAGTCGAGCAAGCTGTGAAAAACCATCCAATAATGAAGAATTTAAAAGCGGTAAAACAAGGTAAAGTTTTGATAGTCGATGGTGATGAGGTTAGCCAAGCAGCACCACATCTTTTCAAGTATTTGGATATTTTCTATAACTTCTTCTATGGAGGTAAGTAATAATTGAGTAAGAACAGAAACTGGTTTCAAACGTTGGGGAGGTATTCCCTCCCCTTTGTTTTCGTTATAGTGTTTGTTTTCAACTTGTCCTTTGGAACAGTGTATGTAAGTCCTTTGAAAATATTCCAACTTCTCCGGCAAGAAAGTGCTGAGAAGTACATGATATGGAACTTGAGGTTTCCAAGAGTCTTAATGGCAACATTAACAGGGATAGCATTGTCGTTGGTAGGAAACATATTTCAAGCGATAATGAAGAATCCTCTTGTTGACCCTTATCTTATCGGCACATCTGCTGGTGCTAGTTTTGGTGCACTGTTAGCAATATATTTTATTGTAAACTCAATTGCGCATGTGAGTATTCCAACGATGAGTTTTATTTTCGCAGTGATTGCCTCAAGTCTTTCCATATTACTAGCGAAAAAAGGTAACGTGGTACCAACTGTTCATCTTGTTTTAAGCGGTGTACTGGTTAGCACCCTATTTTCTGCAGGTAGTATGTTGCTTTTAAACATTGCAAATAAATCTCTCGTGACCGGACACGTTTGGCTTTACGGTTCTTTCTCCGGGATGACTTTCCGAGATTTGATAGTCCCTGCATCTTCTTTGGGAGTGTTCGTCACTTTGGCTTTCACACTGAGTAAGCAATTGGATGCCATGACCTTGGGTGAAAAAGAAGCAAAAAGTCTAGGAATCAACGTGGAAGCCTTGAAATGGACATTTTACTTGCTTGGTTCATTTGTTACTGCTACGTTTGTCTCCAAAACAGGTATCATAGGGTTTGTTGGATTGGTTGTTCCACACATGGCACGGATAATTGCAGGACCCAAACATAGTAAAAACCTCTTAGCGACGGTTTTAATAGGCGGGATACTAATGTCGGTTTGTGATACACTTGCACGCACGTTGTTAAATCCTGTTGAAATTCCCGTTGGAATTATCACGTCGTTTATAGGTGCCCCATTTATGTTTGTCTTGTTGAAATGGAAAAATGGGGTTGCAAAATGATTTATTATCAAGCTAACAAATATAAGAGTTGACTAATATTTACAGTCAAAGTAAAATAGAAAAAAGTTTAATGGAAATCTTTTTACGTACTCTCGGGGCAGGGTGAAATTCCCGACCGGCGGTGAAAGCCCGCGAGCCCTCTATAAATGTAGAGGGTTGATCCGGTGGAATTCCGGAGCCGACGGTGATAGTCCGGATGGGAGAGAGTACGATAGATAAGTTACCAGCTTGCCATATTTATCTATCCTGTTAATAACAAAAATTTAAGCCCCGAGAGATTTTCTCGGGGCTTTTTGTTTTAAACTAGGAGGGAATTTTATGGGAAAGTCTGGAGTGCCTAATAATGATGAGTTTTATATGAAAATAGCTCTAAGGTTGGCTAAAAAAGGACTTGGTTTTGTTAATCCGAATCCTCCTGTTGGAGCGGTAATTGTAAAGGACGGGAACATAATAGGTAGAGGGTATCACACACGTTTTGGTGCTCTTCATGCTGAAAGAGAAGCTTTGTTAGATGCCAAGAAAAAAGGAGTCGATGTATCTGGTGCGACAATGTATGTAACGCTGGAACCTTGTGACCACTACGGAAAAACGTCGCCATGTACCAATGCGATTATTGAAAGTGGAATAAAAAGGGTAGTTATTGCAGCGCGCGACCCTAATCCGGTCAGTGGAGATGGGATTAAAAAACTGCTGAAAAATGGAATAGAAGTTAAAGTTGGGGTTCTGGAAGATGAAGCAAAGGAAGTTGCAAAGTTCTTCTTCAAATACGTTACGACCGGTCTTCCATACGTCACACTTAAATATGCTTCCACCCTTGATGGAAAGATTGCCGATAAAATTGGAAGTTCAAAGTGGATTACTCAAGAACTACGAAAAGAAGTGCATAAATTGAGAAGTATTCATAAAGCTGTCTTAGTGGGGGCTGAAACCGTGCTAAAAGATAATCCCATACTCAACGTTAGGCTACCAAAAATGAAGTTCAAAAACCCAGATGTCGTTGTTCTTGATGAGAATGGAAGAGTCTTAAAAAAAGTTATTGCCGACATTGATAAGTTTGAGTTGTTTAATCCCAATTACGATAGGAGAGTTATTATTTTTTCTTCAAACCAGTGCCAAAACATCGAATTTCCTGAGTACGTAAAAGTAAAGACTCCAGAAAATCTTTCTGTAGAAAACATTTTAAAAGAGTTGGCAAAAGAAGGTATCGATTCTTTGTTAATTGAAGGTGGTGCTTCTGTATTTTCACAATTTTTGCCCTACGCGGATGAGGTATACGGTTTCTATGCAACCAAGGTATTTGGTAAAGGGAAATCGATTTTTGAACATTTGGAAATTCCAGTCGAGGAAAGTGAAATACCATTCGAAATTCAAAATTTAAAAATCTCCAAGAATATGAAAGAACTAATGGTGGTGATGAGAAGATGTTCACAGGGATTATTCAGCACGTATGTAAAGGATACTTCGATGGTAAGAGGTTGATTATCGAAAACCCTTGGCGATGTCCCAAAGACAGTTCACACTGTGTTGTCATTGGTGAAAGTATATCCGTCAATGGCGCATGTTTAACTGTGGTTAAGGTTGACGAAAACCTACACTTCGATGTCGGAGTGGAAACTTTGAATAAGACAAACCTGCGTTTTGAAAAGTATTTCAACTTAGAACGGGCGTTACGAGTGGGAGATTCGTTGTCTGGTCATTATGTTACAGGACACGTTGATGGGACAACTATTTTCCTTTCAAAACAAACTGCGAAAAATTCCGTGCTTATGACTTTCAAAAAACCAAGAGAATACTGGGGAATTATACAAAAAGGTTCAATAGCCCTTAACGGTATAAGCTTAACAATAGCATCTGTATCCGACGAAACATTCACAGTCCAAGTAATTCCACATACTCTCGAGAAAACCAACTTAAAGTTCTTAGTCCCAGGTTCACCTGTAAATTATGAAATCGATATTTTTGCGCGATATATGAAAGGGGTGTTAGATACATGGATGAGGAATTTGTACAATCTATCAGAGATGACTTTTTAAATGGTAAACCTGTGGTTGTCATTGACGAAGAACGTGAAATTGAAGCAGATTTCGTCTTTCCAGCAGAGTTAATGGACGAACGTATAACCGAATTTTTTGTACGTTACGGAAAAGGTCTTTTCTGTGTTGTCGGTCCAGAAGAAAACCTTCTTAAAAGAGGTTTTTTCAGGCTACCCTCCAATTATGGAGCTAATTATTTCGTTCCCATTGATTGGGGCACTGGGACTGGTATAAGTACAATTGAAAGAGCTACAACTTGCAACAAAATCTCCGACGAGACCACAACCCTACAAGATTTCAAATATCCCGGTCATGTAACGTTAATAGGTGCAAAAGAATTCACCACTCGGCGTGGGCACAGCGAATCCTCTGTCGAACTTGTTAGATTGTTAGGGTTTAAACCTTTCAGCTGCATTGTAGAAATTCTCGATGAAACTGGAAACTCTCACAATTTGGAATACGTGAAAGATTTGGCTAAGCATTTTAAATTAAAAGTTATTACTATAAACCAGATTTGGAAACTATACGTAAAGCATGAAAAACTCATAGAAGTAAAAGCCGTGGCAAGGTTACCAACAGAATACGGCGAATTTGAAATCTATGCTTTTGATAACAAACTTGATGGAAAGGAGCACGTAGCAATTGTAAGAAAATGGCCTGACCAATCAATCCCTCTTGTCCGCATCCATTCCGAGTGCTTTACAGGAGACACGCTTTCTTCACTAAGATGTGACTGTGGTAGTCAGCTTTCAAGCGCATTAAAAAGGATAGCCGAAAATGGAGGAATATTGATTTACCTAAGACAAGAAGGAAGAGGCATAGGTTTGACCAACAAAATTAAAGCCTACAGCTTGCAAGACAAAGGGATAGACACCTACGAAGCGAATGTTAAACTTGGTTTCAAACCAGACGAACGTGACTACGCTGCTGCTTACCAGATACTAAAATCCCTTGGTGTACAGCGGATAGTATTACTTACAAACAATCCAGAAAAAGTTAAACAACTTGAGGATTTCGGCATCAGTGTAGAAAGAACAGAGAGACTGTTCGGTAGACTAACAGAGCATAACAAATTTTACCTGAAAACAAAAATGGTGAGATTCAATCACTTATTGGAGGGTATCGAAGGTTTAATTTAAAAACTCTCACGTACTTTAAACAGAGAAAATGGTGAAAACTGAGAAGGGGGTAAAGAGCACATGGAAGGTAAAACCATGCAAACAAAACTGAAAGTCCACGAAGGAATTTACGACGGAAGCGGTTTGAAATTTGCCATCATTGTTCCAAGGTTCAACAGCACAGTAACAGAACGACTCCTTGAGGGTGCGATAGATTGTTTGACAAGACATAATGTCAGGGAAGAAGACATCTCAATTATACGCGTCCCGGGAAGTATGGAAGTTATATTTGCGCTTAATTATTTGGTTAACTTCCAATCTAATAGCTTCGATGCTATCATTGTACTAGGAGCTGTCATACAAGGTGAAACATACCACTTCAACATCGTTGCAAATGAGATAGGAAAAGCCGTCGCACATTTTAATTCAATATCAAAAATTCCTATAACTTTCGGTGTTCTAACCACAGAGACTGTAGAACAAGCACTGAATAGAGCAGGAATTAAGAGCGGTAACAAAGGATTTGAAGCTGCCATGGCAGCATTGGAAATGGCTAATTTGAAAAGAATGCTAGGCAGTTAAAAAGTCTCTGTGATAAAATTAGACATGATATGTTCGAACTTCATTAAATTTAAAGGTTAATCAATCCCTTGTGTAAATAAGCGAGAGGAGGTGCTCAGGCATGGAGGATATTACTATCAAAGCCTTAGGACTCACAAAAAAATTCGGTGATTTTACTGCTGTGGATAATGTGAACTTAGAGGTTAAACGTGGTGAAATATTTGGATTTCTTGGGCCAAACGGTGCAGGAAAGACGACCACCATAAGGATGCTAACGGGGGTCTTGAAACCAACAAGCGGAAAGGTAGAAATTCTTGGACTTGATATGAAAGACCACGAAACAGAGATAAAAAGAAGAATCGGTGTGGTTCCAGATGAACCTAAAATATATGAACATCTAAAAGGCTACGAATTCTTAGATTTTATCATCGCAATTTACAGATTGAACAAGCAGGAATTAAAACATCGCATTGAAGAATTATGTAATGCCTTTGGAGTGGATTATCTCTCCAAATTCGTGGGTGAGATGTCTCACGGAATGAAACAAAAACTTATGCTCATATCCGTACTCATGAGGAAACCCGAAGTTCTTTTCTTAGATGAACCAACTGTTGGACTTGATGCAAGAAGCGCAAAGATATTGAAGGAATTACTCCGAAAATATGCAGATGAAGGAACAACAATATTCATGACGACTCATATACTTGAGATAGCAGAAAAGATGTGCGACCGCGTTGCTATAATAAATAATGGACAGATTATCGTTGAAAGTTACATTGCTGAATTGAAAGAGAAACACGGAAAGTCACTTGAAGATATATTCCTTTCACTCACAGCAACCGAAGACATTAGAGACATTGTAGAAAGCCTGTAACTACACATTGAAAACGTACAACTCCAAGGAACGGGGGATAAAACTATGCGAGAACTTAGAATTCTATTCAAGTATCTTGGGCTTTCTTTAAATCTGCAGAATACGGCAAAAACTAAACGAAAGAAGATTACAAGTTCAAAGGAACCAAATTACGCCTTGCGATACATCTTGCTTATGTTTAGTTCAATCCTTCCTATGGCTGTATTTTTGACGATTTCCAATTACAATATATACAAGCTTTTAGCACACTATCCAGACGTTGCTAAGTCATTCTTTATCTCCTCAATGTCCATATTCTCACTCTTTTACGTTGTAGGATTTATTGGAACAGGTATGCATGCCTTCTCAAGAAGTGACGAAATGGAACTCCTTCTTACAATGCCAATAAGCCGGAGTGTGCTTACCGTATATAACTTAATCGTAACCCTAGCTAATCAATTTTTTACGCTTGGTTTTTTTGTAGCTTCTGTCCTTGGATTTTTACTGGCGGTTAGGACTAACATCTTTGGTTTCATTCTTCGAACTTTACTCCACATTGCTTTCTTGACATCGCTCTCAGCACTTCTTGCGGTAGTGAGTGGAGGAATCAGTTCAAAACGGTTTGTTAGAAGGTTAAATGCGGTAATTCTTCTTCTACTTGTTGCTGTTTATCTATTCTTCGTTCAGATTCAAGATGTGAATGTTGAACAACTCGGTGAAAACGCGCGGTTTGTAAAATTTGTGGCTTTTACTACGTCAAAATATAACCCATTTAATTGGTCTTATTCAGATGACCGTTTGTTATTAATATCCGTAATCATCTTAACAGGTGCTTTTCTGTATTCATTTTGGTACTTTGCAGAGCGCGTGGTTTATGAAAACACACACGCCAAGAAAGAAAAAAACAAACCGAACGAAGTTATCGTCAACCAAAGAACATACGCCTCAAAGTTTGGAGGTTTCTTGTGGAAAGATTTGAAACTCCTTTCACGTAGCGAACAATTTGTATTCCTCATATTTTACCCTGCCGTCTTTTCCTTTTTCATGCTTTTTGCAGGTGGTTCTTCAATGAATGCTGCTATTCCATTTTTAGCCATTGCTTCTCTTTACTGCGCTATCGAGGCAGGGTTATTGACCAGGAACGATTTCGAGTACAGAGAAATATTACGGACACTTCCAGTAACCACACAAACGATAATAACTCCAAAACTAGCAATACCAATCATCTTAAATGAAAGTTTGTTGATTATAGTGGCTGTTATCTCTTACATTTTCGGAAAGTTTGAAAAAAATAGTCTGTTCCTATTCCCTTTGTCAATTGCAATTTTTGGGTTAAGTGCACTGATAGGTTCATACTACAGTATTGTTGACCCAGGTAAGACCAAAAACAATCCGTTTTCTTTGAAAGCAACATTCATAATAGAGGGTATTGTGTTGGGATTATCTTTCGGTCTGCCTATAACGTTGACCATAATTTTGGCAAAACCTAGTCTAACCACTTGGAAATTCTACGCTGTTTGGCTAACGTTCATCGGTTCTCTAATTGCGTTGATTATTCTAATGATGATTTACTATCGGAAATTAAAACATGTGTTAACACAAAAAGATTAAAGAGAAACAAATCAACCCCGACTCATTGGAGTCGGGGTTGTTTTTGTTTGGCATCTTCGATTCTTTGTTACCTTACTCGCTAGTTGAGTATCTCAAATGAAGTTCTGTATTTGCTGTTGTTTTCCCGTGTTCAAACGTTGTTTCAGTAGCCTTCCGTCCTGTTACGGAATAATTTTCACCATCCCATTCCCATGTGACGTTATCCCATACGACAACTGTGTACGTTCCAGCTGGATGTTTTCCAAGCCAGAAGTAAGCATCATCTCGTGGCCTTCTCATTTTTAGCACCGTTGGTGTAGCTGTTGTGTCTGTTCCTTCAAATAAACCGATAAGCAGCGGAATAGTTGGTGTTGCATCGTCAATCAGTATGTCTCCATAAATCGCCCACAACTTCTTCAATTCTCCACGCCAGCGATACGCGACTCTTGGAACGAGCATGTAGCCTTCCGAATCTGTCTTAATAATACTTCTTGTCCAGTCTATGGCAAGGACTATCTGTGACTCTTCTGTTTTTACTTGCCAGTTGAGATTTGGAATAACTACTCTGGCTTTGTCAGATGGAATTGTTACAGCATAGTTTGAACCGTTTATTGTTACTGTTGCTTGTGTTACCTCAAAAGCCAACGCAACTATAACCGCACCATTTGGAATATCGAATGTCAGCCAAGTTGCTTCATCAATTAAGTTCACAAGGTCCACTTCTTTGTCAACAGCAGTTGGTGTAGCCCACTTCCCAGCGCCAGGCCCTGTTGAGTATTTATACGAAAACTTTGAAATTTTGACATACAAGTGTTCAATATCTTTTATCCAAGGAGCTTCTGTTCTTTGATTTAAACCTTGCAAGTCAGCAGAGGAATATTCTTGTGGTTTCACGGAGTCTCCACTACCGTCAACACCAGCTGCAAGAACAACAGATACGGTTGATTTTGTTGGTCCAAACAAGTTTAGTTGACTGCAGCTGAAAAGTACCAACACCAAAACGCTCAACCCAAATACCAAGAATACCTTTTTCATCTTTCCACCTCCCAGAAAGCATTTGATAATGTTAACTAAAAGTATTGAAACTTTCCAAAAACCGCATTATCCTTATAAAGAGGGGACACCCCCCAACCAACTCTCGACAAAGGAGGTATCCCGATATGAACAACTCAACGCTCTCTTGTCCAAAATGCGGTTCCACCAGCTTATACAAAAACGGTCATGACAAATACGGTAACCAACAATTCCTTTGCAAACTCTGCCATCATTCTTTCAAACTCTCCCATTCTCAAAAACGCAAAAACTTCCCTTTCCCTTATCCCAAATGCACTTCTTGTGGTAAATCTATGCAAATTTACAAAGTCCGTCGCTCTTTCGTTGTCTTCCGTTGTAGAGCTTGTCGTACCAAAGATAGAGTACCTTTTAACCTCCCCGAACCAGTCACCCTTATTCCTGAGAAATTTAAATATTTCCGCTTCCCTATCTTTTTCGTCTTAAAGGCTTTTGTTTTGTATATGAAACACAATATGTCTTATCGCTCTCTTGCTCATTCTCTTAATATCAAAGTATCTCATGTCACCATATACAAATGGGTTATTAAATTGTGTACTTTATTCTCTGTACTTTTTCCAACATTTACCATCGAAAATGTTTTCTCAGTTCATGCTGATGAAACTGTTCTTGTGTTCAAAGAACAAAAGTACTATGTTTGGCTATTAGTTGATCACGAAACTAACTTAATTCTTTGTTGGCATGTCTCAAAGTATCGTGATATGGGACAAGTCAAAGTATTGCTCGAGAAGTTCTTTGGTAATTCAAAACCTAGAAACATTGAACTTATTACTGATGGACTTGGTGCATATGAAAGTGCAGTAAAGCTGTTGTTCAGAAATATCAATCACGTAGTGGTACCGCTCGGTAAAAACAATCAATGTGAATCTAAGTTTTCATTGTTGAAAGACTTTTTCCGACTCAAGCGAGGGCTGAAGAATACGAAGAATTTAGCAAAATACATTCAAGGCTTTTGTGTAGTGAAGAATCTTTGGAAAACACACAATGGCAATATCAATTGCATTCTTTCACACTTACACTCTTTCATCACTACAAGTTAACACTATCAAGCATTTAGTGAGTTTGATAACACTTTTACGTCAATAGTTTGGCTTGGAGAATGTAAGAAATTAATACACCAACTTACATCCAAAGTCTAAAAAGAAACAAGACTATCAGTTTTCCTACCAAATATAATATCATATCTTGTGAGGCTTAAAAAAACCTTAGAAATAAGCTTTGGAATCTCTAAGGATTTCTTAAGCATTGGTGTGTAAAATGTTTTTGTCAAAGTTATATTTTCGAGAGCTACATTTTTGAAAGCTGGAGGTGAATTGTCATGAGATTTCGTTGGCTTGGACCATGGTTAGGAACCGCTTGTATCGGAGGTTACAACGGAGCTTGGTTTGTGGAAACATTTTGGTGGCTAAGACCTGTCTTATCTTTTGCACTCTTTCTCATAGCTGTTTACGTGGTTTATAGACTTTTCTTTGCTAAGTCGAATGTCTTTCGAAAAAAAGATCAAGCAGTAGAAATACTCAATGAACGCTTTGCAAAAGGAGAGATAACAGAGGAAGAATACAAAAGGATGCGAAGTACTCTCGAGGAACACAAATAAACTAAGAAGTCAAATAGTAGTTATACCGAACCGTTTACACCCCAGTACCCCCTTCCCCTCCCGGGAAAGTGAAAAAGCGGAAACATTAAAGAAGATGCCCCCATATACATAATGGGGGCGTTCTTCTTTTATTCTTTATTCGTTTGATGAAAACCTAACTTTTGCAATCCCTTTTTGATATATTTGTTTCTCATTGTGATGTCCCAAAGTAGGCCTGTCTTGTAGTTTTCTATCATGAGCAATTCTATACCTTTGTCTATACCAATGTAAATTTTTGACACCCAATTTCTGTCTAAATTGTAAGCGTCTTTAAAACCGTAGTGACCCCATAGTTGAGGTACATGTTCGAAATAATATTTCACAGTTTCTTCAACTATGTCTGGTGTAAAAACCACTGAGCCAATAGCACCGCAAGGTGGTATTGTGCCATCTGTTCTATGCGTCGTGTTGTTGTTAGCCGATGGTGGTGCTCCAAAATCACCTCGATAACCATCTGGAGAATCGCAGGCGGTGAGTCCCCAAGACTTTTCGTGTAAGGTTTTATAAACAGTATGCATATCTTTGCAAAATTCCCAATTTGCTAAAGTCGCAAGTGTCGAATTTTCAAACCAGTTGACGTTCTCTTTGTCAACAATATTTCGAAAATCGATCCAAGCGTGAGAATACTGATAAGTGAAGAGGGAACCAGTGTATGTGTAAATCAGCTCGTAATCTTTGTATTTTCCTTTCTTTCTTTCAAAAGAATAATACACCGAAGGATCTATAGGATACGTTGGTGAAGCGACGCCTAGAATATATATAATCAGCTGTTCAGCGTAACCATCCCAGTGACCCCAAAATCCTCTTTCAAAATTGTAGCCCATATAAATTTGGTTTACTTGTTTGTCTAAATACCACGGAAACTCCACTCTCGAATAAAGAGATTCAAACAAATCGTTTACTTCTCCACCAAAATATTCACCTACAACAAGCGCTCCCATAAGAAATAGCGCAGTGTCAATAACCGAAACTTCAGACTGCCAAGTTCTCTTCCCATCTTTCATACTTACAAAGTGGACAAAGAAACCATGCGTTTGTTCCACATTATTGAGGAATGTTTCAAGTGTTTTCACTGCTCTTTGATATCCTTCTTCTCTTGATATCCATCCATTCTCAACACCAACTGGTACCGCACTTAGTCCGAAGCCAACAGAAGCTATACTTGCCACGTTTTTATCACCTGTATTATCAACAATCAACCCATAACCTTCTTTGGTTTCGGAAACTTCGTTCCAAAAGAAGTTGAAAGACAATCTTTCCTCTAATTCAAGAATATCTCTTACGTGCATGAAATATCAACCCCTTTGAACATAATGCAAGATCACTTTTTATAGATGAAACCAAGATTTTTCAAACCATTCTGAACATACGGAATGCTCATAAAGATTTTCCAAACCAGTTCGTTTTTATAATTTGCAATCATAAGCAACGTAATCCCTTTATCTATACCAATGTAATCAGAAGCAAACCAATTAAAATCAAGGTTGAAAGAGTCTTTCAAACCGTATTTCCCTATTAGCGCCGGTAAAGTGTAATAGTTATCCAAAGCCCACAAAGCTTCTTTAGGAGTGAAAACGATGGATCCCAAAGCACCAGCCGGTGCTAAAGTCCCATCTACTTGGTGTGCTGTGTTGTTATTCCCAGATGGAGGTGCCCCTAACAATCCGTTGTATCCACTGGGCGTATCGCATGCGGTAATACCCCACCCTATTGTAAAACTCTTGAATTTATGTTTATTATCCGTGCAAAAGTTGTAGTTAGCAAGACTTGCTGCTATCGAGTTGTGAAACCAATTGATTCCAAGCTTATCATACCAATTACGAAAATCAATCCAAGCATGCGAGTATTGATACGTAAAAAGTGAACCGAACCAAGAGTGAATGAACCTTTCTCCCTTGTAACTACCGTAATTTCTTTTAAATGTGTAATACACATCCGATTCTATCCGATATTTTTCCACTGGTGTTCCTGCTCCCAGCACGTATAACATTAGTTGTTCTGCATAGAAATCCCAAAAACCTTCAAATCCTCTTTCCGGGGTATAAGCCATATAAAAGAAATTCTTTGTAGGATGAACCATTTTGTTCCAATTTACTCTCTCGTAGATTTGTTTAGCTTTTTCCCAGGCTTGACCACCAAAGTATTTCCCAGCCGTTAGAACTCCGCATAACAGAATCCCTGTATCAATTGTTGAAACCTCGCTATTCCAAGCTCGCTTTCCAGTGTCCCTATCCAAGAAATGATAAAAGAAACCGTGAAAATTATCAAGTTTTAAGATTGTATCCAATGTTCCTAAAACCCTCTTAAGTCCTTCCTCCTTTGTTATCCAACCCTCTTCCACACCGATTACAACCGCAGTAAGTCCGAAGCCAGTAGAAGCTATGCTTGCTATTCCTGGACTACCAGGATATCTGTCTCGAATTAGTCCATATCCTGGGCTATTTTCGTTCGCATTTGCTTGCTCCCAAAAGTACAGGAAAGAACCTTTATATTCTTTCATAAGGTTCTCAGACAGTTGGTTAGCACCGATACTCAAAGTCAAAGCAAATAACAGAATGGAAAAAATAAAAGCTTTTCTAAACATCTTATCACCCTTCCTGCTAAATTTATTCGCCGGTTATACCTGTTCGATCTATGCTCTCTACAAACCAATCTTGCGCGATGAAATAGATCAAAATTAAAGGCAAGATTGTTAAAAGCGTTCCGGCCATTATTATCGCTTCGTTTAAGGTTCGGCCCGTGGTCGTTCCAGGAACAACCAGGTAAAGTCTTCTGAACATATCTTCAAATCTTTGAAGTTGTAATGGCAGAGTTGTCCATTTTTCACCTAAGTAAAGCGCTGTGATAACTGTATCATTCCAATACCAAACCAACGAGAAAAGGAAAGAAATGAGGTAAGCCGGCATGGCAGATGGTGCAACGATTCTTGCAAATATTCTAATTGTCGAAGCGCCATCTATCTTTGCGGCTTCTTCCAAGGATTTCGGAAACATGTTGAAAAATTGATAAAATATGACAATGAAAATCGCGCTCCTTATTCCCTGAGTAAAGGTTGCTGGTATAATCAATGACCATAGTGTCCCGAGTAGGTTCAGGTCTTTAAACATCAAAAACTGTGGAATCATAGTAACCTGGGGCGGTAAAATGAACGTTGCAACAGCGATGGCGAAAAGTATATTTTTCCCGGGGAACCTAAAACGTGAAAACCCGTATCCGACGACCGATGCAGAGATAGTTTGCAAAAATGCGGGTATTGTTGAGATAATGATAGTTTGTATTAGTGTCTTCGCGTAATCGAGAACCTTTACAGCTTCTTTGTAGTTACCGGTGTATAACTTCGTCGGAATCCACTTCACAAGTGGGTTCACCAAATCGGACGTATCCATGAAACTGTATGATATCATGTATATTATCGGATATACAAAGACAAAACCGATAAGCAGTAGCATAAAGTAGACAGTGGCTATTTCGAAAGCTTTCTTAGTTCTTTTTTCAATAAAGTAGAGATCTAATCGGCTTCTCTCATCTTTTGGCTGAAGCTTCTTAAATACTCGGATTTTCATGATACTCTTACCTTCCTTCTGTAAATCGCTGATATTAGAGAGAAAAGTCCTATAACAACCAATATAGCCAAAAAGTATATCCAAGCGAGAGCAGAAGCATAGCCAAGTCCTCTCTCAGGTCTATACATGTCTACGAGTATCTTTTTAACTATTGGACTCGTTGCAAAAGTTGAAAGTGTTACTATTGTGTAGATGATATTGACAAATGTAAGTGGTGCCAAAACAGGCATTGTGATTTTCCAGAGGATTTGCCATCTTGAAGCGCCATCTATTTTGGCTGCTTCGTACATGTTTTTATCTATCTTTTGCAAACCAGCTAGGTACACGAGGATTTGCACACCGGAATACCAAAGTATCATTATAAATCCCGAGATAAACATCCCAAGAACCCTTGAAAAGACAGTTGGCAAATTTGTCTGCAGCATTTTAACGAACTGAAGATTAGCTAATCCTGAAAATGTCATAGCTCCTTTGCTCAAAAGTTTGTCAAACACAGGTCCGCTGGCAATAACCACTGGCAAGAAGTAAATCGTCCGAAACAGGCTTCTGCCCTTTATTTCAATGTTCAACAGCAAAGACATAATCATTGCAAAAGAAACTATGATTGGTACAAAAACAATCATTTGTAGAAAATAGTCGACAAGCATCTGAGGATAGTCAACATCTGTAAGCAAAGCGTCTTTAAAATTCTTCAATCCAACGAAGAACATTCTCACACCGCTTGCTGTAACTTTAACCTCATTTAGACTATAGAGAAACGTTCTGACGAGAGGAATGATTGTGAAAACAAGAAAACCAATTATCCAAGGAGAAACGAATAGTAAACCCTTTAGTGCTTCTCTTGTGCGTAGCTTTAGTCTCATAGAAGTCACCTCGCTTGTATCACTGCAAAACTTATAGGTTTAACAATTTTGCTATCGAAATTAAATGGCTTTTCACTGTAGTTGAACAAAACCTTTGCCCCGTTATCGTATGTATTTAGGTAGACGTCTTGGCTAACTTGCACACGAGAAACCAACTTCGAATTGATAAAAAATAGAGCTTTTTCATACATTTCTTTTGCGATCAGTATTTTTGGAAGCCAATCCTCAAACCTTGTCGATACCAAATCCTTAGAATTCGTGTTGACAAGCTTCTCCGAACTTTCCCAGGTTAAGTAAAACGAAGGGAAAATACCATATTCTATACATGCCAAAAGGTCTCTGTTGTAATCTGATGAAAGGTTGAGCGGTGACGAAAAGATAGGCAAAAATTGCTTTAGTATGTAAGGTACAATTGGCAAAACCTCATCCTCAATTTCATAGCCGGAGTTTGTTAACGAAATGTCAGATAAAGCACCTGCGAGGCTTATGACGTACCAGTTGAACCCGTAGACGATAGGTTTGCCAAATATTCTAAACGCATTAGTGAAATCAGTAACTACTTCTGCTCTAGTCATATCCCGAGTTGAAAACGCTAAGTCTCCTACAGAACCAAGCGCAAATTTTTTGATTCCCACTTTTTCAAATTCCCTTTTTTCTTTGATTACAAAAGATTTGACAAATTTAGGAGATAGAACGTATTTTCCTTCGTATTCCATAAATTGTTCAAGTCTGTTCAGTGCGATGCCTATTTTATTCAGTGATTTTGATTCTTTTGGTGAAAGGATGTAGTTCACATAGAAATAATCTTCCAAAGGTTGTAAGGGTCTCCCGAAAATCCGTTTTTCTAACGGCAGGTGTTTCGGAGAACTAAGTGATAAACCTCCTTCAGTATAACCAACCAACACAAATAGAGATTCCGGAATAAATTTCCTCAGCACACTTTTTATCTTAAGAAATTGCTCCTGGTTTGTCATTTTAACAAGTGAGTAGTCAAATGTAGATTTCTTTGCTTCAGCGATAAGAACGTCAAACTTGAAGGTATAACCATTCGTTGCGTTAGATTTCTTCGAGTATTCCTCGACAAAACGCTGAACGAGTGAAAATTCGTTGGCATTAGGAACAAAGAAGTATCTGACAGTAAATTTTGTCGTGTTCAACTCTTCTTGTGGAACAGTTATACCTTCCCCCGCTTTATTCAAAAGTTTCTTATGAAGGTCCCTTAAGACAAATCTCGCGGTTATCCAATTATGGTTCGTAACTATACCAGCTTTAAAAGCATTTATCTCGGCATACATATCTCCTTCTTCAATAACGGTAAGTAATCCATTTATATATTCATTAGCCAGGTTTTCAGAGTTTTGCGAATCGGATGCATATAAAATGCCGTAGAGTGGAAGGGAGTAATTTTCAGGTTCTTTTACATTTCTGAAATAGGAATACGGGAATACTTCCCGAAATCCTATATCTAGCCCGTAGAGTCGTGCTTTAAATGGGGCGGTTGCGACTGTTTTCTTTGATAAGTCAATCTTCGCTCCAACTCCATCAGCCAAGATAAAACCTCCATTCACAACTCCATGGGAGCCTCCTAAATAAGGATAAAGGTACAATCCCATCAACCGGTATTTTCCTTCGTTTATATTATTAATTTTCAATCGGAGCGAGTCTTTTATCAGCTCATACGAAACGTCGAAAGACGCACCTATGTTCTCAAAAACAATAGATGCAGTAAACATATTCGAAGACCTTTTTCTAATAGAGATTTTTGCATCTCTCGTTGAGTAGGTTCTTTTAATATTCCCCGTAGAATCACAAAATTCTACAATAAACGGTGTATTGAAAAAAGAACTCCATATTTGATTTAGTTCGGAATCTTCATCTTCCAATACAGATTTCCATTGAGCGTTATTTCGCTTGTCAGTAACCATAAACTGTAAGCTATTGGTATCAAACGAAACTCGTAAGTATTCATTTTCTAATTGTGCGTTATAACTTGGGCGAAAGAAGCGGTAATCGCTTTCAGAAAAGCTTTCTACCTTTGAAACGACAACTTCAGAAGGTCCAGCTTGAACCAACCAAGCAACTCCAAGGACTATTAGCAAAACAAAAAGAAACCTCAGGAGAATCTTTCTTAACCCCTTTCTAATGGACTCATTTAACCTTAACACGGTATATCAACTCCTCAAATATAGACGTAAGGAATGAAAATTCTTCTCTAACAAGCACAGCGATGATTACCAGCAGTATCGTTATAAGTATCATTGCAAAAATCGTTAATAAAAAGTTTCTAACGGTTTCGCCGAAAGAGAAGTTGTGAACCTGCGCGATGACTATAAAGAGTAAGACAAACGACCAACCCCATATTATCTGCATTCCAAAAGTGTAGATGAAAGACTCGTTTAAGGTTAGCAAATTTGTTATTAAAGCAAGAGGAACCGAAAACAATAAGTAAGGAAGAAAAGAAGCAATCGTTCCTATAAAGATGTGTTTGAACTTTCCTTCACCTTCTGAAATCTCACTAACTAAAAAGTTTGAAAGAACAAATAGGAAAAACAGTCTGTAAGTATCAACAAAAAGTCCCAAGAAATTTATTTTCCTTGCATCGAAACCCACAAACAGTGGTGAACCAATAATTCTTATAATTACGTTCTCAGCGTAAAGTAGCAAGTACAAAAAAATCCCTGTGAACCAAGATATCCTATCGTGTCGCTTCATTTCGTAAACAGCGTCGAATGGGTTCTTGATAAAAAGCCAAGTGTAACGCAGCTGTTTAATTAAAAAGTTATCCATTTTTATAGCCTTTTTCTCTCTCTTTTTGATAAAACCTTGCCTTAGGAGTATTGTTCTGATAAGATCAGCAATTGCCAAGAAAACAAGCACAAAAAACACAGGTCCAACTGTTTTCTGCAACCATATGTTTCTTATATACCAAAAAGCATCGGAATAACCCTTCGCGTCTCGTGCTAGTCTGAAATATTCAAAAGCTTTCGTGTAATTTTCCTTTTTGAATTCTACATTTCCCAAAACTTTATATGTCAAAACAAAAGCTGAGTTTGTTTTCTGAATATCTCTCCAAATTTTCTCACTTTCCAGGTACATACCCTGATTGTAGTAATAAACACCCTTTAAGACAAGTTTGCCAAAAAAAGTTATTCTGAAGATTGTTACCGTTCCATCCTCTTTATCTAAAACAAAGATTCTGCCATCATCAGTGACAGCAATAGCACTCGCTGAACGGAAAAGCCCGAGTCGGTTTTCATAGAAGCTCTGCCCACCGAAAACAAAGATTAGATTACCAAGAAGGTCGTAAACATATACCAAACCATCAGCCGTAAGGGCGTATACCGTTCCGAGCGAATCCACGTCTATGTCTACAAACTTGTCGTTTGAAAGTGACAACTTTGGATAGATATTTACCCCAGCAACATTGAATCTTTTTATGGCGTCTTCTTTAAGACCTTGAGTTATGGTCCATACAGCATTGGTATGATCTATAGTCACACTCGTTGGGGATGGGGGTCTAATTTTCAACAATTGAGCCCTTTGTGATTCTGTAAATATCAACCTCTGAAGAACCATCCTCAAGGTAACCTTAGGGGTATTGGCTCCAAAAAAGCTCAAAAATCTGCCATCTTTATTGAAAACTGCAAGTCCGTTAGTGACACCCTGACAAACAACATATATATTTCCTCGCCTATCTGCAGCAACTTTGAGAGGTATGAAATCGTTCAGACGCCCATAAATAGGTGAATCTGGTTTCGAAATTGTAAGAACCAAATTCCCATCCGGTGCAAATTTATAAACACTTTGTGCCCAAGAGTCTGCAACGTATATGTAATCATTCTCATCGACGTAAATGCCATCCGGATTTGTAAGAGTTCCTTCACCAACGTAGGAAACTGTGGTCCTGTCTTCACTTGCGAAGTTGATGATTTCTATTCTTGCGTTTTGCGAGTCACTTATGTAGAGTTTTCCTTTATGCCAGAAGATATCCGAAATCGATGATGTATCGAAAACAAGTTTACGCCATGGAACAAAGGCGTCTTGGGTACGAACTAGATTATCACCTATACCTAGTGTGTATGTGTAATACGGAGCGTATCCCAAAATTGAGGAAACTATCAAAGTGGTTAAGGAAAAAACTATTAGCGATAATTCTTTACTGCAAAGCTTTGTCATCCACTCGCCCCTTTGTATCAATTTTTTATCATTTAATACCAGAGTGTGCCATCGTATTCATAACCTTGCTTTGTGTGAACATAAAGATTATTAGATTCGGCAGAAACATAATTGCAGCTGCGGCTGCCGCTATCCCTGCTCCCGCTACTGTGCCTGCATTTCCACTTAGTGTTGACATATAGTAAGCAAAGTTTTTCAAACTCTCGTTGTTTATATAGATAAGGGAAGCTTCCATTGAGTTCCATGCACTTTGAAATGCAAGAATAGCAACTGTTGCAACCGCTGGTTTTGTAAGCGGAAGGATTATTTTCAAGTATATGAACCAGTCATTAGCACCATCGATTTTTGCAGCTTCGATAAGAGAATCAGGAATCTGATCTATGAACTGTTTAACTAAGAAAAGGCCAACAGGCATTGCAAGCATGGGTAAAATATGAGCTAAGAAGTTATCCACCAACCCAAGTTTTGCGACAATTATGTATCTTGGGATGGAAACTGCTGTTGGTACAAACATGAGCGCCAAAGTATTGATTTCGAAAAGTAGTTTTTTGTACTTGAAATTTTTCTTTGACAGTACATACCCTGCAGCAGTACTTATGAATATGGACAACGTAACCACACTAACAGCAATTATAACGCTGTTAAAAAGATATCTGCTTACAGGAATACCCGACTGTGTCATAGCACTGAAAAGTGCTTTGAAATTCTGCAACGTAGGATGCCTTACAAATATCCGCGGCGGAAAAGCGAATAATTCGTTATATGGTTTGAAAGCATTCGAGAATATAAAGATCAACGGTATAGACATAAACGCCGCAAACGGAACAAGAAAAAAGTAGAATTTCAGTTGACTCTTGTCAAATCTCTCCGGATTGATTTTTGTGCCCTTAAAAGCCATACTATCACCTCTAAGTCCTTTGGAATCAGTCTCTGTCGAGGAACAGCGCCCAAACAAACTTGGAACTTATCCATATCATTATCAAGAGCACAACAGAGATTGCTGCCGCGTACCCCATTTCATACCTCATGAACCCAAAGTCTTCGATATGATTTACTATAAGCTGTCCAGCATATTGTGGAGTTGGATTTGAGCCAGAGAGCATTACTCCAATATATCCAGCCTGAAATGTAGACACAACAGCCATAACAGCACCAAAAAGCATTTGCGGTTTCATCAAAGGGATTGTAATATAAAATATTTCCTGCCATCTTTTTGATATTCCATCTATGTATCCAGCTTCGTAAATTTCTGGGTCGGTATTCAACACACCTGCAAGCATGGCTAAAAAGCCGACTCCCATACTACTCCACAGTGTTACAACCACCATAGCTGGAAAAAGGAACTTCGGTGATTGAAGCCACTGAACAGGTTGGTCAATGAGCCCCAACCTTAACAACAGACTGTTTAGATATCCTGATTTATCGCCACTGAATATTGTCAACCATATAACTTGCATGGCCACACCAACTGTCATTGACGGAGAGTATATAATCAGTGCAAGAATTGTTCTGGGGATTCTCGGAATTTGTGCCAACATCCAAGCCAGTATGAATGCAAGAAAATAACCGGTTGGTCCAACCAAGATTGCAAACTTTATTGTATTCGGTAAAACATATTGCATAAATACACTATCTGTTGTGAAAAGGGATATGTAGTTCTTAAGCCCTACAAATTTTGGAAATTGTATGGTATTGAAGTTAGTAAACGAAAGCAAAATAGCTAAAATTGTTGGAACGACGATGAATATTGTAAAAAGAGCTATATAAGGCGAAAGAAAGGTAATTATCCATCGATGTTCGCTCTTACTTATCTTCACAAAATCACCTCTCTGAGCCTTTATCTTCAGTGTTTTCCATGTACCAACTGAGTATATCTGCAATGGTGTAAATTCTGAATGGCTTGACAGGTTTTCCATCCTTGTAGTAGCCAAACTCTTCTAACTTTCGTGCAAACTCCTTGTTAACAATAATTACGCTGTCATCAACAGCAACCTTCAATGGTTTGCCTTCGAGGACAACCTTGTTCCAGATATTACTGATTTCCCTCTCTAATATGTAACTTGCTGGCATTTTTGGTACCTCTTGCAACCATCTGAATTGCTCTTTGACAACCTTCAAATGTTCTGTCTTAAAGGGAACACCATCTATTGCGAATCGATTCGAAGGGATAACCAAAAATTCAATGCCATAAGTGCTAACAATTCTGTTTACCAAGCTCACTTGCGTTTCTTTAGAAAGCCACCATTTCACAAACTCCCAAGCCTCCATGGGGTATTTTGTATCGTTTAGTATAGCCACTGCTTGAGCAGAACCAGTCTGCCATCTTTCAATGGAGGTTCCGTATCTCACTCCGGGTGAAGGAGCTATGCTCCACATACCACGTAATTCAGGCGCTGCAATCATGAGTTGGATATATGTATTCACGTTCGACACTCCTAAAGGAATTTCTCCTTTTCTGAAACTCTCGAAAAAGTTTGCAACTTGTGCAGGCATGCCATACATGGTGAATAACTCGGTCATCTCTTTCAGCGCTTTCAGTGTGCTTGGGGTATCCAGTGCAGTTTTAAGCCCATCGTCTGTGAAAAGTTTGCCGTGGTATTGCATGATAAAGGGCGCTGTGGTCATCCACGCTTTGAAAGACGAACTTCCAGAAAGTGGTATGTAAAAATTCAAACCGTTTCTTTGTAGCTCTGGAAGTATCAATTTCACATCATCCCAAGTGTTCGGAATGGGTATGTTTAGATACTCCAGAATATCTTTTCGATAAAAGAGCACATAAAAGTCGAGTGTTTCGGGCAGCCCAAAACAGTGATTTTCGTACAGGTAAGGTAACAATGAACCCGGGTAGAAATTCTTTGAAAATTCTACAAAGTCGGAGAAACGTTTCAAGTCAAGTGCTGCACCACGGATTCCCATCTCAAATGGTATCCAGTTACTTATTCCAAGTGCTATATCAGGTGACTTTTTAGCAGCGTTAGCAAGTATGAGCTTCCCTTCGTCACGCATTATTGAAACGTCTACGTAAATGCCTGTCTTCTTAGTAAAGTCATTATCGATAAGTTGTTGCAAAATGTCTACATATTGGCGGGGTCTGTTAACCCACACTCTTAACATGACGGTGTTCTCTTTCTGACTTTTTGAGAACGTTGTATTCTCTTGCCTCTTAAATGAATGAACAAATCTTTTGAAACCTTCGACAAATACTTTAAAAGGAGAGGATTTGACAATCTTATCTATATTATCTCCTTTGTAGATGTAGATTTCGTCAATTGTCAGAGGCATTTCTTGGAGGCCGTTATAGACCACTGAAAGTTCAGAAAGAACTGAACCTGTGCTTCCAGTTAGCATATCTAACTTATTTGGTATCTTATTAACATCCTTTACCAGTCTTTTCAAAAACATCTGAGCCGTGTTTAAAGATATGTACTCCGCATTCCACGCGTTTCCATTTATCTTAGCTATTTTTATCTTGATTATTTCGAGCTCATTAATCAAGGATTTGAGCTTTGGTTCTATATCCGGAAAATAGTCCGTAATCTCCCATTCTACGTTTTTATCTGAGCTACCACCCGATATGTATTTAATTTGTAGTGCTAGCTTGTTTATATAATCAATCATTGACTTCAAGCTGTTAAGTACATCCGAATAAACCGAAGCATTGACTTCGAAAGCAATTGTGTGCTTACCTTTAGTGAGATGGAAAACTATGTCACTAGTTTTGTCTAATGATTTCAGGGTATAAACTCTCCAGTCAGGTGTATATTCAAACGGAATTTCGAGTAAGTCACTATATGTTACGTCACCATCGATGTACACAGTTCTATAGCTTGTGAAGTTCGGTTTTGTGTCCTGACGATACTTGACAGCTATTTTGTAATATCCCTCTTCGGGAACATCGAATTCATAAATTACGAATTGTCCTGGTTGTTTCCAGTTACTACCACCAAATGCGTTCAAAAGAAGATTGTAAGTGTTGTAAGGAACAGTGTCAGGAGAACGAACCGGGATAGCATTAACTGAGGCTTCATTTTTTCTGAAAGGTTTCTCCGCCTGAAGTGTTATAATCCTTCTCTCACCTTCTGAATCCTTGATACCAAGCTTACCAATAACTTCACTAAATTTAGTAAGACTTTTCGGCCTTTCTATTGATAATCTCTTGATAGCTATTTTTCCGCTGTTTACAATTAGCGTTATGGTAACTCTTGGTGAGCGGAGGTTGAACCAAAGAGGGAATTTGTCTATTCCGTTTGGATTTTTCAAAACATAAGATATGGTATCAGAGGCTATTTTTTGACTAGGAATAATCTCGTCTCCATATCTGTTCTTGGCAAAATCAGTAGTTTCGTATTCCCAATACTGGACCAGGGGTATCGAACGAGCTTCTGAAAATGGGAGTTTGCCGTTCAAATAAACAGAGATCTCCGGTGGTAAAATCTGAATTGAAAAAACTTCATAATCAATCCTTATGTTCCATAGCCCTTGTTTTTCTTTGGGTATCTCTATTTCGTAAGTAATGGAACTACCCTCTGATAATACAAGAAAAGACCGGGGAGATTCCCAGAGGGTCTCCCCAGTCAAGAGAGGGGTCGGTGAACGTCTTAAGTAAGCATTATAGTCAACTGTTTGACTATTTTGTGTCATTGCAAAAAGGACTGCATAGGTGCTTAGCACATACGTAACTATAAGAATCAATGTTATTTTTAGAAAAACATCCATGCGTCTTAATTTGAGTATTTTACTCCCTCCCACAGTTTTTTGGAAAAAGAAACTTATTTACTTTGTCATTATAGCTATTTTCTTAATAGCGTTCTGATACTGCTCATTTGCTATCTTGTTCAGTTGTTTCGCGTAATCTGCAATGTTAATATCTCCTCTCATTGCGTTCCAAATAACGTCCCCGATATTAGCATTTGGATTGTCTCCAACTTTGATGCCTGTTGGAGCTGTCCATCTTGATTGGATGTAACCTGGAACGATCTTTACACCCTCTATAATACCAACTCCTATTTTTGCATAAGCTTCGTCAAGTCCTGGGAAGAGTTTCTTAACTGCGAAATATTTATCGAGCACGGCTTTTTCTGTAGTCAATGGTAATGATGCCCATTCGTTTTTCTTATCAAGCTCAAGCCTCTTTAGAATGCCGTCTCTGCCATATGTTACAAATTTTGCGAACATGAATGCTTCCTTTGGATACTTTGTAGTCTTTGATATGACAAAGAAATCACCAACAACAGGTATTCTGCCTCCAGGAACTCCAATGAATCTCGATTTGAATGGGAGTGATGAATAGAAAGGCGTTGCCCATGTTCCATCCCATCTAATAGCAATTTTTCCTTGATTCCAAACATCGCCATACCAACCAGCATTGTACTGTTTCTTCTGCTCTTCTGGAAGTGCATCGTAAACGTATTTTCCCTGGTAGAGCTGCTTGGCTATATTTACTGCTTCAATGAAAGCTCGGTCATCGAGATGATATTCTTTGCCATCCCAAGTAAACCATCCAAATTTCAAATTCTTCATTGCAGGATACCATTCTGGAATTTGAATTTCTTCAGCAAGACCGATAATACCATCTCTCGGTATCGTTAATTTTTTAACTGCTGTTAAGAATTCATTCCAGCTTGGTGCAAATTTGAGAGGCTTGACGTTATACTTCTCAAACAGATCATCGTTCACAAAGTAACCCATGAAGAAAAGTCCTGCAGGTACAGCATAGATTCTGTTGTTATAAATTGTTGCATTTCTGATTGGGGCGGGAATGTTTTTCCATTCCGGGTCTGCTAAAGCCATCTTAGTGAGATCAAGAGCCCAATCGTTTGTCAAAGCCATTGGTATGTTTGGTATCATAATAACATCTGGTAATTTTCCGGCAGCTGCTTGCGCAATAAGCCAGTCCTCGTAATTACCCTCATGTTTAACTATCTTGACTTCAATATCTGGATTTAGTTTCATGAACTCCTGAACCATAGCTTGCTCAATCTCAAGACCACTGTTCCAGTTTACGTACGTAATAGTCACTTTACCAAACGCCAAAACCGCGAAAAGCATCAGTAAACCTGCTAACCAGAACTTTTTCATACAACTTCCCTCCCTTTTAAGAAATGTGGTTTTGCCTAACCTAAGGTAACATCCACCGTATGTATCTTACCATCCGAAAGAATTGGAACTCTTTCAACTTTTTGACCGTCAAGAATTATTTCTTTTACGCCGTAACTTACTTTATTTGGATTTTTTACAGTGATTACATACAACGTGTCTCCGAAAAACCTTTTGTACGTAAAGCCTTCCCAATCCGAAGGTATAACGGGATCTATGTCAATGTATCCGTAGTTAGGTCTGATACCAAGAATCCAGTGGGTTGCTACACGGTGTAGCCACTGTGCCGAACCTGTATACCAGGTCCAACCACCACGACCGTAATGAGGTGACAATGGTCCATCTGAATTACCGCAAGTTACGTAAGGCTCCGCCCAATAATTGTCAATATCAAAACTTCTGTACGGTGGGCAAATTCCTCTGTAAGCTTTATACATAGCTTCAACATCTCTCATAAGCGCAAAAGCCCAAACCGCCCAGGTTGCTGCATGTGTGTAAACTCCTCCATTTTCTCTAAGACCAGGAGCATATCTTGTTATGTAACCAATATCACTTCTTGGTTTTGTGTACGCTGGATAAAGAAGTAGTGCTCCATAATCTTTTAGCAGATATTTTTTTACCGATTCCATAGCTTTTTTCTTTCTTTCGTCATCCGTAATATCACTAATTACAGCCCAAGTCTGTGCATTGAGGAAGATAAAACCTTCTTCGTTTTCCTTAGATCCTAATTTTTCCCCGTCATCTTTTGTCGCTCGTATGAACCATTCCCCATCCCAAGCAAATTTGTTGATAGAAGTTTTGAGTGTGTCAAGAACATCACGGCATTTTTCAGCAAATGCTTCATCTCCTTGCCTTTCGATAATTGGTATGAATTCTTTCAAAAGTAAATACAAGAAATGGGCAAGCCATATACTTTCACCTTTCCAATCTGTGCCAACCGCGTTCAGTCCATCATTCCAGTCATTTTCTCCTATCAATGGTAATCCCCTTGGTGAGAAACGCTTGAAAGACTTTTCTATTGCCCTTTTACAATGCTCGTAAAGTGTTGCACTACCGCCGTCAAGAAATGGAACTATCTCATCAAGAATCGAATAATCAAGAGTCTCCTTTATGTATTCCTGTGTGATAAATGGCAACCACAAAAGGTCATCACTACAATGCGTTCTTGGTCCACCACCACGAATTGTGAACCACCAATGTAAAACGTCACCTTCTTGGAATTGATGAGCAGCATGAAGAAGAATTTGTTTCCTTGCAAGTTCCGGGTTCAAACTAAAGAAAATCTGGGAATCTTGTAACTGGTCTCTGAAACCATACCCTGCCGAAACTTGATAATAACCAGACTTTGCCCAAATTCTGCCAGATATGGCTTGGTATTTAGTCCAGTAATTTGTCATTATGTTAAGCCCTATGTCCGGAGTTTCAACCAATTCCCGTTCAAGCAAGTCCATCCAAAATTTTTTAGTTTTTTCAAATTCCTCTTCCGCAGTCTTCACATCGGTATATTTCGCTGCAAGTAGTTCTGGATCTTCTTCTCCAATTTTCGCTGCACCTATTGTGAAAACTACCTTCCTTTCTTCTCCTGGTTGCAATGCAACCTCAACTTGGAGAGAAGCACAAGCGTCTCCGAATCTGTCACACTTGTTATCGAGTTTTTCAACACTCATAGCGATTGGATTTCTTTCGTCCCTGTACATTCCAATGAAAGATTCTTTGTCACATGTAAATGATTTAACCGGCAAACTCACACTGTGAAACGCTACATGGTCCCAATTCGTATTGTTCCAACGGCCTTTTTCATCTGGAAATTGACCAAGGTATTTCTGCACGAATATAGTATTATTTTTGAATGATGGTTCAAAGAACAACTTATGAAATTCTCTGTGTTCGTCTGGAAAGTTACCTAAAACCCATTCAAAATAGGTAGTCAAGTCTATCTTTCTGACCTTGTCATCTTCATTTCTTATCGTGATGAGCATAAACTCTACCGGCGAATCAATACTCACATAGACTTTCATTTCCGAATAAATATCACTCACTTTGTGTTTATAAACCGTATAACCAATACCGTGGACAACTTCGTATAATTGATACTCTGTCATCACTGGTTTCCATCCTGCAGACCAAAACTTCCCCGATTCTATGTCCCTTATATAAACGTACTTACCCCAGTTGTCCTTGATAAGGTCTTGATACAACCTTGTTATTCTGTTCTGACCCGCATTACCTCTCCAGGAATAGCCACTTCCTGTATGCGAGGCGATTATTGAATAGTCTCCGTTGCTTATTACATTTACCCAAGGTCTTGGAGTTCTCGGATTTGTTATTACGTATTCTCTTCCGTCGGCAGTAAAATAACCATACTTACTTTCAAATAGCTTCATGATAGATTCTCCTCTCCTTTCACAGTAACCGTGGTTGTTACGTTTACAAACGTTTGCTCAGATTTTGGCACAAGAAGGATTATTCCTTTTCGCGCAGGTACCTGAATTTCACCCAGGTGTTTATGACCAAGTCTTACACAAGCGTTCTTTGCAAAATCATCGTAGTTGTTCAAAAACAAGATAAATTCTTCAGGGCTCTCTCTCACATAACCATCCACGAAATCCTCACTTTGAATAGACAAAATCTTTTGAATCTCAAGGAATGAACAAACATTTTCAACTACCTTTACTTTGTATTCTCTCTCGAGTTCCAACCCAAAACCTAAAACCGCTGCAATACCTTTCCCAAGACTTTTTCCAAACCCACAGATATTTCCTTCCAAATCCTTGGCAAATTGGCAATCTATAGAATCAACGTCGTAGGTTTCTACATGAAAAGCATTAACCTCTATGCCAAAAGCATTTACCACGCCCCAACCACGTTTAAAAACAGACTTTATCTGTAAAGCATCTTTTAAAATCGTACACTTCTTTCCATATTCATCTTCCACCGGGATTTCAGGAAATATAACAAGCTTTCCCCCAGATTTAACGTATTCCACTAACTTCTTTTGAATATAACTTGGCATCCACTTATATGAGAAGACCCAAAGCGTTCCAACATTCAAATTCGGAAACGAAGAACTTAGATTTACACCCCCTATGTTGTAATTAAGTAGCTTCAAAGCTCTAATAACACCATCGAAGATGGAAACGTCTCTTTTTAATTCGAGGTCGCCAATATCATTTAATCCATGTTCTCTATAATGCTCTGTAGAATAATACTCCGGTATGAATCCAAAATAAGTATCAAAAACAGGTTTTGAGTTAACAAGTTCTTCCTCAATAGTTTTGATGTTGCTAATAAGTTCCTTAATAACATAGTAGGCTCTTCTGAGTTTACCATCTCGGCTGATAGGTGCTTGCCAATCGTGATAGGTTCCCATTAACGCTGAATCCGGTGGATTATCTCCACCGACAAAAAGATAATAGTTAATGCCATTCATACCATTCGCAATGCATTGTCTTGAAGTCAGGTCAATTGTGGAAGGTAAAAGTTTTGGCCTATCCATTTGAAAACCACTTTGAAATTCAGCAGAGAATAATGGTTGGTCCGAATTTTGCACTGCAAACATAATCGCGTTCGCGATTGCCAAATCACTAAAATTTTCATGAACAACATTACCAATGTAATAATCACCTGACATCAATACGTCCTTTTCAGATGCCACTCTATATAGTTGAGAAACTCCTATCGGATACCTTTTTCCTCTCTTCGCGTATTCCATCATATCGAATCCGTGGATATTTACAATAACGGGCGTGTTTATACCTTTCTCGCTTAGGAAACTTTTCAAAGTCAAAAGATATTCGGCATAATATTCCCTTATAAACTTGTGATAAGCTACTGTCAGCAGTTTTGAGAAACTTTTGCCATAGGACCAGTTGCTGAGTTCTTGCAGTAAGTGTTCTTGTTGAGTTCTTTTCAAGTAAGCGCGGAACTTCTCCATTGTATCCTCATTATAGTCCCCGTGTGTGGTTATCCACTGAAGCATTCCAACTTCGTTGTCGATCTGAACAATTATTATGTTGTCAAAGGCCTTAATGATTTTAGCCACCTGTGAATACCAAATTTGGACATAAGAGAGAAAATCAGGATGAAGGTATGAGAATACTCTTGTTGGATGTGGCTTGCCTTCTAAAGTTTTAGCAATTGCGTGAGGAATTTTAGAATACAACCAACTTGGAAGACCTTCATTCTTCAGCTCAGACATTACATACGGACCTGGTTTGAATATAACTTTCAATCCAAGTTTTGATGTCACATTGAGAAAAGATATAAGATCCCTTCTAGAGTCGGAAAATCCTGAGAAATCAAAGAAACCTTCTGTTGGTTCATGCCAGAACCAGGGGACATAAAAACTGACCGCATCAAAACCCGCCTCTTTGATTTTAATCAAACGCTCTTCCCAAACCTCAGGGTCTAACCTAAAGTAATGTATTTCGGCAGAGAACAGAAACTTGTTTTTTCCATCAATAACAAACCTTCCGTTTTTTATCTCGATTTTTGACAATAGACTCACCCCAGATAGTGGTGAAATGTAATAGAAACGTTTCACTTGATTTTTCGCTATCATATTACCACACCAGGTATAAGAAAACAAAACACAGTTATCTCTTATTTTCGCGAGGTAGAAGTGAATACACACTAATAACTCTTAATTCCATTATTTTTGTCTTGATTATTCTTTTTTTTTTCAATAAGTACCTTTCAGAACACCAGCAAAGTATTTAAAATTCTTTTGGTTCTTTTGTCGAATCTCGAACAACAAGATTCACGTCAAGTACCACGTCTGAAAGGAAAGCATCAGTATTATTGAGGAGGCTTAGTAACATATGTGCGGCGAGCGATCCAAGTTGATACATGGGTCTTCTTACTGTTGTTAGAGACGGGGTAACATAAGATGCCAGTTCGATATCGTCGAATCCAACGACTGATAAATCGTCTGGGACAGACAAACCAGCCTCTTTAATTGCTTTCATTGCACCAATAGCCATTTCGTCGTTAGAACAGAAAATAGCTGTAGGCATATCTTTCTTGGAAGTCTTCTTCAGGTACTCCTTCATTGTCTCGTATCCAGATTCTTCAGTAAAATTGCCCTCCAGTACATAATCATTCCTTATTTCTATTCTCAGGTCGTGCATAGCTCGAATGAATCCTTTATATCTTTCCTTAGCATCCAGTGAATCTTTTGGTCCTTTCATAAAAGCAATCTTTGTGTGGCCTAAGTCGTAAAGATACCTTACGACCTCGTACGCACCTTTCTCGTTGTTTATCCGAACGCTTTTTATCATATGTCCTGCCTTGTCTTTTATATCTCTGTCGAGTGTTATTATTTTATATTCATTTGCCCATCTTAGAATATCTTCATTTTTGACCACAGGAGTCATAACAATCATCCCACCTATAATGCCAACATTTAAGAATTTATCCACATCATGCCTTCTGTTCTCCAACGTACAGTAGATGAGAAGGTTGTAACCGAACGCATGTAAAACGTCTTGTATGCCACGCACAAGTGCATCGTAGAAAGGTCCTTTTATTTCATGAACTATCAACGCAACCAAATCGTATCGCTGCTTTTTCAGCCTTTTTGCGAAGTTATTGGGGACATAATTCAGCTCTTCTATGGCCTTGAGGACCCGTTGCTTTGTTTCTTCACTTACTTTTCCTGTGTTGTTGAGGACATAAGAGACTGTTGATATCGAAACCCCTGCCTTTTTAGCAACATCCTTTATCGTTGCCATTCAAACACCCCCAGTCTGTTTACATCACATATTTTAGTTGAACGTTTCACTTAATTTTACCACTTTCTTTGATAATAGTGCAACTTTTTCAAAAAAAAGCGATGAGTTGTTGAAGAAATATCAGAAAGACAAAGACAATATTGGAACGTTCTTATTTGCAGGGGCGAATATAAAAACTCAAGAAAAATTTTTACTCGCTGTTAATATAGACAAGTTCCCAAAAAAAGTTAGAATAATAATCGATAATGTCGAAATTGGAACTAGAAACGTATCTCCGAAGGAAATTATTTTCGAGAAGATTTCTGACTAGTATGGAGGAGTCAATATATGAAAAGCTTAAAACGAATATCCTACGTAGTTTTAGCTCTTTTGACAGTACTCATAATTGTTTTTATAACTTGGGCTTACAATCCTCTAAAGCCTACTGCAGAAGTGAAAGAATATTTGCAATCATCAAACTATGTAGAAGTAATACAGGAAAAGAACGTATACTTCATACCAAGAAATGTTAAAAAGAACAATTTTGAAAACATTGGCATTATTTTTTATCCTGGAGGGCATGTTGATTACACTGCTTATGCACCTCTTGCTTATCGACTTGCCGAAAAGGGAATAACAACAGTGATACTAAATGTTCCATTGAGTTTTGCAATTTTCGATGTAGATTCGGCGAAAGCAATAATAAATGATGCAAGGTTTTCAGACAAGGAATGGTTCTTGGCAGGGCATTCACTTGGTGGTGTAGCAGCTTCTGAGTTCTTAGTTAAACACCCAGAGCTTGTTGGAACCACGGTTAAAGGCATAATTTTCCTCGCTTCATACCCGGCAAGAGATATTTCACACATGCCTATAAAATCACTGTGCATCTATGGTTCCGAAGATGGAGTTTTACCACCTGAAAAGATTAAGGAAAAGAAAGCTTTTTTCCCAACAGCAACGGAATATGTTGAAATACTTGGAGGTAACCACTCACAATTCGGAAGCTACGGTCTTCAAAAAGGTGATAAGGAAGCCAAAATCAGAGGATACGAACAAATGAGCATTGTGGTTAAAGCTATTGAAGAGTTCTTAAAGAAGAATGTGTCCGAAAAAGAAAATATAAGTAAAGTTAAGTAACTTAAAGTGTGAAAAACCCACTTATATGATATAATTTTCGCAGAAACTCAAAATGCTTTTGGAAAGGAGTGGCGAGATGGCGAACATCTTTCAAAGACTGATACCTTACCGTTCTCCTCTTGAGTTGCTGAGTGAGCATTCAAAACTCTGTGTAAAGGCTGCAAATTTAATGTATACAGCCATTGAGAAGTATTTGAACAACATACAGGTAAATGAGCTGTCCAAAGAAATAGATGGGTTGGAGGATAATGCTGACCAACTTAAGCTTCAACTTAGGGATATATACAGCAAACTCAAATGGACATACTTTAACAAGTCCGATTTCCTTGACATACTCCACAACGTAGATTCTATTATAGATTTGACAGACGATGTGGTTAAGGTTTTAACAATAAACCAGGTAGACCCTGTACCTGAGGATATTAAAGCTCCTATTTTAGAACTTGCAGATGCTGTTAGAAAAAGCGTGGAGCACATGGATATAACAATTCAGGAACTAAAGAACGTTGTGGAATCTGGTTTTGCACCGAAGGAAATCGAGAAAGAAGCCAAAGAGATAGAAACTGTTGAAGCAGATGAGCGCTCATCGGACAAGCTTGGTTTGGAACTTGGTAAAAGGTTGTTCGCAAAGAAAAATGAGATGAACCCGGTTGATATAATGTTCTTAAACAATGTCGTAATTCTTCTTATGAGAATTGAAGATAGGGCAAAAAATGTTGTTGAGCGAATCAGGATGATAACGCACAGTTGAAAAAGCTTGAAAAAGTTTTGAAATGAGAACTGTTGTTTATATATGCGCACACTAAAGAGGAGGGAAAGAGCGTGATTACACTATTTACCATATTGGTTGGAATGTTCATGGCATTCACTATAGGTGCAAACGACGTGGCAAATGGTATGGCAACAGCTGTTGGTGCAAAGGCAATAACGCCAAAACAAGCAGCCTTTCTTGCTTCTTTTCTTGAATTTCTTGGTGCAGTTATGTTTGGTGCCACCGTTACAAAAACTATCGCAAATGGAATAGTTTCGATAGAACATATAACAAATCCAAATCACATCATATATGGCGCATTGTCAGCACTTTTGGCTGCAGCTATTTGGGTCATGGTAGCAACTGTTTTTGCAATGCCTGTTTCTACAACGCACTCAATAATCGGTGGAATGATAGGATTCGGACTGGTAAGTGGTGGAGTTAAGGTAGTTTATTGGTCAAAGCTTGGAAAGATTGTACTTTCTTGGATAATTTCTCCCATAGTTGGTGGGTTGTTAGCATTTATAGCTTTTAAAATTATAGTCTTAACAATCTTGCATCGTCCAAGTCCACTCAAAGCAGCTAAGAAAGTCCCCCCCTTTTTGATAGGTTTCACCTTCTTCCTCATTTCTTTCCTCTTCTCTCTTAAGACCCTCAAAAAACCTTACAATGTTTCTCTCTTGGCTGGTTCTGTATTTTTTGTTGTTGCTTTTATATTATCTTCCTTGCTCCTAAGAAAAATGACTAACAACAAAGACAATGAATACGATGCTGTTGAAGGTATATTTAGGCGCATTCAAGTTATGACATCCGCTTATGTTTGTTTTGCACATGGTGCTAATGATGTTGCGAATGCGGTTGGCCCGATAGCGTTGATAGTTATGATAAGGCAATCGGGAACAACAAATGTGGGTGCTATAGAAATCCCAAAGTATATCCTATTCATTGGAGGACTCGGAATTGCCTTAGGAGTTTTACTCTACGGCTACAAGGTCATGGAAACTATAGGACATAACATCACCGAACTCAACAACACAAGGGGTTTCTCGGTTGATTTTGGAACTGCGACAACGGTCCTGTTATCATCTATCTTTGGTTTTCCTGTCAGTACAACCCACACCGTCGTTGGTGCGGTTACTGGAGTTGGACTCGCACGTGGAATCGAAGTCGTAAACGTAGATATACTTAAGGATATACTTATTTCATGGTTTATAACAATCCCATTCTCAGCGAGCGTTAGCGCTCTACTTTTCTTGATTTTAACAAGGTTATTCTGACATCAGATACGGTTACCATCATTCATAAAATCCACTGTTTGGTCCCTCATTGGGACCTTTTTATTTGTCATACACCACGTGATATAATTAAATGGATAAAGTAGAATAGGTTATCGAAGGGAGGTGTGCACGTGAAAGTTCTCTTTCTTACTAAAATGATAGACTATTTTCTACAGCGCATAGAAGACCTAAAAAAGGAATTCCCAAACGATTTCTTCATCGTCCCAAAAGATAGAGAAGAAGCACATAAACATATTGAAGATGCGGATGTAATAGTGAGTGGGAGTTTGACAAAAGAACAAGTGACAAACGCAAAGAATTTAAAATTTGTTTTAGTTCCTTGGGCCGGTGTTAATGGATTACCTATTGACTTATTAGACGAAAGGAACATTATCGTTGCAAACAACCACGGTAATGGAAAAATTGTCGCCGAGAGAGCGTTGGGATTAGCACTAGCACTTCTGGGCAGGGTTGTAGAGTTCCACAACGACCTTGCAAAAGGTATTTGGCACGGTTACGAAGCAGGAGCAAAACCTGAAGACTTTTGGTATTCGCTCCAAGGAAAGCGAGTAACAATCCTTGGACTTGGTACAATTGGGAAACACTTAGCTAAGTTGCTGAGCGGTTTTGAGTGCGAAATAATGGGGTTTAAAAAGAACATTGAACCTGTGGAAGGGGTGAATTATGTCACCAACAATCTCGAGGAAGCAATAAAATTTGGGAAGGTTATTTTCGTTGCTTTGCCACTCACAAAGGAAACTCATCATCTTATAAACAAAGAAATCATATCACAAATGCAAGGAAAGTTTTTGGTGAACGTTGGTCGAGGACAGATTATTGAAGAAGAGGCGCTGTACTATGCTCTGAAAAATGGAATTCTTGCAGGTGCTGCAATTGATACTTGGTATTTGTACCCTGATTCCGACCACGCAGTTCAACTCCCATCAAGATATCCAATCCATACTTTTAAAAACGTGGTTATTTCACCACACGTTGGAGGTTTTACGATAGAAGGGCAAGTCGGACGAATAGATGAAACTATTGAAAATCTTAGGAGAATTCTTTCTGGTGGAATGCCAAGTAACATTGTTGATTTGAAGAGTGAGTACTGATAAGAAATAAAGCAGTGGAAAGGAGCATTTAAATGCCGTTCGATGGTTTTGTAATGAAAATCGTTGTTGAAGAGATTAAAGAATCTGTTCTTGGACAAAACGTTAGAAACATATACCTTTACGATAAGGTGATATACTTTTCATTCGACAAAGGTGATTTGAAAATATCCTTGAACCCGAATTATTCGCATATCTCATTTACAGACCATTTAGTGAAGGAACCCGACAAACACACGTTTGTTGAATTACTGCGCAGTAGAATCCGTGGCGGTAAAGTTACAGAACTTACAACGAATGGATATGAAAGAACGATGGTTATGAAATTACGCAAATTTGATGAGATTGGTGAAAGACACGAATATGAAATCTACTTCGATATCATGGGAAAGCATTCAAACGCTGTTTTGGTCGAAAATGGATTGATAGTCGATGCCTACAAAAGAATAGAGACGCGCGTGAGAAAGATATTCCCTGGAGAACCGTTCATTTTGTTTCCGTCCGAGAAACTCCGGATAGATGAGGTAACGTTGGAAAGACTATCAGATGCACTTTATAGATTCCAAAACAAGCAGCGGATGATTTCAGAATTTATTTATTCCACCATCCAGGGATTTTCAAAACAAACCGCTGAAGAGCTTCTTTTCCGCTCGGAAGTAGAAGATAAACCACTGTCACTTGTGGATAGAAGCGATTTAGAGAATCTGGTTGAAGGTCTTTCAAGCATATCAGAAGAAATCAGTCAGAAAGTTATATACATATATTACGAAAACGAACAACCCGCTGATATCTCAGCATTTAGGCTTCACAAATACAATGACCTAAAAAGATGCGAGAATGTCGTCAGCTGTATTAATGAGTACTTTGATTTTGTCGAGAAGAAGGATAAATTAATTCAGAAACGCACCCAATTGCTAACCATTGTTAACAATCGTATTTCTTCTTTGGAAGATGTTCTAACACAGATTGAAAAAGAAAGAGAAGAGTGCTTGGAATCTGATAAATATAGGAAATACGGGGAACTGATAAAAGCTTACAGTTACCAAATACCACACGGAGTAGATAGTGTTGAACTTTTTGATTGGGAAACGAATCAGAATGTAATGGTACCATTGGAACCACACCTATCCCCTATAGAGAACAGTGTTAAATATTTCAAGATCTACAATAAATTAAAGAAAAAATTAGAGGGATTAAGCGAACGCGAAATTGTGCTTAAAAGAGAATTAGAATACTTGAAACAGTTACAAGATACAGTAGAAAACGCAGAAACGTTGGAAGAACTAGAAGAGATTGAAGAAGAAATGATCGAAAACGACTTGATAAAGAAAACTCACAAGAGGAAGATTGGTAAATCGAAAAGTGAAAAGTCAAGGTCTGAACCAAGAAAGTACATGTATAAAGGTTTTACAATTCTTGTGGGGCGAAATAACAAGCAAAACGACGAACTAGTTAGAAAATCTAGTGAACACGATATATGGCTCCATGTACAGGGTATGCCTGGTGCGCATGTCGTAATAAAAACGAATGGTAAACCTGTTGATGAAGATGTTCTTTTGTATGCTGCAAAATTAGCTGCACAATTCAGTAAAGGAAAGTATTCCACAAAAGTACCGGTGGATTATACATACATAAAGTACGTAAAAAAACCCAAAGGTTTCAAACCAGGGCTTGTGCTTTACTCAAATTTTAAGACACTTTTTGTAACTCCCGATGAAAAGTATCAATGAAACGAATTATCAAAATAATTACGCTCAAACAGGGTGGATTACACCAAAGTTCGGTAAAATACGAAGGTGATATTATGCTTTACGAGCTTGTCAGTGATTACGAGCCTGCAGGTGACCAACCTCAAGCTATTGAAAAGTTAGTGGAAGGCTTAAAGAAAGGTTACCGATTTCAAACGCTCATAGGTGTTACAGGCAGCGGAAAAACATTCACAATGGCAAATGTTATAAAGGAAATAGAAAGACCCGTCTTAGTAATTTCTCCGAATAAAACACTTGCCGCACAGTTGTACACTGAGTTTAAATCTTTCTTTCCAAGGAATAAAGTGGAATTCTTTATAAGCTACTACGACTACTATCAGCCGGAAGCTTATGTACCTACTAAGGATCTATACATAGAAAAGAGTGCAGACATCAATGAAGTAATAGCAAGAATGCGGATGAGTGCTATAAAATCGATAATGACCAGAAGAGATGTCATAGTTGTAGCAAGTGTTTCGGCAATATACGCTTGCGGTGACCCTCGTGATTTCGATACTCTCAACATAAAACTCGCCGTTGGAGAGCGTGTTAAACTCAACGATTTGCTCAAACACTTAGTACAAATAGGATATGAAAGAAAAGAAGACGTAGGATTAACTGGAAGCTTTCGCTTACGTGGTGACACTCTCGAAATCTTCCCAACTTACCAGGATGAAGGTATCCATATAGAGTTTTTTGGTGATGAAGTTGACAGAATCTACACATTCGATAGATTAAACAGGGATATTATCGAGCGCTTAGACAGGATAACAATATATCCGGCTAAAGAATACGTTACAACCGAAGAAAAGATTACAATGGCTGTAAAAAGCATACGTCAAGAGCTTGAAGAAAGGCTCGCAGAACTTAGAAGGCAAGGCAAGGAGCTTGAAGCTCAAAGGCTGTATCAAAGAACGATGAACGACATCGAACTGTTGAGTACACTGGGTTACTGCACGGGCATTGAGAACTACTCACGGCACTTCGATGGGAGAAAACCAGGAGAACCACCTTATTCACTGCTTGATTACTACGACGAAGATTATATCGTATTCATAGACGAATCACACATCACAATCCCACAACTCAGGGCAATGTATCACGGAGAAATGTCCAGAAAGAAAAGCCTTGTTGAATATGGATTTAGACTGCCTTGCGCTTACGATAACAGACCACTTAAGTTTGAAGAATTCCTATCGAAAGTAAATCAAGTGATATTTGTCTCCGCTACCCCTGGTCCTTTTGAATTGGAAGTTTCTGAACAAGTTGTTGAGCAAATAATAAGACCAACAGGGCTAGTGGACCCCCTTGTAGAAGTTAGACCCACGAGATATCAAATTGACGACTTAGTAAAAGAAATCGTTGAAGTAAAAAAGCGAGGCGAACGCGCTCTTGTCACAGTTCTAACAAAGAAAACTGCAGAGATGTTAGCAGAATATCTGGTTGAATTCAACATTAGGGCTTTGTATCTACACTCCGAACTCGATGCTATCAAACGATTTGAAGTGTTAAAAAAGCTGCGCTCTGGCGAGGTTGATGTTGTCGTTGGTGTGAACTTGTTAAGGGAAGGGTTGGACCTACCGGAAGTTTCGCTTGTCGCTATACTCGACGCCGATACAGAAGGCTTCTTACGTAGCGAGACCACACTGATTCAGATTATAGGGCGAACGGCAAGAAATGAAAATGGAAAAGTGATAATGTATGCAGATAAAATCACTCCGGCAATGCAAAGAGCGATTGAGGAGACAAACAGGAGAAGGAAAATCCAAATAGAGTACAATGAGAAGCATGGAATCAAGCCTCAAACAATCGTTAAACCTATGATGGAGGATATCTTTGCACCGTTCAAAGAGGAAGAAGAAGAGCTATACAAAGTCTATGAGGATAGCATCTTTGCCCTGAAAGAATCTCTTCCCTTGGAAGATTACGCAGCACTTCTTGAAGAGGAGATGTACAAAGCAGCTTCTGAACTTAGATACGAAGACGCAGCAAAAATTAGAGATGAGTTGTTTAGGGTTAAGGAAGAACTGAAAAACAATAAATTGAATAAATGAAAAAAGAAGGGGCAACAGCCCCTTTCTTTTTTCACAATTCTTCAAGTAACGTATCACAGATGTATTGGCAAACCTGTTATCCCTTCCAGAGCACCAAGAACGCTTTCGCTTAGGGTCGGATGTGGATGTATGGATTCCTCAAGTTCGTGTGCCTTTAATTTATTCCTAACAGCAATAACGCCTTCCATGATAAGTTCGGTTGCAACCGGGGAAACAATTGACATACCTAAGACTGTTTCTGTTTCTTTATCGGCAATTATCTTTACGAATCCAATGTTTTCAAGCATAGTTCTTGCCCTTCCATTTGCCGATAGCGGGAATTTTGAAATCTTAACTTTATCCTTATCAACATCTTTCTCTCTAAGTCCTGTTGAAGCAATCTCTGGATTTGTAAATATAATCGATGGAACTGCTGAATAGTCCATTTCAGCTTCTATGCCTGCAATATTTTTCGCTGCAACGACGCCTTCGTACATAGCAACGTGAGCGAGCATGATTTGACCTCTCACATCGCCAATAGCATAAACACCTTCAATATTGGTCCTCATTCTCTTATCAGTCTTAATTCCTCGCTCAATTTCTACGCCAAGATTTTTTACATCGTCAGGAATATTTGGTCTTCTTCCAATTGCAACAAGAACTCTATCGACTACAACGGTCTCAGTTTTTCCTTCTGAATCAATTACTACTACTTCGTATCCATCTGCCACCTTCTTAACATCTTCAACCTTCGTTTTTTCCTTTATTTCAACACCTCTTCTTGCAAATGATTTCTTAATCTCCACAACGACGTCATCATCTTCATATGGAAGGATATGGTCAGCGAGTTCGACGATCTTCACTTTTACACCAAGGGAACTAAAGAAAGTTGCAAACTCAACTCCGATTACTCCTCCACCAACAATCAACAAAGATGAAGGAAGTTCTTTCATAAGGAAAACATCGTTACTTGTCCATATACCTTCCACTTGACTGAAAGGCGGGAATATTGTCGGCACAGACCCATGTGCTAAGACTAGGTTTGAACCTTCGAGCTCTTCGCCCGTCTCCTTTATTCTTACTTTGTTTTTATTAACAACCTCCGCAGTTCCCTTAATAACTGTTACGTTGTTCTTTTTCATCAAATACTCGATACCTTTTCTTGACATCATTATGCTTTTGCTTGCGTGAGCCATGATTTTTGAAAGGTCGAAACCTTCAATCGAAAGCTTGATACCAAGCTTATCAGCCTTTTCCTTTGCCTCGTCGAGCAAGTGTGTTGCGGTTAGAAGTGCCTTTGTTGGGATACAACCCCAGTTTGTACACGTCCCACCAAGGTTTTCTTTTTCAACAAGAGCTACCTTTTTTCCATAATGTGCAAGCTTAATTGCACAAACATATCCACCTGGACCGCCACCGATAATAATTGCATCAAAGTTCATACTCTCACTCCTTTCCGTATTTCAAAACGTTGATTATAACTCATACAAATGATACAATAATTGTAAACCAAAACAATAACAAACTCAATAGTAAAGAGGCGAGAAAGTTGATGAAGAAGAAAAAGAATCTGACAATTGAAAAACTCTTTTCTCTTCTTTCAAATCAAAAACGTTTGGAAATTTTAATGGCCGTTTTTGACAACTACCACAATGCCTCTGAAGTGGCAGAAATTGTTGGTATCGACATTTCAACAGCTTATAGGTATCTGAAATCAATGAAAGAAGCCGGTATTCTTAGTTCCAGGTATGAGAACGGCACGGAATATTTTGACTTCTCCTCCACGGATATTTACAAACTTTTGGAATTAGCATTAGAATTTGTAGACAGGGTAAATGGAAAAAATTCTTTAAATAGTCAAAAGTTAAACGACCTGATCAACTTTGAGCCACTTTCCGAACAAGAATTTACTCCGGATGTTGTTCTTGACATGCGTGGTGAAATCTGTCCCGTTCCAGACTTAGCAACTCAGAAAAAGTTACAAGACATGAAAGATGGACAAGTACTTTTAGTTATCGTTGACTACCCACTCTCGGGTGAAAGGATCCCCTATAGAGCTAAACAACTAGGGCATGAAGTAATCACTAAGAAAAAAGACAGCTTAGGCAACATCTATATATACATTAGGTGTAAAAATGAAAATATGTACAAGTAAAAACGACAAGCGGATTCACCCGCTTGTCGTTTTTTATTGAGCTTTTCACCCTATGAACTTCTCTTCTTGTTCAACTAATTCAACCAATCCATCGTAATCTATGAACTTTACGTTAGCAACGTCATTTTCACAAAATCCACGGGCTTCGAGATCGTTTTTCAAAACATAGACTTCCGCTTTTGTTAATTTACGAACATCAGTAAGAGCAGCAAAGAAAACACCGTTTTGAATCAAGACAACCTTATCATTTTCGTTTGCCACTGCTAACTTAACTTGCTCTGCCGGGTTATCAACCCCATATTTCACCAAGATCAAAGCCATTTAACTCACCTCACATAAAAATCACGTAGTCATACTCATGGAAAAGATTCGACAATTCACTTTTTTCAACAAATTGCGGATTATACTCCGGATCTATCTCTGTTACTTTGAATCTCTCGGCGTCTTCTTTAACAACGTAAACAGGAGTTCCATATCTTGCTAAATACTTCTTTACCATGCTTATTGGTAACAATCCCAAGCATTCAGGTTTACATGTTGGCCTAACAGCTACAACTGCTTCGTTCATCAACAACACCGCTGGTTCAAGGTCTTCACCGTACATACCAAATGCCGTTCTAAACGCTTCATTTACCCATATTGCTCCTACTGGAGATTGGTAGACTACAAACAATAGTTTCTTAGCCACTAAAATCACCCCACATTCAGTACATTGAAATTTCGTACATCAAGCCATCAAACTTATAAACCTGTCGTATTCTGCAAAAAGTTTTGCTAGCTCGGGTAATCCGCTTGGCCGTGAGCCCTCAATAATCATATCTGTAGTTATTCCTCGATAGTCCATACAGATACCGCAAATCTCTATGTGGACACCTTTTTCGGCTAACTCTTTCATCTCTTGTGGGATGTTCCTATCGGTTCTTATTGGTTTCACGTTCTTATTAATCGCCAAGACAGAATCTGCGAACAAAAATATTGTTACTTCATGACCCTTTTTTAGTGCAGCTTCTGCTATATGTATAGCTGTGTCTAAATCTTCATGCGTATATGGAGTCACCATAACTTGAATTGCGATTTTCATTCTTTTCACCTCGCAGCATTATGTTAATTACTTTCTCATTATTTTCTTCCGAACAAGAACCATGCCATTGTCCAGTTTCCAAGCATAAAGAATATGGTTGAAACTATCGAACCTATAGACATTTGTGCAACACCTGTTAAAGCATGACCTATGTTACATCCTGATGCCATTACCGCTCCCACTCCCATTAAAAATCCACCAACTATAACCTGGACATATGTAATTGGATTTTTGGGCATTCTGAGTTTGAATTCTTTAGCCGCAACTGCTGAGATAGCAGCACCTATGATTATACCGATAATTTCAAATCCTTCCCAATTGAGCGGTTTAGCTGATGTGAAAGCAGAGAATAAGTTGATCCAACCCCCGGTAATACCAAGTCCATACATTCTACCAGATTTTTGGCTTGTCCACCATGCAAAAACAGCAAGTATTGCCAAAAGAACAGCAGAGACTTTCCAAGAAAGCTTTGTGCTTCTCTCAGTTGTCTTTGTTGCAAATGTATATATCCAAAGGACAACCGCAAAGATGATTGCCATTACGAGAGGATTGAGCTTAAAAACATCAGAGAGAGTAGGCCCACTGTTAGCGTTGTAAATGTTTGATGCATGTTGAACATTTACATTAAATTTGCCAATCCATGTCGATATAAAGGAAAGTGCACCATTTTTAGTTGCGGTAGCTGTAAGTCCGTACATGATTGCGGCCATCCATGCAGTGGTCATACCTTCTCCTGATCTGTAAGTGACACCAGAAGCACAACCTCCCGCTAAGACCATACCAAGGCCAAATATAAATGCACCGAGAGTGTTACCAACGATGTTGAATGGTTTAGGATTTAACGTAATAACACCGACCTGAGCAAACACTACAAACAATATTGCCTGGAGACCGAGGGTAAACGTATAAAGTTTGAAAAGATAATTGTCTTTGAAAAAGACCAGGTCTCTGAATGCAGAATTAAAACATATCCTGCCTCTTTGCAAAATAAAACCAAATATTATTCCTATGAGTAAACCTGTCCACGACATATATACTCCCCCTTTAAAGATTCAGTTGTTATAAACTTCTTCCAAACTTATCCATTGACTTTGATGTAAATCTTCCACTCACTTGGTCCAACTTCTTCAATTTCGAGAACTTCGTGTCCCATACTTTTTACCGTCTCTGGGATTCGTTCCTTTGACATTGGATAATCAATCCAAACTTCAAGAATTTCACCAGGTTTCATGCTTTTCAAAGCCCTTTTTGTTTCAACATCTGGTACTGGACAAACCTCTCCTCTAACATCCAGACTCTTTGAAACGTTGTACTTACCCATAATCCATACCTCCCTTTTTATTTGTACTGGCACTTGCCAGTTTTGTGAAAGATTTCTTTTGAATATCACCAAAAACTTATCGTTAGTCATTAATACAAGTTTTAATAAAGTGATATTTTTCACTTATATAATACCAGATTCTAGTTACGAATTTCACGATTAACATGTTACAGTTTGGTAAATTTTGCAAATACGAGTCTTCAAGGTCATATTTAAGGCGCTAAAACAAATTTTCAAGTGTCGGATGAGTTCTCTCGTAATGATAAGTTTTAAGATATTAACACCAACAATGCCATTTTTTGATAGAACAATACCCCAGTAAGGTCTTTTCATTTAGTGGATGGATAAGTAACTCGAATTTCAGCAAAGTATTTTTAACAAAGTAGTGTTATAATAACATAGATTGATTCTTTGGTTTGCATCTTTCCGAGAGTATCATTCTTTCTTGTTAACCATCTCCAGACTTTACGCATGTTTCTAATATTTTTAGTTAACATTATCCACCAAAAAGCGGGGGGGCAGGGATGAAAAAGGCGGATTTCTCATTCAAGAAGTTGTTGCTTCTCGGTTTTGGGTTCTTCGGAATAAGTTTGGTTTGGCCACTGTACAACTCCTATGTTCCGATATTTTTGAAAGACTTTGAGCTATCATCGACTCTCATAGGTTTTGTCATGACTATTGATAACATCTTTGCTATTATCATGCTTCCACTTATAGGAGTTCTAAGCGACCAAACGAGAACAAAACTCGGTCGTAGGATGCCTTACATACTTGTTGGGGCACCGCTTGCTGCTATGACGTTTTCGCTCATACCCATAACAAGAGCTTGGCATGTATTATGGTTAATGATGCTAAACATTATCTTCATGAATTTTTTTATGGCTCTCTTCAGGTCTCCTGTGATTGCACTAATGCCTGATATAACTCCATCTGAGTACAGAAGTCAAGCAAATGGCGTAATTAATTTCATGGGCGGAGTAGGTGCACTCCTTGCGTTTTTCGCGGGAAAACCGCTGTACGACAAAAATCCCGGTCTGCCATTCTACGTTGGAGCTATGATAATGCTTATTGCCCAGCTGCTCGTTGTTTTGTTCATAAGAGAAGACGAAAAATACAAAGTAGAGACAGGAGAGAAAGTAAGATTTGAGAATGTCTATAAGAAAACAATAGAAGAATTAAAAGAGAACTTGAAAGATGTCTTTACTTCCAAAGAAAAGAGCCTTTTGATGATGCTTCTTTCAATACTCTTGTGGTTCATCGGCTACAACGCACTCGAAACTTTCTTCACAAGTTATGCGAAATTCCAAATGGGGATTAAAGAAAGCACCGGTGCACTTGTGCTCGGCTTTTTCTCATTAACGTTTATGCTCTTTGCAATTCCCGCGGGGTTTATAGGCTCAAGAATAGGCAGGAAGAAGACAATGACGATAGGGTTGTCAATAGTTATCGCTATACTCATCGGTACGATACTATCAACTAAGATAATCACTGATGTAGGATTATTGACGAAAGTATTCTTTGCTCTATTTGCAATTGGAGGCTTTGGTTGGGCGATGGTTAACGTTAATTCTCTACCCACGATAGTCGATATGACTGTAGAGGAAAAGGTTGGAGGCTACACGGGGTTGTATTACTTCTTTTCTATGGCAGCAAACATTATCGCACCACCACTCGCTGGGTTCTTTATCGATAAAATCGGATACAATACTCTTATAATACTCACGTTGGCCTTTTTCGTATTAGCTGTTCTAACACTTCAGTTTGTCAAAAGAGGAGATGTCAAAGTGAGTTAAGCAAAATAAGTAAAAAGCGTGTTGCCACAAAAGACAATTCCCCGTGGTTTAGAACCCACGGGGGATATTTTGATAATTCTAATCTTCTACTCTTTTTTCTTTAGTTTCACAGCCGTTCCGTAAGCCAGTATCTCAGCAGCGCTCTGCATTACCGATGACGAACCAAATCTCACACCAACGACTGCGTCAGCTCCAAGCTTTTCAGCCTCGCTAACCATTCTCTTCAACGCTATGTTTCTACTCTCTACAAGCAGTTCTGTATAGCTTTTTATCTCTCCGCCTGCGAGTGTTTTGAATGCAGCCGCGATATCTTTTCCCAAGTGCTTTGAGTTAACGATACTTCCTGTTACAATACCGAGTGTCTCGACTATTTCATATCCTGGCACAAAATCTGTAGTTACAACTATCATACTCACACCTCCATTTTAACAGCACTTGTTGGTTAAACTTCCTTCCTTTCAAAAACTAAGTAACCAATCCAGGTAATCACTAAGCACACGACTATTATTCCCAGTGTATAACGAAAATCAACGCTGTTTTTCTCAAAAATACTCACTCCAAGCTGATATGGAAAGGTATTCAAAAATTTCGTAGCCTTTATTAAACCTGCTGTTGTAGTTAAAGCAAGTAAACCCAAACTGGCAAGAAGTGGCTTGACTTGGTCGTTGAAAATCACCGAGAAGAATACCCCAACACAATACCATAAAAGTGCTCCAAAAATTGAGTGTACCATAAACTTAGGTATGACCGAGTAGTTATATTCCTTTCCAGCAACTGCGGAATATATAGCCGGAAGTATCGAGCCTACTAACATAACAATCAATGTTGCGATAGCTCCAGCGAAGACTTTATTAAAGTATATCCACTTTCTTGGTTTTCTAACGAGTAGAAATACTATAGTCTCGTTCTCAAATTCTCTTGCAAAAAGAGGAAATGCCATTATTATACCGATAATACCTATCATTTGCCCAAAGTTTTTACCATACCACTGAGAATTTATGTAAAAATTCCATTCTTTTAACTTGCTTAGCATCGCGCCAGGTAGGAACTTTTCAAGCTGGGGATTCCCCGAATACCCTTCGAGTATAGAGACTGTAAACTTTTGGAATGGAGCCACAATGAAAAACAATGCTATAGTAACTATTAGAACACCAAAAAATCTAACCTTCATATCGTAAAATTCTTTCTTCATATCCTGCACCACCTTTCAAAACTCTCACATGTTTGTTGGATTATTATTCCCCATTACAAGTGCTTCGAATATTACTTCAAAGGGAACAGGAGTGTATTCCAAATTATTCGAAATAGCATATTCTCTTGTCACAATATAGATATCTTCACTTTCGGTGCTCTTGTACTTATAACCCTCAATTTTTGAATCTCTCGGTATACTCACGGCACAGTATTTTTCCTTAATCTCATCAAGATAACCTATATCAAGTATCTTCCCTTTGTTCATAATTGCAATTTTATCAGCAACCTTCTCAACTTCGCTTAAGATGTGACTTGTATATAGCACGCTCTTATCACCTGATGGCAATTCTCTTATCATCTCAAGTACTTCATTTCTTACTATTGGATCAAGTCCCCATGTTGGTTCGTCAAAGATGTAAAGCTCGGCATCTTGAGAGAACGCAATTGATAGGTAAAGCTGTGTTGTTTGACCGCTGGACAAACTGGAAACTTTTTCATTTAATGGTATTTGGAATCTTTTAACATACTCAATGCATTTCTTTTCATCGAACTTGTCGGTTAGTTCTTTTGCAACTTTTACCATTCTTTCCACGGTGTACGAACCATACAATTCCTTTCCATCGGGAACAAACGAAATAGTTCCATTTAAGACAATCTCACCGGCATCCCTTCTTCTTAAACCGAGGATACACTTTATTGTAGTAGTCTTACCTGCGCCGTTTGGACCAAGAAGTGCGAAGATTTCACCTTTTAGGACTTCAAATGAGATACCATCAACAGCATGGATGTTCCCGTAATACTTTTTCAAGTTTTTGACACTGAGAACCAATGTGCTTTCAGTTGCCATTATTTTCACCTTCCTTGTATTGATGACTTGATTGAGTTGATTGTTGATATATTTTCTCAACAAGGCTAAAAACAGTAGATTTGTCTATCTTGAGTTCCTTGCAACGTCGCAATACACTTTCGAGTTCCGTGATTATCTGCTGTTTTATTTTCTCGTGGACAGCGTTTTCAAGTCCAACGACGGTATACCCCTCACCGCGTTCGGCACGTATAACTCCCTCAAGTTCAAGTTCCCTGTAAGCACGTGCCACCGTGTTTACATTTACTCCCAAGTCTTTAGCCAACGTTCTGATAGAGGGCAAGAAATCACCTGGTTTTAACTTGCCACTAAGAATAAGTACCTTCACCTTCTCTTTTATTTGCACATAAATCGGTACCGGAGAATGGTAGTCCACAACAAACCACACACATAACACCTCTATTGATATATTCTTATATCGTATACTGCTGTAATATTGTACTATTACAGTGGTCGTTTTGTCAAGGTAGTTTTCATTTCGCATGTCCGAAGCTCAAAGGGCTTTTCTTAGTGAATTAGTTGCAAGCTTCTTATGGATTTATAGAAAATGTCATTTTCGTACCTTGACACTATTAAGCTCTTTATGGTAAAATTCCTTTCGAAAAGTTTGGAGGTGTAAATATGGTTAATTTGGTCCAGCGAGGCCAAAACCAGAGAAAAGGAAGGGCAACAAACAATGTCAATAACTTCGTAAATTTTGTACCAGCTCTTTTGAAGAGTATAATCTTAGATTTTTGTAGAAACCTTTTCGGAAAGTTATCAATATTTGGTTTTGTTAGAAAAGGGACCTCTTTTGAGGTCCCTTTTTTATTACCCTTTATGCGTTTATCATCAACACCAAAGGAGGCTTCTACATGAGAATATTTGATATGTCAACTGGTAGAATTAAAAGAGGACAAGTTCCAGTTGACCTCCCGGAGAAAATAGACCAAGACCTCGATTCTTTGCTGCTTTCACCACTATTTGTAGACTTACATACACATGTTAGGTTAAATGACCAAGAGGATTACGACACACTTTCCCATGCGGCTTTAGCCGGCGGGTTCGGAGTATGCGTGATTCAACCAAACACAAGGCCACCTATAGAAAACTTAGATGTTCTAAAGAATCATGTTGAACTTTCAAAAGACAAAGATGTTCACTTTCTTCATACCATCAGCTTATTTGGAGAGATAAACGATTTAAATGAGCTTGAGGATTATACAAACAACATTGCTGGTTTCTCAACAGACGGAATTCGGTACACAAGTCCAGACTTAATAAAAGCTTTCTCAGAGAAAAAGAGTGCTTTAGTTTTTGATCATTCACAACTACACGAAGTTCCAGGAGATTTCTACATAGATTCGAAACTACCTAACGCAGTGCGCACATACTCAAACGAGGCAATCGCGATATTCAGAACTGTGTTGACAGGGCTTGAGTTCGGGTTTAATAGATTTCACATTCAGCATGTCTCAACCTCACAATCTTTGGAGACCATAGAGTACCTAAGAAAAAAGGCGAAGGTTACATGTGAAGTAACCCCCCATCACGTTTTCTTCCGCCCAGAGGAGATAAACAATCCAAACCAGAAGATTAACCCTCCCATTTCAAAAGACAGAGATATCCTCGTCAATGCTGTGAGAAAGGGTATCATAACGTGTTTTGCAACAGACCATGCACCGCATCCTGAAAAGCCAGCAGATTTTGAAAGAGCCCCATATGGAAGTTCCCATATAGAGGTAGCGTTTTCTGTGTATCTGAAAGTGTTCGAAGATATCGAACTCGTTTTGAAAAATCTCACTATAAATCCGCTTAGTGTGTTGGGAAAAAGTTATGAGGAACTTGGCTTAAAGTTCCCCAACGACGCTGTGTTGATTGATGAAAAGGCTGAGTATACTGTTGAAAGCAACAAGTTCTTCAGCAAAGGCAAAAACTGTGCATTCAATGGTTATAGATTGAAGGGAAAGGTCCTTGGAATAAGAAGAAACGGAAGGTGGGTGTTCTGGAATGGCGAATTTCTCCGCTGAATTAAAAAAGCAAACAAAGTACAAAGCCTTTCTACTAACTAAGAGGATCGTTGAAGAAATAACGCAAAATACTTACTTAATCACTTTTGAAGAAGATTTCGATTTTCTACCAGGACAGTTCTGCATGGTGAGCGTAGGTGACGCAGGATTAACGCGGAAACCTTACACGCTTGGAAGATTAAACAAAAGGGAACTTGCTATCTCCGTAAAAATTGCAGGAAAGGGAAGCGAGTATATAGTTAAGACCAACGAAAAACTCAATGTCCTTGCACCTCTTGGCAATCCATTTATTCCTGAGAGTAATAATGGTGCAGTTATTGTGGCACCGTCCTGTCTTGCCGAGGGAATCCATCTTTCCGAACGTTTTGATATACCGTTAATCGTGGCCTCAAAGACCGAACTGAACGAGAAATTTGTGAAGAAATTCAAGATGAGAGTATTTGTAGGGAACGATGAGTATTTAAATTTGCTCAGTGAATTAAATCACTCAGCTTTCGACTGGATATTCGTCAGCGGCTCCAGAGTCATGGAAGAGCTTGCTGTAAAAAATATGCCAAATAAGGTTGTTTACGTTTCATTGAATGAGTACATGGCTTGTGGAATAGGTGCTTGTAAAGGATGCGCTGTGGAAACAGTCCATGGCATAAAACACGTTTGCACAGACGGACCGGTGTTTAGAGGTGATAACATATGGCAAGTTCAAAGACACTCAGACTGAGAACACCCATTGTTATAGCCTCCGGACCTGGGGGTTTTGGTGAGTACCTTAACGTAGATTCAATAGATTGGTCTTACGTAGGCGCGTACACATTGAAGACGATAACTCTCCATCCAAAGGTTGGTAACAAACCGCCGAGAATATACGCAACCGATATCTTCATGATAAATCGCATCGGGCTCGAAAATCCTGGTTTTGTTGGTTTAAAAAAGATTCTAGATAGTGGAGAGTTAGATGTTTTGCTTTCAAAAGTTCCAGCTATTTTGAGCCTTGGAGGGGATTCGTTTGAAGAGTACGTTGAGATAACCAGACTTGTGAAACCTTACTTAGATAAGTTTTTGGCTATCGAATACAATTTTAGCTGTCCAAACGTTCATCACGGCGGACTTTCAATTATGTCAGATAGAGAAGAGTGGAGGAAACTTTTGAAGGCGATAAGAAAAGAAACGGATGCGTTTATCATTGCAAAACTTGGAATAGAAAGTGGGTTTGTTGAAGAAATGGCAAAGATTGTCGCGCTGGAAGGTTGGAATGGTGTCACTGTTATCAATACTATCCGTGGACTTATCATAAACTCTGAAGGACAAGTTTTACTTGGAGGGCTTTCAGGTCCTGCACTTTATCCTATCGCACTTAGGGCTGTTTACGAAGTGAGGAAGGTCTTACCAGATATTTTCATAATCGCATCCGGTGGTATATACACTGCCCAACAAGCAAAAGAGATGCTCCAATTTGGGGCGAACGCAGTGAGCATAGGAAGTGCACTATTCCAAAATGAGTATGTTATCAACAAAATAGGAAAAGAAATTGTGGAGTTCTTAAAAAGTGAAGAAAAACAATAATTTCTAAAGGGGGGATTTTTATGTTGATGGTTACTCCACTTAGTAGTGAAAAGATGGAAAAAGTCGAGAGAAAAAACTGGGTTGTAACAGAGCCGGTGCTTAGCTTAGACATGGAAGACCCTATTGGTTTCATTGAAAAACACGGAAGTTTTGATTATGTTAAGGTTGGACATAACCTTGCAGTGCAAGGAAAGAGGATACTTGATTATTTCTACGAAAGAGGATACAAAGTTATTCTTGATTTGAAATTTTCTGATATACCATCAACGGTGGCAAGGTCGATAAGAGCCTGGGAACATCCTGCAATCGTTGGTTTCACAGTTCATGCAAACGCGGGGTTAGAGAGTGTTAAAGCCGCCCTTGAATCAACTGATAAGATGATTTTCTCTGTGATAAAGTTAACATCGCTACCCGGAAGGCTCGAAGATTTTGAACATATTATTGTAGGACTTGCGAGGTTGGGCTCTTCGTTCGTGCTACCTGGCATGTGGGCAATTAAGATGCGACACAAAATAGGTGGAGCAATACTGGTTCCCGGTATACGTATGGAGCAATCAAAAGATGACCAAAAAGATGTGGTATCGTTATGGGATATTTTTGGGATAGCGAACTTCGCTGTACTTGGAAGAGAAGTGTATAAGGCAAAAGACCCCGGTGAAAAGATACAGGCAATAAAAGAGAAGGTGAGATTATGGAAACAATAAATGAAAGGGTTTTAGAAATCCTCAGAAAGACAGGCGCTTTGCTCGATGGTCACTTCATACTCTCTTCTGGTTTACATTCCCCCAATTACGTCCAATGCGCTAAGGTTTTCGAATATCCGAAATATGGGGAACAGATCGGGGAACTAATAGCAAGGAAAATTTTAGATGCTGGACTGGGTGTTGACGTTGTTGTCGGACCGGCACTTGGTGGTGTTATCGTGGCATATGAAGTAGGGAAGAAGTTGAACACACGCGCGATTTTTACTGAACGTGAAGACAGTGTCATGAAATTGAGAAGGGGCTTTGAAATACACGAAGGCGAAAGAGTGCTTATCGTTGAAGATGTTGTTACAACGGGAAAATCAACACTCGAAGTTGTAGAAGTTGTTGAAAGCTACGGCGGGCAAATCGTAGGGTTTGCAAGCATTATAAACAGGTCAGGAAAAGAAAATCCGTTTGAAGAAATCAATCAAAAACTTAAAGGAAAGCCGTACTTCTACCTTGTGAAGTTCGACTTCCCTACTTACAAACCTGAGGATTGTCCACTTTGTAAATCTGGTATACCTGCTGTGAAACCTGGTAGCAGAAAGATGAATACAAGGTAAAGGTTATTTTTGCCTGTATGATTTGAGATATTTTTCTCTTAACAACTTTGCATGCTCATCTGGAAGAATAGAAACCTTTCCAACTCTGAGTGCTTCTATGTAAATTTGTGCAGTTTTTTCTGCGACGAGTGTTGCAATTAAAGCTTCTTGGAGATTTTCACCCACGGTCACAAGACCGTGGTTTCTTAAAAATACACAATGGTTATTTCCAAGAGCTTTGATGGCGTTCCGTGCGAGTTCTTCGGTCCCTGGAAGTGCGTATTCTGAAACAAAAAGACGTTCTCCAAGAATCATTACAGCATCCTCAACAATCGGGGGAATCTCTTTTAAAGTCACCGAGACTATTGTAGAATAAACAGGATGTGTGTGTATTATTGCATGAACATCTGCTCGCTTTTCGTAAATCTCAATATGCAAAGGTAGTTCTGAAGAGGGTGTTAACTCACCGTAGACTTTCCTCCCCTCGTTGTCTACAACTATTATATGCTTTGGTGTTAACTTATCATATGGAAACCCAGATGGTGTGATGTAAATGTATCCACCATCTCGGACACTAATGTTTCCCCAAGTACCTTTCGTAAGCCCTTCTTCAGAAACCTTACGGGCATAATTGACTATCGATTCGGCGATATCGTAATTGAAGGAAAATTTTTCCACACTTTTCTTTGTTTTCTTCGCCATTCACTTACCCCTTTCGCATCACCCATAGTATTCTCAGAGTGCTCTAAACACACCATTGCTGGTCTCTACGTTAAGAAGTGTTGGCAAAATGCCAAATTTAATTCTGTAAGCTTCTGAAATTTTTTCAAAAATGCTTTCGAAATTTCCTTTAACTAACGCTATGATACTTCCTCCAAAGCCTGCTCCAACTATCCTTGCCCCTAAAACATTTGAGTATTCACGTAATTTCTCAATAAGGAAATCTATCTCTTCGCAAGAAACTTCGTAATTGTCTTTGAGACTGTAATGTGATTCGTACAGATACTTTCCAACCAAAACTAAGTTGTCATCTTCTAGTGCCGATAGTGTCTTTAAAACTCTCTCATTCTCTGTAACAACATGCAGTGCCCGCTTTTTCAAAACAGGGTCTTGAATCTTTTCGATGTCTTCAAGCGTAACTTCCCTAAACGATGGTTTCCTGAGCGCTTGCAGTGCAAGTTCACATTCATGTCGTCTTTTATTGTATTCGGACGAACCAAGCTCATGCTTAACTCCAGAGTTAATGAGATAAAGCTTGGTATCATCGAGTCGAAGAGGGACGTATTTATACTCTCTTGTCATGGTGTCTATAAAAAGTGCGTGGTCTTCTTTCGAAAGTGCAACAGCGTATTGGTCCATTATCCCACAGCGAACACCAACGAAATCAACCTCACATTCGTGGGCAATTTTTGCAAGTTCTTCACGGTCAAGCTCGAATCCCATCATTTGAGAAATAGCATACCCTGCACCAACTTCCAAAGCAGCAGAGCTTGATAATCCTGCTCCCATTGGAAGATCAGAATCAATGTACATTGTGAACGGCTTAACTTCGTATCCATGTTCTCTCAGCTTCTGAATCATCCCTATTACGTAATCAGCCCAGGAATTTGTTTTTGTGGGGGCATCAAACTCTATTCCTTTCTTCAACTGATGTGAGAAAATTTTAAACTTTTTCGATGGTTCTATTTCAATTTTTACATACCTTTTTATAGCAAATGGTAAGACAAAACCGTCGTTATAATCTGTGTGCTCTCCTATAAGATTTGCACGTCCCGGTGAATAAACCACTATTTTTTGGTTTGCCATATCACAACTCAACCTCCACATTCCTGAGTTCTTTTGCCGCTTCTTCTGGAATTTTTGGGTTTATGAACGCCCAAGTTCCAGTTTCAACACTTGCCATCCACTTAATTTTGTCTTTGTCTCGTTTTACAGGGTTAAACTCAATATGGAAATGGAAAGCATGTGAATAGCTTACATCATTGACTGGTGCTTGGAAAAGCATCATCATGTATGGGAATGCTTGTTTGAAAAGTAAGTCATATTTCATTGTAACAACTTTTAGAGCCTTTGCCAAGTGATATCTCTCAGTGTTTGTAAGTTCTACAAGAGTACTTACGTGCCTTTTGGGATACACATGGACTTCGTAGGGCCAGCGTGCATAAAACGGAACAAGTGTGATAAATGATTCATTCTCGTAGATTATTCTTTCTTTTAATTTTATCTCATTATCAACAATATCACAAACCGCACAACTGCCGTTCTCGTCGTAGTATTGAGACAAAGCCTGCAGTTTTGCTTCTATACGCTTTGGAATGAACGGAAAGGCATATAATTGTCCATGTGGGTGCGGAAGGGTTGCACCTACTTCCTTACCCCTGTTTTCGAAAATGAAGACGTATTTGATAAACCGGTTTTGTGATAAGTCAAGGTATCTATCTACCCACATCTGGATTAGTTTTTCGATTTGGTGAATAGGCATCATACTCATAGCACTTTCATGCTCAATTGTATAAACAACAACCTCGCATTTTCCGTTCGAACGTGCCTTTCTATATATACCCGTGCTTTGGACTTCTGGAGCATCTATCTTCATTGAAGGATATCTGTTATCGAACGAAACCAAATCGTACTCTGTTTCGAACTCATCACCACCAGGACAAAGTGGACAGAAATTCGTTGGATTCGTAGGTCTTGCTTGCGTGTATGCTGAAACCATAACCCATTCTCCAGTGAGCAGATTCCATCTTCGTTCCATCATCGCTTATCACCACCTTAGACTCCCTATTTATTGTTTTTCTCTGTAGTAATTGAAGATTCTGCCGTCCGTTCTTTTTTCAACCACTTTTGACAATTCAATCCTTGGTGTATCGTAGTTGACTTTGTATTGCAAAGTTGCAAGGTCATCTATAACAAGTTCATCACAACCATTGGTACCACAACTTGTGATTTTGTATCTTCCATTCATCAACCCACTGACTTTGAACCTTCTGCGACCGTAGGTCTTGTATTTTTTAACCAAGTTCCACAAATTCTTATCAATTTCGTAGGAGAGGTTATCACTCTGTATTATCATATTATCCAACAAGAGTGATGCAATAGTGTAAAGTTCCCTATGCGCATCATTAAGCTGTGTATCTTCCTTTCTCAACATAAGACAGTCAGGGTCGTTCCACCAAAGTATGTTGTTCATAAAGTTGCGTGTAATAACGTTCCTTAGAGCATAATACGCATTTGGATAGCCTATATCTGGTCCATTTGGGTCCCAGAAAGAGGCTGTGTCGGCACTGATTCTCATACCGTCAACCAAACCAACACTTGGTAGAAGGGGAGCACCACATCCAAGAACAAACGAGTCTCCCACAGCTTCTCGAATAACTTTCAAACCCATTCTATACGCTTCTATTGGCGAAACATTATGTTTATACCTTTTTCCTTGAATTGCTCCGGCAAAAAGAAAATCGATTTTAAAATAATCGAATCCATTCGCTTTTAAACCAACAAAGAGGTTTTTTAACCACTCCACAGCTTCAGGATGCGTTGTGTCAAGTGCATATATCTTTTTACTCCAGTTTTCATACGCGACAACGGGTACACCACTTTCGTTTTTAACCAGCCAATCGGGGTGGTTTTTGAATACATTTGATGTTTCCGAAATACTGAATGGGGCAAGCCAAATTCCTGGCTTGTAACCATATGATGCTATCTTATCTGCAACTTCTTTTAGACTTGGGAACTTCTCATTAGGTACCCAGTCACCAATATCAATTTCCCATGCATCATCTATTTGGAAGACTTCGTATCCTAAATCCAACTCTTTAGACTTCTCCAAATCGGAAATCATCTTTTCATAATTGAAGTCAAGGTAGTATTGATACCAGCTCGACCAACTAACCGGGTTGTGTGATGAAAATGTAATGTTGTTTTCTTTTGCAATAAGTTCGGCATAGTATGTGAGTCCATCATCAGGGTTCAAATTGATTACCGCAATAGGTTCTATAGGTGTCCATTCATCGAACATCTTGCCAAAATACCTTAAATGGACAGATATAGTATCGTCAGACAACTTGAAATAAACATGACCAATCTCGGATTTAAGCGCTCCTACTACGAAGGTATCCGCAGCTAAGAAATAATCGCTGATAAGGTTATCAAAATAAACTTCTGGCATAATGGATGCACTGAAACCAAATTTTTCAATTAGGTCCTTTGGGAAATTCAATTTAAAATCCTTTGTTATAACCCTTGCAGGCCCCCATGACTGCCAGTTATTGGCAAGTACTTTATCTGGTCTTGGGAACGAGAATAGTTCAACATCGTCTACTATTCCTTTTATTTCTCCTGAAATCTTGTAGCCAGCCGGAATCTTACGAACTTCTAATATCAGTTCGTATCTATCAAACTTACGGTAACCGATTATCTTCCTTATTTCTGACAAGCTTGGGATGTACATACAAAGGCTCACTCCTTTCTCCAAGAAGATTTCAAGTTGTTTCTCTTACAACGAGTTCAACATCCAAGACCAGCCTTTTGTTTACAAATTCTTTTCTTTTTATCATTTCGTAAAGTAGTTCAAACGCATCTTCTCCTTCTTTTTGCTTATCTATGCGAACTGTCGTCAGTCTCGGTTGTATAAAATGCGCAAATGCTATATCATCGTATCCTACAACCGACACATCGTCTGGAATAGAGTAACCTTTTTCGCGAAGTGCTTGCATTGCGCCAATTGCAGAAATGTCGTTAAAACAGAAAACTCCATCAAATTTAAGTCCGGACTCTATGATATCAAGCATCTTTTTATACGAATTCTCAACACCTTCTTCTACTTCAAAGACATAACTTTCGTCAAATGGCAACATATGTTCATGGAGAGCCCTTCTGTATCCTTCAAGCCTCATACGAGCAACGGATTTGTATAAGTACCCGCTAAGGTATACGATTTTCTTCCTACCTTTCTCGATCAAGTGACTCACAGCCAAATAACTTCCCTTGACATCGTTGCTGTAAACCTCTGGAACCTCAATATCCTCAAAGTGAACACCAAGGATAACAAAAGGCACGGCGGATTTTATAAGTAATTGTATGTCCTCGCTTTTTTCTTGCGTAGGGGAAATGATAATCCCATCTACCCTCCGGCTGAGCATAGTTTTTACCGCGTCTTCCTCTAAGTTGTAGTCTTTTTCTGTGTTCATAAAAATGACGTTGAACCCCCGTTTCCTGGCAGCCATTTCTATTGACTTGAGCACCTCTGAGTAAAATGGGTTCGAACTGTCCTCCAAAATCACACCTATGACTTTGGTCAACCCATATCTCAAAGATGTCGCAGTTGCATCCTTTATATACCCAAGCTCTCTCGCTACTTTCAAGACCCTTTCTTTTGTTTCTTTGTTTATATCCGGCTTATTATTAAGTGCTCTTGAAACTGTGTTTATAGATACACCGGCCGCCTTGGCAATGTCACGTATCGTTACAAATTTCTTCAAACTCCTCACCTCCTATGTGAACCTATCTTTCAACGAACCTAAATTCGAATGGTTTCAAAACATGTAAGCTTCCATCAATATACAACTTGTTCTCAGTTGGTAATGTGTTCAGAACACCTGTTAGTTCTCTACTATCTCGTTCTACATTCACCAACTCGTATCCTTTACCTAAGACCCTGGGTCTCAGATTTTCTGACAGTAATAATTTCCAACCATTCTCATCAAGGACAGAAGCTACATAATAGCGGTTGTTTTTAACTGTTACAAGCGGGGCTCCATTCTCGAAACTGCCGATGACTTTCGCATCCAAAACTTCGAGCTCATCTTTCCAGAATAAAGTTGTAACACATTGAGAAAAGAGATACCCTTTTTCTTCCTTGATTCCACCAAAATCAACTACTTCAATCCCGAATTCATCAACAAGATGCCATGGCATTCTCTCAGTTAGCCAATTATACTTGTCCTTTATAGATGACATTGCCGTGAGATACACTGGACCTTCAAATTTTTTGATTTTCTCAATGAATTCCTCAGAAATATAAGAAGCATAAGGAACTATCAATACATTGTACCCTTCAACCTCATCTTCATTAAACACGAACTCTGCATTGTATCCAAGGTTCTTAACAGCTTTGTAAATATCTACAATTGCATCCCAATACTTAAAGTTTCGATTCAGATGGTTTATTCTGTGAATCCACTCATTTTCGTAGTCAAAGTAAATAGCAACCTCGGGTTTTGGAGTAATGACCCCCGGTGTTTGATTTTTCACTTTTGAATAAGCTTCCAACCGTTTTGTCGGTCTTCCATAGTAGTCCAATAACCCGGCATGGTATTGTTCAGCCCCGAACCGAATCTGGTCGAAACGAAACGGCATCACACCCATTGCCCCATTTAAATACGCCTGTTTAGTCCACATTGCAAGATACTCGGGTTCGTAATTCTCGTTAACTTGCCTCCAATTCACCCTTGCCGGTTGTTGTTCGATAACCAAAAATGGTTGGTGTTTCAAAGACCTCATTAAAGAATGATTTGCTGACTGTCTTAGTGGGTCGTATTCTTCTGTTGCTATATAATTATCCCAAGAAACGAAATCAACGTATCTTGCCATTCTTCGATAGTCCAAATCCATGAAATCTACCATAAAGTTGTGAGTTATAGGCTTCGAGGAATACTTTCTGATTATTTCAACCTGACTTTTTAAGAAACGGATGAAGCTGTCAGACATAAATCTATAGATGTCGAGCATCTGGTGGGGATTCTCAAATGTTGGGGTGTTTATTGGAAAGACAATCTCATCCCAGCTGTTGTATGTTTGACTCCAGAACACCGTTCCCCAGTGTTTATTCAAATTCTCTATAGTCCCATACTTTTCTTTTAGCCATTCGCGAAACGCAACAAGGTCTTCGTTGGTGAAGCTGTACGTCGTGCCATGACATCCGAATTCGTTATCAATTTGCCATACATCAATTGCATCACCATATCTGGATGCATATTGCTCAACAATTCGTAAGGCGTATTCAAGATATGCTTTCGAGTTCGGGGAGTAATGCCTTCGACTTCCGAAACCCCTAACTCTACCATTCCAGTCAACTGGGAGGATTTCTGGATATTTACTCACAAGCCAAGCGGGAGGAGTCGCAGTCGGCGTTCCCAAGATTATCTTGATACCATTTTCAGAGAGTAGTTCTATCGCTTCGTCAAGTAAAGAAAAATCGAACTCGCCATTCCTTGGTTCTACAACACTCCACATAAATTCACCTATCCTAACCCACTCAATGCCGTAAACCTTCATCAAATCCACGTGCTTTTTCCAAAACGACCTGTCCCAATGTTCTGGGTAGTAGTCCGCACCATAAATGTCCATGTGTAAAACCTCCTTGAAATTTATGTTATTTGCACATTCGCTAATGCTTTTCCAAAAAAATCTATACCCCTTTCCAATTTCAACGTTTTATTACTTATTCGGTAACGTTACCGACATCCCCAATGCTATTTAATCAAATATTTTTGAGATTTCAAAGCATCAATATCGACAAATTTTGTTGATTAACAGAATCTATTTGCCGTATACATACTAAATCTTCACTAATTAACGAAATACTTGTTTGAAATCTTTAAAAACCAATGCTACAATAGTTCGTGAAACGAATTAATTCATCTTTAGGTGGGGTTATACTCATGGCAAGGGTCATGAATCCGTATCGAGCTCTTAAAAACAAACACTATCGGAATTTTTGGTCTGCCCAAAGCATTTCTTTAATTGGCACATGGATAGATACAACGCTAAGAGGCTGGGTGGCTGTTAACTTGTTTTCAGAGGACAAGGCCGCAGGTTTCATAGGGCTTATAGCTTTCCTTAAAGGTTTCCCGTCGGTTTTCTTTTCACCGATCGCTGGTGTTTTGATAGACTGGTTCGGACCCAAAACGATACTGCTTTACACCCAGCTTTTGGATGCTGCTAACGCGTTTTTCATGGCTTACCTTGTTTGGAAGGGTCTGTTAAATCCTTTCTTTCTACTTTTCCTCAGTCTTATGATGGGTATTACGAGCGGTTTTTACCTTCCTTCTAGGAACACATTTATATCAAACATCGTTCCGAAAGACATGCTTCCAAATGCACTTGCGTTACACTCAATGATTTTTAACGTTGCAAGGATGGTAGGACCAACAATTGCGGGTTTTGTTGTAGAGTTGTATGGTTTGGAGTTTGGGTTCATAGTCAACGCTATTTCATTTCTACCATTGATAGTTGTACTGTTATTGATTCCAGACAATCACGCTAAAATTTACGGTAATGTGAGTTTTAAAAAGTTCTTTGAAGACCTTATGGAAGGTGTCCGTTATGTATCAACAAATTCTGTATTGATTAATACATTCGTAGGGCTAACGATGTATTCTCTTTTCGGCATGCCATTTGGCATGTTGATGCAGGCTTTTGTCAAAAGTGTTGTGAAATCAGATATACTTGGTTACGGACTGATTATGGGAATGATGGGTGTAGGTGCTTTTATCGGTGCTAACATAGTAGCGTCTATTAATCCCGAACGTTTGATAAAGCTAAGAGAAGATTTTTTGTTGGTTGTAATCGGAACAAGCATTCTGATTGCTTCCATCAAACCTGCTTTGACACCTTACGCAGCATTCTTGATAGGTGCTTGCCAGTCTTCGTTCTTTAACATCACAAATAGTAGAACGCAGTTGTTATCTCCTTCAAATATGAAAGGTAGAACAATATCTCTGTATTCGTTTGTCAACAATGGCGGTTCACCAACTGGAACCTTTATCTTGGGAATGTTGGGCAATTTCGTAGGGATTAAAAACGTCTACATCCTCTCAGGTCTAATATTGCTCTTCTTTGCGATTTCAAGACTCTTTCTGTTAGTCAACCTTTCGAAACAGCCAAAAAATTTCCAATAAAGCCTGCTAAGGAGGATTAACCCACCATCTCTCCTTGGTACTCACCGAAACGAAAATTCTACAATTCATTGTATACTATTGCAGTTGAACCACAAGATGTGGTATAATATACCTCGCTAAACTAAGAAGAAATACTATGTAAATTTGGGGAGGGAAAACAGTATGTCCATTGTTTATAGTACATTGAATAAGTTTATCGACTATTGGAAAGATGTTGAACCATCAAAAAATGCCTACAAAATACTTTCTGAGCGGTATTTTTTAAAAACTCCTTCTGGTGAGTATCTTGAGACCAAGTGGGCTGATATTTGTCGTAGGGTTGCACGCGTAATTGCAACGGCGGAATTGGTGAACAATCCCGCCATGGAAAGTAAAAGTGACAGCGAGAAACTGGATGAAGTTAAATCCTGGGAAGAAACATTCTATAACTTTTTACTCTCAAGGATATTCATTCCAAACAGTCCTACTTTGTTTAACGCCGGTATGGGAGTCAGGCACGAACTACTGTGGAAACCTATTGAACAAATGACGCTTGAAGATTACTGGGAAATATATAATTCAAGAAACCATCTCCATATGCTTTCCGCATGTTTTGTTGTTCCAGTTGAAGATAGTATAGAGGGTATATTCGATGCGGTTAAAGAATACGCACTAATTACCAAAGCTGGTGGTGGTATCGGCAGTAACTTCTCGAGGTTGAGACCCAAAGGAAGTTTTGTTGCGGGAACACATGGGCAAGCAAGTGGTCCTGTTTCATTCATGCATGTTTTCAACTCAGCAGTTGGTGTTGTCGAACAAGGCTATAGAAGACGTGGTGCTCTGATGGGAATTTTGAATATCGACCATCCAGACATCGAGGAATTTATCACTGCAAAAGAAGGTAACGATGGAGAGAAAGTATTAAAATTCTTCAACATATCGGTTGGAATAACGATGCCCAGGGAAGAGCTGTTGAGGCTCTACATGGAAGACGGAGAAATTGAACTGAAGCACCCAAAATGTAATACTACAAAAAAAGTAAAGGTCCGAGAGCTACTTAAGAAAATGGCTAAAAATGCTTGGAAAACAGGAGACCCAGGGTTAGCATTCCTAAGCGAGATGAACAAATACTACGCTATGTATCCAGAAATGGTTATTGAGAGTACCAATCCATGTGGTGAAATTGGACTTGCACCATACGAAGCTTGTAACTTGGGTTCAATCGACGTTGCGAAGTTCTATCTGGATGGTCAATTTAATTGGGAGGCATTTGGTGAGGCAACGAGACTGGCAGTTAGGTTCCTTGACAACGTTATAGATGTCAACGTCTTTCCACTGGAAAAAATAACAAGGGCAGTAAAAGATAGCAGAAGAATAGGTCTTGGTATCATGGGATTTGCAGACTTACTCTACTTATTAGACATCCCGTATGATTCTCCAGAAGGAAGGCAATTTGCAGCGGATATGACTGCATACATGGCGATACAAGGTCATAGTGAATCTAACAGGTTGGCACAAGAAAAGGGCAACTTCCCGTTGTTTGAGAAAAGTAGATACTATCGCGAAGAAGGTTTCGCACCATTTGCAATGGGAATGAGCAAATTTGACGATGAGTTAAGACAAGTTCTTTCTGAATCAAAGTACGGTAAGCGTAACGTTGCAGTCTTAACTATAGCCCCAACTGGTTCAATTTCAAACATCGCAGACACAAGTAGCGGATTGGAACCAAACTTCCTCCTTGCGTATGTCAGGTACATGAACAAACACGATGGTGGAAAAGAAGCGTTGTTCTACGTCAACAGAGTCCTTGAACAAAAGCTTGATAAGGAGATATTAGAAAAAATTAAAGAAAGGTTAGTAGAAAAAGGTTCTCTCAAAGATTTACCCGAAGTGCCAGAACACATTAAAAGAGTTTTCGTCACCGCAATGGATATATCACCTATGGACCATTTGTTAATGCAGGATGCGTTCCAAAGGTATGTTGATAACAACATTTCAAAGACGATAAATATGCCAAATAGTGCTACTGAAGAAGATGTTTTGAACATATACCTCGAAGCACTGAAACTGAACATCCGTGGATTGACCATATACCGCGATGGTTCATTGCAAACGCAAGTACTTACCTCAGCAAAGAACTTGAAAACAAAAGATGCACCAAAGGTTCAATTCTTTGTGCTTGATGAAAAGCACAAACTGAGACCTAAACCGAGGAAGGATACGCTGAGAAGTGTCACAAGGAAGTTCAAAACCGATTCAGGCACCACATACATCACAGTTAGCTTCGATGATAACGGGGAAGCTGTTGAAATATTCTTGTCCAATGGAACTGAACTTGCGGAAGCGATTGGAAGACTTAGTTCAATTGCCTTGAGAGCGGGAGTATCAGCCGAGGAAATTCTTGAGCAATTAAGAAAGGTCAAAGGCACATATACTCCTGCTCTGGCAAAAGAAATTAAGAGCGCCATCGATGACTTTGTTGAACTTTGGGGTGAAACTCCAGCAGAAACTATCGATACATTCGTGATAGATGGAACCGCAAAAACAGCTGAAGAAATTGAGAAATTCGTTACTGCAAACGGGTTACAATGGGCTGAAGGATATTACATCGATGCGGATGGTAACACGTATTGTCCATCGTGTCTCTCGAAAAATAGTATTATCAAACAAGAAGGATGCACAAGTTGTAGAAAATGTGGCTGGAGCAAGTGTAGCTGATAACTGAACATTGGCAGCAATAAAAACACCCCCGTGTGCTTATCAAAAGCATCACGGGGGTGTTTTTCATTTTTCAGACTTGCTCTTCTTGTTGAATATTCACAGGTGAGTTCTTTAATATCATGTATGCCAATGTTTCAAACGAGAGCGTTATATCAACATCTTCAACCGGTATATTGGTCCTTAGCTTTATTGGCGAAAAGTTCACAATTCCTTTTATACCAGACTCTTCAACCAGTTCTGCAACGTATTGAGCGGCACTTTCAGGAACAGCGATAACAGCCATTTCGATGTTAAGCTCTTTGACTTTCTGATTCAGTTCGCTGATATGGAAAACAGGTATTCCAGCTATCTTTTTACCAACTTTCTGCCTGTCGTTATCAAACATAGCAACTACATTAAATTTATGCTTCGCAAGTCCAGGATAATTTGCAAGCGCACTACCCAGATTTCCAGCACCTATAATCGCGACGTTCCATTCTTTATTCACACCAATGATGCGCGCTATTTCCGAAATCAACTTGCTCACATTGTAACCAAGTCCACGCTTACCAAATTCACCAAAGTATGACAAATCCTTTCTAACCTGACTTGGTTTAATGTTCAACCTGTCCGCTATATCTTGCGAAGATACAAAGTTCACACCTTCTTCTTTATACCTTGCTAAACAACGATAATAGAGTCCTAACCTTCTGACCGTTGGTTTTGGTATTTTCATACATCGCTCCCCCTACTTTAGTTTGGATAATGTTAACTAAAAGTATTGAAACTTTCCAAAAACCGCATTATCCTTATAAAGAGGGGACACCCCCCAACCAACTCTCGACAAAGGAGGTATCCCGATATGAACAACTCAACGCTCTCTTGTCCAAAATGCGGTTCCACCAGCTTATACAAAAACGGTCATGACAAATACGGTAACCAACAATTCCTTTGCAAACTCTGCCATCATTCTTTCAAACTCTCCCATTCTCACAAACGCAAAAACTTCTCTTTCCCTTATCCCAAATGCACTTCTTGTGGTAAATCTATGCAAATTTACAAAGTCCGTCGCTCTTTCGTTGTCTTCCGTTGTAGAGCTTGTCGTACCAAAGATAGAGTACCTTTTAACCTCCCCGAACCAGTCACCCTTATTCCTGAGAAATTTAAATATTTCCGCTTCCCTATCTTTTTCGTCTTAAAGGCTTTTGTTTTGTATATGAAACACAATATGTCTTATCGCTCTCTTGCTCATTCTCTTAATATCAAAGTATCTCATGTCACCATATACAAATGGGTTATTAAATTGTGTACTTTATTCTCTGTACTTTTTCCAACATTTACCATCGAAAATGTTTTCTCAGTTCATGCTGATGAAACTGTTCTTGTGTTCAAAGAACAAAAGTACTATGTTTGGCTATTAGTTGATCACGAAACTAACTTAATTCTTTGTTGGCATGTCTCAAAGTATCGTGATATGGGACAAGTCAAAGTATTGCTCGAGAAGTTCTTTGGTAATTCAAAACCTAGAAACATTGAACTTATTACTGATGGACTTGGTGCATATGAAAGTGCAGTAAAGCTGTTGTTCAGAAATATCAATCACGTAGTGGTACCGCTCGGTAAAAACAATCAATGTGAATCTAAGTTTTCATTGTTGAAAGACTTTTTCCGACTCAAGCGAGGGCTGAAGAATACGAAGAATTTAGCAAAATACATTCAAGGCTTTTGTGTAGTGAAGAATCTTTGGAAAACACACAATGGCAATATCAATTGCATTCTTTCACACTTACACTCTTTCATCACTACAAGTTAACACTATCTTAGTTTGATAATGTTAACTAAAAGTATTGAAACTTTCCAAAAACCGCATTATCCTTATAAAGAGGGGACACCCCCCAACCAACTCTCGACAAAGGAGGTATCCCGATATGAACAACTCAACGCTCTCTTGTCCAAAAATGCGGTTCCACCAGCTTATACAAAAACGGTCATGACAAATACGGTAACCAACAATTCCTTTGCAAACTCTGCCATCATTCTTTCAAACTCTCCCATTCTCAAAAACGCAAAAACTTCCCTTTCCCTTATCCCAAATGCACTTCTTGTGGTAAATCTATGCAAATTTACAAAGTCCGTCGCTCTTTCGTTGTCTTCCGTTGTAGAGCTTGTCGTACCAAAGATAGAGTACCTTTTAACCTCCCCGAACCAGTCACCCTTATTCCTGAGAAATTTAAATACTTCCGCTTCCCTATCTTTTTCGTCTTAAAGGCTTTTGTTTTGTATATGAAACACAATATGTCTTATCGCTCTCTTGCTCATTCTCTTAATATCAAAGTATCTCATGTCACCATATACAAATGGGTTATTAAATTGTGTACTTTATTCTCTGTACTTTTCCAACATTTACCATCGAAAATGTTTTCTCAGTTCATGCTGATGAAACTGTTCTTGTGTTCAAAGAACAAAAGTACTATGTTTGGCTATTAGTTGATCACGAAACTAACTTAATTCTTTGTTGGCATGTCTCAAAGTATCGTGATATGGGACAAGTCAAAGTATTGCTCGAGAAGTTCTTTGGTAATTCAAAACCTAGAAACATTGAACTTATTACTGATGGACTTGGTGCATATGAAAGTGCAGTAAAGCTGTTGTTCAGAAATATCAATCACGTAGTGGTACCGCTCGGTAAAAACAATCAATGTGAATCTAAGTTTTCATTGTTGAAAGACTTTTTCCGACTCAAGCGAGGGCTGAAGAATACGAAGAACTTAGCGAAATATATTCAAGGATTTTGTGTAGTGAAGAATCTTTGGAAAACGCACAATGGCAATATCAATCGCATTCTTTCACAATTACACTCTTTCATCACTACAAGTTAACACTATCTTTAGTTTTTACTTTTTGAGTCAACTTGTTCATGTTATCCTTTTCACAATTGAATTTTACCACTTTTATTTGTGAAGTGCAATATTATTTAAGAAATAATAGATTAGAATTTTAACCTGTAGGGGGAAAATTTCACAAACACATTCAAAAATCAAAGACCCGTTTCAAAAGTTGTTAATATTACTTTAATTCTACCGGGGATTCTCGCGGAAGATTCAACAACGACAAGGTAGTTGCAAATTCTATCTGAACTGGTGCAGTCATAGCAAAATCCTTTCTGAACACATGGAGTTGACAAGTTAAGTCGCTTACTGTTCATTGGTGAGATAAACCTTAGTCTCTCACGTGCATCTTCTATATCCTTTACTACCTTGTTCACACTGGAAATAATTATTACATTTTTCGGTCCAAAAACAATCGCTGCTACTCTATTTCCATTACCATCCAGGAATACAAGTCTTCCATCTTCCGTGATAGCGTTAGCGCCTGAGAGATAGTAATCAACTGTAAAAGCTTTTAATTCAAGCTCTTTACGCTCTTCGGGTATTTTCGCTGCGTACCTGTCGTAGTATACGTATTTACCGTTTCTGAAGATATCCAAAACACCATTTTCAATCAACGTCAACGACCCACCATTTGCAACTGTCGAACCTTCAGGCACAAGTTCGCGAACTTTTTTTAGTAGTTCTTCTTTGGAATTAACAATGTGAACTTCAAAATGCCTCCTTTTCATTTCTTTGGCTAGTCTTTCGGCAAGTGCTTTATACTTCCAAAGGTAAAGTTCTTCACGCATACGAACACCTCCAAGGAAGTTTTAGAACTTGTAGAACTAAGAAAACAAAAAACGGGACCTTTAAAAGGTCCCGTCTTCACTTGGCGGGGACGACGAGATTTGAACTCGCGGCCACCGGTGTGACAGACCGGCGTGCTAACCAGGCTGCACCACGTCCCCGTCTGCTTGCTTGAGCCAGCTTTCCACTGACCGTGGATAATTTTGCCATAACTTCCCGTTGTTGTCAATAGGGATTTTTATAACCTTTATGTTTACTCTGAAAATTAATTGTGAATTTTTATGATAGTGTTTTAAATAATTATTTCCGGAATTCAGTCAAAAATGCGCTTCTTTATACTTCTTTTAGGTATTTTAAGCTACTTGACTATATGAAAGAAATGTTTTAAACTATATCGTGAAAGTAATCACGAATACACAAAAAATACTAAACGTACTTCCCATTTCAAAGTGAGGGGACAAGAAATGAACAATTCAAAAAGTGATGAAACTAAACTTGTAGTTTACGTATGCTTAGGAAGTTCATGCCATCTAAAAGGTGCGTACAAGATAGTTGAGAAGCTCAAAGAATCTCTTATAGACTCACGTATTGAACTACGTGGGAGTCTTTGCATGGGCAATTGTTCGGAAGGGGTTAATGTAAGGTTTGGTAATGAACGTGTTGGAAATGTAAGCTTATTAAACGTGGAAAACTTGATTGAGAAAATCAAGGAAAGTCTCAAGGTGATAAATGAAAGCGAAGAAAGTAGGTGAAAAAGCAATGATAACAATCACAAGAAGCAGGTATATATTATCTGATAAGGCTAACTGTACGTATTGTTACAAATGCCTCAGGAATTGTCCAGTCAAAGCTATTAGCTTCAAACAAGGTGAATCGTTTGTTATTGAAGAGGAATGTGTGCTTTGCGGCACTTGTGTCAATATATGTCCGCAAAATGCGAAGCAATACAGAAATGATGTCGAGAACTTCTTAAGTCTTGTGAGGAAACCTTTTATTTTGTCAATAGCTCCTTCTTTCTACGCTTATTTCAAAGAACCTTTTAAAGTCTTGTCCTTGCTTAAACAGTTAGGCTGCGTGTATATCTCTGAAACCTCTATTGGAGCAGAATACGTGTCAGCAGAGTATGCTAAGATATTTTCACATAGCAATAAACCTCTAATCACAACGGCGTGTCCTGTTGTTGTTGAACTCGTTGAAAAGTATTTTCCAGAATATGCTGATTATCTGTTTAAAGTTAAGTCCCCTGCAAGCGTTCATGCAGAGTTCCTGAAACATATGTTCGGAAATTTGCCAAAAGTTTTTGTTAGTCCGTGCATTGCGAAAAAGAAGGAACTTGAGGATGTGTTTGATGTAGTCTTGACTTTCGAAGAATTCGAAAATGGATTAGAAAAAATCTTTCACGAGAGTAACAATACTACCAAAGGGATAGCCACTTTGTTAGAAAATATGCCGCAAACTTATCCAGACCCGCCACATCCAATCAGAGCGAGGTTTTATCCATCCTCCAAAGGAGTTGTTGATTCAGCTGCTGCATATGTTGGAGAAAATTTCCCATATTACGTGCTTGAAGGTGTTGAAAACATAATAGATTTCTTTAAGACGTTCAATGGTTTCAATGAAAAGATACTTATAGAAGCATCTGCATGTGTCGGGGGCTGTATTAACGGTCCCACTATGAAAAAGGAAGACAACATATTATTAAGACATTCAAGGCTTCAAAAAGCTATTCGAATTTTAGAAAGTCTAAATGTAAAAAAGGTGGATAGGTTTTCGGTTCCCTTTGATCTGAAACGTTCTTTGAAAATACGAAAGGTCGAATACAATATACCTGAGTCAGAAGTTGAACGTATTTTTGCAGAGATGGGAAAGACGGATCCTGAAAAGATATTAGACTGTACCGGCTGTGGATATGAAACGTGTCGTGACAAAGCAGTTGCTATTGCCGTTGGTAAGGCAGAAAAAGAAATGTGTTTTGCATATTTAGTTGAAAAGGTTTCCTCTGTGAGTAACCTTGTTGTTGAGGAAACACCAAATGCAATTGTGATATTCAAAGATTCAAAAATTCTGTATATAAACAATGCAGCAGGGATTCTGTTTGCGAATTATCCGGAAGATATGATTATCAGTATTTGCCAAAGGGCAAAAGAAAGCTCAAACAAAATACATGAGCTTTATATTAATTCAAGAAAGGTCTATCTGTATCCGAAGGTTTTTGACTTACCAGACGATGGAGGCATAGTTGTTCTATTTGTAGACCTTACGGAGATGGTCCAACAAAGAGAACACATGAACGAGCTGAGAAGACGAACTATTGAAAAAATAGATGAAGTTTTGAACGAGCAAATGAAATTGGCTCAAGACATAGCAAGTTTGCTTGGCGAATCGATAGCGGAAACAAAATCTAGGTTCGCAGAATTCAAGAAATTCCTGGGGGAAGAAAATGTTGACAACTGAGATATATTACGCACAAAAGAACAAAGCCGGCGAAGAGGTTTGCGGTGATACGGTAAAGTTTAAAAAGACCGAAGAAAAAACTGTTGTAAGTGTTTCAGATGGGCTTGGTAGTGGAATAAAGGCAAGCATCCTTTCAACCTTGACCGCTTCTATGGCTACAACGATGTTGCTCAGCGATGTGCCTATTTCTGAGGTCTTTTCGTCTATCATTTCAACGCTTCCAACGTGTAAAGTTCGGGGAATAAGTTATGCGACACTTGCCACTTGTTATGTTAACCATGTGAGTGGAGATTGCCATATCTTTGAGTACGATTTTCCTGTAGTCCTCTTCTACAGAGAAGGTGAGTTCGTTGAGCTTGAAAAGAAAGTACACGAAATACAGGGTAGAAAAGTTCTCGAAAGCGGTATTCAAATTAAGCCCGGAGATATCGTCTTTTTGATGACAGATGGTATTTCGCAAGCGGGTATGGGAACTGTGAAGTATCCATTTGGTTTCGGAGTAGATAACGTTAAAAAAGAATTGAAGAATTTACTCGATAACAAGGTTGATTTGCAGAGTATCACAAAACATCTTGTTAGACTTGCCGAAGCACTTGACAGAGGCACAAAAGGTGATGACGCAACTGTTTGTGCGATAAAAATCAGAGAGAGAAGAAATCTAACAATCATGGTTGGACCACCTGAAAAGAAAGAGAATGACAAGATAGTTGTTGAGAAACTGATGAATGCAGAAGGTAAAAAAGTCATTTGTGGTGGGACGACGAGCCAAATTGTTGAGAAAATACTTGGTAAAAAGGTGGAGATAGATTTCTCAAGTATATCGGAATATTCCCCACCTATAGGATATATGGAGGGTGTAGACCTGGTTACTGAGGGAATTATCACATTGTCGCAGGTTTTCAGATACTATGAAAACCAAGACACAACTTTGGGTATTGGTGCTCAAAAACTTATCGATATGCTCGAAGAAGCTGATGTTATAACTTTTTTGGTTGGTAGGGCTATAAATCCCGCCCACCAAAACCCACTTTTTTCACATGATATCTCTTTGAAATTTAGGCTTATTCATGATATCTCTCAAACACTTAAAAAGCGTGGCAAGGTTGTAAAGATAGAGTATTACTGATTCAACATGAGGCTTTTCAGAACAACAATGGAGAGAGGCTAGGAATATAGCCTCTTTTTATTTACTATCTAAGTTCTTCTGTTACTATCTAAAAATGCATTTTTCACCAGGATTTGATTCTCGAAAGAAAGGTTAATGAGAACAACACAAACGTTAGCAACCTCGAAGATGGAACTCTCGAAGGTTATCTTACCACTTTCACAAGTTACATCTCACTTGCGGCAAATCTTGCCATTGCTGTTAAAGTAACAGACTTTATGCAACTTAAGGTTGGAACAATTGCAATTGTTGGATATTCGCTAGACGGATGGCTTGTTAATGGTAAACCTCTTCAAGGACTAGCACAATACAGCAATTTTTTGCTGACGTATGGATTCTACGGAGGAGTTGGCTTCGGGTTATAACGAAATTACAAAACAAATAACGTAGCTGTGCTTCTACATACTTTTAATGTTGTTATCTGTCTTTGCCAATTACCACACGCTTTATCTTTATCATTCCAACAATTCTCAAGTGTTATTTCAGAAGAGGCTAATTTGCAAGGAAAATGGCAAACAAACATTTAACCTTTCTTATCTAATAATAATTTCCTTTTCTCGTCATAACGGGAGAAAAGATGTATGACTTTTCGATGCTTTTTATACCTTTCACTTGCTAAAACCTGCCCACAGACCAATCCTTAAGGTCTGCAACGATTGTGTTGTATCTACAAAAGTAGTTTCAAGATACTTATTCAGAATTCCCTGCAAAAGGTCACCCATCCTTTCTTAAGCTTCTCATCCAAACTAAACCCATCGATTTGAAAAAGACAGAGTGAGTAAAAGCCTATTTATTAGGTATTTATTAGGTAATCACACTCATTGCGAATTTATGTCGTGAAAAATTTCTAAATTACCCCTTGACAGAGACAGCATTTTGTTTTATGCTATTCGTGAAAAGTATCACGATAGGTTGTACGCAAAGAATGTAGCAAAGATAGATGATTATTAATTACTGTGGAGGTGTGGCGATGCTTACTCAAACGTACAGTAAGGTTGAAGAGATACTTAAGAAGTACGAATACAAGAAAGAGATGCTTATCAAAATCTTGCTCGAAGTCCAAAAAGAGTACAGGCACATCCCAAAGGATGTTGTATACTACATCGGCACCGCACTTGGTATCCCTCCTGCCAAAATTTATGGTGTTGCAACATTTTACGCCCAGTTTTCTCTAAAACCGAAAGGTGAGTACACAATTCTTATCTGTGATGGAACTGCATGTCATATGGAAGGTTCAATGAGTCTTGTAAAAGCTATAGAAGAAGAAATAGGTATCAAACCAGGTGAAGTTACAGCAGATTTGAAATTCAGTCTCGATAAAGTCGGTTGTCTCGGTGCATGTGCACTTGCTCCAGCTATGGTAATAAACGATGAAGTTTACGGAAAACTCACTCCAGAACAGGTTAAAGAGATTCTGAGGAAACTCAGAGAGAGGAAGGAGGAAGAACAATGAGCACAGTTGTTGTAAATGAACCAATATTGAAAAGCCCTCAAGAATTGCTTGATTACATAGAAAAACTCAAAGAGAAAAGAGAAAGAAAGCTCCAAAAACCTTCAGTATATGTTTGTGTTGGAACTGGTTGTACAGCAAGTGGCTCAAGAAAAGTTTATGCGAGGTTTGTTGAAGTAATCAAAGAAAAAGGGCTTGATATAAAAATCGAGAAGCTCGATGAGAATGACGAACCAGTGAAGAAAACGGGATGTTGCGGGCTTTGTTCGCTTGGTCCACTGGTAAAGATAATGCCATATGGCATCACATATAGTCATGTTAAAGTGGATGACGTAGAGGAAATTGTTGAGAGAACACTTATAAAAGGAGAAGCCATTGAGCGTTTGCTTCTCACAGACCCAATTACTGACAAAAAAGTAGAAAGGTTAGAAGATGCTACATTTTTCAAGAATCAGACATTCTACATAATGGAAGCTGTCGGAACAAGTGAATGTGAAAGCATAGAAGATTATATGGCACGAGGCGGTTATTCTTCTCTTGCAAAAGTGCTCTCTGGAATGGATAGGCTTGAGATAATAAATATGGTGAAAGCTTCTGGATTACGTGGGCGTGGTGGCGGAGGCTTTCCAACAGGTTTGAAATGGGAAGCTGCGTATAAAAGCCAAGGTGACATCAAATACGTTGTTTGTAACGCCGATGAAGGTGACCCCGGAGCGTTTATGAATAGAACACTTCTTGAAAGAGACCCACATTCTGTTCTCGAAGGAATGATTATCGCAGCTTATGCAATAGGTGCAAGAAAAGGTTACGCTTACATAAGAGCCGAGTATCCAATCGCGGTCGAGATGTTCAATAAGGCAATAGAAGATGCAAAGAGATACGGTCTTCTTGGTGAAAATATACTCGGAACAGATTTCTCTTTCGAGCTTTACGTCAAAGAAGGTGCAGGAGCTTTTGTGTGTGGTGAGGAAACAGCACTCCTTGCGTCGATTGAAGGTAAAAGGGGTGTTCCAAGACCAAGACCACCATATCCAGCACAAGCGGGTCTCTGGGGTAAGCCAACACTTATAAACAACGTCGAAACATATGCAAATGTTCCAAAGATAATCAGAGATGGTGTTGAGAATTACAGAAAACGCGGTGTTGAGAATTCACCTGGTACAAAGATGTTCTCTGTTACAGGACCACTGAAGCTAACAGGTATCATTGAAATTCAATTTGGGACTACGATTAGATACATTCTCGAAAATATCTGCGGCGGAACCTCGAACGGTAGAAAGATAAAGGCTATCCAGATTGGTGGACCATCGGGAGCTTGTCTGCCAGAGGAACTTTTCGACCTCCCACTTGATTACGATTCACTAAAATCTGTTGGTGCAATGGTTGGTTCGGGAGGTATCGTGGCAATAACAGATGACAGATGTATGGTCGAAGTAGCAAGGTTTTTCCTAGATTTCACGAAACGCGAATCTTGCGGAAAGTGTGTCCCATGCAGAGAAGGAACAATGCAAGCTTACAATATACTTGAAAAATTCACACAAGGTAAAGCAACATATGAAGACTTGGAAAACCTCGAATATTTATCAGAGATTATCAAGACAGCTTCACTCTGCGGTCTTGGAAAGACGGCTCCAAACCCAATTATCAGTACCCTTAAATATTTTAGGTCCGAATACATCGAACATATTGAAGGAAGATGTCCAAGCGGAATGTGTACCGCGTTCAAGAAATACGTGATTATACCAGAAAAATGTAAGAGCTGCAGCCTGTGTGCAAGAAGTTGTCCAAACGGCGCTATCACCGGCGAGAGAGGTAAACCGTATGTAATTGACCAAGAAAAGTGTATCAAATGTGGACTGTGTGTAACAAAGTGTAAGTTCGGTGCTATAGAACTTGTTGGTTGATCCTCAAGACCTGATTGTTAGTTTGGGAGGGTGATGGAGAATGAAGATAATAGTTAATGGAAGGGAAATAGAAATACGGGACGATGCAAGAAATGTGCTTGAAGCTCTTAGAGAAGTCGGTATCGAGATTCCAAACCTTTGTTATCTCTCAGAGACATCGATATACGGAGCTTGTAGGATGTGTCTTGTTGAAGTTGACGGAAAGGATATAGTGACATCTTGTACACTGCAACCAAGGGAAGGAATGGTAATAAAGACACATACACCGAAGATTTACGAGCTGAGAAAAGGTATACTCCAACTTTTACTTGCATCTCACGACGGTGACTGTACAACATGTGAGATGAACGGAAAGTGTAAGCTGCAAAAATATGCACAAGAGTTCGGATTGACAAATAACAGGTTTGAAAAGATTTCAAAGAAAACAATTACCGACACATCATCAGTCATTGTTAGGGACAATTCCAAGTGTATCCTTTGCGGAGATTGTGTAAGGGCATGTGATGAAATTCAATCGATTGCCGCAATAGATTTCGCTTACAGGGGTTTCGAAGCTCAGGTTGTTCCATCGTTTGAAGAGAAGCTAGAAAACACAGAATGTGTTCTCTGCGGTCAATGTGTTGCATATTGTCCAACAGGTGCATTAGCAATTAGAAATGATGTTGATAAAGTGTACAAGGCTATCGAAGAGGGAAAATACGTAATTGGTATGGTAGCACCTGCAGTGAGGGCATCTCTACAAGAAGAATTTGGCTTGGAAGACGATATGGCTGCAGCAGGTAGGATGGTCTCCCTTTTGAAGATGATAGGATTTAAGAAAGTTTTTGACGTTGCGTTTGCCGCAGACCTTGTTACTTACGAAGAAGCACATGAATTCATCGAAAGATTGGAAAAAGGAGAGAAATTACCGCAATTCACGTCATGTTGTCCCGGATGGGTTAAATTCGCTGAACAATACTATCCAGAATATCTGGCTAATCTATCAAGTGTGAAATCACCTCAAATGGCACTTGGAGCAATAATTAAGAAGTTCTATGCAAAGGAAATAGGTGTTGATCCAAAAGATATCGTGCTCGTTTCAATAATGCCATGTACAGCTAAAAAATTCGAAGCGGAAAGGGAAGAATTTAATGGAGATGTTGACATTGTCCTCACAACAAGAGAAGTTGTAAAGATAATTAAGTCAACGGGAATTGATATAAGAATGGTAGAGCCCGAACCATTTGATAGACCGTTTGGACTTTCATCTCAATCTGGTTTGAGCTTTGGTAAAAGCGGAGGCGTTCTTGGAAGTGTTGTGAATGTCATTAACGAGATAATTGGAATAAAGAACATAGAAACAAAACAAATTTCCGAAGGTGTGAGACTAATAACGATTGAACTTAGCAACGGTAAGGTCGTAAAAGGCATTGCAGTCTTCGGACTTGGAAACACCAGAAAGATTGTTGATTCAATAAAAGCTGGAGAACTGGATGTAGATATTGTCGAAGTTATGGCGTGCAATTACGGTTGTATTGGCGGTGGTGGACAACCATATCCAAACGATGTAAGAACAAGAGAAAAGAGAGCAAAGATTCTCAGAGAAGTTCAAAGTATCGACGTACTGATTTCACCAACTGAAAACTTCCATATGCTTCAATTGTATGAAAGATATCTCAATAAACCCCTTAGTCACGAGGCACACGAGGTAATTCACACACATTACAAACACAGAAGGAGAGTTCAAGAAGAAGAAATCGACATACTACCTCTTCCAGAAGAATCCGAAGACAAAGTTAAGGTAAGCGTGTGCTTGGGTACATCTTGCTACTCGAAAGGTTCATATGAAATCCTTGAAAAACTCATTTCAGTCGCAAACAAAGAAGAATGGGCAAGGAACTTAGAAATTAAAGGAACGTTCTGCGTAGAAAACTGTGGAAAAGCACCAAACGTCGTAGTAAATGATATAATAGTATCTGAAGCAACAATCGAGAAAGTAAAAGAGGTGGCTTTGAATGAACTTAGAAGAACGAAAGGGGATTCTTCGGTTTCCAAAAGCAACGTTTGAACGTCTGAAACTGTACCACGCACTTTTGAGCCAGCTTCTTATCGAGGGTAAGCAATACGTTTTGTCTGAAGAAATTGCAGAGATGCTTCGTATCACTCCGGAGCAAGTAAGGAAAGACTTCTCTTTCCTTGAGACAAAGGGAAAACCAAAAGTAGGTTACGTGATTAAGGAATTGCTCAACGAACTTGATGAGCTTTTTGGAACCGGAGTAGATGAGAACATTATAATCATTGGAGCAGGACATCTTGGAAGTGCGCTTGCGAATTACAAGGGATTCAAAAATATAGGCATAAGGGTCGCAGCAATATTCGATAACGATCCAAACAAGATAGGAACGATGGTTGGCGAACTTATGGTGCTTCCGTTAAAAGACTTGTCGAGGGTCATTCGAAGATTTAGAGTGAAGATAGCAGCTATCTGTGTTCCAGAAAATGCTGCACAACAAGTTGCCGATTTGCTGGTAAGCCATGGAATAAAGGCTCTCTGGAACTTTTCTACAAGAATATTAGACGTACCAGAAGATATAATCGTGCAAAATGAAGATATAACAAGGGGATTACTCGGATTGAAACACATGCTGGCAGAAAAAGAAAGGATAGAGGCTGAAAGTGTAAACAAAAAACAAAATCTCACATCTAAATGATATTACGATATCCAAGCAATGTTTGGACAGTTAGTCGGCCTTCGAACAATAGTGCGCCACGCGCATATACATAGTGAGGAACGACCTCACAACGGCCACCACACCTTCCCACCCCGGTTAGCAACCGGGGACTTTTTTTTACAAACGAAAAATGCCGGGTTATCCCGGCATTTTCCATTGTTTTTCGTTAGTTTAATGCTCAGAAGTTCAGAGTTCTATCCCATACACCTTCGAGTATTTTTCTTTCACGTATCTAACAAATGGTTCGTAAGATAGTGGCTTACCGGTTACCATCTTGATTAATTCAGCAGGTTCATACATTTTCCCTTTCGAGTGAATCTTTTCTCGCAGAAAGTCTTTGATGACATAGAACTCTCCCTTTGAAACTATATCTTCAAAGTCAATTTCTTCTTCTAACTTCTCAAATATTTGAGCAGCGTAAAGATTACCAAGTGCATACGTTGGGAAGTAACCAAAGTTTCCACCATACCAGTGCGGGTCTTGCATGCAACCGAGCGTGTTATTCGGGACTTCCAAGCCTATATACTTTTTGAATAATTCATTCCACTTTTCGGGGATATCTTTCACACTCAATTCACCGTTGATTAATGCGCGTTCAATTTCGAATCGTATGATTATATGTAAGTTATACGTTACCTCATCAGCTTCTGTTCTGATGTAGGACCTTTGGACTCTGTTCACTGCTCTCCAAATATCTTCAACCGTGTAGTTTTTCATTTCTGGAACAATTTCCACAAACTTTTGGTATATTCCTTTCCAGAATGCCAGGCTCCTACCCACTATATTCTCCCAAAAACGGGATTGACTTTCATCAAAACCATACGAAGCACTGCTACCAATTGGTAAACCATAGAATTCTGCCGGAATGGAGAGCGCATACAACGCATGCCCAAATTCATGAATCGTTGAATAGATAGAGTTCCTCATATCGTTCGCAATATACCTTGTTGTTATACGCACATCGTTTAGACCTATCGGATTAGTAAATGGATGTGCTGATACATCTAACCTGCCCTTGTTGAAATCGTACTTAAGGTAATGCAATAACCAAGTACTAAATTCCTTTTGTTTTTCAACACTGATTTCTCTATCAAATGGGTCTTCTGTTTTTGGTAGGCTCTCTATTTTCTTAAGCACTTCGAGAGTAAAAGTCTTAACATTGTTAAATATCTGCTCCACACTCATTGCTCTCATACCAGGTTCGTAAAGGTCAAGTAAAGCGTCGTATGGTTCTTCATCGTAACCTAAAATCTCTGCATACTTTCTGGATAGTTCTACAAGTTTTTCAAGCAAGGGTCTTACTTCTTCAAAATCTCCTCTTGGTTTTGCAATTTCCCATTTCTGTTCAAGCATCGTTGAAGTCATCATTATCTCCTGAAAGAGTTCTGGAGGAACTTTTTTATACTTGTAATACTCCTTCTTTCCAACAGAAACTATCTTTTCTTCGATTTCATTTTGTGGTTGTGCAGTTTCCAAAAGTGTGCCAAGAGCATCATCGATCATGGATTTGAAAGCATAGGTGCCTATTTCGGATAAAACCTCTGCCCTGTAAGGACCTGCATCTTTTGGCATATAAGTCTGCATATCCCAGTAAAGTAAAGAAGCTGCGCTGTAATACTTTGCCACCCGTTTGTAGTAATTCTTTAGCTCTTCCATATATACTCCTCCTAACTTCTCTAATAACATATCATCAGAGTACAAACTCTAAATCTACGCTGCTCAACCTGTAATGCAATGCTTCACTAACAGCTCTTGCATCAACAATATCATCACCATTGAGGTCTGCGATGGTTCTTGAAACTTTCAAGATTTTATCTATAGCCCTTCCTGAAAGCTTGTGCTTTGTGACAAAAAGTTTCAAAATCTCCTCTGCTTTGTCGTCCAGTCTAATATACTTCTCAACCATTTTGTGCGTCAACTTTGCATTTAGCTTTATATTCTCTTCTTTGTATCTATGCATCTGTTTTTCTCGCGCTTTCATTACCCTTTCACGAATTTGCTCACTCGATTCCCCGTCTGTTTGTAAAATTTTTCCACGCATCTCTTCGTACGAGACCCTGGGAACCTGAATTTGAATGTCTATCCTATCAAGTATCGGACCTGAGATATTTTTCCAGTATCTTCTAATTTCATAAGAAGAACATTTGCAGGCTATTTCTTTGTCTCCATAGTAACCACATGGACAGGGATTCATCGCCGCAATTAACTGAAAGTTGGCCGGAAAGATATGCGTGGCTTTTGAACGAGAAACAGTAACCACTCCATCTTCAAGAGGTTCACGGAGCGCTTCCAAAACATCCCTTCGAAATTCAGGAAGCTCATCCAAGAACAACACACCATTGTGAGCAAGGGTCACCTCTCCAGGCTTGACGTTGGTACCTCCGCCAATTATAGCCACCGCACTTGAAGTATGGTGCGGACTTCTGAACGGTCTTTTAGTGATAAGTTTTGAATCCAACAGACCAATAGCACTATATATTTTCGAAGTTTCGATGATTTCCTGTTCACTCATAGGTGGCAGTATAGTTGGAAACCTTCGAGCAAACATTGTTTTTCCCGTGCCTGGTGGTCCAACCATCAGTACATTATGTCCACCGCTTGCTGCAACTTCTAAAGCTCGTTTTGGAACTAAATGCCCACGGATATCCGAAAAGTCCACTTCGTGGTTTTCAATATCAAAGCTCGGTGTTTCATACTCAATTTGAGGAAAGTTCCCTGTCTTAATTGCTTGGACCGCTTCGTAGAGATTTTTAAAAGGTAGGAATTTTGCTTTAGTAGCTACAGCTTCAGGGATATTATCCGCAGGGATGATAAAGGTAGTCGAAGGATTCTGAAATTCCAACAATATAGGAAGGACACCTTTGACTTTTTTGACGCTTCCATCTAAACCTAACTCTCCAATAACAACAGCGTTGAAGGAAGGTATGTGTTTTGCTGCTCCTAAAATAGCTAATGCAATTGCAAAATCTAAAAAGGTACCTTCTTTTTTAACATCTCCAGGTGCTAAGTTAACAGTGATAAGCCCATCGGGCATAGAAACATTTGAATTCTTGAAAGCACTGAGAATTCTTTGCTTGCTCTCTTTAACTGCGGTATCTGGTAGTCCGACAATGTTGATGTCTCTTTTTACGCTCCGCGAGTTTATATCTACCTCCACATTTACCAGAAGCGGAGTTATACCAACAATAACTGCCGACTTCGTGCTGAAAAACATCCTCCTATCCCCCTTGTTCTTTCATTAACTCGTAGACCCTTTGAGCAATTCGTGCAGTTAACCCCCAGATTATATAGTTTTCATATTTGTAAAAAATGACCTTATAAACCCCTCGCTTCCAATTGTATTCTTTTCCAAAAGGTATGAGATGATATGGAAAGTCTTCACGCGGTTTGAGTTCTACATCGACGTAACCAATGGAATAGGGTTTTTCAAAGTGTTCAAGTGGGACTAAAAAGGTTTCCTTCACCTCACTTTTGTTTATACAAAGTTCGTAGAGGTCTACAGAAACAGCAAATGGGTATACAACTGAATTGAAAGGTGTGATAAGTGGTTCCACTTCGAAAAGTAATTTAACAGTTTGAAGTCCTGTCTCTTCTTTAAGCTCCCTTAAGGCTGCTTCATATGGTTGCTCATTTTCTTCAATGCGCCCACCTGGAAACGATACTTCCAACGGTTGTGGGATGTTTTCCGACCTCACTTCAAAAAGAATTTTACGCTCATAAACAGGAACACATACTGCGTAGTAATTAAATTCACCAAGGAAGCGTTTCAAAAGCTCACCTCTGTCTTTCAAAAATAGTTCTTAAAACTTGTGATGGATTATTTAACAGCAGAGTTCCAGTTCATCGGGTTTCCATAGAGACTGTTCCAATATCCAGAAGGCGTATCGTTAACATAATAGCATCTCACTTCTTTACCAAAGACAAATAAGTAACCATTACTTAAACTTATGTATTTTCCATTTGGAACGGTATCTGTAAACAAAACCTTCTTAGTATTTTTATCAATAACCTGGAATTTGCCATTTGAATCGATAACATAGAGCTTTTCTTTTCCTAGAACAGCATCAGTGATTTCGGCCGAAATAGTCAAGAAATTGTTCTTTTCTTTGAAAACGACTGTGCCTTCTTTCATAGGTATGAATTCATAAACGTTTCCATATTCGTCTATAAGTGAAAAACCTACTTGTTTACTGACGTAAGGTGTTTCTAAGTATATCGGTAGGTTTTTAGGTTTCCCTGCAAAACTATCTATGCTTTTATCCCTCCAAAGATTCCCAGCACCATCGACAACATAAACCTTCCCTGAAAGAGACACCGATGGCGGTATTGAAGGATAGGTCCCTACTTTGTACGAGCTTTTTATGGTTCCCGTTTTTCCTTCATCTTTGATAATATAAAGCGTTCCTTTATCCGTAACCACGTATAACAAATATCCATCCCAAGCAGGACCATATGCGATATCACTGTCAAGTGAGAGTTTCCATGCAAGTGTTCCGTCTTCTCTTAACGCATAGATGGTGTCATCCCAAGACCCGACGTAGATATGATTACCAACTGTAGTATGCGCAGTTATGACAAAGTTTGTTCGGTATGACCATATTATCTTTCCACCATCAATTGCAATGACTGTACCTTTCGTTGTAGGCACATATGAAACAGTCCCTTTTACAGCAGGCTTGCCAGAGATGGAATCGTTTAAGACTACTTTCCACAGAAGTTCGTATAACTTTGGAGTTTTTGGTTGCTGTTGAGATTCTGAAGGCTTTACAATGGTTATTTCTTCTTTTTGTTGTTGTTCTTCACCAGATTGCTTTTGTGAAGTCGAAGGGGTAGTTGATTGTTGGACTGGAGACTGAACCGTTACTGGTTCTTGAACAACAGTAGTCTCTTCCTCTTCTTCACTAGTGGCAACAGGAACAAGAGATTTTACGGTAAATTTCAACTCTTTTTGTACAAGGTCAGCGGTAATCAAAAAATTTCCAGAATACAGGTACTTTCCATCTGTGAAAAGTGTTCCTTTGTATGGAAAAGTAGTGCTTAACCTTGCCGAACCTCGGTAGAAGTAAATCTTACTTCCGTCACTAAAGACATGATACCCAGCAAAGTAGACGTAATCTGAAAATTTTGGGTAGACTCTTTCAAGCTTCACGAACCTAACGTTTGAAATGTTAAAAAGTTGTGTTTGAGAGCCAAAAACCGCCATGTATTGTTCGGAAATCTTAAAGAAAGTCGCGTCTGTTGGGATAGACCACACAACGTTACCAGCGTAGTAACATACTATTTGGTTGCTCTCGATTCCAATTATGTAGTCTGATACAACATAAACGCTTTTCATCTTTGATGATACTGTTCCTATACTTGTTGCTGCTCCCTTTTCTATCTTGTACACTTTTGAGTTTGATAATACGTAGTTGATCCCGACACGTTGTGAATTTCTAATGTCTATTTTAGTAGTCCCGTCAAGAGAGTAAATACCATCGGTCGCCACATAGTAATACTGCGTACCATCGAAAAGCACATCTAATGCTGATACGCTCTTGAGAACATTACCAGCTTCATCAACAATACCTGAAGTTGTAACAATAAGAGCCCCGGAAAATAGCAGTGTAGCGAGCAAGAAAGATAGTGAAGTAACAGCCAGTAATCTTCTTTTCACAGCACATTACCCCCTGATAATCTACTTGATACTGCTTATGGATTAATCAACCAAACGTTCTTAATTATACGTTCAGTTATTTATTGGCGAGACCTGTAGAATCAAAAATTTTAGATACATCGTTTCAAGGATATTGTAGACTTGTGGATGGTCAACAGGCTGGCCACCTCTGTAAATTAACCTCAAAAGAACTTTAGCATCAATAGCGGCATCAACCAAAATAGATTCAAATTCACTCTGGGACACAACCTGCGTACAGGATGCTGTGGCAAGTAACCCGTCACTTTTCAGTAGTTTCATACTTCTATAGTTAATTTCTTTATAGCCTTTAAACGCTGCATCACGACTTGAAGCACTCTTAGCAAAAGACGGAGGGTCAAGAACTACTATATCGTATTTTTTCGATTTTTCATAACTGGATTTCAAGTAATCAAAAGCATTTGCAACGACAAAGTCCATTCTATCTTTATCAAAACCATTTAATTTTGCAATTTCCTTAGCTACTTCAATTGCACGCTCTGAATAGTCTACAAAAGTTACGTGCTTTGCTCCACCGCTAAGTAAGTGCATTCCAAAATTTCCGGTATACGAAAAACAATCGAGACAAATCTTGTCATGGGCAAACTCTCTGAGTTTTCTCGCATTCTCACGTTGGTCTAAGAACGCTCCCGTCTTTTGTCCCTTCGTATCAGCCAAGAACTTTATCCCGTTTATCTCAAAAGGTATGAGTTCTGGACCAGAGCCGTAAATCCAACCTGAGAATTCTTCAAGGCCTTCTTTCTTAACAGCATTTCCCTCAGTTCTTTCAAATATACCTGCCGGTGAGAAAATTTCAACGAGCACTTCCAAAATGAGGTTTTTAAGCTTGTTTATTCCAAGTGTATTAAATTGAATTGTAAGATATTCATCGAACTTATCCACAATGAGTCCAGGTAATCCGTCAGCTTCACCAAAGATAACCCTGTATGCATTCTCTCTTGTAATACTGTATCTATTTCTTATTGCTTGCAAAATTCTATTCTTTATAAATTCCCGGTTAATTTCTACCGGTTTTCTTGAAAGCAATCTGACCGTTATCTTAGATTTTGTATTGATGTATCCAATCCCCAAAAACTGATTTGCGAAAGTGTATACAAGGACTATATCTCCATCCTCAAAGCTGCCTTCTATCTTTTCAATTTCGTTATCGTAGACCCAAGGATGTCCATTAAATACACGACGTTTGATGTCTTTCTTTAAAATAACTTTCGCATTTCTGTTAACCACCGCCTATTTCACCTCTTAGCATGTCTTATAATCATCGCTTACGGTTAAATTATAGCATAGATTTCGCTTTTCTCAATCGTGTTGGTATTTTGAAAAAAATTGAGTAAACTCTCGGTATTAAATGGTCTAAACAATAAAACGTTATAAGATTCTCATAGCGAACGATTTCGGGATTTTCTACAGCGAGGTCTTAAGGATTATAATTTTGTTGAAAAACGTTCGAGAATTAAACTTTTCGTGAAAAAACTCAACACTCTGGGGAAGGGGAGTGGCTGCAACATGCGGATAAAGGAACATCCTATTCTTAGTGTTCCGAGTGAGAAAACTTACTTAACGTTCTACTTTGAAGGGCAAACTGTTTACGCAACTTCGGAAGATACGATTGCAAGTGCTCTTATTGCAAACGGCTTTGATGTTTTCGGTTTCACAGAGCACAACCATCCTAGAGGTTTTTTCTGTGCTATAGGTAAGTGTTCTGCCTGCCTTGTGGAAGTTGATGGGATTCCTAACGTTAGAGCTTGTATAACCCCCGTAAGAGAAGGGATGCATGTCAGAATGCAAGTTGGAAGGGGGAAACCAAAATGGTAAGGCGCGTCAAAGCACTCGTTGTTGGTTCAGGACCAGCTGGATTAACCGGAGCGATAGCTATAGCAGAATCTCTTGGAGATGGTAAAGATGTGGTAATTATAGACGAAGGAATCGAACCTGGTGGTCAACTTCCAAAGCAAACACACAAATTCTTTGGTCACGAAGGATTCTACGCCTCGGTAAGGGGATTTGAAATTGGGAACTTACTTGTCAAAAAAGTTAAAAGTCTTGGAGTTGAAATAATACAGCAAGCAACGGTAACAGGTATATATGAAGACGTAATAACTGTTTACGATAGGGTAAATAACATTGTGAATGAGTATTTAGCTGATTATCTGCTAATTGCAACTGGGGCAACAGAAAAATTTTTAGCCTTCAAAAATAACACTCTCCCTGGTGTTTATGGAGCTGGTGCTGTTCAGACGCTAATGAACCAATACAGAGTTCTCCCAGGTCAATCGTTCCTTATCGTTGGTGCAGGTAATATAGGGCTTATCGTTGCATATCAGTTAGTTCAAGCGGGTGCAAAAGTAAAAGCTATTGTTGAAGCTTCATCACGCGTTGGTGGATACGCTGTTCACGCGAATAAAGTCAAAAGGCTTGGAATACCCATATTGTTAAAACATACGATTCTTGAAGCAATTGGAAATGACAAGGTTCAAGGCGCAGTTGTAGCTGAAGTTGATGAAAGATTTAAACCAGTTCCTGGAACGGAAAAAGAATTTGTTGTTGATGCCATATGTCTGGCTGTTGGTTTGCAACCAAATGTTGAGCTTGTTGCTCAAACTGGCGCAAAACTTGTTTACATACCCGAATTAGGAGGGTATGTGCCTTTGCGTAACGAGAACATGAGAACAACCGTGCACAACGTATTTGTCGCTGGAGACCTGTCGGGAATAGAAGAGGCAACAACTGCTATGATTGAAGGATACATTGCTGGTTACAATATCGCACAGGAACTAACGGGAAAATCATTTGAAGAAAAGATTGAAAAAATGAAAAAAGAGCTCGAAGAGTTTAGAAGAGGACCTTTCTCCAAAAAGGTTAGGGACGGACTAAAAAAGATGGGCATTGTGTTTCCTGAAGGAGGATACAGAGAAGAGCAACAAGTTGACAAAGGACCGATAGGAAAATTAAGAGCGGTTATAGAATGCCCACAAGCTATACCTTGCAATCCATGTGAAACATCGTGCCCGACTGGAGCAATAAACGTCGGTTGGAATATTAATAGCATACCTCAAATAGATTATACCAAATGCATTGGTTGTGGGGTTTGCGTTATGAAATGTCCAGGTCTTGCAATATTTATGGTTCAGGAGAAGGATGAGTACTCACTGGTTGGTATCCCGTATGAACTACTTCCAATACCAGACAATGGCATGAAGGTAAAACTTTTGGACAGAGAAGGTAAAGACGTTGCCGATGGAGAAGTGGACCATGTGGTTCTAAACAACAAGGGAAAAACACACGTAGTATTTCTCAGAGTGCCAAAAGGATACGAAGATGTAGTTAGAAGTTTCCGAATACCAGCTAAGTCAGATGAATTTATCTGCAGATGCGAGGAAATAACAAAAGAAGATATCGAAAGAGTTATAGACATGGGTATTACAGATTACGAAGAACTCAGAAGAGTGTTAAGAATAGGTATGGGACCGTGTGGTGGAAAGACCTGCAGGACTTTAACTTTACAAATCCTTTCAGAGAAGACAGGTAGACCTATTTCTGAAATAGAACTTGGAGCCTACCGCCCCCCAACAATGCCAACTCCATTTGAAGCTGTGATCAAGTCCGAATTGACTGAGAAAAGTGAGATTTCTGGCAGCATACAAGGGGGTGTCAAAGATGAGTGAAGTTAAAAAGTATGATGTATGCATAATAGGTGGGGGTATAACAGGAACTGCTTTGGGGTATTTTTTATGCAAACTTGGAAAAACTTCCATTGCGATATTCGAAAAATCGTACCTTTCATCAGGGTCAACAGGTAGATGCGCTGGCGGAATTAGACAACAATGGTCAACTAGACCAAATGTGCGTTTAGCAATGAGAAGTGTTAAATTATTCGAAAGATTCAAAGAAGATGTCGGTATGGATATAGAATACAAACAGGGTGGATATTTGGTACTCTCATACAGCGAAGAGGAAGCTGAACAATTTGAAAAGAACGTCAAAATGCAACGTGAAGAAGGGCTAAACGTAGAAATCCTGACTCCTAAACAGGTTTCTGAAAGATACCCGTACATAAACACCGAAGGGTTGGTTATGGCTACGTTTTGCCAAACGGATGGTCATGCCAATCCGCATAAAGCCGTTATCGGTTATGCGCAAGCAATTAGAAGAATGGATGGGCACATATATACCCACACAGAAGTAAAGAATATTGACGTTGCAAACGGGAAAGTTATAGGCATCGATACGACAGCTGGGTACTTTGCATGTGACGTAGTTGTCAACGCCTCAGGACCATGGTCAAATGAGGTCTCAAAACTTGTCGGTGTTGACCTTCTGACCGAGAGTTACAGACATCAAATTTTGGTGACCGAGCCGTTAGAGAACTTCTTCCCAATGATGGCAATAAGCTTTTCCGGTAATTTTTACATGCGTCAAACCCTCCATGGACAATTCATAATGGGACAAGGTGATAAAGATGAAAAACCAGGACTCAACTTCAACGTCACGTACAAATTTGAAAAAGAGCTAGCAAATAAAATGGTTAGAATTTTCCCATTCCTAAAAAATGTCAGGATAATACGACACTGGAGTGGAATGTACAACATGTCACCTGATGCCCAACCAATAATTGGTGCAAGCGAAAAGGTAAAAGGATATTATTACGCAGTAGGCTATTCAGGCCATGGTTTCATGGTAGCACCTGCCGTTGGTGAAGCGCTTGCAGAATTAATAGTATTTGGAAAGACGCTACACACCGATCTCTCCTACCTTGATATAAAAAGATTCGAAGGTCAGGTTTCGGAAAGAGAGAAAAACGTGGTATAATTTAAGTAGTGTTAGAAAACATTTTTGTTTTCAAGGGGAGTGCTGATAGTAATATGGACAAGAAAGTCCTTATAGTTGACGACAGCAAATTTTGGAGGATGGTTCTTCAAAGCATCCTAGAGAAATTGGGAGTAAATCAGATAATAGTTGCTGAAGATGGAACAAAAGGTATAGAAATTGCCTTAAAAGAATTACCAGATGTAATCATTACCGATTACAATATGCCTGGAATATCTGGTCTTCAAATGTGTCTTTATCTTAGGTCGATACCCGCGTTTAAAAACGCGGGTATCGCTGTTTTAACTGGTTCTGATGATGTCATAAATGAGTTCTGGGCTGAGCATAGCGGTGCTAACAAATTTATCTCGAAACTGCTTTCAAAAGACGTGCTTGAAAAGGAACTTGAAAGATTTCTTTCTGGTGATTACGCTTCTTCTAAATCAAAAGAGATGTTTTACGTAACAAGTATCTATGATGTTCTTGAGCAAAAGATGAGAACTGAAATACTGAACAGAGAGATACTTTCTCTCATTCAGTTTGCAAGAGACGAACTTTACGTCATCCAGCAACTCAAGAATTTTTTAGAATTCTTCTCCCGTTTTACTGGGCTCGCTTTCCTTCTTTTATCACCAGTTGAAGGACGAATTTACAACTTTGGCTTGCCACTAAGTAAGATGATCAGTAAAGAAAAACTACTAGGTTCGTTTGAAAGACCCTTAGAACCTTCCAATTGGTCTTACTTTGGTAATTTTGGTTCAGAATTCAAAGTAGATGGTTTGGAAACCGTTGTTATCAAATATCAAGAGAGTGAAATAGGACTAATCGCATATACAAATCCAACAGATAGGTGGAGCTTGAACAAGGTTTTAAACGAAGCAAACGAAAGCATATCACTTCTGTTCAATACATTGAACATTTTCAGAGAACTCAAAGTTGCATCCACCGTTGATGGTTTAACAGGGCTATTCAACAAAAAGGAGTTATTGAGATTCCTTGAGGAGACGCATAACCTGGCCAAAATAAACAAAACGATATATTACGTTGCAATGTTCGATATTGACAATTTTAAAAAGGTGAACGATACATACGGACATTTAGTTGGAGACGAGGTATTAAAGGGTCTCGCTGCGATTTTGAAAGAGGAGATAGCAGGAAAAGGTATAGCAGGAAGGTACGGTGGAGAAGAATTCTGTCTTATCATAACAAAGGTGTCAAACACCGACGAAGTTGTTGACCTAATTGAGAAAATCTTAGCTAGAGTTAGAAACACTCAATTCCCGCACGGTAAATGCACCATTTCTTGTGGTGTTGTGAGTTCGGAAGGTTATGAATCCCCGACAGAGGTGTTGAAAGCAGCAGATGACTTATTGTATATATCGAAGAAAACTGGAAAAGACAAAGCTAGTTACATGTTCCTTCCAAAAAATAACGTGCTGCTCAGCCAAGCACAACATCAAGAGCAGACATGATTAAAAAACCAAGTATAAGAAAGTAAGTAGATAACCGTTCATTTCCACGTAAATGTGTCTCAGGTATAACCTCATCGCTGACAACAAACACCATAGCACCTGCTGCAAATGCCAACATATACGACAAAAGTTTTTTGCTAATTAATATCAATCCAGCGCCGAATACTCCACCGATAACTTCAACCACGCCTGTAAGGAAAGTAACCAATAACGAAAATGGAGTTGAATATCCCGCATTCATTAACGCAACCATTGTAGCAGCACCTTCTGGAATATTCTGCGTCCCGATAGCTATAGCAACATTTAAAGCTTCTGGTGTGTAACCACTTATCCCAACCGCCATACCTTCCGGGAAGTTGTGAATTGTTATAGCTATCACAAAGAGCCATATCTTTGATAGTTTCTTAACATCTGCTCCTTCATGACCTTTTAAAAAATGTTCATGTGGCGAATACTTATCCATCAAATCTACGAGAACAGCACCAAGCAAGAAACCTATGGTAAAGCGGAAAACTCCACCTATTTCAAGTGAAGGACCTGCTAAGCTAAAAGCACTTGCTGCAAGCATTATGCCTGCAGCCATACCCATCAACGAATCGATAACCTTTTCTCCAAGGTGTTTGTGAAATAATAGCAATGGTATTGCACCAAGTACAGTTGAAAGTCCAGCCACTGTACTAAGAATCGTCCCCTTTAAGAATTCTTGAGCCAGGATAATACTGACACCCCCAACTTTAGTAGTGCCCTAACCTATAAGTATTCTAACACAAAGTATAAAATTAAACAATATATTTATGACTGTTCAAGCATTTTGCTGCACTGCAAGATTTGGATCATAAGCCTCGTCTGGAGCCTTAATAAGAAAGACAACAATTACAATCGTAGAAATGATGTTCACCGTCAAGAAGAACCAAAATGCATCAATTCTGTCAAGAAGATACCCATACAATGCAGATGATATTGGAATGCTTCCCATCGCCAAAAGCGATAAAACGGAAAAGACTCTTGAGCGCAACTCAGATGGAACTAGCATTTGAAGATTAGCGTTAATAGGAATGTTGACCAATACATTGAAGAAACCAAAGGCAGCTGCGCCCGTGACAAAAAGAATATACAATGTTCCCTTACCAAATCCAAAATAGGGCATAATAAGTACGGAGAGAAGTACCACAAATGCTTGTTCAAGTAATAATCCCCAAGATATTAGAGCCTTAGAGCTGAATTTGTGAAGAAAGAACATAATCGCTATATTTCCTAATAACGCTCCTATTGTTCCAAAGACTTGTAATGTACCGAACTGTGTTGCTGAAAATTTTAGCACTGTTCGAAGAATATACGGAAATACAACACTAAAAAGAGGTGACGTAAGAAAATTTATTACTATAGCGAAAGTAAATAAAAACTTTAAACCTCGGTTCTTGATAACAAATTTGATTCCCTCAGAAAGCTCACCAACAAAATTAACTCTTCTTTCTTTTGGGCGATGATTATAGATAATGAACATTTCACTGACTCCTGATAATATGTACAATACCGCTGTCATAAGAAGGACATTAGTCAACCCATAGTAACCATATAACATAGATCCAACGATAGGTCCAAAAATGTTAGCACCACTATTTGCCATGGCATTTAACGATGTTGCTCTTTTGAGATTTTCTTTCTTCACAACATCTCCAAACATTGCTGCGGTGGGCCCGTCGAAAAGCCCGTCACAGAATGAAAGAACTGCTCTAAACGCAAGAAGCACACCTACACTCATCTTGTCATTAATTGCAATAAGCCACAGAATAAATAACAACAATCCTCTCAGTTCATCAAGAAGAACCATAATAGTCTTTCTATTTAACCTGTCTCCGATAACTCCTCCGATTGGTGTTGCAAACAATCGCGGCAATATTCCAAGAACCGTGAATATTCCCATTATTGTTCCCGAACCGGTCTTATCTAAAATATACAATGGCATAGCTACAAGTAAGGCCGCCGCGCCTAAAACAGATTCGAATCGCCCACTAATTATCAACGCCAAATTTCTTTTCTCATACTTGTACTGCTCTTCGGACATAAATCTGGTACCTCCCTCTTTTACAGATTTTGTCGTAATGCAAATATATTTTACACTTATAAAAAATTTTTGTCAAGCACTCAAATAATTTTGTATACAAAAACAATTAGGAAAGCGAATGAATTTGTGGTATAATTTTAAATGCGTGCAGAGAAATGATAGGGGGGATTAGGGTGAAACGTAGATTGTTTGACCATAGCGAACTAATCGAGTTGTGTGAAGTACCTGGTGTATCTGGTAGGGAAGAACGTGTAAGAGAGAAAATCTCTGTTATGTTAGGTGTAGAAAAGTCTAAGCTGCAGACTGACAAGATTGGAAATTTAATCTTCGAAAAAGAGGGTTTAGCGAACGAAAAAGAGGTACTATTAATGGCACACATGGACGAGATAGGTTTTTATGTTTCTTCACTTAGGTCGGATGGAAAGTTGGAAGTAAAGAACGTTGGAGGAATCATCGAAGAAACTTTACCTGGTTCTTTCGTCCAGGTATTTACGAAAACCGGTGTAGTTGACGGAGTAATTGGTGCGGTTCCACCACATCTTAAAGCAGACGGAGTTGCTTTTGAAAAGGTTGTAGACGTTGGTGCTAAAAATAGAGATGAACTCGTAGAGCTGGGAATTGACGTCATGGATTTTGTAGTTTTTAGGAAAACTTTTGCTTTATTGAACAATGATTACTTGGCAATGAGGAGCTTAGATGACAGGTTTGGTTGTTTCACACTCATTGAAGTCTCACGCGGCGTAAACCCGCGTTCAAAAGTTGTCTTTGCCTGGACAGTGCAGGAAGAAGTTGGACTTCGTGGTGCAAAAGCTCTCGCAAGTATATATAATCCCGATTTAGCTATTGCAATTGATTCTTTTGCATGCTGTAGCAAGCAGAATGCCCACATTGAACTTGGAAAAGGACCGGTGATAAGGGCTTTCGATAATAGTTCAATATCCAATTACGAGGTTGCCAAATTCATTGTAAGTTTAGCGAATAAGGAAGGAATACCAATACAGATTGGAACAACTGGGGGGGCAACGACGCGAGCGTTTTCGTTGAGAAAGGTGTACCTATGATTGCTCTGAGTGTGCCTGTAAGATACTTACACTCGCAAGTCGAAATGATTAATTTGAACGATTTAGAAAACCTTATCAAATTACTTACGAAATTCCTGGAGGTGTTCTGAGTGGTTGAATTGTTGTTGTTTTTGGGAGGGCTCTTCTCAGGAGTAGTCAATGTTCTTGCTGGCGGTGGCTCTTTTCTAACGCTTCCAATACTTGGTTTGTATGGTCTGAGTCCAACCGTAGCTAATGGAACCAACAGGATAGGTATACTTTTACAAAACATCTCGGCAACATGGCGCTTTTTAGCTAAAAAAGAATTGGACTTGAAAAATGCTCTTTTTATAACCATTCCAACGATAATCGGAGCAATATTGGGTACATCAATAGTCCTAAGCCTTCCTGAAAAGTTAGTTAAGCTGAGTGTTGGAATTATATTTCTTGTAATGTCTTATTTTGTATTATTTACACCTAAGGTGTGGGAAGAGGGAAGGAGAAAAAAATCAAATAGAACCCTCAGTTTTGTGGTCTTTTTCCTTATAGGAATCTACGGTGGGTATATTCAGGCAGGAGTTGGTTTCTTCTTAATCTATGCCTTAACACTTTTAGAAGGTTACGATGTAAGAAAAGCAAATGCAATGAAGATATTCCTAACGCTCATTTTTACTGTTTTCTCACTAACTTTGTTTTCATTTAAGAACAAAGTCGAATTTGTCCCAGGGTTAATTCTTGGCGCTGGTTCCTTTGTTGGGGGATACGTCGGCTCATATTTGAACACACGAGTGAATAAGAAGGTTATAAGGTATGTTGTAGCTGGAATGATGATATTTTCAGCAATGAACTATATTTTCTCTTAACGTATTAAAAAACAGCCCTGGTTCTAGCTATGAACTGTTTGATTCTCACCAGGGCTGTTGTTTTAATCTTCTGTCGATTTCATCTATTATCTTTTTGAGTTTCTTGGCTTCTTTGTAATCTTCTCTTCTTAAAGCCTTTTTTAGTTTATGATTAAGAAGCGTTAATCGTCGCTTTTGAATGTCGGAGACTACCTTGCCGTAAATGTTTGAATCTTTTGGGAACATCGTTAACTGAATGGTGCTCGGTTGTTCAGAATACAAAAATTCCAGGGAAAAAATAAATTTCCTGTTCTTCGCTGGAGATTCTTCCATAAGATTTTTGTGTGACAATATGGTTTGCAAGCCAGCACGTGTGTATCGCTCAACTTCGTACTTCAGTAACTCTTTAAGACAAGACTTACAATACGATATCTTCTTTATCGTGCCGTCAACGTAAACATTTTGATTTATTTCAGCTTTGTTGCCACATCTGATGCACTTTTCGTTTTCCAATTTATCACCTTCTCGAATTCTTTATGTTTTTGTTTATGTCCTTTCAACGTTTGGATGCTATTCGATTTGAATTGAATTGTATTTGTTCATCGCTTTATCAATGCCTTCAGAAACAATCGTCTCTATCGCTTGTAATGTTAAGTCAATAACCTTACGTAGCTTTTCAAATTCTTCAGGAGAAAATTCTGAAAGAACGTAATTCGCAGCATCAATTTCTTTTGGTTTCGGTCCAATGCCTATCCTTATTCTCGGAAAATCTTGCCCGATGTACGATATTATTGATTTAATTCCGTTATGTCCACCTGCACTACCATCTTTCCGGATTCTAATTCTTCCCAATGGTAAATCAAGGTCATCATACACTACTATTATATCATCATGTGGTAAGTATTTAAATACCTCTCCACTCAAATTCATATAGGTCAAAGGCTTGACCAACTTTACCTTCTGCCCAGAAATGTTGATATCTGAATAAAGATAATTTGGTCCAGACTTCCATGACTTACTCAATCTATCTAAAACCATGAATCCAACGTTGTGGCGAGTATTTGCGTATTTTTCACCCGGGTTTCCCAACCCTATTATTATCAACGTCAGTTCCTCCCTTACCTTGTAATCCAAATATCCGAGTATAACACCAAACTAACGAAAAGTCCCCCTGCGGGGGACTTTTCACAGTGTGCTTTTTAAGTGAATTATTTTTCTTCCTCTTCTTTCTTACCTTTCTTGAGAACTTCAGGTTCAGACGTCTCGGTTGTTGTCACAGTTTCTTCTACTTCAAGTCCCCTTGGCACAACTATTGTTATCAAAACATCTTCTGGTTCCATATCGATTTTAACACCCTCAGGAAGCTTAACATCTTTAACCCTCAGTGAATCTCCAAGGTCTAAGCTTGTCACGTCGATTTCTATTGTCTCAGGTATTCTATCAGGCAGCGCTTCAACTACAACTTCGTGGTGGATAACCTCCAAGATACCACCTTTTTCAACACCTATTGCCTTGCCAACGATGTGTAGTGGAACGTTAATCTTCATCTTGTGGTGAGCTTCGGGGATGTAAAAGTCAACATGCCTAACTTCATCTGTAACCTTGTCGTATTGGACCATCTTTATGAACGCCATATGTTTGAGAACTTCTTTTCCGTTTTCATCTTTCACAACAAGTGTTAGTGGTGTTGACTCTGTGACTTCTTTAAAAAGCTTTAAGAAGCTGTTCTTTTCCAAAGCCAGGCTAACTGGTTTCTCGAGTCCTGGCCCGTACGCAATAGCAGGTATAACACCCTGCGCTCTCAATCTTCTAACTGCGCGCTTTTTGCCAACTATAGACCTTAGTTGCGCGTTAACTACGTGCTCCATGTCTACTCCTCCTTCTTTTTTATTTTTAAGGTTTTATTTTTATCTTCTTATTTTTTTCTCAGCTGGGTTAGAGTTATTTGAAGAGTATACTGACAGAGAGATTCTTTCTAACCCTAATTATCGCTTCCCCGAGCAAAGGTGCAACAGAAACAACATGGAACTTGCTAGGTAGACTCTGATGATATATTGTATCACTAATATAAATCTTTTCAATACTCGAGTTCTCAATTCTTTCAACCGCACCAGATGAGAGAACCGGATGTGTTATACAAGCAATTACTCTCTTCGCGCCTGCGTTCTTTACAGCATTTGCACCTTCAACCAAAGAACGTGCAGTATCAACGATATCATCTACGATAATCGCTGTCTTATCCTTAACATCACCTATTATGTTAAGAATTTCAGCCACGTTGTCTTTCGGACGCCTTTTGTCAAGTATTGCAAGAGGAAGGCCCACCCTTTCAGCTATTTGTCGCGCTCGCTTAACTCCACCCACATCTGGTGAAACAATAACAGCATCGTCGTCCAGTATTCCATCTTTACTTAATGTCTCAAGAAACACAGGAAAGCTCCAAAGATTGTCAACAGGAATATCGAAGAATCCTTGAACTTGTTCGGCATGTAAGTCAACAGTCATCACACGAGTTGCTCCTGCAACTGTGAGTAAATTCGCAACGAGCTTCGCTGTAATCGGGTCTCTACCTTTTGCCTTTCTATCCTGTCTTGCGTAGCCGTAGTAAGGTATTACCACGGCAATGCTATTGGCGGAAGCCCTTTTAAACGCATCTATCATAACCAACAATTCCATTAAATTTTCGTTAACCGGTGGACAAGTAGGCTGAATGACAAAAACATCGTGGCCACGTACTGTTTCCTCTATACGAACGTTGATTTCACCATCCGCAAATCTTCCAACCGTGATGTCGCCAAGTCTCATACCAATGTAGCTAGCAACCTTTTCCGCCAAGACCTTGTTCGCATTACCAGTGAAAATCTTCATTTCATTCCTTGTGATTTGCATTTTTCATGGCCTCCCTTTTCAGCTTCGCCCAGTTTTCCTTAATAATTTGTCTAGCCCTTCCAAGTGCCAGAGCATCATCTGGAACGTCTTCAGTAATAACCGAACCTGCCCCTACAATCGCTCCTTTTCCTATTTTAACTGGTGCAACGAGCGAAGAATTGCTACCTATAAATGCACTATCACCAATAAATGTCTGGTACTTTTTGTAACCATCGTAATTGCAGGTAATAGTTCCAGCTCCAATGTTTACGTCCTCACCGACAGTTGCATCACCTAAGTAAGTGAGATGCTGTGCCTTTGAGTTCTTTCCTATTGTAGATTTCTTCGTTTCCACGAAGTTTCCAATCTTTACATTCTCTTTTAGAATCGTTCCCTCTCTCAGTCTTGAGAACGGTCCGACAGATACATTATCTTCTATAACTGCTCCTTCAACTTCTGAACGTATCACTTTGACGTTGTTACCGAGTATTGAATTCTTTATTCGGGTATATGGTCCTATTTCACAGTCTTCACCAATTGTGATTTCTCCTTCTAAAATTGTAAATGGGTAAATTACGGTGTCAATACCTATTTTCACATCAGGTCCTATGAATGTGGAAGTGGGATCCACTACTGTAACTCCCGAAAGCATCAACTCTTTCAGAATTCTTTCTCTTGCAACAGCCTCAAGCTGGGAAAGCTGAACTCTATCGTTTACACCAGATACTTGCACAGGATCATCTAACAATACCGTTTCAACATTCTCTGCCATTTCAACTAAATCTGTCAAGTAGTACTCGCCTTGTGCATTGTTGTTGGTGAGTTTATCTATGTTATCAAGCAAGAACTTTCCGGAAAATATGTAAATTCCGCTGTTGACTTCTTTTATCCTTAGCTGTTCTTCATTAGCATCCTTGTGCTCAACAATTCTAATCTTTCCATTTTCTCTAACAATTCTTCCATAGCCGGTAGGGTCATCTGCAATGAACGTTAAGACTGTGGCATTTGCTTTGGCATTCGTGTGAGTTTCTAAAAGTCTTTGAATTGTTTCCTCCTTTAGAAGAGGGACATCACCGTAGAGTATCAGTACATCATCGCTTGGTGATATAAACTCTTTAGCGCACATCACCGCATGTCCTGTCCCAAGTTGCGGCTCTTGAATGTACACTTTAACATCTGCTGGGAGATAAGACTTCACAATCTCGGCCTTGTGACCAATCACTACACCAACTTCTCCGAATTTCTTTCCCAAGTCCACAACCCAGTTTATCATCGGCTTACCAAGTATCTTGTGAACTACCTTTGGGTATTTCGACTTCATCCTTTTGCCCAATCCAGCAGCAAGTATGAGTACTTTCATACCAACAACCCCCAACATTTTTAAGATAATGTTAACTAAAAGTATTGAAACTTTCCAAAAACCGCATTATCCTTATAAAGAGGGGACACCCCCCAACCAACTCTCGACAAAGGAGGTATCCCGATATGAACAACTCAACGCTCTCTTGTCCAAAATGCGGTTCCACCAGCTTATACAAAAACGGTCATGACAAATACGGTAACCAACAATTCCTTTGCAAACTCTGCCATCATTCTTTCAAACTCTCCCATTCTCAAAAACGCAAAAACTTTCCTTTCCCATATCCCAAATGCTCTTCTTGTAGTAAGCCTAACGTCTTTGTGTAGCGAGGAATCTTTGGCAAACCAATAACGGCAATATCAATCGCACCCTTTAGCAATTACACTCTTTCATCACTACAAGTTAACACTATCATTTTTAACATTTTTATTTATTATCTTCGTCATCGGCTTTATATCTTTTTTGAATTGAAAATTCCCTTAAAATAACCGGAATGAGAATAAGTCCGAGCAGGTATCCTTTAACGCCAAATTTATGGGCTCCTATCGCACCTATACCCATTCCGGTTAACAACATCATTGGAATTAGACTGTACCAAGTTTTGAGTATGTCATAGAAAACTGCGAAAAATGTTCCATAAACAACGAAATTCAGCCCTTCCAAACTATATGGTCGAAACTTGCCAAATATGGCTATTGCACCAATTAGAAGAAGATTTAACCCTGCTAAGGACTCCGCCCGGTCGCTTTTCCTAAACGCGAAGTATAATCCTACAAGTATGAGGGAAAAATAACTGGGATTCCTTGTCAAATAGAACGAAGCTACGGAAGCTATTATAGAAAGTACCAAAGCCACCATTGGATATCACTCCATTTAATAGAAGATAGAACTAGCATGTTAAGAAATATAAGGGGCGCAAAAGCGCCCCCGTGAGTTAAGTATAATTAGCTTCTGTATTTAATACTTGCTTGAGCAGCTGCAAGTCTTGCAACTGGAATTCTGTATGGTGATGCACTGACATAGTCAAGTTTTGTTGTGGCAAAGAATTCGATGGATTTTGGATCTCCACCGTGTTCACCACAGACTCCACACTTGAGTGTTGGTTTAACTTCCTTTCCTTTTTCCGTTGCAAGTTTCACAAGCTGACCGACACCTTGTGTATCAATGTGTTTGAATGGGTCGTGTTCAAGTATACCTTTTTCAAGGTATTCTGGCAAGAACTTTCCAACGTCATCTCGGCTGAATCCGAATGTCATCTGTGTAAGGTCGTTCGTACCAAAGCTAAAGAAGTCAGCTTCCTGGGCAATCTGGTCAGCTGTAACTGCAGCTCTTGGAACCTCTATCATTGTACCAACGAGATACTTGAGGTCAACACCATGTTCTTTAATGAGTGCGTCTGCTGTTTCCACAACAACTTGTTTTATGTATTTAAGTTCGTTGACATGGCCTACAAGAGGAATCATTATTTCCGGAACAACTTCGATACCTTCCTCTTTCTTAAGTTCGATAGCTGCAAGGATTATTGCTTTTGTTTGCATTACAGCAATCTCCGGATATGTGATGACAAGCCTTACGCCCCTGTGTCCGAGCATTGGGTTAAGCTCGTGGAGTTGTTCAACAACTTTCTTGAGTTCTTCAACAGAAATACCAATCTGCTGAGCAACTTCTGCCATCTGTTCTTCTTCCTGTGGCAAGAATTCGTGTAGTGGTGGGTCGATAAGTCTTATTGTAACTGGGTAACCCTTCATTTCTCTGAACAGACCTTTGAAATCTTCCTTTTGGAGCGGGAGAAGTTCGGCAAGTGCTGCTTCCCTTTCTTCTTTTGTTCTTGCGACTATCATTCTTCTAACCTTTGGTATTCTGTCCTTTTCAAAGAACATATGCTCAGTTCTGCAGAGTCCGATACCTTCTGCTCCGAATTCTCTCGCAACTTTTGCATCTCTTGGAACGTCAGCGTTTGCCCTAACGCCAAGCTTTCTGAATTCGTCTGCCCATGAGAGTAGTTCGGCAACTGGTCCTTCGAGACCTTGTGGTTTAACTGTCGTAATCTTTCCAAGGAACACTTCTCCAGTAGTTCCATCTATTGACAACCATTCGCCTTCTTTAACAATTATGTCGCCAACTTTGAGGTAGCCTTCTTCTTCATTAACGTAAATACTTTCCGCACCGACTACTGCTGGTTTACCGAGACCTCTTGCAACGACAGCAGCGTGAGATGTCATACCACCGCGTGCTGTTAGTATACCCTCGGCTGCATTCATACCACCGACGTCTTCAGGACTTGTCTCTGGTCTAACAAGGAGAACCTTTTCTCCTGCTTTTGCTGCTTCTTCCGCTTTGTGTGCATCGAAGTAAACTTTACCTGTTGCAGCACCTGGTGATGCTGGAAGACCTTTTGCAATAACCTTTGCATTCTTTCTTTCGTTTTCATCGAATTTCGGGTGGAGCACTCTTTCAATATCGGATGGTTGGACTCTCAAGACGGCCGTCTTCTTATCGATGAGACCTTCGTGAACCATGTCAACTGCTACCTTTATTGCAGCCTGGCTTGTTCTCTTTGCGCTTCTTGTCTGGAGTATGTAGAGTTTTCCTCTTTCAACTGTGAATTCGATGTCCTGCATGTCTTTGAAATACCTTTCAAGTCTGTCCATTATTTGAATGAGTTCTTCGTAAGCTTGTGGAATCAATTCTTTCATTTTTTCAAGAGGATATGGAGTTCTTATACCAGCAACGACGTCTTCACCTTGTGCATTTGGCAAGAATTCTCCGTAGTATACTTTTTCTCCAGTGTTCGGGTCTCTTGTGAAACAAACACCTGTACCGCTGTCGTCACCCATGTTACCAAAGACCATGGCAACAATGTTGACAGCTGTTCCAAGGAGCTGACCTTCTTTGATTCCATGAATTTCTCTGTATTTGATAGCCCTATCACTCATCCATGACCAAATAACTGCCTCAATTGCTGCCCACAATTGTTTGTAGACATCCTGTGGGAACTCTTTTCCGTGTTTTTTGTAAATTTCTTTGTAGATTTCTACAAGCTTTTTGAGGTCTTCCGCATCAAGCTCTGTGTCAAGCTTTACACCTTTTTGTGCCTTCATTTCGGCGAGCGCATTTTCGAAATCTGCATGTGGAATTCCAAGAGCGGTATCACCGAACATTTGGAGAAATCTTCTGTAAGAGTCATATGCGAATCTTTCGTTGTTTGTCATTTCGACAAGACCTTTGACTGTTTCGTCGTTAAGACCCAGGTTGAGGATTGTGTCCATCATACCAGGCATCGAGATAGCGGCACCTGACCTAACAGAAACAAGGAGTGGCTTTTTGGGATCTCCAAACCCTTTTCCTGTTACTTCCTCCAATCTTTTCATTGCTGCGTCAACTTGTTCTTTCAAATCCTCTGGATAAGTTCTGTTGTTGTCATAATAGTATTTACAAACTTCTGCAGAAATAGTAAAGCCAGGAGGAACTGGAACTCCGGCGTTCGTCATTTCAGCAAGATTTGCACCTTTACCACCCAGTATGTCTCTCATCTGGGCGTTACCTTCTGCCTGTCCATTGGCAAAGAAATAAACCCACTTTTTACCCATTTTCACACCTCCACATCGAAAAATTTAGAAAAGTACCTGTATAATTGTATCATACTTTTTCTATTTGTCGTATACACACCGTGATAAATTGTTTTTTTCTTTTATGTTAATTTCTTCAGAAAGTGTTTGATTCGTGGCATAGTTAAGATGCGAACCGTTGTTTAAAGCAAAATAAAGCAAAAAATTGATGTATAAAAGGTGGTAGAAAATTACAAGAAGGTGGAGCCTGTGGAAAGGAGTATACTGACAAATACTTTCAAAACCTTGTTGATGGGAACCGTTTCATTTTACTTGCTAACTTATCTTTCATCCTCGAGCGTTCTCAAGACAATTTCATCAGATGTTAGAAAAATCAACATCGATTCGATTCAAGTTGCATACAGAGAAGCAGGTCAAAGCAATTCAAAAGTAGTGGTATTTTTGCATGGATTTGGAGGGTCATCTTACGATTGGAAGGAGCTAATGGACATGCTGTCCGAATCATACCGCTGCATAGCATTTGATATACCGCCATTTGGTTTATTCGAAAAGAGATTAGATTTTGATTATTCAGACGAGTCAATGTAAGGCTTATAATGGACTCCCTGAATTATCTTGGTGTAAATCGTTACGTTTTAGTCGGTCATTCAATGGGTGGCTACTTATCATTGGCAATAGCAAGTCTTTTTCCAGAAAGAGTGGAAAAACTAATTTTGTTTGACGCAGCGTATACGAATCATTCAGAATCTTTAAATGGTCTTAATCTTCCTTTTGAATTGGGCAACGAGAACCAGGTTAAACTTTACCAAGTACTTTTGGACATAGGTTTAAAAACATATCCTTTGGTTAAATTTCTCTACCAGACATCTCTTTCGACTGGTAGCATTCTTAGCACAGAACACTTTGAATATCTTTTTGCGCAAAACTATTTCTTACCAGCGGAAGTGCTATTAAATTAACTAAAGACAAAACCACCCAAAAGCCTTTAGCAGTAGACCTTGCTAACATAGTTGCAAAAACACTCATCATTTATGGCGAAAAAGATAACATAACTCCCTCATCAATTGGTGAATACTTGGCTCGGAACATAAAGGGTTCTCAACTTATACGGATTCCAAACGAAGGACACATGCCCTTAGCAAATAAATTAGTATTAGAGAAGGTAAAAGCATTTCTGAAAGACTGATAAAAAGAGCGTGACCCCATCATTATAGGGTCACGATGAATTTTTGATACCGAAAAACACAAGAGATTTCAGAGAGGAGGATTTCCAAGTGCGATTAAAGTTCCATCCCACCGTCGATAATTATCACCTGGCCATTGATGTAGGTTCCGTCTATCACTAAGAATTTTACAAGCTTTGCAACTTCCTCTGGTTTTCCAAATCTTCTCATAGAGATTTTCTCGAGTGCGGTTTTTTTAATTTCCTCGGGTAATTTTTCTGTCATAGGTGTTTCGATAAAACCTGGTGCAATAGCATTTACCCGAACGTTTTTCCTTCCAAATTCCTTCGCCAGAGACTTTGTTAAGCCTATCAATCCGGCTTTTGAGGCAGCATAGTTCGCCTGCCCAATATTACCCTCTAATCCAACAACGGAGGAGACATTGATTATAACACCTTCATTCTTTGCAATTTCCCTTATTGTTGCTTTAACCATGTTGAACGCACCCGTTAGGTTCGTGTTTATCACACTGTCCCACTCTTCGTAAGTCATTCGGTACACTAAATTGTCTTTCGTTATTCCTGCGTTGTTGACAAGTATATCTATCCTCCCAAGCTTTTGCACCACATTTTTAACTGCACTTTCAACAGCGTTCCTATCGGTAATATCAAGGATGTATTCGTGATAGAATCGAGCATCAATATTCTCTGATGAAGGTGTATAGTTGAATCCAACGACAATACATCCTTCTTCGATAAATTCTTTTGTTATCGCTTTCCCAATCCCTCCTGATGCACCTGTGACAATTGCAACCTTTCCATCAAGTCTGCCCATACTCTTTCCCCCTCATAACTTTGTCAAGTTTCAAAGCAACGAGATTGGCCACAAACAATTTGGCAAAATCAATGAAAACAAAAGGTATGACTCCTACTATGAAAGCTTTCCTATAACTGCCTATGTGGAGCCCTAAAACAGTCCAACCAATGATGTAAACCACAGCAAGCCCCACGACTCCTGATAAAACGGTATTAAATTTTCTCCTTAGTTGCGCAATTAAAAAAGCGCTAATCGGAAATGCCCACAGATAGCCTGATGTAGGTCCAACCAGATGAGCAATACCACCAGAAAAGTTTGCAAAAACAGGAAGACCTACTGCTCCAAGTGTCAAGTAAAGCAGCATAGAAGTCATAGCTTCAACAGGACCCAACAAAAAACCAGACAGGAAAACAAAGAGCATTTGTAATGTTATAGGGACATTTCCAACAGGAACCGCAATCTGAGCCCCAACTGCTGTTAATGCTGCAAATAAGGGAATAATAGCTATTCTCCTTAAATCCCTAATATTTCCTTTTGTGCCCTTATTGTTCTTATCTTCCACCGGTAACCCCCTCCGTCAGATTTTTGGTTTCGATTAACGTTGAAAAGTGTTTGGCATTGAGTTTGGCTTTCTTCAACATAGAAGTCAACACATTTTTTGGTCCGACTTCTACAAATTCGTCAACACCAAGAGCAATCATCCTATCAATTGATTGTTTCCAATATACAGGTCCACTAATTTGTTCAAGAACATAATGTTTTATTTGTTCAGGGTCTGTTATTTCTCGAGCTACACTATTCATAACAATAGGGTATTTTGGCTGTCTAAATTTTATATGCTCAACTTCTGCAGCCATCTTTTCTCTTGCACTTTCCAAAAATGGTGTATGGAAAGGACCGGATACCTTTAGTTCTATCGCCCTTTTACCATTTTCAGTGAGGTGCTTTACAAAGCTTTTTATACTTTCGCTTTTCCCACTTACAACTGTTTGTTCCTCAGAATTGTAGTTAGCTATATAGAGACCGTCGTATTTGCGGACGAGTTCTTCTATCTCCTCAATTGCTACACCTACAACCGCTGCCATGCTACCTTCCCCAGGCTTCATTGCTTGCGATATATACTCTCCTCTTTTTCTTACAAGATATATACCTGTTTCAAAATCATAAACCCCTGCCACAGCAAGTGCTGTGTACTCACCTAAGCTGTGTCCGGCAACAAAATCGGGTTCTCTAAAACACTTTTTCAACTCAGTAAATGCCACATAACTTGCTAAGTATATAGCTGGTTGAGCATTTTCGGTGAGTTTCAAAACTTCCTCATCACCGTCCATGATTTCTATCAAGTCGAAGCCTAAAACATCATTTGCAACTTTTGCATAGTTATCCCACGACTCGTATTTGGAAAAGTCACTTGCCATTCCGCTGTATTGTGAACCTTGTCCTGGAAAAATGTAAGCAAGTTTCATAGAAAATCACCTCCAATTCGAGACAATTCCCAAAAGTTTTTGCTTATTTGCTTCCTCATTTCTTCATTTTAAAAGTTCACAAAGTTCTTGAATCGTTGCATAGAACTCATTAACAATGTCTGTAATTATTTCCTTCACGGGCTTAATCTCATTTATCAATCCTACACATTGACCTGCCATGAACGAGCCTTCTTCAATATTGCCATCAACTACCGCTTTTCTTAAGCTTCCAACTAAAACTTCTTCAGCTTCCTGAAGATTCTTTGTTTCTAACTCTTTCACTTTTTTCGCGAACCTTGTCTCAATTACCCTGGCAGGATGTCCAAGTGGAGCGCCTGTGATTACAGTATCTCGTATAGATGATTTTATGATAAGCTTTTTGAAATTCTCATGTGTGTCTGCTTCTGTTGAAGCGATGAATCTTGTTCCCATTTGGATGCCCTCAGCACCAAGTGCAAACATCGCAGCCATGGATTTTCCATCGGCTATTCCCCCAGCTGCAATGACTGGTATTTTCACGGCCCTACACACAGCGTTTACCAGGACTAACGTGGTAACCTCTCCAATATGACCTCCCGATTCCATACCTTCGGCAATAACTGCATCTGCCCCTATACGTTCCATCATCTTCGCCATATTGTCCGAAGCAACAACAGGTAAGACCTTAACCCCAGCTTCTTTCAACTTTGACATATACTTTGAAGGATTACCAGCTCCAAATGTCACAACAGGCACTTTCTCCTCTATAACTAAATCAACCAGCTCATCAGCATACGGTGATACTAGTATTATGTTTACTCCGAAAGGCTTATCTGTTAATTTACGGATGGTATCGATAGCCTCTTTTAGCTGTGCTCTGTTCATCGCACCGGAACCTATAACTCCTAACCCTCCAGCATTCGAAACGGCAGCTGCTAGCTTTGGAGTCCCAGCCCACGACATACCTCCCATGATAATTGGATATTCGATGTTCAACAGCTGGCAAATTCGATTATTTTCCTTGAAGTTCATCTTCCATCCGCCTCACTTTGTACTTTATCCTCAACGGCTGATGATGAATCCTTGCCTTCTCCTTTTTTCACTCCCACCATCAATTTTGCTTTTGCGACCAGTTGACCATCGACTTTGGCTTTCCCATCAACAATTACTATAGGTCCTTTCTTGTCTAGCACTTTAACTTCGTATGTCAGCTCACAGTTAGGTCTAACTTCTTTCTTAAACCTCGCTTCGTCTATGCCGATGAAGATGGGTATTGAATTTCTTTCCACATTCTCTAACAACAAAACTCCTGCTGTTTGCGCAAGACCTTCAATAATGTAGACTCCCGGATATATTGGATAGCCTGGGAAGTGACCTTTAAACACCGGTTCATCTTTGGTAACGTATTTTTTTGCAATGATGTAGTCCTCTCCTTGTTCAATCACTTCGTCAACCAAAAGTATAGGGTCTCTGTGGGGCAATATTTTTAGAATTTCTTCTTTTCCTCTTAGTGTTTTCTTTTCATTCATATCTTCCCACCACCAACGAAGCATTGTGTCCACCAAAGCCGAAGGAGTTCTTAATAAAATTCCGTATTTCTACACCTTCAATAGTAGTTCGTGGAATGTTGAAATAATCAGGTCCATCTAACTCTTCCAAATTCGGCATTCCGTGAATAAATCCTTCGTTCATTTGAACGATGGAAGCTATTGTCTCGACAGCACCTGCTGCACCTAATAAATGTCCTGTTAATGTCTTCATTGAGTTGACATAAATATCCTTGACCCTCTCACCGAAGACATTTTCTATAGCTTTCAACTCTACTTCGTCACCAGCGGGTGTACTTGTTGCATGACAACTCACAAAGTCAATCTCGTTAATCGAAAGTGCTGCATCCTCAATTGCCATCTTCATTACTTTTGTTGACCCTCTTGCTTCAGGATCCGGAGCACTAAAATGGTATGCATCATCATTCATCGCATAACCCTTTATCTCGGCTATAATTTTCGCACCACGTGCCCTTGCAAATTCCTCGCTTTCCAGTACTAAAACTCCCGCTCCTTCCCCCATCACAAACCCATCTCTTCCTTTATCAAAAGGTCTAGACGCCTTTTTAGGTTCGTCGTTTCTCGTTGAGAGTGCTCGCATAGACGCAAATCCAGAGATGGGAAGTGGTGCAATTGTAGCTTCTGAGCCACCAACTATTGCGACATCTGCGTAACCGTGCCGAATCAGCATTGCACCTAACGCTATTGAATGAACAGATGTTGCACATGCGCTTACGGGAGCAAAGTTTGGACCTTTTAATCCAAATTCCATTGCTATCACACCGCTCGCCATGTTTATAAGAATCATTGGAATCAAGAATGGACTTACTCTTTCAGGACCTTTCTCTTTCATTACTTCGTTTTGTTCTGCAAGTGTCAGGAATCCGCCCATACCAGACGAAACCAGCACTGCGACTCTTTCCTCAATTCCATTGAAATCTAACCCACTCATAGTTATTGCTTGTCTTGCAGCTGCAATGGCAAACTGATTGAACCTATCAAGACGCTTAGCAAGTTTTCTGTCCATGTACTCTTCAGGTTTAAAATCCCTTACTTCGGCAGCAATTTGTACTGGGAGGTTCGAGGCATCGAAAGATGTTATCTTGTCAATACCAATGTGCATATTTCTCAAATTTTGAGCAAATGTTTCCAAAGAACACCCAATTGGAGAGATAACACCAATTCCAGTAACTACAACTCTTCTTTTCAAAATCTCCACCCCCTTCTTCCTTAATAATCTTCTTTTTCAAAGGACTAAATCTCTACTTTTTCACCAATCACCATTCCAAATGCTTCCGGTCCTACATGTGCAGCTATTGCCGCACCGATATTTGAAATTCCGAGTACAGCCTTTTCATCAAAATTTGCAATCAATTTGTCCAAATAGTTTTTCATACTTTCGATAGTAAAACCACCAATAATAGAGTAGTGTCGTGCAATACCTTTTTGATTCACAAAGTCTTGCGCTATCTTTGCCATAGAAGAAACCCCTGATTCCAAAGTCCTCACTGTTCCCAAGGTGTTAACTTCACCTTCGTTATCTGTTGTAAGGATAGGCTTTATGTTAAGTAATTTCCCAAAGAAAGCCTTTGCCTTTCCTATGCGACCACCCCTGTATAGATATTCAAGCGTTGGCACAAAGAAAACAAGCTGCGAGTTCTCAACTGCTTTGTCAATATCCTTTTGTGTTAGATTACCATTTTTTCTCACAAGTTCCATAGCTTTCAAAAGAACGTATCCTTGCTTTATTGAAGCAGTTTTTGAGTCTAAAACTACGATATTCTTGGCCCCGAGCGAACTGACAACACTTTGAACAATGTCGTACGTATTACTTAGCTTTGAAGAAATCGTTATAACATATACTTTTTCACTACTTTCAGATGCTTCTTTTAGAACTCTCTCCACAGCTTTGGGTTTAGGTAGAGAGGTTGTGGCAACCTCACCTTGTAGTTCAATTCGATAAAGCTCTTCAGGATTCAGTGTAACTTTGTCCTCATATTCTTCATTACGTCCATACACTCTGAGCGGGAGAATTTTCAATTCAAAAGGCAAATTAATACCTGCCGGTAAATCACATCCAGAATCTGTTATAAAAGTGACCATGCTATCTCACCTCTTGTACTGACGTGTGGTCTTTTTCAGAAAGAATTATACTCCATACAACAAAATTAGTCAATATAAAACTTTTTGATTGCCTCTAACATTATTATTGACAAAAAACAATTATTGTGGTATATTAACTTTTGTCAAATATGGAGATGTTTTTATAGTAGGTATCAAATTTACCAAGTTAAAAGGGGGAATGCTTATGGATTTGGAAAAAAGAGTGTGTGAAATCGTAGCAGAACAACTTGGGTTGGATATCTCGGAAGTTACACCAGACAAGAACTTGATGGAAGACCTCGGTGCTGATTCTCTTGATGTTGTAGATTTAGTTATGGCTTTTGAAGATGAGTTTGGTGTGAAGATAAGCGATCAAGACTTGTCGAAGATAAAAACGGTAAAGGATGTTGTGGAAGCAATAAGACTTCGCTCATAATTCTTATTAAGAAGAAAGATTAATAGAAGACTTACAAGACCCTGGCGTAGCCCAGGGTCTTTGTTTTTTTATCATTTTTTATGGAATTTTTATAGAAAGTCAGAAAATATTTCAAACAGAAATTTCTTTTTGTTTGGTATAATTATATTGTCGTCTGTAATCAACCTATTATGGAGGGTGAGAACAATTGAAAATACTTGGTCATAGAGGGTTGCCTGTATTGTATAAAGAAAACACACTCCAATCGTTACTTGCACCATTCTCCTTTGGAGCTGATGGTATAGAAACAGATGTCAGATTAACAAAAGACGGTGTCCCTGTTTTAATCCACGACGAAACCCTGACCAACTTTTGTGGCGCTGGCGTTAGGGTCGGTGATTTAACACTTGCCGAGTTAAAAGAATACAAAAGTAATGGTGAAACAATTCCGACACTTGAGGAATTTCTCAAATTAGCACCTAAAAACAGATGTTTAAATATTGAAGTTAAAGAATACGAAGCGGGAGAATTGTCGGTGCTGATCTGTAAAACATTTTACGAAGGGGAAATCATATTCAGTTCTTTCAACCATCGCTTAATCAATGAATTAAAAGAAAGGTACAGTGGTTTAAAATTCGGCTACCTTTTTGACGAACAACATATAAGTATGAGTGACGAGGAAATACTTGCGCTATTTGACAAAAATACTTATAGTGCCCATTTACCCGTAATTGGTTTGCTTTACTTCCCGGAACGATTGGTAAATATTATTAAGGAATTAAAGAAAAGGGAAATTAAGATAGTATTGTGGACAGTTAATAGTAAAAATGACATTGCAAGGATTACTGAATATGTGGATTATGTTATAACAGACGATGTAAGAATTTTCCTGTGAGTGCTTTCAAACGTTTGAAAAATCACTTGGAGGGTTGCGTGATGTATAAAATCATTGTGCTCCTAATAAGTATGCTTGCAATCATATTCGTTTGGTTTAACTACACCTCAACAACTGTGGGTTTCATCTATAATCCTATAACAAACGCCGCTGAGTATCTAGGTCTCAAGAATTATAGAGTAAATTTTGTTGCTTCCAATATTGACAGTGATTTAGAGAAGTTTTTCAAATATCTCTCGAGCCGAGGTGTTAAATTTGTGGTAGGTCCTTCCATGTCGGTTGATGGAAAAAAAGTTCTTCCATTTCTTAAAAAATACAATATTTTAGCACTCTCACCCACTATCACTTCCACAGAATTGCTAAAATCCGGTTATATTTACTCGCTTATGCCGCCAAATAAATCTATCGTTTTGGCATTTCAAGAATATTTGGAAAAGTTGGGATGCAGTAACCTTTTGTTAGTACTTGACGATTCAAATAGAGAATACAGCGACGAGTTTAAAAGCCTTTTAAATTACTTTCCCGGAGATTTTGTTTATTACCAAGAATTATCCTCCATCAAGAATGTCCCTGTTGAAAAGTACGATACTGCTGTTCTTACAACTGTAGAAAAAGATTCCTTCGAAATAATAAAGTTTTTGAAAACAAAAAATCCAAAGATCAGAATATTTGCCACGGAAGCTTCTTTCAGCAAGGAATTCCTGAGACTTGGAGGCATTTTTTTAGAAGATACATATTTCTTGGTTCCCAAGTTGCATTCAACAGAAGGAGTTGAATTGGTAATGATTGAAAATTGGGTTGACTTTATTCAAAAACACAGGTTTCTAAGCACTCAACAATTCAAGCGTTTTATCAACACACATATTATCAAAGTGGGTGAAAGATACGTTTATTTCACAGAGGAAGGGGTCAAAGAAGATCTTCAACTTTACGTAGTCAAAGATGGTAAATTCAAGGAGGTTCAGTAAAGTGGATAAAACAACAAGAATTGGAGCCATTGTCAACGGAATAATTGTGACAGTTTTTATCCTGCTGTTAACTGCTTTTTATATTAGACTTGATAAGGAAGCTTTGAGAGATTTAAATGATTTTTCCGAAATGCTTGACAGCTACATTGAAAATCGCATTGGCGTTGTTGTTGAATTACCAAAAGACTTAAAAATCAACGGTTCAGACTATTCTCAGAATTTGAAAATAGGTCCCAATTCTTATTTGAAAGGCATATTTGTCAAAGGTTATTCACTTAAGTACGTTTATGAAGAGAAAGATAACCTGTTTTTATTAGAAATACCTATTTCATTGATTAGATTCCCAACACGCGAATTCAAGATTATTGTTGAGGTAGATGGAAGAGTTGTCTATTCATCTGAAAGAGGATTGATTGGTAATTTAGTTAATAGCAGTTTTAATAATTTTACAGACTTTCTAGGGAAATCCGGAACAACGAAATACAAATTTAACGTAAGAATCTCGCCAAATCCAGATGTTTTACTTTCAAGCGTCTTCTTCAATTTTCTATGGGGATTGATTCCTTGGGTAGCCTTAGTGACTCTGAACAACATTCACGCGCGCAAAGAAAAAGACCTTGAAAAAGCTGCTTCCGCATTGCAAGGTATAATTTCAGATATGATTCTCAGAGTAGAAACTGGCGAATATCTAGAGTACAACCCAATTGAAACGAAACACGAACCCTTGTTAAAAGTTCAAAATGCTATTCACAATTTATTTTCACGTTATACGGAAGCAATCGCTGGATTTAAATCAACGACCGAAGAATTGGAAAACACAATGGCACAAATAGAGGAAATGCAATCGGCTTTGGAAGAGCGAAATTTCCTTTTGATAAATACACTTGCCGAAACTGTTGAACTCAAAGACATAGGCACGGGAGAACATTCAAAAAAGGTTATGCAACTATCACTTGCACTAGCAACAAAACTCAACATAACCGACCCAGAAGAGCTCAACGCAATAAAATACGGGGCGATACTTCATGACGTAGGAAAAATAGGTATACCCGACCAGATACTTTTGAAACCTGGGAAACTTAGTCCAGAAGAGTTTGAAATAATGAAAACTCATACCATATTAGGAGAAAGGGTCGTTTCGCAAATTCCGGGATGGGAACTTGTGGCAGATGTTGTCCGGCATCATCATGAAAATATCGATGGAAGTGGCTATCCGGATGGGCTTTCGAAAGGTACATTGAGTCTCAGAGCACAAATAGTTTCTTTGGTCGATGTGTTCACTGCGTTGACAGAAGATAGACCTTACAGAAAGGCCTTGAGTCCTTTGGAAGCTCTTGAACTAATGCAAAGCATGGTTGGAACAAAGTTTGACCGTGAATTGTTTGAAAAATTCAAAGAAGTTGTTGTGGAGCATATGGAATTTTCAGGACTTTCAAAAGACAAGTCTGAAGCAGAGGAAATAAGCGATTCAGAAGGTGGTTATTTAGCATGAAATCCCAGAAATTGTCTCTTTTGCTCGCTACGATTTTCTGCATACTGTTTGTCATCACTTACCTTTACAATGTGAATCTCGTCTCGCATCTACAAAGGTTCCAAAAGATAGTAAAAGCTTACGAATTATACGTGTCTGACAGTAAAGACTTTTCCAAATACGTTGAGGACAATAATTTAGAAGAATTGTCTTATCTCGTTGAAAAACAGATAAAATCACAAGTAAGAGCGAAAATAGACGCTGCAAAACAGGCTTTCAGGAGTGGCAATTACGCCGATGCTGCTAAATTACTTAGGGAGATTAAGGATATTGAAAATCCCTGGCTTGATGAGGTATACTTTTATTTGGGCTCGTCATTGTACAAAATTGGGGAAATTGAGAGCGCAAAATTCTACTTGTCTTCATTTTTAGACAATTTTAAGTATTCTATATACCGTAAGGAAGCACTTTTGATGCTACGGGAATTTTCTGATGGTGAGCTTAAGAAAAAAGTCGAAGAAACTTTAAATAGCATGGAAGAATTTAAAAAATAGGAATCGGAGGAAAAAGAATGGTTCTTAGAGATGTCCAAAGCGAATACGATTTGAGAAACGTATACCTAAAAAGAGTAGGAGTAAAAGGTGTTAGGTATCCTATCGTGGTTCTCGATAAGACAAATGGTGTTCAATCAACAATTGCAACGATAAATATGTACGTAGACCTTCCACAAAACTATCGAGGAACGCATATGAGTAGGTTTATCGAAGTTCTTAACGAATATCACCTAGAGATAAATCCTAAACGAGTGAGAGATATCTTACACAAACTTAAGGACGTTTTAAATGCTAAGAGAGCAGTTATAGAAGTTGAATTTCCTTACTTTATTAAAAAGCAGGCACCAGTAACAAAGAGCGAAAGTTATCTTGAATATATCTGTACTTTTGAAGCAGAAATATTCGATAGTAGGTTTGACTTTTTAACTTCGGTTGTAGTTCCAATACACACACTATGTCCATGTTCAAAAGAAATCAGCGATAGAGGTGCGCACAATCAAAGAGCTATATGTAAAGTATCTTACGAAAGTAGAGAAATGATATGGATAGAAGACATCATAGAGATTGTGGAAAAATCGGCGAGCGCACCTATATTCACCTTACTTAAAAGGCCAGATGAGAAGTATGTAACAGAGCTCGCCTACGACCATCCAAAATTTGTAGAGGACGTAGCGAGAGATGTTGCACTTGAGTTGAAAAAGTATGATAAAATAAAATGGTATAGAGTAGAAGTTGAAAGCTTTGAGTCGATTCATGCACACAATGCCTACGCGTGCGTAACAAGTGACGAATTACAAGGGTAAAGCCGAGCATTTACGAGAAGGTGATTATATGGATGAGCAAAAAATCAACAAGATACTTACATACATGGGGTTTGCAGCTAGAGCGAATAAGATTGCTTTTGGAAAGGATATGTTAAAGGAATACCTAAGCGATAAAAGGTTGCGTAAAAAAGTATTAATTGTGGCAAAAGATGCTGGGGAAAGGGTAAAGAAGGACCTAAAGATAAGATGTGAAATAAACAATGTTCCATATATCGAAATTGCGGACAAAAAAACTCTTGCAAAAGCTGTAGGAAAAATTAATCTGTCAGCAGTGGGAATTCTTGATGAAAATCTTGCTGAAGCAATTATTAAACTGGTTCACGCCGAATAAAATGCTTTCATCAGGGAATTTCCACCTTCCAAGGGGGTAAAAACTATGGAAGAGAAAATAGTTACTCTTGCGGAATTTCCACTTATAGATTTTGTTGAGTTAGTAAACATGGTTTTTTCCGACTACGTAATTCCAATAAACTGGAACGTTCTATCATTTAAGATGGATGCTAGAGAAAACTCTATTTCCTTCAGCGATTCCTTTGTGTTCCTCAAGGATAATGAACCTGTAGGCTTTATTCTTGTCGCAATACGTGGAAACAGAGCAAGAATAGACGCAATGGGTGTTGTGCCAAACGAACGTGGAAAAGGCTTGGCAGATAGAATATTGAAACATACATTTAGGCATTTAAAGATGAAAAACATTGATCACGTAACACTCGAAGTTGCAGCTGCAGACGAACGAGCTCTAAGATTCTACGATAAAAACGGATTCAGAAAGTTGAGAAATCTTGACACATTTGTTCTAGAGAATCCCCAAGAATATGATGTACACTACTCTGTCCTTCAAACTGACAACAGACTAGTTTACTCAATTGCGCTGAGTAACGAGATAAATATACCAAGAAAGGTAAATTGGCAACGTGAACCAATAACATTGATGCTGTCTGACGGAAGATACAACTTGGTTAGATTACACTCCAAAAACATCGAAGGATACTTGGTTTGGGGCAAAACAGACGAAAATTCTTCCTACATAGTCGACTGCGCACCGAGGTCTCCAGCACCTGAAGATTGGGATTTGGTTGTGAAGGTTTCTGTTGATTATATAGTAAAGAATACAAGGCCGTCAATAATATCTGTAGTTGCTGTAGCTGAAGATGATTTACTACACAGTGCTTTGGAAAAGAATGATTTCAAGATATTGTTAACACAATACGAAATGGTAAGAAAACTGTAGCTACCGTTAGTTTTTATAACTGAAGTAATAGATTTTAGTAAACCTTGGACAAAACTGTTCCCGGATAAAAGAATTCTAATATAGTAACGTAATCCCAGCCGTAATCCTTTGCTAGAAAGTTTGCAGCCACCTGGCTCATACCTATTCCATGTCCAAATCCTCCACCGTAAAGCACCACCTTTTCCGCATAACCATCATCGTTCCTAATAACATCTATGGTAAAAAAGAAACTCGGAAGCGAAGTGAAATCTGATCTGACTATGCCATTTTGTAATACCACCTTTTTCCCATTCGGTGAGAATAGTTTTAGTACTTGCTCGTCTGCTATTTTATACAATCTTTTATTTGTCTCTACGACTACTTCTTTGACATACTTTCCAGGGGTTCTTTGAGTAATATAAATGTTAACGATTCTTTCTTGTTGTTCATTTGAACCGTAGTCTTCGCTATTTTGTTGGTGTATGTTCTGAAATTGCTCGGTTGTAATCGTCTGATCCTGTATCTCCGGAAGATTATTCAAAAGTGTAGAGAAATCATTTCCTAATTCAGAGATGCTTGTTACATCTGCTTCTGCTAAAAGCTTGGGTTTTAAGACAAGATTAACAAAGTCGGCTAATAACTCAGTTGGCTTGTATTTGGCTTTTAAAATGACCGCATTTTCAAGGTCTAAAGTTTTTGTGTCTTTAAGAGATTTGAGGATTGGTAGGAGCTCTTCTGAAAAGTATTCCACCTTCCAGCGGAAATAACCGTTACTAGCTTCTGGGAAACCCAAATCTCTTAACAATGAAACATTCCAATTTTTTAGAAAATTAAGTAATGCCATTTCATCATCAAGTAAAAGTGTGATTTCCCTCTCAACAGCCATTAGCTTTGGTGGTAAATAACTTATTTTCGCTTTAAAGACATCCGCAGAACTCATGGAATGACCGCCTGATGCAGCGTAATAAAATGTTTCCGCTGGTTTATTAAGGTGCATAAGGATCCAACCTTCAGTTTCTATAACAGCTTTGGAAGCTTTTTCGTTAGGTTTCTGGAAATTGTAAGCTTGAAAGTTTGTAGAATCATCAATATTCGCACCTAATCTTGCGTATCTTCTATCAGATAGGATTTTATTCAAAGTATAAGTTCGAGCTGTCACAGCTTGTGCTTTCAATGCTTCAGGATGATAGGTGCTCGGCATTTCGCTTGATACAACACTTCTTAGATATTCTTCTACTGGTAAATCATTGATTATGCTGAGTCCGCCACTATCGTTTACAAATATCTCAAAGCTTCCAGAATATTTATTCCTGCTCTTTTCAATAATCTCTATTGATGAATCCTTAGACAGTGGTTTTATGTAGAAACGTGAACTTTTTTCAAAAGGTCCAATTATCCCGTCTCCGGTTTCAATAATGAGTCCATCGGATTGATTCTGAAATCGAACAACGTGCCCAGACTGAAGTTTCATAACTTGGTAATACGTCTTGTCAAAGACAAAAAGCAAATAATCTTGCTGAGGCTTCACAGTAACGTGTTCAAAACTACTTGACAGCAATCCGCCAACAGAAGTCTGTTGTGAACTCAAGAGAACGCGAACTCTTGAAGGAAAGTTTTCTTCGTAATTAATACTAGTTATTTCACCGTTTTCAAACATGAGATACAAGTCGCTGATCCCAGGAAATAGTACATTTGACCAACTTGCATTAGTTTTTCCGTTGAGTGATAGACTTTTTGACAGTTTGTATTTTCCCTCACGCTCAAAAATAATCTCACGTGTGTTAATATCGAAAGCAATTAATTTTGATACTTTTGCCAAATTATTCAACAAAGCTGGAGTTCCTTTTTTGAAGGAAGCCATCAAAGGGTAAAATCGACCAGGTTGGATTTTTAACTCCGTAGTAGAAAGTGATGTCTCAGTAGGATTAGAAGTAGCATTGCTTTCTGCTACTATGTCAACTTTGTAACTGCCTGGAACTATATCAATCAGTAATGGAAAGACACTCGTATCTAGGAGTTCATTAAATACTGCGCTTACAGAATCATTGGAGGTGATTAAAATTCTTTTCCCGCTAAGTGCTTCTATCTTGTCAACGTCTAATGTGATAAGCAGTTTCGACATATTATGTTTAAGATGAACTTCTATATCTTGAGTTAAAGAACTGTAGTCTACTGTAGCCGTAGCCACACCTGTGAAATAAATGTCTTTTCCAACTATTACGAATACGCTAACTTCATAAACCCCTTGTTGTGAAACGTTTAGGCTTAAAATTGGAGAAGTTGAGGTATATCTTTCAAAATAATTCTCACCAGAGATAGTAATTTCATAAACATAAGAAAGTTCAACATTGGTGCTTTTCAAATTGTTTATCAGAGTATCAGGTCCATTGTCATTCGGAAATTTCAGTGAGACATTAAGCGTGAAACTTTCTTGACCAAAAGTAAATACATTAACGAGTAGCGCTAACAGAACAATCGCGCACATAAAAAACTGTTTTCCCACACTGACACCCCTCTGCAAACTTCCTAACTTTTCCCCAAACTTTGGTTGCGATAGTTTTTAAAATTGTAGATAGGAAAACAAATTTTCTCATAAAAAACACTTTGAATATGACACCAAGAACTGTCAAGAGCCATACAATGATAAGGAATACCCTCCCTATGGTTTCCCTTAAATCACAGCAGAAATTATCTTTGCAACACCACCTTAAACTGATGCAATTACTATCAAAACAGCGGTCCCCGGCAACGCTTAATAAAGTTCCGATCCCATGCGTTATAGAATTTGCTACCCCTTCCTTTAAAAATACTTTTCAATATTATTTTTTGTCTTTCATCTTGAAACCTCTTGAGACCTCTCCACTCGAATTTGTATATTGTATATGATTGTATATACTTAATAACTTAACAACAGGGCCATTGGGAAAATCACAATCCCAATGGCCCTTAGAATAGCCACTGATTTCATACATTTAGAAAGCCAAAATCTCAAATATTCTCGTTTTCTGTTAAAACATCAGCAACCTTGATATTAACACTTTCTACAATCATACCGGTCATTTCTTCTACTTTTGACTTCACATGACATGCAACATTGTTAGAAAATTCTATGAAATTCAAACCAAACTTTGCCGGCAGTTGGATTGAGAATTTTACCCTCTCCTTCTCTTCTTCTTCCGACAGTTGAGGCTTTTCAACAATAACGTTACTCTTTTTGAAACTAACCGCCTTTTCAGCATCCTCTAATCCGAAAAACTCGCAGACAGTTCTGTAAACTATCTCTTGATAAACGTTCGCATTAATCTCTATTCTTCCCATATAACTACCTCCTTTAAGAGAATAATCACTTAACTTCCGTCACATGCATGTTGACCTCCACATTTTCTAACGCGAGGTGTTTTTTGAATGACTCTATTATCTTTTCTTTCAGCATAGCAAATGTTTCTGGAATGTTTATACCATAACCAATAGCAACATAAAGGTCCACTGTAATACTTGCTTCGTCTTCGTTAATTACAACGTTGGACTCTTCAGATGAAAATACATTTAGGACCTTCTGTAACCAGTTCTTAGCTGCAACATTCAACCTGTCTGAAAGTTCGGTTAACGCATAGTAGACTATTTTCTTTAATGCTTTTTCGGTTACTTCAATTTCTCCACACGTCCCTTGAAATTTCATTGTACTCACCTCCAAAATGATCAGCTTCTGTTAAAATTACATAACTAAACGCAGTATAAGTTAAATTTGTCTGTATTAATTTTACCACATTGTTAATACAAAGTCAAGTAAAGTGAATTCCGCCAAAGTTGCCTTTACAGTTATCATCTAATTGCCTTATTTTCTGATCCATGGGAAGAAATAATGCAAGAAAAACAGTCCAATTAAGATAAATCCAAAAATTCTGTTGTAAACTATCCACTTCTTACCAACCTTGTTTTTAAACAAGAAACCTAAAAATGCAAAAAAGTATACCCATCCAAAGAATAAGACCAGTGTGTAATTTTATCGTTCCCAAAGCTAAATAACCGTGGATAAATCCGAGTACTTTGTACACCATCTATTCCCAACTCCGCTTAAGTTATTTTCAGTTCATCATAAATCCCACAATTAACCACTCTTTGCGAGGTTGACCATTGTAAACCGTTCCTGCTTTTATTCCTTGTGCATTTTTGGACACGTCGTACACAAGATCTCCAACAATAACAAAAGGTTTACCATCTTTTCCGTTAAATTTAGAGATGGTTTCGTCGTTGAAGACATATAATCCAATAGGATACAACTTGCTGAGCAAATTAACATGTCCTTGAAGCGAGAGTATTTCACTCGTGAGATCTACTCCCATATCATGACCATAATGTTCACCACCTGTAAATTTTCTTGACTGAGTAGCATCATGAACGATACCATAAACAGAAACATAGATTTTCTTTTGTTGCTTTCCGTCGTATTTAATCAGCTCATCTGGGGTGAAAACAAGAACACCGTAGGATGGGAACGATTTTATTTTGGAAATGCCATGTGGTGAGAGTTTTAAGATGTCGTAAGTCAAATCCTGACCAGCAACGTGCTTATTTTTATGCGTTCCTCCTGCCCATGATTTTGAAGCAGAAAGATTGTAAACTATCCCGTTAACAGCAACCATTATAGGTGCGTTTTTTCCATTGTACTTCGAAAGTTCAGAAATCGTAACACCAAGAATTCCAACAATCTTATCGTTTGAAAGAAGCTTTGGATCTACCTCTGATAACGTGACAAATTTTTTAGCTGGTGCGGAAGTTCCAAGGTTATATACAACACCTTCCACAGAAATCCATCCTGAAGTCTTCTGCAAGGTTTCAGAGGAAATTATTTTGTATTCTCCTTTGAACTTCTGAATGTTAAAAAACTTATCAAGATGCCCAGCAAATAAAAAACTTGTAAAGATAGCTAAACCCATTAAGACAAAAATCGGTCTGTACTTACTCATACTTTCACCTCCTAGTTGAATGTTGGAAACTTTGGACTTATTCCAACAAAAAACCTTAGAAAACTGATTAAACCTTTAATTCTTTAAAAATATAAGCAGAGATATGTTTACACTATTATTACATAGTATACCATACAGCAAACAATATAAAAAAATTTAATTAAACCACTTAGAACAGGGTAATTAGAGCTACTTTCGTTTTAAAAGTGTGAAAAAATCAATATTTTCCAAAACACAATTTACAAGAAACCGTGCTTTTTAAAACATTGTCCTAAACTTTCAAATAGATAATGTTAGACTGTGTTAAAAACGTGGTATAATTTTAGTGGTTCTAATTGTGTATTCATATGTTATCAAGCTATTATCTTCAGTTATGCCATAATTTCCTTCAAAAAAGGGGGATGTGAGAATGGGCTTCACAGGTCCTATAAAATTCCAGAAACAACCTATGATGAGGAAGATGCTCTATGCACTCACACCTATTCTGATGTTTTCCATCTTTGCATATGGATTGCGTGTTATCTGGTTAGGGTTTTGGGTTCTTCTCACAGCTATCTTTGTCGAATACTTGTTTGAAAAACGTAAAAACAAACCTGTGAGCGAGGCAGTTCTTGTAACAGCTATGTTATTTTTGCTTTCTTTGCCACCTTCTGTCCCCTTTTGGGTTGCAATAATAGGAATCGCCTTTGGTGTGGCTTTTGGAAAAGAGGTATACGGCGGATTTAGTAGGAACGTCTTTAATCCTGCAATCGTTGGTAGATTATTCATATACATAACCTTCCCACTTTATATGACATCTGGTTGGTTCAAGCCATCTTTGTTTGGCTTGGATGCAGCGACTTCTGCAACTCCATTACAAATTCTCAGAGATGGTCAGAATGTGGATTTATTGAATTTGTTACTTGGTTGGCGGGCTGGGGCCATGGGTGAAGCACCCGTTTTACTCATATTATTGGCGGCAATTTATTTGATATGGACAAAGACTGCAAACTGGAGATTGATGATTTCAACTTATGGTTCCGCCGTGCTTCTTACTTTTTTGTTGGATCTTTTCAACGTTCCAAAATCGTTACCTACAATTCCTGCAATGCTTTCCGGAAGTTTGCTTTTTATTACTGTTTTCATGGCAACAGAACCTATAACTGCACCCAAGAAAATTAAGTCAATGTGGATATATGGAATAATTATAGGTTTATCTGGAGTAGTTATTCGAACGTTTTCCTTATTTTCCGAAGGATGGAGTTTTGCAATACTGATTGGAAACATGTTTGCTCCTCTTCTCGATGAGATTATTAAGGACAAAAAAGTTAAAAAACCAGTAAAGAGCGTAAACAATGATGCTTCTGAAAAGAAGGTGGAAGCATGAGATTCGATAGGGATAGTAAATTTTACACTGTGACTTTCACATTCATTGTGTCATTCGTCTTTCTTATTGTCCTTTCTGGTTTAAATGCTATGACATCACAGCAAGTGAAAAAGAATCAAGAATTGTTCATGGTTCGGGCTGTTCTTAATGCCATGGGCATCCCATATGAGAACGATGAAGAAGCCATTAATGTTTTCAAATCAAAAATTACAGTGGAAATGAAAGATTCATACAGTCTGTTTTCTTCGGAAGTGGATGGTGAGACAGTTTATGCCATTCTCTTTAACGGAAGTGGTCTGTGGGGAAATATTTCAGGCGTGCTAGCTGTTGATAGCAATGTTTCAAGAATCGTAGGAATAGATTTTATCTCACAGAGTGAAACACCTGGTCTCGGAGGTCGAATTGAGGAAAGTTGGTTCAAAGAACAATTTCGAAACGAAGCGATAGTGAATGATAAGATAGTGGTGTCAACTGCGAAGGTATCTGACTCGAAGGATGATGGACTAGTTGATGCAATAACTGGCGCTACGTTAACATCTAAATCTATAGAAAAGATAATTGCAACGTATATACCTGTTCTTAAATCGTTACTGGGGGTGAACTGAAATGTCCAATTTCAAAAAGATATTGAAAAATAACTTTTGGTTAGAAAACCCAGTAATTGTGCAAATATTAGGTATATGTTCCACACTTGCTGTTACCAATAATCTGAAAAACACACTTATAATGACTATCGGCGTTACACTTGTAACCGCTCTTTCCAACTTTACAATTTCCGCTATGAGAAACTTAATTCCAAGAAAGGTCAGGATGATTACACAAGTGCTTGTCATATCGTTCTACGTTATTATGGTCGATATAGTTCTTAGAGCTTACGTTCCTGACGTAAGTAAAGCGCTTGGACCATATGTTGGTTTGATTATTACGAACTGTATAATCATGGGGCGTGCGGAAGCTTTCGCTCAGGGGAACAAACCACTGATTTCGTTCTGGGACGGTTTTACAGCAGGTCTTGGATACATGTTCGTCTTGGTTGTTGTTGCGTTTTTTAGAGAGCTTCTGGGATTTGGTACAATCCTTGGTTTTCAAGTTGTGCCTAATTCGTTCCCAAAGTGGACGGTTATGGTTATGCCACCAAGTGCGTTCTTTGTCTTAGCCTCTTTAATTTGGATAATCAGAGGTATGCAGATAAAAAAAGATGTCAGCCAGTCCGATAGTGTTAACTTGTAGTGATGAAAGAGTGTAATTGTGAAAGAATGCGATTGATATTGCCATTGTGCGTTTTCCAAAGATTCTTCACTACACAAAATCCTTGAATATATTTCGCTAAGTTCTTCGTATTCTTCAGCCCTCGCTTGAGTCGGAAAAAGTCTTTCAACAATGAAAACTTAGATTCACATTGATTGTTTTTACCGAGCGGTACCACTACGTGATTGATATTTCTGAACAACAGCTTTACTGCACTTTCATATGCACCAAGTCCATCAGTAATAAGTTCAATGTTTCTAGGTTTTGAATTACCAAAGAACTTCTCGAGCAATACTTTGACTTGTCCCATATCACGATACTTTGAGACATGCCAACAAAGAATTAAGTTAGTTTCGTGATCAACTAATAGCCAAACATAGTACTTTTGTTCTTTGAACACAAGAACAGTTTCATCAGCATGAACTGAGAAAACATTTTCGATGGTAAATGTTGGAAAAAGTACAGAGAATAAAGTACACAATTTAATAACCCATTTGTATATGGTGACATGAGATACTTTGATATTAAGAGAATGAGCAAGAGAGCGATAAGACATATTGTGTTTCATATACAAAACAAAAGCCTTTAAGACGAAAAAGATAGGGAAGCGGAAATATTTAAATTTCTCAGGAATAAGGGTGACTGGTTCGGGGAGGTTAAAAGGTACTCTATCTTTGGTACGACAAGCTCTACAACGGAAGACAACGAAAGAGCGACGGACTTTGTAAATTTGCATAGATTTACCACAAGAAGTGCATTTGGGATAAGGGAAAGGGAAGTTTTTGCGTTTTTGAGAATGGGAGAGTTTGAAAGAATGATGGCAGAGTTTGCAAAGGAATTGTTGGTTACCGTATTTGTCATGACCGTTTTTGTATAAGCTGGTGGAACCGCATTTTGGACAAGAGAGCGTTGAGTTGTTCATATCGGGATACCTCCTTTGTCGAGAGTTGGTTGGGGGGTGTCCCCTCTTTATAAGGATAATGCGGTTTTTGGAAAGTTTCAATACTTTTAGTTAACATTATCAACTTGTGGATGGGGGTGAAAAGTATGAAGGTAACATTCTTAGGACATGCAGCAGTATTGATTAGCGAAATTGAAGGGAAGTACAACGTAATTATCGACCCATTTATCAGCGGTAACCCAGCTTATCCAAAGGGATTTGAACTACCAAAGTTAGACTACATCCTTGTAACCCACGGTCATGGTGACCATTTAGGTGACACTGTAGAACTGGCAAAGAAGTATGGTGCCACTGTAATTGCGAATTTTGAGCTATGCCACTATTTGCAGTCAAAAGATTGCAAGGTTCATCCAATGCACGTCGGAGGAGTTTACTATTTTGAATTCGGCAAAGTGAAACTGACACCTGCCGTCCATGGTTCCGGCATAAATGACGGAGACAAGGTTATTTATGGAGGTAATCCATGTGGCTTTTTGATAAAAGCGGAAGGCAAAACCATATACCATGCAGGTGACACGGGATTGACAAAGGAGATGGAGTTAATTAAAGGTGTAGATCTTGCGTTCCTACCAATTGGTGGGAATTTTGTTATGGACGTTGAAGACGCGATAACAGCTGTTGAAATGATAAAACCTAAAGTAGTCGTTCCAATGCACTACAACACGTGGGACATTATCAAAGCGGATCCGGAAAAATTTAAAACAGAAGTCGAGAAAATGGGAGTCAGGTGTGTTATTATGAAACCAGGTGAAACAATTGAATGTCAGAAGTGATTGATAATCAAAAAAGGCTCGCTTGTGCGAGCCTTTTTTGATTAAACACCGTTAATTCACCTTCTTTTCTCGTGCCTTCTGAACCAATGGTTTGGATGATTTCGAATATCTTCCACTCTTTCCTGTGTTCTTATTTAGAGTCCTCATAATAACATCTGCATCAGCCTCGTTAACATCTATAAATGAGTACGTCTCAAAGACTCGCACATTGTTTATGTTTTTTGGTTCAATACCCGTTCTTTCGGATATGTATTCAACAAGCCTCTTTTTATCCAAACCTTTAGAAGAACCTAGTGCCACAAATAATCTCACAGTCGAGTTATTCTCTGATTGTTTTGAAAAATCCTTCAATTTAATGTTTCCATAACGGGTAACATCTATCTTCTCCTTTAGAAGCGTATGAAGCAGCATCTCGACCGCCTCTGTAGGTCCCATCTCTTCAATTAGTTTTTGAGCAACTTGTCTGAAGAGTTCATTGGAAACATATGATTCTTTTTTGATTGTATTGACAACATTTTCTAGTTGCCTATTAAGTATATCTTCGACCATAGGGATTTTATCTTTCGCTATCTTTGCCTTTGTAAATCTCTTTACTCTTGTAAAATGGTAGTAATCGCTCCTTGTTACGAATGTAATTGCAAGTCCCTTTTTGCCTGCCCTTCCCGTTCGACCTATCCTGTGTACGTAGTATTCTGGGTCTCTTGGAACAGAGTAATTGATAACATGAGTGAGACCTTCTATATCTATTCCCCTTGCCGCAACGTCCGTAGTGACAAGTATGTTCAACTGCTTTTTTTTGAATTTATCGAGCACTCGTTCCCTTTGAGATTGTGAATAATCACCATGCAATCCATCTGCGTTATATCCCAGGTCTGACAGTTTCCTAGCAATCTCATCAACTTCGGCTTTTGTCTGGCAGAAGACAATACCATAGAACTCAGGATTCATATCAATTATTCTACACAAAAGCGGTAATTTATCATCTTCTTCAATCTCGAAGTAAAGTTGTTCTGCATTTTCAGTTGTGAGTTCTTCTTTTACCGTGGAGATATGTTCGTAATCTTTCATGAATTTTCTTGCAATGCTTACTATTTCCTTTGGCATCGTTGCCGAAAAAAGGAATGTACGTTTCGTTTCCGGTGTTTGCTTAATTATCTCAAGCACATCGTCCAAAAATCCCATATCGAGCATCCTGTCAGCTTCGTCTAATACCAAGTATTTTACATTGGACAAATCGAGCGTTTTACGATTTATATGGTCAAGCAATCTTCCAGGTGTTCCAACAACGATATCTATACCTCTTGCTAGGTCTTTAAGTTGTCGTTCCATCGATTGTCCACCATAAACTGTGGCCACTTTAATCCTACGATTCCCTTTCAAGCTTTTTATCTCCTCGTATATCTGAAGCGCTAACTCTCTTGTAGGTGTAACTATCAACGCTTTGATACTCTTATCTACCTTAAAGTCGACAAGTTCAAGTATTGGTATCGCAAATGCCGCTGTCTTCCCTGTTCCTGTCTGAGCTTGAGCAATTATATCTTTATCAGTCTCAAGAGCTACGGGAAGTACTAACTTCTGAATTTCAGTAGGTTGTGTATAACCTTTCTTCTCAATAGCTGAGAGTGTTTCCTTACTCAAGCCAAAAACTTCGAAACCACTTCCTCTTTCAACGCTTTTCGTAATATCTGTGTTCTTCATATCTGCTCCTACCTTTCTTCCCTGCGGGATTTAGAAATTTCCACCCCTCACCTTGCCGTCTTACCTGTCAGGTTGTGTTGGGTGGTTTACCTCACACGCAAGGAGAAAGGAGTGGACAATATTTTTACGCATTTTATGTTCGTATGCTCATGCTAAGTAAGTTTAACATACTTTTAGATAAGTACAATTAACATTGGATTAAGATTGATTACGGTTTCAGGAACTGCCTAAATAACCTTTGCCAGCAACACTTCCTTCATCTCACGCAGTGCAAAATTGTGCATATCTTTGTCAAAACTGTTCACACAGTTAGAATAAACAACTGTTTCTATACCTCGATTTCTCAGCTCTTCAACAGTAAACAGAACACATATATGAGTCACGAGTCCGCCAACATGAACTTTTCTAATATCCAATTCTTTGAGCAAGTTCTCAAGATTTGTTCCGTAGAATGCGGAGTATCTGCTTTTCTTTATTTCGTAGGCTTTTTCATATCCATGCAATACGTCTTTCAGTTCATCAACAATCTCGCTTCCTTTTGTATCGTGCAAGCAATGTACACCCCATATATCAAACTCGTAGTCGTTGTCCTCATGCCAATCTTTTGTATATATAATCGGCAAGTCTCTTTTCTTGAATTCTTTTGCTAACTCAACAATTGGAAAGATAACATTCTCGGCACCCGGAAAATAAAGAGCACCGCCTGGTTTTGCAAAGTCATTTTGCAGGTCAACTATTAACAACGCCTCCATCTTAGCACCCCCCGTCAGATAAGTTACTCATCATCCTCTGTTTTTTCATTCTTCTCTGTATCACCTTTTGAGAGTCTGTATTTACTGATTGCTTTGAGAATCTTTTCCATAGTCTCTTCATCTGGGGCTTCTATGGTATGAAGGTGTACACCATTTGAAATTTCAGAAAGCGGTTTTGTACCGCTTGCAGCTAATAGAGAAACAAATTTCTCTACTTCGTCAAGAGTAGAAACATCTATCCTTCCAATAATTTCTCCATATACAGGATGTTCTACGATAACGTCCAAGACTTTTCCTCCGTTTTCGACTATACGCCTAAGCTCGTCGTATATGTCCTTTGAGGAATGCTTTACAGCGACAACCCTGCGCACTTTGTTTCCTTCATCGTAGAGGTAACCATCTCTTGTGGCAACTATCCTATGTCCTTCTTCTCTCAACTGTGCAATGTCGGAAACTATAATCTGTCTACTTACATTAAAGAGTTCTGCTAAATATTTGCCTTTAACTGGCGTCTTACTTTTTTTCAACAGCTCCAAAATTTGATACTTTCTTTCCATATGCATCACCTCAAATTCATTATACAATATTTTACAAAGAAAGTTAATATCAGCCACAACCTATCTAAGGGTGAAAAAATAAAAAAGGGCGGGTTGCAATCCCGCCCGTAGATTTTAGTTTTTGTGGTTTTATTTTCTTTCAACTCTTGGTTTATCGTCGTAACTTGTAATTTTTCCACCGAGTACCTTTTGGATATACTCAACTACAACGTCAGCCATAACATAGAACGTGTCGTATCCTTTTTGTCCCTTCAACATTGTGTATCCATCTCCACCTGATGCCATGTAGTTATTGGTCACTACTTTATATACTTTTTCTGGGTCTATCGGTTCCCCATTGATGAGCACTTCAACAAGTTTTCCTCCTTCTGCTTTCCAGGTTGCACCGGCAACTTGCAAGAACGCACCCTGTCCGTTTGGAACTGATGCAGCATATTCAAAGACCTTGAGAAGGTCTGAGCCTTTCATTTCCAGCACATATAATGTGTTTCCAAAGGGGAGCACTGTTAGGATATCTCTTATCTTAATCTCTCCAGGCTTAATGGAAGCTCTTATTCCTCCACCGTTTGTAAGTGCCACATCTGCCCCTGTTTTCCAAAGCATAGCATCTGTTATAAGATTAGCAAGGTTTGTTGTCTTGGACCTAACATCTGCCCTTTCCCCGTTCAGTAGGATTTCTGTATAACCAATTACTGTATCGAGTTTCGCTCCGCCGAGTTTTTTGAAATAATCGAGAGCCGTCTTTACATATGCTGCTTCAGGAGTGATTACCTGGTATACATTTTTGCCTGCCTCATCTTTTCCAACAACTTTAGCCTGAACCACAGGTATTGCTTGCCATTCTATTTTCGTAACTTTCCCGTCTTCGAAGTAAATATCAGCTCTGCCCAACACCTTTGCCCATTCGAATGCCTGAACTATAGGAACTCCGTTGACTACTATAGGTTGAGAAAGATTTGTGTGACTGTGACCATCGATTATTAAATCAATGCCAGAAACTTGCTGAGCCAATTGGTCAGCGGTTGTGTAAAGTTCCGAATAACCTTGACCAATGCCAAGGTGCGTTAATGCAATTACAATATCGGCTTGTTTCCTAATTTCCGGAATCAGTGCTTTTGCAACTTCGATTACATTCTTGAATTCCAAATCTTCAGAATTTGGACCTTCAAGTATCTTTGTGTGTTCGGTTGTAAAACCTACAATTGCTACTCTAACCCCACCAATGTTTTTAATTATGTAAGGTGTAAAGAATGGCTTTCCATCTTTGTAAATATTTGCACTTAAAAATGGGAACTTTGCCCAGCTGATTTGTCTCAAAAGCACTTCTCTTGGCTTGTCAAATTCATGGTTACCAACCGCCATAGCATCGAGCTTCATCCTATTCAGGACAAATATGTCAGGCAGTGCATTTAATAAGTCTGATTCAGGAACCCCTGTGTTTATATCTCCTGCATGTAGGAAGAGAACGTAGGGATTAACCTTCCTTTCTGCATCAATCATTGTAGCAACCGTTGAAAAACCACCTATGATATTTCCAGCAGAGTCTGTAAATGGCCAAGCGTGTCCATGGGTGTCATTGATGTGGAATAACGTAATCTTCACCGCAAGAGCAAATAAACTGACTAACAACAAAAGTACAACAAGGTATCGTTTCATAGTTATCCCTCCCTTTTTTGATGTGCGGTAATATTATAGCCATTTGTTTGTTAAAAGCAAAATCTTTCAAAAGAGTTTCTCGATAAGCATCACTACGATTTCTAAAACAAACAAAAGTATAATCATCCATTCTAAGAAATTTGCTTTACTTTCACTATGAATCTCTAAGAGAACGCTTGCAACCTCAAAGGCATGGTCTAACTTCGTTGTCACGTTTTTGTATCTTCTTGAGAGTTCGTAATACCTGGCAAGTTTCTGATACAGCTGGTCGTACAATTCGTTTTCCCAGGCAATATCAGGTTTGTCAAGTATCATAACGTCCGAGAGTATCTCGTGTCTTGTTTTTAATATTTTCATTGCAAGTCCTAAAGCCTTTCTGCCTTTCGCTACTTTTCCCTTTTCTGACAGGAATTTCTCGATTTCGTCTATTAGAAGATCTGTTTTTTGCTCTATCCTGTGCAAAGAAACACTCTGAGCTAAAACGAAAGCAACCGTTGATAGCACGCCTTCGTCTATTCGTGATACGTAAACTCTATCTTCCGAAATTTCGATTTCTCTGTCTTTTGTATCTTTGTTAACTAGCACCTCAAGTATTTCTGTCGCTGTGTGCTTCACATTACCAATCACATATTCATCAAGTTCAGAAACAAGGCTATTAAATTGATTGCTAGGTACATTCAATCCAACTACGGCTCCGAATGAGTAAACGTAAACAGTTCCCTGCGCGTATTTAAACTTAAACGGCTCTTCCCATCTTATGTATTCAATATGCGATGATTTTTCCTGCATCAATTTCTTAATGTCAATGTCGTCACCTAAGTCTAAGGCTATAAACCTATATTGCACAAATAAAACCTCCTATTTTCGTATTTCCATCTTATTTTCTGTTTGTTCAACAATTACTAAATTTCCATAAGAATACACAATTTTCCCACCGTAAAGTGTAAAGGGTCCCGAAACTCGCACATAATAGTATCTTGGAAGGTGATATCCAATAGGTAGCAAGACAGAAATGCTGCCTGATTCTTTTTTTATAATTGGGCGTTCTTTAAAGAAAGTGTATATAGCATCTCCACTTTCAGATGCCAAGTGATTTCTAAGAAAAGGATAATACTGCCTCATAGTAGCAAGGAAGTTTCTCAGACTCTCGTACATCTCTTTCCATGTTTTGGCCTCAGGATTCCTATCTTTTGAGAACAGGTCATCTGGGTGTAAGAAATACTGATAGGTACCAAGTGACATGAGTGCTAATACGGAATTGGCAATGAGTTTGTCTTCCGGATAATATCCATACGTAGTTCTTGGTACTACAACTACCTTATCAAACAATATCTCAAACTCTGAAAGTGTGTTTGCTCCTCTGTAGGTTGTCCCTATGACCTTTATACTCGGGAAGGACTTCAACAACTTTTCTACCCCGAACAAGTCTATTATGTTATCAGGCGCCACGTAAGTATAAGGAATATAACTTTCACCAAGTGTGTTCCTCAAGAATATCTTGAAAATAGATAAAACCAAATCTAGCTGTTCTGCTGACCACCGGTCAGCCGTTAAGGGAATATGATTGTAGCCGTGTATACCTATTTCGAAATTACTATTAAGTAATTCTTTTAGAGCGAGCAATTGTTGAGGTGTGTTTGTGTACTCTTGGAAGCTAAAAGGCCAAGTAACTGATGCATTGTAGTTGGCAACAAAGAATGTCGTATATTTTATACCGAACTCTTTAGATAATTGCTTCATCGCTGGCCACCATACATTGTAGTAAAATTCATTGTCCGTTATATCCCCAAACTCCCTTGTGATTATATCCAACTTTCTGTTGTAAGCTGGCAATGGAAAATCGTCAATGAACATTGACCAACTATTTACTATTGGTTGAATTGATATTGGAAGTTGTGACAAGATAACTTGGATGAGTAAACCTCGATATTCTTTCTTCAACAAATCAAGTGGATAGAATATGACCTGGCCCAGTCCAAGGTTAATTTTCCACACAAGGCTGTCTTGTGATGAGGAAGTTACAAGATTTATTGCACCATTCGGAGGCATTTTTACGGAAATAGATTTTGAAAAGGGAAATTTGTAATCTTTTGGCACTGGAAAAACATTATTATCAACTATCAAATCTGGTATATATTTTTGAACATCTCCTCTACCAATTACAACCATAGTTCCACCATTTGTAGTATACTCCAATAACCTGGGGTCTGAAACAGGAAAAACACCGTTGACAAGAATTACTACGTCGTAAATCGATAAAACCGGGACCACAGCACTTTTCCAATCGTAGCTTAAAAGAGTATAATCGAAAGCTTTCCTTAAATCTAGGTTATCCTCCCCGACTACTAAAAACCTAAAAGTATCGCTATCACCGAAAAGAAGTTTTGATATTATTAAGTATAAATTGAGCGTGACCTTTCCTTCGTCGTCGAAAAGGTAACTGTAGCTGATTAACCCTCCAAGGTTGCTCAGGATAGCCATGTCATATGTATTTCCATCCTCTGTCTTTATTTTAATCAAACTCTCTGCATATGGGCTTATAATTTTAAATTGCTCTACATCACGTAAATTTTCGAACTTTAAACTTCCCGCAGCTACATATTCGCTGTTTATATCTACGTAAAGTGGTTTTGCCTTTCTCCAACTGAAGGTGTATGAAATACCTAAAAGGTTGTAGACTGAGTTAATTTCAGCGAGCCCAGGATGATTTGAACCTGACGTATCGATACTTGCACCCAAGTTGTTTACAATTAGAATTTTCCCACCATTTATCAAAAAATGTGTGAGTTTTTCAAGGTACTTTTTTGCCTCCCTCATCTGAGGACTGTAATAGCATGTTATTATCAAATTGTACTGCTGAAGGTCCATGTTAGGAAAATCAACACCTTCTACATCGATAACATCGTAGCTTTCTATTAGTTCTTTCAAGACCGGTGCAAAGTATTTCATTAAAATATTGTAACCATAGCCTTGTTCAGAACCTTTGTAAAGTAGCAAAGCTTTCCCCTCTATGTTGGAAAACTCTATTATTATCAGAAAAATCAAGCTGATAGTAAAAAGCCATTTTCTAAAAACTTTAAGCATTACTTAAAACCTCCTCATAGAGTTGACGGTAAGAGTTTATCATACGTTCTAACGTATACTTTTGACTTACCACACGTCTGCCGTTTTGAGCGAAAGTCTCACGAAGAGCTTTATCTTTAGCTAAAATAATTAGCTTTTCCGCCATAGCAACATAATCTTTTGGTTCCACTACAAAACCTGATTGTCCATCTGGATCAAGTGCAATCTCAGGGCAGTTACCGACATTTGTAACAACAACAGGTAATCCCGCAGCCATAGCCTCTAGCTGGACCAACGGCTGACCCTCTGATATACTGCTTATCAATAACACATCCATCATTCCGTAGTAGTCGATTACATTGGCTTTCCCCGTAAAGATAACTTTTCCGCTTAAACCTAAGAGTTCAACAAGATTTACACACCTTTGATAATACTCTTCATCTTCATCAGTTGGTCCAATAATGTATAGTCGCGAATTTGGAACTTCTTTGACTAACGCATCAAATGCTTTTATGCCAGTTACCACATCCTTTATTGGAACCACCCTTCCAACCATCGCTACATTAAACGTATCATGTTCAACTTTCCTTATAGTTGAGAATTTTTTAATGTCTATACCGTTTGGTATAACACGCATCTTTCTAAAATCAGCCCCTAGTTCGAATTGAAAGATTTGATTTTTTTCAAAGAGGGTGGTCAAGGCATCACACTCTGCATAAGCGGTCGCACTGATAAGTTTAAAAATTTCTATCCAAGGTTTTTTATACACTTCTGGTATACTCTTTGATTTCGTAATTTCTATTTCCCTTTCTCTGTGATATATACCGTGTTCAGTGACTATCAATTTCCCACCGTGGTAATACTTTCCAGTGAGAGCGCTTAACACGGCGTAACCTGTTGTAGTAGAATGGTAGATATCCGCTTTCGGAGGCAAGGCTTGGATTGCACCAAGAATGGGGACTATGAAACCTATGACAGTCCAGTAAAAGCCAGGAAAACCTTCTTCTTGAAAGTACCTAATGTATATGTCGTTCAAAAAGTCCCAAAAAGTTCGGCTAAGTAACAAGTAATCAATGTGCTTGCCTGCAGTTACCCTTAGAATGTTCGCAAAATACTTTGCTCTTTCTTCTTTTAGTTCTATCAGTTGTCTGACGTATCTTACCAATTCCCTTTCATCAAAAGCGATATTTGTTTTCGAGAAGTCGCTTGAAAAGAGAAGGTATTCGTATATATATTTCAGATTCTTTGGTGGTTTATAACCAAAAGAACGTGTCCACTTCCATGGAGCCAAGTGGACAACGTCAAACTCAATATCAGGCATATTTTCAATCAGCATCTGTATCCAAGAGGAAACTCCTCCAGTTATGTAGGGATAGGTTCCTTCAACTAAGATGCATACCCGCATAAAGCCATCATAATAAACTCTTAATCGAGAGAGCCTAAGAAATTTCTAAGATTTCAACTTCAAAGACAAGATTCTTACCAGCTAAAGGATGATTAGCATCAAGAATTGCAACTTCATCACCAAGTTCTTCGACACGGACAACAAAAACATTACCATCTGGTTGATGAACTTCAAGCAAATCTCCAACATTAACATCCTCGGGTAAAACGTTTTTCTGAACCGAGAATTTCAAATCATCTCTTGCGGGTCCGTAAGCTTTTTCATAAGGCACTGTAAATCTCTTCTTAGCTCCAACTTCTAATCCCAGAATTTCTTCTTCGAAGCCTGGAATAACTTGTCCAGCACCTACGACAAATTCAAGCGGTTGCCTGCCATAAGAACTGTCGAAAACTTGGCCGTCTTCAAACATACCTGTGTAATGGACCTTCACCTTGTCACCACTTTTAATACCCATGAATAATCACATCCTTCTAAAAAATTAAGAAAAACTATATTTATTATATCACAAAATTGAAAAAAAGAAAACCCATGCTCAAATCATATGAGTAAAAAATATTTGTCATTATTTTGATTTACTTGCCTGAATTAAACCTGCCTCTTGACAATCGTGTGTTATGGAAATGCACACTAATTTTTGTACTCTTGGCCTTTTTAGAACGCCTATAAGTGAAATAATATCTCCTTTGATATGTCCTTCCTTCTTTTACATGCTCTTCTTTCTTTAACTCCTTGCTAGATGTAGTTTCTTTTTCAGAGAGTTTATACATTAAATAAAAAGCAAGTAAAGTTATCAGAGTGTTAGCTAAGTAGAAGAAACCTGATACAAAGAAGAGTTTGTCATAATCTGTTACCCCGTTTTTCGACAGACTTGCGAAAAGTTGTGCCGAGGAAGCTCTCATGACGTTATTAAGAAAGTAACTAAGTCCTGAATAGGTTGCTAAACTCGCTTTTGGAAGGTAAGACAAACAGAAAACCATGTACATTGGTGTTGAAATGTTTATTAGCACATACCTGAGTACGTAAGCCATGCTAAAAACAAAAGGGTTTAGCATGAATACGGGCATCATAAATATAAGCAGGGTAACACCGAGATATATTAAGAACAAAGTTAATTTATACCCATATTTAAGCGTTAGTTTGTGGGAAAACAACGATGTTGCAGCAGTTGATAACTGGGATACAGCAAGAACTGTCGTAATTGCTAAAGTTGAGAACTTGAACAAATCGTAAAATATGACGTTTCCAAAGTTTATAAAGACACCAGCTGCAAGACTTACCAAAGCACCAGAAAGCAAATAGTAGACGAGCATTGTTCTTTGAGTTAGTATAAGACTTTGTTTCTTTCTTCTTTTCTTACTGACCTTAACGTTCGGAAACGCAAAAACTGGAACAATAGAGACAAAAGCTAATATCATTGACAAAACAAGCGTGGGGAAAATTCCTAGCGACTTTCCTAGCACCCCCGCACCAAAGTAACCGATTACACCTGTTAGAAGAACTATCGCAAAGTTTATATTTGAATTCCTCAGTCTCTTTTTTTCATCAGAATGTTCTATTACAGTTATAGTTGGCATGATAACAGAGGTATCAAAAAAACCGAAAAGGAACGAAACAGCATACAACCATCCTACTACGCCAACATTCAGAAGACGTAACAGCCCAAATAAAGTATAGATGGGCATTGTAAGAAGGATAGTCTTCTTTCTTCCAATTCTATCAGATAAGCTTGCAAAGAGTAAACCACCAAAGGCAAGTCCCCAAGAGTAATAGGAAGTGGCGGTTCCAATAACTTGGTTAGTAATTTGGTTTTCCTTTAAGTATAAGTTAAAAAGAGCGGTGTAAAATGCTCTGGACAAACCTACAAGGAATGTGTAAGTATTAACAAGCCAAATCAAAAAATTCCCCCCGTTAGATGTTATAATAAACCTTCGAAAAATGCTTCGAATTTATTACTTAACAGGGCAAATATAAAGTACGATAAACAGCGTACATTCCAAATTATATCACTGCACCCTGAGCAATTTATATTTCTTTTTTGTAACAAAAATTATGTGTGTTAAGTAAACCCACACATTGTTTGATACCTAAAATTCATATAAAATTTCCTTTTATGTTACTTTAGTATTGTCTAGTTAATTGATTTTTTTGCTCGAGTCTGTATTATATTTTTTGTACGAGTGTGGTGGGGTGATTTTATGTTTGAAGGTTTAAGAGATAAGCTATCAAACGCTTTTAAGTTGCTATCCGGGAAAGGCAAAATTACTGAAAAAAATATAGAAGAAGCGATACAAATCGTGAAAACATCGCTTCTTGCTGCTGACGTTAATTACAAAGTTGTCAAAGAGTTCGTTGAGAATGTAAAAAAACGCGCACTTGGTGAAGAAGTTTTAAAATCACTGACACCGGACCAGATGTTTATCAAGATTGTCAGGGATGAATTAATAAAACTGCTTGGTGAAAAAGAACCATTCAGGCTTGTCCATCATCCTTCTTACGTTATGATGGTAGGTTTGCAAGGTACGGGAAAAACAACAAGTGCTGCAAAGATTGCTAACTACCTAAAAAAACAAGGAAAGCACCCAATTTTAGTGGCAGCAGATACTTACAGACCAGCGGCAATTGACCAACTTGAAACGTTAGGAAAGAAGATCGGTGTCCCTGTCATTACCGGAGACAGGAAAAACGCACTGAAAATAGTCGAAGAAGCTATAAAGACTGTCAAAGATAGCGGATATGATGTAGTTATCCTTGATACAGCCGGACGTTTGCACATAGATGATGAAATGATGGAAGAACTCGAAAAGATAAAAGAAATGGTAAACCCTGATGAAATACTTTTAACTGTTGATGCTATGGCTGGACAAGATGCTGTAAATTCAGCCAAGGTTTTCAATGAAAGACTAAATATAACAGGTTTCGTCATTACAAAATTAGATGGTGATTCACGCGGCGGAGTGATTCTTACTATCAGGTACATTACAGGTAAACCCGTCAAGTTTGTCGGCGTTGGTGAAAAAATCGACGATTTCGATGAATTTTATCCGGACAGAATAGCGAATCGTATCCTTGGTCTGGGCGATGTGCTTTCTTTGATTGAAAAAGTTGAGCGTGAACTTGACCAAGAAAAGATGAAAAAAATGGGTGAAAAATTTATGAGAGCCGAGTTCACGCTTGAAGACTTCAGGGAACAGATAAAAGAGATAAAGAAGCTAGGGATTGAAAAAATTCTCGAAGCGTTACCTGGAACCCCGGATATTGACCTAAACACCAGTGAGAAAGAACTTAAAAAAATTGAGGCGATAATCAATTCAATGACACCAGAAGAAAGGGACAATCCAGCTATTTTGAATGCAAGTAGGAAGAAAAGGATAGCAATGGGAAGTGGAACTACTGTTCAGGATATAAACAAACTACTGAAGTCATACGAAGAAATGAAAAAATTAATGAAAATGATGAAAAAGGGAAAATTACCATTTGGTCTTCGAGGTTTGAAGTTTTAAGAGATACAATTCAATAAATCTCATCACAAAGGAAGCTTAGGAGGTGTTGTTGGTGGTAAGGATTAGACTTACACGCATGGGGAAGAAGAAACAACCATTCTACAGAATCGTTGTCGTTGACCAGAGGAAAAAGAGAGATGGAGCTTACATTGAAAGTCTTGGTTACTACAACCCACTTAAAGAACCTTACGAAGTTAAAGTTGATATCGACAGAGCTGTTGAATGGATGCTCAAAGGCGCTCAACCAAGCGAGACTGTTTCTAAACTGCTTGGTAAATTAGGCCTCTACGAAAAACTTGAAGCTGCCAAAGCCAAGAAGGAGGCATAAGTGTGAAGGATTTTCTTGAGTACGTCCTCAAATCGATCGCTAAACATCCAGATGATGTAGTAGTCGTTGAATACACAGAGGACGGAAAAAAGGTTTTCGATATTTCTGTGCATCCAGAGGATGTGGGTCAGATTATCGGCAAGGATGGGAGAACTATTAAATCAATCAAAATTTTGCTGTCTGCTATGGCCGATGATTCTGACTTCATCCTGAAGGTGATAAGATGATGAAAAGAGTTGAAGAGTTACTGAAAGACAAGGTGGCCCTTGGTGTATTGAGTAACACCCATGGGCTGAAAGGCGACCTAAAACTACACCTTTTCACAAACATGCCAGAGCTTGTTTCAAAACTCACGGAAGTCGTTGCTTACAACGAGTCTCAAAAAAAATTTGCTTATATACGCATTGAAACAAGCAGAAAAGCTCATGACTATTTCATAGTCCACATAGCTGGTGTTAATACCATATCCGAGGCGGAAAAACTCAAAGGTTTCGTGCTGTATGTTGATAAGTCGTTCTTCCCAAAATCGAAAGAGGGCGAATACTACTTTTTCGAACTCTTTGATTGCGAGGTCATAGATGAAAACGGGAACTCTGTTGGCATCGTGGAAGATGTTATAGAAACAGGAAGCAACGATGTAATAGTAGTAAAGAAAGGTAAAGAAGAGGTCCTTATACCAGTTATCGAAAGGTATGTTACAAAAATAGATAAAGAGGCAAAGAAAATCCATGTGAAGATGCCGGAGTGGTTAGAGTGAGGATAGGTATCGTCACCATATTTCCAGATTTTGTAAAAGTCATACGAGAATACGGGGTAATTGCCCAAGCAGTTGAAAATGGTCTTTTACACATCGATATATTCAACCTGCGCGACTTTACAACAGACAAGCACAAGGTAGTGGATGACTATCCATACGGTGGCGGTCCAGGTATGGTTATGAAACCTGAGCCCTTCTTTCGTTTCTTTGAGTTCTTTCAAAGCAACTATGGGAAAGCTTATGTTATTCTCACTTCTCCTCAAGGTAGAAGACTCGACAACAAAGTTGCTATGGAACTCGCCAACAAAGAACAGATTGTAATCGTCTGCGGAAGATACGAGGGAATCGACGAACGTGTTATGAAATTCGTGGACGACGAGATTTCAATAGGTGATTATGTACTCACAGGTGGAGAACTCCCCGCAATGGTTATTGTCGATGCAGTTTCAAGATTTGTTCCGGGTGTTGTAGAAGAAGAATCTGTTAAGAACGACTCTTTCTACAACAATTTGTTGGACCATCCACATTACACAAGGCCAAGGGAAATAGACGGTATGTCTGTTCCTGAAGTTTTGATAAGTGGTAACCACGAAGAAATCGAACTTTGGAGACGGAAAGAATCACTGAAAAAGACGATGCTAAAAAGACCGGATATATTTATGAAACACGATTTCGATGAGTTGGACAAGAAGGCTTTAATAAGCCTTTTCAGGGAGCTGATAAGGGATGCTCGATAAAATATATACAGCTCTAATTCACTATCCTGTCCTTGGTAGGGATGGTAGGATTATAACAACCGCAGTTACGAACCTTGACATCCACGACATAGCTCGTAGTTCAAGGACGTACAACATAAAAAAATACTACGTCGTGACACATCTTCCTGCTCAGCAAGATATAGTAAAAAAGGTCCTTGGCTATTGGACTGACGGATTCGGGAAAACTTACAATCCCAACCGTTCGGATGCATTGTCTATAGTCGAGCTCAAATCATATGTTGAAGATGTGATAGAAGATATAGAAAGAAACGAAGGTCAAAAACCCATAATGATGTTTACTTCGGCAAAGGTCAGACCAAACACTATAACGTATGAAGAGGGCAGGAAAATTGTACTAAATGAGCAAAGACCTATCTTGTTGCTCTTTGGAACAGGATGGGGAATGCCTAAGGAATTAGAAGATATGTGCGATTATTCCCTAGAACCTATCCGTGGTAAAAGTGATTTTAACCACTTATCAGTCAGAGCAGCTGTTGCGATAATCTTAGATAGATTAATCGGAGAGGCTGTTCTAGAAAAAACGGAAAAATAAGAATTTGAAAAGGAGGTTATACATATGAGCATGGACAACCTTGTTAGAATCATCGAGAAAAGTCAACTGAAAGAAGTTCCAGAATTCAGACCTGGCGATACAGTAAGAGTTCATGTCAAAGTTAAAGAAGGAGACAAGGAAAGAGTTCAGGCTTACGAAGGTATAGTTATTGCCATCAGAGGTTCTGGTATCAGCAAAACATTTACGGTCAGGAGAATCGCTGCAGGTGGTATCGGAGTCGAAAGAATTTTCCCACTTTACGCTCCAACCATCGAAAAAATAGAGGTTCTCAGAAAAGGTCGTGTAAGAAGGGCAAAACTTTATTATCTCAGAAATGTCAAGGGTAAGGTGAAGATTAAGGAGAGAAAATAAAATGTCCTCAAAGAAAAAATCTGAGAACAGCAAACTGAATAAAGGGAAGAATTTAGCAAAAGAGATAGTCATAACACTCTTATACGCTATCGTTGCTGCGACAATCATAAGAGTCTTCGTATTTGAAACAATGCTTGTTCCCACTCCATCAATGGTCCCCACGATAAACGTGGGGGACCGTCTTTTTGTTGAAAAGATAACGTATTCTGCGCGTGAACCAGAAGTTGGCGAAATTGTTGTCTTTTATACTCCGTTCCCGGATGAACGCGCTCAGCAAATGCTTAGAGCATTTGATAAATTCATGGATTTATTCACACCGAAACAGTTCAAAGGCTCGGTAAAGTATGTGAAACGATTGGTCGCTAAAGAAGGAGACGTAATAACCTTGAAAGAAGTGGACGGAAACTGGAAGCTATTCGTCAACGGCCAGATACCCGAGCATTTGAAAGATGTTAATTACACTAGAGAGGGTGTTTTTAGATATCCGAAGCTGTGGGAATACCTAGCTGAAGCGAGTAAGTATAAGAACGATAAAACCCAATACAAAAATTTTCTTTTTGAACTCGCGTCTAAAGAAGGAACAGAGCTAGCCAATATTGTCTTTAGTATCTTAGGTGGACTTGATCCCGTACCCTATGGTATAGATTACACGGTTTTTGTAGACCGGTATCTGCAACCGAATGGCATAAAACTTTCGGACTATGTATGGGAAGAAAACGGACAGGTATATGTAAAAATTCCTGATGGTTTCTATTTCTTTATGGGAGATAATGCTTCTCAAAGTTTAGACAGCAGATATTTCGGTTTCGTTCCAAAAGAATGCGTTGTTGGCAGACCTATTTTAAGAGTGTGGCCTTTCAAAGCTTTTGGTCCCATCCAACCGTTAGTAAAGATAAAAAAGTAAATATGCATAAACCAAAAAAGCGGGGTGGAATACAAACCATCCCGCTTTTTTATTTTTTGCCTTTGTACTTGATTATTTCTTCGCTTCCTCGATTATTGAATTAAGTGCTTTGAAGAAATCTACTCCTGATTTTCCAAGTTCTTCTATCTGCTTATTTATCTCTTTATTTGCTTTAAGAGCTTCGATAACACCTTCCGGATCAAATACAAGCAATACATTAGTATAAATGAGTGACCCCACTCTTTCTTCCCATATTGCGTACACATAAGCACCGGAAATTTGAGCTTCAGAGAACATCTGCGTTACTCTCTTATAAACTTCAAGAGCGATGCTTTTAACCTCTTGTGCTTTTGAATTCGAAATACTTTGTAATTGACCTTCAACAAGTGCTGCAAAAGTTTGCACTCTAATATTGAAATATTCAGCAAGTTCTTTGTATGCATTAATCTTTGCCTTCTCTCTTGCACTTACCGTGTCAATGCCTGCACCTATGCTTTGGCCCACAAAGGCGATTAATCTTCCCGCTTTGTATAACTCACCAACCCTTTTTTCCATACTATTGTTCACAAAGACAATAGTAGCATCTTTGGGAATACTTTGAATCTTATATCCGTCAGCAGTTATCCATTGATATTGATCTTGTTGAAGTTGCATAAAAAGAAAAAACGTTCCCAATAATGCCGATACTATTACTACAGTCCATAAAACCCAGTTGTTTTCAAATATCACACGAGCACACCTCCCTGAGAGGAAACTTTATTAATTACTTTATTAATTTTACTTAGTCACTTGATAATTAAAATCCGATATCTTCTTAATTTTCAGAGCATCAACTGTGGAAAGGAATTTTTCCATATCAGCCATAGGAACGTTTTCTACTTCAACTATCAATTTTGTATCGGTCTTTTCAACAACTCTAACTTTATCATACTTCGCGTTTAGGTAATCAAGCAAAATTGAGCCGTAGATTGCTCTTTCAAGCACAAATGTGTATTTGTAAACAGCAAAGACTTGTGTGTTTTCGAATCTAAGAGAATTTGCGATAGCATTTACGTACTCTTTGAACTTTTGACCAGATGTTGTCTTAGACAAAGCCGCTTGCTCAGTTGCTCCTGTGTTAACTTCCTCAAATCTTACAGTATCAAGTATGTTACCAGTTATAGTGTCAATAATATGTGTTGTAATCAAAGTTCTGACAGAATAAACTTTGTAATCGGGCAAGTACGTTGTTGCACTGTTAACAATCACGTAAATCAAGTACCTTGCTGCACTCAACGCTGTTACTTTTGCTAGCACGTTTGGTGGCAGATTACTCTTTGCCTGTACATCCAGTATTTTCCTTGAGAAGTCTTTAGACACGAGCTTAATACCAGAAGACAGTAATCCATCAATTATCGCAGGTTCGACGTATCCTAATTTATCCCCTTCGGTTAGAACCAATGCAAAGCCGACAGGGGCATTTTTCAAAGCTTCTTTAATATAATTCTCAAAATCATATTTCTTAATCTTTGAACTCACGAGGACATAATATAAACCTGCGTATTCTCCCGTTGCCGATATTTCGTAGTCGATGGCTCCAATAACTTTGGTGAGAATGTATTCATCTAATGGAATGTCCAACAGTTCCCTCTCACTACCAATAAGTAAATCAGACGCAGCTTTTTTTATAGTTTTTACCAAAGCATCCTTCAAAGCATTCTCACGCATTAACTTTTGGTCCGATATTATCTTAGCAGTCCCACCGGCTAAAATCTTTAACTCCGCATCTGTTTTGTAGACCGTTTTCAATATCTCAGGGTTAACCCTAACACTGCCTGGAGTCCACGTAGCATTTACCACACCTGCAAGTGAAACTGTTACTCTGGATGTGTTGGATTTAACAATAACTGATAACACAGCAGTCCCTTCACTAAGTGTTAGCAAATCTTGAGTTTCAACCTGTTCCCCGAAAACCCACAACGATTTTACCTGAGAGGGTTCTACAAAGATCTCAAGTTTGACTTGTTCTCCAAGTAGTACATCCTGAGGTCCTTTAATCGATATTTTCACGTCATTCAAAAACGGTCTAAGTTTGTCAACATCCACGGAACCAGGCGGTAAGTCATTAACCATTGAAAACAATTCGTTCAAATAGTTAGCCACTTCTAGTGCACTTTTCTTGTCAGTAACTCGTGCAGAGTTTATGCTAGCGATGAGGTTTTGAATCCTATCGTATCTCTTTTTGATATCATTTACAATTTGAATCAGTTCTTCTGCAGTCTTTGAAGGAAAAGTATTTGCTAACAAAAGAGGTTCGTATTTATCAGCAATAGCCTTTGCGGAAAATATCATCTTAGAGTCAAGCAGCGACTTAGCAAGTTTTATAGCAAGAAACGCCTCTAATTGCTGTTTTGCCTTTTCAGCCTCTATATATACTTGGACTTTTACATAATACTGGTCTCCAACTTTCTTCCTCTCTGTAGTTCTGTAAGAAACCCCCAGTAATTCCATTTCTGACTTCGTTTGAATTGTCCTTTCATATTGACTTTCGAATCTTTCCTTTACTTTCCCATCCTGAATTATCGTTGCAAGCTTTTCTTCTAATACAGCGGAAGATTTTACCTCCACGTATAGTTGTTCAATCAGCTTTTGGAGTCCATAGTTTTTGGCTATCTCTTCCGCTTCTAATTCTGTTTTCCCGTAACCTTCACCAAAGGCTTCAATATATGCACTTGAAAGCTGTGCTGGAGGCTGTAGTAGTGATATTTGAACCGATTGCTGAGATTGTTGAGGTTGTGACGAAGACTGAGAAGATTGTGATGGCTGTGTTGCTTGAGGTGGCTGAACTTGCTCTTGGGCAGTGCCGGGACTCGTAGCTGTGCTTATTGTTTTATTTATGTCCTCCATAGTCTTAACAGCAGACGATGTATCAGGTTGATTTACTTCAAGTTCGGGTATTAAGAGAAAAAAACCTCCAACTAGGATACCTATCAACAAAGCCGAAATTATCAACATTGTTGTCGAATCCATACGAATACCTCCTCTTTAAAAACTCCTATAAAACAACCCCCTGCTTTATAGCAGGGGGCATCGCAACTCACCTTATTATTTCCTTTCCATCGGTGTTCCTTTAGTTGCTTCTTGTAAGACTGCATTCAAGTTCTCAAAGAAATTAACCCCTTGTTTTCCAAGCTCGTCTACTTTCTGCTGCACCAAAGCATCAATCTCTATCAATTTCAAAATCTGAGCTGGGTCGTACACTAGTAGCACGTATGTGTAAACCAGGTTGTCTCTCCTAACCTTCCACGCTGCAAATTCGTAGGCACCTGACACTCTTCCTTCAGCAAACAATTCCGTTACTCTTTTGTATGCATCCACTGATGCACTCACTACCTCTTGTTTCTTACTGCCGGATACCTGCACATTTTGGAGCTGACCTTCTACTAGTTGCGCAAATGTTGTAACCTTTGCATTCAAAAATTCTGCAATTTTTTGATAAGCCCTTATCTTTGCCTTTTCTCTGTCCTGTGTTGTTCCCAAACCTTGTGCCTCGCCTTCAAATGCTATCAGTTGTCCTTTTTGAACAAGAGTCTTCACACTTGATGCCTTTGACTGGTCAACAAAAATAATCTCCGCATCGTTTGGAATCTTCCACACTTTTACGCCATCGACTTCGATGTACTTATCCTTTGGCATGAGAAGGAAAATCCCACCAACAACAACTGTTGCAACAAGAACCCCAACCAAAACCCACGTTAATGTGTTATCCATAATTACACCTCCCGAGTTTTTGTAGTATCGTATGACTCAGATAATCAAAACAAACTTAACTTACAACACTTCTCTATTATTTAGACAAGCTAGTTTCTAAAAATCGTTCAGAGCATTTTTGAAGTCCCTAAGAACTCGTACTCAAATAAAAAACCATTTCGACGACTACGCCTTTTCCTTTCTCCGAGAGCACAACCATTTTATCAGAGAATCTTTTCATGTTAGGCAAACCCATTCCAGCACCGAACCCCAACTCTCTCACATAATCTGGTGCCGTTGAATAACCTTCTTTCATTGCCAATTCAATGTTTTCGATACCCTTTCCCCTATCTTCCACTCTAACGATAATCCTATCTGGAGCTAAGAAACAGAATATTTCACCTTCGCTCCCGCTATGTATAACCACATTTGTTTCAGCTTCGTAAGTAGCTACTGCAATTCTCCTTACATCTTTTTCTGGTATGCCTTTACTTATCAAAAACTTTTTCAATTGAGCTGCACCTATACCAGCTAAATTAACATCGAAGTAGTCGATTTTGAAATAAAAATCTGCCCCTTTTTTGTCAATTTCCTCACCAGTGACCAAAGACCTACTCAAAACATCTTGATCAAGTATTTCTCTTCGTCTCTCATCATGCAGATAAAGCAAACCAAGTCTGGTAGCGACTGCGGCAAGGATATCGTTTTTTGTAACAATACCAACAAGCTTCCCCTGAGCATCAACAACCGGAAATCTGCCGTATCGATATCTTTCAAAATGCTTAATGACATCTTGCAACGTAGCATCTTCACTTAAGCAAACCACATTTTTAGTCATGTGTTCGTTCACACTTTCGTTAAGTGTACCATTTTCAAGGCATTTGATGATGTCCTCTATGCTTATTATACCAACTACAATATTGTTATCATCTACAACAGGAACTCCTGAAATTCTTTTCAGCCGAAGTATTTCCTTTACCTGTGCAACCGTTCTGTCTGGCTTTACGTAAATTACATCTTTGGTCATGAATTCTTTTACACTTATATTAGCAAAAACCTTCTGAACCTTTTCTAAAATCTCGGAAGTCAAATTACGTCACCTCTTCGAGTATTTGAAATCCAAAATGTAAACATCCCAAAGCTTTCACCAGTTTGTCTGTACCATGATGCATTTGATAAAAGAAAAATCTGCATCTGATAAGTTTTTTGAGAATTCAATTATCTCTTTTGACTCTGCACCTGGCTGGAACCAGAATTTACGAAATCCACGGTTGTAAGCCTTTTTAAGCTCCTCAATCCCCACTTCTGGCGGGACAACAAAAACTATCAAATCAACATCATTTGGTAGTTCATCAACACTTTTGTATGTTCTGATCCCTTCGATAAAATCGTATTTCGGACTAACCGGCAGAACATCAAAACCTTTCTTTTTTAAGTCCTTTAGAACAATATTTCCAAACTTTTGAGGATTTGTTGTTGCACCAATAATGGCTATTCTTTTGATTTCCCTTAAATTAATACTCATACCGAAAATCCCACCCTTCTTTTATACCTGCCTTACTCTGTTAAACTTTTTTCAAAATCACTTATGTCTTTCAGGATAGATGACATAAAATCAATACTTTCAAAATTGAATCCACCGTAAACAAGCTCTTTCAAGATGCTTACAGGTCCAGGGTCAAGGACCCCGTTAGAAACTGCACGTTGTACTTCTTCCAAAGCCTTTTCAGGGGTGTTAGGACCTCGATAAGGTCTTGGTTCTAACACTGCCACAAAGTAATCGGCAACCTGCAGAATCTTATCCTTAAATGTCATTTCAGACCTTTTTAGTCCCCAAGGATAACCACTTCCATCAACTCGTTCCTGATGCCTAACAGCAGGCCAAAACCACGGTTCATTTTGGTGGTTTAAAAGTATGAGATAGCTATAGTAAACATGCTTTTTCATTATATCCATCTCAGAAGTTGTCAACTTTCCTTTCTTTTCAAGAATACTTATCGGAGTTGTTATTTTTCCTATATCGTGGAACAGACCAGCAAGGAAGAATTCTTCTTCCTTAAGCAAGATTTCCTTTGCGATAGCTCCCGCCAAGTTAGCTACTCGCCAACTATGCGCTCGTGTAAATTCGCTCTTTGAGTCAATTATGTAAGACAAAACCGCTCCCATTTCAACAATTTCTTCAAAACTCATAGCCTCTTGTATGTAGTAGTCTTGTATAAGCTTTTCCCTATTAAAACCGGCCTTAATATCGTAAAGCATCCACCTTGTGTATTCTTGTTTCAAAACACTCAGTGCAGCGTCGTATACAAAATCAAAGAATCTGTTTTTTATTGCGGATAAAGGGACAATAAAATCGTCATAGGTCATCTCTTCGTCGTTCACAAGTACATATTTAGATATTTCTTCACTGATTGATACCACATTAGCTGCGATATCTCTTGTTGAACTTTCGTTCAGATAATGTGGTAAGGCGTGGTGGAGTAGTATACTTGCAGATAAATTTGGAAACCTTTTGGAAAGAAACGATATCTTTGAGACCACAAACGCAGAGATTAGTGTGTGATCCTTAGTAGGGGCTTCAAACGTGGGGATATCCTCTTTAATAAGAAATTCGTTGTTAATGTCATCTAGTAAAACACCCTTATGCGATGTCAAAACCCCAAGGTCATGGAGAACACCACAATAAAACAATTCCAATTCATCAAGCCCCAATTGCTTACCTATTTTTGATGCAATAAAGCCAACTTGCAGAGAATGTACACCAAATTTCGGAACAAACATTATCGTTTTCAAAAGTATATCAACCAATTCTCTTCACCTCTGGTATTTATTATAACACAACGTAAGCCTAATTAATGTGTTTTTTTTGATAAAGTTTACCTTGAAAAAACATGGCTACAAAAGTATTGTCACTTGGTAATAACTTCTTTCATCGGATCGCCACGAATGAAAACTCTTGATTTTTAATCGAGCTATGGTATAATTACGTAGGACTTTGTAAGCTTGGTAAGGATTCGGAGCTTCCCAGGAGAGGTGGCCGAGGGGTCTAAGGCACACGCCTGGAGAGCGTGCGGTGGCCACAAACCACCCGTGGGTTCAAATCCCACCCTCTCCGCCAGAAAGTGTTAGGTAGTCTTGAAAGAATTCATCAAAACCGGGACGTTAGTCCCGGTTTTTCGGTTATCTTAATGTAAGCTTATCAGGAGGTGAAAAAATGAGTTTGAGTCCTAAGGAAATAGAAAAAAGGGTATCTGAGATAGCAAAACCAATTGTTGAAGGATTCGGACTAATACTTTTCGACGTAAAGTATAAGATGCAATCCGGCAGATGGGTACTCACAATTGTTATAGACAAATTAAATGATTATGTTAGTACAAAAGATTGTGAACTTGTTTCATACGAAATAGAGAAAAAGCTTGATTCAAATGACCTGATACCTGGTAGGTATTACTTGGAAGTATCTTCTCCGGGACTTGATAGACCCCTTCGAAGTATCGAAGATTTCAAAAGATTTGAAGGAAGCCTTGCAAAGGTAAAGACAAATAAAACTTTAAAGGGGTATATAAGAGGCGTCAATCTGGAAAACGGAACAATAGTCCTAGAAGTTGAGGGTAAGGAAGTCATTATCAACTATAATGATATCAAGTCTGCAAACCTGGAAGTAGATATGTTTTAAAAATTAAAAAAATTGGCATAGGAGGTTGGTAAAGCATGAACAGTCCAATGTTGTTGGAAGCGCTTAGGGAGTTAGAAAAAGAAAAGGGTATATCTATTGACGAATCAATAAGCATTCTTGAAAAGGCTATTATGAGTGCATATAAGAACAAAACAGGTGAAAGGAATGTCGAAATTGTCATAAACAGGCTCTCAGGAGAAATAGAGGCTTATCAACTACTCGAAGTTGTAGAAAAGGTAGAAAACGAAAATCTTCAGATTTCCCTTGAGGAAGCATTGAAGATAAAGCCAGACGCAGTCGTTGGGGACATTATTAAAAAGAAGATGAATATAAAGAAGCTTGGAAGGTTTGCAGTTCAGGTAGCCAAGCAAGTTCTTATCCAAAAGATAAGGGAAATAGAAAAAGAAAAACAATACGAAAGGTATTCAGAACTTGTTGGAAGGGTGGTTGTTGCTGAGGTCCTTAAGGTTACTCCTGAATGGTTGGACATAAGAATTGGAAAGCTTGAAACACACCTTCCAAAGAAAGAATGGATTCCAGGTGAAGAATTCGAACAATCCGATTTGATAAAAGTTTACGTAAGGGAAGTCAAAAAGGACAAAAAAGGTCCAAAAATTATAGTATCCCGAACAGACCCAGAGTTTGTGGTGGGACTTCTGAAACTTGAAGTCCCAGAAATTGAGCAGGGAATAGTAGAAATTGTCAAAGTTGTAAGAGAACCTGGGGTTAGGACAAAGGTAGCTGTTACCTCAAAGGATCCAAAAGTTGACCCTGTCGGTGCTTGTATAGGTCACGAAGGTTCAAGAATAGCAGCGGTGTTACGTGAAGTCAAAATGGAAAAAATAGATATTATAAAATGGTCAGATGACCCGAAGGAATTGATAGCTAATGCGCTCTTACCTGCTTCGGTTATTGATGTCGAAATTTTGGACTATGAGTCAAAGGCCTCAAGAGTTCTTGTCGCTCCAAATCAACTTTCGCTTGCGATAGGAAAAGCTGGACAAAACGCAAGATTAGCAGCGAAGTTAACAGGTTGGAAGATAGATATTAAACCTGTTATGAACGCGTAAACTCTGCAATTTTGTAGAATAAAGGGGCGATAACATGCATGTCGACAATCTAAAAAAAGAGCTAAGAGATAGGAAATATAGGATGACTCCACAACGAGAACAAGTTTTAAAAGTCTTCGTAGAAACCAATAGTGAACACTTGGGTGCTGAGGAGGTTTATAGATATCTTTTAAACAAAAAGCTCAATGTAAGCAAAGCAACAGTCTACAGGACTATAGATTTACTGGTCGAACTCGGTTTTCTGAGAAAGTTGCAATTCGGAGAAGGAGTATACAGATACGAACTTGTTGATAGGGAAGGAAAACATTCACATTTTATTTGCAATTCTTGTGGCAGAATATACGAACTAAAGGGGGAGCTTTCTCCCGATAAAGTAATGAGTATGTACGTGGAATTTTTGAAAAATAAAGGTTACATCGTGGAAGAAATTGACCTGAAGTTCAGGGGGTTATGCCCAAAATGCTCTAAGAAGTGAGCAGCTAAAGCCAAAAAATTAATCAAACTAAAAGCAGGAGTGTCTTTCAAGATAGCTCCTGCTTTTGTTTTTTTGATTCAAATACAAAGCCTATATAAATGATAAAGGACGTGGCAAATGCAAAAGTGATTACTGGATGTTGGGGTATCAATGGCAATTTAGCAAACATGATAGCTACCGTCTCGATGAACCAGGAAAAAGGTTTTAACGCATAAAGCAAAAGCGAACTGAGGTAATACAATTTAAGTGTGAAGAGAAGATAACTAACCGTTAGTCCAAACAATAGGACCTGGACTGGTATTGAAACTAAGATAGTAGCTATTATGGAAAAAGGATTCACCGGATTTATCATCGAAACATACGGAGCACTTCCGAGAAACCCTCCAATGTTTGACAAGAGATTATTTTCAGAAATTAAAACGCCAATAGTCGCAAAAAAGGTCATATAAAAAGATAACGAAAGCACAATTTCCGGATTCGCCAACACCATGCCCGTCCCGACAAGTGAAACGATGTTTACGGTATTTATCCTGTAATCAAGAGACCTTAGTAATCCTGCAACATACAGCATTATCAATGCGCGCAATGAGGGTAACCCCAACCCTGATCCAATCACAAAAACCGTAGGCAAAAACAGAGAAAGAACTATCCTCAACCATTTTCTGTAAGTCAAAACTCCTACAACATATGAGGTGAATAAATAAAGCAAAGATACGTGCATACCTGAAACGCAGAATATATGAAATAATCCACTTTTGATAAAATTCTCATCTCTTGAAGAATTTCCGAATAAGTTTTGATAAAAAGGATCAACGTAAGTTGTAAATTTTCTGAACTTTACAAAATGAGCAAAAACCAAGCTGGTGAAAGATTCGTAATTGGTTGCTGTTGCATAATAATCAGTCTTAGCATAATATATTGGATAGGAACTTCTCTTTCTTAACTCACCGACAAAGTATACTATTGTGCCGAGAGGTTCTTCCTTATATACAAGAACATCAACACCAAGTTTACACCACCTTTCGCCATCAAAAAATGACAACTGAAGAATACTTGAACCATTCTGGACCATTTTCACGGTTCCTACGAATTCTATGTTTTTTCTTGGAAATTCGAGGTTATTAACAAACATGATATTTGATAACATCAAAACAAGGACAAATAAACCAAGCTTTGGTCTTTTAAAAAGGGCTAAAACTACGGGAAAAACCAAAAAGAAAAGTGGGAACTTCAAACGAGTTCCCACCAACGCACCGATAATTGCTCCACCAAAGTAATAAAAAGAAGTAAAAGACGCAAGATAGTTTTTTGGCTTCTCCCCCAACCCTTTCCCCCCAGCCAATACTATCTTAAGTTTGAATATCTATTACGCACCAAACTTTTCTAACCTACCTGAGTATGCTAGTATTAAGTTCATAACATCAGTTGCATGGATTGTACCAATTGTTCCCCTTGCACATTCAAATTCGTTAAACGCTTTTGAAAGTCCTCTTCTTGTGTGTTTAGCAAAGAACATTATCGGAACTGGATGGAACGAATGCCCCTTCATCGCACATGGTGTTGAGTGGTCACCAGTTACAACAAGTACATCAGGGTTCAGTGCGAGGATTTCAGGGATAACTTTATCAACATTTTCAATAACGTGAACTTTTTCGTCGAACTTACCGTCTTCACCGTAGGAATCCGTTTTCTTTATGTGAACAAAGAAGAAATCGTAATTATTCCACTCTTTCTTTAGTGTCTCTATCTCGTCTTCGATAGTTTGACCTGTTGGGATAATGGTCATTCCAACGAGTTTTGCAAGACCTTTGTACATTGGATAAACCGCTATTGCACCGGCTCTAAGTTTGTAAACTTCCGGAAACTGTGGAAGCTTAGGATACTTTGAGAACCCCCTAACGAGTGCAAAGTTCATCTTAGGTTCATCTTTGAGCACTTCTTTGATTTTTTCAAGAAGTTTATTTACAATTCTTGCTGTCTTTTCAGCTTCTGGCGAAAGAGCTGTCGTATATTTTATAGGTTTCCCTTCTTTTTGTGGGTCTGCGTCTTCAATGTTATCGGATAATCCCTCTCCTGTAAGCTTTAAGACAAATCTATGTTCTTTACCAGGATAGAAGGTCACTTTCACGCCTTCGATTTCCTTTATGTTAGCATTCAGTTTTTCTACAACCTTAGCACTCTCTTCTGTTGATGGCCTACCCGCTCTTCTGTCTACAACTATGTCACCATCTATTGTTGCGAAATTACCCCTTGCGACAACGTCAAGCTCTCCAACTTCTATATCTTCTCCCAACGCTTCGAGAATACCCCGACCAATTTGGTATTTGATGGGATCATATCCGAAAAGTCCAAGGTGTCCTGGTCCACTACCCGGTGTTATCCCGTGCATAACAGGTATAGTCTGACCTAGGTCACTGAGCTGAGCAAGCTTGTCTAAATTTGGTGTGTTCGCTTTCATAAGTGGTGTTACACCTTCTTCGTTCGGTAAATCACCGATACCATCCATAACAAGCAGAACAATCTTAGAAGCATTCGGCGAGATTAATTCATGAACAAACTCCTGTTTGTCAAAATTCATACAGTCTACCTCCTTCAACAAAATTCATAGCGAAACTTAGTGATATTATTCACATATAATTATACCATATTAGGAACATTATACCAGATGGTGTATAACTAAATTTTCCAAAGTCCGTTCTCCATTAACAGATATTCCTTTCCATCTTTGATTCCGTACACATTCATCTTATCATTTCCAACCATAAAATCCACATGTGTAAGACTCATATTTATACCATCTTTCTCTGGATCGCCGCTGAAATCTTCAACGCATGTTGGATAGGCTCTACCCAAAGCAAAGTGTGAGGCAGCGTTTTCATCGTACAACGTATTGTAGAATATCCTATTGAGTTGATAAATTGGGGAGGTTATGTCAACAAGAGCAACCTCGCCTAAGTAGGATGCTCCTTCATCTGTGTTAATGAGTTCCTTTAACACATCTTCTCCCTTCGCCGCACCAAAATCAACCACCTTACCATTCTTAAACTCAAACCAGAAATTGTCGATTACGTTGCCCTGGTAAACAAGAGGCATACTACTGGATACCTTTCCATTGACTCCGTATTTCGATGGCGCAGTGAAAACTTCTTCTGTTGGAATATTCGGAAGGAATGGCACACCATTCACGTCATGTTCTATACCACTCAACCAAAGATGTTTCTTTGGAAGCTTTACAATCAAATCTGTGCCAGGTCCTTCGTACCTTAAAGCTTCAAATTTCATATTGTTGAGATAATCTTTTCGATTTTTTAGTCTCTCCAAATGAGCAAGGAGTTTGTCATACCCTGATTCGTCTATCCTTGCCATAAAGAGGATGTCTTTCCATAAATGAGTTATGTCTTCTGTTCCGTAAACTTTCTTAGCCCATTCTGGATTCGGCACACCTGCTACACACCATCTGTTTTTATTCATCATTGTTCTTTCCATTATTTCCCTAAATGCTATCTGCCTTGCCTTAGTAGCAGCTCCTATCCTATTTGCTGGAACATCTGAGAGTAAATCCGCATAGGAGCCTACAAGTGAAATGGTAGCTGCGCCATCGTCTAGAAAACTTTTTGCCATTTCAACTTCCCAGTTGTACACATTTGTAATAACATCTTCGGGAGCTTTCAAAAGTTTCTGCCTTGTTATATACGTGTCGTTCCAAACAACAAGTACTTCCTTTGCACCTAGGTCGTAAGCTTGTTCTACAAGAATCCTAACAAAATCCTTGTGGTCTACTGAAGCATTCACAATAAGCTTCTGGCCGTTTTGAAGGTTCACACCTACTTTTAAGATAGCCTGTGCATAGTTTACCAACAAGTTCTTATCCATAATGTAACACTTCTCCTTTCATCGTCCTGTTTTACCTTAGTCCGCTTGAAATAAAGTTAAAATTAGTCCCACAATCAAAGAAAAGAAGCCTATATCGGAGGCATAGTTTGTTAGAGAGACTAAGAAAGCTATTAAACACAGTACGTAAAATTTTAGCAGATTAGCGAAAAACTTACCGAGGTTACGTTCAAAGATAAAGAGCGAATATTCGTTATGGCTGGCGCCCAAAGATAGTATGAGCAATCTGAAGCGCCTGTCGATGGAATAAACTCCTACAAGCAATTTGTATATTAGAAACACTGTCGATAACATTGCAAAGAGTGCAAAGGCAATTATCAAGTTGTCAACGTAGTACCAAAGCAATGTAAGTAACCCGAGTGTCATTATGTCATTGAAAAAATAGAGAGTTTGATAGCGAAATCGTGGTCTTTTAGAAATTACACCAAAAGAAATAACTACAGCAAAAAAGCTCCCGATAAGCGTGCTTATCAGGGAGCCAAAGATTATGTTTAAAAATGTCTTAATCATTTCTCTTTATTTTCCTCCGAATGCTTTTCTTGCTTTGTTTGAACATCTTTAAATAGCTCAGCTATTGCTCCTACCGACGAAAGGACAGATGATGTTTCCAAAGGTAGGAATATCTTAGTTGCCTGACCGTTAGCAACTTCCTTGAGCGTTTCAAGATATTTTATTGCTATGAGATCATTTGTTGGATTACCCTCATGGATGGCTTTAAACACACTTGTTATAGCAAGTGCCTGACCTTCAGCTTCAGCTATAAGTCGGTATTTGTTCGCCTCGGCAACTCTTTTAATTGCCTCAGCCTCACCTTCTGCTTTCAGAATCGCTGCTTGTTTTTCTCCCTCAGCTTTGAGAATTTCGGATTGTCTGATACCTTCTGCTTCAAGTATGGCTGCTCTCTTTGTCCTCTCAGCCTTCATCTGCTTACTCATTGCTTCCATAATGTCTTTCGGTGGGTCGATTTTCTTAATTTCAACACGCGTAATTCTTATACCCCATTTATCGGTCGCCTCATCGAGAACTGTTCTTAACTTAGTATTTATACTCTCTCTTGACGTTAGTGTTTGGTCAAGTTCGAGTTCACCTATCACATTTCTCAAATTCGTCTGAGCAAGCTTGATAGTGGCGAACTCAAAATTACTGACATTGTAAACAGACTTGAACGCATCTGTTACCTCGTAATATATCACAGCATCAACAACTACGACAACATTATCTTTTGTAATAACTTCCTGAGGAGGAACGTCTATTACATGTTCTCTCATGTCAACTTTGATCATCCTGTCGAAGAAAGGAACTATGAAGTGCAGACCAGACTTAACTTCTTTCTTGAACTTTCCCAATCTTTCAATTAACCCCCGCTCGTATGGCCTTACAATCCTGATTCCTGTTGCTGCAATAATCAGAAGTAAAAATGCAATTGCAATTAGCACGACATACATGTTTTTCCCCTCCTTTTTGGTTTTGGAAATACTATAAATTATCTGACTTATTCTCCTTTAAATTCTCAAACTCTTTCGGTTTAAAGACTGGGCGAACAACGACATGAGCGCCTTCCACTTTTTCGATTATCACCTTTTCTCCGCTTTGTATTACTACATCATCATCAACAGATACAGCTCGCCACATATCACCGCTTACCTTGACTACGCCTTTTCCCAACTTATTATCAATTTGTTCTATAACTATTGCTTCTTTTCCAATGATTTCATCAACATTGATACTTCTTACTTCTTCGCCTGTTATTTTCTTGGCAAGTTTTCTTGTGGACAAAACTAGTATACCCGACACCACTATAAATGTAAGAAGCTCAAAGATAGTGTTCTCGTAAAAGTAGGCAACAATGGCAGCTGCTAAGCTGCCAAGGCCAAACCAGAATACGAAAAATGTTGGTGTGAATATCTCTAAAACCATTAGTAAAACGCCCAAGATAATCCAAAACGCTACCGGTGAAATCATAAAATCCCCCCTTAGAAGCCACGTTGGAAAAGCTACAAAAACCAATACACAATGTTACAACCTACCTTAATCTTTTCCAACAATGGCTAATAACTAAACATTACTGGACATTTATGTTGTAAACGTCCCTCATAAAATTTACAAATTGCTCGACAATTGTGGGGTCAAAGAATGTTCCTGCTAGACTTTTTATTTCCTTTAGAGCTTGCTGTGGAGTTTTAATTTCACTGTCCCAATCAGCTGATACGAAATTCGTCACTTCGTCGTAGTAATCCAATATAGCGATTATTCTTGCAAAGTATGGTATTTCTTCACCTTTCAGTTTATCCGGAAATCCTTTTCCATCCCATCGTTCATGGTGATGTCTGACGGTTGGGATATATTTCCATAGGCTTTCGTGTATTGTTAGGTAAATAGTTCCCATCGTCGGGTGATCCTCGTAGTGAGCTTCAAATGTTCTTAATCGTGTTGGCGAATAAAGCATCAGTTGTTCAATGGCTATTTTACCCACGTCATGTAAAAATGCGTGATTTCTAAGTTCTTGGATATTTGATTCATCCCAGCCAAGATACCGCGCAAATTCTTCAGCTAGCTTGGCAACCCGTTGAGAATGGGAAAATCCATTCTTGTCTTCTACCTCTGTTAAGACGATTATGTTGACAAAAAGTGACCTCAAGAGTTCTTCTATGTATTTGTCTTGGGGGGCAAACAAACCTGCTTTTTTCGCATAGTATTGCAGAATGAAACCATAATCAGGTTCGTTATCTTCAAATTGTGCTATCACTTTTCCATTTTCTCTTATGACTATGTAACCGTTCTCTTTCGATATACAAATTCCCTTACTTGGATCCTCACATATTGGTTCTTTGCCAAATGCCTCTTTGAAAAGTTTTACAAGTTCGTCCGGTAACAAATTTCCACCACCTCTTTGCTGATAGCTCAAACTAATAAGTCAGAGATATACTTCTGGAATTTATTTCCTCCGAAATCTTTGTTATGAATTCTTCGACGTCCACATCGTGGATGTCTTTTCCATCACGTGTCCTAACCGAGATTTTTCCAGATTCTTTCTCTTTTTCACCAACGATTATCATATACGGCACTTTCCTAATTTGGTTTTCCCTTATTCTATATCCAAGAGTCTCGTTACGGTCATCAAGTTCTACCCTTATGCCGTACTTGTCAAACTTTTCTGATAGTTCCTTTGCGTAATCAACATACTTTTCCGAAACAGGTAGCACAACAACCTGAACCGGTGCAAGCCATGTCGGGAATGCACCTGCGTAATGTTCAATAAGAATACCGAAAAATCTTTCAAGGGAACCGTACAGTGCTCTATGAATCATGACTGGTCTTTTCTCTGTTCCATCGGCATCCTTGTATGTGATATCGAAGCGTTCAGGCATTTGGAAATCTACCTGGATAGTTGCACACTGCCATTCTCTGCCAATCACATCTTTAACGTGGAAGTCAATCTTCGGACCGTAAAATGCACCCTCACCTTCCGCAACAACATACGGAACCTTCGTTTCTTCCAAAGCGTTCCTAAGCGCTTGTGTAGCTTTTTCCCACGTCGCCTCATCACCCATGTGGTCTTCGGGCATTGTGCTGAGTGTCGCACGGTATGTGAAACCAAAAATGCTGTAGAGTTCGTCAATGAATTTAACAACATTGGTGACCTCTGCCACGACCTGGTCTTCTCTACAGAATATATGTGCATCATCTTGTGTGAACGTCCTTACTCTCAATAGTCCGTGCAAAACCCCGCCACGTTCGTATCTGTGAACTCTGCCAAATTCAAACAATCTGATTGGAAGGTCTTTATATGAAACAGGTTTGTTTTTGTAAATGAGTATGTGACCAGGACAGTTCATTGGTTTCACAGCATAGGTGACTTCTTCTTTTTCTGTGAAATACATATTGTTCTTGTAATGGTCCCAGTGCCCACTTTGACGCCACAGTTTTTCATGCATTATTAAAGGAGTCCCCACTTCTTTGTAACCGTATTTTTTGTGCAACTTCCTCGAAAGATTCATAAGCTCCAAAAGTACTGTCATACCGTACGGTAAAAATATCGGCATACCTGCTGCAACATCTGTATTTATAAAGAACAATTCAAGTTGAGGCCCGAGTTTTCTGTGATCTCTCTTCTTTGCTTCCTCAAGCATTTTCAGGTAGTTCTCAAGGTCTTCCTTTTTAGCAAAGGCTGTGCCGTAGATTCTTTGGAGCATAGGATTTTTTTCATTACCTCGCCAATAAGCACCAGAAACAGAAAGTAACTTAAAGTGCTTCACCTTGCCAGTGCTTGGTAGATGCGGGCCACGACAAAGGTCAACGAATTCACCTTGTTTGTAAAAACTCACCTTTTCATCAGGAATTTCTTCTATAAGCTCTACTTTATAAACTTGTCCTCTTTGCTTCATTAACTCTATCGCTTCCGCTTTTGGTAGCTCGAATCTTTCTATTTTCAAGTCCTCTTTGATTATTTTCTTCATCTCTTCTTCTATCTTTGCTAAGTCTTCTTCCGTTATTTTTGCGTCTTGAATGTCAAAATCATAGTAAAACCCATTTTCAATAGTTGGGCCAATACCAAGTTTAACCTTGTCAGCACCGTAAATTCTCATAACAGCTTGGGCCATTATATGTGACATCGTATGTCTGTAAATTTCTGCTGCTTCTGGGTCTTCTAGCTTTACTATTTTCAACTCGCAATCGAAGTCAATAGGTCGTTCCAAATCCCACAACTGACCGTTGACCAAAGCTCCCACGGCATTTCTCCATAGCCCCTCGGAAATTTCTCTCGCTATTTGACCCGGTGTTACAGGTCCATCGTAGATTTTTATACTCCCATCAGGTAATCTCACTTGCATAATCATCGGGCACCTCCAAACTCGAGTTTTTTGTATATGTAAACAAATAAAGCGCAATTTATGAGAAAACCGTAAAGTAAAGCAAATGGTTCAAAAAAGTAGTATGGAAGCAAGAATAAAACCGCCTGTAGTAAAGATGCGCTCCATGGATAATAAAATGTATCTCTATATAATTCTATCACAATAATGATGAGTGTTAGGATAACCCAAATAATCGACAGTCTCTGGTATGAAAAACTTTGGTAAAAAAGAGAAAACAAAAACAGTCTTATTACTTTCAACCTTAAGCTTCTCTCATCAATTTCTGGAAGAGATTCAAGAAGAAAATATAACGGCACAAGTGTGAAGTATTCTTTGAAAACATTATCAACAAAAACCGAAACAATGGAAACGACCCACAGTGTAAATTCCATACTAGCACCTCAACACTTTAAAATGGAAGCCAAAACTTTACAGTCCTATCTGCTCGGCTATTTCTTTCATGGCTTCTAACGCAAGAGAGTAAAATTCTTCCAATGTCAGCCCGATACTCTCGCAAGATTTCATCTGGTCCCTATTTGCACCTCTTGCGAATCCTTTTTCTTTAAACCTGTTTAGCAGAAATGGAACGTCAACAAAGGCGAGCTTCTTTTCAGGTCTTATCAACGCAGCAGCTACTATGAAACCACTTGTTGGGTCAACCGCATAAAGTGCTTTTTCCATAAGAGTTTCCGGTGCTTTCTTTTCACAATGTGCAAGAATAGCATCTTTTATTTCCTTGCTTACGGAATCACCAAGAATCTCAACACTTTTAAAACCATGTTCTTCTGGTTTATCTTTTGTATAATCATAATCAAGGTCGTGGAGCAAACCTGCAAGTCCCCATGTTTCTTCATCTTGTCCAAAATGGCGAGCCAGACGCCTCATAATGGCTTCACAAGCCAAACAGTGGTTGATCAAGTTTTTGTTAGATACGTGGGTTTTAAGCAACTCCAGTGCTTCTTCTCTTTTCAAAGCAATCCCTCCATTACAAAAGTGTTCTCAAATTTTATCTGTTGTGTAGGTATCTTTAATTAAGTATACCACAAAACGTGGTATAATAAAACGTGAAATTTGAAAAAGAGATAGTAAACTGATCTGGAGGGATTGTCTTGGTTTTGGATCTTCACACACATACAACAGCATCAGATGGCACTTTGAAGCCCATGGAACTTGTGGAAAAGGCAAAGCTGATAGGACTAGAGGTGCTGGCAATAACTGACCATGATACAGTAACCGGGTTCCATCAAATCGATGACACCGTTTACAAAGACCCAAAGTTGTTACTTATTCGAGGAGTGGAAATCAGCGCGGAATATCCAACCGATAGCCTGCATATCCTAGGTTACAACTTTGAAAATTCAGAAAAAGTGGAAAAAGTATTAAATGATTTAATCGAATATCGCAACAAAAGAAACGAACTAATTCTTGAAAAGATGAATCAACATGGATTCAAAGTTACAATGGAAGAACTAAAAAAAGTGGCAAAGGGCAAAGCAATTGGTAGACCTCACTTTGCTCGTCTGATGGTGGAAAAAGGATACGTGCAGAGCATGGACGAGGCGTTCCAAAAATATCTAAAAGATGGGGGATTATTTTTTGTTGAGAAAAAGAGACTGAAACCAGAGGAAGCTATCGAACTGATAAAAGAATCAGGTGGTATCGCCATACTGGCACATCCCTACCAAGCGCTCCACGATGGTAAACCTTACCCTATAACTCAGGACATCGAAACTCTTGAGGATTTGATTAAGTATTTGGTCTCAAAAGGTTTGGACGGAGTGGAGGCGTATTATTCAACACATTTGCCCGGTCAAGTTGAAGAATTATTAAGAATCGCGGAAAAGTACAATTTGGTGGTTACCGCAGGAAGTGACTTCCATGGAGATAACAGACCCAATATAAAGCTTGGAATGAACGTCCCTTATAGACACGTCGGTAAGTTCTTATCCAAATTGTTCTGAAAATAAATATATATTTGGTGGTGTGATGATGAATCAAGACAAAGAAGTTAAAGAATACAAGTTAGAAAATAAGAATGAGACAACTGAGAAAATAATCAGCGAGATAATGAACGAGCTCGATCCTGAGCAAAGGAATGCAGTTTTAAACTCTTTTGGTAAGAGTGTCGTCATAGCAGGTCCAGGTAGCGGAAAGACACGTGTAATTACATACAAAATCGCATACCTTCTCGGAAACGGAGTAAAACCTTCAGAGATACTCTTGGTTACATTCACTCGAGCTGCAGCAAGAGAGATGATAGAACGAGCACAGAAAGTAGCTAAAAGAGAACTTACTGGAATGCTCGCAGGAACATTTCACCATGTGTGTAATGTGTTACTCAGACGTTATGGTTCAAGCATAGGTCTCAAACCAAACTTTACAATCCTTGATGAGGATGATTCCATAGATTTGATGAAGTTGGTCAGAAGTCGTTTTGTAACCTCAAAGCAAATGAGTAAAGCACTTCCAACTCCAAACGAGCTTTACTCACTCTATTCTTTTATGAACAACACCCTTCAAACTCCCTACGAAGTCATAGTTAAACGTGCAAAAAGATGGGTAAACGTCATTGATGTGATTGAAAATATATATAAGGAGTATGCCATTGAAAAAGAAAAACAAAACGTCTTAGATTACGACGATTTGTTACTTAAGATGCTTATTCTTCTTGAAGAAAAACCTGGTGTGCGCGAACATATTTCTTCTCAGTTCAAATGGATTTTGGTTGATGAATTTCAAGATACGAACATCTTGCAGCTGAAAATAGTCCAGCTTTTGAGTCAAGTACACAACAATCTCTTTGTCGTAGCCGACGATGCGCAAAGTATATACTCATTCAGAGGAGCACGTTTTGAAAACGTTAGAGAAATCATGGATGGAGCTAATGTGTTTAAAATACAAACCAACTACAGAAGCACTGACAAAATAGTTGAGCTGGTGAATTCGATGATACCAAGGTCATCGGTGCCAAAAAAGTTAAGGGCAGTTCGTTACAGTTCCCAAAAACCCGTAGTTGTTAATACTTATGACCATTTTGACGAAGCGCGATTTGTTGCCCAAAGAATTATCGAACATGTGAACGATGGTGCAAACTACAGTGACATAGCAGTAATCTACAGAGCACATTCTCATTCATTGGAATTACAGCTGGAACTTTCAAAAAATAACATCCCTTTCAAACTACTCTCAGGTCTCAGATTTACGGAAACTGCTCATGCAAAGGATGTTATAGCATTTTTGAAGATTTTGGAAAATCCTTACGAGGTTATTTCATGGATGAGAATCTTGAAAATGCTTGAAAACGTAGGAGACGTAAAAGCTGAAAAAATTGCGAATGAAATAACCTCAACAGAAGATCCTATAGGACGATTCCTAAGTCTTAATGTTAAAAGTGCTAATATAGATGCGCTGAAAAACGTTATCTACAACTCACTTGGTAAAGGTCCAAGTGAGCAGATAAGAAATTTCTATGAAGGTTTCTATCAAAGCATTCTCGAACACCACTACCAAGATTTTCGAGACAGGGAAGAAGATATTGAAAGACTTATTGAAATGGCATCATTCTACAGCTCTACAGAGGAATTCTTAAGCGAGTTAATAATATCTGAGGCCAGAGAGGCTGAACTTGATAGAAACGAAGATGAAGGCGGGAAGGTTACATTGACAACAGTCCATCAAGCGAAGGGGTTAGAGTGGAAGATAGTCTTTGTCATAGGTGTCAATCCCGGTGATTTTCCACACTTTTTGGCTCTGAAAGATGGTTCACTTGACGAAGAAGAAAGGCTGTTTTATGTTGCAATAACCAGAGCCAAAGATATGCTTTATATAACTCATTCCGTTTTTTCCCGAAGTGACTACTTTAGGACAGGAAAAATTGAACGTGACTTTGTTGAGGATATACCTCCTTACTTAGTTGAATATTGGAGGGTCAGATGAAGAAAATGGAGGAAAAAGAAAAACGTGTCACCTGGTTTATCGGAACAAGTGGTTTTTCGTTCAGTGACTGGGTTGGAACAGTGTATCCTGATTATATTAAATCCAGCGAGATGTTTAATTACTATTGGCAGAATTATGGGTTCAACGCAGTGGAGTTAAACTACACATTCTACCAGATGCCCTCATATAGAACCATAGTATCTTTATTGAGAAAGTCGCCTCCAGGTTTCAAATTCGCAATAAAACTCCATAGTTCTATAACACACGACGGAAAGATAGAAAACATCGTGGATTTTATAAAGAACACAATTGTTATCAAGCAGGAAGGCAAAATGATAGGTTACCTTGCACAATTTCCGTATGTGTTTAAATACTCCTGTGAACATGTTGAGTTTTTGAAGAAGATTGCTGAGGAAATAACAAGCGAGGAAATTGAACTTTTCATAGAGTTTAGAAACTCGACGTGGGTAAAAAGGGATGATGTTTGGCTTTTGCTGAAAGAATTCAGTCCTTATCTCCACATAGTTATCGTTGACCTTCCGAAATTGCCTGGTTTGTATCCTTTTAATACTGAGTACAATGCAAAAGAAGATTCTACGTATATCCGTTTGCATGGTCGAAATCCGAAGTGGTTTACTGCTGACGAAAAAACGCGTTATGATTACAATTACTCGGAATCTGAGCTAGGAGAGATTGCTAGCGAACTTTTTTCATTACCGTCAACAAAGCGTTTTGTTTTCTTCAATAACTGCTACTGTGGACAAGCTTTGAAAAACGCTTTAGTGTTTAGAACTCTTGTAGGTGGTGAGAAAGTTGGAATCTTCAAAATCTTCCGAGATCAAGGATAATTTGGGTATTGAACGATTTGAAAAACTCAATGGTCAAAATAATTGGAACGATGAGAAAAATTTAATAAGAGCCTTGGCAAAGGGTGATGAAGAAGCCTACAGATATCTGTATAGAACCTACGCTCCGAAAATAGGTGCTTTGGTTAAAAGTTTCTTAGGTTCAGATGATATTGACGATGTAATCCAAGAAGTTTTTCTTCGAGTTTATAAAGGCGTCAAAAAATTCCGTGGCGACTCCAAGTTAGCAACATGGATATACAAAATAACAATAAACGTATGTAACAACCTATATAAGAAGCTAAAGCACAGAAGTATACTGACTGATTTTGAACAATCAACGGATGACGAAGAGTTCAGTGAATACCACAGTCAGGTCAGTTCTGAAGATGATATTAAAAAAACCTTGTCAAACGAGGAAATTATGCAAAAATTGAATGAAGCTTTGGCTAAATTGAATCCTGAAGATAGGGCTATTTTGTATATGAAGGAAGTTGAGGGCTTAACTTACGCAGAAATCGGGAAAATACTTGATAAACCAGAGGGAACAATAAAGAGTAGGTTACATTATGTGAAAAAACAGTTGAGAGAGCTTTTAAGGGAGGCATTAGGCGATGAACAGGGAGAACCATGAAAACTTTACACACATAGGCGAGTTCAGTCTTGTTGCAAAATTTATCGCTAAGGAATATTCCTACAAACCTGGTCCATTGATGGAAGAAAAGATTATTCGAAAGATAAAGAGAAGCAAGCTGAAAAGAGTGTTTTTTAAAATGAGCATCGTGATTACTATTGCATTTATAATATTGTTCACAAAATTTGAAAGTGTACAACCTTTTAGAATCAAACAAAATTTTTCTTCATTCCAGCAAACAATTGAAAACCAAAAACTCATCTCTTCGAATTCTAAAACATTAACAAACATTCAGAATATGTATGAGAACAACATGAACGATCTGCTTTTCAAAACTCTGAGGTATACAGCTATAGCGAGCGATGGTGACTGGTAATATTCGAATCTTTTCCGAAAGTAAGGTGAGGCCAGAGTGAATGAAAATAAACTAAAGAGGAGTTGTTTGCTTTTCGCTTTTACCTTTAGTTTTCTAATTTCTTTTTCCACGGTTGCTTACTCTGATGGATACTACGTTCGTATGGTGTATGAAACTAGCAAAGCTGGGACATTTATGCGCTCTGAGGAAGTTTACGAAAGCGGAGATTATAAAGTCGTTATTGTTTCAAGCCCTGAATCTTTTGTTTGGGTAAAACTGAAGGATAAGTATTACGTAGGTGATTCAAAAGTCCTGGTGCGTACTTTCCAAATTAAGGATCTTTCAGATATTGCCTACGAGTACATAAAATCCAAGAAATTGGACATATCAAAAGATGGCGTGTACAGATTTGTCGAAGAGTTTTTTTCCTTGGAAATTTTCGTGGTGTCCGGTGAAATAATGCGCGTTGTTCGAAAGGTTGCAGATGTAACAACGACTATGTACATAAATAAGTTTCCAAAGCAGTTCGATATAAAGAGCTTGATTGGTAAATACAAACTCGTGGATGACACCCCACTCCCCGAAGAGCTGTATTCCCTTTCAAAGTTTTTCCTTTGGGCAACTACATCAGAAGGGAAGGACTTTATAAGAATCTCTGGTTATGACAAAGAAGGAAAAGTTCTCGAGTTAGAAATCAATAAATTGGCTGGAGAATTTAAAGTTGGTAGCTATTATGTAAAGCTGATTAGAGCATCTGAAAAAGTTGCAAAGGAGATTAAGAATGCGTTGCGCAATTATTGATGGTTACGTTGACGAACCAGCAGTTTTAGGTGTTCCACCTTACATAAGTACCTACATTAGATACGTTGCAGGAGCATTTTGGCTAAAGGGATACGAAGTAGACTATTATACGATAGACAATGTGCGTGCCAGGGACCTTTGGCACGCATTTTCTCGTTACGACTACGTCGTTATAATTGGTGGCACTACTGTACCAGGGAAGTATATAGGAGGAACACCCATAACACCTGAAGAAGTCAATAGGGTATTTACCAATTCAAATTCCTCTTACAGAATATTGATGGGAGCTATTGCAAGGGCGTTTGCATCATCTGGCGGAAAAGTTGCAAGAGAAACATCAAATATCAAAGCCGAAGAATTTGTTGATGACATCGGAAAGTGGATTTCTGAAACACTTTCAGAAAACTATACAAAGGCGATAAGAATAGCCTCTCAGACAGGAGCCGCAATTGTAGTCCAGCATCCGAGGTTTCCTAATATCATTGCCGAAGTAGAAGTATCACTAGGTTGTGAACGCAGAACGTACTGTACGTTTTGTACGGAACCCTTATTGCACAAAAGATTTTTCTCTCGACCTGTTCAAGATATTGTTGATGAAATAACTGAATTGTACAAACATGGTGTTCGTGCATTTAGACTTGGAAGGAGTGCAAACATAATTGCTTTTGGTAGTGATTGGAATGCAGGTTTAATAAACCCCTTAGCTGTTGAAGAACTCTACTCCGGTATTAGAAAAGCGTGTCCTGAGATTAGGGTTTTACATACAGACAACGCAAATCCTGCCTACATCTCTCGTAATCTTCCTCATTCGGCAAGGATCGTTGAAACCATTGTTAAGTACAACACTGCAGGAGACATCTTATCATTTGGTGTGGAGAGTTTTGATCCCATTGTTAGAAAAAAGAACAACATTGATGGTGAAGTTGAAGACATCGATATTGCTGTGAAAATTGTCAATGAAATCGGAGGAATTAGAGATAAGAATGGTATTCCAAAATTACTTCCAGGAATAAATCTGATATTTGGCCTGTTTGGTGAGACAAAGAAAACTTATGAAATAAACTACAAAAAACTGCTGGAATATCTTGAAGATGGATTGTTACTAAGAAGAATAAACCTTCGCCAGTTAATAATTTTCCCAGGTACTCCTATATATTACCTCTCTAAAAGGAAAACACTAAAGGTAAACAAACAACTTTTCGAACACTACAAATATCTTATTAGAAATAACGTGGACACACCCATGCTCAAAAGGGTATTTCCTACTGGGTGTGTTGTAGAAAATGTCATTCCGGAATTTAAGGAAGGCAAAGTCACGTTTGGAAGACCGCTCGGTACATACCCTATTTTGATAGGTGTCCCCGCTGATTTCGATACACCTTCAGATATTGTTGTGGTAGGACATGGTCACAGGTCATTAACGGGGGTTAGAAGAGTTTCTCTATCTGAATTGACTTTTGAAGAATTAACATCAATACCTGGTATTGGTTCCAAAAACGCAGACAGAATAAAGGCGGGAGATTTTTCTACACTGGATGTTCAAACTTTGGAATTTTTACAAAAGCATTTTCCAAACAACTGAGTTGTCATTTTACAAAATGTGTACCATTATTCCAAAACCATTAAATACAACTAAACATCTCAAGGGTTTTTGTTGTCAAGATTGAGAATATTTTTGTTATAATAAAATAGAATTAGTACCATAATCTCTACCAAGGGGGTATACATATGACCAAGAGTATTTGGGGAGGGGTAGTTTTTACCTTCGTCCTTTTTGTTTCTGTGCTTTTGTATGGAGAATACAAAGATGTACCACAATCACACTGGGCTTACGAAGCTGTTGAAAAACTTACAGATCTTGGAATCGTGTCAGGCTTTCCAGATGGAACGTTTAGAGGAAATGAAACTCTAACAAGGTTCCAGGTTGCCATGTTACTGTATAGGTTGTATTCTTTATTTGATTCAAGTCTAAGGGAGATCGATAACAAAGTTACAAACATTCAAGCACGACTGTCTGACATGCCTCAACAAAGTCAAATTTCAGATGTTAAGCAGTCTGTTGAGACACTCAAGAAAGAGCAAAACGACCTGAAATCAAATTTCAAAAGCGATATAGAAGAACTTAGAACGTCCTTAAACAAACTTTCACAGGACCTGAAAAAAGTGTCTGAAGATCTCAAAAGTTACGTTTCAGCTCTTAACAAAACAAACAGTTCTCTTAATGCCGTAGATCAAAAAGTAGACAAATTAAGTGCAACTCAAGAGTCCTTGAAGACATCTTTAGAAGAACTAAACAGCAAATACTCAAATCTAAATTCTCGTTTGGAAACCCTCGATAAATCTTCTAAAGCCCTCTCAGATTCGATATCGAAGATAAATAACACATTGAAGGAACTTGAGGCAACCTTGAATTCCAAACTGAAAGAACTTGAAAGTAGTCTTCAAGTCCGGGAGCCTACCTCTGAAGATACCCTCACAGTTGAAACAGAAATTAAAGAGTTGAAAGAGAGAGTGTCGTTGCTGGAACTTTTAAAAACCGACGTTGAGAAGCTAAGTAAAAAAGTTATTGAAATCCAGAATTCGATATCAGAGCTTAAAACACTTAAAGAAAAAACGATTCCTCAACAACCTCAACCACCAAACGAAGAAGATATATCGAAAATACTTTCGGAAATCAACATAATACAGGAAAGTATAGCTAATCTCTCAAAGAGTGACCAGGATATTCAAAACCAAGTTAAACTTATTAAACAGCGTGTGGACAGTGTTTCTAAAGCTCTTGAAGATTTGCTTGGCGAAAACCAAGAGATAAAGAAAAGACTCGATGAATTCTCAAAGGAAATCCAAAAACTTTCAGACAAGACTTCAGTAAAACAAGAAGAAACCAGCATGCAGCTTTCTACCGAACTAAAATATAGTGAAACGATTATCGAAGAACTTAAAGCTAAGATCCTTGAAAATGCTGAAATTAAAGCCTTCGAAGAAAGTTTAAAACGATTATCAAGTATCGAGGATACCATAAATTCTATAGTAGAAAAGGTAAAACTATTGGAGGACAAATACCAAACAAATGAAAATTATGCTAAAAAAGACGAAATTGAGCTACTTAGATTGGAGTTAGAGTCAATCAAAGAGTTGATTACGGAGCTCCAATTGGTTCCTGTTGATAACACCAGCGTGCAAGCCTTAGTTGAAGACATTCAAAGGAAAAACAAAAGAATCGATGAACTCGAAGCAAAATTGGAAACTATCTCTGACAAATATGTCGAACTTTCAAAAATAACCGACGACCTATCTTTGAAGTTAGCAAATATATCTTCAAGGCTTGCTCAGGAATCAAGTTATCAAACACTTTTATCGGAAGTAAACTCTTTGAAGGATAAAGTCAAAAAGGTGGAAGACGAAGTCCAAAAAAGAGCAACAATCGCTCAACTTAACTCCGTTAATCAAAATGTTCAAAAGGTATTATCTATGGTTTTGGACGTTCAAGACAAAGTAAAAGAAATCCAAAATAGGTTGCAAAATTTAGAAGCTTCAACGGAAAACATGAGCAAAGACACAGATATTACAACGTATCAAACTACGAGTCTGCCTCAAGCAAACTATACCACCATAAATGCTGAGCTCAGTGATTTAAAAACTAGAGTTGATTTGATAACCAAATCAATTGATGATCTCAAAACGCAAACCACAACGCTTGCTAAGACTATTGAGGTACGTGACGATAAAGTATCAGCGCTTGAGGAAAAACTTGATGCACTTACACAGAAAGCAAATGAAAACAACCAAGCAATCGCAAGTATGAGAATGATAATTTCAGAACTGGAAGGAAGGATTCAAAAACTGGAAATTCATCAACAGGCTCTTTCAAAGGAAGATTTTGAAAAGATGGTTGCCATAGTCTCTACACTCGTTGAAAAGTTGTCGCGTTTCGAACCCAAATTGGACCTTTTGGAAGAAAATTTAAACGAACTTGACAGTAAAACAAAGGAATTTGCAAAATCAATAGATGAATTGAATACTGCTCAAAACACTTCAAAAGACGAACTTTTAAATTTGACAAAACACTTAGACGAAGAACGTGAAATTGTTGCCAACATACAGAATAAGCTTGCAAACATCGAGGAAAGAATTTCCAGATTTGAAGGTTTAATTGGGAATATAGCTACCAATGATACTGTGGATGTGAAATTAAACGATATGACAACAAAAATTTCAGAAAGCCTCGATAAACTCAAAAACGACATGATGGGAAGAATCAACGAAGTTGAAGCCAAGTTAACCGAAAAAATTGAGGAAATAGATTTAGCTCAAAAAACAATACACGATGAACTTTCGGAAGTTAAACAAACAGTTGAAAGAAATTCAGAAAACTTAGTTAAATTGAAAGAAGAAGTCGAAACCTTAAAGATATATGTTCAACAAAATCAAGAAAACATAACCTTCACCAATGAACAAATTAAGAAACTTTCAGAAAGTAAAGCAGACCATGAGCAGTTATCACAGATTTCGAACTCAGTGAACGATTTACAGAAACAACTAAGAGAGCTAAAGTCAGAGAATGAATCTCTAAAAAGTTGGTTAACTATTCTCGGTTTAGCCACAACTGGTATCATCGCTTACTTAATAATAGGGAGGTAAAGTGACAACAACCTCAAAACAAACAGGAGCGTAAAGCATGCTATTTTACTCTTTTCTTCTTATCAACCTTAGAAACAGGTTCTTGTTTTTCATGAACATTCTTCTTCCTATTGTCTTTTTAATCCTGTTTGGAGCAGTGTTTGGAAAGCAACAGACGGCGCCGTCTGTTGCTTTTTATTCAGACAGGGATGTAATTATTGATTTCGAGAACTGGACTAAGCTTTCAAATATTCCAACCGATGAAGAGATAAAAAGCAGCCCATACGATGCAGTTATTATTGGCAAGGATGGAAAAATCCTGGTTTTCGTAAAGTCGAATCTTCTACAAATTGATTATGAACTCCAAGTTTTTAAACTAAGGTATACAAGTAAGGGCTCAACCATCCCTGTGGAAGTTGTTTTGAACAATGTAAAGGTTGGTAAAGAACTGACATCTCTTGAGTACATAATGATAGGAGTTATCGCTATTTCTTTACTTTCTGTTGGAATGAATGCAGGAGTTAGTATTTACTCTGAATACGTAAGATACGGACTTTTCAAAAGACTTTCCGTAACTCCAATCTCTTCTTTAAAACTGCTCTTGAGCAGTGCCAGTGCTAATACGATAACTGGAATTGTTTCGTCTTTTGCTGTACTTTTACTTTCAAAATTTATATTTGGTGCAAATCTTAAAGTGAGTCTCTCACAGTTACCTGAGTATTTATTAGTTGTGATAAGTTCTGTCTTAGTGAACCTCGCGCTTGGTACAATCATAGGACTGCTATTCAAAAACGCAGCCCAAAGCGCTGCACAAATAATCTACACTATCTTCATTTTTTTCTCCGGAGTTTACTTTCCCATAGACTTCTTACCAAAGGCTCTTCGCTTTGTTTCTTATCTCACAACACCAAGGTACGTACATTTGTTATTCCAAAAAGTCTACAATATACCTGTGCTCGATGATTTCAGCTTCTACATGATAAACGCTGCCTTCATTTTTTCGGGAATAACAATTGCAAGCTTTGCAACGAGGAAATTTTTGCGTTCTGAGAATAAATAGCCAAATTTTGGTAGGTGGTATGTGTGGCAGAAAATGATTTTGTGCTCGTAGCTAAAGACCTTAAAAAATATTATCCCTCGGTAAAAGCCGTAGATGGAGTTTCGATAGAACTAAAGAAAGGAGAAATCATTTCTATACTTGGACCAAATGGAGCGGGTAAGACAACGACAGTTGAAATGCTCGAAGGCCTGAGGAAACCCGATAGTGGTCGAATAGTTTACTTTGGAAAATACGAAAAAATAACGGATGAAGTAAAAGAGAGAATAGGTGTCTGTCTACAGGAAAATTTCTTTTTCGAAGAACTCACCGTACTTGAGACCATTAGATTGTACGCGTCTCTTTACAGCACAAAAGTGGATTTCGAAGAGATAATTGACACATTTCAGTTACGTGAAAAACTAAATGCAAGAATCAAACATCTCTCTGGTGGGCAAAAGCAAAGATTAGCAGTTGCACTGGCATTTTTGAATAATCCCGATATCATCTTTTTAGACGAACCAACGGTGGGCTTGGACCCACAGGCAAGAAGACACCTTTGGGATGTGATTCTAAAATACAAAAAGGAAGGAAAATCGATAATTCTTACAACCCATTATATGGAGGAAGCGCACCAACTATCCGATAGAGTATATATCATGGACCACGGAAAGATTATTGCTCAGGGAACACCCCAGGAACTCATTTCATCCTCAGGATTGAACTCTGTTATCGAATTCCCAAAACAGTATGCAGACAAGATTAATTTCGAAGGGATGATGATTACAGGAGAATATGCATACATCTCCGTAGCAGACCCAATACCTGTTATCGAAAAACTTCTGGCAGTCAACGTCAGAAACTTTGTACTTAGACATCCTACACTGGAGGATGTATTTCTTAAACTCACAGGACGTAAAATTGACTAAAGGTAGGAGAAACATATGAAACCTACAAAAACAAGTAGTTTGATTGAACTATTTATTTCTTTGTTTAAGCAATTTTTCTTAAGGTCGAAAGAATCAGTTTTTTGGTTGGTAATATTCCCAACGATATTGTTTTTGATTCTAACAACAATCTTTGGAAATGTTGAGGAAAATGTGGAGCTAAAAGTCAAAATTCTTGGAGAAAGTAAAATGTTAGAAAACATATTCAGTGACATCAAACAATTCAAGGCTGAATTCATAATCTTTGCAAGCGATGCCGAAAAATCCTCCAAGTTGAAAGAGTTAGATAACGAGTTGCGTCCTGGAAAAATCCATGCTTTTGTAGTGCTTCCAGAAAACTTTGATTCAGAATTTTCAATAGCAACAATTCTTCAAAAGACGAAATTCCAGCGAAAAGTATTGGTTAACATCTATTATGTTCCTATAAGACAGGAGTCAAAACTTGCTGGGGACATCTTATCAAGCGTTTTTAATTCCCTTGGAACAAGGGAAGAAGTTTCTGTTGAAACATACAAACTGTCCGAAGGTGAGTTTGAATACAACGAATTTATCTATCCTGGTGTTATCGGAATGGCGATACTATCTGTATTCATTTTTGGTTTTATGAGCGAAGTCGAATACCTTTACAGAAGGGGAATGTTGCGCAGATTCTACACTACGCCAATTAACATCATCAATATTCTTATTTTCACAGCTCTTGTTAACATGATTGAACTGATTTTAGGTATATCGGTTCTAAGTTTATTTGCAAATTTAAAAGGCGTTGACGTTGGTAAGTACTTACCTTCAATGGTTTTACACGTTTCAATAGCTTGTGTTCTACTAACGTTGTTAAGTCTGAATGTCTTGATTTTTTCTAAGAACAAACCTTCCAGAATCTTCGTTTTAGGACAAATATACTTCCAAGTTCAGATGTTTGCAGGGGGTTTTTACTTCCCTCTGAAGTTTGCAAATCCAGTAGTTAAAAACTTCGCCCGTTTCTTACCTCTAACGTATACCGTTGATGCCTTACGCTTGCCAAAACACTTAAATGGTTTCGAGAAAGGACACATTCTCGTTCCGATAATATACATATTGCTCCTAGGGGTTAATCTGTTAATATTCTCAAAAAGGCTAAAGGTTGCTGAACAATGAGAATATATCAAAATATCAAACATAGAGGATGACAACAGAAATGAGGAAGAACGTTGGAGTGATAATTGTCTTTTCAGCACTTTCAGTGCTTATTCTCGTGTTATTAATCGAAAAGCAAATTACAAATTTAGACATCTCCGTGCATTTTACTGAAACAAAAGCACTGACGAATTTCGTTTTAGAATTCATAAACTCTTCTGATACTTTCCTTTACGTATCCGCACTTGATGTGAGTCATCCAATAATTCTTTCTGCCCTCAAAAAATTACAAGAAAACGGCGTTGATGTTAGGATTCTTACCGAAAAACCTGTTCTTGGACTTCCTTCGAAACTTGATGCTTCAAAGGGGTTGCACCATGTAAAGTTTATGGTAAATGACAATGGTGTAATATTTGGCTCTGCTAATTTTAGTGTAAGTGGTTTAGAAACAGGCCTAAATGACCTTATTTTGTTTCCTAAAAATCATAGCGAGAGATTTAAAGAGTTCTTCCTAAACCTATGGGAATATGGTAAAATTGGAACAGTCAAAGGCTTCTTGGTTTCACCTGTAGATAATCCCGAAGAAAAGGTACTCAGAGCTATACAGAAAGCTCGCAAGAGAATATACATTTGCATGTACGCATTTACCGATGAAAATATACTGGCTTCGATTAAATGGAAACAAAGCCAAGGAATAGATGTTCAAATTGTAACTGACAAATGGTTTTTAAGAAGTCGCATATCGAAATATCTTCAAGGTAACTGCAAAATCATTAGTAGAACCATGTTACATCACAAATTTATTATAGTCGATGACGAACTATTTACAGGGTCCACGAATTACACAGAAAGTGGCTTTCACAAAAACGTTGAGATGATTTGGAATACAAAAGACCGAAGGATTGTTAAGATGTATGAGCAAGTTTTCAAAGCATTGCTAAATGGGAGTTGGTAAGAATAAATGAACGGAAATACAACAAAGGTAATTAAAATTTCGGATTTGTATAACGATGATATCCAATATGCTTGCGATATTCTCAAAAATGGTGGATTGGTAGCATTTCCTACCGAAACAGTCTATGGGCTTGGCGCCTGTGCATTAAATCCTGAGGCTGTTAAGAAGATATTCGAAGTAAAAGGCAGGCCCCAGGATAATCCTTTGATAGTTCACCTTGCTTCATTCGAGCAAGTAAACGAAGTAGCTTATGTTGAGGAAAAGTATGTTAATGTAATCAAAAGACTAACCCCGGGACCTGTTACTTTTGTTCTTAAAAAAAAGTCAATTATTCCACCTGAAGTAACCGCTGGATTGGACACTGTAGGTGTACGTATTCCTGCTCATCCCATTGCGCAACGATTGGCTCAATGTGCGGGACCAATAGCAGCACCCAGTGCAAATTTATCAGGCAAACCTAGTCCGACAGATGCAAAGAGTGTAATAGAGGATCTATTTGGCCTTGTGGAATGTATTATCGATGCGGGAGAGAGCGCTTTTGGTATAGAATCAACTATCATCGACTTAACAAAAGAAAAACCACTTGTCCTTCGCCCTGGTCCTATCACTATCGAAGAGTTGAACGAGATATTCAAAGAATTTGGAGGGGTTGAATTCTATGTTCCGAAAGCTGATGAAAAGCCACTTGCACCTGGTATGAAATACCGGCATTACGCTCCAGAGAAAACATTAAAAATGGTTGAACCTGAGAAAATCCAGGAATATGCTAATAAAGATGTCTTAATTTTGTGTACTTTGGAAACTTGTGAGAAGTATCTAAAAGATGCCAAAAATATACATATAATTGGAGAATATGCAAGGCCGTACACTATCGCACAAAATCTCTACAAAAGTTTAAGACTTGTGGATAAGAGTCCTTATCCTGAGGCTGTAATTGAGAAATTGCCGGAAGAAGGCATATTTTTCTCGATAATGAATAGGATTAAAAAAGCAGTTTCAAAGTTTTGAAAATCGGTTAGCGTCAAGTCTCGGTAGGAGGGAAAAAAGTATGGCTGAATCTTTTGGAACACGAGAAAATCTTTGGCATTCGACCACTGTTATAGCAGTTAGAAAAGATGGGAAAGTAGTAATGGCTGCTGATGGTCAAGTGACCTACGGAGCAACTGTAATGAAAGGCACAGCTAAGAAAGTCAGAAAAATTGGAGATGGAAAAGTTCTTGCTGGATTTGCTGGTGCAGTCGCGGATGCAATGACATTACTCGAAAGGTTTGAAACAAAATACCGTGAATGGAACGGAAACTTATTGAAAGCTGCTATCGAACTTGCAAAGGACTGGCGATTGGATCGAGCATTAAGAAGGTTAGAAGCAATGCTTATCGTAGCTGACAAAGAACATCTATTGATTCTTTCAGGAACTGGCGAAGTAATCCAGCCAGATGAAAATGTAGCTGCTATCGGTTCAGGAGGTCCCTACGCATTAGCCGCGGCAAGAGCTCTACTTAGAAATACTCAACTTGATGCTCGAAAAGTTGCAGAAGAGGCTTTGAAAATTGCTAGTGAGATATGTATATATACGAATGAAAATATAACAGTCGAAGAATTAGAGTAACACTCCTTTGGACGTGATAGAACCTATGGTTGTTGCGTATGGGAACATACTTATTAGACTTTTTGGTGTTAATTCTCTAAAAGAAAAGCGTAGTATTGTGAGAAGCCTCGTAAACGATTTAAGAAAACAGTTCGAAATCTCTGTCATAGAATCGGGAAGACAAGATTCAAAAGACTACGTGCTTATAGGTATTGCTTTTGCAACACTTAACGAATCAGATGCTGAGGCAAAATTTGATACTATAGAAAACTATGTAGAAGGTCGATATACTATAGAAGAATTCACCTATGATTACCATCATTTTTAAACTCAAATACCAAAAGATGTAACCTGAGGAGGTAACCTATGAACACTCTATTCATCATAGAAGAACTAAGAGCATTAGTTGACAAATTGGTAAAGCCTGAAAGAATAGAACACGTGAACGGAGTTGTTGAGTTTTGTCTCAAATTAGCAAGAAGGTATAACTTGGAAAGTGATAAATTAGAAATTATGGCACTTGCTCATGACCTTTTTAGAGATTTACCTGCTGAAAAGCTAAAAAAGATTGCCAGTAGCTATGGTATTATCACGGAAGGTGTTTATGAAAAACGTCCTATCCTTTTACATGGACTAGTTGCTGCTGAGTTTCTAAAAAGAAAATACAAAATCGCTGACACAGATATGCTCTTAGGAGTTGCTTATCATACGTCAGGTCATCCAAATTTCGGACCATATGCAAAAGCCCTTGTGTTAGCTGATTCCCTGGAATTCACAAGGTATTATGAGAAAGTTAACCAACTTAGAGAAATAGCTTTTTACGATTTGAACATCGCCTATTTCGAAATAATTAAAAACAAAATCACTTATGCAGTGACTCATAACCTTTATCTACTACCACTTACAATAGAAACATGGAATGAATTAGTTGAAGGGAAGGAGTGAAAGTTCAAACTATGAGAACAAACAAAAGATATGTTGGTAAACAAAAAAGGCAAACAGAAGGAGCCTCTGCAAAAATTGCGTTGCTGGTTTTAGGTGTTATTCTTCTAGTTGCTGGTCTTTATTTTGGTATCAAAATCATGGCTGTAAGAAATTCCCCGGATTTTGATTTAAACAAGACTTCTGTATATTACTTTGTTTACCCGGTAAGCACGTCCAACATAGAGACAGTGGTGGGTAGACAAATCACAAACAAGCTCTTTATAGTGAATGGTGAAAAAAGAACGATTTACGTAATTGACATCCCACCAACGATTTTTATCAATTCAAAGAAGTTAGATGCAACAAAAGCAAGTCCAAGGGATTTTCTGACGTATTTTATCGATTTGCTTGCTCTGAAACCAGACTACTCCTACGTTGTTTATCAAAAAGAAGAGTTTTTTAAGAAGCTGAAAGTAAGAGACATGAATCAATTAGTTGAAACCTACAGCAAACGTGGGCTAAAGTTTTTAGACTATTTATCTTTGCAAAGTCAAATAACGGCATTACGTCCGGAATCTGCAATTACAGAAGCAGCACTTGCAAAATTTTACTATTCACTGGGAAGATTTAGTATTGAAAATGTCCAAATTCCATTGCTTACGACAATGCCAATTAAGATTACAGTCGATGGAAACGTTTACTACAGGACCTACTTAGACGAAGAGAAACTAAATGAACTTGTAAGTATATTTAATAAATAACTGCTTTCTTAAAACATTCAAAAAGCTTGAGAAGGAGGGTTAGTATGAAAAAAGCGTTTCTTGTTGTATTTATGTTTTTCATGTTTTCCCTGGGTTTTTCTTTTGAATTGAACATAGGAACGTTTTATTCCTTCAATCAAAACTTTTTATTTGCGGTTGAGCTGAATTCCTTTTCGCAGCTAGTAAACGCTCCGAACACTACCACCGGTTTTACCGCAATGGTTTTATCAAACCTTTCTGACAGCCTCCTTGGTATGTTTGGCGGTATCGCCAAATATGATATTCAACTCAACTTTGGGAAGGTCTCTCTTTACGGAGCTGGCGGAATGCTCTTTCCTTTGACAGGTTTTGGTTTTGAAAAGATAACAAGCATAGTTCGTGTTGGTGCAAAATATTACGCTGGAAACTTTGTTTTTAATACTGGTATTTTTTCGTTCTATTTGTCGGATAATTCAAAAGTTGAAGGTGTTGAATTTCTTATCGGTTATACCTTTTAACTACTGATTTTCTGAGCATTTTTTCGTATGGTTTTTCATCCGTTGTTTTGCAAGAGTATGCACTTGAAATGAAGGCTTGAAAAGTAGAGATTATTCGTGTAGTATAATTCACAGCTATCAGACCTTAACACTTCAAAAACTCCAAGGGAGGTATCACGTATGGCAGTAAATATGAAAGGACGCTCCATTCTTTCACTGATGGACAACACACCAGAGGAAATTCGTTACCTGCTCGACATTGCAAAACAAGTTAAAGCAGAAAGCAGAGCAGGAATTAGGCATCAGAGATTTGTGGGGAAAACTCTTGCGTTGATTTTTGAAAAAAGGTCAACAAGAACAAGGCTAGCATTTGAAACTGCTTTTGCAGAAGAAGGTGGGCACCCCATCTTCCTTTCCATCCAAGACATACAACTAGGAGCTAAGGAATCCATCGAAGATACTGCGAGAGTCCTTGGTAGAATGGTTGATGCCATTGAATTCAGAGGTTTCAAACAAGAAACGGTTGAAATTCTTGCAAAGTATTCAGGAGTTCCCGTTTACAATGGTTTAACTGACCTATTCCATCCCACTCAGGTTTTGGCAGACCTTCAAACTATAGAAGAAGAGTTCGGAAGACTAAAAGGAATTAAGCTTGTTTTCATGGGTGACGGAAGAAACAATATGGCAAACTCCCTCATGGTTGGAGCAGCAAAGATGGGCATGCACTACGTTATTTGCTCACCAGAATCTCTCAGACCGGAAAAATGGCTTGTTGACGAATGTATGAAGTTTGCTAAAGAAAGTGGTGCAACAATCGAATTTACCGATAATCCAGACGAAGCAGTAAAAGGTGCAGATGTTATCTACACAGATGTTTGGGCATCCATGGGTGAAGAGGACAAAGCAGCAGAAAGAAGAAAATTACTCCAGCCATACCAAGTTAATGAAGAACTAATGAGAAAAACAGGTAAGCCAGAGACAATCTTTATGCACTGTCTACCAGCTGTAAAAGGCGAAGAAGTTACATTTGAAGTAATCGAAGGAAAACAATCAAGAGTATGGGATGAAGCTGAGAACAGAAAACACACAATTAAGGCGATACTTATTGCCACATTGCTCTAATTATTGTTGTGCTGAATGACAATCTGAGATACTGCAAACAAAAGCGGTGGGAAACACCCACCGCTTTGTTTTTTAAACAAATGATTAGGATTTTTGCATGTTCTCCATGTTCTCTACATTCTCTCTATTAGTTTGTACAATGTCTTCGCCGCAAGGTAAGTACCTTCTTTTTCGTATCCTTCTACCCCTAACATCGTTCTGATTTCACCAACTTTTACTCCCGTTTCAAACATCTTTCTCAAGAACTTTTCTGCGATTTTGTGGTGTTCTTCTTTTCTCTGTACAGCACCAAATGGATTGGCGAAATAGCTCTCCGTCATTCCTTCCTCGGATGTTGTTCCTTTCGACATCCTTTTACCTGCGGAAAAGACCTCTAATGCTTTTTCGACATCGTCAAAGAAGATTATCCTTTCGTCATCACTATGCACTTCAGTGTAATTATTGGCATATAAAAAGAAATCGATGGGGGTTGGTGTAACTATCTCTCTATAATTGTTGAATGGAACAATCACTCTTGCATTGATCTTGTCTGGGTTCATAAAAATACTTCTATCCATTGTATAGTAAGCGTATCCCGGTGGTAAATCGTCTAGTCTCACAAACGCACCTGTTTCTGTTCCGTATGCAACTACCCTACCATTAAGTATGTCAAGTGAACCCATGTCGTCTATGATAACATCCACATACGCAACTTCTTCCAACCTATTCAGCGCATCCAAAGTTTCACTTTTCCCTGCCCCGCTGTCACCAACAAACATTGCAACCCCACTTTTACCATTTTTCAACACTATACGTGCCATAGACCCGTGGACTGGAAGCCGTCCTTGGTCTATCCTTATCAAGTTGTGAAGTGTAAGCATTGTTTTTTTCATGTATCCGAAATAGTCGTTTTCATCCAAGGCTGGAATTACTCCTACGTAAAGCTCCCCATCCTTGAACACAACTCCGTTTTTCCATTCGGTCTTATAATCTGGAATTCTTTCAATAGGTAGCCCGAAAATCAAAACCCCTGAGGTTTTCTTGCTTTTTATATCGACGATATTTGCAAATTGGAATAAGTTACCTAAACCTGCAGCATGCGACAGGTACTCTCTGTGCACAAAAACATAAACTAACAGTTCGGCTACCAAGACTGGCACAAGAAACCATTCGCGTTCTTTGTTATCTAACTTTATTTGACTCAGAATCTCTTTTTCAACAACTGGTAGAACTCCCTTTCTTTTATTAGATTTTGTGTAGAAGATAACCGGCGGATCGAATATAGCACCCCAAACTGTTGGTATATTTGTAAATGATTGAAATCTCTCATCGGGAATCTCTATATCATCAACCAAAAATGTAACCTGAGCACCACTCGGCAATTGCCTGATAATGTTTGTATCGTCTGGTGTGATGTTCTTCATAATTGTCCGATACAGATTCCTCACCAAATTCTTGAATTCCTCGGCAATTATAACAGCGGTAAAAAAAATGCTGTTTTTTCTTGCATTATCGATGGTGTACCTTTCCTTCTTAATCATAAATCTGTGCTTATTCCTCCAAAATGAGTAGAAAGATTCGACAAATTTTGCCAAATCATCCGGGTTCACGTAATTTATAATCGTTGTAATCTCGCGGATATTTCTCAAAGTCAACAAATGGAGGTATTCAATAAGGTGCTTAACATCGTAATTATCTCCTATGCGAAAAGCCTCCAATGTTCTCAAAAGCTGCGAATTCTTTTCTTTTAAAATGTCGATATACTCTCGAAGAAGAGATTCAAAGCCTGGGTTACTCAATATCTCGCTTGAGTCTGTGTAGACTATGGAACCATCGATAATCACACTTCTTCCCATCTTATTCCCTCCTTCAAAAGAAACGCCAAACGCCTTTTATCTGTAAGATAAAGATATCCAATCAATGCCTCAAAACCTGTGCTTTTGATATAAAGGCGATCATTACCATGCTTTCTAGCACTCTTACTGTTCATGCCACGTCGAACTATATCTTTTTCTTTTTCCGTTAGAATAGGTAAAATCTTGTCCAACGCTTTACTCTGACCTTCGCGTGAAACGTAAGTATTAGAAAGTCGGTGCAACTCCCTTGCTTTAATATCTTTTAAAACGTATAACTTAATATAAAGATTATAAACAGCATCTCCAAGATAAGCTAGTGCGTCGCTAGATAATTCTTCTACATTAACTGAAGGCTCTGGAAAAACCTCGAACGCTTCAGGCTGCACTTGATTTTTCTCTTCTTTCCACATTTCTTGTGGCAACTATATCAGCTCCTGTATTAAGAACATCTTTAATAATTATGTCTCCAACTCTCACAGGCGCTTCAACTTTGGTATTTTTCAAGATATCCATTACTTGCATGATAACCCTTCTAGGAATAGGTTTATTTGTTTTTACCGATACCAAAGGCATGTCACCATTCAAAACCAATACACTTGAAGTCAATATTCTTAAAGGTTCTACCATCTCTTGTTTACCGTATTCAATTCCACGTGGACATCTATTTCCAGAAACAGTAATTTCACCGTTATCTTCTTGTTTGACAATCAACCTACATCCCAGTGGACACATGATACAGACCATCTCTTCTACTTTCATTCTAACACCTCCACTACGATGTCGCCACTCCCTATTTTCGACTCAGGAATCTTAATGCTTACCATCTCGCTCGGTAAGAGATTTAAGTGTTTTTTGCTGTATAACAAGTTGTTTCTTTGTTTTACGCGAATAGTTCCTTCTTCCATAGGCTTTTTCACTCGCAAGTAGATATTTAAGTTTGTGCCTTCCTCATACCACGACGGGAAGAGGATGCCAACATTTTGTCCTTTTTCAACGAAAAATTTTGCTGGTTCCCAGCTGTTCTTGACGTACATCGCTGCAAACTTTCCAGCGACGGTACCTTCTTCTGTAACCCAGTCCACAAGGTCATAAATTACCGTACAATTGCCTGCTGCGAAAATCCAGTTAAGAGATGACCTTCCAGAACTTGATGTTACTATCCCTTTTGTCCATGGGTCAATTTTGAGAAAATCTTTAAAGAGCGTACTTTGAGGAATTAATCCAACCGATAGTATCAAAGTGTCAACCTTAAACCTTTTTTCCGTTCCTGGAATAGGTTTGAAACTCTCGTCAAGTTGGGCAATAACAACCTCCTCAAGCCTTTCCTTCCCATAGATACCAACCACTGTATGGCTCAGGTAAAGAGGAATGTTAAAATCCTTCAGACACTGCCTTATGTTTCTTTCAAGTCCTCCTGGATAAGGCATCCTTTCAACAACAGCAATAACTTCAACGCCTTCCAGCGTAAGTCTTCTCGCCATAATCAAACCTATATCTCCAGACCCCACTATTATTGCCCTTCTTCCCGGCAATCTATTTTCCAAATTCACAAACCTCTGAGCAACCCCGGCTGTAAAAACTCCTGCAGGTCTTGTGCCAGGGACAAGTATTCCTCCCATAGGCCTTTCCCTTGCTCCAGTTGCAACAATTAGCGCTTTTGGCTTGTAAACCGTTATCCCTTCAGTCGAAGCAACTATAACCTCTTTTCTTTTGTAGTCTATCTGGTGGACGTATTGTTCGACCTTTACATCTATGTTTGGATATTGTTGAACTATCCTCTTGATTCTCTCTGCGTACTCAGGTCCTGTCAGTTCTTCTCTGAAATAATGTAGTCCAAAACCATTGTGGATACATTGATTCAACACACCACCACTTCTATCATCACGCTCTACCAAAACTACTTCATTAACACCTTCTCGTGCAGCTCCAATTGCTGCACCAAGACCTGCAGCTCCAGCACCGATGACAAGAATGTCTACGTTCTTTTCTCTCATTACTTTCTCACCTGCCCTAAGAGTATGAAACTACCTTCGCTACGAAGTCTTATATCTGAAATATCAGTTCCAAACTCTCTTGCCAGTATTTTCATTATCCTGTGCATGCAGAATCCTCCCTGGCAACTACCAAACATCGCGCGTGTTCTGAACTTTATCCCGTCTATTGTTCTTGCTCCACGCTTTATGGCTTCAAGTATTTCTCGCTCTGTCACTTTATTACAAAAACATATCATCCTCCCAGCAAGCGGGTCTTTCTTAATCTCTTCATCCCAAACGGAAGCGGGTAAGTCTGCGTAGTGCTTTATTCTTTCTCTTGTAGGTTTGAAATCTGACTTTTTCTGGAACGTTTCACCGATCGATTCTTGAACTTCCTCAACAATGAACTTTGCAATTGCGGGTGCGGCAGTTAAGCCAGGTGAACGCATAGCTATAACATTGAAAAACCCTATTACACTGGTCCTTCCGACAAAGAAATCTTTCTGAGGACTTTCGGGTCTTAAACCTGCAAAGGTTTTTATAGAGGCTCTGAAATCGATTAAAGGAGTCATCTTTAGTGCTTTTGACATGAGAGCTTCAAATCCTTCAAGTGTTGTAGAAGTATCCTCTCTGAATTCTCGTTCCGGTGGTAGGTCAACGGCAGTGGGTCCAACTAAGATACCCCCATCCACCGTCGGAGTTACGAGCGTCCCTTTACCAAGTACTGAAGGTGTTGGAAACAGTATACTCTTTACAAAGCCACTGAATTCTTGCTTATCTAAGAGAATATACTCTCCCTTCCTTGGATGCAATGGTACAAATTCAGCACCAGCCATCTTTGCAACTTCGTCACCGTGCATTCCTGCAGCGTTGATGACAACATCTATCTCAAACTCTCCCTTATTAGTCACAAGCTTTTTAACTCTTTGGTTTTCTGTCACTATTTCAAGAACTTGTGTGTCAAGAAAGAGTTTAGCTCCGTTCTCAATGGCGTTTTCTACTGCTGCCATTGCGACCATCCAAGGTTCCGTTATCCCAGCTGTTGGTGCCCAAAGAGCAGCCATAACTTCGGGATTAATGTTTGGTTCGTATGAAAGGATTCTATCTCTATCCCAAATTTCCAGACCTGGTACCCCGTTCATTTCACCACGTTTGTAAAGCTCCTCCAGAATTCTTATTTCCTCATCTTTGAAAGCAAGTACCAAAGAACCTATTCTCTTCAAATCAAACTGCAATTCTTTTGAAAGCTCAGTGTACATTGCATTTCCTGGAACACAAAACTTTGAACGTACCGTTCCTGGTTCATCATCATATCCAGCGTGAACTATCGCAGAATTAGCTTTTGTCACTCCCATCCCTACATCCCAATTCTTTTCGAAAATCAAAACTTCAACATCGTATCGGCACAACTCTCTAGCAATCAGTGCTCCAACAACACCAGCACCAATAATTCCTATTCGCACACTTACACCCCCAACTTTAGTGTTCTTATATATTTTACCACAAAAAATACGCCTAATGCTTGCGAATATGTGCTTGAAAAATTGTCATAGTTCTATTACCCTATCTTGAAAGTATCAAAGTATCTCAGCTATGGTATAATTTACTTTGAATCGCCATCCAATCAGGCATAGAAAAGGAGGAACATGTCGTGTTTGTCTCTTTTGAAGGCATAGATGGTTGTGGCAAAAGCACCCAAATAGAGATGTTTACAAAATATCTCCAGTCCAAAGGTATTGAGTTTGTTAAAGTAAGAGAACCCGGGGGTACAAAATTAGGGGAGAAAATACGACAGCTTTTGATTAGCGAAGAAATGACTTCAAGAAGTGAATTGCTCCTTTTCTTGGCTTCTAGAGCCCAGTTGGTTGAGGAAGTTATAAAACCTGCTTTGGAAGAAGGAAAAATAGTGGTAGCCGATAGGTTTGCACATTCAAGCGTAGCGTACCAAGGTTGTGGAAGAAACTTGGGTATAGATGTGGTAAAAATGCTTAATGATTTTGCTACGGATCATGTTTACCCGGACTTAGTGTTCTACATAGACATTCCTGCAGAGGTCGCTATATCGAGAATAAATAAGGAGCAAAGAGACAGGATTGAACAAGAAGGTTTAGAATTTTTTGAAAAAGTCAGAAATTGTTATCTGGAGTTGTGTAAAAATGAAAAGAATTTTGTTCTAATTGATGGCACGAAAGATGTGGAAACTATTAGCAAGCAGATTATAAGGATATTTGAGGGGCTATACAAGGTGTAGATTATTGGATATCTCAAGTATTGAGGCGATTAATTAAATCATAGACATGTATTTTTCGAGGATATCTCTTATAAAATCTAACATATTCTCTATCATCCAACCAAACAAAAACATAAGGGTCAAAAAAACAACAATGATACGTGGTGCAAAGGTCAATGTCTGCTCATGAATTTGAGTAGCAGCTTGGAAGATACTAATCAAAATACCAACTGCGAGACTAACAAGCAGAGGGGGAGTTATAAGCATTAAAAGAAGCTGAATACCGTGTTTCACTATATCCAAGAAAACCTCGAGTGTCATGGTGCAAACTCCTTTCTTTCATTTTAAATTCTCCATAAATTATATCAGAAAAAATTTTTGTAAGCAAATAACCGAAACTAACGACTATTAGGATGGGGCAAGATGAAAGTTGTGAGGTATCGAATATACACCGTTATCTTTTAAACAGAGGTCTTAGGGATCCCTTTTTCTACCATCCTGCGGCTATATACCAAAACCTGAGTTTTCGGGAATTACTTATAATGGGAGATTTTACTCCGACTTTAGTACTCCAGTAAGCATTGTTAGAAATAAACCAATAACCGTGAATATGAAAGTTTCTGGAAACTACACATTCACATATACCAAAAAGCAAAAGTAGCCGAGGTCAATTTCTCTGAGTAGACTTATGCATTTAATTTAACAACAACCGATGACAAATACCTTTTTGTTTCAACTGACAGCGGCTTGATAGTATACGATGTATCGAACATATCTGACATAAAACCTCTCTTTACCTTAAGTATGCCTATGTTCAAAGCTATTAGAAGATAAAGAAGCCACCGCGCAGCATTTACTAATTCAATTGAAATACAAAGGGGGATGGAACAAACTATCCCCTTTTCTTTTCTGAAAAAAGTGAGAAAATAGCACTACAAAAATGTTTGATATATGGTAATATATACAAAAAAACAAACGTGAAAAAGATAAAGGTGCAAAGGAGGGAGAGAAAAATTGGAACCCCTTACCAGACAAAAGTTTTCAGAACTCCTATCACAGAGAGTGATGTTCTTAGATGGTGCTTATGGTACAGAACTTTTCAAACGAGGATATATTAAGAACAGAGAACCCATTGAGTTACTCAACATCACCAATGCTAAAGCGGTTTTGTCACTGCAATCTGACTACGTTTGCGCAGGGGTTGATTTCCTACTTACAAACACTTTCAGTGCAAATAGGCATAAGTTAATGAAATTGGGATACGATGAGTATTTTAAGGAGATCAACCAATCTGCTGTAAAGATTGCGAAAGAGGCAACTAAGGTTGCCAACAAGCAGGTCTTTGTTTTAGGGGATATCTCTTCCGTTGGGGAAATGATAGAACCTCTTGGGGAACTGAAATCGAAATACGTATACAACATTTTCAAAGAGCAAGTTGAAGTCCTGGTTGATGTGGGCGTGGATGGTATCATTATCGAAACAATGAGTGATATAAAGGAGGCAAAACTTGCGTATTTGGCGGCAAGAGATGTGGCTCCAGAAATACCTGTATTGGTGAGTATGACTTTTGAAGAAAACGGCGTTACTGTAACAGGTACAAGTTTAGAAGTTTACGTTGCTTTGTTCAACGATTTGGATGTTGATGCAATAGGTATCAATTGTACGCTGACACCTGAAAAGATGGTTCCGCTTGTAAAAAAATTGGTTGCGCTTTCGAAAAAACCGGTTTTTGTTGAACCGAACGCGGGAAAACCTACTCTGTCCGCAGATGGAAAATTGACTTACAAAACCACCCCTGAAGAATTCACTATATACATCGAAGATTACGTTGAACTGGGTGCGAATATCGTAGGTGGATGTTGTGGTACAGGACCGGAACACATCAAGTACATGGTCCAGCATATTGGTCTGAAAAGACCAAAAGCTAGGAAAGTCGAAGAGCTGAATGTGGTTACAAGCAGGGTTCATATGTTTAACGTTGCACCATTCTTGGTCGTAGGGGAACGTATCAACGCATCCGCAAGAAAAAAACTGCATAATGAAATTCGAGAATTCAACTTTGAGAACGTTTTAAAACTTGCTAAATCCCAGGAACAAGAAGGAGCACAAGTAATTGATGTTAACTTTGGAATAGAATCCGTTTTATCAGAAGAACATTTTTCTAAAGCAATTGTTGAACTCGACAAAATTGTAAGCATCCCAATCTCTTTCGATATTCAGTACAACGAATTTTTAGAAAGTGCATTGATGGAGTACCCTGGAAGACCGCTAATTAATTCTTCCAAGGCAACAAAGGAAGAACTCGACAAGAAGATAAGGTTACTCAAAAGGTATGGTGGCTTACTGATTGTTCTTGCAATGGGTAAAGAGATACCAAAGACAGCAGAGGAACGGTACACATTAGGTAAAATGGCTGTAGAATATCTAGAAAGCCAAGGAATAGACCGTTCAAGGATTTTCGTTGACCCGTTGGTTTTACCCATTGGTGCAAACCAAGATTACAACGTAACACTTGAAACTATCAAAAAGCTCTCATCCGATGGAATAAAAACAATGATAGGACTTTCCAACTTCAGTTTTGGAATGCCAAACCGAGATGAATTGAATGCTTCATTCCTAGCTTTAGCAATGCATTCAGGATTATCAGGAGCGATCCTGAATACATCAGAAGACGCGACTATGAAAATTCTAAGAGGGATGATAAGAATTTTAGGAAAGGAAAGTGCTCGAATAAGTGAAGAAGTAAAAAGTAGCGAATTAGTACATTTGCTTCTTCGTGGTAACTTAAACGATGCGGAAAAACATGTACTGTCCTTCTTAGACACATTAACACCAATCGAGATAATTCAAACAATTCTTGCTAAAGCAATGGAAGAAATAGGCAACCTTTATGCTGAAAATAAGATTTATCTTCCCCATTTGATTCTTGCAGCAGAAACTTCGAAGCCCATATTTAACAAGCTACTTTCCATGGTAGCAGAAAAGGATTCTGCAAGGTTGGGCAGGATTCTTCTTGCGACAGTTGAAGGTGACATCCACGATATCGGAAAGAAAATAGTAGCAACAGTTTTAGAAAGTGCAGGATTTGAAGTAATTGATATAGGCAAGGATGTGCCGGCAAGCGTGATATTGGAAAAAGTTAAGGAATTAAAGCCAGATATTGTAGGCTTGTCAGCAATGATGACAACAACAGTTATTCAGGTTGGACACGTGGTCAAAACACTTAGAGATAACGGAATAGAAATTCCTGTCATAGCTGGTGGTGCTTCAATGAATGGAGAGCTTGCTAAGAGATTTGGAAGCTACTACGCAAAAGATGCCCAGGAAGCTGTCAAATTGTGCAAACAAATTTTGACTAATAACCAATGAAAGAAGGAGGCTCCAAAGCCTCCTTCTTTTTAACCCTTTTTCGAATAATAGTCAGAAACTATTTCGAACATTTTATCTATCTCTTGGAGCTTTGACTCTTTCACTTCTGTTGGCAAGCTAGAAGCTAGTATTGCTTTTCTTAGGGCGTAATATCTGTAGGATGCGTCCCAGTAATTATCATAAGGAGTTAACCCAAAAGTTTTAAAAGCTCTTAACAGTTCTTCATTATCTATACCATTCACTGCACTTCTTCCTTTTCGAAATTCACGCCTGCTACCAACACTTGTTTCTGATTCCGGTTCTGTGAAAAATCTAAGAAGAGCGTACAATGTGTAAAAAATTAGTATCATAGCTCCTATCCTAAGAACCAGAAAAACCCAACTAATCGGTGGTATCGGGAAATAGTAATAAAGTTCAAAATCCATAATACCACCCCGCCTTCATAACTTCAACTCATTTTCGAATAGTGTTCCGTTAGTACCTCGTACGCCTTTGCCAGTTCTTCAAGCATTATTTGCCTATGTGCCTCGCTAATTTTCATGTTATTTACTTTCTTGACGAGCTCATAGTATCTCTCGCTCACTTTTGTATAAGACGCGCCGGGACGCAACCCAAGAATTCTAAATGCTTCTTGAATATCTAACTTATCCACTTTTGTGTTGATTTCAAACGAATGTGTTGAACTTTCTTGATATTCTCTACTATTCTCGTCTTCTGCTTGAATACAACTTTCATTTTGTTCAGCAGTCTTCTGCTGACGTTGTTGAGTTTTTACTTTTCCTTTGATAAGTGAAGATATTATGATAAACGTCACAAAGGCAAAAGCTATAAGTACAATAACTATGAAATCTCGTATTAATGTTGGGAAGAATCTAAAAATGCCGTAAGGTATCAACACCTCAAATATAGATGCTAGTACAGAGATAAAAAACAGAAAAACAACTATTGACATTACACAGCCTAAACAACCCTTACTTTCCTTTCTACCTCCGGCGTTTGTCATGCGATTCTCACCTCACGATTCCTTTTTGAATGATTGAATCACCTTCAATGTAGGATACGAATACGGCGGATGATTTAATTTTCTTACCCAACATGGTGTTGATAAGTGGTTCAAAATTAAGGAATATTCCCATGAAATATTTTGTATCATAAATCGACGTGAAAAATGTCCTGTCGCCCGGTTTGTATTTGCTTGGATTTACCGTGTAGGTTATCATTCTGTCATTCTTTATAAGTATGTAGCTTTCCATACCGTTTTCAGTAGTCAACACTCCATACTTCTCAGAACCTATCGTTACGTACTTTTTCACTTCAGCAGGCATTTTGAAACCTGTTCCGAAAACCACAGAGTATGCAGATATACTTACCTGAGGTGTTGTTTGACTAGATTTGGAACTTTGTGTTTGCGAATCTGCGCTCAACAATGCACTAACTGCTGCACCAATATCTGCAGAAAGATACATCACTCCTGTTGCATTGACGCTGGTTATATTAAAGATGGATACCAAGGCATCTAAAAATGTTTTTCTCAACGCATCAGGAATAGGTCTGTTGACAAACACCAACAAATCTCCACCCACATTCCTGTCAGCAAAGATATCAATAGGTTTTGTATTTTGCAACGTTTTGAGCACATTCTTCGCATCTGCCGTTTTGGCATCCAACTTTTGGTAGAAAGTGAGCGCGTTATTTTCCGTCCTAATGTATCCGTAACCTTCGAATGTGATTTTACCCTCTGTCACATAGGAATATGTTACTCCAAGGTTCCCCTTGAGATTTGAAAGCAGATTTGCTGGAACTTTACCACCACCAACTTGTACATCCGAGTATATAAAGTAGTTCTCTGTAAATTTAACTTTTTTTAATGTCTCTGCCTCCAGAAAGCTTTCTAACACCTTCTTAACTTTCGTAGGACTCTTTACAGGTCCCAGCACAACAGTCGTATTTCCATCTTTATCAATTGCAATAAGCATTTCCTTGCTAAACAAGTCGAAATCGTCTAATGTGTACTTCATCGATAAAAGTTGCTGTTCTAACACGCCTCTCACAAGCGACTCCAAACCTATTCCTGTATCAGCTAATAAAGTTTGGCCTATGGGCAATGCTTTAAATGCATCGTAAGCCTTTGGGACATCGGGAACGTAAAGAATTGCTGAGTAATCTTTTGGTAAAAATTTCAAAGCGCTAGAAAATGCAAGGATGGAGACAAAAAATAACAGTCCGAATACAAATAACTTCTTTAACATACTAAACACCTCCAGTGAATAATTCTCGATAACTATTTGTTGTAGACTTCGGAAAAAACAGCCTCAAAATCTGTTGCTGACAACTTTCTGTTTGGTATGTAATTCGCGAACTCTTCTTTTCCTCCGCCCTTTCCTCCAAACTTTTCAATTAACGCTTTTACAAAGTTCCGGACGTCATACTTTTTTGAACCGATGATGTACTTGCTACCATCGTAGAAAACCAAGAACTGGTTGCCAACAATTTTCGACAAGAAGTTTCCGACTTCTGTGTAACCTTCCAGGTAGACAAAATCACTGTTTTCAATAGTTCGTTTTAATAATTCAGCATAGTCTTGTGAAACTTTTGAAAGCAACGAACTTTTTTCCCGAAGTTCATCGAGTATCTTTTCAACACGCTGGTTCAGTTCATCGATTGAAGAAGTTAATTGCCTTGAAAGGCTCTTCAGCACATTGTTGTACTTTCTGAAATATCTTATAGCCCTCTCCCCTGCGACAAAATACACCCTTGTGAGGTTACCTTTTACTTTTTCCAGATCTATAATCTTTACAACACCTATCTCACCGGTATTGTCAACATGAAACCCTCCGCACGCCGAGATATCTAAGTTCGCTATTTTTATCAACCTCACCTCACCTTTTATCTTGTCGCTCAAAGGTTTTCTCAATTCAAAAGCTTTAGCTCCTTCAACATCTGTTAATATTTCCTCTACCTGCGTGCACGATTGAACAATCCTGTTCGTCAAATCTTCCGTTTCCTCGATAACCTCTGGTTCCACATAAGGTATGTCCAAATCTATAGTTGAATACTCTTCGCCCATGTGAAAACTAACAGTCTCAATTTCAGCAACTTCTATGAAAGCTGCCGACAATATATGCTGCGCAGTATGTTGTTGTGCAATATCTTTCCTACGAAGTTGGTTGATTTGCACATTGTATATACCTGGTTCAATTATTCCGGAAAGTTCATGTACAACAAAACCATCTCTTTCACTTACTGCTAATACATCGACATTGCCGATTTTTCCCCTATCTCCAAGTTGTCCACCTTTTCCATCAGGATAAAATGGTGATGAAAGAGCGTACGCGTAGCATTTACCATTCTTTTCTTCGATTTTGACAATCTCTAATTTATCGTTTTTGTGCACGCTTTGAATCTTCAAGGCTTCCAACTCCTTATGTCTTCTTTATAACTCTTGCTGTTAATCAGATTAGCTTAGCTTTCTAATAAAATCAAGAGTTCTTTGCAACCTTCTAATTGTTTCTTCTTTTCCAAGTACAACTATACTTTCAAACAGCCCAGGAGTAACAAGCCTTCCAAGTAATGCTCCTCTAATTGTCTGAAAAACTTTATTAGTTCCGATATTGAGTGAGGCAGCAATTTCCCTCAACGTTGTTTCAACATTTTGAATATCGTAATTTTCCAAGCTTGAAAACCTTTCGAGCGCCAATTCGATGATGCTAACAGCTTCTGGTTTTTTTGCAAACTTTTCGATGTAATCTTGCGAATATTCGTATTCCTCATCAACAAATGGCAGAGCAAATTCGTAGAGCTGTTTTAGGGTATTAACCTTCTCTCTGCATATTTCTAAGACCTCTTTTGGAATCCGTTTTTCGGCTCCAACGAAATTTCTCCATTCCTCAAAATGGGTATAGAGTTCATCCACCGTAAGTAATCTCATATGCTTTCCATTGACCCACTCAAGTTTTTGATAATCAAATACAACATTTTTGTTGGAAATCCTATCTGGGGTGAACGAATCTATCTTTTGTGTATAATCGAATATCTCTTCATCTACACTCCATCCAAGGATTGCAAGATAGTTAACCAAAGCTTTAGAAAGGTATCCTTCCCTTCTGAAATGTTCAACCGCAGTTGCTCCATGTCTTTTACTCAAAGGTGTCTTGTCTGCCCCAAGTATCAAAGGGATATGCATAAATTTTGGGGGTTCCCACCCAAATGCTCTGTAGATGAGTATTTGTTTTGGTGTGTTTGATATATGGTCTTCTCCACGAAGGACATGTGTTATTCCCATCAGATGGTCATCTATAACAACGGCGAAGTTATAAACAGGATATCCGTTGGACTTCAATATTATAAAATCATCCATGTGTTCCGTTGAAAATTCAATCTCGCCTTTTAGCATATCATTGAATTTCACAATCTCATTTTCCGGCACTTTAAAAACAACGGTGTATGGGTTTCCATCCTTTGGTTCTTGAGTTGTTGTGTAAAGGACGTTTTTTGGGTCATCTTTATCGTAAACAGCAAAGTAAGCATGCCCATTTTTCACTAACTCGTATGCGTACTCTTTGTACAGTTTCAGTCTCTCACTTTGCCTGTAGGGACCAAACTCACCTCCAATATCTGGCCCTTCGTCCCAGAACAAACCAAGCCATTTTAAATCGTTCATTATCATCTGTTCTGACTCACGCGTTGACCTTTCCGTATCAGTATCTTCTATTCTTAGGATAAATTTACCCTTGTTTTTCCTTGCAAACAACCAATTAAATAGTGCAGTTCGAGCTCCACCTACATGTAGGTAACCAGTCGGGCTTGGCGCAAATCTTACTCTTACCATTTCCGTTTCCTCCTGTTTGGATAGTCTCCTTATTATCATGTTCTTATAAAAACTGCAGGAACAAAGACCTCATCTTCTGTCAAGCTACCGTGCATGCCTGAAAGTCTTTCTTCGCCACCACTGTACAAATATGTAAAGGCGTTATTCGCCTTCGTTATCATTATAGCATCACCTATTCTGTTATACAACTCTGGATGCATTCTCCCAGGTCCAAAAAGTCCCATATCCACAGCTTCTCTACTTGTTAGAAACACGCAACTCAAAGGGTAGTTTTCTTCAAAGTAGTTCTTTAAAAACTCGTAGTTGCTCTTTTTTACTAAATAGAAATACATCATTCTCATTTCTCCACCTGGAGGTGACACTAAGAGCCTGTTGAATACATCCGTCGGTTTCAAAAAATAGTTTGTCGAACTTGGTATCTGAACCATACCATGGTCAGATGTAATCACAAGAAGTGTATCACTCGGTAGATGTTCTTCGGCGAATTTCTTAATTTCTAAAAGCATCCTTGTCATTTCCATTTCGTAAGCTTCACTGTCCGGACCTTTTTTGTGTCCCAAACCATCCAGATGCCCCCAGTAGATGTAAAGAATCCCTTGCCAATCTTCAACAAGCTTCTTTTTTAATGTAGCTAACAAATCTCCCATATAGTAATACCCCATCACGTGTGCATTTTTATGTATCAGATAAGAAAGACCTGAGTTGGAGATATTAGCGTGTGTTAAAACTCCTCCGTAAAATCCCTTGTCTTTCAAAACGTCAAAGACATTATCTAATCTGTGCAACCGTTTCTTGATGAGACCAGAGAATATGCCTCCTTCTACCCCTGGATATGTGAATTCAATCATATTTGTAATTGAACCTATCTCTCGTAGATACAAAATGTAGCCAAGAAGACCGTGTTCTTTTGGTGTCTTTCCAGTAAACCAACTCGTTACAGCAGCAACAGTTGTCGTTGGGAAAACACTTGAAACCTTTATAATATCCCTGAATCCAATATTCGTATTGATCTTTAAGAATTTATTGTATCCCATTCCATCTATCAAGAATATCACTATTTTTTTCACATTGTGGAAAAACCCCTCGAAGTTGCCTTCGAGGGGGTATTCAGGATGGTTTGACTGAATTTTGAAATGTCTGAGAAATGTTGAAACAAGATTGACAATTGATTTGTCGTATTGTGGAGTAATTAAGCCGTCACCGATGTTCATTATCCTTTAACTGCTCCTTTCACAAGCCCACCGACAATATATTTTTGCATCAACAAGAAGAGAATCACCATTGGCACCATGCCTATCATTGCAGCTGCTGTAAACAATCCCCATTGTGTTTCAAACGGGCCTGTCGAGAACGTGTACAAACCTATAGCATATGTGTACTGTTTAACATCTTGTAATATGATCCTCGCAAGGACGAATTCGTTAAATGTGCCCATGAACGTAAGGATAACGATAACCGCAAGAATCGGAGAAGCTAAGGGGAGAACAATTTTTACAAACGTCTGCCATCTTGTTGCACCATCAATCAAAGCTGCTTCTTCTAACGAATCCGGAATAGTATCGTAGTAACCCTTTATAAGGTACATATTATATGCAATACCACCAAGATAAGCAAATATCAAACCAGATAGTTTGTTCAACCCAAACCCTGGAATATACTTTCCGGCAAACGATAAGAATGTGTAAATAGCAATCATGTACATAATTGCTGGGAACATTTGAATGAGCAACAATGCCATAATTCCATACTTTCGCCCTTTAAACCTCATTCTACTGAATGGGTACGCTGCCAGAGCAGTTACCGCAGTTATTATAATTGCAACACTGAGTGAGACAATGACACTGTTCATAATCCACCTCAACATGTAGTGGTCCGGTTTTCTTTGCCAAATTTGGTCAATCCTAAACGCTGCTCCATCGAGTTTTTTCAGGCTCGCTGAAAGTTCTTTAATATTCAACTTATCCGACAATTCTGATGATTTTCTCGACATAACATTCATATTAGGTACTACGTTGTTCCTATATACAGATAGTACAGTGTCAGTTAAACGTTCCATAGCAACAGGTCTGACCTTTACACCTGTCTTCGAAACAGGCATAAACTTGGGACCCTGAATTTCTATATCCGCGAGGTAAATCTTTAAGTCACTTATGAAAGGTTCGTAGTTTTGTAAGAAGATGTTGTAGTTCGTAAACATATCTTTTGCAGTACCTGGCCAATCGAGCTTAGAAGCTATTTTTCTAATCTTACTTTGTTTTTTTTGGTCAGTTATCATGCTTGCTACATCTGTCGTAATTCCAAATATCCTCTTGGATTGAATGTTAAGCATTTGCAGTTGAGCTGGGAGTTTCACGTTAGCGACTAAAGCTTTTATTCTTTCAAGCTGGGTAATTGCAAGTTTTGCTTTTAGATACAACAATGAATCATGTAAAAGCTCGTAAGCTTTTGTAAGCTCAGCACTGGTTTTGCTGATTTCTTCTTCTATCTTAGCGTAACTGTTTTTGTATTTCGTTATTTCCGTTTGTAGTTGTAGCATTTCTCCGGTTACATTATTTAATCTGTTCATTAAGCTTACAGTTTCATTTATCGTACTTGCTATTCTCGTTGTAAAAACATCTATTGTATTCAAGAAATCGGCAAATGGTGCCTTATCCTTATTTGTTGCCTGTGCCCATTTGTCCATGACCTGGTTGTATCCGTCTTGGAATTCCGATAACGCTTCATAGATATCTTTCAAATCATCAAATTTCTGAACACTTAACTGGACATCTTTTATCTGTTCAAGTGTTGTTTTGAAACGTTCTAGTATTATATCTTCTTCTGGTAATGATTCTGCCAAAACATTAGAAACCTTTGCTGCTTCGAGCAAATCAACAGCAGATTTGAGAACTAAGGAGTATTCCTTTAGTTGTGGGACTAAGAAAGAACGAATTGTTTTAGCAAGACTTAGATATTGACTTTGATATGTTTGATATGTTTTTTCCAGAGGTTCAATAGCATTCTTCAATGCCATCTTTTCGCTGCTTAATTCTTCTAGTCGCATTTTTCTTTTACCTATCATATCTTCCCAATCTCGTTGACCAGCGTATGGGTCAACTTCTGGTATTGTGCTTAAATCCTCGCCTTGTGAGTACAATTCATAAGCAGCGACTTCCAGGTATTTTTTTGGTTTTTCAAATTGAAGTTCTTTAATGATGTTGTCTATATCGGCTATATAAGATTTTATAATCGTTTGCGAATTCTTCTCAAAATAATCATTAAGATACGCAATTGCATTGTCTATTTCTTTCTTCAATTGTTCGGTTTCTTGGATATACCTCTTGAATCTCTCAACATCGCGTTGGAAAAGTTCTTTTGCTCTTTCGACCGTAATTTTATCATGAGGAGGTGCCATAAGAATAAGCGCGTCCATATCAGAAACCAATCTTGGTCCATTTTTCTCAGGTGCTATAAGATCTATGTAGTTTTGAAGAGTCATTCTACTACTAAACAATTTTGTTGAGAACGCAGCATTGTCACGTCTTAAGGACGTGGAAACAACCCAGACAATTGGGAATAAGACAACTATGGAGACTATTATGAGGATGATATGGGTGAGCCATTTTCTTTCTTTTCGAACCATTATCTATTCACCTCCTCAAAGGACCCAGACAGGCGGAAGTTGATAAAGCTCAGTGTTCCGACTATGAAGAATATGATAATAGATATCGCTGAAGCGAAACCGAAATCTTGACCACGTCCTCCTTCGAAAGCAAGTTTGTATGTGTAGGAAATCAAAATATCTGTGGAACCAGCAGGTGTTGTTGTATTTGGCATTGCAGGTCCACCACCGGTAAGGAGGTATATGTTGACAAAGTTGTTGAAATTGAACGCAAAACTACCAACCAGTAAAGGCGCAACAGTAGTCATAAGCAATGGGAATGTAATCTTCCAAAATCTTTGCCATTTGTTAGCGCCATCGATAGCAGCAGCTTCGTAGTAATCTTCAGGAATACTTTGCAAAGCCCCCAGTGAAACTACCATCATGTATGGGAAACCAAGCCATGTATTAACTGTCAATACAGCGACTTTAGCCCAGAATGGGTCATTGAACCACCTGATGGGTTCTTTACCAAAAAGTTGAGTGATTATAAACTTGTTTAAAATTCCATATGTTTCATTGAAGAACCCGTTCTTCCAAACGAGAACAGATATGAAAGCGGGTATTGCCCAAGGTATAATTAAGAGCGACCTGTAAATTGCGCGTCCTCTTAGGTTTGGATTATTAAGAACAAGGGCAAGTATCAAACCTATAACAAAAGTGAACAAGACACTCAAAGCTGCCCATGTAAAGTTCCAAACGAATATTTTCGCGAATGGACCAGAAACGGTTGGATCTGTGAATATTCTCGTAAAATTCTTCAAACCATAGTAAGAGATGTATCCAGCAACGACCACCTTTTCTCCCTTTTCATTTATATCGTAAAACGTACCATTCTCCTCGATTAGAGGCCTATTCGTGATGGTATTTATGAGAACAGTCTTTACTATACTTTTCCCCTTCTCTATCGTTTCAGCAAGGCCAAGTTTATACAAGTGCCTAATATTGTACATTAAAAACTTGCCTTCCTCATTTTGCCTAATTGCAAATCTACTGCTATTGCTGTCAACGAATTCTATTTTACTCATAATTGGGAACAGTATTGAATACTTGAAATAATCTTCATTTATGTATGTTTCACTATCTTCAGGGTTGTAAAAGTACCTGAAAATCTTTCCGTTATCTCTAATGAGCTCTATTTTTCCGTTTTGCCTTTCTAAACTTAATCCACTTTCGTTAAGCTTTATCAATTCGGCTTCACCTAATATCAATTGACCTGCTTCACTTTTCAGAACACGGTATTCGCGAGCAACATAGTAATCTGAACCAATAGATACAATAACCTTAAAATCATTCGTTGGCTGAGTCCCTTCGAACCTTACATAAACGCTGTAAGTTAGTGGCGAACTATCTGGAACAATGTAAGTATAAATCGGGTCAACCAGCAATCTCTCGACAACCTCTTGGCGTGTCATAATGTGACCAGTTCCATAATTTGTAAATGCAGTTCTAATTGTAAACGCAATTGGATAGAGAACAAGAATAAAAAGTAAAATCAAAGCCGGTATCATGTAGCGATATGGATAGGCGTTTCTATTAAGAATAAAAAAGTCTATTAGGAATATCAAAACAAAGAGTGTTACAGACAATTCGTAAAAACCTCTTCCAAAAAGGAAGATGGCCCCAAGTATGCTGAAAACAGTGAATGCTACGAGCATTATGTAACCAAGAACTTTCCAAAATTTCATCAGTTCATCCTCCTTGTGGTCATTTTAAGGAACTTCCTTTATTGGAATTAATTATGTGAGTTAATACTACAACTGTTTTCCCAATTCCTACATAATCAACTTAAGAAAAAGCACGGGGGCATTCCCCCGTGCCCCTTATTCCTTGGTATAATTATTTAATCTGTGCTTTTATCTGGGCAACTGCATCAGCAAGAGCCTTTTCTGCTGGAACACCCTGGTCAAGTGCTTTTGCGAGAGCATCACCCATGGCTCCCCAGACAGCAGCCATTTCTGGTACGTTTGGCATTGGAAGACCATATTTTCCAAGGAAGTCGGCAAACTTCTTTGTAAGTGGGTCTTTTGCCATAACGAGTTCGTTAACATCTGTTCTAGATGGACATCTTGGGTCTGCTTGCCAAATCTGGTACATGATATCTTTTGTTGCTATGAATTTTGTCAAGAAGTCAAGTGCGAAGAGTTTGTTTTTACTCTTTGCATTAACCATGAATCCTTGTGCACCAAAGAATGGCTTTGGTTTCTTTCCACCAGGAAGGTCTGGAATTGGAGCGACATCGAAATTGATACCAGCCTGTTTGTAACCAGGAACTGCCCATGGACCGTTGAGTATCATTGCTGCCAAACCGTCTTTGAACAGACCATCCATTGTGTTGTAGTTGTCGCCAGGTGTAAGTATCTTTTCGTCAACAAGTTTCTTAATAAGTTTAAGACCTTCAATCGCTCCAGCATTTGCAAGCCCAACATCTTTCACATTGATTTTTCCTGTCTTATCAGTTCCGAACACGTAACCACCCATACCAAAGAATGCAAATGAGCTGAAGTAGAAGTTTTTGTAGTCGTAAATAAATCCTCTAACTTCTCCACCATAGTCTTTTTCTATTTTCTTTGCAAGTGCGATGAGCTCATCAAATGTTTTTGGTGGGTTCTGGACGTAGTCTTTGTTGTACATTAGTGCTGGACCATCGAATGCATATGGAACACCGTAAAGCTTACCGTTGTAAGTAAATCCTTGAAGTGGAGCTGGGAAGTATTTTTCTTTTTCTGGGAGGTTAATTGGTTCAAGCAACCCGTTAACAACAAGTTCTCCGACCCAGTCGTGTGCTCCAACAATGATATCCGGACCTTCACCTGCAGGTGCTGCTGTCAAGAATTTTGATTTGATATCCCCAAAATTGACCTGAATAACATCAACCTGAACACCGTACTTCGCTTTGTACTGGTCTGCAAGCTTCTTAAGAATAGGAACCTGCGCTTCTGATGTCCAAATAGTGATTTTCTTGGCTTGAGCAAATGCCAAGAAAACAAAAAGAACTGCCAAAACAACTGTTAGCCACTTTCTCATACGCTCTACCTCCCCTTTCAGGATAATGTGGAAATCAATTGTATTATACCACACCCTGCCTTAAAGTGAACCTTGATTTGGAAAAGTTTCCAAAGACTCTGTAAAAATTCCAGGATATGTATTTTCAAGCCATGTTAATATCGTTGTACTCAGGAAAACATACTTTAGCATACTAAAGCATACCAAAGGATACAACAGTAACAAAGGAATTGTTACTAATAATTCGGTATACCTGGTATTGAAATGTAGAGCTACTACCTGTATAATTCTAAATGCTGTGAATCAGTACCAACTATCAACTAAACAAACGGAGGTGAACAACATGGAAAAAAGAAGGAGAAGAGTTATTATACTTGGCGCTGCCGGTAGGGACTTCCACAACTTTAACACGTTCTTTAGGAACAACCCTGATTATGAGGTTGTAGCTTTCACTGCTACACAGATTCCTGATATAGCTGGTAGAATTTATCCTCCTGAACTTGCTGGTCCACTCTATCCAAATGGAATCCCTATCGAAGATGAAGCACAGCTTCCAGAACTCATAAAAAAATACGATGTAGATGAAGTTATTCTTGCTTATAGCGATTTACCACATCAGTATGTGATGGAAAGAGCAGCAATTGCCCTTGCTGCTGGTGCTGACTTCAAACTCATGGGTCCAGATTCAACAATGATAGAATCAACTAAACCTGTTGTTTCTGTATGCGCTGTACGAACTGGTTGTGGAAAGAGTCAGACAACAAGAAGGGTGCTTGACATTTTAAGAAGCAAAGGACTCAAGGTAATCTCTATAAGACACCCAATGCCTTACGGTGACTTGGTTGCACAAAAGGTTCAAAGATTCGCGGATTATTCAGATTTAGACAAACACAATTGTACAATTGAAGAAAGAGAAGAGTACGAACCACACATCGACAGAAAGAGCGTAATTTACGCTGGAGTTGATTACGAAGCTATTCTCAGAGCAGCAGAGGCGGAAAATCCAGATATTATCCTCTGGGATGGTGGTAACAACGACTTCCCATTCTACAAAACGGACTTACACATCGTTGTAGTTGACCCACACAGACCAGGTCATGAAGTCACCTACTACCCCGGAATGACAAATCTACTTATGGCAGACGTAATAGTTATTAACAAAGAGGAAACAGCAAATAGAGATGACATTGAAACAGTTAGAAAGAACATTGCTAAATGGAATCCTAATGCAATAGTAGTTGATGCCGCTTCCCCAATTTTCGTTGATGATCCATCACTGATAAGAGGGAAAAAGGTCTTAGTTGTCGAAGATGGCCCAACCCTAACACACGGCGATATGAGATACGGTGCCGGATACGTTGCAGCAAAGAGGTTTGGAGCAAAAGAAATAATTGACCCAAGACCATTCGCAGTTGGTTCAATTGTTGACACATACAAGAAATACAGCCACTTAGATGTTATACTTCCAGCAATGGGTTACGGTGAAAAGCAAATGAAAGAATTAGAGGAAACAATCAACAAGTCTGATGCAGAAGTCGTTATAATAGGCACACCTATCGATTTGAGAAGGGTTTTGAAACTCAACAAGCCTGCAGTCAGAGTTAGATACGAACTCCAAGAGATAGGCGAACCAACACTTGACCAAATTCTTACAGACTTCCTCAAGAAAAAAGGACTTTTGAAGTAATCACTAAATAACAAAAAATGGAGCGGGTGTGTTGAAAACACACCCGCTTTTTTCAAGTATAAAAAACGTTATTGGATAGCCTACTCTATGGTACAATTCCAGATTATGCAGTTACATCAAGACTCTTACCTTGAAAAAGTTCGCCAGCAATCCTTACAAGCTTGAGATTCATGTCTTGTTGTTTGTAAAACGCGAATTCCAGAGTTCTAAGCATAAGCTCTTTCGCTTGCTCAACTTGCTGATTCACGTCAGAAACAGATGTTCCAGAAGTTGATACACCCTTTACTCCAACAGGCATTTGATGATACACAGATGTTAAAATACTATTTACGCCAGAAATAGTCATAAATATCACCTCTGCTAACGTTATCGACAAAAAGTTAACTTATTTTAGAGTTACCTTTTCAATCTTTCACTATCTTAAAAATAGTTCTTTCTTCGTTACTATCAACTTGTATCTTCAAACCCAACTTTTTAGCAATTTCGTTTGCAATATAAAGCCCCAAACCTGTGCCTGTTGATTTCTCACCTTTGAAAAAGCGTTCAAAGATTTTTGGAATAACCTCTTCTGGTATCTTTTCACCATGGTTAACAACTGCGATTTCGTTGTTTTTTATTTCAATTAAGTAGGGAGGTGCCCCATGGTTGAAAGCGTTGTCAAGCAATATCGTCAAAATTATACCCAGTCCTTCCCTATTTGTTTTCATTGTTCCTTTCCCACGAATTTCCACATCGATAGATTCATGATTTCTGTTTCTAAATTTCTGGTGAAGTAACTCTTCGCAAAAGCTCTCTAGTTCTATATTCTCCTCTGTAAGAGTTTCCACCCTCGCAATCAAGAGCATGTTTTCAATTATTTGTTTTATCTCTTTACTACTTTCCTCTATTGCCTGAACTGACTCCCTCAAAACATTCTCGTTGTTCATACCCCAACGTTTAAGCATATTAACATAACCTACCAACGTTGCAACAGGTGTTCTTAATTCGTGCGATACGGCCGAAACAAAAGCTTCTTGAGCTTTATAGGACCTCTCTATTCTTTCCATCAATTCGTTGAACTTTTGAACCAGCTCTTTCAATTCATACGTGGTAGTCGCCATCTCAACTCTTTTTGTAACATCCGTGCCACCAAGCAATTCAATTTGTGCTATGAACTCCTTCAATTCTTTAACGTTCTTCCTTGTCAGAAAGTAAGTAAACACTGCTACACCTATTGCAAGAAGCAAAATAGCGAGGATAAAAAGCTTCCGAATGTTTTCGAGAAATCTGATTACTGCAGTTATTTCCTTTCCTACTATCACATTTTGAACGGACATCATGTAAAAATAGCGATTTCCTATTTTCTTTAACCCCGTTTCTTCAACTAGACCTATTCCATATGGGTCATTAACTACTACCCGTTCTTCCAAATCTGCAACATATACATCCCATCTTAACACAATGTATTGCTTACCAAAAGGTGTAGAAACAACGGTTACAAACCTTCCGGGGTTGGAAAAATCTTCAAGGACAGGTCTCATGGCGAGCTTGTAGAAGTATAGATAAGTAAGTCCTAAAACGAACGAAACCAGAATGACCGTTGCAAAAGTATTTACAAGCGCAAGCTTAGTGGTTAGTTTCAAGTTCTTCACCAACCAGTCTGTAACCTATTCCCCTCACTGTTTTTATCAAATCAGGTGAGAGCTTTTTTCTGAGGTAATTTATGTAAACCTCCACAGTGTTGTCTGAACCATAATAATCTATGCCCCAAACAGCATTTAGTATTTCTTCTTTGCTAACAGCTCGATTTCTGTTTTTAACTAAATACATCAACAACTCAAACTCAGTTTTTGTTAGGTCAATTTCTTTACCATCATAGTACACAGTTCTTCTATCTTCGTAGATTTCTAAACGACCTATCCTGTATGGTCTTGAGACATCGATATGCTTTCTTCTTAAAAGTGCTTTAATACGAGCTAAGAGTTCTTCATTATCAAAAGGCTTTGTAAGGTAATCATCTGCTCCTGACTCAAATCCTGTAAGTTTATCTTTTTTCATCCCAAGAGCTGTGAGCATCAAGATTAGCACATCTGGACTAAGTTTTCTTAGATTTTGCGCTATTTCATAACCGTCCATATCTGGAAGCATTATATCGAGTATCACTAAATCTGGTGCTAATTGCTTGAAATTCTCAAGAGCATCTATACCATTATCAAATGAAGCTACTTTGTAACCTGCATGTTCAAGTTCCATCTCTAGAAGTCGGCGAAGTTTTCTGTCATCTTCAACAATCAGAATTTTTGGAGCGTTTTCCATGGACTCCACCCCTAGCTCAAAAAGTAATTAAGGTTCAGCCTATTGCAAAACTTTAAAATATTGAAAATTACAAAAGCTATGGTATACTATCTACTGCTGGACGGAGGCGTGTCCGAACTGGCTAAGGAGCCGGTCTCGAAAATCGGTGGACCTTACGGTCCTTGTGGGTTCGAGTCCCACCGCCTCCGCCATTTTTTTTTTTTTTTTTTTTTAATATCTTTTTGTCCTGTACAAGTCATTGGTTGTGTGATGTTCCTCTCTGTGCTGTATATTCATCCAACGCCTTTTGCCACAAATCTTTAAAAGGAACACCGTAAGTTTGAAGCTCTTGAATAAGATCGGTTGCTAGAGATTCTATTAGTATCCTTGCGTATTCGTCATCAAAAATAACAAGATAATAATACGTTGTCACTTCACCTTTGCTCTTTTTCCAAATTTTGTAGGTAACAGCCAGTACGTCGTCAAATGTGATTCTTAGGTAAAGCTGGTCAAATAATTCGGCTATTCTTGTACTCATTGTTTTCGCTCTTTCCTCGTTGAAAAGTGAAATAACCTGTGCTGTAAGGCTGTTTTTCACCGTTTCTAGTTCTGCAATCAAACCCTGATAAGCTATTTGTTGAGCTCCCTCTCTGATGCTTTTTTCGTTAAAAGTAGGACCTGAGGATTCTCCCAATGAATAAATAACAACTTTCCCTTCGAGAAACTTACTCAGTTTTTCGCTGAGAATTTCATTTTCATATATTAATTGCGCATCAGGATCCTTTTTGCTTAAGTCTGGTAGCTCAATACTCGTGAGTTGAGGAACTGTCGGTTTCGATGTAACCGCAACTGTTTGGGTAATTATCAATGTTGCTGCTACAATAGAAAAAATCAACCAGAAGATAAGTTCTTGCATTTAACCACCTCAATTTGAACTGAGAAAATCTTTTTTCAAATTACTGCTGAATACTTCTTTAACATCTCTGAAAGTGGTATCCCATCGAAAAATATATTCTCTTCTTCAGCAAGTTCAAGAAATTTTACTTGGAGATTTTCGTTTCCATAAGCTTTAATCCAAGACGTAAATCTTCGACTATAAGCAATATGTTTCACTTCAAACCTCTCAACTATCATTCTTATGATTCTGCTTCGCACCAAGTCACCAAATGAAGGATGGTATGGACCGGCAACAACAAATTTTAATTGAGATTGTGGAATATGATAGCCAATTCTGATAACTTTTCCATCCTTACCTTCAGCAATTATAACCATTTCAGCCACAACAGACGTGGCTTCTTCGAGTGTCTGAGGCTTGTATAAACCTTTTTCAAAAAGACCTTCTAGCTCCGTGTTTCTAAAAACAATTGTAGGATGTATTCTAAAAGTTCTAATACCTTCATTGATAAGAAGTCTAACACTTTCCAAATCTTTCTCTCTGCTATCTTTAGGAAGTCCGGTCATCAAATGTGCAACAATTTCAAAATTGCCTTTTAATAGTGATATCGCTTTAAAAATATCGCGGCTCGAATAATTTCGTTTGGAGTGGAAAAGTACTTCATCATCGATACTTTCAATGCCTAATTCTATCGTTTTTACGTTCCCTCTTTTTAAAATTTCAACAATATTTTCATCTATAACATCGGGCCTAGTGGAGACTCTTTTTGGTATGTCCGGTCTTATCGAAAGTAACTTTTCCATTAGCTCCAACTTCAAGCCTGTAAACGTGCCACCGTAGTATGCTATCTCATCTATCTGGGTTACAGATGCTACTTCTTCAGCAATCTTGTCAATATTTGGGATCGTTTCTCCCGTCATAATTACCTGGTTACAATAAACACAACGTGTCTTACAACCAAGGTTCGGTAGAAAGACTGGAAATATCTTAGGTTTTCTTTCACCTGCTTTTTCTTTTAATTCCACCTGATTCACTTGAGGAGCTCCTTTACAACTTCGTTCACTAATTTTCCATCGGCAGAGCCTTTGACCCTTGCCATTACTTCTTTCATAACCTTTCCAAAGTCTTTAGGTGTAGCATTCAGTTCTGATATTACAGCTGAAACGATCTGTTCTATCTCCTCTTTGGAAAGCATCTTAGGCGCGTATTCCTCTAGTATTTTGAGCTCTTCTTCTTCAGCTTTTGCTAAGTCTTCCCTACCTGCAGTCCTGTATGCCTCTATTGATTCTTGACGCTTTTTAATTTCTTTAAGGATAATCTTTTGCACGTCTTCGTCGGACGCCTCTTTTTTCTCTCCTTCAACTTCGAAATAACCTATAGCCGTTTTTATCGACCTTAAAACTCGTAATCTTATTTCATCTTTATTTTTCATAGCCTCTTTCATGTCATTGAGTATTTTTTCCTTAAGTCCCATACGAATCCTCCTTCTGTTGTTAAACAGTTTTAATTCTAGCTATTCTCCAAGAAGACCTGCAAGGAAATTTTTGACTGCTACAAGGTTAGACCTTGAGTTGTAACCACCTTCATGCACAATAACGAGATAGTCACTCACTAAAGAATTAGCTATCAAAGAGCCAATAGTTTTGTAGTCTTTAGACAAGAGAGCGAATCTTCCAACAGGGTCTTTTATGTGCGTGTCTGTACCGAAAGAAATCATAAGCGCGTCTGGTTTAAAGTCCTTCAACTTTTGAATAGCCTTTTTTAAAGCCTCGCCATATGCATTTATATCTGAGTTCTCAGGCAAAGGAATATTTAAATTCGTTCCATACGCGTTCCCTTCTCCACATTCTGTCTCGTAACCGCTGAACCACGGGTAAAACTTTCTGGGGTCTCCATGTATAGAAACGTAAAGCACGTTTGGGTCTTTGTAAAATATATCCTGCGTCCCATTGCCGTGGTGGAAATCTAAGTCAAGAACAGCAACCCGCATACCTTTTTCTTCAAGGTACCTAGCTGCAACTGCAGCGTTGTTGAAATAACAATATCCACCACCATAATTGACCATCGCATGGTGTCCCGGTGGTCGTGTAAGCGCGTACGTTATAACTTTTTGCTCGAAAGCATATTTTGTTGCACTGAGAACTATATCCACAGCCCTTTTGGCTGCAAAGAAAATCTCTTTCTTGATAGGGGTTCCGGTATCAAATATTTGGTCAACAAAAAATACTTCTGGGAGGTATTCGTCCTCCACTTCCTGAGATTTCTTGACTAAGTAGTTAAAATACTTTTCGCTGTGTACTTTAAGAATATGTTCCTCGCTGAACTGCAATGGTTGAATTGCTGGGAATCTTTCTTGAAGATACTGCAAAACAAACCTTAACCTGTTTGGTTTCTCAGGATTTCTTATAAATTTTCCTTTATCTATTTCTTTTTTCGGGACAAAATACTCATTCAAGTCAGCGCAGAAAAACAAACAGCTTTTTTCACCATTTAACATTTATTTCTCGAGCTCCTCGATTTTCTTAACTCTTCTTTCATGTCTTCCACCCTCAAAAGAGGAATTCAAAAACGCGTCGACAGTCCACTTTGCCAACTCTATTCCCATCAATCGCCCAGGTAGAACCAGAATATTTGCGTCGTTATGCTTGCGTGCATACGCAGCCATCTCTGGGAACAAGCAAAGCGCAGCACGAACACCCTTTATCTTATTTGCTGCAATAGACATTCCTATCCCTGTTCCACACATAAGGATTCCAAAATCACATTCTTTGCTTGTAACTTTTTCTGCAACCTTTTTCGCGTAGTCAGGATAATCAACACTTTCAATCGAATAGGTGCCACAATCGATAACTTCTATACCTGCCTTCTGAAGATGTTCCTTTACTCTCTCCTTCAATTCAAAAGCAGCGTGGTCACTACCTATTGCTATTTTCATTTCCATGCACTCCTATTTAATAGAGTTAACAGCGTCCATAACTGATGGGAATACTTTAATAACCTTGTCCAAAGCCGTCATTGTAAGGAGCTTTTTAACGTTGTCGTTGACGTTGGCAAAAGCTATAGTTCCGTTCGCAGACAGGGCAGTTTTGTGCAAACTAACAAATGTGCCCAGTCCAAAACTGTCAACAGAATTAACTCTTGTGAAATCAAAAACGATTTTTGACTTGCCTTTCTTGATAAGGTTGTCGACCACCCAATTTCTTAAAGTCATCGCATTTTGCATAGTGATGTCGCCTTCAAGAGAAACAATAACTACGCCAAATTGTTCAGTGTGTGTGTACATAAATCTTATACCTCCTTTTGCAAGAATTGTTCAAAGTAGCTTACTTATTTAAAAATTCGACAGCTTCCTCTTCATTATCGTATATATTCAAAATCCTGTCGAGCGCTGTCATTTTGAGCAAATTTTTTATATTGCTATCAAGGTGTAAAAAGACAACAGCACCTGCGTTCATAAGCGCTTGCTTATGTATCGCAACCATCACTCCCAATCCTGTAGAATCGATATATTTCGTCTTTGAAAAGTCTAGAATTACCTTCTTGAACCCTTTTTCAAAAGCGTCTTCATAAATCATTTTCTTGATTTGTTGCGCATTGGTTAGTTCTAACTCCTCTGGTATAACAAATTTTACAACATCCCCCATTACACTTTTTTGCATACTCATCACCTCAAACGTACTGTTTAAAACTGCTTATCTTATAATCCTTATTAATCCCACCATTTTCCCAATGATTCTAACTTTTTTTGGTTCATATCGCATAATTGGATACGACTCATTTTCTGGAACAAGTTCCACTAAATTGTCTTTTAAAATGAATCTTTTCAAAGTTATTTTATCATCAATCACCGCAGCTACTATTGAGTTGTTTTCTGCTGTGTATTGTTTCTTAAGTATGACGTAGTCTCCGTCAATAATGTGTGCATTTGTCATGCTATCTCCTTGAACTTTGAGAGCAAAATATTCGCCGTAGCCTCGAAGCATTTCGATAGGAACTTCTATCTCTTCGTCAACTTCTTCAAACATTTCTATGGCTTGACCGGCAGCTATCTTTCCCTTAACGGGGACTACTATACTTTCCTTGCGATCAGCAAGCGTTATTGCCCTCGCACCTTTGGAACGTTTTATATATCCTTTCTTTTCAAGTGCGATAATATGTTGTTGAGCTCCTCTAGGCGTCATTTTAAAATGTCGAGCAACATCTCTAATCGAAGGCGCGTAACCCTTTATTGTTATGTACTCTTTTATAAATTCGTAGATTCGCCTTTGTCTTTCGGTTAATTCTCTCATATATCAAACACCACCTTCAGGCTTATTCTTTCACCGAGTTTTACTTCCAGCCCATGATACGTCAGCGCCTTGATACGTAGTATAACGCGTTTTCTTGTGAAATATACACATTGATTTTCAACTTTCACCGGGAAGTATCCTCTGTCAACCAAAGAGATTATATCGTTGACAGCGTCAAATAGGTTGTCTACAAATTCACTATCATTACTTTTGTTGATATTATAACATTTTTTCATAACGTTTTGCAAATCTGATGTGCCTTCGTTGTTACTTTTGTTAACAATATTGGACATTGATTCTGGAATGTCCGTGTCAGACTTCTCAAAAATTTCAGAATTTTGAATAATTATTGTTATAAAATCTTGCAACATCTCATTTACATTTGCAGCTTCTATTTCATAAGCGAGGTCTGCAGTATGAGAGATTTCTCTGAACAAATTATTCTTCACCACCTATAACCGCAAAGTCTGCAACTACGTCACCTTCTGCTAAGTGTATAACCCTAACACCCTGAGCAACTCTTCCCCTTGAAGGAACATCCGCCACTTTGAATTTTATAGAAGCTCCGTCTTTTGTAAAGACCACAACTTCTTCATCTCCTTTTACATATGCAACTCCTACAACAGGACCTGTTTTTTCAACTTCTGCGATGTTTTTGATTCCTAAACCATCCCGCGATTGTTTTCTGTATTCACTTGCCTCGGTAAGCTTCCCGAAACCTTTTTCAGTTATTGTCAGTATGTATCCGCTATCGTCTTTTAAAATTGTGGCAGACACTACTTGATCTCCTTCTCTTAATCTAATGCCTCTAACACCTGCAGCATTCCTCCCCATTGTGCGAACTTCATCAACTGGGAATCTTATACTCATACCAAGTTTGGTTGAGATTAAAACTGTGCTATCTTCTGATTCTACACGCAAAACTGAAACAAGTTCGTCTCCATCTCTAAAAGTAATTGCCCTTATACCTTTAGATGTAATATTCTTGAAGTCTTCTAAACTTGTTCGTTTAACTACGCCGTTTTTTGTGACAAACAGCAAATCGCCTTTGTAATCTGAGATGTCCATCATAGCAAGCACTCTTTCATTTGGTTCCAGCTTGATATATTTAGTAATCGGTTTTCCTTTTGTAGCTCTACCGCTTTCTTCTATATCTATGTTTTCTATCTCGTATACTTTGCCTTGCGAAGTGAAGAATAATGTTTTATTGTGCAACTTGGTATAAATAATCTGAGATATTATGTCGTCTTCCATCAAATTTGCCCCAGTAACACCTTTACCATTTCTCCTCTGCGTTCTGAATGCGTTCAAATCCATGAGCTTTAGGAATCCTTTTCTTGTAAGAGTCATAACAACATCTTTGTTTGGTATAAGGTCTTTCTTGCCAAATTTCGTTATAACTTCTTCGTGTTCTGTTATTTCTGTTCTACGAGCGTCTCCGTATTTCTCTTTAACCTCAAGCAACTCTTGAACAATCACTTCGTAAACTTTTTCATCGCTCATTAAGAGTTCTTTTTCTTTCTCAAGCCTTAAAAGAACCTCTCTGTATTCCGATTGGAGGTTCTGTGTCTCGAGGTTGGTTAATCTACCAAGTCTCATATCAAGCACAGCTTTTGCTTGTTCTTCAGTCATCTGTAAGATTTCCATAAGCTGAGACATAGCATCAGATGTATCTTTTGCATTCCGAATAATTTCTACGACAGTATCAATAGACTTTGAAGCTTTTATTAGTCCCTCCAAAATGTGCGCTCTTCGTGAGTCTTGTTGATAAGCGTACTGCGTCCTTTTCCTGATAACTTCGAATCTGTGCTTTATATAAGCTTCAACAAGTTGCTTTAAGTTCATCAATTTTGGTTGTTTGTCAGCGTCAATAACAAGAAATGTTGCATTAAATCGTGTTTGAAGGTTAGTTCTTTGATAGAGATTGTTTAAGATAACCTCTTCGTTTATATCCTCGGGAAATTCTATAACTATTCTAAGTCCTTCCTTATCACTTTCATCTCTTAGGTCCCTAACAGGAACTTCTTCTTCTTGTAAGTAGGCTGCTATTTGATTTATCAGGTCTGCTTTACTTACACCATACGGTATCTCAGTGATAATAATCGATTTTTTCTTTTTATCATGTTTTACTTCGACTCTTCCTCTAACTGTGAAACTTCCTTTACCGGTAACATACATTTCCCTGATACCGGCTTTACCTATAATGATACCTCCTGTTGGGAAATCAGGACCTTTTATTATATCAATCATCTCTTCCAACGATATATCAGGTTTCTTTATAACTGCAATTATGGTATCAACAACATCTCGTAAATTATGCGTTGGTATACTTGTTGCCATTCCAACAGCAATACCACTTGCACCATTTAAGAGGAGGTTCGGAAGCTTCGAAGGGAGCACTTCCGGTTCTTGTAGTGAGCCGTCGAAGTTGTCGAGCATCCGAACAGTTGATTTGTCTATGTCTTCGAGCATTTCTTCGGCAATTTTGTGCAACCTGGCTTCAGTATACCTCATTGCAGCAGGTGGATCACGGTCGATGGAACCAAAATTTCCCTGCCCTTCAACAAGTGGGTATCTCATCGACCAAGGTTGTGCCATTCGAACAAGCGCCTCGTATATTGCAGCATCACCATGAGGGTGGTATTTACCCATGACTTCACCAACGATACGTGCTGACTTCTTAAATGGTTTGTTGTGGAGCAACCCAAGCTCATACATGGAATATAATATCCTTCTTTGTACTGGCTTTAGCCCATCTCTCACATCCGGTATTGCACGACCAATAATGACACTCATTGAATAGCTCAAGTAAGACTTAACAAGCTCTTCCTCGAGTACACGTTCTATTACATTATTTGAATTGTTGTTCTCTCTTAACTCATTATTAGATAATGTATCCTGCTTAATTTCTCTTTCATCCACAGAAAATTACCTCCCAACGTTTTCAATATAGTTTGCCTTTGCTTAAATTTAAGCTATTCCATTAGGAAATTTTTGCTCCTGGTTCTATTTCACCAGACACTGTTAAAAGTGTAAGTCTGTCATTCTTTTTTGCAGCAAGAAGCATACCTTTAGATTCAATCCCCATAAGTTTTGCTGGTTTTAGGTTTGCTACAACAACTATCAGTCTTCCAACAAGTTCCTCGGGTTTGTAGAATTGAGCGATTCCGGCAACGATTTGTCGTGTCCCAAGTTCTCCCAGGTCAATTTGCAATTTAATTAACTTTTCTGATTTCTCAACCTTTTCAGCTGATATAATCTTTGCTACTCTAAGATCAACCTTTTTGAAGTAATCAATATCTATAAGTTCGTCCAAAGAAACAACATTTTCTGCCTGGCTTACAACACTCTCTTGCTTTTCCATAGGTTTATCCCCCTGCTTATTAGATTTTTGTGGTTTTTGGATTTCCTTTTCTGTTTTCTCTATCTTTTTAAAGAGAGGTTCGCCATGAACAACCTTGCGCCCTTTAAGTATGTTCCATCCTTCCAGAAACTTTTCCGAGAACGCTTCATTTACAGAAAGCCTGCTGTAAATCTCCCTTGAAGAATTCGGCATTACACACGATACAAGTGTTGCTACTTTGAAAATACTTTCAGTTACAAGAGAAAGAACCGTTCCAAGTCTCTCCTTGCTTCCTTCTTTAGCAAGTATCCAAGGTTTTGCCTCATCAAAATACTTGTTTAAATCACCTATAAACTGCCAAAGTACCTCTAGTGCTTCGGTAATTCTGTATTTATCCATAAGTTCAATATAGGTTTGCTTAGTCTTTTCGTAATTTTCCACTAATTTCTTGTCCAGTTCTTCCAATTCTCCAATTCCTGGTATCTGAGCATCAAAATGTTTTACTATCATTGCAAGCGTTCTATGTAAAAGATTTCCGTAATCGTTGGCAAGGTCTGAATTTAGTCTTTTGACCAAGTTTTCTTCAGAGAAATCCCCATCTTTACCAAAGACAATATCTCTGACAAGGTAATACCTAACAACATCGTTACCATACTTCTTAACGTATTCCCTTGGATCTATGGCATTTCCAAGCGACTTACTAATCTTTTGACCATTTACTGTTAACCAACCATGCGCGAAGATTTTTTTAGGTAATGGTAGACCAACCGACATCAACATCGCGGGCCAAATCAAACTATGAAACCTGTTAATTTCTTTTCCAATCAGATGCACATCAGCAGGCCACCATTTGTTGAATGTATCCATATCATCAGGATATCCTATAGCAGAAACGTAGTTTATAAGCGCATCGACCCAAACGTATATGACATGCTCCGGGTCATTTGGCATCGGAACTCCCCACTTCAGAGTCGTTCGAGTTATTGAAAGGTCCTTCAACCCCGATTCAAGAATCTTAAGCATCTCGTTTCTTCGAAAATCTGGCTCTACAAAATCGGGATTTTCTTTAAAATGTTTCAGGAGGGGTTCGTTGTATTTTGATAGTCTAAAGAAGTAATTTTCTTCTCTAATCAACTGCACTTCTCGTTTACATGATGGGCAAAGGTGTTTTCCATCTTCTGAATGTTCGAGTTCATCTTCATTCCAGTAAGTTTCACAAGGTACGCAATACCAACCTTCGTAGGTCCCCTTATAGATGTCGCCATTCTCCATCATCTTTGAAACAAAATATTGCACAGTTTTCATATGATGTTCATCGGTTGTTCTGATGAAATAATCGTTAGTAATTTCAAGCTCTTTCCAAAGCTCTTTAAACTTCTGGGCTAATTCATCACACAATTGCTGTGGTTCAACTCCTCTTTCCTTCGCTGCTTGCGCTATCTTTTGTCCGTGCTCGTCGGTACCGGTTAAGTAAAAGACATCATAACCCATCATCCGCTTGTAACGAGCAAGAATGTCACCAATGATAGTTGTATAAGAACTTCCAATGTGTGGCTCAGCATTAACATAATAAATAGGGGTTGTAATATAAAACTTCTTCACCTTAAAGCACCTCCAAAAAAGTCTATAATTATGATTCTTTGTATATTATACCACACTTTGAATCCCATTGTGTGAAACTTGTGAAAACTTTATTAGCTATAAAAAGCGAGGTGGAAGGGCTTTCCACCTCGCTTTTTATTTGTCATATTTGTTATATATTAAAAACTAATAAATCTCTATCTTGCCTCAAAAAGCTCTCTAAGAGGTGGAATGAGGTCAAGGTATTTTTTGTAATAAACGATTTCCCATCCAGGTCTAATAAGGTTCGGGTTTTTGATAATGGGATTAAGTGTCATAAGTTCCACTATCGCTAATGGCAAATCCTCATCTGAAGTTGCAATACCTAATCTGTAAGCTATCCGAGCCAAAGTATCTCCAGGTTTCACTGTGTAAGTAAGTTGCACCAACGAGACTCGATTATTATCTTCCTTTGTATCTAAGACACCTTCAGGCAGAATTTTTTTAACTTGAGAGAAGAGAATTTTTTGAACAGGTATTTCGAATTCTTCCACTATTGCCCCGCTAATAATAGCGTTTTGACCGTAAGTTCTCACGGATGGAACAGAAACAACAAAGACATCAGAGTCATTGATGACCTTCCCCATAAATTGTATCTTTCTCAATTCTTTTTTGTTAATTACAACTTCATATTCAAGATTTTCGAACAAATCGTAGATCCAAGGAGAACTTACAAGACTTTTTTCAAAAACAACCTTTCCATCCTTAAAAGAAAGCATATTTAGACTCTTCATGATAATCTCTTTCACCTGTTTTCCCGTCAATTTCAACGTTTTAACTGTAGTTGTTCTACCCACTAAAGCGTAAAGGTCTCGCCTCGTAATATCTCCTTCAATAAAGCCTTCAAAATTTGGGTTAAACACGTTCCATATTCCGATATGTGAGTTTGTATACTCGATTATCGATTTATTAACTATTTCTGTGACTAAGGTATCTTCTAAAATTGCCATGTACTTGTTAAATCCTATTGTTATGTTCGACTTTATTACAGGAGTATCTAGCCACTTTTCTACGTATGTTTCAAATTGCTGAGCCCAGTTCATTACGTTTTCTACAGGCTTTATCTTTTCTAGCTTTACATTTTGTACAGCTACTTTACTGATTTTCCATTTGCCGCTTGTTTGTGAAAGAGATATGTCTATTTGATTTACGGAAGTCCCTTCACTACCGGGAATTGAAAAAACTTTATTTTGCTTGTTTATGCCTGTGTAAACAAGTGTCTGATTACCGAAAAGGAAAATATCTACGTCTTTGTTGAATTCTTTAACCAAAACATCACCTAAGTTCAAGGCACTCTGGATCGAGATTTGCTTTCCACTTACCGGGTCATATGTTATTCCAGCGCTGGTTGCTAAGATAATAACATCTGGCTGAACCTCCGATTTCAATTTTTGTATAACTGATTTAATTGTGTTGACATAGTCTGCTGAAGCTAAATTACCGTATGGTGGAACGACACCTACTGTAGCAACTTTTAAACCGTTGCGAAAAACTTTGACGTAGTAATTTTTAATAAAACCAAACTTATTCACCAAATTAGATGCCAGTACGTATGTTTTCAAGCTTTTCAAATTTTTTTCAAATTTTTCACTTTCAAGCGTTAACTCAAATGTACCTGGCACGAACACATCATAACCAATTTGGTTGAATAAAGTAACAACAGGATTTTCACTTGCATCGTTTTCTAAAAAGTAATCGCCAAACGGGCTGCCGTATAATAAATTCCCGGTGTCAACTAACAATAACTCTGATGATTTTTGTCTAAGCTGTGAAACATAGGAATAAATTTGCACCAAACCTTTTGATTCATAAGTATTCGTGAAATAGTTGAACGGGAGAACATTCCCGTAAATATTGGCAGTATGAATAATAGTGACCGTTGTTGAAGTAGCCTGACCTAAGACTAAAACTGCCAGAACAAATAAACCTACCAGTGTAAGTGTCGTTCTTCCTTTCATAATGTTCTTCCCTCCTCTTCATCTATGTTTTGTGCATTTCTTTCATAACTTTCATAACAATCTTTACAAACGGCGATGTATTTGTCCTTCCCGCCGACATCAAAAACACCACCGTTGTTTTTTAATTTGTAAGATAACGTTGCCTTGTATTCGCCACATACTTCACAAACTGCTTTCTTTTTGATAATCTCATCTGCAAGTGCCATCAATTTTGCAGTCGTTTCAAAAGGTTCCCACAAATAACTCATATCCAGTCCTGCACAATAAACATCTACTCCATCTAAGGTTATTTTTTTGGTGATATTAACTAGTTCGACATCGAAAAAGTGAACTTCATCTATAAACACCGCATCCGGCTTTTCGATTAAAGAATTATAGTATTCAAAAAGCTCGGTCGAATCTTTGACAACCCTTGCAGGCATTTTGTGAAACTTGTGAGTTACAACGTCCTCAGCACTGTAGCGGGTATCGATAGCTGGCTTGAAAATCAAAGTTTTTTTCTTACCAATTTCGTAAATCTCAGCAAAGTTTAGAAGTTCTGTTGTCTTACCTGAATACATTGGACCAGTAATTACAGTGAGCTTCCCGATCGTTTTCATAGTTTAACATTTACACCTCTCTTTTGTCCTATATTTTTTCAAAGTTACACCATTTATCATATTACCACAAAGTTAAGTTTTTGTCGATAAAGCAGAGCAACTGTAAAAAATCTTAGCATATCTGGTATAATTATACCAGAAAAAGGAGGAATAGAAAAATGGATATGGGAAGAGATGAAAGATACCTCGTAGATACGCATGCACATTTGCATATGCCACATTTCAAATCAGACTTTCAAGATGTCCTTAAAAGGACTTCTCAACTACGTTTTGTCCTGAATGTTTCGACAAGTTTGAACGATATACAACCATGCATCGATATCGCCAAAACTCTGGGAAACACTTACACAGCTATAGGAATTCATCCGCATGATTCAACTGATGCTTTCAAAACCGGAACAGAATACCTTGATATTTTGGAAAAGACGGCAACGAAAGTAAACAGAGTCATTGCTATAGGTGAAATAGGTTTGGATTACTATCGAAATATATCTTCTGTGGATGTTCAAAAGAAAGTTTTTGCTGACCAGGTAGCACTGGCACTACACTTAAAACTACCAATAATTTTGCACATCAGGGAAGCATACGATGATACATACGATATTCTTAGAACCTTTTCTTTTGAAGGCTTACGTGGAATAGTGCATGCTTTCAGTAGCGACGAAACCTGGGCAAAGCGTTTTGTTAAATTAGGCTTTAAAATAGGAATTGGAGGTCCTATCACTTATCCAAAGAACGAAATGCTAAGGTCCGTGGTCAAAATAATTGGAGAGGAAAACATCGTTCCAGAGACGGATTGTCCTTACCTACCACCACAGCCTTACAGAGGTAAGCGGAATGAACCAATTTATGTATCTTACGTCTACGAAGAACTCGAAAAAATCTTTGGTCACGACGTTTCGGAACGGCTATGGAAAAATGTTCAAGAAATCTTCGAAGTTAGTCTTGCTGAAAGTTTTGCAAACATAGAACAAAGCACGGAATCTGGAGATGGTGAAAAATGATAGAACTAGTTCGCGGAAAATTCTTGGGACGTAGTGAAGGGAAAGTTCTTGTCGATATCGGTAATTTAGTAGTTGGTATTATATGCGATGCGGAAAGTTTTTCGGAAACAAAAGAAGGACAAGAAATTATTGTGTTTACAAAACTGATAGTAACGCAAGAAGATATAAGTATATACGGCTTCGATTCCAAAGAAAAGAGAGATGTTTTTGAAAAGCTCATAAAAGTATCAAAGTTAGGACCGAAGAGTGCAATAAAGATTCTATCTTCAGCAAGCATAGAATTTTTATCAACGGCAATCGCAAATGGTGATGTTGAAAGACTCTCGTCGATTCCTGGCATTGGAAGAAAAACAGCAGAAAGAATAGTTGCTGAACTTAAAGACGAATTTGAGCCAATGCAGGTTGATGACGTATCGCTTGAAGCAATCGAAGCACTTGTATCACTTGGATATGCGAAAACACAAGCTCAAAACGCTGTGAAACAAGCGAGGAAAGAATCTCCTGATGCAAATCTATCGAAATTGATAAAAGAAGCACTTAAGATTTTGTCAAAGATGTGAGGAAACATAAGGAAAGCATAAAAGAAAGAAGGTATTAGTATGGGGTAGGTCCTGTTGGTGGAATTTCAATGACAAATTCACCAAGCGTGGTCAACCCCGTTCTGGGTTATAAATTAGATCCCGGAGAACCCGGTGTTCCTTTTGGTGCACCGGCGAGCCAAAGTTTTTTAAGAGTGATGAACCAAGAATTTGCAAATTATATTGACTTTAAAAAGCAAGCTGCCGAGCAGGGTGGATTTATAATATACGGTGGTATATACCTTGATGTTCAAAAACGAGGCTCTTTCCTAGCGGCAGTTGCAGGTAAAACCAAAGTCTTAATCTATGTGCCTGGGCAGAGAAATGGTAATACTACGCAAGAAAACCAGCAAAACAAAATAGGTGAAGACAGTAGTTTGAAAAGAAACGAAATTGAAAGGAAAATAGATGAACTGTACAGAAAGCTACAGCAAACAGCGGATCCTATGGAGCGAGAAAAATTATTGCAACAGATTCTTTTACTAACAATGGCCATAAACGCACTCATGGTTGGTATGAAGATTCCAGAGCTACTTGTTGGAATGATTTTGAATACAACCGTGTAGTTAATATACTTAACTCTCATAAAAACTTCCGGAATATTTCAGGGGGAGGGGCTTTTGTGAAAATTTCCGAAATAGCAAAAACCATAGGTTTGAAAGAGGTTGTGTTCTGCCACGATTACGAAATCGAACATTGTTACGTTGGTGACTTACTAAGTGTTGTTATGCGTTCCGCTCAACAAAATAGCATTTGGCTCACGGTCCAAAGTCATGTCAACATAATTGCAGTTGCTGCACTAACAGGAATAAAAGCAATTGTACTGTGTGAAGGACTTGATTATCCGCAAGACACTATCGAAAAAGCAAAAGAGGAAGGTATAAATCTTTACGTCTCTTCGGAGAGTTCCTATTACATTGCTGGTAAGATCTACGAATTAGGGATTCGATGATTAGATATTTTAGTTGATTATGAGAAAGTTGATGATACATGTACAGGGCTGATCTTCACGTTCATTCTTGTTTGTCCCCTTGTGCAGAGCTTACGATGGTTCCTTCGGTGGTCTGTGATTCAGAAGTAGAAATCATATCAATCACTGACCATAACTCCGCACGTAACGTTGCGGCTTTTATTTCTTTATGTAGTAACAAAATTATCGTTCCTGGCATTGAAATCCATTCACTTGAAGACGTTCACGTGCTTGGTTACTTTCCGGATATTAAAGATGCGTTAGCTGTTTCAGAAGTCGTTGAACAAATGCTGCCAAAATTCGAGTATGATCCCGAAAAGTATGGTTACGAAGTAGTTTTGAATGAGCAGGAAGAATTCACAGAATCCCTGGATTATTACCTCGGTTTTCCTGTAAGTATGACTATCGAAGATATTTTACAACTAATTACAGAGCACAACGGTCTTCCAGTCTTTGCACACGTCGATAGAAGATTTGGCGTCATTCAACAACTCGGGATGGTGCCCCATAATGTCAAACACGTTGAAGTTAAGAAAAAGGAGCTTGCTTTTGAATTGCGAAGCAAGGGATTTATAATTTTAACTTCTTCTGATGCTCATACCCCCGACGAAATCGGCTCAAGGAAAGTATATTTTGAAGAGCAACCAAAGAGTGCAGAGCATGTCATAAAACTAATTCAAGAAGGGAGGTTTAAAACCATTTGGGACTTATAACTCTCGCAGACCACGTGCATGATATAGCAGAAAATTCAATAAATGCGAAAGCAAAGAATGTGAGGTTGGTAATCAAAGAAACAGATGAAATTTTTTATTTCTTAATAGAAGATGACGCGGGCGGAATTAGACCTGATATCCTTGAGAAAATCTTTGATCCATTTGTAACAACCAGAAAAAAAGAGATTAGAAGGGTGGGACTCGGGTTACCTTTTTTAAAGCAATCCGCCGAAGCAACTGGTGGTTATGTAAAAGTATATTCCGAATACGGTAAGGGTACAAGAACAGAAGCTTTGTTCTACAAATCCCACATTGATTGTCAACCGGTGGGAAACCTTGTCGATACATTTCTTGTTCTTTTGCTAAATCAAAATATAAAGTGGTTTATCACACGGTGCTATAATGACAATTGCTACGAAATTTCTTCTGAAACAATCCGAGAATACCTAGGAGTTTTGGACACGCCAGAAAAAATAAAAGCACTGTCAGAAATGCTGGAGGAACTTGAAAGCTCAATTAAGGAGTAAATAAAATAGAGAATTACAACAAGGGAGGAAAAAAGATGAGGAAAACAGCAGTTTTACCCATTTTAACGGTACTTTTTGTCTTCATCAGTATAACTTTACATGGTTTTGTGTTGAAAGACGTGAAGTTCGAGGGATTAAAAACTATTCAAAAAAACGAGTTAACTTATGCTTACAGTGCTTACATAGGAAAAGACATAAACATGTATGCAATAGAAGACATTGTCTCCCAACTTGAAGAACTTGGATACTTCGAAGACATTCAATACGTTCTGGAAGATGTTCCAGGGAAAGAAAATGAAAAAATTTTGCTCATAAAGGTTGTAGAAAACGAACCTGTCTCACAAGTTTCCTTAGAAATCACAGGACCCGGAATTATTGCCAAGGAAACACTCCAAGGCTCGATAACCTTACAAGAAGGTAAGGCCTTTAGTTTTGAAAAGTTCTGGGAAAGTATAAACAACATTGCGAAAATTTACACTGATAATGGTTACATTGTAGCAACTCCGAAATCTCAAGATAAGACTTTTGCTTTTGTCTACATATCGGGTCGTATTGATGGCAGTAATGTACTGTTCAAAGTAACAGAATATGTACTTTACGATGTAAAATTTGAAATTCAAAGCAACGATGAACAGTTCAAATCAGAGTTCCAAAATATCGAAAAGCAATTAAGTTTGCCAAAATACAAAGATTACGAAGTCAAAGCTCCACTCTTAAGGATTTTCGACAGCCCAAAGAATTACGTTCCAACCTTACAAAAGTTCCAGGAATTTTTCCAAAACCTTTCTAAATACGTATACTTCAAAGTGATTGATATTTCTACCTTTGAAGAGGAAATAGACATTCCCGCAAAAAGTCTTGTAATTACACTAACAGACAACACTATCGTAAATCAGCCTGCCCAATTAAAGGGAATCAGAACTAAGGGTAATACAATCTTTAGCGAAAGGGAACTCGTTGGTGAGGTAAAAGAAGGAACATACACAAATTTTGAGATTTTGAAAACGATACAAAAAGTAAAAGACAAATACGATAAATCCGGATACATCGTAAATCTGAATCTGGAAACTGACAAAGAAGGTTACCTGTACATAGTAGTAAGTGAAACCAAAGTTCGAAACGTTAAAATAACAGGGAATGAACGAACAAAAACCTATGTTTTCGACGATTTGATAGCCGTTAAACCCGGCGATTATTTAAACCGTAATCAGCTGCAAGTCACGTATATTGAACTCAAAAAGAGCAACTTCTTCAAAGACGTGAATTTAAACTTTGAACCAGTGGATAATGACAGTGTCGACATTGTTGTAAACGTCTTGGAAAAAGACAAGAAATTCGACTTCCAAGGTGGAATAACATGGGGGCCAGTGAAAGACAAACCTTGGTATGAGGGATTTGCAGGTATACTCTCACTATCTTCTACAAATCCTTTCGGTTACGGTGAGAACTTCTCCATATCGTTGCAAAAAGCACTTTCTACCACGAACCTGTCGCTCAATTTTGGTATAAGAAAGCCCTTTGAAATGCCATTAAGTGTATCGTCCTCAATTTCATTTAACCAGGAAACCCAAGAGGGAACAACAACAACAAAATGGAGCACTTCAGCCGGAATAAGCACTCTAAAAATGCCTATTGGTCAATTTTCTTTGACAGCGAATTACTCTGAAACCACGACCTCGTCTACAACAACGCTCACTACCAAAACCCTGGCTTTAACAGGAAGCTACGTTTATGAAACTTTAGATAACCTTTACGTCCCGATGAAAGGTTATTCATTCACCTTCAGTGGAACAAAATATTTCCCACTCTCAGAACAAGGTTCTGACGCTGTAAGTTACTTTACAGAGGCAACATACCACTTGCCATTATCCGAGACTGTTTCATTAGCAAGCCGCATTTATAACGCCCAAGTCTTTCAAACAGCGGGGGCTCCTGTGAACTTCAGCCTTGCTGGTCCATATCAGGTGAGAGGTGTAAAGAGCGAAGAAAAAGGAACCGTGCTTGTTTTAAACAACAACGAAATCAGATTTAAAGAACCAGACCAAATATTCTACTTTTCCATTTTCTACGACCTTGGATTCATAGGTCAAGCTTACACATTTGACAACCTCAAATCTTCAGCAGGTGTTGAACTGGGCTTAGTGTTACCTATGTTTGGTTTGGTGCGTTTTGGCGTAGGTTTGCAGATTTTACCAACATTTTCTCCGAACTTCAACACATATTTCATTTTTGGTCAGACATTCTAAAGAGCATAGTAAAGGGGACTTGGAGGTTTATAATAATGCACAATATTGACGAGTTACTTAAAAATCTCGAGTCGATTAGAGAACAAGCAAAACCTCTTGTTGAATCAAGATGGGAAGAATTTGAAAAACTAAGGCAGGAAGGTTCTGAAGAAGATTTATTTTCGGAGTTGTGTTTTTGCATTCTAACGGCGAACTGGAGTGCGCAGGGTGGTATTAAAGCACAGAAAATCATCGGACGTGGTTTTGTATATATGTCAAAAGAAGAGTTAGTTAGCAAACTACGGGAAGTTGGGCACAGGTATCCTGAAGCTAGAGCTGAATACATAATATCAAACAGGTGGATTATCGGCAAATTAAAAGAGTTAATTAAGCAGGAGGATCCTCGTGAGTACATCGTAAAGAATGTCAAAGGACTCGGTTGGAAAGAAAGCTCCCATTTCTTACGCAACATTGCGTTCACAAACTATGCTATCTTGGATAAGCATGTTCTAAGAATTATGAACAAATACGGTCTTATCGAAGAGATACCAAAAGGATGGACGAAAAAACGCTATTTAGACTACGAAGAAAGGCTTAGAAAAGTTGCAGATATGTTTGGAGAGCACTTAGGGAAGTTTGACCTCTACCTGTGGTATATGATAAAAAAGACTGTGGACAAATAAACAACTTTGTTCTAACTTAAGGAAGGGGGATTTCCATGAAACTAATCGAAAGCGTTCCAAATTTCAGTGAAGGTAGAAGGGAAGAGATTGTCAGGCAAATTATCGAAGAAGCCAGTAAGTATCCAAAAGTTAAGGTACTTGACTGGTCAATGGATAAGGACCACAACAGGTCTGTCGTCACGCTTGTTGGTGAACCAGAGCAGGTTCTCAACGCACTTTTCGACATGACAAAGAAGGCAGCCGAGCTAATAGATTTGCGCTACCATAAAGGTGAACATCCAAGGATGGGTGCTACGGATGTTATTCCTCTTGTTCCACTCATAGGAACAACCATGCAAGAATGTGTAGAGTGGTCAAAACAATTGGGCAAAAGAATAGGCGAAGAACTTGGGATTCCCGTTTACCTATACGAACGCAGCGCAACGCGTCCAGAGAGGGAGAACCTCTCAGAAATTAGAAAGGGAGAATTCGAGGGATTTTTTGAAAAAATCAAAGACCCAAATTGGAAACCAGACTTTGGTCCAGATAGAGTCCACGAAACAGCGGGTGTCACAGCTGTTGGCGCAAGAGAATTTCTCATTGCGTTCAACGTGAACTTAGGGACGAATAATATTGAAATTGCAGACAAGATAGCAAAAGCTGTAAGACACATTAGTGGTGGATACAGATACGTCAAAGCAATGGGTGTAGAATTAAAAGAAAAGGGCATAGTTCAAGTATCAATGAACCTCACAAACTATAAAAAATCTCCTATCTTCAGGGTTTTTGAAACAATCAAACGGGAAGCCGCGAGGTACGGTGTTCCTGTTGTTGGAAGTGAAATAATAGGTATGGTACCACTCCAAGCTGTTGTCGATACATTTGCATGGTATTTGCAGATCGACGACTTCGGGACTAACAGAGTTATAGAGGAAAGGTTACTTAACGAATTGACAAAAGAAATAGAGTGAAATAAGATATTTTTCACAATCTCAAAATTCAAGATTTTTCGGGAGGTGCACTTGCATCTCCCGTTGTTTTTGTGATATAATATAGCGGGTAAAAAGTTCGCATCTCGAACTTTTGATTTATCCTACAGCAGGAGGTGAGTATTATGGAATACAGGAAAGTAGGTAAGTGGGGATTAAAAATTAGTGAAGTTTCTCTTGGAACGTGGCTGACATTTGGAAACCAGCTGGATTTAAAATCCACTCGCGAAGTTGTGAGATATGCTGTGTCTAACGGTATTAACTTCATTGACACAGCCGAGGCATATGCAAATGGAATTGCAGAGTCTATGCTTGGTATGATTTTGAAAGAATACAGAAGAGAAGACCTTGTCATATCTACAAAAATCTTCTGGGGTGGCGATGGTCCAAACGACAAAGGACTTTCGAGAAAGCATCTTTTAGAAGGTACTTGGAACTCTCTTAAGAGATTACAACTGGACTATGTAGACATTCTCTACTGTCACAGACCAGACCCGGAAGTTCCTATGGAAGAAGTAGTCTGGACAATGGATCAAATTGTCAGGAGTGGACTCGCATTTTACTGGGGAACGAGCGAATGGAGTGCCGAAGAAATAGAAAGGGCACACCAAGTTGCAAAAGAGTTGAACTGCATACCACCTGTTGTTGAACAACCTCAGTACAACCTCATATTTAAAGACAGGGTTGAAAAAGAATACGCGCCACTTTACGAAAAATACGGTATGGGTCTAACCACATGGAGTCCTCTTGCATCAGGGGTCCTTACTGGGAAGTACTTGGAAGGAATACCTCAAGGCTCAAGACTCGATAGATGGCCCTGGCTTAAACAAGTGATGGAAGAAAGAGGAATATTTGGAGAAGAGACAACAAACAAAATCAAAAGGTTAAAACAAATCGCTGACGACCTGGGTGTTACTATGTCACAACTATCTATCGCTTGGTGTCTTAAAAATCCACATGTTAGTAGCGTCATACTTGGTGTAAGCTCCCTCGAACAACTCAAGGAAAACATAAAAGCTGTTGAAGTGAAAGACAAAATAACTGATGAAATCTATAAAGAATTAAGTTCCCTGTTTTGAGAACAACTCAATTAAGTAGCCGCGCAGTCGCGCGGCGCTTTTTATCATTCAATCACCATAGTGTAGATTTTAAAAGGTCTGTACTCTACCATAATAGCCCCTGCATTTACATGTACCTCTCTAACGTCTTCTTCCAAAATATTCGTAAGATACACCCTACTGAAGCTGAACTCTGGAATTATCTCCAAGTTTCCTGTTGAACCGACCTGCTCGCATAACCTTAGTACCTTCTTGCCATTTACTTTTCTGTAGGAAAGTATTTTAAAGTTGTCAGACTTAACATCTATCAAATTTTTTGGTTGACTTAATAAACCTTCGAAGACTATTATTTTCTTGTTGAAATTGTCGGCTCTCTTCACAATGTCTTTCACATCGCACGGTCCATGTACATAAATAGCATAGCTGAATTCTTGCAATCCTTCGTCATCGTAAAAATCTGGATATATACCTGCCTTGAGAGCCGTCAAACTTATGGTTGAATCTTCAACAGAATGTCCATATTTACCATCGTTTATTATCGTCACCCCAAGGTCGTATTGAGAAATATCCACCCACCTGTGAGCCAAAACTTCAAAACGGGCCTTTTCGAAGTTCGTGTTTCTGTGTGTGGCTCTCTCTATAAAGCCTCCATCAATATCAAACTTTGCAGTCCTTGAAAGTATGTTAGTTGGGAATTTAATCTTTAGAACTGTTCTTCTCATATGCCAATCAATACGAGTTCTAACAACAACTTCTTCACTGTCGGAACCAATAATAAAGTACTGTTCGACCATTGAACCCTCAATTGTGTATTGGGCTTTCAGAACTTTTCTCAGTTCATTATCTTCAACTACAGAAACGTTATCTGCTTTCAAAATCTTCTCAGAAAGGTGAGAATGGTAATCAATATCCCAATTGTCCCAGTAAGCAGGAATATCCTTGTACAAGGCTAACAGATTTCCTTTGCCTTTAAAAGCATACTTTCCTAAACGCTTGTTGTATATCTGTAGCGAACCATCGTTAAAGATACTCACCTTCATATGAATGTTTTCAATTTGGTATCCGTCTCCATCTTTTTTGAGTGTAAAATCCTCTCTTACTGCTGAATTTTGAACACTATCGACAGGATTCTTGATGCTTAACGAGAGGAGCTTTAGCGGTTCAATAGTGGTGGTATCATCACCCAGCTTATAGAAATACTTCCCATCGTACGTTGGAACTCTTTTCAAGGGCTTACCATTGAAGCTAAGCTCAAGCTCCTTTTCCAGTTCGAATTCGACGCTTCTTGAAAAAGAAGAAGTATTAAACAAAGTAATATATCCACTCTCTGAAACTATGTTTTCTAAAAATAGCTTTTGCTGTAGTTCTTTGCAATGTTGTATAATATAGCTCAACTCAGCGTTTGTTGTTTCGTATACCTCATGTATTGAGGAACCAGGAAGAATGTCATGAAACTCATTGCGAAGGAGAATCTTCCATAACTCGTCAATCTCTGGTTGCAATTCCCCGTCATATAACGCATTTAAGATTTCTGTAACCCTTAAATAATCTTCCGCAATTTTGTGAAGACGTTTTGTTCTGCTTTGCGAAGTTAACGTTCCACGATGAAGTTCCAGATAAAGTTCCCCGTCCCACACAGGCAATTTATCAAAAGAAAAATCTTCTTTCAATTTTTCGAAGAAATTCTCAGGTGTTGAATATACTGTATCTGGTATTCCTGGTACGTACTTCAAAGCATAGTAGTTCTCGCACATTTCTTCGGTAGGACCACCGCCGCCGTCACCGTATCCAAATGTTAGGAAAACTTTGTCTGTGAGTTCTTTCTGGCGGAAATTTTGCCACGTATTAATAATGGATTTTGCACTAATCCGACCGTTATAACCTTCTTCTAAATTCTTGTAACTGTAATACACAACCTCTGTTCCGTCAATTCCTCGCCATTTGCATATATCATAAGGGAATTCATTCGATTCATTCCATGTTAGTTTTGTTGTCACAAAATATTCTATACCAGATTGTTTTAAAACCTGTGGTAACACCCAAGAAAATCCAAAGACATCTGGCAACCAAGCTACTTTAGAAATCTTACCAAATTCTTTCTTGAAAAAGCTCTGACCGTAGTAGAATTGCCTGATAAGAGATTCTAAACTCGGAACATTACAATCTGATTCAACCCACATACCGCCAACAGGTTCCCACTTTCCCGTTTTGACCAGCTCTTTGATTTCGTTATATAGCTCTGGAGAGATTTCTTTTAGGTCTGCATACATCTGCGCAGAAGATTGGATGTATATAAACTCCGGATATTTCTTTGCTAATTGTACTGCATTGGCAAAGGTTCTTACGATTTTTCGTTTTGTTTCTTCAACTGGCCAAAGCCATGCATAGTCTATATGCGCATGCCCTGCTAAATAAACTTTTCCTAGTTTTGGGAATCGCACAGACACTTTTGATAATTCGGATCTAAATTTCTCATAAGCAATGAGCAAAGTTTCTCTAACTTCTTTTCTCCATAATGCAACCTGAGAAGAAATCTCTGGAGGTTCCCAAACGCTAAGTACAAGATTCTTAGCTGATTTATTCTCGCTTAATCCCTCCAAATAACTTTTTGTACCGCGTGGGATCTCTATTAACTGAATATGCTCGTCCAACAACCCCAATATTAGTGTTGATAGTCCTTCATCGTTTGTTTCTTGAACCACATCAATAGCATTTTTAAAGAATCTCACTGCCTTTAGCATATCGACATCGTAACAAATTAAGTGACCTTCGCTAAACAATGGCTCAGATTTTGTTCCGAAAAGTCCTCGTGGCATGGTTTCAACAGTGAGGTTGTGTTTTCTCCCATCGCAAAATTGAGTAAGATTTATTTCCCTGTGGTATTCATTTATTTCACCAAGAGTTAGTCCATCTAGTTTGATAAGCGATTCCCCACCAAACCAGGCACGTAGATAACACGTATGAAAACTTTCCAGTAGACTCTGTTGAAATACTGATTCAAAAATGGCTGGTTCATTTCCCGCTTCCCACCTGTACGGAAGTCTTATCATTTTTCCTTTATGTATCCAAGTAAGTTTTTCAATTCTTGTAACACAATACGGCATTACCTCATCCAGTATCTTGGAAAATCTCGCACAGTCGATTTGTTTGTTCCTGTACATATTTCTCACCCTCCCTTGCTTTGAACTTCATAATAAATTTCACGCACATCATAAATTATAAATTTAGAAACGTAAGACCTCCTCTGAAAGAGGCACAAAGAATAAAGAGCAATTCTAAGATAAAGAAAGCAATTCTAAGATAAAGTTTGATACAAGTTTTTTTCTTAAATTGTTTAATTGATTCTTATTTTTTTACACCAAAAAAAGTTTTTTTGGAAATAATCTCCAATGGTAAAATTTGTATGGAAATAATCTCAAAAAATGTTTTCGAAATCGTAAACGAGAGGGTGAACTAATTCATGAAAATAAAACCCGGTATTATACTGAGTGTTCAACTGGAACCAACAGACCCAATTGTAGACCCTTGTTTTGTGCTTAGCATGGGAAAAATTGCTGAAAGTGTAGGTGCAACGGCAGTAAGAACAAACGGAGGAAAACACGTCAAAATATTGAAACAAAACTTAAGAATCCCGGTTATTGGATTGGTTAAAAACAGAGCTTATGAAGCATACATAACCCCTACATTTGACGATGTCAAAGAAGTAGTGAGTTCAGGTTGTGATGTTGTAGCTATAGATTGCACTCGTCGCAATCGCCCCATCCCGCTAGAAGAACTATTTGGGATGATCAGAACAAATTTTCCCTATGTCGAGATAATAGCTGATATAGCCGACGAAATTGATGCACAGCAAGTTTTACCTTTGAAACCAGATTATATTGCTACAACTCTCAGTGGGTACACTGAGTACACGAAAAATACCTGGTTACCGAACATACGACTCGTAAAAGAGTTGGCTTCTTTCTCGCCGGTCCCAGTAATAGCGGAAGGTGGTTATTCAACCGAAAAGGAAATTGTAGAAGCTTTTCTTTCGGGAGCATATGCCGTTGTCATTGGAACAGCTATAACACGGCCTTGGGTTACACTATCTAAATTTATCGAAGCATTCAGAAACATTAACAACATAGGAGGGAACAAAAATGACTCTCGATTATGACGTTGCTGTTTTTGGTGCAGGCTTAGCAGGAATAAGTGCTGCTGTAACTATTCGTAGACTCGGAAAAAGAGTAATCTTAATTGAACAAAGTGCCGTTGTTGGTGGTAATGCAACAGCTGGTCTTGTTAATCCATTTATGAAATTTTGGCTTGATAACAAAACACTTTGCGGAGGTTTCTTCAAAGAACTGATAGAAGATCTAAAAAACCGGGGAGGAATAATTGAAAATTGCTTTGACTCAGAAATTCTCAAATTAGTGTTGATGGAAAAATTGCAGGATGTAGACGTACTTTTTAGAGCCATACCTGTATTTGTAAAAACCAGTGAAGATGGCAAAACAAGACAAAAAAGAATAGAGCATGTAGTAGTTAAAACTTCTTTGGGAAACGAGTATGAAATAAATTCCTCACTTTTTATTGATGCTACAGGGGATGGTAGCCTTTCTTATCTTGCAGGTTGTTCGTATGATTCAGGTGACGAGACAACAGGCGAGAACCAAGGGACAACACTTATTTTTACATTGTCAAACGTAGATTTTGAAAAAGTACGCGAATCTGTACGCAGAGATCCTGATAACTTTTTTAAGTGGGTTTCACCTAACTCAAAGGTCTTATCGGTAGGGGGTTACTTTAAGGAGGTGAGAAGAGCAAGGGAAGAAGGTCTAAACTATCCGGTCGACTACTTCTTTTTCAACCAGCTTCCAGGAACAGGTAGAGTTACAGTTAACACAACTCATGTCTGGGTTAAAACAACTGATGATTTCGAACTCTCAAAAGCCCTAAAAGAACTATATAAACAAGTTGAGACAGTGTACATATTTGCCAAGCATTATGTACCTGGTTTTGAGAACTGCTATATTGAAAAAATAGCAACATATCCCGGGGTCCGTGAAAGTCGTCGTATACGCGGACTTTACAGTTTTTCTGGTGACGATGTTATGAATAAAAGAAAATTCAAAGATGCAGCTGTCAAAGCCGTATATGGTATCGATGTTCATAAAAGGACTCAGGAGAGTAACTCGAAAGGTGAGTTTGAGGTTCCAATGGATGAAGACTATTATGAAATACCAATAAGGTCACTTATTTCCAAGGACTTTGTAAACTTAGGCATCGTCGGGCGTAATTTTTCTGGAACGTTCTTAGGTCAATCCGCCGCAAGAATAATGGCAACCTGCTCGGACATGGGGGAAGCAATTGGGCGCATAGCAGGCGTTACGAAAGGCAGTTTTTACGAAATATTAGGATTTAGCGAACCAAATAACAAGAAGGAGGGGTAACCAATGAGAAAGATTTTTTTGATGATTTTTGTTCTTATCACAGTACTTGGAGTATGTAAGACAATAACACTTGAATTTTGGACACTTTCTTTAAGTCCCACCTTTGATGCCTACATAAAAGAAATGATCGCAGATTTTGAAAAGAACAATCCAGGTATTAAAATCAACTGGTTGGATATTCCATATGCCTCTGCAGTCCAAAAGCTAACCGCATCCATTGCAGCAGGACAAGGTCCAGATGTTGTAAACCTCAATACAACGTGGGCCGTGGATTTTGCTGTGCAGGGTGCTCTGATACCTGTGGACAACCTGGTTCCACCAATCACCATTAAACAGTACTGGGAAAGACTATGGAATGCAACAGTAGTAAACGGAAGAGCTTACGCTTTTCCATGGTATGCATCAACTCCTATATTAATGTACAATAAAGACTTGTTCAAAAAAGCTGGTCTTGACCCCGCCAAGCCTCCGAAAACTTGGGATGAAGTCCTTGAATATTCAAGAATCATAAGGTCCAAATTGGATATATACGGTTTTGAGCCAAACATAATTGCTATCGACGAACTTCTCTTAGAAGGCGTACCAATAGTAACACCTGATGGCAAAAAAGCCGCCTTCAACACCCCGGAAGCAGTAGCCAAGTTAGAATGGTTCCAGAAGGCTTACAGAGAAAACCTGATGCCGAGATCACTTGGAGGCTATGGAGAGGGTAGAGAATTCTACCAACAGGGTAAGATAGCGATGTACCCTGCTGGTCTAACTATGTTAAAGCATATAGAAATAAATAGTCCTAATATCTTCAAAGTTACAGAGGTAGCGCCTTATCCTGTTGGAAAAGCTGGAATCGTAAAAGTCTCCTTGATGAATCTCGCAATTCCTATAACTTGTAAATATCCCAAAGAGGCAGCTAAGTTTGCAGCACACGTAACCTCTCCAAAATGGCAGATAGAGTTTAGCAAATATGCCACTGTTATTCCATCAACTATCCAAGGTTTGGAAACAAGTGAATACTTTAGACAACGTGTCAAGGCAGGAGACCTTAATGCCAAAGCCATGTACATGGCAAGTCTTTCTATGAAAAACGCTGTTGACCTTAACGCTCCTGCTGTCATAGGTGTTCCGGCTAACAAGCTTCCAGATGTCCGAAAAGTCCTACAAGACTATTGGATGAAAGCAATCAAAGGCGAATTGAGCGCAAAAGAAGCACTCAGCTTGGCCGAAAAAGAGGTGAACGCAATACTGGGCAAGTAATTTGTTCTTTGTTGTGTAATTCACATGTGGGGACATTGTCCCCACATGTGTTAGATTATGTGAGGTGATAACATTGCGTGCAAGAAAAAGACAGACGATAATAATAGCTGTTCTCTTTTTGGCAGTACCTTTGACGTTACTATCCATCTTTACATACTACCCGATAATAAGAGGCATAATTCTCTCCTTTTGTGACTACAACATGTTCACAAAAAAAATAACATGGGTTGGTCTAAGCAATTATAAAGAGATATTTAGGAACAAATACTTTTACGAAGCGCTTGTAAATATCCTTAAATATCTTATCGTAGTTCCGTTTATTCAATTTGTGGCAATTCTTACCGCAATACTTGTAAATCAAAAACTCCCTGGGATTAAATTCTTTCGTACACTTTTCTATGTCCCCGTGATAACTGGTTCAGTTATAGTAAGTATGACTTGGCGGTGGATATACAATGTTGATGGTTTGCTAAACAGCTTTTTGCTCTCAATAGGTGTGATAAAAGAACCGGTAATGTGGTTAACAGACGAACGCTTCGCACTTTATAGTGTTATGTTTGTCACGTTCTGGAGAGGTATTGGTTATTACATGGTCATTTACCTTGCAGGTCTCCAAAATATACCAACTGAACTTTACGAAGCGGCAAAGATTGACGGGGCCAATAGCAGGCATCTATTAACTAAAATTACTTTACCACTTCTTAAGCCAACAATGTTGTTTTGTTTTACTATATCGAGCCTAGCTGCTCTCAAGGTATTTGAAGAAGTTTTCTTAATGACACAGGGCGGTTCGGGAACAACAACAATGATGTACTTGATCTACGACTATGCTTTTGTCAGATTCAAGTTTGGGCTTTCCACAGCAACTTCAGTTATCTTTGCAGGTATTCTAATAACTTTCACGGTGATAAACTTCAAATTCTTTGGACCAAGAGGTGAGAAAAAATGAAAATAAGAAAGCTAATTCAAACGCTTTTTAGCTATTTTATTCTGATATTGTTAGCTGTATTCTTTACTTTCCCTTTTATATGGGTGTTGTCAACATCATTTAAAGGTCCAGGTGAAGACTTATTTACTTGGCCTCCGAAGTTTATTCCGGAACACCCAACATTTGAGAATTATATAACTGTCTTCAAGAAAGTACCGATGATACGATATTTCGCCAACACAATAATAATAACCTCTCTCGGAGTAGCTTTCCAAGTAGTATTAGCTGCATTTGCCGCTTATCCTCTTGCACGACTTGAGTGGAAAGGAAAAGAACTTGTTTTTAAATTCATCTTGCTACCTTTATTGATACCAATGGAAGGTGCGCTGATCGTCAATTTTATAACCATTCTAAAAATGGGATTGTACGATACCCATTTGGCGGTTGTTCTTCCAAGTGCCGTATCAATCTTTGGCATATTTCTAATGCGTCAACATTATCTCTCAGTTCCTGCAGAGCTAGAGGATGCTGCTAGGATAGACGGGTGTAATGAGTTCCAGGTGTTCTGGAAAATAACATTTCCACTTGTTCGACCAGCAACCGCAGCACTTGCAATCTTTGCATTTACAGCCTACTGGAACTCTCTGCTGTGGCCACTTATTGTGCTAAGGACACCTGCAAAATACCCTATTCAGGTTGGGTTGTCTCAGTTGAGTAGCACATTTGAACCGAATTTCAGAACAGCATCGGCTGCTATTGTCATAGCCATGATTCCTATTTTAGTATTCTTTTACTTCACACAAAGGTACTTCATAGAAGGTTACAAGGGAGCAATAATTCAATGATTCACTCCCTGGATTTTATTTAAAAGGAGGAGTGAGAGGATATGAGAAAAATTTGGAGTAGAGTTTTTTGCGGTTTCTTGATTTTGATAACCACGGTTGTTACAGCTCTTCCCTCTATTGGAATATTGTACTCACCGACAACAGAAGGTTACTACACAAAACCAACCTATGACAACATAATCCGTGGTGTGCTTGCAGTCTTGGATTATGGCAAATTGGAATACGAAATCATCAATACAAGTGAGGTTACAAGTATCCCCGAATATATAAAGCTTGTTGTTGATCCTTCGAATGGAGCTTTATCCGATAACGAGGTTGACCTTGTTGAATCTTATCTGATGAAAGGTGGAAAAATACTTGCTTGCTACGAAAGCAGTCTTAAAGATGCCAAAGCCAAAAACAGAGGAAACTTTGCATATTCGAAATTCTTGGGTATAAAGTTTATTTCCTGGGATAGTGGAAAATACTATAACATGAAGCCGACTCAATTAGGAGAATCAGTGTTCCAAACTAACAAGAGCGTACCTTTGTCCAGAGGTTTCACATTTGTTGTAGAGGTCACACAAAACGCAACACCTTTGGCAATTTGGTATACCAAAGACGGAAAAGTTTCAAACGAGAAGTACCCTTATGCTGCTGTTCTTTCACCATTCGGTATTTACTTTGGTGAAAATGTCTTCCTGCAGGCAGCAACAAATGAAGAGTTAAAATCCCTGGTGCTGAACGCTATAACTTACTTACTTGGAGAGCCCGTGTCTACAGTTAATCCCCTGTTTTATATGAAGGCATCACTGGATGAAAAGATATACAGTCTTGAACAGAAACTCCTTGAATATAGAAAGAAGTTATCTAAGTCAAAGCTTTACGAATTACAGGAAATCATCTGGAATCTTAAAGACGCCGCGAAGAAGGTCTCTGATGTGTCCGAACTGAAAAAGCTTCAAAAAACAGCAGATTTGCTCGAGATACAACTCTTACCACAGTTCAACGTTCAGTTAAGAGGGATTTGGTTTGATAGTTACGCAATTAGAGATTGCGAAACCCCTGAGAAGTTGCGAGAACAAATAAGAGAGCTTAGCGAATTAGGATTCAATGCTGTGTTTCCTGAAGTTATTTACAAAGGTATGACCATATCTCCAAAACTTTCTAAATTCCCACAAGACCCTGCGTTCAGAGATTGGAAAGAAGACCCATTGGAAATTATAGTTGATGAAGCCAAAAAAGTTGGTATGGAAGTCCATGCATGGTGCTGGGTGTACGCTGTTGCTACTGGTGGGGTGAAAACACCTTTCATGGAAGCTCATCCCGACTGGATTGAAAAAGACAAGTTTGGAGGTATTTTTTCAAAAAACAATACGGCCTGGTTGTCACATGCTAATCCAGAAGTGAAAAACTATCTCATTGACGCACTACTAGAAGTGGTACAAAAATACGAAATCGACGGTATAAATCTGGACTATATACGATATGACGGCGATGAGTTTGGATACGAGGAATTCGCGGTGAAGAGATTCAAAGAAGAAACCGGCATAGATCCGTTCAGTATAGAAAAGTATAGCAAAGAGAGTGTTGTATGGCAAATGTGGCGAGAAGAAAACGTGAACACATTTGTCCAGGAGTTCTATAGTAAAGCTAAAAAAATGAAAAACGATTTGATAATAAGTGCAGCGGTATATCCTACGCTCAGTGGTGCTCGTATGGAAAAAAAGCAAAACTGGGAATACTGGGTAAAAAAAGGATATCTAGACCTCCTTATACCAATGGATTATAGAACCTCGGTTGAAGACCTTAAGATTCTTTTTGACATGCAGTTAGAATACAAGAGCGATGTATACCTCTGCCCTGGACTTCAACTCATATCCTTGGACGAACCCAAGAAAGTCATTGACCAGATTTCCCTTGCGAGTGATTATTTCAAGGCTGGATTTGTCTTGTTCTCTGTCTCTCATATAAAAAAGTTCTCAAAAGATTATGAATACTTTAAAAACGCTATGTCGAAAAAAGCCATAACACCGTTTAGAAAAATGGAAGAATTGGTAGTTGCTTTCGACGAAGCTCTAAAATCAGAACTTCAAATCTTTGCTGAGAACGACACTGTAAAAAATGATATTGAAGTTGTCTTTTCAGAATTTGAGAAAATTAAGAAATGCAAAGATTACGCCGAGCTCACGGAGAGTATTTCGAAAGCAATTTTTACCATATCCGATAATGTAAAAAACCCTGAATTGGCTTTAGCAGCAGTAGATTTGTTGCATTGGATGCTTGAAATCGTGCGTCCAGCAGCAAACAGATTAAAGCCAAGAGCAGATTTCTTTCCACAGAAACCAAAAGAAATGGTCGTGGTTGATAACATAGTTCCAATACCAAAATTAGCAGTTCGGCAAGGCAGTTCAAATCTTAATCGAAATCTTGATGAATGGAAAGATGCAGAAGCTACCGGCGAATTCCTTTACCATGATAGTGGGCAAAAACCTGACGTAAAGACATTTGCAAAGGTCATGTACGACACTGAGAATTTGTATGTTCTTTTCATATGCGAAGAACCGGATCTCAGCTCTGTAAAAATAGTTTCTGGACCACGTGATACTCGTACTTACTTAGGCGACTCTGTTGAGGTCTTTATACTTAAAGATGAAAAGAACAATACTTATTACCACTTTGTCGTAGGCTTCGATGGTACTATTTACGATGAAGTGGGTTACGATAGCAAATGGAACGGCGATATTGTAGCAACCACCTGGAAGGAGAACAATGTGTGGTATGCAGAGATAAAGATTAATATGAATTACTTAGGGTTGTCTTTAGATGATATCTCTGAACTCAGAGTCAATTTGTGCAGAAATCGTTGGAAAGGCAATGATGCGTTTTACTATGCTTGGAGTGTCACTTATGGTACGTTCCACACACCTGAAAGGTTCGGAAAATTTATTTTTGGTAGAAAATAAATCACACTGAAACTTCGGTCATTTAAACCAAAGTAAAATCAAACATACTAGAGTGGGAGGTGTTTTGTACGCACCTTGCTTTCGTAAAAATGCTCGGTTTTAAACTGCAAGGTGCGTACATTTTGCAAATGAGAGTGCTATTTCTTCCTATAGACGAAAGATTTTGCACAAAGGATTATTTCCTACATCTCTGTTCGTCCGTCGGAATAGATGTTCTCGTTCCTGAATATTTCGGTCTTAAGAAAATACCAGCTGACGTTGACTACATAATTAACTGGTTATTTGAGAACTCAAGTAACTGCGATATAGCAATACTATCATTAGACATGCTTTTGCACGGTGGACTTGTCCCTTCGAGGTTGGATTACACACAAGAGGAAACGTTAGTCAAACGGCTGAACGTATTATCTCTGTTAAAAAGGCAAAATACTAACCTAAAAATATACGTAACAAAAAGTATTACAAGAATCCCGACTTATAATTCGATGGAGGAAGAACCAGATTACTGGGGCTATTTTGGAAAAGCACTTTACGAGTATTCGCTTGAACTTGCAAAGGGGTCGAAAGTAAAAAAGACAGATATTCCAAATTGGATTATTGAGGACTTTTTGTGGAGAAGAAGGAGAAATCTGAAAATAATAAGAGAAACCATCAAACTTGTTCGGTCAGAGGTTATAGATTTTCTTACCATCATGCTCGATGACAACTCTGAAGGAAGCCTTGTTTACAAGGAAGCTTGCGAACTTCATGAGCTGGTCAAGCAACAAGGATTAAGCGACAAAATACAAATCAGAAATGGAGCAGATGAAGCTTCTTTAAGTTTGCTTTCGAAATCTCTGTGTGATTACTTTGGTCTCCAACCAACCTTCAAAATTGTTTACAGGAAACCAGAGTACGCCCATCTCGTCCCCCCATATCACAGTGACGATTTAGATACGTCAACTAAGTCACATATTGTCGGTGCTGGAGGAAAGTTAACCGACTCAGAACGTGAATTTGATATATTGCTTTACGTAAACAACTTCGCTCCGGACGAACCAAGGGAAGCACCTTTTCAAGAAAACTTACATGAACAAGAAAGTCACGACAAATTGAAGCACTTGATAGAGTTAGCCCTTGAGCAAAGCAAAATAATAGCTATTGCAGACGTAAGATATGCAAACGGCTCAGATAATATTTTAGTCGAAGAACTTTTGCAAAGGCCAATTGATTGGAAAAGCGTAACTTACTATGGTTGGAATACTGCCGGTAACACCCTTGGATCAACATGTGCACACGCTGTAATACTTTACTTCAGCAAGGTTGGGTTGCTTAAACTAAACGTACAAGATCTGGAAAAATACCAATCTATACTTTTGTTAGAACACTGGGGATATCAAGCTAATGTCAGAAAAATGCTCTATGGAGAAATAGAAAAGCTTGGTTACAGCGCTGGCTCTTGTCTCTCAATGATAAAAGACGAGGATTGGGCTAAGAACTTTGTACAAGAAAATCTTAAACCATACCTTGAGAAGATCAACAGGGCTTTTAAAAAGAGTTGGAAATGTTCCATTTTCTTTCCTTGGCATAGACCTTTCGAAATCGGCATAGTTCTGCACGATACTCAATAAAGGTATTAAACATACTGAAAACAAGAAAGGAGTTAAGGCAAGTGGGAACCAAGATCATAGGAATTGATATAGGGGGAACCACTGTAAAAGGTGCAATATACGATAATGGGATCCTCGTAGATAAGATTGTCCGAAAAACATCAAAAACGAACCCGCTTGACACAGCTATGCAAATTATCTATCAGCTACTCACAAACAATAAAAAAATAGCAGCGATAGGAATTGCAACAGCTGGCAGGGTTAACTCAAATACTGGAGAGATTTTGTACGCCACTCCTAATTTAAAAAATTGGACCGGGAGGAACATTAAAAAAGAGGTTGAAACCACTTTAGGAATACCGACTTATGTTATAAACGATGCTAAAGCAGCAACATTAGCTGAAGCCCATGTTCGAGACGTTCAATCATTAGTTTTCTTAACTGTAGGAACAGGACTTGGTGGTGGAGTTCTCATTGATGGAAAGCTGGTAGACGGAAATTTCTGGGAAGCGGGAGAAATAGGGCATACCATACTATATCCTAATGGCCGCAGATGCAACTGTGGCAAGCGTGGATGTGCTGAGAGATATGTATCGATGAGTGTAATTCACAGATATGCAAAAGTTCCATTGAACAAACGTGCTCAATTGATTAATTATTTTAAAAACAACGAACAAAAAGTCCTGACTGCTGTTGAAAAAGTGTGTTCCGATTTGGCAATCTTGATTGATAAGATATTTCTTATGATTGACCCTGAACTTGTTGTCGTTGGTGGAGGTTTTTCGGAACTGGGCGAAGGAGCTTTACAAATACTTAAAACTAAAGTTGGAATTCATGCTTCTAAATCACTTTATCGACCTGAACAAGTCGAGCTTAGCGTTTTTCAAAACGATGCAGGGCTCATCGGTGCTTCTCTTTTCGCTATAAAAAATCTTGAGGAGGGAGCATAAATTATGGCTAAAGACATCTTTACACTTTTAACTTATCAGCGTGGTGTTCTTACTAAAAAGGAAAAAATTATTGCACAATACGTTTTAGAAAATGTTGAAGAAGTTGTACATATGAGTATTACAGAACTTTCTGAGCTTTTAGGTGTTGGTGAAGGCACAATTGTTCGATTCTGCCAAAAACTCGGTTTTCAAGGTTTCCATTCGTTCAAAATCTTCCTTGCAAAAAGCATACCAAATAACAAAAGTGAAAATGGTGCTCTTTCATCGGGGGATATACTTTCACAGATTAAAATAAATCACGTTACTGCTATTGAACAAACATACGAGCTACTCAGCTCATCCAAAGATGTTCTAATGAAGTGTGCTGAGATAGTTTCCACATGCAGAAAACTTTACACTGTTGGTGTTGGAGCCTCTGGCGCAACTGCACTGGATGCGTACTATAAATTCATGCGAATAGGTATCGATGCATTCTTTTCTCAAGACGCACATTTAGTAGCTATGGTCCTGTCAAGTTCTACGTCAGAGGATGTTCTTCTTACCTTTTCTCAGAGCGGTTCAACATCAGTCATTATAGACTTAGCAAAATTAGCAAAGGAAAATAACACTAAAGTTATTGCAGTAACGGGTCACAAAAGGTCTCCCCTTGCTGATATTGCTGATTATGTCCTACTGACACCCATTCGTGAAGCACCTTTTGAAAGTGGTGCAATAAGGTCAAAGATATCACAACTGCACGTTTTAGAAGCTCTGTTTGAGATGACAAAACAAACCATGAAAGACAAGGCAACTCAATGTGTGCAACGAACTGCTCGTGCTGTAGAAAAATGGATCTATTAATTCAATTAAGGCAGCAAAAGAATTTCGTAGAACATTAATCCTGCGTTGCTTAAAAAGAATATGAAAAATGCGATAAATTGAAGAAACATGCCAATGGTTAGTTTTTTTCAGATTCATTCAACTGATGTCAAAGTTTGTGGCGATGCTTAAAGTGTTCGCAATAAAACACTTTTGAAAGATTTAAACTACCTTTTTGAAGTAACGCGTATAAACTTTCGAGAGGCAGTATCCATTGCTCTGCTTGGTGAGTTATTCTTAAGAGGTATGGCACATCACACCTCAGTCACCGGTGCTATGAAACCTTCTGTCCTCGGTAAACTTGCGTTACCGGTTTAAGAACAATTAATAACATTTGCCAAATTTCTGGAGGGATTAGACCATGGCAAGTTTCAAAACGTACTATGAGATAATGAAAGTTGGAGAATTGTTCAAAACCGTTGATAAAATGACACCACCCAAGTTTGAGAAGGTTAAAAGATACATTTTCATAGGCTGTGGTAGTTCGTATAATGCGGGATTGATAATTTCAGAAATTATGCGGAAAAATGGTTATAGCGCCGATGCTATAACGGCTGGTGAAGTATTAGTTAAAGAGATGTTCGACGAAATCATAAAAAACTACGACCTTGCAATCCTGATCTCACGAACAGGTTATACAACTGAGACTGTCAAAGTTGCTGAACTGCTAAAGGGGCGTATCCAAACGCTCGGTGTTACTTGCGACAGAAAAACTCCATTGGCTAACGTTTGCGACTTAGCGTATGAACTCGATTTTGCTCACGAGGATTCTGTAATCATGACCGGAAGTTTCTCAGCTATAGTGAGATTATTCCTGAATGGTATCAAACGAATTGACATTGATGTGGAAGAAGTTCTAAAGAAATTCGACGAAATGACCTCAAATGACATTGTGCACAAAAAGAGTCATTTCATTTTCTTAGGTTATCGCGAACGCTACCATATGGCTAAAGAAAGTGCACTCAAGGTACAAGAGTTATCGCTTGACCACAGTGAATTCCATGAGACCCTCGAATACCGCCATGGTCCCATAGCATTGCTTTCTCCTAATTCGCATGTGGTAATCTTTTCTGAATTCAAAAATCCAAGTCCCCTTGAAGAGAATTTAGCAAAAGAAATCATGGATCGTGGAGCAAGTGCACAGATCATTGTTCCCTTCACCAATGATCCTGCCCTTGAGGTGCAAGTACTCAATCTCTATGGTCAACTTCTTGGCTATAAGCGAGCGATACACAAGGGTTTAAATCCTGACAAACCTCATGGACTTACGAAATTTGTTTCACTCAAAGATGTTTAAAACCATAGGACTTTAGCACTTGATGTAAAGGAGTGATTATATGCTGGTTGAAAACGTGCTTATAGTCGACCCAGTCGATGGAGAATATGTAGGAACCGTTGAGTTTGAAGATGTAATATTAGAAATCAGAAAAAGCGATAAATCCAGCTTTGAACATATCCTGATGCCTGCGTTTGTCGACCCACATATCCATGGGATTAAAGGTATAGACACAATGACGGCATCGCAAGAAGATTTTGAAAGATTCAAAGAATACGAGGCTTTAGAGGGTGTTTGGTATTTTCAACCAACGACTGTAACATGTCCCCTTGATGAACTCAGAAAGATAAAAATACCATCGGAGCTTAAACTACACATTGAAGGTCCGTTTATAGCCCCCAAAAGGAAAGGTGCACATAGCGAGTCGTATATTCAGTCTCCTCCAAGGGACGTTCATGAGCTCGAGCAATATCTTTCCTTATCTTCGATTGGTACGATAACCGTTGCCCCAGAATATGATTCTTTCCTGGATTTTGCCAAGAGTTGCGAGCTAAACAACATTAGAATATCCATTGGACACACAGATGCAACTTTTGCTCAAGCGAAAAGAGCATTCGAAAACGGGTTTAGACGTATCACGCACTTTCCAAATGCTTTGAGTCCTCTTCATCACAGAGAACTTGGGGTAACTGGTGCAGGATTACTTTTGGACTTTACTCTGGAAATAATTGCAGATGGGATTCACTGTGCACCAGAGTTTGTAAATTTGGTCTACAAAGTCAAAGAAGCTGAAAAAATAATACTTGTTACCGATAGCATAAGCGCTACAGGACTGGAAGATGGTAACTACATGCTTGGAGATTTGCGCGTTAAGGTTGAAAATGGAATAGCAAAACTAAGCGATGGCACATTGGCTGGTAGCACTTTGAAATTTTCTCAAGCGGTGAAGAATTTTGCTAAATTCACAGGATGTTCTTTAAAAGAACTTGCAATGGTAAGCTCTTATAATGCTTGTAAAGACTTAAATCTGAATGGCGGCAGAATAAAAGAAGGATATCCTGCAAAGTTAGTTCTACTCGATAACGAACTGAACATTAAAAAGGTCTGGAATTTCTAAGGTTACCAGGTTATAATAATATTAACTGAACTGACTCCAAAAAGCAAGTTTGGGGGGATTGGAATGCCAGCAGGATGTCCATCTCTTGAAAAGAACCTGAAAAATTGCACATGCACTTATCTTTCTTGTGACAAGCGTGGAAAGTGCTGCGAATGCGTTGCTTACCACAGAAGCCTTGGTGAAATTCCAGGTTGTTTCTTTACAAAAGAGGGTGAACGCACTTGGGACAGGTCTATTGAGAATTTCATAAGAGATAGAGGTAGAAAGTAATGGGGGAGAAATTACTACATCAAAGAATTCTCGAAAACGTTCAAAAAGTTATTAAAGGCAAAAACGAAGAGACCAAAGTTATTCTCGCTGCGATGTACGCGGGTGGTCATGTTTTATTAGAAGATGTACCCGGTGTTGGGAAAACTATACTCGCCAGATCTCTGGCTATTTCATTAGGGCTTAATTTCAAGCGCGTCCAATTTACACCTGACCTGCTTCCAACCGACTTAACAGGTTTATCTGTATACGATAGAAAGACCGAAACGTTTGTTTTCAGGGAAGGCCCCATCTTTACAGACATCCTCTTAGCCGACGAAATCAACCGCGCAACTCCAAGAACACAATCAGCACTTCTAGAAGCTATGGCCGAAAGGCAGGTTACCGTAGATGGGGTAACACATAAATTGTCTGATGATTTCTTTGTTATAGCAACGCAAAATCCTATAGAATACGAAGGAACTTTCCCGCTTCCTGAAGCACAACTTGATAGATTCACGATAAGGATTAGCCTTGGCTATCCCGACAAACAAAGCGAAATAGAAGTATTAGAATCGCAAAGGGTCAGACATCCCATTGAGGACCTTAAACCCGTTGGAAGCCCAGAAGAGTTTTCTCAAGAGAAACAAAAAGTGCGAGAAGTTAAGGTAAGTCAGGAAGTAAAAGAATACATTGTCAACATCGTTGATGCAACAAGGCACCATGAATCATTGAAATACGGTTCAAGCCCAAGAGGCAGCTTGGCGTTGATGCACGTCAGTATGGCTTGGGCATACATAAATGGGAGAGACTTTGTGTTACCTGATGACGTGAAGAAAGTTGCTCCATACGTGTTGATTCATAGAATCATCCAAAGCACAGAATCGAAGATTTTAAGAGAGTCAAAGGAAGATATTCTGAACAATATACTCGAGAAAGTACCAGTAGTTGCAGAAGAATAACCTTTAGATTGAAAAGGCCATCCAAGTAGAACCGGGTGGCTTTTTTGTTGTATTTGGTCTTTAGCTTTAGGTGTTTTGCATAAAAATAAGTTCTAACAACCTTTCTTTGTTTTCAATAATCGTAACAAAATCATTTTTGAGTTTTTCTATATCCTTTTGCATCACTTCCGATTTGAATGCATACTCTACTTCTACGTATTTGGCTGTTATTCCTTCAAGTTCAGGAATGTTGAACCTTTCAAAAAGTTCGTAAGGTGTCAAATGATCAAAGCCTTTGAAAACATTTTGTCTAACGTAATGGTATGCATGATGCACAAATTCTACACCGGACAAATCGAGAATCTCTTTGTAAGAAAGATTTGTCTGATACACTGGTGATTGAGTTGGTTCTGACTCTGTGACTTTATTGTCTTCCTGGTCAGTTTTTTGTGTTAGAAAATCGTAGTACATTTTCCCCAAAAAGAAAACAGCAAAAAGGCCAGCAGCGGTTGATAAGAGCTGAAAGATAAAAAGGATGTGGTCAGTTGTGTTATTTGAAGAAGCATTAGTTACCACTGATTTTTCTTGTGTGATTACTGTCGTTGCTGGATTTGTTTGATTAAAAGCACTCCTAGTTGAAAATTCTGATTCCAAAGTTCTTTGAGTTCTTAGATTAGAAATAACGCCAGAAATCGTTGGAGCAAATACAAAGAGGAAAAATAGCAGAATAGCTATTGTAACCCAAAAGCTGGAGATTATAGTCCTTCTTTGTTCGTAGGGTGCTCGTCTTATGACCGCCAAAATGTAGAGCAAAACTGTAGTTACAACTAGCATCGACAGAGTTTCCAACAGTTTAAACAATCGTTCTCTGCTAAGATTTTCTATCTTTTCTATGAGCTCTGGATTTTTCGTTATATCCGTTTCCAATGTTTGACTCGAGCGATTCTGAACGACTTCTTCAGGGATGCTGTATCTTTCCACTTTTTGTTGAGTTGAAGTTTTCGCTGGTCTTTCTTGTGATTCGACTACTTTTACAATGTTGAACCTAACGTCTGGAAGCGGCAGTGAAAGAAAGATAACAAACAAAGAGGAAAGTAAGATCATCTTTTTCACTTTCGCTTTGTTTTCAAAAAGAGCTTTAAATTCAGGCGTGTCTGAAAAGTTAAGAACTACAAACAAAAAGACAAAGAATGGAGTAAGGTAGTGGTTAAAGAACGCTAGCGCCGAAAGATAAAGTGCTAACGTCAACCACTTGTTCTGGAAATACTTACCAATGCTTAAAGCAAAAAGCACAACGACGAGCAGGTATTTTAGCGAATCCACCCTGAAAAATGAAAGGGCATACAGCGTGGAGAAAAATAGAAGAATTCTGGAAATTATAATGCTCTGCGATAAGATATACGTCAAGAGTAATATAGTAAAAACCCAAAAATGTAAGTTTTTGGCTACTCCCGCACTAGGTACAATCAATGAGAACATTATCGAAAATAGTAACATTATCCTTCGTAATGTTTCATTAATTTTCCTATACTGCTCCATAATTTCACCTCTTGGCGGTAAGTTACTACACCTGTGCACCATCAGTGAGTTTCAAAAGGCCTTCCATAAAGCTTGTGTTCTCATGCCACACTTCCACCATTATATTTTCCTCTTCCAAAACCCTTGCGTAGTTGTACAATTCCCTTACTTCAAGAGGAACATCAAAATATGATTTAAACTTTTTGCTCGTTGCTTCTCTAAAACCGTAGGGCATAATCAGTACGACAATCCTACCGCATCTTTTTCTCAATCTTAGCAGACTTTCAACCTCATCCTTTGTCAAGAACATACCTATCAATATAACTGTATCCGTTGGTTGAACTACATCAATTACATGTTCGAGAAGTTCGGTAGTGTTTTGGTTGCCTTCAAGTGTTCCTTCCACTTCAGCCAAGTAATCAAAATAAAGCACGTAATCTGTGAATGAAAGGTTGTAAGTGCCTTTTGAATGTGATATCAACAAATTTGTCTTTTCGTGTTTGCCGGTGAAATATTTCAGCAAACCGGCTGTCGCTCTAATAGCTTCTTCTTGATATTTCCTATGTATATATTCCCAAGCTGTCTTTGAATAAATGCCTGCTGGAAGGTTTAGGTCAAGTAGAATATAATTCCTCGTCGTTCCTGCGTACTCATATTCTTTTACCATCAGTTCACCCATCTTGGCGCTCTGCTTCCAATGAATTCGGCTCAAAGGTTCACGCTCGTATTCTCTCACGTTTCTGATATAAGAAATATCTTCAACAAGCTTGTACTTACTCTTCACAACCGGAAGCATCTCAAGTATTCTTTCAACCTCAGCCTCGGCGTATTCAAGTTTTGGAAAAACCTTGACCTTGAATGGTATGTCCTCCGTAATTAACACTTGGAAGAGTCTTGTGAAACTCTCTATCTTTATCGTGTAGTATCCCATGTCCTTTGTTCCGCGTGTTCCAAAAAACGTATCAAATGAAAGTGAAACACTATCTTGTGGGTTCAAAACCAAACGCACCGAAGCTTTTTTAACAACCGCTGGTGGCACAACTTCTATAACCAATGGTCTTTTCGCCTCAGAGGAAATGTTGATAACTATGTCAAACCTTTCATTGATAAATACTCTTGTTTTCCCACTTACATTAGTCTTAATTAATCTCGAGTAGGCTTTTAGTGTAAGATATTCCAGAATCAACCATCCTGAGAAGATATCAAGTAGCCATACATATTTGTTGTAAACGAAAGCACTTAAAACAACTGAGATAATTATTATCACATAGAACACCGGGCTTACTCTTGCCCATGTTTTTCTTTTTTGACGCACGTGTTCCATATTCAACAACCTCTCATTTTAGGTTGATATTAAACAACAATATTAAACCACGAATACGCCTTAAGTTCAAACCAAAGACTAATTTTCCTAAAAGTTCAAGCAGGAGTATAATAGTAACATGAATAAAAAGACTCACATTAAAAGCAGATTTCTCAATACTTTTGATATAACTAAGCGAAGAACTAATCGATATTTGAGAGGGGGACAAATGATTGTAAAGTGCGAAAGATTCAAAAGATTGAAAAGCTTCTTATTGCTTGCTTCATTTACTTTCTTGGTGATTGCAATTATACATAATCACGGATACGCCCTTGACTTTGTGCTTTATGGTCATAACTCCGTAGTTTGGGAGTTAAGTTTCGACAATGACAAGCTCTATTCAGTCGGTGCGGATGGTACTTTGAAGGTTTGGAATAAAGAACTATTGCCGTTACAAAATATTACCTCACACGAAAGCTGGGCAAGGTGTATAGATGTTAGCGATAAATATGTCGCCGTAGGAGGTTACAAGCCTGATAACACAATAAAGGTCTACGACAAAAACACACTGAAATTAATTTACACCTTGAAAGCTCATAAAGGCTCAGTTTTCACCCTGCTTTTCTACAAAGCGTTTCTTATTTCCGCTGGCTCAGACAACACAATAATCGTCTGGAAAGATTTTAAACCTCTCAAATTTCTGAAAATTCACGACGGCTGGGTTAGAAAACTCACAATCTACAACGGTTATCTTGTCTCAGGCGACGAAAATGGTAGACTTTCATTCTCTACGCTCGACGACTTTAAATTTGAACGTTCTTTTGAATTAAAATCTCAAATCCTTTCGCTACACGTATTTCAGAATAAACTTTACGTTGGTTCATCCGATGGTTCTGTGTACAGATTTTTGCTTGATAAAGGACAGATAAAATATGAGAAGGTTCTTTCTCTCAAATCCGCAGTTCAATCAATAACAGACGATGGAAAGTTTTTGTATCTGTCGGTAGAAGGGAAAGTTATCGTTGTTAACGATGAAACAATTGGTGCAAAAATCGTGCGCAATTTCGATATGTCTGCCTCAGAGATTACTTCACTACAAATTATTGATAAAACAATATATGTCTCAAACAGGGAAGGTGACATATTCAAGTACTCAATCGATGGAAGGTATTTAGGAAAAGCACCAAAGCATTTCCTATCCTCTGCAAAAATCTCAGCAAACGGAAATTCGCTTGTAATAGGCCGTGAAGATGGGAGTATCGAAAGATACAACGTAGATAATGGTTTACTGATATGGAGTTACAAGAACGATACCAGCATCAGGTTTGTCTTAACCTTGGACGAATCTGTTATCGCAGGAGACTCGTCAGGGAAGTTGCTCGTTCTAAAAGATGGGAAAGTTCAAAGCGTTTTTTACAACGAAGACGCGTTTTTAACCTGCACTCTCGACAATTCAAAAAAGAATCCCATCTATCTTGGAAGCCGGGGAAAGGTATTTTCGCTTGAAGATATCCAGGGAAGATGGAACCTCAAAACGATTGCAGTCATCTCTGAAGAATGGATCTGCTCAATATACAATAGTGAAGGAATTCTTTACGTTGGAACCAATCTTGGAAACGTATATGCATTAGACAAAATGTCTTATAAGCCAAAGCTTATAAATTCATACCCAAGTCCTGTAGTGAAAATATCAAGACTAAACAGTCAAATTGTTGTTTTTCACTTTAACGGAACAATCGCCGTGTTTGATGGTAAAGTTTGGAAAGTTCAAAGAAGTGATGTCTTTCCACTCTATTCAGGCTTAGTTATCGAGTCACAGATTATCACGGGTGGCTCGAAATTGAGAATCGGTAACAGTTCCTATGAATTTGAAGCCTTTATTGTGGATTTGGCAGAATTTCGAAAGACAAAAAACAACATTTTCGCAAGCTTATCAAATGGTATGGTCGTTCAAATCGAAGACGGCAATGTTGTCCGTAGGTTCTCGAGTCAAATAAGCTCGATTTCGACTATTTATGCAGATGATTTAGTCATTTGTGGACATGAAGATGGAAAGGTAAGCTTGTGGAACTACAATAAAAAACAAGCTAAATTCGAATTATCGATGATTTTCGACGACCACACAGATGCAGTGAAGAGTATCACAAGATACAAAAAATACATAATATCTGCATCAAACGATAAAACTATTAAAGTATGGGATTCCAAAACTGGAAAGTTGCTGAATATTTTAACCGGCCATACTGGTTACGTATGGAGCATATTTGTGGTTGGTGATATACTTGTAAGTGGTGGATGGGACGGCAAAGTTATATTGTGGAATTTAAAGAACTTTCAAAAAATAAAAGTCTATGAGCTCCCAAAGCTTTCCATTACGGGTATTTTTGCATTTTCAAGTGACGAGATATACTTAACAACTTTGGAAGGTTTTGTGGTAAGAATAAACAAAGATAAAGTCACAAAAATAAAAGCTTCCGAGCAAACGCTTTGGTCTATTGACAGTAATTATTCTGACAACTCAAATCCTTCTCAAATCAAAATATACGTTGCTGGATGGGATGGAAGAGTGTATGTATTAGACAGAGAACTTAGAAACATTGGACAATTTAAAGGGCATAATTCAACTATTTTCAAAATTATGTTTTTTGACGGCAAGCTTTTTACCGCTGGAACGGATAATTTGATTAAGGTATGGAGGATAGTCAGTGATAAACCAGAAAACATCGGTTCGTACTCAAATTTTCGTCAATCAATTCTTTCTGTAGCAATTTCAAAAACGCTTGGGAAAGTGATAACAACAGATGGGAAGGGCCTAATTTCTATCGACTTAGAAGAAACGTATAGATAGTAGCGAATGGCGAGCAAAAATAGAAATTCACAAACGCAAATTATGGGAGGTAAAGAAAGCTATGGAAAAGACGATAACAACAGAGGTAGTATTCAACGGTATGCTATTAACTGTTCTAAGAGATGAGGTACTTTTGGAAAACGGTGCTATGAGTATTCGAGAGCACGTGCTACACCCCGGTGCGGTAGCAGTCGTTCCAATAACAAGCGATGGAAAGATTATCCTGGTTGAACAATATCGGTATCCAATAAAACAAAAGCTATTGGAAATTCCTGCTGGAAAATTTGATAAACCAGGTGAAGATGCTTTAGAATGTGCTAAGCGTGAACTCTGGGAAGAGACAGGTTACACAGCAAGAAAATACACATATTTGGGATACATCTACACAACACCTGGTTTTTCCAACGAGATTATCCATCTGTACCTGGCACAAGATTTAGTTCCTGGAGACTCTAATCCAGATGAAGATGAAATTCTCGAAGTTCGAATTGAGGATTTTGACGCAGTTGTGAAGAAATGTATAAGTGGAGAGATAACTGATGCCAAAACAGTTGCTGGTGTCATGAGAGCATATTTTAAGTTAAGAGGTGAAAAGTGATGGTAAAAGTTGTCGTAAACGGCGAAGAAAAACTTTTCAACTCACAGGACTTTGAAAACTTCAACGCTTTACTCAGAACTGTCGTTACTGAAGGTCAAGTTTTGAAAAGTTTAAAGATTAATGGCAAGGAAATTCCTGTTGCTTACGTTGAGGAACTCAAAAACGCAAAGCTAGACGAAGAATTACTAATAGAAATTGAGACACAAGATGCTGTTTCTTTTTTAAAAGAGACGTTACAGGATGTGCTGGGTTACATCCAGCATGTTAAGGAACTCTTACCACAAGTAGCGAGTAGCATAATAACAGGAAATGAAGCTGGATGGAAGGCGATAAAGGACTTATCAGAAGGCTTGGCAGCAATTGAAAACTTAAGAAGTTCGACAAATCAGATTACGAAGTTAAACGAAAGCGAATTGGCTCTTGCAACAGATAAAAATGAAATATCAAACATTCTCAGAGAAATGTTGGAAGCGCTTGATAAAAGGGATGTTTTTGAAATCTCCGATGTCGTGGAAAATAAAATACCTGTAGTTTTAGATTACTACATAGAGTATTTCACAAAAGTATTAGAAGCAATAGCAAAAGTAAATTGATTTTATTATTAAGCAATTCACGAAATAAAAAAGGGAGGTATCGTGAATGGACTATATTGAACAAATGGTTTTAACTGCAAGCCCTGCCAAGCTTATAGAACTGCTCTTGCAAAAAGCAATAAGTGTCATAGATGAGGCAAAGAACTACATAGATGAAAAAGATTATAACAATGCGAACGCAAAAATTGTTAGGGCTCAAGATATAGTAATGGAGCTGAATTTGGCACTCGACATGGAGAAAGGTGGAGAAATAGCTAAAAATCTCAGAGCACTTTACAACTACATGTACAGAACATTAGTTGAAGCAAACATCAAAAAAGATAAAAAGATGCTTGATGATGTGAAATCGTTGCTCGAGGATTTACTCTCAACTTGGAGAGAGGCTATGAAATTGGCAGGAAGCACTGCCAGTCAAATTGATGTTAACAAACCTAGGATAAATCTAACCTACTAATTTTCCGGAGAATCTGTTATCAATATCAAAGGACTGATGTGAAAATGAAGATATCGTATATTCTTTCAAACGTGCTTTTCTTAGGCTTTGTTCTTAGTTTAGTCGTAGCTATTGTTTTTTTCGAAATCGGTTTGAGGGCTTTTAGAAACGCAAACGAAAAGAAATCAAAAGAAAGCAATTCACTAGGATTTCGATGGCTTTTTTATGCGGGAATACTTCTCGCACTTTCCATTGTGTTTTCTTTAATTAAGTTCTAGGAGACTTTATTTGTTTTCGGACTGTGATATAATAAAAATAGCAGTCAACCAAAAACTTGGGGGTGAATCTATGGAGCTCAAGTTTCTTACTTTTTACCTAGGCGAAGAGGTTTTTGCAATTAATATCATGAAGGTTGAGCGTGTTAAAGAGTACGAAAAGACAACCAAAATACCAAACATTGCAGATTTTGTGGAAGGAATTATTAACCTGATGGGAGAAATTGTTCCTATTATTAATTTGAGAAAAAAGTTCTTAATGGATGATTTCGCAAACAAAGAGAAGTCAAAGATTATTGTTGTCAAACTTGAAAATGGTAAGAAAGTTGGATTACTTGTTGACGATGTTAGAGAGGTGTTAACGGTTACCGAGGATATGATAGATGAGCCACCTGCACATGTAGCGGGTATGTCTGGTGCAAAATTCATATCGGGTGTTATAAAGCTTGAAAACGAGATGGTGTTAACCCTCGAGGTTGATAACTTATTAACAACCGAAGAAAAAATTGCTTTAGCAAATATTGGATAAAAAATCATTAAAATTCTTGTTGGTTCAACACAGGGCTTGAAAAAATACAAAGATATGATAAAATCTATCATGCACATTTCAGAAATAAAAAATGGGTGTGTAGCTCAGTGGAAGAGCACTTCCCTCACGAGGAAGGGGTCGTAGGTTCAATTCCTACCACACCCACCACAATCAAAAAGAGCGGCTTTTAAGCCGCTCTTTTTCTGCTTCATATGTTTTCTTCATTTCTTATTTGTCCACACGAGCCAAAGGTTTCTCATCACAGAGAAGATAAGATAAATAACCAATGCAACAAGGACTGTTGTAATTTCTCTATAAAATACTATATAAATTGGGGCTTTTATGTGACAGAATGAATTAAAAATGGATATGAATCCGAATGTTCCAAAGAATGTCAGTATGCCGCTAATAAATTCATTGTCGATATCACCGGCAATAAAAAACATCGGTAAAAACAAGAGTTCCTTTATTCTTGGTCTTATTATAAACACGTTCTCGAGTGTAAGACGTATCTTTTCCTCAAAATCAAGGACATAGCCGTAATTACCACTACGCATAAGCATATATACTATAGCAATTCCACCTATGACACCTGTGGTAACAATATGCCAACGTTTAACTGAGTTTTTTTGATAAAGTTCTCTAAATGTAAGTAATCCAACCATCACTGGTAATAGAACAAGGGAGACTTTAACTCCCCTATAGACTTCTAAATCATTCAAATATTCGTATGAATACAACGAAAAGTTAGTGAGTAATCCCAGTATGAAAATATTTGATACTCTTGTAAACCTATTATTGGATGAAAAGTAAGCAGCTAACGTTCCAAAAACGCTAACAACTGAAACAAATAGCCAGTATTGTTTGAAAAGCGCGAATCCAAGAATAGTAAAAGGTGCTTGAAGAGCAACAAATACACCCAGAAGTATTCCTGAAATTTTTTGATTCCAGTTTGTGTTGTCAGGCATTGGAATTCCGGACTGCACTTGGAAAAAATTGCCAAACGATTCTAAAGCTTCCTTTGTGATTTGTGATTTCGGTAAAACGATGACATCAACACTTCTTTCCATCACCGCTCGCCAGAGTCGTTTGAAAAGCGAATACGAATCATATCTGGACAGTTCCTTTGGCTTTACATAATGGACTTTGACAATTTTCTTGTAGCCTGTTGCTTTGTAAAAATTTCTGACAAACTCTGTGTCCCCGTAAAACTCCATAATCCCTACATACCTTGATTCTACCTTCTTGTAAAATTCTTCAGGTTTTTCGTTAATACCTTCCAATGGTATGATAATTTTTACGTCATCATTGATTTTTTCGCTTCCGGTGTAAAACAATATTGAAGGGTCATCATCGAAAAACACAGAAACGGTTAAGTTATTTTTATCATTTGGTATCCTAAGGAATATAAACACCGATAGAACAAGGGCGAAGACTGTGAGAATTACGTTAATGTAAGTATCATTTTTTGCAAATAATGGAAGTTTCAAAACTAATCACCTTCCGCTTCCAGAAGTTTTAGAACTGTTTTTAAATCCTGGCTCACGGATGCTTCAAATTTATAATGTTTTCCATGAAAATCAAAGGCCATCTGGTTGCAATGCAAAAAATGCCTTTTCAAACCGTACTTTTTTGAAAAGGCTCTGTTCAATCTAAAATCACCATAATCGTTGTCACAGACTATTGGGAACCCTTTCATCGAAAGATGCTTTCGTATTTGATGTTTCCTTCCTGTTTCGATTTTCACGTCAAGTAACGTTAAACTGATATCTTTTCCATCGAGCTTTGTCATAAACCTACGGACTGGTCTTATATGAGTAACTGCTTCCTGGTCGTCAATTGGTATGTTTATTGTTGCTGCTTTTGGGGAACCAAATACTAAAGCCACGTAATTTTTCTCCACATCACGAGACGAAATCATTTCGCTGAGTTCTCTTGCTACTTGTCTGCTTTTTGCAATAATCATGACACCTGAAGTTTCTTTATCCAATCTATGCACAAGGAAAGGTTCAAAACCTTTCGTCGTACCATAATGTTTTAAACCTTCTATCAACGAAGGTTTGTGAACATTCTTTCCCGGATGTACAGAAACACCGGCTGGTTTGTTGACGACTATAATGTTTTCGTCTTCGAATATGATATCTAAGTTCATTTTCACCGGTTTTATTTCTTTATATTCACGCGTATATTTGGACAAATCTTCGTTTCTGATTTCTATCCTATCCCCGATTTCTATCTTCACAGAAGGCTCTTTAACCCTTTTCTCATTAAGATAAACTTTGCCCGTTCTTATGAGTTTGTATATTGCACTCAAAGGCACGTTTTTCAGAACATTTCTCAAAAATTTATCAACTCTTGAGAAATAGTTATCTTCGTTTACTATCCATGAGTTCTTTACTGAGACATTTGGTAGGCTATCTTTTTGGGTTCCATTTCCCATACTTTTCATTTGCTCCTCTCTACGACTACAATAGATGTTTATCAAGCAGTTCGGAAACAATTGTTGATGGTAAACTTGAAAATTTCCTGAAATTTTGTTCGTATTCAATTTGCGCATGTTCTTCACTTGTGTCAACTATGACTTTTAGTGCGCAGAATTCCACGCCGTTTTGTTGACATACTTTTGCTATTGCGGCGCTATCCATATCAACAGCAAATGCTCCGTACTTGTCAAATAGTTTTCTTTTAAGCTCCCTATCACTAACTATTAGGTCCCCACTTACGATGGGACCAAAATTTATCTTGTCGTAAACATCCGCAATCTTTTCCAAAAGTTTCGAAGAGCTTTCTATTCCAAACGTGTTAGTGGTTTGAAAATCGTGTTCGTAGAAAACACTACCACAAACTAAATCTCCAATTTTCAGCTCTGGATGAATTGCTCCAGCGGAACCGCAATGAATTATATAGCTGGGCCTAAACCTATCAATTATAGCTTGAGCCATCATAGCACTCTCAACTTTACCAACGAACCCATATATTGTGACTACTTCGTTACCTCCGACAATACCCCTTGAAAAATTCCTCTTCACAAGCTCACCATTTTCAAGTAGGGGTAGCATTTCTCGAAAAACTCCAATTATCTCTTCTTTCAAAACACCGGTAACAACAACCATAAAAATCACCTCAACAAACTACTAATCTAAAGATTTTAGGCCGTTTTCTGATAATCCATTTAACCTACTGAATCTAATCCTTCCACCAATTCTTTATTTCCCGCCCCTAATAGCTATGTGAAACTCTACATCCTCAGGAATGAATAAACTAACTGGAAGTTTTATTATCAAACCTTCAGCACTAATTTTCATGTCCCTACCGGTAACCACCGTTGGAGGCGTGATATCAATTTTGTATCCAAGCTTTTCAAGGTTCATAGCGATACTTCCAGAAGTCATGTTGCCTAGTTCGCCTATAGCACTTAATGATAGCTCATCAAGGGTGTTGTATTCCATCCCCATCATTTTTGAGACAATTTTTAGAGCAGTTTCTTCATTAAACGCGTAAACAAAGTTTCCCTCTATGTTGCCAAGAAAACCAATTATTGTAACCAAGTTGTACTTTGGAGTTATATCTTTTACAGCTTGCGGTTTACCAAATTGTGCTTGCATTTGCAGAACGGCCTCATAAGTTCCTTGAACTGCTGCTAAAACTGAGTTAACAATCCTTACATCAACCATTTTTTAGCACCTCCCAAAACTTTTCAAACTCAGTATCGTAAGTTAACCTACCATGCTTACCCTCTGAAACTTCTTTGAAAAAGAGGGTCTTTGCTTTCTCGTAATCAACTTGCCCACCTTTTTTCAATAGACCGCGCGAACGTCCGTATTCCTCCAGGAACTGAACGATATCTTTCTGGACCCCTGCCGCAGAAGCATATATTTTAAAAGCGTAATCGAAGATTTCATCATCGACGTTTTCAATAGGTAAAGAACCTATGAGCAGCAGTTTTGCCGCTATATCCTTTGAAAATATCTCGGAAAACAGTATCCCAGGTGAATCCAAAACCGTAAATCCTTCGACATTGACCCACTGGACACCACGAGTAATACCAGGCTGGGCTCCTGTTTTTGCTTTGTGCCTCCCAAGTATCTTATTTATTATTGTTGATTTTCCAACATTCGGAACCCCAACAACTGCTATCCTTGGATTCGCATACTTTGTAGGAATAGACTTTAAAAAGGTCAGCAATTCTTTTCTATTCGTATCCTTGTTAACAAGAAGGGTTGGATATAACTTTGCTATCTCACAAGCCCATTTCTTATTGTATTCAGAATCCGCTAAGTCCGTTTTATTAAGCAAAAAGACACGCTGTTTATCTTTGAAAATTTTCATCTCAAAACTCGTGGTTGCAACAGGTGCGCGTGCATCAAGCACAATAACAACGATATCTATCTTTTTCAGATTTTCTCTGATTTGTCTTTTAGCCTTTTGAACGTGACCCGGATACCAAGCTTTGACATGCTCGTTGGACTGATTGCTCACTTACTTAAACCTCCATCTTCTACAATCTTATCACCTAATTATCTACTTACTCGGGACAACGAGGGTACCTACATTTTCACCACGGATCGCTCTAAGTAGGTTGTTATCCTCGAAGAAGTTCATAACAAGAATTTTCATTTGATAGCGTTTGCAGATAGAAAATGCTTCCGTGTCCATGATTTTCAAATCCTTCTCGATAGCCTCATCGTAGGTTATTACATTATATTTTACAGCATCGTTGTATATCTTCGGGTCTTTGTCGTAAATTCCTGAAACCTTCGTACCCTTTATCAGTAATTCCGCTTTCATCTCAACCGCCCTAAGTGCAGCTCCAGTGTCGGTCGTAAAGAATGGGTTACTTGTTCCACCAGCAAAGATAACGATATACCCCGCATCAAAATAAAGGTCAATGTCGTCGTAGTTTATAAATTTCACACTTGGTAGGGTGACAATTTGAGAAACCACCACGGTTCTAATACCTGCGCTCTCAAATCTATCTTTCAAATATAGTGCGTTAATGACAGTACCTAACATCCCTATTTGGTCTGATATCGTTGGTCTTACACCTTCGAAGTCTCTTCCTCTAAAAAGGTTGCCCGCACCAATCACAATTCCCAGTTTCACTCCATATTCAGAAACTTTTTTTATCTCCCTTATAAGATAATTAACATGCTCTTCGCTAAAACCTTTCTGTGCTTCTCCACTGAGTACCTCACCACTTAGCTTGAGAAGAACTCGTTTGTACATTCATCATCCCTCCAAGAGTATGACGTTCTTTTTATCTCTGAAAAATTCGAGTATTCTTCTATCGTTCGTCATCAATATTATCTGTCTCAATTCCGATTCTTCGTTTAAATATTCACACACTCTTTTCAACCTATCGTCATCCAAACGTATCAAGGTATTATCTATAACCAAAGGCAAACTACCATCATAGAATGTCTTATAAAGAGCATTTTTAATGCAGAATATCAATAAGTCCTTCGTGGAACCGCTTAAAAACTCGTCAGGGGCCTTCATATCCCCTTCAACGACCAGTCTCACAGATAAATCTGGCAATACGACAAAATTCTTCTCAGCCCCGGAAACTTTCGTAAAGAGTCCGGCGAATTCATCGCTGAATATTTTATGGTAACTTTCGATGAAATTTGCAAGTCTTTCGTTAAGAAACCTATTTATCTCCGGTATTTCGTTAATCAGGTTCGATATTATCTTCGCTTTCAGCTTAAACTCGTCCAATTTTTCAACTAACGCTTGGAGTTGTTTGAAGTCCACATCGATATTTTCATAAAGGTTCTTCATCTCTTTGAGCTCAGTCAAAAGTGAATCTTTACTTGAATAAAGTTCACGTAGTATAGCTTTCGTTTGACTTATGGAAGTATCAAGGTCCTCATTTTCCCTCTCTTCAACGGCTTTTTGCAATTCGATACTTAACGTCTTTTTAGCATTCTTTAATTCTTGATACTGCTCAAAGTGAGATTTAAAAGTTTCAACCTGCTCTTTTGTTATTCCAAATCTACTTAAAATCTCGTCCAAATTCTCGGCTATAGTTTTATATTCCCTTTGAACAGACAAATATTCCCCACGAAGTTGGGATAATCTTCTCTCGAGCGATTCCTTTTCGTAAAGTAACTCCTGAACTTCTCCAAATGTCGTTTGCAAATTTTCAACAGCGGAAACTATCATCTGTGCCGCACCTGTGACACCAAACTTTGAAAGTTCTTTTATAACTTCCTGCTCGATATCTTTAAGTTCGTTGAGCAACCTTTGTCTCTCTACATTCTGTGCCTTCCATTCTAAAAACTCTGTGTATTTTTTCCTCAGTTGTTTAACGTTGGTTATACCGTAGTTTGCAAGCACTTTCCAAACAGACGGTTGTTGAGGTTGTTTCATTGCCACTTCAACTAAGCGTTCTTGAAGGACCTCTACAAAAGCCATCTTCTTTTTCCAATTGAACATGAGAAAGACAGCTAATGCCAAGAAGACGACGGCAGGAGTATACATGAAGAGTGATATTCCTTTAAAAAGAAGTCCAAGCACAAACAAAACAATACCAGCACTGGCTGAAACTATCGATAAATCTTTCGAATATTTAGCTATCTGTTCATTTCTCTCTATTTCGTTTTGTAGGCTCAGTTTAGTAGATTCTATTTCGTTTATAGTTTCTTTGTACCTTTGTTCCTCTTCTTCCGCCTGTTCTAAAATGTTCTCATTTTCAAGAAACAATCTCCAAAGTGGGTCCTCATCAACAACGTTTCCTACTCTTTCACTATACATCTTGGTAAGCAACGAAAGATGTTTCAAGCGCAACCCTACGTTTTCTAAATCATCAACGGAAGATGCACCAAGTTGTCTGAGCTTTTCCTCAATGTCTCTTTCTTTCTTCTGAAGTACTTCCTTCAATTTTTCTTGCTCTGTTTCCAGAGCTTCCAAACGAGCCTTTATGGAATTTAATTTGTAAATAAGGTTCTGAGCCTCATCAACAACAGTAGTATCTAATGAATCAATCCAGATATACTTCGTTAGTTCCGTTTCTATAGCTTCTATATTCCTTCTAAGTTGTGCTATTTTTGTCTCAAGTTCTGACTTTTTTACAGTTCTAAGTTCTTCTAAATTGTTCTCTAAAGTATTAATCTGTTCTTGTAAATCTTTTATTCGCTTTTCAATGTTCTTTATCTTCACAAACAATGTATTCTTCTTATTTATCTTTTCCTCAAGTTCCGATATCATTCCCTCCGTTTTACGAATCTCTTCCGAGATTGCTACCAAACATCTGTTCATATCAAGTGTTTGAATTCTCTTTATTGCCTCTCTTAGGATACGGCCTTCAGATGTTTTCTCGGTCTTTTTCTTAAGTGTGCTTTCCAAAATGCCTCTATCAACTCTTACTGCTTCAAGCTCGTCGTCTTCCATTATGAAGGCTAAACTTTCGAGCAAGCTAATATCGAACTTTGGCACTTCTGCTGTGTCTTCACCAAACACATACTTCCCATCGGATGTTTCTAAATACCCACCAAAAACGTTATGTCCCCACGGTCTGTATTTGAGCGCTTCGTTGCTTGGTTTGCCAAGCGTGTATAACAAAAACCTTGCTAAAGTGGTTTTACCACTCTCGTTAGGTCCAAAGACAATGTTCAGCCCTGGTCCGAACTTAAATGAAGCATTGACAAATTTTCCAAATCCGTCTATTTGTGCTTTTTTTATAAGCATATTTCTTCACCTCGGATGAGTTTTAGCACAACGTAACGTTGATTAGCAGTTTTCAGAGAATTAACCAATTCGGATTCGAAGAAACTCTTAGGAAGGATTTCTACTTTAAATCCTTTAAACTTATCTCCTAAATCTTTTTCCGTAAGGTTTTCGAGCAAATACAGGCATGTAGTATAGTCACATTTAAGGGTATTTTCACTTTCCACTTTCACCAAACCTATTGTTTCAACAGAATCAATAGCAGTTACCTTTCCGTCAATACGAACATGGGGGAGATTGTTAATAGGAGAGCTGTTGAAATCGAGGAACTTATTTTCCAAATCAATTTCAAAGTTTTCGAAGATGTTCTCAAGTATTTTATATACTTCTTCCAAAAGTCCAAAGCGACCGAGAGCATTGTAGAACACGAATTTTGAGTTTGGATACATCTTCGCAAGCTGGACCAAGAATTTCAACTTACATTGAAATATCTGTTCTTGAAATCCAGAGAATCCTTCGTAATATTCAAAAAGAGAGATGTTGTTGACCTCAACGACCACTTTTTACTCCTCCCAACGGACTATTTTAGTTCACACTTACAAAAGCTCAGCAGCTAAACTGGCTAATTCGGACCTCTCACCTTTTTTCAAAAAGATATGGGCTGCTATAGATTTTCCTACAAACTTTGAAGCAGCGTAAACCAATCCGTTACTACTTTCATCAAGATAAGGTGTATCTATCTGATACGGATCACCGGTTAGAACCACTTTTGTCCCTTCTCCTGCCCTTGTTAGTATAGTCTTAACCTCCAAAGGAGTTAAGTTTTGAGCCTCGTCGATGATTATGAACTGGTTTGGAATGGACCTTCCTCTTATGTACGTTAGTGCCTCAAGCTCAACAATTTCTTTTTTCATAATTTCTTTTAGGCTAACATTGTTCAATCTACACAGATACTCAAGGTTGTCCATAACACCGCTCATCCAAGGAGAAATCTTCTCCTCAAGAGCGCCCGGAAGATACCCTATATCCTTACCACCCATCGGTATTAACGGCCTTGCAACTATTATTCGCTCGTACAAACCTTCCACAAGAGTCTTTTGAAGTGCAGCAACAAGCGCAAGAAACGTCTTTCCTGTTCCTGCTATACCAATCAACGACACTAGCTTTATATCGTCCTCTAATAGTGCGTCTAAAGCAAAGAGCTGTTCTTTGTTTCTAGGGCTGATACCAAACACTTTTGATTTGAGACTTATTTGCTCAAAATCTTGACCATTGAACCTGAAGAAACCTTCTTTGCTTTCAACGTATTCGTTAACATACAGTTTTTCTACATTTAGGTCTTTCAAAGAATCAACAGAAACATAGCCTAGGGGCAAAAGAGATAAATCACTCTTGTCCGTAAGATAGTCTTCCGCTTGCAAACCAAGAGCCAGTGCCTTTAAACGTAAACTTATGTCTTTTGATACTATTATTGTAGGTTCCGTTCTTGTGGTTTTTAAAAACATTGCGTAGCTCAATATCCAATTGTCGACATACTTTTCAAATAAAAATTTCACCTGGTGTCTGTCAAAATCACCCTCACTAAGCACCGGTATTATTATTTTGCCACCGCTGTCTAATTTAACTCCATCGTGAAGGTTACCTTTGTTTCGTAGTTCCTCTAAGACTCTAATAGCCGTTCTGGCGCTTTTCCCAACTCGGCCTTGTTCTTTTTTGAGCTTATCTAATTCTTCTATTACAGGCAAAGGGATGAAAACGTTATTATCCTCAAAAGAATATATAGCTTCTGGGTCATGTATCAAAACGTTGGTATCTAAAACGTAATTCTTGACCATTAGTATTCCCTCCCCATCCACCGCCTCAGAAATTCGTGGATTCTCTCCCATCCAAACATATCGAAAAACTTGATAAATACATTCGCGGTCACTAGCGCATCATCATATGCTCTATGTGTTACTTTGTGTGTAATACCCATTTCAGTTGCCAGTGTCTCCAGCTTTTTTCCCCTGCCGTATACTGCTTTTGAAATCTCCAAGGTATCTATGTAATATACATCCAGAGGAAGCTGTCCGACTTCTTTTGCAGCGTAATCAAGGAAAGTCAAATCAAAACGAGCGTTATGAAAGACCAACACGGTATCTCTGGAATACTTTCTAACGACTGATAATACATCCTCTAACCCAGGTGCACTTTGTATATCCTTTATCGAAATTTTGTGTACACTCTGTGCATAAGTCTGTATGCTGACCTTTGGGTTGACCAAAGATGTGTAAATCCAATCTTTAACTACTTTTCCCTTGTATATCGGCACAATTGCTATTTCGATAATACGGTCCCCACCTGACGGGTCTATTCCCGTCGTTTCTATATCAACAGCGCAATACACATTGTCATCCCATGCCACGACTCGGTTCTCCTTTTCATTTCAGTTCTTTCCAACCTTTTCAGTACTAATATCGTGGTCTATTGCTTATGTGATTAACTCTTCTCCTCCACCTCTTGCGATTACGATTTCTCCGGCTTCTTCAAGTCTTCTTATAATATTAATTATCTTTTGTTGGGCTTCTTCAACATCCTTTACGCGAACAGGTCCCATGAATTCAATTTCATCTTTCAGTAGTTGCTGCGCACGTTTCGACATATTATTGAATATCTTCTGTTTCAGTTCTTCAGATGCACCTTTAAGAGCTACAGCAAGGTCTTGCGTGTTAACCTCCCTGAGAACAAGCTGTATAGACCTGTCGTCAAGTTTCAGAATATCTTCAAAGACAAACATTCTTCTTCTGATTTCTTCGGCAAGTTCCGGTGATTCGTACGTAAGTCTTTCCATAATGGCCTTTTCAGTTGACCTATCAAGATTATTCATAATCTCGGCTGCCGTATCCAGTCCACCAACAGCACTAAGGGTTTGAGTTGTAACACCGGCGAATTTCTTTTCAAGCAACTTTTCAACTTCTTTGACAACATCAGGAGACGCACGTTCCAAAAGAGATATTCGTTTGATAACTTCTATTTGCAAATTCTCAGGGAGAGCACTTAAAACTTGTGCAGCAATGCGAGGTTCAAGAAAGCTAAGAACCAGTGCAATAGTTTGTGGATGCTCAGATTGCAGGAAGTTGACAATTTGCATAACATCTGCATTGCGCATAAACTCAAATGGCTTCACAGATAGGTTCGAAACAAGCCTTTCGATAATCTGCATAGCCTTTTCTGGTCCGAAAGCTTTTATAAGCATTTCCTTGGCGTATTCAATACCTCCGGATACTATCATTTCTCTTGCTTTTGTCAAATTCTGGAATTCTTCAAGGACAGCCTTTCGTTCTTCGTTTGTGACCTTACCAAGATTCGCAATCTCTATGGTTAGCATCTCTACTTCTGATTCTTCAAGATTTTTCAGCACTTTTGCCGCCTTCTCAGGACCCATAGTGACCAACAATATGGCTGCTTTACGCCTTCCTGTCAACTTTCCAGCCATAATCTCATCCTTTCTCAGATATCCAAACTTTTAAAACTGCAGCCACATCTCCGGGAGAAGTATCAGCAACTTGTTGCAAATAAGCTTTGAGTTCTTCCAGGAGCGAATCTTCTTCCGCACCAGCTGGCATTTCCTCTTCTGTAATTGCTTCCAATGTTCTTTGAGCTTCTTCCTGTAAAGCCCTGTATCTTTGTTCCATCAACTTTCTTGCTTTCACTTTCTTGAACTGTATTAATCCAAGGTAAGTTGCAAAGAATATTAGCACAGATGCCAGCATCAGAAGAACCAACCTGGTTCGCAATTTTTGCAGTTCCGTAGTTGCTTGCACCTGCTTGTAGAATTCTTGTTCAAATTCCCTACTGAATGGTAGAAACGCAACAGCGTAAGTTACTGAGCCTTCTGGAGTATTTGCATCTATGCTTTTTTGAATTATCGAACTGATAAGTTTTTCAACTTGGTCTTTCGATGTTTTCTCAAGGACTGTGGAGGAAGAATCGATTATGACAGACAGTGTTATGTTTTCTATCTCCCCCTCGGAGTTTTTCACAATATTCTCAACAATCTGGTTCAGTTCGTAATTGACTATTTCGTGGCTCTTTTGGTAATATCCCTGGGTTGTAGGAGATGTAGATTCATAAGTTGTTGGTGGGATGTTTGATTCGGTTCCCACAGGACCTCCTGTCGTTGGTTGATTGGTTGAATACTCTTGTTCAGTTTCTTTGCTTCTCACCAGTCCTTCCTTTTTGTTAGGTGCCGTATAAGTTGTTATTTGCTTTTCTATCTTTTCCCAGTTCAACTTGATGTCCGGTATAACTTCTACACGTCCTGGTCCAAAGACATTTTCAAGAGGGACTTTTATTTTCTGCTTGTAGTAATTTTCCAAGCTAACCTTAAGCTCCATCTTGGTTGAAGCCAATGCCGTTGATGTGTCCAAATTCAAAAGGCTTGTTAAATCGCGTCCGGTTTGGTCTATAACCCTGATATTCTCAGGTTTGATTCCTTCAACAGCACCCTGTATTAACGAAACAATGCCTTTCACTTGTTCTTTCGTTAAAGACTGTCCAGGTTTCATAACTACCATTACAGAAGCCCTTGGTTCTGACATTTCTCCTCGGACGTAGTAAGTGTACTTTGGAAGAGTTAAAACCACCCTTGCACTGTCTACACCTTGAATTGTGGAGATAGTTCTTTCCAACTCCCCCTGAAGAGCTATCTGGTATCTTACTTGTTTATCAAAACTTGTTGCTCCAAGAGTGTTTTGATCTAGAATTTCGAATCCTCTAGATGTTCCCGCAAGCACACCAGCTGACGCTAATCGCATACGCACTTCGTAAACATTGTAATTCGAAGGTATCAATATCTTGTTTCCTGCCTCGACCTTATACGGTATACCCAAAGATTCTAGTTGTTGCAGGATAGGACCCGCATCTTCTTCTGTCTTTGTGGTAAGTAACAAAACATACTTAGGAGCATTTATTATAGCAAGCAAAATAATAGCCATTATGACAGAAACGGCTACCATAATAATTATTAATTTTTGAGATTTTGGTGCTTCCTTCCATTTTTGGGGTATCTTGGAAAACCAATCCAAAAATTTTCTAAACCACTCCATTGATTCACCACCAAAAAATGATTATACCATACAATCGACGAAAATTTACACTAAAGTAAAGATTTTTGTATTAACAAAACGAAAAAAGGTACTATAATTATAATACCAAAGTTTTGAGGTGATTGCAATGTGGAAAGTCAACGTGAAAGATTTAATAAAAGAACGACGAAAAGTTATTGAAGGGACATACGCTCCGGAATTCGTTGAACTACACACAGGAACGTATAGGGTTCTGCATGGTGGATTCAAAGTAAAAATGGTACTTACATATGCTGACAACAAGATATTACTTGGTGGATATGCACGTGGATATGTCGAAAAACCATGCGATAGATGTTTAAAACTTTCAGAAATGTACATTGACGGAATCATAGAAGCGGTGTATACTTTTGAGAAGAAACCACCTTCAAAAAATGAAGAACTGAAAGATTTGACTAACGAAATATTGTTGACTGGTGATATAATTGACCTTGAAGAACGTATCGTAGAAGGGATAGTCAGTAGCGCACCTGATGTTTTTGTTTGTAGTCCGGATTGTAAAGGTCTATGTCCATACTGCGGTGCGGATTTAAACGAAGAACCAAACCACACATGTAAGGCTATGGAGGAAGAGCAGGTAGACCCAAGATTCGCAAAATTACTGAAAATAAAGCATACACAGGAGGGATAAGTATGGCTGTACCAAAGCAGAAACGTTCAAGAAGCAGAACACATCACAAAAGGGCAAAGATTTACAGAGCTTTTAGCGTTGCGGTAACGACCTGTCCAAATTGTGGAGCACCAAAACAACCACACAGAGTTTGCTTGAACTGCGGCTACTACGGAAAGAAGCAGGTGTTTGAGGTAGCAAAATGATACGAGTAGCATTGGATGTAATGGGTGGAGACAAAGCGCCGGAAGAAATAAAAGCCGGCGCTTTAATGTTTGCAGAAGAGGTTAAAAGTTCTAAGAAAGCAGTTCACTTAGTGCTTATCGGAACGGAAGATGCGATATCTGACTTGAAAAATCATAAACTGGCGGATTATTTCACGTTGGAAATAGTCAAAGACTACTTACCGATGGACATAAAACCCACTGACGCCCTACGAAGAAAAGAAAGCTCCATGTATGTTGGTGCCCAACTTTTAAAAGAGCGCAAAGTTGATGCTTTTGTCAGTGCAGGAAACACAGGAGCGTTGTTAGCCTGTGCAACCCTTGTGGTCGGAAGGATTGAAGGAATAGACCGGCCTGCGTTAGCCGTTCCTATTCCTTCTCTCAACGGCTTTACGGTCTTGATAGACGGTGGTGCAAACGCAGAAGTACGCCCAGACTACTTGATTCAATTTGCAGCAATGGGTGTTGAATACGCAAGAATACTTGGCAAACATTCACCTAAAGTTGGATTACTAAACGTCGGAACGGAAGAGAACAAGGGAACAGATATGCATAAATTGGCTTACCAGATGTTGAAAGAGAAATTAGGTCCTATGTTCCACGGAAATGTTGAGGGGAACGACATAAATCTTGGAACTGTTGATGTTGTAGTCACCGACGGTTTTACAGGAAACGTTGCGATGAAAACAATGGAGGGTGTTGCAAAATTAATCTCTCAAACAATAAAAGATGAGGCAAAGAAAAGCATAGATGGTATCATAGGTGCGCTTATTTTCTCCAGGGTACTGAAAAAGCTGAAAGAAAAATTGGATCCTAGAACCTATGGCGGGACGTTCTTTTTAGGAGTCAACGGGATAGTTGTAAAAGCTCACGGTAATTCCGACAGAATTGCTATTAAAAACGCATTGAAAGTAGCAGTTCAAGGAATTGAAAAACAATTAATTAAAAACTTGGAAGCCCAATTAGCGAGGTGGAAATAAACTCATGTGTGGAATAGTTGGCATCATCGGTCATGAATTCAAAGTGGCAGAACTTATAGAAGGTCTGAAAAAATTGGAATACAGAGGTTACGATTCTGCTGGTATAGCAGCGACGAACGGTAGTCAACTAATTGTTACAAAAAGCGTTGGACGTGTTGATTCATTAAAAGCTGTCATTGAAGAAGAAAAAGTAGTAAGAAGTGGCATAGCGCATACTAGATGGGCGACACATGGTACGCCTAACGACACAAATGCTCACCCACATACGGATTGCAGTGGAAAAATTGCGGTAGTTCATAATGGAATCATTGAAAACTATCAAGAATTAAAAACGGAGCTTATCAAAAGAGGCCATAAATTTAAATCAGAAACTGATACAGAAGTCATCAGTCATTTAATTGAAGAGAATTTCAAGGGCGACTTATTCCAAGCAGTTTTGGACACTTTAAAAATCTTGAAAGGTGCCTTTGCGATTGCTGTTATCCATTCTGATATTCCCAACGTTATGATTGGGGCAAGAAAAGGTAGCCCACTTGTAGTTGGTTGCAACGACAAATACTGTGTTTTAGCATCCGATGTCACCCCAATAATCAAATACACACGCGATGTTATATTCCTCGAGGATGGAGACGTGGTCTACATTGAGGGTAATAAAATAAAAATCACGGACTTTTCAGGAAACACACTCATTAGAAAACATACACATATCACGTGGGATGAATCTGCAGCGGAAAAGGGCGGATTCAAACATTTCATGTTAAAAGAAATACATGAGATTCCAGAAGCTATAGAAAGTGCGCTTGTTGGAAGAATAGATTCTAACTACACTCCCAGCTTACATGAACTTGATGAATTCAACTTAGAAAGAGTAAAAAGGATACTTCTTGTTGCGTGTGGAACAAGCTATCATGCTGGGCTTGTTTTCAAATACTTTGCCGAAAAATACTTAGATGTTGACGTTCTGATAGATGTGGCTTCTGAATTCAGATACAGACCTATTAGAATCACTGAAGATACTATAACAATTGCCATTTCTCAATCAGGAGAAACAGCCGACACACTTGAGAGTGTTAGAGCTGTAAAAAAGGCCGGAGGAAAAGTTATCGCTATTTCAAATGTTGTAGGTTCGACAATTACAAGAGAAAGCGACGTAACCTTGTATATGAACGCAGGTCCGGAGATTGGAGTTGCAGCATCGAAAACATATGTAAACCAACTCATTTTGCTTTACCTTCTTGGTCTTTACATCATCAAAAAGCGTGGCCTTTGGAACCAGGAACATCGCGAAATTGTGAAACAAATTGTCGAATCACCAAAAACGCTTAAAGGAATAATCACAAACAAAGAGATAGAAAACGTAGCAGATAATTACAAAAATTACCATCACTTTATGTACATAGGCAGGGGCATAAATACAGCAACAGCACTTGAAGGCGCACTGAAACTAAAAGAAATTAGTTATATAAACGCGGTTGGTTATCCAGCTGGCGAGCTAAAACATGGACCGATCGCACTTTTGGACCCAAAATTCCCAGTCTTTGCCTTTGTACCAAAAGACAGCCTCTATGAAAAGATGAGAAGTAATATCGAAGAAACAAGGGCAAGAAACGCAAGAATAGTCGCAGTTGCAACTCAAGGAGACGAAGAAATAAAGAAAATTGCACACGATGTTATCTATGTTCCAGAAGCACACGAAGACCTCTATCCTTTGATATTTGCGCCTGTAATTCAGCTGTTCGCTTACCACATTGCCGACAAACGTGGTTATGACCCAGATAAACCCAGGAATTTGGCAAAGAGTGTTACAGTAGAATGATGCAAGTTTGTGTTCTGACAATGAAAAACGTATCGTCAAGGAAAAATTAAGAGGGGATGGAATTAAAAGGTCCCCTCTTTTTGTCAAAAAACATAAAGTTTATATACTCTTAACTTAATTTGCTTTGTAAAAAATACTTTTTGGTATATAATAAACAAAAGAGCACATGAACTAAAATCTTCAAATCTGATTAAAACCGAACCGAAGAATATAACAAAGCACAGGGAGGTAAAGTATGGCACAAAAGTTTTGTTCATTTTGTGGACGAGCAGCAGACAAAGTAGAAAAGCTTATCGCTGGACCCGGAAACGTCTATATTTGTAGCGAGTGTGTCGAGTTATTTCACGATATCCTTCAGAGTGATAAGAAGATAAAACCAACAAGTTTTGGCTCAAGAGATAGAAAGGAACTACCAACCCCATCACAGATAAAAAGTGAGCTTGACAAATACGTTATCGGTCAAGAGCGAGTTAAGAGAATACTTTCAGTAGCGGTTTATAACCACTACAAACGCGTATTCTTTGGTAGAGACACTGCAGACGTTGAGATTGAAAAGTCAAACATAATTCTTATCGGTCCAACGGGTAGTGGTAAGACACTTATGGCAAGGATTCTTGCAAAAATTCTCGATGTGCCTTTTGCTATAGCCGATGCCACACCCCTTACAGAAGCAGGTTACGTTGGTGAGGATGTTGAAAACGTAGTTCTTAGGTTACTTGAAGTCACGAACTTTGATGTTGAGCGTGCACAGTACGGTATCATATATATCGATGAAATAGACAAAATAGCAAGGAAGTCTCCGAATCCTTCGATAACAAGAGACGTAAGTGGCGAAGGTGTCCAGAAAGGATTGTTGAAAATCGTTGAAGGAACGATAGCTAACGTGCCACCACAGGGCGGAAGAAAACACCCATACCAAGAGTTTATCAAAGTGGATACAACAAACATCCTCTTCATTGTTGGTGGAGCGTTCGACGGATTGGATGAGATAATCAAAAGAAGAATAGAAGGTAGTGCGATTGGTTTCAACGCACCTGTGAAAAGTAAAGAACAGATGAGGCTTGGTGAAATCTTGAGGCATGTCACCCCTGATGATTTGGTCCAGTATGGTCTAATGCCAGAGTTCGTTGGAAGATTCCCAGTAATCGGTACACTTGACGATTTGACCGTCGATGACTTAGTCAGGATACTCAAAGAACCGAAGAACGCAGTTCTTAAACAATACAAGAAACTCTTTGAGATAGATGGCGTCGAACTGGAAGTTGAGGAAAGTGCATTGTATGCCATAGCCAAAGAAGCTCTGAGACGTGGCACAGGAGCAAGGGCTCTCAAGAGTGTATTTGAAGAGGTTATGATAGATATCATGTTCGATATTCCTGATTTGAAAGCCGTTGAAAAGGTTGTCGTGACCGAAGAATGTGTCACTAAGCGCGAAAGACCTAAGATATACATGAAAGAATCGGCTTAACCAAATTTCAACAAATGCATCTCAAGCTTAAACAAGATGAAGGTGTTGTAGATGATAGTACTCGGAATTGAGACAAGCTGCGATGAAACATCAGTTGCTTTAGTTGAAGACAACAAAGTTATAGCAAATCTTGTTTATTCACAAATACTTACGCACAAAAAGTTTGGTGGAGTTGTGCCAGAAATAGCAGCGAGGGAGCATTTAAAAAAGCTCCCCGCTCTTTTTAATCAGTTATTATCTGAAACTCAGGTGGATATTTCACAAATAGACGGTATTGCCGTCACAAAAGGACCTGGACTCATAGGTGCTTTACTTGTCGGTGTATCTTTCGCTAAGGGATTGGCATTGAGATACAATAAAAAACTTGTTGGGGTAAATCACATAGTTGGACATGTTTATGCAAATTATTTAGCATATTCTGAGCTGAAACCTCCGTACATCGTTCTGATGGTTTCAGGTGGTCATACACTCATACTGAAAGTCGAAAGAGAAGGGAACATAAGACTCATAGGCAGAAGTGTTGATGATGCTGTTGGTGAAGCTTTTGATAAAATAGCAAGGCTTTTAAATTTGGGTTATCCCGGTGGTCCCGAAATCGATAGAGTCGCCAAATTAGGGAATCCTAAGGCTTTCCACTTTCCAAGACCAAAGATGTACGATGCGGACTACGATTTCAGCTTTTCTGGACTTAAGACTGCCGTGCTCTATGAGATTGAAAAACTCAAAAAAAGCGGTATTTCCGAACTACCAACCAACGACCTTGCCGCAAGTGCCCAGGAAGCGATGATAGATGTGTTGCTTTACAAAGTAACAAAAGCGGCAAAGGACAACAATGTAGATAAAATAGTCTTAGCGGGTGGTGTTGCTGCAAACAGTAGACTCAGGGAAAAACTGAATGAATTCGCTTCTGAAATTGAGTTTTATATACCTCCTCTTGAATTTTGCTCGGACAACGCAGCCATGATAGCAAGGGCCGGGATGGAGCTACTGAAAAAAGGTATCGACGATGGATTGATGCTTGAGCCTGTTCCAAATTTATTTGAGATGAATGAAATTATCGTCGGTTCATAACCTAAGTAGTGGTGATACAAGTGTGAATTATATCGTTGAAGTCGAGGCAGAAGTATTGAAGGACATAATCAAGAAAGCTGACAAAGTTTGTGGCACGTTAGAACCATCGATGAGAAAATTAGTATTCCTCTCAGAAGATGAGAGGTTGTATGTTATTGCATCGGACGGTTGTCTCAGCGGATATTTTCCTGTTGTCCCATTCTACTCCAAGATAACCTCTCCTTTTGAAGTTCCTCTTGATGTTGTAAAACATTTTGTATCAGAGCTCAGCGGAAAAATCAGCTTGCATTTCCAAGATGGTGTTCTTAGTCTAAAATCTCAGAATGAAATTCTAAGACTTAGGATTGCACCGTTTCAAAAAGATAGAGAAGAGAAAATCTTTGTGCCAAAACATCCAGAAGGTGCTGCTTTTTCTAAAAGAAAACTTTTATCCGAGATAGATTTTGCTTCCTCATTCCTTGAAGAAGGAAGCTATGTAGACTTATATTTTTCTCGAAACGCGCTTGAGGTTATATCGCAGCACTACGGACTTGTTGCCTACTCGCGCTTAGACGTTGAAAGGAATACAGATAATTCTGAGATGGTCTCTGAAAATGATGTGGTGAGTTTTTCAATTCGTATACCATACGTATCCACGAGGCATTTGATAAAAGTTCTTGAAATCGAAGAGACTAACCAAGTGCAGTTTTCGTTCAACCCAATCAGGAATAAGGTAATTATCTTCTCAGGCGATACATTCACAATGTGTGCAGATATTCCCGAAGAAACACCTCACATGCTTAGGAACTTATGCAGCAGATTTGAACCAAAAATCAGAATCTTGTCTTCTTTACTCCAAAGATTGCTACGAAGGTCGTTGATTGCAGGAAGGTTTTCGGATGTGGAAATATACTCAAGACACGGGGAAATTGTTGTTGTCTCTCAACACGGTCCAATTGCATACAAAGGTTCGATACCAATCCAAAGAGAAAGTGAAGAAGTACGATTCTCTTTTCAAACCAAAGCATTCATGCTCAGAAGTGTATTGAATCGAATAGGTAGCCAACATGTGCTCATCGATAATGTAGATGAATATGTTCTTTTGGCTCCACCATCACTCTCCAGATTCCTGGTTGTTAGAAATCAGAGAATTCAATAATTGCAATGCTTCTAACCTTTTCTCCACGTTGTTTTCAGATTTAGTTTCTTGCGCAATTACCTTCCCTCCAAGACTTTTGTAAATCATATCGCTCAGTTCCTTTAAATCTGTCCTTGCCGCCTTTAGCGCATACTGTTGCAAAAGCATCTCTCTAAACCATCTTTCACCAAAACTCTCCTGTATAAGTCCACTCTTTGGGACTGTATTGTACATCTTCTTGAAAACTTCGTATATATACCACGCTGCGAACTCCTCAGAAACCTTCCTGAGTTGTTTTTGATATTCTTCCGACTTTGTATCTATACTGAGGCTTTTTTTCGGATTCAAACTCTTTCCACTTTCAGGCTTTTGTTTACCCAAATTGATAATTCTATTCACATTGTTGTTGACCTTATTGAGTTCTATACCCATGTTCAACCCCTCTTGAATAAATTACATAATTCTCAGTTGCGCGTAAATCACACCAGCTTTGTGCAACTCTTGAATAATCGCAATAATATCCTGAGGTGTTGCGCCTACGGATTTTAAGGCTGTTATGAGATTACCAATCGTAGCTTGCTTATCACCAATCTGCCCGTTAGATATAACAATAACAAAATTACCATACGAAAGCACAAAATCAGCAATTTTCACATCTCTACCGAACACCACAGTTCCAGTTCGTTCGTTTATTACTACCTGTGCTGGAGTATCTACAGGAACTTCAATCTCCTCAAGTAACGCTAGAAAAGCTATAACGTCGTCGGCAAAAGCGTTTGGAACAGTTACCCTTACACTTGCCCCATCGATAGCTTTCGCAATGTTTGTTTTGAATGTAGTATTTATAGCTGTGGCTGTTCGTGCAGCCGTTGTGAAGTCCGGTTTATCTAACAATATCGTTATGGTATTTCCATCGACTATATTCATGGGTATTTCCCTTTCAACAAGTGCACCGTTTGGGATGTAGCCAACGACTGTGAACCGTTTTTGCAAGCTCGCAGAGCCTTTTGCATCCTCTCCACCAACAGATATTGGTCCTTGCGCAACCGCATAGATATTACCATCGGCACCGTAAAGTGGGGTTTGTAAAAGAACACCGTTACGCAAACTCTTCGCATCGTTTATACTCGCTACAACAACATCCAGCCTCATCCCAGGCTTGTAAAACGGTGGTATATCGGCAATAACCATAACAAGCGCCGCGTTTCTACTCTTCAGGTCATTGGGATTGACCGCTATTCCGAAGTTCTTCATCATATTTGCCAAAAGCGAAGAACTGAGTGTTCCACTATCACCCGTCCCATTCAAACCGACAACAAGCCCTATACCAAACAACTGGTTATCCCTGGCACCACGAAATTTAGCAAAATCCTTTATTCTAACAGTTGCTGAGAACGAAATTGTTGAAATTAAAACTAAGAAAAGCATAACAACTATCGCCTTTCTCACCATACGCATCATACCCTATGCCTCCACCAAGTCTCAGATACACTGAATCTAAAATCTAAACAAGTTTGCAATTGCAGAAAGGAGTAATCCTAGCCACGAACTCTGTTGTGGGTCATCTTGAAAAACGATTTTGCCATTTTCCCAAATTTGTGCATTAATAAGGTCTGTTGAATTAACAATATTACCAGGCTTTATTGCATCAGGATGGACCCAACCAGTTATAATAATCTCCCTGAGGTCATTCCCAACTTTAATCTGTTTGCGTCCTTCGAGGAATAACTTTCCCTGTTCATCCACTTGCTTTACAACAGCAGTTAACTCCAAAACGGCATTTGCCTGGCTTTTGTTGTCGCGCTTATCCGTAGTTGAACCACTTGCTGGTAGATACTTGCTTAAATCAAGCCCTACGAGTTTTGTTCCAGTGTTTATCGCGTTTAGAAAGGCATTTGTCAAAGAATTGACTTGCGATGACGTTGAAATCCTCGGCGATTCGTAGACCATTATCGTAACGTAATCTCCAACCCTGGAAGGTTTGTATGTTCCTATAAGATTTTTAAACTGGGGGTTGGTCGAAGATGTGTAAAGAGAAGTTGCGTATAGACTGGATGCTAAGAAAAATATCGCAAAAAGTGATATTACTAAAATCCTATTTGAAATGCATATCCAGAACCCTTTCTTCATCTCTACTTCACCTCCAACACCATTACAGTTCCATCTTGTTGAACAGTTCCTTTTATGATACTTCCATTGTCTAAATTCTTCACAGATATCACATTGCCAGCATAACCGTGTTCCAACGCTTGGGCGAGAACAGAGACTGTGACGCCTCCTACGATGCTGTAAGCTTTTACCACCTGACCTTTTATAACGATGGGAACGTCTTTCGTGTATCGCATATCGAGTATTTCACCTTTTATAAACACCTTATCTGCTAGCAAAGGCAAATCTTCTTCAAAAATAGGAACTTTATTCAATGCAAGCACATTCTCTTCACTATAAACCACATCTGTAACCCCAATAACTTCTCCCCTTTCTATCTTTCTACTTGCAACTGCAACTTTCCTTACAAGAATTGCTTCGTACATGAGAGAAACATACCCAACCGTTCTGTTTCCTTTCTTCAACGTAATTCTGACGAATGGAGAACTCTTATTCAGTACTTGAACAAAAACAGAATAATTATCATGGTCGATAATTTGACCAACTTGATTTTTCAACCTGAACTGTGTTCCTTCGGGATATCGCTTCGAAAGTTCACTCAGCACGATACCGGTTATATTATCGACAGTTAAAACCTCACCGGTAGCACTTTGAACAGCACTTTCCTGTGGTTTAGCTTCAATTACAATTGGCATGTCATCTATTTGAGCTTCGACGTTGCCAACACGTTTTTTGATTAGATTCACAAGATAACGCTTATTTAAAGAAAGTTTGCTATTAACAGGCACATACGCAACAATTATCTTTTCGAGTACCTCCTTTGGAACATCGGTTTGAGAAGCTTCAACAAGTTCGAGCATAGTAACTGGTCCACCGGAAGTTGTAACAGAGGATTTGAATGAAACGGAGTATGATAAAAGCACTGTGGAAAAAATAAAGAAGACAAAAATAAAACTTCGTTTCATAAAGCTCGCCTCGCTAACATACGACAAATGATATTAAATTATCCCCAAATGCGCTATTACACAACTTATTATACTACGGATTTTCTCCATTCTCCTCGAAGAGTTATTTTGTAGCAATCATTGTAACTTGTCCTTCATTTCATATTCATTTTGAAAAAAGATCAAAAAATGATACAATATTAAAAGTTAAACCTTATCCAAGCGTAACTGAATTTCTAACCTTAGCTGCTTAAGAGTTAAAAGAGGTGATAATGAGCAAAATGTTTCTGGTTCCTTGTTTAACATATCATCACTATATTTCCTTTCCTCACTTTTGTGTCATCATTCTTGTTCAATAAATTCTTTGGTACACTTATTAGTTCACTTTTTACAGCAATTTTTTGCCTTCGTTGGAGTTACTTGAGAAAGGAAGGGGATGGATCATTTGGCTTGAAAACATTATTTTTTTCAGCTTTTTGATAATATCTGCATTTTATTACTACTATTCAACAAAAAGGGTACTACATTTAAAAGAAAAAGCATTCAATGATGAAAAATTGAACGCAGAAAATTACTGTGTTTCTGTGATAATACCTGCCAGAAACGAGGAGAAGAATTTATCTAAACTCTTGCCTCTTTTACTGGACCAATCTGTCCGACCATATGAAATTATTATAGTTGATGATAATTCAACTGACAACACTTCAGTTGTTGCAAGCAGTTTTCCAAATGTATGTGTTGTCAAGCTGACGACTGAGCCCCCAAAGGGTTGGATTGGAAAGTCTTGGGCAATTTGGAACGGATATCTAAACTCGCATGGTGATTATCTGCTCTTTTTAGATGCGGATGTTGAACCAAGTAATGTATTTATTGAATCGCTTGTTAAAATACATAAGAAGTATGGTGGTTTGCTATCTATATGGCCTTATCAACGTTTGGAAAAATTCTACGAACATTTCACATTACCATTTAATCTTATGATTGTATATGCTAGTAACAATTTAGGTTTTCCAAACAAAAAACCTTCCGGTGCTTTCGGACCAGTGATCTTTACTTCGAAAAAAGATTATCAACTAATAGGAGGACATGAAGCTATAAAAGATAGTGTCCTTGAAGATATCAAACTTGGAAGACTGTATTCTGAACATGGTTTGAATGTGTCGAATTTTCTTGGGAATCATACAGTTAAATTTAGAATGTATCCATTAGGACTTAAACAACTTTTCGAAGGCTTTTCAAAAAATATGTCCTCAGGTGCAATAACAGGTGGCTGGTTTTCTTTTATTCTCGCCATTCTTTGGATGTTCGGAATTTATTCCTCGATGACTTCAATCTTCACTTTTGGTGGAATTTTGCGTTATTTTGTGACTTCTATTGTGTTATACATCATGGCAAAACCAACAGGAGAATACACTTTTTACGATGCATTACTTTATCCAATGTATTACGCGTTTTTCTTGATTGTTTTCTTTAATTCTCTGTATTTAACGATATTCAAAAAAGAGGTTTATTGGAAAGGAAGAAAAATTGATGTTCAATAACAAAATTCCAATTTATTTATCAATCATTGCACTACAATTTCTTTCTGGTAGTGTCATGTATTCATACATATTTGCAAAATTACTTAGGATTGATTTAACGAAAGTACGTGACGGCAATCCCGGCTCGTCTAATCTTTGGCGTGTCGCCGGATGGAAATGGGGTTTTACAGCACTTGCACTTGATTATTTTAAAGGAACACTACCACTTGCCATCTTCATTCTTAAATACGGTCAATCTTTAAATAAATATATAATTTCTCTTGCAGCACTTGCTGGGATTCTCGGACATGCTTTTTCACCAATGCTTAAATTCAAAGGCGGCAAAGCAATAGCAACATCTTTTGGTGCATGGTCTGTTCTTACAAAATGGGAAGGCCCCACAATCCTTGGTGGAGTTTTCACTGCATTTTCTGTGTACCACATGTTAATTGGAAAAAAGCAAACAACTCCTGAAGAGGACACTATCAGAGTTTTGTTCGGTTATATAGCACTTCTTGTGTATGTCATATGGAAATCCATGCATGGATATTATGAGCTTACAATTCTTTACATAGGTAATTTGTTTGTTATTCTATATAAGCACAGAAGGGAATTAGCAAAAATAATATTTCATAATAAGGCTAAAGCGAGGTCCCATGTATGAGAACTTCAGAAAAACTATTTTTTCTAATTTTTGTGTTAGTTTTTTTGTTTCTGATTAATATATCTATATTTTCACAGAATAACAATAATATGAATGTGTATTATCAAAGATTTTTAGATGCGCGTTCTTTCAAAAACGAGACGGAAATGCAAAAATTGAACTATGCTATAGAAAATGAATTAATGACTAATTTATACGATAATTCCGAAATTCTAAAACTTAAAACACTACCTTCTGAGGTTTATGAGAAATTTGGCGAAGAGCTCATGGAGTACAAGAAAAGAACAAGAATGTTTATCTAAAATAAGTAAAAGGGGAAGAGCTATGATTAAAAATCAATGGTATGTTGTTTTGTCTTCAAGTGAATTAAAGAAAGGGCAATTGATTGGGTTAACAAGGTTTGGTGAAAAACTTGCGATGTGGCGTGACGAAAAGGGAGATGTGCACTGTATATCTGATATATGTTGTCATCGAGGTGCTTCTCTATCTCATGGTAAACTCCTTGCTAATGGTGAAAGATTAATGTGTCCTTTCCATGGTTTTGAGTATGATCCGACTGGAAAGGTTCAGGCTATACCATCAAATGGTCGAACAGCACCAGTTCCAGAAAATTTCAAAGTGAAATCATACAAAACATATGAACTTGCTGATTTTATCTGGATATGGTATGGAGATAACGATCCGCCTTCACCACCAAGTTACTTTGACGATATAGATGATTCATTAGTTTATAGCCAATTCAGTGAAATTTGGAATGTCCATTACAGCAGAGCTATAGAAAATCAGCTTGATCCCATACATGTTCCTTTTGTTCATTATAATACCATTGGTCGCGGAAATAGAACAGTAGCTGATGGCCCTATTGTGAAATGGATTAACGATACTATGTTTTATTTCTACGTTTTTAATAGAGTTGATGATGGGACCCCTGCAAGAAAACCTGAGGAAATGGAAATTTCTGAAATGAGCAAAGTGTACCTTGAGTTTAAATTTCCAAATATTTGGCAAAATCACATACATGAAAAATTGAGAGTAACAGCCGCTTTTGTTCCTATCGATGATGAACATACTCTGATATATCTTCGTTTCTACGTAGGATTTACGAAAATCAAATTTATAGACAAGCTTATATCTTTACTTGGTATGCCATTCAACAGGAAAGTATTGCACCAAGATAAAGCTGTTGTTGAAACACAGATTCCTAAGAAATCAGAGCTCAAGATGTCAGAGAATCTAATAAACGGTGATTTACCCATCCTAGAATACAGAAAGAAAAGAGAAAAATTGAAGAGTGTTATTAATGATTAAAGGGGTGAGTTAATGGATATGACAAAACAAAAAAATCAAAGTGATAATGAATACGCGATAAAATCATTAGAACAGTTAATCCAATTGTGGACAAAGACGTACAACGATGAAGGTAAGCCCGATTGGTCGCATCTTTTACCTTATTATGATGAAAATATACATTTTAGGGACACTGTTCAAGAAATATATGGTATCGATGAGTTCAAAGCTATGGTCGAGCGTTTAACAAAGCGCTCTAAAGAGCTGCATATGAAAATTTTAAACGCAGTTATGGAAGGTAATATCATCTTTGTAGAGTGGAATATGATTATAAACTTCAGAAAGACTAAAACATCAGTAGTTCACGGTACAAGTAGACTTATTCTCAATGAGAAAGGAAAGATAATAGATCAAAGGGATTACTACGACTTATGGGGTGATATATTCGACAATATCCCAATATTTGGTAAAATTTATAGAAAATTCATGAAAAGGGTGTTTGGATGAGGAAAGAATATAATGGTTGCTCAGTAAGAAGATATTGGTCCCAGTACAAATGGTCAAACATATTTGAGATGATACGGAATATGTCCAGCAAGCCAAAAAAATGTTCAGATAGGTTCGACGGAAAACTTGTTGTTATAACAGGAGCAACATCGGGTATAGGTTATGAAACAGCAAAAAAGTACGCTTCAAACGGTGCAAATTTACTTACAATAAACAGAAATAAAGCTAAATCGGAGGCTCTATGCAAGGAAATATCGGAACGTTATGGAACAAAATGTAGTTACATAATTGCTAATTTAAGCAAAATAAAAGATATCAAAAATGTCGTAGAAAAATTAAATTCGCTCGATTCAAAAATAGACGTTCTTATTCACAACGCTGGTTTGTATCTCAATAAACTGACTATTACAGAGGATGGTTTCGAAACAAACTTTGTCGTACATTATCTCGCCCCGTTTATAATAAATTACTCTCTAATTGAAAAGCTAAAGAAAGATAATTCAACCCGTATAGTATTAGTTAGCTCTGAAGGATACAGATTTTCAGCATGGGGAATATGCTTAGATGATTTGAACTGGCAAAAGAGAAAATATTCAGGCTTAAAAGCATATGGAGCTGCAAAACTTGCTCAAATTTTGAGTATGCATATTTTTGCAGAAATTTTCATTTCTAATAACCTCAATGTTACCATTAATGCTATGCACCCAGGCTTTGTAAGAACAAACACCGGTCAGGACAATGGACCTGTATATAAATTTTTCAAAAAGAATTTTTTAGATAAAATATCCCGAGATCCTTCAGAGTCAGCAGAAGCACTTTATTATCTAGGAGTATCTAAAGAAGTCGAAGGAATAACAGATAAATTCTTCCATTACACTAAAATTGAAGAACTAGCACCTCCTGCAAAAGATATCGAATTAGCAAGGAATTTGTGGAAAAAAACATTAGAAATTATGAAAGACGCTTGTGGTTTTTAGAGAGGTGAAAATATGTTAAAAAAGCAAAGAAAAAAGGTAATCATAGTCGGCGGAGGGATATCAGGACTTACAGCATCTGTTTACCTGGCGAGAAAAGGTCATAATGTAACACTATTTGAAAAAAACGAGAAGTGCGGTGGTTTGGTAAATACTTTTGAATACAATGGTTTCAAACTTGAAGGTGGCGCACGCGCACTCGTGAACGCTGGTGTCATTATCCCAATGATTGAAGACCTCGGTTTAGACATAGAGATACTTAAAAATCCTATCACAATAGGTATTGAAGATAAGATACTACGTGTCAACGGTGTTGAAAGTTTAGAAGAGTATGCAAAAATTCTAGAAGATATCTATCCTGAAGCAAATAAGGAAATTGATGAATTGATATATGTTGAAAAGGAAATACTTGAATACATGAAAATCCTTTATGGCGTTGACAACCCACTCTTTTCTTTCAACAAAATAAAAGAAGAGGGAAAGCTTTTAGAGATGATGCCACGATACCTAATCTGGTTTTTTAAGTTCTTGAAGACCATAAAAAAGATAAATGAACTAAATGACCCCGTAGAAGATTATATTTCAAAATTCATCAAAAACGCTTCTTTAAAAGATATTGTGATACAACACTTTTTCCGAGGTACTCCTTCATTTTTCGCATTGAGCTACTTCTACTTATATCTCGATTACATATATCCAAAAGGTGGTGTTGGAACTTTTACACAAAAACTTGCCGAAAAGATAACCGAATATGGAGGTAAAATTTTTACTAATACATCAGTTGTAAAAATCATTCCATCAAAAAACATGGTGATTGACAACAAAGGAAATTCACACAATTACGATGAATTGATTTGGGCTACGGATTTGAAAACTTTTTACAAAATTCTTGATGAAACAAATCTGCCAAATTACTTGGTAAACAAAATTGAAAAGGAAAAAAATAAGGTGATGAAAGCACGTTCTGCTGAATCAGTTCTGACGGTATATCTTGGTATAGATGAGCCATCTGACTCGTTTGAGAAGATTTCAACAGGTCACTTCTTCTACACACCAAAAAGAAATGGAATTGGAGAATTCAACAAGTCTTGGCTTAAAAGGATTATAGAAAATTACGAAAATACAAGCAAAGAGGAAATTCTTAAATGGCTTGAAGGTTTTATTAACTACAACACATATGAAATTTCTATACCGGTTCTAAGAGACAAGAGTATGGCACCAGAAGGCAAGACTGGATTGATTGTAAGTTTCCTTATGGACTATGCTCTTGTCAAAAAGATAAGTGAAGATGGTTGGTATAACGAATTCAAAGAATACGCTCAAGACATTATAATCAAAAACTTAAAAGAAAGCATATATCCATTCATCGAAAATAAAATAATCTTTAAGTTTACTTCAACTCCACTTACCCTTGAAAAGATGTATGAAACATCAGAAGGCTCTATCGTAGGTTGGTCTTTTGAAGATGAAATACCCGTTCCTTCTGGCATTTTCAACATGAAAAAATCGGTTAAAACCCCCTTAAAAAATATATACAAGGCAGGAAAATGGGCATATTCTCCCGCTGGAGTCCCAACTGCAATAATTACAGGTAAGTTGGCTGCAGATATGATATAACTTGAATAAGACTTTTGCTCATTTATTTGGAATGATTTTAAAAACCTTTTTGTGTATAAGAGAGGGCAATAATTCTGTATTTCACAAGTTCAGTATTACAAATGGCGAGATAAGTTTCTTTAAGGTGCCTAGAAAGGTTTTTAGTCCAATTTTTCGGGGTGAATAAATAATAAGAGGAAAAACTCGGTCCGGCGCTGGAACCTCACAGAGATCAGGTGTTTCTCGCCTGGAAAACGACAGAAAGAACAAAAGAAGGACCCTGGAAAAAACTGAACGAGTCCTTGAAGAGACTCCGCACAGATCACTTCGATTTCTACCTCTTTCACGCTGTGACCACTTTAGATGAGTGGAAGCCATCTTTCCACCGGGCGGAGCTGCAGAGGCTTTTTTAAAGGCGAAAGAAGAAGGCCTTATAAGATACAGAGGAAGCATCCATGGCACTCCGTTTCACACTTTCACTGCCTGTTACTGCTGCGGTGAGTCCAAGTCATCAGGAATTTCTGTGGTGGATGTGTGACATTGTGGAAAAACAGGGAACGGAAATCAGCAAAGAAGAGCTGAAAATACTCGAAGAAAAAGCAAAAACAGTGGTGCCTGTTTTCCCTCTGGATCACTCCTGAATCATGTAGCGCATGATACTTGTTAGCTTTCTTCTGATTTTAGCGTTTTCTTCACACCAGAAAGCCACAAAAGAGGGCTGGATTTTGAGGGAGTACTTCTTTGCAAACTCTCTCACCTCGTCTGGCCCTTTCAATCTGATTTCAAACTTTACTCCATCGTACCTTCCATGGTTTCTCAAAAATGTATTGATCAATACCTTTTCTTCTTTTCCAAGTTCTCCATATCTTTCTATAAATTCTGAAAGCCTTCTTCCATTCATTTTATCCAGAGCTTTACTTAAAGTTGCCTTTCTTCCTTCAATATATGGATGTGCCCTGATCATCTCTGCCACAAATCGCATAGTTTCATATCTCTTGCTCATGAACTCTTTGAATTCTTCGGGATACTCAAGTAACCTGCAAGCTTCCCTAAATTTATCCTTTCTTGATATGTAGAACTCCTTTTTTCCTATCTGTGCCATGTACGTTGAAATGAACAACTTTTTTCTTTTAAGCGGTGGCATCTCTTTGATGCTTTTTATCGCTTCTTCAAATCGCATCTCTATCTCCAATTTGACTAGTTCATTGTACACGGGAAAAGGTGCTTTGACATTCACAGTAGAAGGTTTTATTAACTTTTTCAGAGTATTTCCCCTGACACTTTGTGTTTTTCCGTTTATAATCTCGGAAAGCCTCCCGGCTGACACCCTTTCTTTTCTGTATGTTCCTACCATGCCTTTAATGAAAGTCCTCAGTTCTTCTGTATTTGGATACTCTGACACGTTATAGCAGGGCTTCCACATTCTAACCTCATCTAAAAATTCTGAGTGGATCTCTGGAACTGTCAAAGAAGAGATTATTTCTGCCGTGAACGCGGTAGAAACAAGGCCAAGGTATTTTTCAATTGTGAAAAGGGTATCAAATGCATCAAAAAGATTGCCTGCTTCTTCGCGATAGTATCCAAGCCAGAACACAGCCTTCTGCGAGATGGAATAAGCCCAGATGGGATGTGTTTTTCTTATTCGCCATGCTATGCCATTCAAAGCGCTGACCATACCGGATGGGTGAGGTACTTTCTTTGAATGTTTGTACGACCGAACATAATGGAATATTGCCTCTGAGATCTTACTCTGCTCTGCGAGTTTCCTAGCCCTTGCAAGATGCAAGAACGCAGATGTTGGATCATCTACTTCGTACTCCTTTCCCCATATTCTCACGGATCGTGAAGATGATATACCGAACGCTTCGGCGTTTATTAACACAGGTAAAGCAACATTACGAGCTATTTTTGACATCGAAGGTAGTCTTTTTTTCAAGTATCTGTACAGCTTCAAATCAGGTTTTCCCAGGTTTCTGGAGATACCCAGTTTCTTAGCCATTAAAATGTCTCTTGCCGTTTTTGACCTGCAGACTTTCAGTGCTTTTTCTATCATCTGAAGAGCTGGTTCATACTCACCTCTCCAGATATGTTTAATCACCTGTGCGAAAACTTTCCAGTTTTCGGGGAAATCATTCTCAAGAAGATAGTTAACAAAAGGAACTGTGAAAGAACCGTATGTGAATATTGGTCGAAGAATATCCGGTATTTTCTTCATCTCAATCCCCCTGTTTCTGTTATATACAAAAAAAATCAAAATATTGTTAATGATAAAATAAAAATGTACTGAAAGTGGAATATAAGGATGTACAAAATTGTACATTGATATGATATCCTTTCTCATAGTGAGGAGGGATATCAAATGCAGAACTTAACAGCACATTTAAACATGATAAGGGCGATGAAAATGAAACCTAACTTTTCAGAACTTGCAAGAATATATGGGATGGATAGAAGAACAGTTAAAAAATATTATGAGGGTTATGAAGGAAAACCTAAGAATAGAAATAAACCAAGTAAATTGGACAAATACTATGATGAGATAAAATCAAAGCTTGCTATCAAAGGAGTTACAGTCAAGGGTGTTTATGAGTATTTAAAATCAAAAGATGAGACAATAGGAACATACTCAAATTTCAATAAGTATGTTAAGAAAAAAGGATTAAAGCCAGAGAAGAAAGTAAAAGGTCACCCAAGATTTGAGACAGATCCAGGTGAGCAAGCGCAAGTTGATTGGAAAGAGAATATAAAGCTTGTCTCAAGAAATGGAGAGGAGTTTGTTATTAATGTTCTTGATTTTAAATTAGGTTATTCAAGATATTGCTGCTTTGAGATAAACAGGACAAAAACTCAAGAAGAATTAATAGAAAGTCTAATAAGAATATTCAAAGATATAGGCGGAGTACCTAAAGAGATTTTATTTGACAATGCAGCAGCAGTTGTTGATATAACAGGTGAGAAAATTAAAGTAAATTCAAGATTTAAAAGTTTTGCAAAAGACTTTGGGTTTGAAGTGAAACTGTGCAAACCAAGACATTCGTACACAAAAGGAAAAGTTGAAGCAGCAAACAAGTTTATAGATTGGATACTGCCATATCAGGGTGAATTTGAAACAGAAGAGGACTTAGCAAGGATAATAAAAGAGATAAACGCAAAGGTCAATATGCAGCCAAATCAAACAACTCAAGTCCCACCTGCTCTTCTGTTTCAAAAAGAAAAAGAGTATTTACAACCCTTGCCAGACAAAAGGTTAATAGAGAGTTACCTAAATTCCTACAAGTCAGTTAAAGTCCAAAAGGACTCTCTGATTTACTACAAGGGAAGTAAATACTCTGTTCCACCCGAATACATAGGAAAAACAGTCCAAGTAAAGGAGGTGGAAAACAAAATTTATATTTATTATAACACAAACCTGTTAAGGATACATGTTATTGATGAAAAAAGTATCAATTATCACGATGAAGATTACAAACAGCTAATGCTAATGAGAGTTGGTCAAAAAGAAGAGCTTAACAAGATATGTGAGGAGAACGTAAAGAAATTTGATAATCTGTTGAAAAACTAAAGAAAGGAGAAAATCTAAAAATGAGCAACTATGTGAAACTACTTAACAACTTAGAAGAGTTAGGTCTTCACAACATAAAGAATAATCTTGACAAATACTTAGATTTAGTGGCAAGCGGAGAAAAGAGTATGACAGATGCATTGTATGAACTTAGCAACTTAGAGATAAAAGCCAAAGAAGAAAGGGCTATATTAGGATGTGTGAGGGTGGCAAATTTCCCATTTATAAAAGGTATAGAAGATTTTGATTTTTCATTTCAGCCAAGTATAAACAAGCAACAGATAATGGACTTAATGAGTTTGAGATTTTTAGAGGGTAATGAAAATATACTATTTGTCGGAACACCAGGGGTAGGGAAAACGCATCTAGCCACAGCAATAGGTATAGAGTGTGCAAAACGAAGGTATTCAACGTATTTTATACATTTTCAAGAGTTAATAGCTCAGCTAAAGAAAGCATTATTGGAGAACAGATTAGAGTACAGACTTAAGCATTTTTCGAAATACAAAGTTTTAATAATAGATGAGATAGGTTATTTGCCAATAGACAATGATGGAGCAAATTTATTTTTCCAGCTGATATCAAGCAGATATGAGAAGAGCAGCACAATAATAACAACTAATGTTGTATTTTCAGAGTGGGGAGAGATATTTGGTGGAGCGACGATAGCAAATGCAATTTTGGATAGGCTACTCCATCATTCTTACGTGATTTTCATAAAAGGTCCTTCATACAGATTGCAGTCAAAAACAGTATATTTTAGCAACACAAACCAGCAAAACTAAGTTTATTTTTTGTACATTTTTATTTTCGATTTTTTGTTCATTTTGATATTGACATTTACAAATATTGTGAGTTACAATAAAATTATATCTCAAACCTGCCTTCAAAAGCTAACTCTGAAGTACTCACAAATTATTTGTAGGACTTGAAAACCATATAGGTTGCGCTAATATCTACTCCGGGGTGGAAAAATGGGAAAAATTTTGGCGACTGTTATCGTTTAGATGGCCCAAAAGAGATACAAAATTATACAAGACCCAGTTTAATTGACAAAACTGACAGTTTTGAACAAGTAAAAATGAACATAGATCTATTAAAACAGAGTGATTTTTACATGTCATTTGAGGTTACTTACACAGGCCTACACAAAAGACTCAATTGGGATATTTTAAAAATAGACACTTACTTTTACTCTGAATTCAATACCACAAATGTAATTGTCTCCCCAGTATATGACTGGAATGGTTCTTTAGAAGAGGAATTAAAAATAGACGTTTCTATGGAGGAAAAATATTATGAAATGATAAACCTCCTTTTGAAAAAATGAACAAATAAGATTTGAATGATTTTGAACGCGTTTTCTTACATAAATTACTAATGTTATACTAAAACTGGGAAATTTTTAATCAATGATTTTAAGGAGGAGGGAACAAACCAGCATGAAGTTCTTTTCACTTCCTGAACATATCAGAGAGAGCATAAGAAAATTTGAAAGAAAATACAGAGGATACTATCCACTTTTCTTTTTTCTTGAAGCGCTGTTTCTGATTTTCAACATTCTCACCCCTCTTCTCATCAAAAGCACCATCGATAGTGCTTTTTACAAAGGAAGTGTCAGGGAGATTTTGCTCTTTGCAGGCCTGTATCTCCTCGTTCTGATTCTTCAGTCCTTTGTGATGTACAAACTCAACTATTCAGCAGCCAGATATCTGGTCAATAACTCACGCATCAGAGAAACAAGGAGCACCTATGCAAAGCTTCTATCTCTTCCCCTCGATCATCTGAGTCCTCAAAACGCAGGTGATTATCTCTCTGTGTTCACACGGGACATACCAAAGGCAGTTTCAGGGATATACCTTGGAAGATTACAGATTTTATTCAATCTGGGATTTTTCGCCGTTGTTCTTGTGGTGCTCTTCTTCCTAAACGTGAAGCTAACCATCGCTGTTCTTGTAAGTATTTTTCTGTTTTATCTGTCGACTCTTTTCTTCAAAAAACTCGTCATCAGGACCTCTCAGAAAGATCAGGAGAGCTATCAAACGTTTATGAAGAGAGCAAGAGAGGTGATCGAAGGAACTTCAACTCTCAAACAGTTCTCTGCTTCTTCACTGCTCAAAAATTTTCTTGACTCAAGTGCCAGGGAGTGGAGCAGAGCAAATATTAAGTACAGTGTGGCAAGTGAACTATCAAACACAAACATCGATATGAACAGGTGGATAGGGAGCACCCTTGTACTTGCCTTTGGAATATACCTTCTCTGGAAAGAGGAAATAAGTGTCGGAACTCTTGTTGCCTTTCAAGCCTACATGAACTGGATATACGACACCGTGAGAATGGTGCTCACAGGTTTGACTACGTTCTTCTCCTCGCTACCAAACTGGGAAAACTTCACGAGAATCTTCTCGCTGCCTTTTGAGAAAACAAGTGGAAGGAACCTGGAAGAGTTCGAAAAACTGGAAGCTGAACACGTCGAATTCAGCTATAGCGGAAACACAGTACTCACCAATATAGATATGAAAATAAAACGGGGTGATAAAATCGCCATAGTAGGGGCTTCGGGAGTAGGAAAAAGCACTCTTGTTTCTCTGTTCAACCGTCTCCTCTCACCCACAAAGGGTAAAATCCTGATCAACAACATTCCCATCGAGGAGTACTCTCTCTCCTCTCTCAGAAAAAGTATCATCCTTGTTCGATCAAACGACATGCTCTTCGACACCTCAATAAGAAACAACATCACCTTCTTCGAACACTTCCCCAAAGAAGAGATAGAGAAAGTCCTCAAAATATGTGAGTGTGATTTTGTGGAAAGGCTGGAAAACGGAATAGACACCCCTGTTGGAGAGAAAGGTGCAAAACTCTCAGATGGCCAGAGGCAGAGAATACTTCTTGCAAGAGCTCTTTTGAGAAAGCCAGAAGTGTTGATTCTGGATGAAGCCACCTCTGGCATAGACAGTGAAACAGAAGAGAGAATACTTGAAAGAATCCTGAAAGAAATAAACACCGTAATCATCATCTCCCACAGACTTTCTACAATAAAAAAGGCCAGGAAGGTATATGTCCTGGACAGCGGACGTATCCTGGACTCTGGAACTCATGAAGAACTGATGAGCAGATGTGAAAGATACAGAGAGCTTCTAGAAAAACAGTTCATAAAGAAGTGAACTGGAGGGAAGAAAGAATTGAAAGGGAAAAAACTGCGCATTATGAGAATGACACACATAAAACTTGCCATTTTAACAACCTTGAGTTTGATCCTCTCGAGCTTCTTCTATTCCAGAAGAGTCACTCTGCTGCAAAACGCTATTGACACGGCTTTACAAAATAAAGGGCTGTCAGCCTTTCTGGGCAATGTCATACTGTTTCTTGGATTTCTCATACTGACGATCGCTTTCGACTTTATCGCCAGTTTCGTCTCTGCCGTTAACAAAGTGGGAATGTTCAGGAACCTGGTGGAGAGTCAGATAAAACTGATGCTCAACGCCGATACAAACGATTTGAAAAGAAAAAACACGGGTGAAATAATAACACGGGTATTCGATGACGGGTGGTATGTAATTGATATATACGCTCAGGCACTTCCGGAACTGATATCTCTATCTTTCAAAGTGGCTTTACTTGTGGTTGCATTTTACCAGCTCAGCCCCTGGCTTCTTCTGATAGCACTGTTGCTATCTCCTATATACGGCTTCCCTATATCCACCTCCCGAAAAAAAATAAAGGATTATCAACAAAAAGAACGTTCAAGCTTTGAAGAGTGCGTCAAGTTCATAAACGAGACTATGAGCGGAATCAACGTTATCAAAGCGTTTGAATCCAAGAATGTGTTCTATAAAGAATTTGGAAAGCGCTCAAACCTCTGGATGAGCGCCCTGAACAATCTGTTCAATGTGATAGCAAAGACAGAGAGTCTCTTCCCGTTTCTGAATGGTCTGCTTCCAATAACCGTTGTTACCTTGTCCTCCATTCTCGTTGCAAGAGGAAAGATAACGATCGGAAGTGCGATCTCCTTTTACTATTTCGTAAGTGGCTTCTACGGCTCTGTAAGCGGTGTCTACAGCTCTGCTCTGGACTTCATAAGGTTGGGGATATACAGAAGACGTATCCAAGAGATTGCTCAACTCAATCCTGAAAAAGAAGGTAAAAAAGTGCTCAGAGACATCAAGGAAATACGTTTGCAAAATGTCTCTTTCAACTATCCTGATGGTAAAGAGATTCTCACTGACCTGAATCTCAGAATAAAACGGGGTGACAAAATCGCCATAGTAGGGGCTTCGGGGGTAGGAAAAAGCACTCTTGTTTCTCTGTTCAACCGTCTCCTCTCACCCACAAAGGGTAAAATCCTGATCAACAACATTCCCATCGAGGAGTTCTCTCTCTCCTCTCTCAGAAAAAGTATCATCCTTGTTCGATCAAACGACATGCTCTTCGACACCTCAATAAGAAACAACATCACCTTCTTCGAACACTTCCCCAAAGAAGAGATAGAGAAAGTCCTCAAAATATGTGAGTGTGATTTTGTGGAAAGGCTGGAAAACGGAATAGACACCCCTGTTGGAGAGAAAGGTGCAAAACTCTCAGATGGCCAGAGGCAGAGAATACTTCTTGCAGGAGCTCTTTTGAGAAAGCCAGAAGTGTTGATTCTGGATGAAGCCACCTCTGGCATAGACAGTGAAACAGAAGAGAGAATTCTTGAAAGAATCCTGAAAGAAATAAACACCGTAATCATCATCTCCCACAGACTTTCTACAGTGAGGAAAGCAAGCAAGATCATTTTAATGAACGGCGGAAAGGTGGAAGCTGAAGGAACACATGAAGAACTCATGGAAAAATCTCCTCTCTACAGAAATATCGTGAAAAACCAGCTTGTGATGTAGAGAGATTGCTTCAACATCTGAAAAACAAATGAATCATTCAATTTGTTATAAACACATTCAAAATCAGGAAGGAAGATAAACCCTGGGGCATCAAAAAGGTTCTTCGTTTTTATTCTCTCGTTTAAAGACGCTTTTCTGATCCTTATAATAATAGGCGGATTTCTTGCAACGTCTTCTGCTATTTTCGATTACTTCATTCCTCTCATTGCGAGAGATATTATCGATGCGCTGACGGGCCTGGAATTGAAACTGGGCAAGATTTATCTTCTTGGTTCACTCTTTGGTCTCTCATTCACTCTGACGTACGTTGGAGATCAGAGCTATTTAAAAGCAAAGTACAGTGCTGGACTTACCCTTCTTAACCAAAAAACACCCCCTTGATGGTTTTACTCTACCACTTCGGGGGTGTCTTTTTTTGTTTCATTTTTTGGTTTAGTGCAAAACCGTATGTTCGCTATTTTTTGAATACTTCACACATCCAAATCAACCAAGCTCAGTTGTCTTGCATGTCTCATTATGTATCCTCTGCGTTCTTCTGCATCCTTCCCCATAAGGATTTCAAATAGATTGTCCGCTTCTTCCGCATCTTCTATCGTTATTCGAATTATCTTTCTGGTCTTTGGATTCATCGTTGTCTCCCAGAGTTGCTCTGGATTCATTTCTCCAAGACCTTTGTATCTTTGAATTTCATACCGTTTTCCGTTTATGCTCGCAAGTTTGGCTTTCAGTTCTTCATCAGAATACAAGTAAACAGGCTTTTCTCCACTGACAGTGAGTTTGTAAAGTGGTGGCATTGCAACGTATATTCTTCCGTTTTCCAGTAATGGTCTCATGTACCTATAAAAGAGCGCCAAAAGTAGTGTTCTTATATGTGCACCATCGACGTCAGCATCGGTCATTATTATTATCTTTCCATATCTCAACTTCGATTCGTCAAAATTATCTCCGGTCCCAGTTCCTATAGCTGTGATGATATCTCTAATTTGTTCGTTTTTGAGAAGTTTTAGTTCATTGCTTTTCTCAACGTTAAGTATCTTTCCTCTCAATGGCAAGATTGCTTGGAAGTTCCTGTCTCTTGCCTGCTTAGCACTTCCACCTGCTGAGTCACCCTCAACAATGAAAAGTTCTGATTCTTCCAGGTTTTTGGTTATGCAGTCTGCAAGCTTTCCAGGCAATGTCGACGCGCCAAGACTACTCTTTCTTTTTACAGCCTCTCTCGCACGTTTTGCAGCCTCTCTTGCCTCACGTGTTTGCTGTGCCTTTTGGATTATAACCTTCAGCACAGACTCGTTAACTTCAAAGTAATCTGTTAGCTTGTCCCTAACAACTTTTGCGACGGCATCTTGGACTTCTTCGTTACCAAGTTTGGATTTCGTCTGTCCTTCAAACTGAGGTGTTCCCATCATCAAGACTGCTATGACTGCTGTCATCCCTTCACGCAGGTCTTCACCTCTGAACGGTTCACCTTTTATCATATTTTTCTTCTTTCCAAGTTCGTTAACAACTCTTGTGAAAGCTGTTTTAAAACCTGTCACATGCGTTCCACCGTCGACAGTCTTTATGTTATTCACAAACGAGATAATTTCCTCAGTGTCACTATCCGTATACTGGAATGCTACTTGAACCTGGACATCCTGGACACTACCTTCTATGTAAACCACTTCGTGAAGCGTTTTCTCTCCCCTGTTTAAGTAGGATACAAATTCTTTCAATCCTCCTGAGTAGTGAAGGGTTCTATGGATATTGTTTCTCTCGTCAATAAATTCAATTGTGACATTCGGATTTAGGAACGCCAAATCTCTAAGTCGTGTAAGTATCGTGTCTGAATCGAATTCAACGGTTGTGAATATAGTCTTATCCGGTTTGAATCGAACTATCGTTCCACGTTTCGTAGTTTCACCAATAACCTCTACTTCTGTTACTTTTTGACCTCGTGCGTAGCGTTGGCGGTAGATTTTACCATCTCTGTGAACTTCTACTTCCATCCATTCTGAAAGTGCGTTCACAACTGAAGCACCAACACCATGTAAACCTCCACTGACTTTGTAGCTTTCTTTTGAGAATTTACCTCCAGCATGGAGTGTGGTCATTACAACTTCCAACGCACTCGTTCCTGTCTCGGGATGTATATCCACAGGTATTCCTCGTCCGTTGTCTTCAACTTCAACAGAACCATCGGCCTTTATAGTCACTTTAATTTTGTCACAGTAACCTTGGATGGCTTCATCTATACTGTTATCAACAATTTCGTACACAAGATGGTGCAAACCTGTCTTCCCCGTAGACCCAATGTACATACCCGGTCTCTCGCGAACGGGCTCAAGACCTTTCAAAACCTTTATATTTTGTGCAGTGTATTGATTTGTCATTTCTTCTTTGTTTACAACATTATCCACAATTGCCACCTCCAATTTAAAAAACTCTTCTTAACCCCTACGTTCAATTTCAATCTTCAAGTCTGAAATTGCCAGTCCTAAGTGCTGTTCTATCCTTTTTTTGACCTGACGTTTCATCTTCCTCAGTTCGTTAACCCACATTATATCGTCACACACAACCGTTACTATCCCTGAATCGAAGTTTTTGAAAGCGCAGTGTTTTGAAACTGCACTACCGAGTATCTGCGTAGTTCCATCCTCCAATAAAGACATGATAAGCAACTTTCTAAAAAATTCGTTGCTCTTTGCTAAATCTTCAAATGCTTTTTTTAGAGTAAGCATTTTACATACTCCTCAAATTCTTTGGCAAGATTCTCAGAAAAGTTTGTACTAAGAGTTTTTAATGTGCCAATCTGATGAACAGGAACAATACCTCTACTTGTGTGTGTTAAGAAAACTTCATCAGCGTAAAAGATTTCAAATGGTTCAACGTATCTTTCTTCTACATTGTGACCTTTTTCTTTCAGAAATTTTATTACATACATACGTGTAATTCCGTCCAAAATACCAGAATCCAACGAGGGCGTTACAATCTTATTGTTCTTTACTAAAAACACGTTACTAAATGTCCCTTCGCAAAGTTGTCCTTTACTGCCGAGTAAAAGTACGTCGTAATTATCGCCTTTTGTAAGTCTTGCAAGGTATATATCTGGTCTTCCTATGGATTTCAAATCTGGAGGAATACTACTCGCATCTGCCCGTCGGACGGTTGTAAAATCTACTTTGACATAGTTAACTTCAAAACTCTCGGTAGATTCCTGAAGGACGTAACTGATTAATCTACCGTCGTATACGTATACTACCCTTATTCGTTCTGAAAGATTGTCGTATACTAATTTTTCAAACTCCTTATAAGTAGGAGGTTCTATCTTTAAATATCCCAATGATTTACAGAGTCTACGATAATGTTCATCAATCGCAAACGGTTTTCCGTTGTAAGTTCTAAGAGTTTCGTAAACAGCTATTCCCCTTGTCAATGCTTCTAGAATTTCACTCGTTTGATGCATACTTTTGAACAACTTTCGACACCACGCCTTCGTTTGTAACGGAACATATTTTTACTTTTGAAAATTCTCCCGTGACACCACCACTGCTTTCGTGGAGTAAGTAGTATTCGTCATATCCATAAGCAATTCCATTCTGCACACCTTCGACCAATACGATGGTTGTCTTACCTACAAGCTTCTTTCTATACTCGTATGCAACATTATCTGCGTGCTTGATAAGAATCTCTGCACGCTCTTTCTTTACATTCCCTGGAATTTGGTTTTCAAAACGTGCAGCAGGTGTATTAGGCCTTTGCGAATATCTAAAGGTATGTACTTTGCTGAACCCTACGGTTTTAACAAAATCTAAAGTTTCTTTGAATTCTTCATCTGTTTCTGCAGGAAAACCAACCATTATATCAGTCGTGATCGAAAACAATGGGTCAAATTCTCTGAGTTTGAGAACTCGAGAGATAAAATCATCCGCCGTATAGTTTCTACCCATCCTTCGCAACACACTCGTGCTTCCACTTTGAGCAGGGATATGCAAATGATTACAAATTCTCTCTTCTTGAGCAATAACTTCTATCAACTCATCTGTCAAATCCTCAGGATTTATCGAGCTCAACCTAATTCTAAAATCTCCTTCAATCTTTGCAATCGTTCTGAGTAATTGTGCAAGATTTAAACCTAAATCTGCACCATATTTTCCCAAGTTTAAACCTGTTATTACTATTTCTCTGTGTTTTTTCCTAACAAGCTTTTCTATCTCTTTGACAACAACCTCCAACGGTTTGCTTCTAATCTTTGTACCTCTCAACGAACGTATAACGCAGTATGTACATCCATTGTTACAACCATCTTCGACTTTCACAAAAGCCCGGGAACGCTCAGTTACGGAGTTTTCAACAATCTCGAACGATATATCATCCTCTTCCCAGTAACGCGAGTTGAAGTAACCTCCTACTTTGTTTATGAAGCTTAGTATGCGCTTTTTCTCAAGATTTCCTAGTACTAGGTCTACGCCCAAATTTTTGTATTCCTCAGCCGTTCTGGGAATCTGAACATAGCAACCTGTGAGTATTATCTTAGCATCTGGATTGAGCTTTCTTAAATGCCGTATTGTTTGTCTAACTTTCCTCTCTGCTTCGCTCGTGACAGCGCAACTGTTGAGTATATAAACCTCTGCTCCTCTGTCTTCGCCATAAAGTACTACATATCCCGCGTTTTCAAGGATTTCTATCATTAATTCACTTTCGTATTGATTAATCTTACAACCATGAGTAATTACAGAGACTCTCATCAGTCTTTCATCACTCCTATTCAATCAAATACCTTTATCAAACTTCTCCAGGTATTTCGATGTTTATAGCACTCTGCAAAATCGCGGCTCTTGTAACATAACCAAGCAATACGTTGTTCACATCAACAACAGGAATAATCCTATAGCCTTTCCTCATTATCATATCTGATACGTAAAGCAATGTATCGTTAGGTTTGACTGTGAATACGGGCTTTGTTGCGTATTTACCAATGGGCTCCTTGGCTATATTCTTCAAATTTTTTATGAATAAGTTCGTGTCTGGCAAAAATGCTGCTGTTTGAAGTAAATTAAAATAGCTTGGTAAACACGCCTTGATTATATCGTCTTCGCTTACAAATCCAACAACTTTCAAGTCCGTGTCTACAACGCACAGACCCGATAATCCTGTTTTGTTAAGTATTTCTATAACCTCTTCAACGGTGTCGTTTTCGAAAACGAATGTCAAATCGTAGGTCATAAAATCCTTAACCTTGAGATTCTGCATGTTACTCCACCCTCTCAGTTGTGACATGGGCTAGGAATTCTTCAATTTGACCTACTGACGGAGGTTCTTTACCCAAATAACTCGTCTTTGCAACAGCTGCCGCGTAACCATACCTTGCCATATCAAGGCAGCACTTATTTTGAAGATACGCATAGACCATGGCAGCAACAAACGTGTCTCCGCTACCAAGTAAGTATGAGTGGTCTATCTGAACTTTTGGTGAGAACTTCCAAACACCGTCCTCGTTCGCAACAAAATCATGTATCGTTTTGTAGGATAGTATAACCAGTTTTGCTCCTTGTTTAATAAGGTCTTTTGCCGCATTTATGTATTCTTGTTCAGTACTTAAAATATTTCCAAGAACCTTTTCACTTCTTCGCATGTCATATTTCAAAACGTCTGGAGACGTAATTTTTATGGAATCGGTTATAATCTCATCGCGTGCCTCCCAAAAAACAAACTTATTGTATTTCTTCGCTATCTTTGTCAGCTCGCCGTAAATGCTGTTTGGTACACCTCTCGGAACACTACCTGAAATCACAACTACCTTTACCTTTTGTACCAGTACTTCATACCTTTTGATAAACTTTCTAACGTCTTCCTCAGTTACAGTCGGACCCTCTGAGTTTATCTCTGTTAGTGTATGGTTTACTGTATCCTCAATAGCTATATTCTCACGAGTTTCATCGTTTATTCTCAAAAAGCTTGTGGTTATAAGCGTATTTTTCTTCCGTAACTCAGAAAGTAATACATTACCAACGTATCCTCCGAGAAAACCTGTTGCAATAGAACTAACACCGTAATGCGACAAAATAACAGCAACATTAATTCCCTTTCCACCAGGGGTCATTGTATTTTTTTCATTTGGAACAACATTCAATTCATCGACTTTAAAATTGTCAATTACAAATTCACGGTCTAACGCTGGGTTGAGACATACAGCCAAAACTTCCATAATTTATACCCCCAATACATATTCTTTGGGATCACCGTAGAACTTTACCTGACCGTTTTTCATAACAATTAGCACGTCACCTAAACCTATAAATCTTTTCAGTGTTCTTGTTGCCAATATTATAAGCTTGTACTCAGAAAGCCCTTTAAGCACTCTTGTAACCGATTCTACGTGCTCGTCATCAAGATGGTCAAGCAAACAATCGAGTATAAGAACTGAAGATTGTCTAAGAGTGGAGACAAAAAGAAGCAGTCCGATCTTTTCAAGTACATACAAAGAAGAAAGAGGTGTTTTTTCGAATTTATAAAGAGCTTTCAACACTCCAAAATTATCAAGCTCACTAGCGTGGTCTTCTATTTTGAATTTATAACTCGAGCCAAAAACCAACCTAATGAGTTCTTTGAAGTTGAGATAATCAAGCGATTCGAGAAAGTTTGTATCCAAGTAAGTAACTATCTGCCTAACTTCTTTTTCATCCATTTGAAAGATGCTTTGGCCATCAAAATATACGTTCCCTGCGTATTCTATATTCGGATAAACTTCTTGGTTCAGCAGAGCAAAGCTTCTGAGGAACGCGGACTTACCGGAACCCCTAGGACCATACAAAACTGCAAATTGACCGGTATTGAGAGATACATTCACATTTTCAAATAGCACACTGTCTTGCACTTTTGCACTAAATTTTTCACAGGTTAGATTTGTTATCTTACTTTGAGTCTTTCTTTTTCTCATCCTTCTTCACCATGTCTTTTAATCTTTCTTCCAGTTCCGATTTTGCCTTCTCATCACCCAAGTTGGCAAGCTTTATCAATTCGTATTGAGAAAGTATTTTTTCTTTCTTTCTTCTAACAACCTTTTGCACTTTATCAACTCCTTTTGATTAGTTTTTCTTTTCCTCTGTATTATACCACAAAACCCAGGTTCTTGCACCGACTGACAGATTAATATTCTTAGGCTCAGGTTAAGAAAGGTAAACAAAAAGTAAAAAATGGGCTACGCAAACTGTAGCCCATTTTACATTTTAATCCTGTCTTTTTTTCGTTACGTTTTGCTTTTTGCCCTTTAATGTTGTTTTATGCTTGCTGTTTAATAAACTCGCCCAATCTTCTCATACCCTCTTCTATTTTTTCCACTGATGTAGCAAAACTGATTCTCACAAAACCTGGCATCTCAAACGCACTACCTGGAACTGTTGCAACCAATTTTTCTGAAAGTAGCTGCCTACAAAATTCTTCATCGTTACCATTGACTTTGAAGAAAAGGTAAAACGCACCTTTCGGCTCAACAAATTCTAATCCGTAATCTTTTGCAAATCTCAGTATAACCTCTCTTCGCTTTTTGAATTCCTCAATCATGGAAGCATTATCCGTGTTACATGCCTCTATTGCCGCGTATTGAGCTGGGGTATTTATATTCGAACTAACATGACTCTGGATTTTGGAAATCCTCTTTTTTATCTCTTTGTTCTTAGTTGCCGTGTAACCTACACGCCAACCTGTCATCGCATGGGATTTACTGAATGCGTTGACGTATATAAGTAGTTCATCCTTTACAAGCCCATACATAGAAATGTGTTTTCCTTCGTAAACGAGGTCATCATATACTTCATCACTAATAACAAATATGTTTCTCTCATTCGCTATCGTTGCAATGAGTTCAAGCGTTTCTTTATCATATATGCCACCCGTTGGATTGTTTGGTGAATTCACAAGTATGGCTTTAGTCTTATCCGTTATGTGCGATATGATTTCCTCTTTTGTAGGGATGAAACCATTTTCGAATCGCGTCCTGACAATCACTGGTTTACCTCTTGCTAACAGCACCTGCGGAACATAACTAACCCACAACGGAGCAAACATCAGAACTTCGTCATTTTCTTCAAGTATTGCAGAAAAAGCGTTGAAGAGTGCCTGTTTACCACCGTTGCTAACAACAATCTCATCAGAAGAATATGACACACCCTTCTTTTCTTTCAAATATTTCGATATCGCTTCACGCAGTTGAGGTATACCGTTGCTATCTGTGTACTTTGTGAACCCTTTTTGCAAAGCTTCGATAGCTTTATCAACTATGTTTTTCGGTGTCGGAAAATCTGGCTCTCCCACGGTAAAGTTAATTACGTCTTTGCCTTCAGATAAGAGCTTTTTTGCAAGTGCATCAATCTCCAGTGTTTTTGACGGTGCTATACATTCTGTAGGATGCATTTGATAACACCACCTATGTACGTTTTGCTGTTTATCTTACTTTTTGTATCTGAATATTGGGAACTTCGTTGCAGAAACATCATCTAACCTTTTAACAGGTGTTGTGTATGGAGCTTTCTTAACAAGCTCAGGATTGCTGTGAGCTTCTTCGTAAATCTTTTCCATGATTTCCACAAACCTGTCAAGAGTCATTTTGCTTTCGGTTTCGGTTGGTTCTATCATCATCGCTTCGTGAACGATAAGTGGGAAGTAAATAGTAGGCGCGTGCATTCCGTAATCAAGTATTCTCTTTGCAATATCTAGTGTTTTCACACCTGTTTTCTTTGCAAATTCCTCGTTGTCGATTACGAATTCATGCATGCAAATCCTATCGTATGCAACTTTGTAAAGTCTTGAGAGCTTCTTTCTCAAATAATTTGCATTAAGAACAGCCATATCACTTACGTGTTTAAGCCCTTTATTTCCCATAGTTAGAATATAAGTGTATGCCTTAACCATCACTAGGAAATTACCGTAGAAGCTGCGCACCATACCTATAGATTTTGGTAAATTGTAGTCCAAATCGTATCCACTTTCCGTCTTTTTCACAATAGGCACGGGTAGGTAAGGTGCCAAATGTTTTTTAACACCTATTGGACCACTTCCAGGTCCACCCATGCCATGTGGTGTGCTGAACGTTTTGTGGAGATTCAGATGAACAATATCGAATCCCATATCTCCGGGACGAGTTCTACCCATAATTGCATTCAGGTTTGCTCCATCGTAGTAAAGTAATGCACCAACTTCGTGTGCCATCCTCGCTATTTCAAGTATGTCTTTTTCAAAAAGGCCCAATGTATTTGGGTTTGTAAGCATTATTACAGCAACGCTGTCGTCCAGGTGTGCTTTCAACTCATCAAGGTTTACACAGCCATCTTCGCCAGATTTTAATTCAATAACCTCAAATCCCGCCATCGCAGCGGATGCAGGGTTCGTTCCGTGCGCACTATCTGGAACGAGCACTTTTCTTCTCTTTTCAAGTTCGCCTTTATCTTCAAAATAAGCTCTTGCAACCAAAAGTCCTGTCAGCTCTCCATGTGCACCCGCTGCTGGTTGGAGCGTCATATCATCGGTCCCTGTTATCTCACAAAGCAGTTCCTTTAAATGCCCCATGAGTTTTATCGCACCAGTAATTGTTTCCCTTGGCTGGAATGGATGGAGATTTGTGAAGAGTGCTGCCATGTCTTCATTAATCTTTGGATTGTACTTCATCGTGCAAGAACCGAGAGGATAGAAACCTCTATCAACCGAGTAATTCTTAAGTGCAAGGTCTGTGTAATGCCTTACAACATCCACTTCGGATACTTCAGGAAGCATTGGAGGTTCTTTCCTCAGTAAGTGTTCAGGGATTTCACATTTAACCTCTTCGATATCGTAAACAGGTAATTCGTAACCTTTCCTACCTTGAACGGATTTTTCAAAGATTGTCATTTTGACATCACCTCAACAAGTTTCATCATGGATGTCTTGGTGTTAACTTCCGTTGCACAAACAAGCGCGCTCGGTCCAAGTGATTTGTATACCCTGTCTATTGGTATCGGACCAAGTACACCTTCCTTAACCATAGCATGCCACTTTTCCCTATAATTCTCTGGTACCTTAATCACAAACTCGTTGAAGAACTCACCTTTGAAAATCCGCTGGAAACCTTTTTCTTCGAGCATCTTGGCAAGCACATGCGCGTTGTTATATGACCTCCAAGCAACTTCCCTTAACCCCTGTGGGCCCATCGTGGAAAGATAAATTGCATTAATCAAAGCTATATAAGCCTGGTTGGAGCAGATGTTAGATGTGGCTTTTTCTCTTCTGATATGTTGTTCTCTTGTTTGAAGTATCATTACATAACCTTTCTTACCCTCTATATCTTTTGTTTCTCCAATAATTCTTCCGGGCATTTTCCTTACGTGCTTTTCAAGTGTTGTGAAAAAGCCTATGCCAGGTCCTCCAAGGTTTGGAGTAACACCAAGTGCTTGTCCTTCGCCAACAACGATATCAGCTCCGAACTTCCCTGGTGCTTCCAACAATGCTAAGGACACCGGTTCCGCCACAACTATGAATACAACGTTCTGAGGCACAATCTCCCTGATAGCCTTTAAATCTTCGATAACTCCAAAGAAATTCGGATAAGCAACTGCTACTGCTGCGACATCCTCGGAAAGCAAGCTCTTTAAATTGTCCATATCTACTTTTCCAGTCTCATCGTATTTAATTTCAAAAATTTCAATTCCCTGAGGTTTTGTGTAAGTCTTGGCAACCGTTCTGTATTCGGGATTTATTGATTGTGCAACAAGCATTTTGGTTTTTCCCGTTATCCTCGTTGCCATTAACAAGCTTTCTGCAAAGGCACTTGCACCATCGTACATGGAAGAGTTCGCTACTTCCATACCCGTTAACTCACACATCATCGTCTGGTATTCAAATAACATTTGGAGAGTGCCTTGAGAGACTTCTGCCTGATAAGGAGTGTAAGCGGTAACGAAGTTAGGATTTGAAGCCAAGTGTTTAACAACCGTAGGAATGTAGTGGTAGTATACACCTGCACCTAAGAACACGTTCTCAGGGTCAAACGATACATTTTCTTTAGCCAGGCTTTCCGCTATCTTCCTTACAGTAAATTCGTCCTTACCTTCAGGTATGTTGTAACCATCTATTGTCTTGGGCACATCAACGAACAAATCATCGATACTGTTAACACCTATTTCTTGGAGCATTTGTTTGATTTCTTCCTCAGTGTGTGGTATGTACCTGTGCACGTAACTCACTCCCTTCTGACTCCCTACCTAATTCAGATTATTCACTTTCGTGACCTTACACTACCACGGTAGAATGGAGTTTTAACAACCGTTCCGTCTACGTATTTGTCTCTTATCAATACCTGAACAATATCTCCAAGCTTGATATTCGCATCTACGAGAGCAAAGGCTATTGGTTTATTTAACGTTGGTGAGAACGTTCCGCTTGTTATATAACCTACCTTTTGCCCGTCTTTGTAAACTTCCATTCCGTGTCTTGGGACAAGCTTTGATTCGAACATCAACCCTCTGAGTCTTCTTTTTAATCCTTCCTCTTTTTGTTTTAGCAGTGCTTCCTTGCCATAAAAATCACCCTTTTCAAACTTCACTGCCCAGGAAATTCCCGCCTCGAGTGGTGTTATTGTGTCATCCATATCGTTTCCATACAACAAAAGCCCTGCTTCAAGTCTAAGAACATCTCTTGCACCCAAACCAGCTGGTTTTATGCCAATCTCAAGTAACTTGCGCCAAACAAAAGGTGTTTCGTTGGCAGGTAGGTAGAGCTCAAAACCATCTTCGCCTGTGTAACCAGTTCGCGAGATGATACCTTTTACTCCAAATATTTCACCCTCTGCAAAGGAGTAAAATCCTATATCTTCGAGATTCAGATTTGTATGTGGCTGGAGCTTTTCTTGAGCCTTTGGACCTTGAACGGCAATCAGACCTGTCTCGTCCGATATATCTTTAAGGGTAACGTTGAATTTCTGTGCCAGGTTCGATAAGTGATTGAAATCTTTCGTTATATTTGCTGCGTTCACTACGAACATAACCTTATCAGGTGCAATTTTGTACACAAGTAAATCATCCACAAATCCACCGTTTTCATTACACATGGCTGTGTAAATGACATCTCCAAATCCAATTGAACCAAAATCGTTAGTTACTACATAATTTGCAAAGTTTATAGCATCAGGTCCTTCACACAAAAATTCTCCCATGTGAGAGACATCAAACATTCCAACTTCTTTTCTTACCATGTTTACCTCAGCAACGATTCCCTCGTATTGTAACGGCATGTAGTAGCCTGCAAATTCTACCATCTTTGCTCCTAACTTTACATGGTCTTCATACAGTGGTGTGTATTTCACCTTAGTTCCCTCCTTTTGAAGTAAATTACAAGCTTCCTCGTAGTACTCCTCAGGCACTAATACCTCGCATTGAGCGCTACTTCCAAAAATCGGATGAACAAATACGTCCGTCTTTTGGATAATCACCGGAATACCATATGCCTCTAAAAATTTCTCAATAAGTTTCGCTTCTATTTCTCCTATTGTACTTTTGATTATTTTCCACATGACATATACCATCTCCAAAACGGATTTAATCTTCCCTTCAAAATCTATTTTAGTTCGTAATTCTAAGTTTTTCAAAACAACCTTATTCTTCCCAATAACGTTTAGGAACGATTTTCAAGTGTGAAGCGTCTTTTTTGTATCGTCCCACCTTCGCACACGGTCTTCCGTTAACTTCCACGATATCTGCAGTTATATCTATTTTTTTCTTCAAAAGTTTCGAGCCAACACCGTAGACATCTACAGGAACTCCTAATGATTCAAAGAGTTTTATTTTTTCCTCGTCAAAACCTCCTGAAACAACTATCTTTAAATCCTTTAACCCAACCTTATCGAATTCATTTCTTGCTCTCCAAACAAGTTCAGGACACACACCAAACGATTGAGGACCTATTGGAGTAACGGATTTATCTCTTAGATTTCCTGAAGTGTCGAATCTAACTCCCCAGATTTTGTTTTTGCCAGGTCCTATTATCGGTGATGGATCCGTTTCTCCAAGTATGAAGGGTTTTCCCATCACGTATTCGTAATGCTTCTTAACAACTCTGAACGTTGTTCCAATAACATCGTTGTCCCAGTCTACAAGGACTATCCTGTTCACATTATCCGGCATGTATTTGTCAAACGCAATAGCTGCGTCTTCGGTGCTACCATCGTATGCTGCAATTAATGCGTGTGGTATAGTTCCCATGGATTCAACTCCCCAGTAATCCGCGTTCGCATCGGTCGATACACCGAATGCACCTGCTTTAAGCGCAGCGTATCCATCCGTTGCTTGGACCCAGTAATGGTCAAAACGAGCACTGAAGAAAAGTATAGGTTTTCCGTTTGCCGCTTCAACAACTTTCTTAACAGCGGTTGCTGTGCTCGTTGCACGGGCTATAACTCCCAATAAGACGGTTTCAAGGTAACCAAAGTAGACAGGGTCGCCTTCGATAGTCATCAGTGGCTCGCCTTCAGGAACAAATTCCCCATCGTAGACTGCTCTGACTTCTATCTCATCCCATTTATCAACCCAAAGGTCGTTCAATTTCAACCTAATGTCCCATTTCTTCCTTGTAAGTTCAACAATCTTTTCAACATTCCCTTCAACAGCCAAACTTTGCATCGCTTTGTCCAAACTGATAATTTCGTTGTAGAGTTCTTTTGCCTTTACTTCATCTTTGTAATACCCTGTGCAATACCTAAGGATAGCCAACGCCTCGTCAACTCCACAAACTATTGCGTTGTCACGTGGAAAGAATTGGTAATACACTCTTGGGTGTCTGTTGTCCTTTTTTAAAACTTCAACGTATCTAGTGAAGTATTTGTCCGAATAATATCCCATCCTTATTCTATCTATAGGAACTTTAAAGACCTTGGGATGCAATCTTTTAAGATTCGTATTCTTCTGCTCGCTCATCGTCTTACCTCCCTTTCAGAACATTACTTGTTTTGTAATCGATACAGACTCTGCATAATGTACAACGCTCACGACAATCTATGGTAGTCTCACCTGAAAAGTATTTCTGATACTCGTTCCAAAGGAAGTTTTTATCAACTCCGCTATCGAGATGGTCCCAAGGAAAATCTTCTAATCCATACGGCCCCAAGTAAAGAGATATGTCTATTTCTTCAAAAAGTTTCGACCATTTTTCGTACGAGAAATGCTCACCCCATTCATCATAGTAACCAATTTTGTATGCCTTTTCAATGACTGGAAAAAGTAATCTATCACCACGAGAGAGTATACCCTCAACGAAACTTTTTTTACCATCGTTAATGTCCAATTTTCCAAATTTTTTGTATGGATTCAATATCTTTTTCACCATGTCCATGTATTCTGGCGGCTGGAGTTTTGCAAATTGGAAAGCCGTGTGTGGTTTTGGAATCAGTAAGTTTATTGATGCCGTTATGTCCATGAAACCAACTTTCTTGATAGCCTTTACAAGTTCACCTATTTCCCGTATATCTTCTTCTGTTTCATTCGGAAAACCAACCATGAAGTACAGTTTTATTCTCCTCCAACCTGCTTTCTTAGCTTCTTGAGCTGTTCTTAATATTTCGTCATATGAGATTTGCTTGTTTATCGCGTCTCTCATCCTTTGACTTCCAGCTTCCGGGGCAAAAGTTAGACCTGTTTTTCGAATTGTGGAAATTTTCTCAGCCAATTGTATATTAAAAGCATCAACGCGGGTCGATGGGATGGAGAGTGATATTTTCTTCTCTTTTATGTACGGAAGAAATTCATCGACTAATTCGTTAATCTGGGAGTGGTCTAATGCGGAAAGTGATAGGAGTGAAACTTCATCATATCCTGTATTTTCTATCAGCTTTTTTGCAATCTCAACAACCTTATCGAAACTTCTCTCCCTCACAGGCCTATAGACATACCCAGCATGACAAAATCTACATCCACGAGTGCAGCCCCTGCTGATTTCTACAACGACCCTATCATGAACACTCTCAACATGCGGAACTATTTTCCTCTCAAAATGTTTTACACTATCCAAATCCTTCAGTATGTTCCTTCTCACTTTTGCTGGCACAAAATCGTATTTTGGAACAACCTTTCGGCCAGTGTATGAATAAAAGATAGGAACGTAAACTCCCTCAATCTTTGCAAGTTCTTTTAGACGACTTTCTCTATCGAATCCTTTAGTTTCTTTTACCACCCTAAGAAAATTTTTAAAATTCACTTCCCCATCGCCTAAGTACACAGCATCGAATGCTTCAGCAATTGGTTCACAGTTGAACGCTACCGGTCCGCCACCAACAACTATTGGGTCATTATCCCTTCTATCGTAGCAACGAATAGGAATACGCGAAAGCTCTAATAACTTGAGCACATTTGTATAGGATAACTCGTATTCAAGAGAAATTCCGAGCACGTCCATTTCATAAATGGGAGTTTTTGTTTCAAGTGTAAAGAGCGGGATATTGTACTTTTCCATTTTTTCAATCATATCGGTCCACGGTAGGAATGTCCGTTCTGCATAAACAAAATCCAGTTCGTTAGCAAGCCAATAGAGTATCTCAAGCCCATAGTGAGACATTCCAACTTCGTAGACATCCGGAAAAGCTAAAGCAACACGGAGGATATCCTTTTTAACTTCTTTGACCACGGTGTTGTATTCTCCACCAATGTATCGCGCAGGCTTAGAGACTGTGTTTAAATGTTCAGAAAGGAACCTAAGAATTTCGTTGTTCAAATTTACCACAGTATACCTCCTGTACGCTTAATCTATCAGATAACTAAAGGATATAGAAATCTTCGCAACACCGGACACATTCAGCTCAACCTCAGCATAATCTGCTAACTGTTTAACGATAGTTCCAGCCGAGATAGAGAGGTTTGAAATACCTTTTGCTTGTATGACCACCTTTGTAAGTCCGTGCCCTTTTAAATTTAATTCTCCAGTTATATAAACCCTTCCGCCGATTTTTGTTGATTTAGTAAGTGTCCAAGAGTGAAAAACTTGCCAGCTCTTTGAAATAAAAACGCTTCCTTCTTTGTTCAAATCAGGCATTTGTGTAAGCCCGATAGGAACAGTATAGCCCAGGATATTACCATAAACATATAACTCTCCAGCGGGAAGTTCTTCATCTGTCTTCAGCTCAACAACATAATCGGCAGCTTGCCAGTTGTAACTGTAGTTGTAAGTTAGACTTATCCTATTGATATCCTTTCTAACCACTTTGACGGTCTTATTCTTGATATTTAACCCCTTATCCAAACCTTCCATGTTCCCCAAGACGAAAATCTTTCTACCAGCTGATGATGTTTCGAGTGCTTCTACTGACTGTGCAAGGGTCATTTTGTTAAAAGTCGTTGCTCTTGTTTCATCCGGAGCTGTTGACAAAATTACATACGCCTTTTCGATAGGTGCCTTAAGCTCAAAAAACTGTTCAAGTGTGTCTTCTTTTAAGCTGTAGTATATCCTGTATGAACCAGGAATCCTGAAAAGCACATCAGCCTCTTCACTAAGTCTAAGAACATTCTCAGTCTTTCCTTTCTCAAGTACCTTTGCAAGTCCAAAAGCAGTATTTGTGAACATATCCCCTGTTTCTGAAACAAGATAATTCTCCAATATCTTGTAAGTTCCTAGCGGTAATGTTGTGGGTAGTTCGTATTTTGTTTGGGTTGCTGTCGATTCAACATACCATTTCGATGCCGATGCCTGTAAAACCTGCCAGCTCTCAGGAATAACGAAGCCGTCTGCGACATTTTTGACCAACCAACCATAATAATTGAACAAGACAAGGACATCAGCAAATAGGATAGATGAGAACACAACCAGCATAATTGGTACAACTAACAGAGTTAACAGAACTCTTGACACTTTTCGAGAAACCATAAATTTTTGGGTCATACCAGACCACCTCTTTGTTTTTGGCGTTCTTTACGCCATACTACTTCCACATAGCCCAAACATTCTTTTTTTATCTTCTTTTTTAAAACAACGAGCTTGTTTATTCTCTGAAGTGGTTTTCTTTAAAAGCCAAACAGGTTTCCAACTTTATGAGTAGCGGTACTTAGATATTCATGGTATATGGAGCCCCGTCAAATGATTTAATGAAACATCATTACATCAGAGTATATCAGCATTCCAAAACTTACTCCAACGAGCACTAAAAACAAAATCGCTACTATTTTCCAAAATCTCTCAGCACGATACGATGAGTAAACAGGAACTGCGTATCCAAGGAGCATACCTGATAGTAACCCACCTATATGTGCCGCGTTGTTTATGCCAGAACCTGGAATAAATCCAAGTGCGACATTCAATATTATCATCGGTAGCAGAGCACTCCCCGTTATCGGTTTCAAAAAGAAAGGCGTATCTTTTCTAAAACCAGCTGCAAAGAGTGCTCCAACCAATCCAAAGATGGCACCGCTTGCACCTACTGATAGTGAATCATGGTAGAAAAAGTGTGTAGCTATATTACCGGCTATACCGGTTAAAATAAAATAGGAGAGGAAACGGTATGTACCGTAAATCCCCTCCGCATAGCTACCAAGTATGTAAAGAGCATACATATTGAACGCTAAGTGCAAAAAACCACCATGCATGAACATTGCAGTTACGATTCTCCACCACTCACCTTGGTCAACAAGCGGACCGTATTGTGCACCGAACAAGAGATAAGCATAGGGCTCACTTACGAAAAACGTTTGAACAACGTAAAACGCAAGCAAGATTATGGAATCTATCATTATGATGTACATGTACAATTGCCTTCGTGAAGCTATTTTATCAAGAAATCTGAACATACTACTCCTCCACTAAATGAAATTAAGCCAATGGATTGTATTTCGCAATTATCTCGTTTGTTTTTTCTTCCCTTATACTTTCAACTTTTTGCCATACCTCGCTCATAGCCGTTTTGAGCATATCGTTGAACATTTCCAAATCATCTAATAACTCCTTATCGTATACGATGTCCCGTATTTGCCTGTCACACGTTGCCACGATTTTGAGTGCACCACCGCCAACTTCAACCTCTACCTGTTCTTGAGCGAATGATTCTTCCAAGTTTTTGAGTTCTTCCTCCATCTTCATTTGTAGCCTCTGAAGTTCCGCAAAGTTCTTTGGAATTCCCGGTGCACCACCGCCACCACCAAGGTTTCTTCCACCAAAACTCTTCAACTTTTTCATACTGTTATCCTCCTTTTTGTGATTTTTAAGCAATATTATCTGTCCGACATCTCGTATATTCTGAAGTTATCTGTTCTGAGCAACTGCTTTTTCGGAGTAACTAAAAGAACCTCAGCACCGTATTTTGGGAATACGGTTCGCGTAAATAACCACCTATCTTCTCCAAGCACAAACGCTGCGGTTGAAAACGCATCGGCAATAACAGGGTCACCAGCTATCACGGTTGCACTGATTGCTTTATTTGCAGGATAACCTGTTCTTGGGTCCAGTATATGGTGGTACCTAACGTTATCAACGATAAAGAACCTCTCGTAATCGCCACTTGTGGCTATGGAACCTTCACTTAGGTAGACTATTGTTATATTTTCCCCTGGCTGTCCTCGTGGGTCTCTGACACCTATAACCCAATGTGTTTTGTTGTATTTTGGACCAAGAATCATTATCTGCCCACCCGTTTCCACAAATCCATGACACGATTTATCGAATTCCTTAGCTATCTGGTAAGCACGTTTCAGCGCGTATCCTTTTAATATACCGCCAAGGTCTATCCATGCACCGTTCGTTTTAATTTTCTTGTTAATATAGTCAATTGCTATTTTTTGATAACCGGAGTTCGAAACTGCTTCCGCTATTTCACTGGCACTAGGAACTGTGAATGTTCCTGTTGCCTCTCTTTCTGTAAACTTGCTGAATCCCCATAGCTGGATGAGTCGTCCTAATGCAGGGTCAAACGCACCTTCCGTATCACGCGCAATCTTAAGTGCCAAATCTATCACCGATAATGTTTCATCATCAACTTCAACCCAATCTTCTGAGTGGTTCAGCTTGTATATGATAGATGACTCAATGTATGGATCAAATTTCTTTTCTAATCGTTTCATTTCGTTAAATATTGCCTTGGAAATGGTCGAAGGATTGACCTTTGAAGAAATTCTGATACGAACGTAAGTTCCAAATATGTAATCTTCAAAATCTGAATACTGACCCGTTTTTCCAGAAACAAAGAGCAGGTAAATAGCTGCGATAATTATGAAAAGAACAATAACTGAAAAAACCACGATTCTGTTGAGTATCATGATTTCTTTAGGATCTGGTTGCTGCACACCTTACACCGCCCTTCCTCATCCAAATTTACAATCTCTACATTATAGCCTCTTCTAATTATAACAAGACTTCCACACTTTGGACAATATGTACTTTCGTATCGCTCGTCCCAGACATTCCCCAGGTATACGTAATTCAGATATTTTTTGGCAAGTTTGTAAGCTTCTATTAGAAATTCCACTCTCGTTGGAGGCTCACCGTATCTATATGCTGGATGATAACGAGAAAGATGCAGTGGGATATCGCTAGATATCTTTGCTAATGCCTTGAATTCTTCTTCAAGTTCATCGAAATTGTCGTTTCCTCCTGTAACTATCAGTGTAGTAACCTCCACATGAACACCTGCGTTATGCGCTTTTTCTATAGTCCTCAGCACATACTCATACCTTCCGCCACAAACTTTTTGATAAAAATCGTTGTTAAAGCCTTTAAGATCTATGTTCATTGCATCGATGAATGGTATCAATTCTTCGAGTGGCCGGTCGTTGATGTAACCATTTGTAACCAATACGTTCTTGAGATTTTTAGCTTTTGCCAGTTTGGCCGTCTCATATACAAACTCATACCATACTATCGGTTCACTGTATGTGTAAGCAATGCCTATGTTTCCTTCGTGTATGTATTCCGTTGCAATATCGACTAAATCTTCAGGAGTTATCTTTTTTACGTATGGTGGTCTTTGTTGGGAAATCTCCCAATTTTGACAAAATTGGCATCGAAAGTTGCAACCCCAAGTGCCCACGGATATTATCAAACTTCCTGGGTAGAAATGGAAAAGAGGTTTCTTCTCTATTGGGTCAAGTGCTATCGAACTGACTTCACCATAGTTCAGTGAATAAAGCTTACCGTTTATATTTTTTCTAACTCTACAGACTCCAAAACTGTTTTCTTTTATTACACATTTATGAGGGCACAGGTCACATTTAACCATGTTATTTCCAAGCTGTTCGTAAAACATCGCTTCTTTGAGCTTCATAAACTCAGGCACACTATCGTACTCGTGGGTGCTCATTCAGACTCACCACCTTATTAACTTCTGACAAATAACGTCCTAAAGGAGTTTTTAAGAGGTCTTGCGTTTTGTATTATTTCACCGTTTGGTAGAACGATTCTTTCATATCCATTGCCAGCTGTTGTTTTGGATATCTCACTTTTCAAAGGTTCTTCGTCGAGTACATAATCTATTTTTAGCTTTCCCAATTCGTATGTGTTGGGGTATATTAGTGTATATTCGCCATCTGGAATATGAGCCTTAAAAACACTCTTTCCATCGGTTCCGAAACCTGCTCTCACTGCCACATGTATACCGAACGGTAGTTGCAAAGCATAGGCAAGAGAGAATGGGGCTAATAGATTCTCAATCTTTGTTGGAGGGGTCAACGCTATCTTCAAAATATCGTACTCCATCTGAGTCCGTTCCCAGTCATCTTCAACCTTTATCTCTTCTTTTTGTATCACCTTTCCGAAAAGCTTGCTCCCAATCTTAACAACCTCTGGGTTAATACCACTTTTCAAAGAGCGCAATTTTTGGATAGCTTTCCTTCTACTTCCAAATATCTCGTCAAATGTCCCAATCTTTATTAGCGCCTCTATTGTGGAAAGTGAAAACCCGGATTTCTCTACAAATTCTTCAAATGAATTGAATGTCTGATTTTGCAAAATTTCTGCCTTTTCCGGAGAAATTCCAGGAACAACATAGAGTGGCATCACATATGTCTTTTCTTCTGCCTTTCTGTTACTTTGAGCAGGTAAAGACCCGATGTTCACCTTAGGTGGACGTATAGTGAAACCGAGCGCCTGTAAATTGTAAACAGCTGTAGGTAGAATAGTTGTGTCGTACTTTAGATAAACATCGTAAAAAAGCTTTGGATAATTGATTTTGAAATATGCCATAAGATACGTAATGTGCGCATACGCTACTGCGTGGGATTTGTTAAACGCGTACTCTCCCAAACTAAGTATAACTCTTGCGAGCTCTTTACCCTCACTGCCGTAAATTTCTACAAGTTTATTTGTGAGCGTTTCGTATATTTCTCTGACCTTGCTTACATCCTTTTTTGCTATCGCCTTTCTCAGTTCATCTGCCTGAACACTTGTCAATCCTGCTAAGTCCATAGCAATTTTCATTACCTGCTCTTGGTAAATTGGAAAGCCGTAAGTGTCACTTAATTGCGGAACTTTGAATTTCAGCTCTTTTTTCAATTTGAGTTGCCTTATTTCCCTAGTTACACCAGCTTTGATAGGTCCTGGCCTGTTGAGTGATATTGCTAAAACAAGCTCTTCAAACTTTGAAGGTTTTAAATCACGAACAACTTGCTTACCTATAAAACTGTCAAGTTGGAAAATATTATCCGTAAAACCAACAGATATGTACTTGTATGTCTTTTTACCTTCGCCGGTTTTTTCAAATTCTGGTATCATTTCGTATAAATCGTCCAGCTCACCATTCTTAGAACCAACAGAAAAATTCCACAATCGTTTTGCTTCTTCTTTTATGTACTTTAGGATGGTCAATGTCTTTAAACCAAGAATGTCAAACTTCACATATCCTAGCTTTTCTAAATCTTTCATATCCCACTCTACCGTTTCCGTGCCGGGGGCAAGAGGAAGGTTCATTGGAGTCGTTGAAATTATAACGCCAGCTGCATGTGTTGTTCTTTGAACAGGGATATCAGATAGGTAATCTGATAAAGGTCCATATTCATTCAATACCTTTTCTGGCATTGTTGCAAACGCACTTATATTGTAGACATTTGCAAATTCCTCTCTTAGAATACTTATCAGTCTTTGGCGCTGTATATCTTCAACGTCTAAATCAATATCTGGATAATCTCTCCTACCCTCGTTCAAAAACCTTTCAAATAGCAATCCGAATTCCATAGGGTTTACCTTTGTAATTCCAAGCCTGTAAGCGAGCAAACTACCAACAGCACTTCCCCTTCCCGGTCCAACTTCTATGTTATTTTCCCTTGCCAAATCCACTATGCGCTTAATTGTGTAAAAATACCCCTCGAATCCAAATTTCTTGACTAATTCAATTTCGTGTTTGAGCCTGTCGTAATATTCCTTCTCGTTTTCCAAAAGTTCGAGCAGTACATCCTTTGATTTTTCATAATGTAACGTTTGAGTACTCTTCAAATCGTATCTAAATTCGCCTCTAACCTTGAGTTCAAAACCTTTGAAATCTGTCACTAAAGAAACTCCCTCAGGAGCTTTTCCAAAATATTCTACCAATGCCTTAAAATAATCTTCTTGACCAGGCAGATAGTAAATCGGTGGCTGGGAGATGGACTCGAAGTTATGCTTGAGAAATTCCACAAGTTCCGGTGTCTTTCCATAGTCATTGTATACACTAAACATCTTTTTCAAATCGTTTGTGTCTTTGGCAATATAAGTATCTATACCAACTCTAAGTCCTACGATACCTTTTACTTTGTAAATCGTAGCTGTTTGCAAAAACTTAACGACGCCAGAGAATGTAGTGTCAGAAAGCACAACCTGGTCAAAACCGTTCTCCAGGCACCATTTAAATAACTCTTCGAATTTTATCACGGAACCTTCAAAAGAATAAGGCGAAGCGATGCAAATAGTTATAAATCAACCACCTCAAACAATCGGTATCTCAGATATATTTTCACTGGCCAGATGCATTTAAGATTTCGCGTCTCAACTCTGGAAGCCTTGGATTTCTAAACACACCGTATCCCATCACCAGAATATCAACACCTGCTCTAACAAGTTCTACGGCGTTTTCGTTTCCTACCCCTCCATCAACCGCTATCTTAAAGTTTAGCTTTCTTTCCTTCCTAATGTCATTAAGTCTTTTTATTTTATCCATCATTGTTGGAATGAATTTCTGTCCAGAAAAGCCTGGATTGACTGTCATTACCAATATACCATCCACGTATGGTAGTATTTCATCTAAAGTGGACAACGGCGTTGCCGGATTGATAGCAACGAAAGCTTCCGCTCCAAAAGACTTTATATACTCTACCGTTCTGTGCAGATGATAACATACCTCTTGATGGACAGTGATTCTTGTAGCTCCCTTTTCGACGAAACCCTTGATAAGTTCTGTTGGATTTGTAACCATAAGGTGTGCATCAATGGGCATATTGGTAAATGTTCTAAGAGCCTCTATCATTGGAAATCCAAAAGTTAAATTCGGAACAAAGTGCCCATCCATGACGTCAAGGTGTATCTCGTCTATCAGCTCCTGCACTCTTTTAACCTCTTCACTAAGGTGTGCTAAGTTGGCTGCAAGTATAGATGCACTCACAATAGCCATAGTTTATCCTCCTTTTCGAACAATTATTACACTCATTGCGGTTATTAAATCTAGATTGAACCTTCGTGATACACACCAGAAAAATAAACCGTCATAATTTTAATAGAAATTTTCCCTCTTTTCTGATATAATTATACACGTGGAAACTAAAAATACAAATATTTTGCGAGGTGAAGATGTGTCGGTAAGGAGAATCGTTGTACCTGCTGATGTTGCTATGATAGAAGTGCTTGGACAGTACGATAACAAGGCACGGTATCTGAGAAGGAGATACAACGTGGAAATCTCAGTTGTAGACAACGAAATCAGAGTAAGAGGAGAGGATGAAAAGTCCCTCGATATTGTCGAAAAGGTTTTAAGGGAAGTTATCAACATAACACGCGATGGTCACTTGCTTGACTGGACAGAATTTGAATACATAGTTGAAGAAAACGAAAAGATAGAAAACCCTAGAGAAGTATACAAAAAATCTGTTGGAAAGGTAAAAGCTAAAACAGAAGGCCAGAAAAGATATCTGGAAGCCATAGAGAAAAATGATATAGTCTTTGCGATAGGGCCCGCAGGCACGGGTAAGACGTATCTTGCATCGGCTGTAGCTGTAGATTATCTAAAATCAGGAAAAGTGCAAAGGATTGTCCTCACAAGGCCGGCGGTTGAAGCTGGAGAAAAACTTGGATTTCTGCCTGGCGACTTGACAGAGAAAGTAGACCCTTATCTCAGACCTTTGTACGATGCACTTATAGATATGCTTGGAATCGAAAAATTCATCTCTCTTAGGGAGAAAAACGTTATAGAAATAGCACCACTGGCATATATGCGTGGCCGAACACTGAACAACGCTTTTATAATACTTGATGAAGCACAGAATACAACATATGAACAAATGAAAATGTTTCTGACACGTATGGGTTTTGGTTCGAAAGTTATAGTTACTGGTGACATAACACAAATAGACATAGAAGAAAGGTCAGGACTAGTAGTAGCGCAAGAGATACTCAAAGACATAGAGGGTATTGCGTTTGTTTACTTAACTGATGCTGACGTTGTAAGACACCCCCTTGTTAAGAAAATCATAAGAGCATACGATAACTTTGAAAGAATGGAAAAACAAGAAAAAATGGAGAAGCAAAAAACAAGTAGATGAATTATCAGAAACATAAAAAACGACGTTCATACGAGGAGAGAACGGGAAGAATGGAACAACAAGCTCATAGGTCAGAAGTAATGTTAAGCGAATCTTTCATGTACGATGGTATAATTATTGCACTCATCATAAGCGTTGCAAATAACCTCTACGACCTTGGAGTCCTTGACCTTGCAAATGAGTTTATTTTGATACTCATAATATGGTATGGCATTATTGAACATTTCATCCGGAACTCTAATGTCATCAACTTTGATATCAGGTATAGATTACTTTTCTACACAACCCTGCTTGGTGGAGCAGCCTTAAATACTATAGTTTATAAAACATACGGTATTAGCTACATACCAATTATAATTGCTCCAATGATTATTACACTCCTTGTTGACTACGAGTTCGGTGCTAGCGCTGGGTTGATTCTCTCACTTTCAACCGCTTTTCATCACCACGATTTCTTCATGTTCCTACACCTTTTCCCTCAAGTGGTTATCTCTACATACTTGCTAAAGAACACAAAGAATAGAATACAGGTCGCAAAAGCTGGTTTAGTATCGGGTATCGTTAGCTTGTTAATGATTCTTTTACAAGAACCAGTTCGACATTTTTACTTCTCTCTGAAAGACTACATAGTGATATTCTTGAACCCCATATTCTCATCTATTGCCGTTGTTGGCATTCTGCCGTATATCGAAATAACGACACGCATTTACTCCAACATTGGGCTTGCTGAAATTGCGACGATTAACCATCCTTTGCTTAAAACTCTTTCACTCCATGCGCCTGGCACCTATCAACACAGCTTACGAGTTGCTGAACTAGCCGAACATGCTGCAGAAAGCATAGGTGCTAATTCAGTACTTGTCAGAGCCTGCGCGCTTTACCATGACATTGGTAAGGTAAGAAACCCTGAGTTTTTTGTAGAGAACTTAAAGTCACCTGAGGAAAACCCGCACAATACATTACCTCCTGACGTTAGCAAGAGTATCATTATGAAGCACGTTACCGATGGTATCGAAATTGCTCGGAAAAACAGATTACCTATCCAAATAGAACTAGCAATTCCTCAACACCATGGAACAAGAGTACAGAAGTATTTCTATATAAAGGCTTTGACAGAAAACCAAAATACCCCTATAGAAGAATATCGATATCCAGGACCAAAACCAAAAAGTAAAGAAATGGGTATTCTGATGCTGGCTGATATTGTTGAGGCAACATCAAAGAGTCTTAAAAACACTTCAGTCGAAGAAATAAAAAAGGTCATAGAGAAGACTATAATAGAGCTCTTTGAAGAGAATCAGCTCGACGAAACCGGTTTAACACTGGGTGAATTAAGAACCATAATGGATAGTTTCTTGGGTGTCTTTCAAAGTCTTTCAGCGCATAGGATAGAATACCCAACGATAAATAAGGAGATAGAAACTATAGGATAAAAATAGAACAACGAAAAAACAGGATGGTGATATTCTTGGAAGAGTTACTTAGGTTTTTCGAAGTACCTGAAGAAGTGGAGAAAATACTAAGTCCCTACAAAAAGAAACTTTCCGAAATCATTGAAAAAGAAATTGGAAGAGTTCTTATACATTTTATTTTCGTTGATACCGAAACAATTGCAGAGATGAACAGGGATTACCGAGGAAAGGAAGGACCAACCGACGTACTAACATTTGTTTATGGAAACTCCCACGAAGAAGTTGAAAATCTGGGGGAGAAAGCATTTGAAAACACAACTGAGCCGTACGCTGAAGGATACATATGCTTAGATATCGTTAAGAAAAATGCCGAGGAATACAACAATACATTTGAAAAAGAACTCTTGACGGTGGTTGTTCACTCTATTTTACACATGGCTGGTTACGACCACGAATATGATGCAACAAATGCTGAGGAAATGTTTCAAAAACAAGAGATGTACCTTAGAAAATTGCTTAGTGAATAACCGTTAGCTATTCAATGGTAAGGTTTTTGATGCCCCACTCGAGCATTTCTGCATGTTTTCGTTCGACAAAATTCGGGTCGGTTTCGAGCTCATATGGATTGAGTTCACCGTTTATAAGCCTTCTTACTTTATCGATATAATCTCTCATTTTTTTCACGCTATCATAAGAACCATAATCACCATGACCCGGAATCACGTACTTTGCCTGTGGCATGTTATCTAACGTCTTCAACCATACGTTCAAATTGCTGTCAGGAACTATCTCTGGGTGTATATCATTAACCACAGTATCACCTGTAATTAAGACCGATTCACTGGGAATATATACATAGGATGAGTCTGGGGTATGTCCAGGTCCATAGATAAAGAGTATCTTTAAGCCATCTTCGTATTCGAACTGGTCTTGAAAGAGCACATTTGGTAGTTTTGGCTCAGTGTACTCAATGCCCAAACTTTCAAAATACGAAGCGTCAAATTGCTCCATCTTTTTCCTTGTAAGCTCGTGTGCTAAAATAGGAACGTCAAAAGCAACGTTCCCAAGTGTATGGTCTGGATGGTAATGTGTGTTAAAAACAAGACTTATATTTTTCATCGTAAAGTCCCGAACGAATTTTGCAATACTCTTTGCTTTTTCTGGGAAAAGCGACGTGTCAATCAACACAACACCTTTCTTTCCAATGATTATTACGTTATTTGCTGCTTCCTCATGCTCGATTAAATATACATTTTCAGTAACTTTTTTTACCACTTTGCAACACCTCAATCATCGCGTGCTATTTTGACAAGTGTTTTTCACATAAATTTTTCTCTGAAGGAGTTGGTAATTCCTTGAAAGTTTTACTATCTGGTTACTACGGTTACGGTAATTTCGGTGATGAATTGATGCGATTAAGCATGGAAGATTTCTTAAAAAAATACAAAATTGACTACATCACTGCACTACCGAAAAGAGAAAGCAAAGACTCAATATCTCGGTTCAATTTACTTGAACTTTTAGGTGCTATTTTTGATTGTGATGTTCTCATTTACGGAGGCGGGGGATTACTACAGGATATAACAAGCTCAAAAAGCTTTTTATACTACATATCTACAATACAATTAAGCTTTCTTCTGAATAAACCAGTTATTTTGTTCGGTAATAGCTTCGGACCTATTAAAAAACCTTTGGATAGATGTTTGTTGAATAAAACCCTCAAAAATGAAAAGATTTATATTTTTGCAAGAGATTTAGTTTCTTATAGATTCGCGAAGCGCATTAACAAGAATACAGTACTCTCTTGCGACCCAGCTGTTAGATTTCTCAGCACGATTGACAAACTACCCGAGAAAAAATACGACTTAGTTCTTGTGCCAAGAAATATTCAAAATGTTGACAAATACGACATATTAGGAAAGTATTTCAATAACATAATCGTTTGCCCAGCACAGAACACTGATATAAACATTGCAAAAATAGTAAGTAAAAGATTGAATGCTGACTATTTCGATAACCCTGATGATGTTAACTCAGTTTTGTCATATCTATTATCGTCCAAGTTTATAATTTCTGAAAGATTCCATCCTACCCTCGTTGGTGCGTATTTTGGCATTCCATTTATTTCTTTGGAAAATTCTAAAGCGGAAAGATTCTTTAGAAAGTACACAAACAGAAAAGAATTCTTCGCAAAAGACATGGTAGACATTTATCAAAGGTACAAGAGTGTTTCGGAAAATCCGTTATACCTGAAATCAGAAATGGATAAAGAGTGCGATGAGTCATTCAAAAAACTTTATAAATTACTGATCAAAATCAAGTCATCCGGCTCAATACTTTGACATAGTATGATTAATCTTGTTTATTAATGATGATTTAAAAAAAATAAAAATTTTGAGACCATATTGGGTTTTAAAACAATTTGTGGTATAATATGCTTGCAAAATGCGGTAAAATGATTTTGTAACATAAATTCTAAATTATATACTTAGAAAGGTAATGAACTTAAAACCCGTTTATTGAAGAACAAATACCGAAAGTAGATTCATAGCCAAAAAAGTAGAAGAAGGATTAAGGACATTCAAGAGAAATATCAATAGTAGTTCCAATACATCCAAGAACAAGAAAGATTGAGGAATATAACCTTGAAAAATATTTAGAAAAAGTGAAAGTAATAGAACCAGTTGAAGACCACATTTAACCTTATTGTTTGAATAAAAGCACTTTACCAAGGAGGATTACAATGGTAGTACACCTGTTACTCGCTGGCTATAAAAGTGCTTATACGAAAAAATTTCTCGAATTCCTTGCTGAAAACTTTCCAAAGAATGAACACGTTGTTGTAGCTTTCGGGCGTAACTGTTCGCAGCGAATTAATAAAACGAATACTGATATAAAAGTACTTTGTGTTGATTCACTGAGAAAATTACCGACATACTTTAGATTGGTAAAGCAAGCAAGGTTGATTATCGCCCATTCGTTGTTTTTTACACGTGGCTTGATGTTGCTCTTTACTAAGCCAAGCGTATTAAGAAAAACGATTTGGATCTTATGGGGTGGAGATCTTTATAACTATTGGGTGAAAGAACACCACAATCCAAAAGAAAAAATAATTGAGTTCGTTAAATCTGTTGTTATCAAGAAAATAAAAGGTGTGGGATGTCTCGTTAAAGAAGATTATGAATTTCTGAAGACGAAGTATGCTACTTCCGCTCGCTATTTCTATGTTTTTTACCCGAATCCTGTTGATTTTTCACTCCTTGATAGTGTGAGGAATATGGCCTCTTTATCTTCTTCCAGTAAGAAAAAGTGTCTTATTGGGAATTCGGCAACTGAGACCAACAAGCACTTAGAAATCCTCCAGGCGTTATCCAAACTGAAAGAAGAAGATTTTGAGATAATATGTCCACTTTCATACGGTGACAAAAGATACGCCGAGAAGATCATTGAAATGGGACAGAGGATATTTGGCACTCGTTTCGTACCTCTCACACAGTTTCTAAGTCCGGACGAATACGCAAAGATCCTCGCCTCTGTTGATGCTGCGATTTTTAATCATAACAGGCAGCAAGGACTGGGGAACATTCTTGCGTTGCTCTATCTTGGTAAGAAAGTATATACTCGAAGTGATATACCAACCTGGGGGTTTTTCCAGAGATTAGGAATAACCGTATATGATACAAAAGAATTTCTGCAAAAGCCCGATAATAGCATTTTTGATTTTGATGAACGAATTGGAAGACGAAACAGTGAAATAATTGCAAGAGAATTTTCTGAGGAACGCTGCGTTGAAGTATGGAGAAATTTATTTTCCAATTGAGAGTGCAGCTTTACAAAGGAGGGGGACAAACTTGAAAGGTATAATCCTAGCAGGTGGTTCTGGGACCAGGTTTTATCCAGCAACGATAGCTGTGAATAAGCAGCTTTTGCCACTATATGATAAACCACTCATATATTACCCACTCTCCGTTTTGATGTTGGCTGGGATTCGAGAGATTCTAGTTATTTCGAATCCCGAGTACCTGGCTCTGTATCAAAAGCTTCTTGGCGATGGTTCTCAACTTGGCGTACAATTTCAATACAAAGCACAGGAGAAACCAAGAGGAATAGCTGACGCTTTTATCGTAGGTGAAGAGTTCATTGGTAACGATACGGTCTGTCTTGTCTTGGGAGACAACGTCTTTTTTGGGCAGGGGTTTACACCGATCTTGCAACAGGCGGCGAAGTTGGAGGATGGGGCAATAATCTTCGCTTACCCTGTCAAGAACCCGAAAGACTTTGGAGTCGTTGAGTTTGATGAGAAGTTTAATGCAATAAGTCTTGAGGAGAAGCCGGCCAATCCCAAGTCAAACTACGCCGTTCCAGGCTTATATTTCTATGACAACCAGGTGGTTGAAATAGCCAAGAGCATTAAACCATCCTGGAGGGGGGAACTTGAAATTACGGATGTCAACAAAGAATATCTGCGCATGGGCAAGCTAAAGGTGATACCATTAGGCAGAGGATTTGCATGGCTTGATACCGGCACGCCAGAAAGCTTTCTGGAAGCAGCCAACTTCGTTGCCACGGTACAGAAAAGGCAAGGGTTTTATATAGCCTGTATTGAAGAAATTGCGTACAGGATGGGGTTTATTACAAGGGAACAGTTATTGGAACTTGGAAAGAAAATGGAGAAGACAGAATATGGCAAATATCTACTTACGATAGCGGGTGAATGTGTATGATAAATGTCACAAGAAGCATGATGCCAGAGTTTGAGAAGTACGTCGATAAGATTAAAAAGCTTTGGGAGACAAGATGGCTGACGAACAATGGAGACTACTTGCTTGAACTTGAAAAGAAACTATCGGAACGTTTCAATACGAACTGTGTGCTTGTATCAAATGGAACGTTAGCACTAATAATCGCTCTCGAACTCTTTGATTTTCCCAAGGGATCGGAAATCATCGTGACTCCGTTCACTTTTGCGGCAACTGTTGAAGCAATAATTTGGCAAGGTTACAAACCTGTATTTGCGGATATTGATCCAGAAACGTTCAATATACTCCCTGAGGAAATTGAAAAGAAAATAACAGATAGAACAGTTGCAATAATGCCCGTGCATGTATTTGGGAATCCTTGTGCTGTAGAGGAGGTAGAAAAAATTGCCAAAAGCAACAACTTAAAGGTAATATACGATGCAGCGCATTGTTTTGATGTATTCCACAAAGGGCAGTCTGTCTATAAGTACGGGGATGTTTCTGTGGCAAGTTTCCACGCTACTAAGGTATTCCATACAATAGAGGGAGGAGCCATATTTTCTGAGGACCCTCATCTGATAGAAAAAGCAAGGAGGCTTAGGAACTTTGGGTTTAACGAACAAATAGAAATCGTTCATCCAGGAATAAACGCAAAGATGAACGAATTTCAAGCAGCAATGGGGTTGTTGAACTTGGAGATAGTTGATGAGGAAATAGAAAAAAGGAAAAAGAACTACGAGATGTACAAAGAACTCCTAGAAGGTACAGGTGTTGTTTTCCAGAAATTGAATCCAGGGCTCACAAAATACAACTATATTTATATGCCGGTCCTTTTCAAGGATACAATAACAAGGAACAGAGTTTATGAAGAATTAAAAGCAAACGGATACAATCCCAGGAAGTATTTCTATCCATCTCTGAACAAAGTGTTTTCGAATGAAGGATGTCCAAATTCGGAAAATGTTTCCTCGAGGATACTTCATTTGCCTTTGTACGGCGAGCTGGAGACCAAACATATTGAAACAATTTGCCAAATCATCAAGGATGTAATTAGGAGGGGTTGATTATGGCAGTCAAAACATCGTTTTACACACCTGAAGAACTCAGAGAAATTGGATTTGCTAAAATAGGAAAGAATGTACTGATAAGTCGCAAAGCATCAATATATGCGCCGGAACTAATTGAAATCGGAGATAATGTAAGAATTGATGATTTTTGTATTTTATCCGGGAGAATAAAGCTTGGGAGCTATATTCACGTAGCAGCAGGTTGTTATCTATTTGCTGGGGACTATGGGATAGAAATGGAAGATTTTTCTGGGCTGTCAAGCCGCGTAGCTATATACGCTGTAACAGATGACTACGGTGGAAAGTACCTTACAAACCCAACCGTACCAAGTCAATACAGAAATGTGGTGGGTGGAAAGGTTCACATCGGAAAACATGTGATCGTAGGAACTGGGGTAACCATATTGCCAGGTGTTACAATAGGCGAGGGTGCAGCAATAGGGGCGATGAGTTTGGTTACCAAAGATGTACAACCCTGGAAGATAGCAGTGGGTATACCTGCAAAAGAGATCAAAGAAAGGAGCAAAGACCTTCTTCAACTTGAAAGAAAGCTAGAAGAAAGTAGGAGGCAAGAATAATGAAATACCTCATCACAGGAGGAGCCGGGTTCATTGGAACGAATTTTATATATTACATGTTAGAATACCATCCTGAGCATGAGTACGTTTGTTTAGATAAATTGACGTACGCAGGCAATTTGGCAAACTTGCAGAAAGCGATGGAATACAAAAACTTTCGCTTTGTCAAAGGTGATATAGTCGATAGGAGGCTTGTTTTTGATTTATTTGAGCAAGAAAAGTTTGATATTGTGGTAAATTTTGCAGCAGAATCACACGTGGACAGGTCAATAGAGAATCCCGAGTTATTTCTTGTTACAAACGTACTTGGCACACAGGTGTTACTTGATGCTTCAAGGAAATTTGGTGTAAAAAGATTTCACCAAATTTCAACTGATGAGGTATATGGTGACTTACCGCTCGATAGACCGGAACTAAAGTTTAAAGAAACAGATAATCTAAAACCATCCTCTCCGTATTCTGCTTCAAAGGCATCAGCTGATCTACTCGTGCTTGCGTATTACAGAACGTATAAGTTACCCGTAACTATCTCAAGGTGTTCGAACAATTATGGTCCTTACCAGTTTCCCGAAAAGTTGATTCCCTTAATGATAATCAATGCATTGAATGATAAAGAATTGCCTGTTTACGGCACAGGGCAGAATGTGAGAGACTGGATATACGTAACCGACCATTGCGAGGCGATAGACATTATCTTGCAGAGAGGTAAGGAAGGGGAAGTGTACAACATAGGGGGAAGTTGCGAAAAGAGAAATATCGAAGTCGTGAAGACGATACTTAAAAAGCTTGGGAAACCAGATAGTTTGATAAGATTTGTGAAAGACAGACCGGGACACGATCTGAGGTACGCAATGGACACGAGCAAAATGGAAGAAGAATTCGGATGGAAGCCGAAAACCGACTTCGAAGAAGGAATCGAAAAGACGATAAAGTGGTATCTAGATAATGAGCATTGGTGGAAAGAGATAGTCAGCGGTGAATATATGAAATACTATGAAAAAATGTATGGAAATAGGCTTAGGGAGACCAATAGCGGCAGTGTGTGAAAAAGAGTGTTAAGGAGAATAGTAAGTAGAATCATTTTTCCCCAAGACTTCTCTTGAGAATTTTGGTTTTGTTGAGATATTCGAAACGAACGTTAGCCTTTAAGAATAATCTAAGACACTCGGTAGTGGTTACCAATAGGGAAGCACGAGAAGAGAGGACTTAGAACATATGTGAGCCAAAAGTACAGAAACAAAGAGGTGGAAAGATTTGCTAATAAGTTACATAAAGGGCCTTCTCACTTTTCGTTGGGCACGTGGTTGAAGGCGATGATTAGTTTTATTACCACATCAGTGGTAAGCTATTTGATCGTTCGCGAGGAGTTCGGAAAGGCTTCAATGCTTACCTTTGTCTACAGTGTGGCTCTGATTATATCTACAATTGGAAAAGGCAAAGAGTTACGGTTATTCAGGTATAAATGAGGTAGTTATTCCGAACTTTTAAACCTTTGGACAAAAACGAAGTAAGGAAACAGCTGGGCATATATACAGAGGGATACAAGTACGTGGGTTTCGTGGAAAATCTAATAGAGATAAAACGCGCAGACAAATTGGTTAAAATATTCGACAGAATAAGACAAAAAGTTGAAAACGCCAAATTCATTGTCGTCGGAGATGGGTACTTAAGAAAGAAGATGGAACAAGAAGCAAAAGAAAAACGACTAGACGTTATTTTCACTGGCAGGTTAAGTCAACATGAAGTGGTGATTTATATGAACGCAATGGATGTTACGGTACTTCCGAGTAGAAAAGAAAGTTGTTGAAGTGCTGAAAAACGGATACGATCCAGACAGGTTAATACAGAGGGCAAAGGAATACACATGGAAAAAGATAAGTGAAAAGGAAATGAAAATCTACGAAGAAGTCATAGCAAAAAGAGGTGAAAACGTTTGACAATAAAAAATTACATAAAAGGCTTTTTTTCCTTTTCAATAGGCACATGGCTTAGAGCAGTAATTAGTTTTGTTTCTACACCAATAATAAGTTATCTTATTGTTCCAGAAGAATTCGGCAAAGCCTCAATGTTTACTTTGGTTTACAATATCTCTTTAATAATATCCACGATAGGTCTGGATCAGAGCTTTGTCAGATTCTACAACGAGGTAGAAGAGGAAGAAAGAGGAAGTTTATTCTGGGAATGCATTCTTTTTCCCTTTCTAATTTCAATTCTTATTTCTTCAGTATTTATAGTATTCGAAGGGAAAACAAGCACCTTTTTGTTTCAGATTCACTATCCCTTTATAGGATGGTTTCTATCATTGAGTTTAATCACCGGACTGTTTCAAAGATTCAATGAGTTATCAGTGAGGATGCAAAAGAGAGGTTTGGTTTTTTCAGCCATTCAAATTATTTCTGCTTTATTCAATGTCATTATCACCATACTGTATGCAAAGTTCATTTCAGCGGATTTTTATGCAATAATAGCTGGTCAAATAGGTGGGAACATTGCAGCATTATTGTACGGTCTTCTTACCGATAAGGAAAACAGAAAAATTTCCAGAGTTAATGTTTCAAATATCAAGAAATACCTCAGTTATGGTTTACCCTTCATCCCAACTTTTCTGATAACCTGGCTTTTTACATCCATGGACAGAATCTCGTTAAGGTACTATTCAACCTTCAACGAAATGGGATTGTATACGGCTGCGTTCAAATTGGTGTCGGTAATGAACTTGATTCAGACTGGATTCACAACATACTGGGTTCCAGTCGCGTATGAAAAATACTCCAAAGAGCCGGAAAATAAAGATTTTTACAGAAAGGCATTTCTGGTTGTTTCGCTCGTTATGTATATATTTGGATTACTGGTAATTGGGTTCAAAGATATAATCTTTCTTTTGTTTGCCAAAAGTTACAGAGAAGCGTCTTACATTGCTCCTTTTTTGATACTGATGCCCATAATGTATACCATATCAGAAACAACTGTAATGGGTATAAACTTCAAAAAGAAAACATACTGGCATATTGTGATAGCAGCAACAAGTGCACTGGCAAATTTTGTAGGAAATACTCTGTTAGTTCCAATTCTTGGAGGAAAAGGTGCCGCTATATCGACAGGGCTTTCTTATATAGTATTTTTTTCAATGAGAACTTTAATTTCAAAAAGATTATACGATGTAAAATATGATTTAAGTAAGATAGTAGTTAGTAATATAGTAATAGTTATAGTTGCTCTGATAGGAACATTTAGGCGCAGTACTTTAGAAACAATTTTATCAGCCTTGGTTGGTATTTTAGTAGTTTTATTATTGTATCATAAAGAATTGAAGTATTTAATGAAAACTCAAAAAATTTCAAAATCTTTAAAAGCTAAGTTTGTTAACAAATAATTCTTATTAAAAACAATTTCCCAATCAATATTGAATAAATTGCTAAGCAGTGACAAGATAAATAATCTATTTTGTTTTAGAAGTTATATCTATTACACTACAGTCCTTTTTAATTTTTCTTATTGATTGAATAGCTACCTTTCGAGGTGGCTTAGACTGTTGACAAAGGTGCTTCTAACTTTAAAAGTGAACTAGAAGCACCTTGAAGGACACAAAACCAGAACTAAGATTTTTTATACTCAAACGAGGTGATAATATGACAGTTTTATTAATAGGATACTTACATCCAAAATATGACAAAAGAGTATTCAGAACAGTAAAAAGTTTAGCAAAAGAATGTAAAATAATTTATCAATACTGGACAGATGAAAATGAAGAAAAATATACAGAAAATAACATAACATACATACCTATAAAATACACAAAAGGTGTTAAAGCCAAACTTCACATTAAAATAAAAAACAGAATAAATCTTGATAACATTATAGTTAATATAATTAAGAATTATGATTACGATATACTTTACATGCATCATTTTCCTGAAACTAAACCCGTTCTTCCTTTTAAAATAGCAAAAAAAAGAAAAAAGAAGGTTGTTTTTGATATTCATGAATATCACCCAGAAAGCTTCTTAAACTCATTGAAAGGAAGTATAAAAAATCTGAAAATAAATATAATGTGGAAAATTTTTAAAAAACAAATAGAATTTTCAGACAAATTAATATTTGTATCAGAAGAAACTAAAAATGATATTTTAGAAAAAACGAAGTTAAAAAAAGAATCATTAGTCGTTCCAAATTTTGCTTCTTTTTCAGTAAATCACGAGACAAAAACAAAAGAAATTGTATTTGTTGGGAAAATCTCTAGACCACTAATTAAAGAAAAAGAAATTTTAAAAAAGCTTATAGAAAATGGCTTTACATTTAAAATTATTGGAATGGACTCTAACCTCTTCAATGATATACCGCATATTTATACGAATTTTCTACCCTATGAACAGATGATGAAAGAACTTTCAAAGGCTTCATTTTCACTTATTTCATATCAAACTGTAAATGATGAGAGGTATAAAAATGATACTCTAGCATTACCCCATAAATTTTTTGATTCTATTGCGGCAGAAACACCTGTAATAGTAAAAGATACATTTGTTTCAATGGCAAAATTGGTGGAAAAGTATGGCATAGGAGTAGTTATAAATTCCAATAACGTAGATGAGTCAGTAGAAAAGATACTTAAAGCATATGAGAACTATCACTTACTCATTGAGAACATAAAAAAGCACAAAGATAAATTTGTTTGGAATGAAGAAAAAGAAAAAGAATTTGTGGATTTTGTTTTAAAATGATGGGGGAAAAGATATGAAAAAAGTATCAATAGTCATTCCTACAAGAGATGAAGAAAATATATTGAAAAACGCATAAATTCACTTTTAGAAATGATTATCCAGAAAAAGAAATAATCGTTGTTAATGGGAAGTATATTAAGAAGCACAATTTGTTTGACACAACGTGAAAAGATAAAAGGATAAAAGGCAGGTGGTTCATAAGCGAACCACCTGCCTTAGTTGTTTTTAGTTGTTTTTCGTTAGTTCAAGCTCCCAATCGTATCAATTGATTACTTAATTAAACCTAAACCTTTAAGGAACATCTCTGCTACTTCTGGGGGTTCATATCCTTCAACATCAACAAGGTAGTTTAATCTGATCATTATATTCTGGTTGAGATACAATGAAAGCGGTCTGACTATATCTCTAATTTGAGGATATTTATCAAGAACTTCTTTTCTCACTGTTGGAACTAAATTGTATGGTGGGAAGAATTGCTTATCGTCTTCAAGTACAACCAAATTATATTTCATCAATTTTCCATCAGTAGAAAATACCATAGCTACATCTATTTGTCCGTTATAGAGTGCTTCATAGGTTAAACCAACTTCCATCGTTTTTACCTGGTTCTTTTTTACACTCATTCCATAAACTTCAGCCATTTTCATAAAGCCATCTGGTCTTTGGAAGAATTCATAATCAACTCCGTAGATAAGATCGTGGTTCTTTTCGTATTTAGCAAGGTCCGATATTGATTTTATACCGTTTTTCTCAGCAAATTCCCTTTTTACAGCAAGTGCATAAGTGTTGTTAAAACCACACATATCAAGCCATACTATACGATTTTTCTCAAAATCTTCCTTTTTCACTGCCTCGTAAAGTTTCAAAGGATCTTGAATAACAGTTTTATGCTTAAGGTAGGCAACCCATGCGGTTCCAGTATAGTCAGCATATATGTCTACTTGACCAGTTTCTAAAGCCTTTCTTGCGGCAAAAGAGCTCATCCCTGTGTATAGCTCTACATTAAATCCTGCCTCTTCAAGTAATTTAGCTATCATGTTACTCACAATGAATTGTTCTGTAAAATTCTTTCCTCCCACTTTAATTTTCGGTGCTGCAAATGTAAGGGAAATTCCTACGATTAACAAAACAACCAGTAATAACTTTCTCATGGAAAACACCTCCTATTATTTTTGATGGTGATAATTCCAGCCCGTTATTTTTAAAAATCCATGCTAACTAAAAGAATGCTCTCCTATTAGTTTTTTCACAAAACATCCCCCCCTTTCAGTTAAAAAGGCCAAAAAGCAATTAGGAATGGATAACTATTCTGTAGATTTATTAAGTTGTAGCCCTGGAGAAGTAAGTTTTTTCTCAAGAATAGAGAGCAATATATCAACGATAATTGCCAGCAAAGCTAATGGAATAGCTCCACCAAGTATCATTTCAGAACTCATCAAACGCAAGCCAATAAAAATTGTCTCTCCAAATCCCCCTGCTCCAATAGCAGATGCCACGGCCGTAGTACCGATATTGATTGTAGCAGCACTTCTTATTCCAGCAGCTATTGCCGGGAAACTCATAGGTATTTCAACTTTCCACAAGATTTGTCTATCAGTCATTCCCATGCCCCTGGCAGCTTCTTTTATTTGCGCGGGTACGCTTATTAGCCCCGAAGCAGCGTTAAATACTATTGGCACCAAACTGTATACAACCAGCGCAAAAATGGCTGTTCGAGCTCCAATTCCTAAAAAGAGAAATGTCAATGCTAAAACCGCAATACTCGGTACAGCTTGACCAACTCCAGTAATGGATAATGCAAAAGTTCTAGCTTTTTCTCTACCTGGTCTGGTTACATAAATAGCTATTGCTAATCCCACTATTATAGAAATTGATAAAGAAACAGAGAATAAAAATAGTGTTTGCCATAATTGGTGCATTAAATTGTCAATATTTTGCATCCAAAAATCGAACACACTATCGTACATACACATCACTCCTCATATATCTACATCAAAGCTTTTTTTAATCTTTTTATATACTATCTTCTCCCGTACTTTCAAAAACATCGAGTAAATCTCTAAGGCGTAACACACCCAAGATTTGAACCTTATCGTTAACAACTGGAACGACAGATAATCCAGATGACATCATTATAGACATCGCTTCTAAAAGATTCGAACTAGGCCTGACAGTTTCAATTTGTTTTATTAGTTTCCTCAAATCTCGATCCTCTTTTACTTTTTCTATGAACTTCTTGGACACATATCCCAAAAACCTTCCCTTTTTATCAACAACGAATAGATATGTGGCATTTTTTTTGTTCATTTCTTCCAGTACATCCTTTATTTTTAAATTGTCGCTAAGTTCAATCACGTTGAAATCTTTTTTGTAATACTCTCTAACTTCCGTTATTTCTAAGCTTCTTAAAACTCTATCAGAACCGAGAAGCTCTTCCACAAATTCATTTTTTGGATTACGGAGAATTTCTTCAGTATCATCATACTGCACCAATTTGCCCTGATTTAATATGGCAATTTTATCTCCAAGTTTAATTGCCTCTCTTATGTCGTGGGTAACAAAGACAATGGTTTTTTTAAGTTGATCTTGAATTTCGAGAAGCGCGTCTTGAAGCTTTTCTCGATTGATCGGGTCGATAGCTCCAAACGGTTCATCCATCAAAAGTATATCTGGATCAGCTGCTAATCCCCTTGCAATTCCTACACGTTGCTTTTGCCCTCCGGATAGTTGAGCAGGGTATCTATCTCTGTAAATCTCCGGGTCAAGATTAACTAACTCTAAAAGCTCATTAACTCTCTTTCTTATCTTTTCTTCATCCCATTTCAATAACCTTGGAACAACTGCAATGTTTTCAAATACAGTCATGTGTGGAAACAAACCGACATCCTGAATAACATAACCTATGCTTCTTCTCAATTGAATGGGGTCAATCTCATCAATAGAAGTTCCATCGAATCTAATGTCTTCACCAGTACGCTCAATTAACCTGTTAATCATCTTCAAAGTGGTTGTCTTTCCACAACCGGATGGACCTATCAAAATCGTCAGTTTGTTATTCTCAATCGTCAGATTTAAACCATCCACCGCTTTTGTACCATCAGGATAGTATTTTTTTAAATCAATCAATTCTATTGCCACTTTCTCAACTCCTTTCAAATCATTATTTATTGGTTTTTCTCTCTATTTTTAACCCTTCTGATGTCAAGGCATTTTCAATCGCAAGAAGCCCATAATTAACGCCAACACCCAGAGCTGCAACTAAAATAGCTCCTAAAAGAATCATCTCGAGTCTTGACCTGCTCAAGCCACCAAAAATGAAGTATCCAAGGCCTCCTGCTCCAATTAAGTATGCTACAGTGGTGACCCCGACACCCATAACTGCGGCATTCCTTACGCCTGCCATAATAATAGGCAAAGCCAAAGGTAACCGGATCTTAAAAAGAATTTGACTACTGGTCATACCCATTCCTTTTGCTGCTTCTATAATCGCAGGACTAACCGTTCTTATAGCAACTAATGTATTTCTAATCATAGGTAACAAAGAATATACAATCACCGCAACTACGGCAGGAACAATTCCAATTCCAGCGTTAAAAGGTGCAAGCAAAACAACCATTATTCCAAATAAAGCAAGACTGGGAATCGTCATCAGCACACTGGAAATGTAAAGAACAACAGCTTCAATCTTTTTATGATGGGAAATATATATACCTACAGGCACTGCAATGGCTATAGCAAGTGGAATTGCTATGCCTATTATCTTGAGATGTTGCAACAGATGTCTTAAGATAAGCTGATTGTTTTTAATTAAATACTCAAGAAAGTTCAAATCCATCCCTCCTTACTAAGATAAAATTTATATACATCCACATTTTAGTTATTTGCAAGAAATTAAAGTTAGTCATCTTCTAAAGTGCCGGCACCATAAGACAGTAGTGCATAAATCGACAAATTTTAGCCCGTAATTACAAATAATTCAAAATATTTAAAAGTTTCTCGTTTCAACGTAACACATCCACGTATATATAACATTTTATATAGGCGCCATTAAATATACTATCAAAAAAAAAGATGGATTGTCAACCTTGGTTGTAGATATATTACGAAATGTTAACAAAATAACTTTTTTTACAGTGTTAAACACCTTGAGCATCGTTGTTATTCTTTTATTTGAGATGATTTTGAACATGATTGCGTCGAACACTATAACCAGACCTTTGTAAATATCAGTTAGGCACTATGTCAATAAGATAGGTCAGATGCTTTCAGGATACAAAATGGCGCATAAAAAGCAAGTGGCGTGCTAATAGAGACAGTTAGTGTGGTCGAAGTGGTATCAGCAGATAGAAGGATTGCCTGGAAGTTCACAAAAGCAGAGTGCAGCAACACAAGAAATGACAACAAGCGAAGGCAAGCCAAGAGTTAAGTAGTGCTGCAGAAGAGATGAGTTCTATAGCTAACAGTTTGCTTGAACAAGTAAGGAAGTTCTAGATTTAAGGTAAATATACTATAGTGAGCAAAAAGCCGTCTCAAGAGAGACGGCTTTTTTAAGATGCTTAAAGATTCTATTGTTGTACCTTCTTATTTTACAGTCGCTTTCTTTGGTTTTACTTCTTTGCAAAGTCCTGCATAGCATATTTTGTCTTTTATGTGTGCTTCGAATTCTTCCCTAAAGTTGTTAATTAGCGAAAGCAACGGCACATTGATACTCTGTCCAAGTCCACAGAAAGAGGAATCTGCTGTGACGTAAGCTATCTGCTCAAGGTATTTCAAATCTTCTTCAGTTCCTTGGAATTTCGTCATTTTTTCAAGAATATCGCACGCAACTTTTGTTCCTTCTCTACACGGAGTACATTTACCACAAGACTCGTGTCTGAAAAATTCCATAACGTTGAGAGCGATATCCACAGCACAGTGAGTATCATCGATAGCAAGTATGACACCGGAACCAAGGCTGACACCATAATTCTTCATTGAATCATAATCGAGTGGTGTATCAAGTTTATCTGGTCCGATGAATGTTCCAGCCAGTCCTCCTGTTTGGACCATCTTCAGTTCTCTTCCGCCTTTTATTCCTCCACCAAATCCATAGAGCACTTCTCTGACAGTAACACCCATGGGTAGTTCGACCATTCCACGCCTGTTAACATCTCCAACTAAACAGAAGACCTTTGTACCTGGCGAGTTAGGAGTCCCTATGCTTCTGAACCATTCAGCGCCGTTCAGTATTATCTGTGGAACATTCGCCAATGTTTCCACATTATTTATCACCGTAGGTTTGCCGAATAGACCTACCTGAGGTGGATAAGGAGGTTTCAACCTCGGTCTACCAGCTTTACCTTCAATCGACTCGAGCAACGCAGTCTCTTCACCGCATACGTAAGCACCTGCACCAAGTCTTACGGTCAAATCAAAGTTGAAACCACTACCGAGAATGTTTTCTCCAAGGAATCCGTATTCATATGCATCCTTAATCGCTTTTCTTAGATTCTCAACGGAATTGTAGTACTCACCACGTATGTATATATACCCTTTCGTTGCTCCAACAGCGTATCCTGCTATAATCATGGCTTCGATTATTGAGTGTGGGTCACCTTCCATGATTAATCTGTCTTTGAATGTTCCAGGTTCACCTTCGTCAGCATTACAGACTATGTATTTCTGGTCTGATTGTGCCTTTGCTGTGAACTCCCATTTCAATCCGGTCGGGAAGCCTGCACCACCACGGCCACGTAACCCACTTGCTTTTATTTCGTTTATGATTTCTTCGGGTTTCATTTGGAGCGCTTTGGAAAGCGCAAAGTAACCGTCTCTTGCAATGTACTCTTCTATGTTCTTGGGATCGATGACACCTATATTCCTTGTGACAATTCTATATTCTTTGACTTGGAATTTTTCACCGGGCTTTAGCTTAGATTTATCAACTGTCAAATCCCAAACCTGCCTACCTTTGAGTAAATGTTCTTCCACTATCTTTTTTACATGCTCTTTTGACTTGACGACGTAATAAACATCATCCGGTAGAACATGCATAACAACACCATCGTATGCCCCTATTGCCACTGTTTCTAAAACACTTACAAGAGAATCTAGATTATACTCTTTTATCAACGTTCTCAAATAGTTTGCAAATTCTCTTGCTCCTAAAAGGATGCTGTTACTATCCACAGAAACCAGAACGGTAATTGGTGTCATTTCGCATCACCGCCCTTGAGGCTTTCGATAATCTCTTCAACTTTTTCTACTGTTAAATCTCCATAGTATTGGTCATTAATCATTATCACAGGAGATACCCCACACAAGCCAAGACAACCTGTCTCTTCCAATGTAAAGAGCCCATCTTTTGTAGTCTCACCAAAGTCCACACCGAGTTTCTTTTTCAGATACTCAACAATCTCCCGTCCTCCAGGCACATGGCATGGCAAGCTGGTGCAAACACGGATGATATACTTTCCTCTAGGTTTTGTAGAGAACATCGTGTAGAAGGTGAGCACTTCGTAGACCTTTGAAGGTGGGACATTCAGTTCTTCAGCTATCATTTCACCTACTTCAGGTGGTATGTAATGACTTTGGTAGTAATCTTGGACTTTATGAAGCAAGTAAATTAGTATATCCTGTTCTTCAAGTTGTTCGCTTTTCAACTCATCGATTATATTTCTTAAAGTCGCGCGATCCACACACCTTCCCTCCCCGAATGAAAAATTAGAAAGCTTGCAAAAATCAAAAGATCTAATAAACAAAGGTGAGCCTCCCTCATAACGGGGGCTCACCTTTTTTTGTTACTTCGTGACGCTTCCCACTATCGCTGGTGTTACCTTGCTAATTGCCCCGAATCTACAAACTTCGATACAGCTACCGCACCGTACACATGCTTCTTGGTCGATTTCGTGAACCTTTCTTACCTCACCGTGTATTGCATTTACTGGACATACTCTTGCACACGCGGTACAACCTACACACTTCTCTGAATCTATCACGTAGCTTATGAAAGCTTTACATTTCTTAGCCGGGCATTTCCCTTCTTTCACATGTGCTTCGTATTCGTGCCTGTAGTATTTGAGTGTCGACAAAACTGGATTTGGTGCAGTTTGACCAAGACCACACAAGGATGAGTCTTTTATCACCTGAGCTAATTGCTCGAGCTTTTCTATATCCTCCATCGTTCCTTCGCCTTTTGTGATTCTGTCGAGTATATCGTACATGACCTTTGTTCCTTCACGACACGGTGTACATTTACCACAAGACTCATCAACTGTGAATTCCAAGAAGAATTTTGCAACATCTACCATACAATCGTCTTCGTCAAGCACAATCATACCACCAGAACCCATTATGGCTCCGAGTTTACCAAGCGATTCATAGTCCACAGGAGTATCAAAGAACTCGGCCGGGATAACTCCACCACTTGGTCCACCCGTTTGGACAGCCTTTATCTGCTTTCCTTGTGGATGACCTCCTCCAATATCGTAAAGTAGCTCCCTTAGTGTGATTCCCATTGGTACTTCGACAAGACCTGTGTTTTTAATCTTACCCGCAAGTGCAAATACCTTCGTTCCAGGTGACTTTTCAGTTCCGTATTGTCTGAACCATGAAGCTCCTTTGAGAATTATTGGTGGAACAAGCGCAAGTGTTTCAACATTGTTTATGACCGTAGGCTTGCCCCAAAGACCTTTTTGAACAGGGAACGGAGGCTTGACTCTTGGCTGACCGCGTTTTCCTTCAATCGAGTGCATCAAAGCCGTTTCTTCACCACACACAAATGCTCCTGCACCAATTCTTATTTCGATATCGAACGAAAAACCAGTTCCGAAGATGTTTTCTCCAAGGAAGCCATACTCGTGTGCCATTTCTATTGCTCTTTGAAGTCGTTCAATTGCAAGTGGGTATTCCGCTCGCACATAGACAAACCCTTTTTGCGCACCTATCGCATATCCAGCAATAGTCATTGCCTCAACTATTGAATGTGGGTCACCTTCGAGGATAGACCTATCCATGAAAGCTCCTGGGTCACCCTCGTCAGCGTTACAAATCATGTATTTAACATCTGATTTCTGCTGTCTTGCTAATTCCCATTTTAAACCTGTTGGGAATCCCGCTCCACCTCTACCTCTCAAACCGCTGTCCTTAATTTCTTTTATAACTTCCTCTGGTGTCATCTGTGTGAGTGCCTTGTGCAGTGCAAAATAACCATCTCGTGCAATGTATTCTTCAATACTCAGTGGGTCAATGACCCCAACGTTTCTCAGAGCTATTTTGACTTGCTTGGCGAAGAACGGGATTTCTGTTGATGTTTTTTCCTGTATTGTAAGTTTTTCTTTTTCTCCTTCAAACAGATATTCGGGAACAACACGACCTTTTAATATGTGCTCCTCTACTATTTTCTCTGCCGCCTTCGGTGTGAGTTTTTGATAATAGACTCCATCTGGGTAAATAACTGCAAGTGGACCCAAACTACATGCACCCATACAACCGGTCTCAACAATCGAAACTACGGAGTCAAGCCCATATTCTTTTAACTTTCTCTCAAAAGCCTGTTTTACACTCTCTTCGCCAGCGGATATACAGCCACCACCAGCACAGATTAGTATTGTATTAGTCTTAAGCGCCACGCCTTTCGCCTCCCCAAACTAAGAAAGTAATCTCAGTAAGTTCGTAATACTTTTACTTATCCGTTTCCACTTTCACTAAATTATTTTCGAACGTCTTTGTATCTTTTATCAGTCCCAGATGGTATTTGAGGATATCTTTAACTACGTCGGTGTTCATCATCCCATAATAGTATTTCTTTTCACCGTCAGTAACCATCACGGATGGTCTGTATTTGCATGTTCCCAAGCATTCGGCTTCCACAATCTTAACCTCTTCTTGAAATCCCATCTGTTTTGCCAGTCTTAAAAACTCATCGCGTATGTTCAAACCTCCATTTTCTTTGCAGCAGCCTACTACACAAACGTGAATTTCTACCATTTGCAACCACCTTTTTTTAAACTTCGCCTCTTTTAACAACCAAGTCTGAAACGACTTTTCCTTCAAGTACGTGTGACTGAATTATTCTCTTTGCATTTTCTGGAGTCACATTCCCGTAGACTATTGGTTCTTGACCTTCAAGAGCAACTTCTATTGTTGGTTCAACTTCACACAAGCCCATACAACCGGATTGCACAACTGCTATATCGTCTATTTTCATTTCATTTAGATACTCAACTATTGCTTTCAACGTATCCTTCGCACCTGCTGCAATTCCACATGTACCCATCGCAACGACAATCTTTCCTCTTTTTCCTGCTTCCCTCATCTTGATATTTTGAAGTGCTTGTTCTTTAATTTTCATTAATTCTTCCAAGCTCTTTACTTTACTCATTGCGACCCACCCCTCCTGTACGCAGCAATGATTTTACTAACCATGTCGGGAGTTACTTTTCCATAGAAATCTTTTTCACCAATCAAAACAACTGGTGCCATACTACAAGCTCCGAGACATCTCACTGGATGAACAGAGAACAACCCATCCTCCGTTACTTCCTCTGCCTTCACACCTAGTTCTTCTAAGAACCTTTCCATTACCCTGTCACCGCCCTTAACATAGCAAGCGGTTCCAAGGCAAACCTTTATTTGATATCTACCTTTTGGCTTGGTGGAGAAGAAATTGTAGAACGTCACAACACCATAAACTTCAGATACTGGAACGTTCAACTTCTCCGCTATATGCTCTTGAACTTCCTGCGGTAACCAACCAAAAAGTTCTTGTGCTTTGTGAAGAACACCTATAAGCATACCTGGTTTGTCTTTAACCTTTTCGATATAAGCGTCCAGTTCTTCGTAAAGTTCCTTGTGTTGCTCACATACGGCCACACACATCCCTCCTTCACACTTCGTGATTATTATAACATGATAATGCGCAAAGTTCACCATTGTAAAAGAGTATCTAATTGGCATCTTCTGGAGATTTCTTTCTTTTTTGCAAGTTATTCAACTTTTTCTATTACTTATGCTTTTTTTCACAAGGTTCTTAAAATAAAAAAACATCTTTGTTTTACTTCTTTCACTCAAAGAGCTAGTGAAATAAGCACGATTAACATTCCCAAGATTTTGAAAATACTTAAAGTTTCTCCAAGTAAAATTAGTGCGAAAATAGTTGCGACTACAGGTTTTAGGAAGAATACCCTGCTAGATTGTGTTGCACCAAGTGTCTCCATGGCTTTAAAATAAGTAAGATAAGCAACTCCGGTAACAATGAGACCTAAATAGATAAGAATTATCCAACCAGCGAAGTTGATTTGAGTGGGAATATTGAATTTTCCAAAAGCCACAAGTAAGGCTATGTATACAAAGCTAGAACAAAGTGACGAATAAGCCGTAACAAGTAAAGGACCGTATTTTTTTGTATATTTTTTCATTAAAACAGTGTAAAGTCCGAAAGTTAAGGCGGCAAGAATACCAAAGAATATGCCAAGCCACGAATCACCTTTAATTTTTCCCAAGCTGAAAATAAATATACCAATAAAACCAAGTCCGATACCAATATATTTTCTCAATGGATACTTCTCTTGCAAGATAACTGATGCAAATAATGAAACAAAAATAGGGTTACTTGCAACAAGAGTCGCGGCAGTTGAAGCATTCGAATATTTCACTGCTAACTGTAGCGAGGTCATAGAAATAACACTGTTAAGTGCACCTATAATTGTGATTGGAAGTACATCTTTTACATCCGGGTCTTGCTTAACAAATAGTATCAGAAAAAGTCCGCCAATTAAAAAGCGGAAGGAAGTCATGAAAAATGGGTCTACCTTGCCCATCAAGGGCTTGGATACAACTTCTATACTTGAAAAAGCAAGCAATGTGATTGATAAAAAGATGTAGGCCAAAACTTTACGACTTTTCTGCTCGTTACTCATAGAGTCATCTTCCACCTATGCAATTTTCTCATTATCCAATTTTATAATGTTTAAAAATCCGTTTCTTCACATGCCAGGTGCAAGATACGCCACCTTCAAAACGTACCATATCTCCTGCTCCAAAATTTACCTTTGTTCCATCATCGAGCTCAACTTCAACTTCACCTTCAACTACGTAAAACTGTTCAGGCTCATCGTAATACCAATCAAAAGTACTTTCTTCTTTGCTCCATGTACTCCATTTTTTTGCTTCTTTGATTTCTTTCTCTGTCGGTTTCCAAATTCTGACCTTTTGCATAACAGAACCCCCTCTTAGTGAAATTTTTAATCAAGTAGTCCAGATTTATTGTACAGCAACTGTTAGTTTATGTTAATCAAGAATTTGTTAATATTTGGGAAAATAATCACAACGTCTTAGACCTACTTTGATTTCCCTAATGTTTGACAAAGCAAAGAAAAGTAAGGTAGAATTCTTTTTGAATTGTCTCTCTTACAATGCAACTACAATACAACCTGGGAGGGGAGTGGATTATGGACTCTGGAAACAGGAAACAAACAATTCTTCTTACTGGCTTTGAACCTTTTGGAGGTGAGAAAGTCAATCCGAGTATGCAAATCGTAAAGAGACTGTCGAAAAGGCACTTTCAAAATATACATATTGAGACATTGATACTGCCTGTCAGTTACGAGAAAAGTACTAAAGTGCTTGAAGAGTATTACAAGGATCATCATGTAGACTTCGTGCTGCATTTAGGGCAAGCCGGTGGAACTTCCGGAATAAGAATTGAACGAGTTGCGATAAATTTACTCGACTCGAGGCATCCTGACAATGATGGAGTCATAAAAAGAGAAACTCCCATCTTGGAGAACGGTCCTGATGGATATATGACACGTATCAACGTAAGGGAAATCGCTAATTTTCTGAATTCAAAAAAAATTCCCGCTTTTGTTTCTTACACAGCGGGTCAGTACATTTGTAATGAGGTCTACTATTATTCACTCCACCATTCAAAAACTTTTGGTATACCAAAGCACGTATTGTTTATACACCTTCCTTTTTTACCTGAGCAGGTAGCAAGCAAAGAGGGTAAGACAGAGAACATACCTTCCATGTCGCTTGAGCTACAAACAAAAGCCATCAGACTGCTACTGGAGAACATCGAGCGCTTTATCTAATTTTCTTAGTTTTATTTGAACAACTTCACACATTCAACAGCACCAAAGCTCATCGTTATGCTCATAGGAAGTTTTCTCAAAATTCGTCCAATTTCAACATTTTTGGTTACTATTGACCAATATCTCTCGTGGTCATTAATCAAGAGAGTATAGTTATCTCCGCTCACCCCCAAAAGAATTTCGTTCACTAATTCTTTCATGTTCTGGTCAAAAGGTATCGTTTCGTACTTTGAATTCTCCGAATAGTAGTTTATCCCCTGACTACGTCCAAAGGCAACAAATGAATAGTCATCAGGTAATTCTGAATATCTCTTTTTGAGAGCATTTGCCACTGCAAACGGCAAGGCTTCAGGCATTATCCCAGAAATTTCTTTGTTCAAAAATTCCAACAATAGACGCATAGAATCCTCAGAAGACCTTATTCGTTCGAATATGGAATATAAGCCATCTGAGTATGCAATAAAAGTGAGACCGTTTTGTAATTCAAATCGCCCACAGTCTTCACTAGTGTATTTATAATCCATAAGTCCAATAGGGAAAATGGACTTCATCATCATCTTACTGAATCTGTGCCCGTCGTAAACGATCAAAGGTGGGTGCCCGCAATTGATGTACTCAACTTCGTTACCTCTTATTCTTAAAAAAAGCCCAGTAACATAGTTGTGGCCTAATACTGTCTTTAGACTTTCCTGAAGCTCGTTAATCATATCAGCCATATTTAGATTCCTCTGTGCTGTTGAACGAATAACGGACTTTACAGCGGAGCACAAAAGAGCTGACTGAATGCCATGGCCAGATATATCAGCTGTGTAAAGGTAAACATCCTCATTAACAGTGAAGTAATCGTAAATGTCACCACCTACTATTTGGGAAGGCATGTATTTCGATGTTATCCAAATTCCATTACAAACCTGAACTGGCTCTGGCAACATTAATGTTTGAAGTGAACTGGCAAGATTGAGGCTTTCTCGAAGTTCTTTGTATAAACTTTCGATTTTCTCTCTGTTCTTTTTGAGTTCGATATGCAAAGCTATTTTTGATATAAGTTCCACATCGATAATCGGCAACTCGATATAGTCTGAGATACCTATCTGGTATAATTCCAACAATGTAATGTAATTCTTCTCTTCTATTATTACAATAACCGGCAAGTCCTTTATCTCAACCGTTGTCTTAATATACCTAACAACATCTTGCGCGTCTCTAAGCAACCAGTAATAAACAAGAATAAGTTGAGCATCGGTTCTTTTCAAAGCTGCGCTAACATCTGAGGCAATACTGACATCATAACCAACGAACTGCAGTAATTCAGCAGTATCTTTTATAACGTTTGGGCTATCTGTAAGGATTATAACACTATCACTCGGCATCCTAGCCACTCCTCAAGTTCCCAATGATTCTATAGCACTCTTTCATAGTTTTTATTATACAATATCTTTTGTAAGAATTAACACTTCAATCTTCTCAATAACAAAAAAGGGGGACGCATTCAATGGGTAAAGCAGGGTTAAGAGTAAGTATCATAGGTGCTGGGAGTGCGGTGTTTTCAATGAAAATCATCTCGGATTTCTGTAAAGTTTCCAGTCTTTCAGACTCTAACATTGTGCTCATGGATATCGACAAAACACGAGTTGAAAATGTTCTGGTGCTTGCAAAGGAACTGAGTCAATATTTTGGAGCAAAACTCACATTTGAGATTGCTGATACTATAAAAGGTGCTGTTGAAGGTTCCGACTTTGTTATAAACACAGCGATGGCTGGAGGGCATGGATATCTTGACCTTGTCAGGTCTATTGGTGAAAAGCATGGTTATTATCGTGGAATAGATGCTCAGAACTACAATTTTGTATCCGACTATCTCAACCTCACGAACTGGAATCAAATGACTTTGTTTCTGAAGATAGCCCGAACAATTGAAAAATACGCTCCAGAAGCTTGGTATCTTCAGGCTGCTAACCCTGTCTTAGAAGGTACAACACTTGTTTCTACACAAACTGGGATAAAAATGGTCGGATTTTGTCACGGACACTATGGAGTAGAGGCTCTTGCAAAGTTCTTAGGTGTTTCGGAATACGAATGGCAAGTCGGTGGAGTAAACCATGGAATTTGGTTGACAAAGTTCACAACAAAAGAGGGCAAAAACCTCTACGAGGAAATCGAAAAAGTTGCTCAAAACGTTAAATACGAAGAATTTAAACCTTCCAATCCTTTCGATGACCAGCTTTCACCAGTTGCTTGGGAGATGTATAAAATGTATGGTTTGTTCCCAGTGGGTGATACCGTCAGAAATTCTACATGGAAATATCACAGAAATCTGGAAACTAAAATAAAGTGGTATGGAGCTCCATGGGGTGGTGCAGATTCCGAAATAGGATGGAAATGGTATGTGGAACAGTTAGCGCAAGTTGTTAATGTGATAGATATGTTTGCGAAAATGTTACGTAGTGGAGTAAAAATAAATGAGCTAAAAACCGGCACACCTATTGATGATTATCTAAAAGAAATACTGAGTGAAAAGTTGAGCGGTGAGCAACACGTACCGTTTATAAACAGTGTTGTCACTAACACCCCAGGAAGATTTGTTGTAAATGTTTTAAACAATGGCAAAATTAAGAACGTTGATAACGATGTAGCGGTAGAAATCTGCGCTACGGTATGTGGTGAAAAGTTTGAGTTTGAAGAAACTCATGTTCCAGAACGAATTGTGAACTGGTATTTAAAACCAAGAATCTTACTTGCAAAACAAGCTTTAGATGCGTTCTTAAACAAGAATGTCAAACTGATAGCCGATATTTTAGAGAGAGACCCAAGAACAAAAAGCAGTGAGCAGGTGGAGAAACTGATATCCGAACTTTACCCGATAGTAATTAAAAAGGCAAAGGAAATAGAAGAACAAGAGTAACACAATAACTTGTAAGCAAGTGTTGAAAAAGGCTGGGAATTGCTCCCAGCCTCAGATTGTTGACAAACCCCCACTTTTCGATAAACGAAAGGTGGGGTTTTATTATCGCCAATACAACTTTTGAGAAAAATTCTAATAAAACTTCCAAATTTTTGCCCTTCCCTGGACCTCCCTTCCCCTTTTTCCATATCCAATTCGCTAATTTTTTCATGTTAAAACATGTGCAAGTCAATAACACTTGCATGTGCACCTTTTCTATCCCCCTCAGCATCGTCACCCTCATACCGTGCTTCTCCTTCAAGTCCGCAAATACCCTCTCTATCGTCTTGCTTCTTTCTTTGTACAACTCTTTACATTCTTTCGTGTGCCTTAAATACTCTACTTCTTCCATGTATTCTTCCCATACATGTCGGGTGATTATCTTCGTGTGATTCTTACTGCTTGTACATCTACCTAAATCTTCACATTTCTCACATACCTTCGGATCCGATTTGTATTCTTTGTACCCTTTTCTGTTTGTTGTTGAGTATTCTAATATCTGCCCTTGTGGACATATGTAGCAATCGTAATATTCATCGTATACGAATTGTCTTTTTTTGAAATACCCTTCTTTGTGTTGTGCACGTGTGTATGGCATGCACGGGACTATACCTTCGTCCATCAATAGCTTACATATCGGTGGAGTCTTGTATCCTGCATCCAAAGCTGCCCTTTTCGATTTGCCAGCGTTCTTTTTGTTTTATTGAATAAGTTCTCAAACACCATGCTGTCGTGGACATTTGCTGGTGTTGTTATACAGCTTAGTATTATCCCGTTCTTATCGCATGCTATGTGTGCAGAATATCCGAACTGGTGTTCTTTTTCATTTTTGTTTATCATCCCGCTATCTGGGTCTGTCGTGCTTATTTTTATTTCCTTCAGTTTTACTTTCTCATGTGTGAAATCCAAAGGCTTCAATCCGTGTTTTTGCCTATCTTTGTTTATTTCTTCTTCTAAAGCTTGTTTGTATGTCTTGGTTTGCTCCTCTACAAATACCTTCTCGTACTTTTTCTTGTTCGCACTTGCTTTGATGTGTGTTGAATCCATGAACACGGCATCCATATTTACCAAGCCATGCTCGATTGCTTGCTGCAGTATTTTGTTGAAGATTTGCTCAAACAAATCGGTTCCTTTGAACCTACGTTCGTAGTTTTTACTGAACGTGCTGAAATGAGGGATGGTATCAGAAAACCCGAATCCGAGAAACCATCTGTATGCGACGTTTGTTTGTATTTCCTTTATGGTTTGACGCATGGATTTTATGCCGAACATATATTGGATAATGGTAATTTTAATTAACACAACGGGGTCAATACTAGGTCTGCCATTATTGAGGCAGTACTTGTCTTTGACAAGGTCGTAGATGAAATCGAAATTGATGGCGGATTCGATTTTTCTGACGAGGTGGTCATGAGGGACGAGTTGCTCGATGGAGACGGATTCGATTTGTTCTCTGCGTGATTTATCTTTGTTGATGGTCAGCATGTATATTCCTCCTACTATTTGTGTAAAAAAAAGAGGATCCTGTTTGGAAAGGATCCTCTTTTGAAGAGATTATACTTGAACAAGTTATACTTTGTCAACAGTCTGAGGCTGGGAATTGCTCCCAGCCTTATTTTTCTTTAGCATTACTTAAATCTCCAATAATTTCTATAACCTCTTTTCCACCAAGCATTCTCTCAATTTCTTCCATTCGCCCTTTTTCATCTAATTCTACCACCTGACCTGTATCACCTATCCTACGTAAAGACAAATGCTTGTCTGCTTTCAAAGCAATCTGAGGCAAGTGGGTTACAACTATCACCTGATGTTTTTTCGAAAGTTCACTTAGTTTCTGAGCCAATTTTACAGCAGTTACCCCACCTATGCCGGCATCAATTTCATCGTATACCAGCACATCGGTACTAGCCATACTGAGTTCCAACGCAAGCATCAAACGTGATAGTTCACCACCAGAAGCTATCTTTCGCAATGGATATAGCGGGCCATCGGAGAGCGTGCTTCCAACCAGCTCAACTTCATCTATCCCGTTTTTTGTCATTGTTTTTTCATAGAAGGAAAAATCTATCCTTGCGTTCATATTCAAATCCTGCAAATGTTCGGAAATCGCTTTCACAATTTTTCTCGCAGCACCTTTTCTTTTTTCGCTTATTTGAAGTGCTAAGTCACGCAATTCGCTTTCCAATCGCTGACGTTCTCTTTCCGCGTTTTCTAAGATTTCAACCGTCTTTTCAACAATCCTTATTTCCTCGGACCACTTTTTGAAATTTGCCAGCACATCTTCTATTGTGGGACCATATTTCCTACGCAATTTCCTATAGACCCACAACCTGTTTTCAATCTCTTCAAGGTTTATATCTTCTATATTAGCCAGTTCTTTGCCTATTCTGTTGTTAAGCTCTGCTATCGATTCAACAGCATTGTCTAACAAATCGTGATATTTATCTTCTAGCAGTGAATAGACTCTTCTCAATGCGTATTCTATCTCTTCCAGCTGTTGAGAAGCGGTGCTATAGTTTTGGAGAAGAGTTTGCATGTTAAGTGCTTTTTTGTATTTTTCTTCAAGTTCTTGTTCTTCGTCTTCACTGAGATTTGCATTTGCTATTTCGTTAACTCTTTCCTTTAGCTCTTCAAGTTTTTTCAACTCTGTAGCTTTGTCCGTTGTAGTGATAATTTTGACAACTTGTTGATATTCATCGTAAAGCTTTTTGTAGTTCTCAAGTATTTTTGAGTTTCCAGCTATTTCGTCGAGTATCTCAAGGATAAAATCTTTATCTAATAGCTTCATATGTGAGTTTTGCTTATGGATAGTTACGAGACTCGAGAGGACGTTTTGGATTTGTTCACGACTAACCAATCGACCATCTATTTTGTAGAATAATCTCTTGTTTTTTCGCTCAACACTGAACACATGTTGACCTTTTTTTATTCCAATCTCCTCGTAGTCCTTATGAAGGTTTACAACCATGTCGGCCGAGAAGGTCTCACTACGGATGTTCTGATAGTCCAAAAACGAACCAATCACGTCGAGAATTAAGCTTTTCCCAGTTCCTGTCTCACCAGTTATTATGTTAAGACCTTCTGAAAGATATATATCTACATCCTTTAAATAAACATATTCATTGATGTGTATTAATTCAATCAAGAGCAACTCACCTCAGCAAAATTCAAACAAATGTCCCAAGAGTTTTACTTGTGTTCATCTTTGCCCCTCAAATTTCCTTTGTCAAATGCATATGGTAACAATTCGCTAACAGTGGTTTCCAATACCTCACCTTTCAGATTAGTCAGTATGACTTTAAAATTTCCGAATTCAGCCATAACCTGCCTGCACGCTCCGCAGGGAGCAACTGGTTTTTCCGTATCCGCTATCACAACCAAAGTATCAAATTCCCTTTCGCCGTTTGCTACAGCAGAAAAAATTGCGGTTCTTTCCGCACAGTTTGTTAAGCCATATGATGCGTTCTCAACATTCGCACCTATGTATACTTTCCCGCTCTTTGTAAGCAAAGCAGCGCCAACGTGAAATTGAGAATACGGGGCATAAGCATTTTTCATAGCTTCTTTGGCTTTCTGTATGAGTTCTTCAGTCCTCATTATCCTCGACCTCCTTGTTCTGATTCTTGGCTGCGTCTTTTTCTTGCTTGATAGTTACCAAGACTTTTTCTATCTTATTCCTTGAGGCAGCAACAACTTTAAAAGCTATTCTCTCATCCTCGTATGTTTCTCCTACCTTCGGAATGTGCTTAAACTTTTCGAGAAGATACCCTGCTAATGTGTCAAATTCCCCTTCTGGAAATTCTATCCTGAGTTCCCTTTCAATGTCGTTGAGTGAGAGCGTAGCGTCAACCAAGTAGGAATTATCGTTGATTTTCTTGATTCCGGTATTTTCTCCTTCGTCGTATTCGTCCATTATCTCACCAAAGATTTCTTCAAGTATGTCTTCCATAGTGACGATACCAGCTGTTCCTCCGTATTCGTCAACAACTATAGCCATATGAACCTTCTTGGCCTTGAATTCTTTTAGCAATTCAGATACAGGCATAAACTCAGGCACAAAGAGAGGTGGTCTTATCAGTTCCTTGACTAAAACTTTGTCTACAACATCCATCCCTCTTCGAGCAATGAAGCTGAGCACATCTTTTGCGTAACAGATTCCAACAATATTGTCTATTGTTTCACGATAAACAGGTATTCTCGAGTATTCTTCTTCAACAATGATTTCCATTGCTTCTCTTAAAGTCTGACTTTCTTCAATAGCTACTATATCTATCCTTGGAATCATTATCTCCTTAACCAATGTCTCGTCCATTTCAATTGTGCGCTCTATCATTAATCCCTCTTCGTGTGTGATGGACCCTTCCTCACGTCCTATCTCCAGATAAGAGGCTATATCATCCATTGTTATAAAAGGTGTTTCCTGAACAACATTCCCACCTAAAAGTTTAACTATTGCGTTGGCAATTGCAATAAACATAGTAATTATTGGCGACAACATCTTTGAAATAAAAATTATGATTTTAATACTTCTTTCGAACATTTTTTCACTGTTTTGCCTTGCCAAAATCTTTGGAGTAATCTCTCCGAATACAAGTAAAAAGAAGGTCATCACAAGTGTAGAAAGTATTGCTGAAAGCGATTCTGATTTAACTACTTGCGAGAACATTACTGCAGCTAAGGAGGAAGCTAAAATGTTCACCAAATTGTTTGATATCAACAGTGCTGTGAGCAATTTGTTAAAAAAGTGCATTTCACTTTCTTCCTCTTCTTGCTCTTCTTTACTTTTGGCGAGAAGCCGCAGTTCGTGACGGCTAACAGATGTCAGCGCAGTTTCTGACGCCGAGAAAAATCCCGATATCATAATCAACAGAACTATGAAAAACGCATACCATAAATAACTCAGTGGATCCTCCACGAAAAGTTCACCTCCAAGAATTTTTTACACTGATTATATTATACCATAAAGACAATCGCGGGTTAACGTTGGAAATACTTTAACAGTATGATATAATTAAATGTGTTGTAAAATTCATAAATTCAACTAAACGAGGTGGGGTATATCCAAAGCAACGGACTTATTTTAGATTTTGAAACCCTTAAAGTTGCCCTTGAAAAGTCAAAGATATTTTTACTTATCTTCGATGAAAACGGAGAAATCTTAAAAGTCTCCGATAATGTTCCTGTTTGCCTAAAGAATCTAACAAACGTTTTTCGTATCTTGCCGGACTTTTCTGATATAATCAAGCGCGTTAATAAGAATGGCTTTTCACAAGATATTATAACTTTGCACACACCAGAAACTGAAAAGATAAAACTTTTAACGTTTAAAGCCAAAGAATACTACTGGACCTTAGGTGAAGTGATAACAGAACAGCTACTTATCGATGAAGTTATAACTGAAAAGCTTGAAACGTTAACAATGTACCTTGAGCTTGCTCCTGTTTTTTTTGTTGTTTTAAATGAGAAAGGGAAGATTGCATACGTCAACAACTGGACTCTTGAAAAAACAGGCTACAGTTTGGTAGAAGTTCTTGGAAAGAATTGGTTTGATATATTTATTCCAGAGGATATAAAGAGTACAGTTAAGCGAGTTTTTGACGATATCATGAATGGGCGTGTTGAACCCCGCAAAACATTTGAAAATGATATCATAACAAAAGACGGAAAAACCATTACAGTGCTTTGGCAAAATAAATTACTCACCAAAAACGGTAAGCCATTCGGAACAATAAGTGTGGGAGTCGATGTCACTGAACAAAAAATCAGAGATTTCGAAGAGGATATTCTATTTTCCATCCTTAGTGCTACTTCGGAAACTAGCTACCATGATGCCATAAGCAAACTGGCAAAGATATTAGAAGAAAAGTGCAATATAAAAAGAGCGATTGGAAGAATCCAAACACACGAGGAAACAAAATTTTTCGAACTTCTGAATAAAATCGAAACTAATGAGAGGGACCTATACAAAACCATTAACTACGAACGCCGGTTAGATGAAAAAACCTTAAGCTTAGAAATGTCTTATAAAGCGCTACCAAAATATGCTACGAAAAGATGTTTAGAAAATATTGCAGCGGTAATCCTTAACTTCATAGACAGTGTTTACTATATTCAGAAGTTAGAAGAAGCCTCATTTAGAGATCCATTGACCAAGCTTTTCAACAGAAGGTATTTCGTGATGATGTTACAAGCTGAAATTAGGCGAATAAAACGATACGGTGGTGACTCGTGTGTCGTAATGATCGATTTAGATGGATTAAAACAAATCAACGATACCCTTGGTCACGACAAAGGCGACCTTGCGATAATTACGTTATCTAAAGTCATGATGGAAAACACACGAAATACTGACGTGTGTGCAAGATTTGGTGGCGATGAATTTGCAATACTACTTCCTAATACTCCCCTGGAATCCGCTGGTCTAATTATTCAAAGGATAATTGATAAACTCGATACGCTTGATATAAAAGAATTTCGAATATCAATAAGTGCAGGTATTACCAAAATCTTGCCAAACGATGACACCAATGGTATAAGTGTGCTTAAAAGAGCAGATGAACTACTCTATAAAGCGAAAAGAAGTGGTAAGCACACCATATGTATTGATGGTACTGAAGAACAGAACAATTCCTATAACTGAAATTTTTATCTCAGCAAAAATGTTCTCTAACCTCTTTGTACGCCTCAACAATGGTTTCTAAGTCGTACTTTCCTGGTGTAACACTAAGATGTGAAGCATTTATTACAATTGATGCCCATGAATGTATATCATCATCAGTGATTAAAGTATCAAGTCTTACGTTCAAAAGACGGTAGAATTCGTACAGTGAACCGTCGAACATATCGATGATAACGTTAGCTTTTTCACACCCATATTTTTTTGCGATTCTCAATTCATATGGCAAAAAAACAGCTGTAGCAAGTCCATGTTTTACACCTTTGTCCGTTGTTAAAGAATAACCCAATGCATGTGCAACCGTAGTCCCTGTTTGAGCAATAACCATTCCTGCCAATGTTGATGCAAACATCATCCGTTCTCTGTAGAATTCATTAGCCAAATCACTCATTAACTTTGGGAGATACTCTTTGATTATCTTAACACTTTCAATTGCAATCATGTCACTGAAAGGTGTAGCTCTCGTTGATAAAAATCCCTCTACTGCATGAGATAATGCGTCAAGAGCTGTAGAGAGTGTTAGTGATTCACTTAACGTAAATGTGTATTTATAATCAACAAATGAAATTTTTGGAAACACGCATTCGTGTGAAAAACCACGTTTTCTGCCATTTACAGTCAGCACAGAGTACTGAGTAACCTCACTACCAGTTCCTGCCGTGGTAGGAATGCATATTATCGGTTTTGCACTTTGATATTTACTTTTGTCATACAAGTCTTCGGGTTTCAAGTGTTTGTTCTCAATAAGCACTGCCACAGCCTTTGCAGTGTCCATTGGACTTCCACCACCAAGTCCGATAACTACATCAACGTCTTCGAATCTTTCTGATATCTCCTTTACAACCTCCAGAGGAGGATTTTCGGGAGTTTCATCGTATATGTACACATGCTTTCCTTCAAGCACGTCTAAAATATCGTCAAAACTACCATTTTTCCTCGAACTTCTTCCAGTAATAATGAGAAATGTCTCACCGAGAGACTGAAAAAGTTCTCTATTCTTAAGAACAATATCTTTCCCGTACAGCACTTTAGTTGGCATAAAAAAACCCATTCGACTACCACCCTTTCATCTCTATTTTTCTACCGTTTTCAATCTTCCACAAAAGTTACAAGAAAAAAGCTGGTCCGAAAAGACCAGCAATTGAGTAAACTTTAAAACAAATCGATTATGCTGATATCATTGCTGCCCCTGAATAACAAACCAGAGGGCTGCACCTCCTAATATTACCCCAAGAATACTGAGGATCAAAGATATGTTACCCGTTTGATTTGTTTCAAGCGCTGCCACCTTTGCCTTTAAGTTATCATTTTCGCTCTTTAGTTGTGCAAGTTCATCTTTCAAATTTTTAACATCCTGTGAGTTCTTCTGTTTTAATGCTTCAACATCTCCCGAAAGCGTTGAAATGTTGTTCTTAACGCCTGTAACTTCTGATTTAAGACTTTCGACATCCTGGATTTGTTTTTCAAGACCTTCGACTTTTCTTTCAACTGTCGAAATTGCGTTTTTGACTTCAGAGTCAACTTGTTTTAAATTGATAATCTCAACTTTTAAGTCGTTCACTTCGACCTTCAGATTTGCAATTTCGTCTTGTAAAGAAGAGTCCATTTTTTTAAGTCCGACTATCTCATTGTTAAGAGCATCAACTGTGCTTTTAAATTTGCTAATATCAGACTTCATGCTATTTACGTCTGCGAAAATGGCTGACTGAAGTTTTGAGACTTCGGAAACAGACTGTTTGATAGCATCTATCTCTGAAGTTTTTCTTTCTACATTTGAAATTTTTGTTTCAATTGTTGATAGCGTTGTCAGTTGTGCACGAATAGAGTTTACAGAATCCTGTAAATCTTTCACGTTTTTCTCGACTCCGGAAACTTTTGAAGAAAGAGTTGTGACACTCTCCGTAGTTGCAAGCGATGAAATTCTTTGATTTAAAGAAGTTACTGTTTGCTCAAGAGTGGTTAACCTCTTCTTTAGGTTTTCTACCTCGTTCCTCACATCATCAACGTTTTTCGACAACTCGTTAAGATTCTGTCCTGTAGGCGTCACTGAAACTAAACCCCTCATCTCGGTTACTTTAACTGTCAAAGCATCATACAGTGCTTTAAGATCATCTAAATCCCTTTTTAAGTTGTTTAGCTGCTTAGAAGAATCCTGTACAGTCGATGACAAAGAATTAACCTGAGCAATCAAATTATCAATTCGTGTGTTGATGTTTTTATCAGCTGTTGCAAGTTCAAGTATTTTATTTGAAATGTCCTTAAGTTGCGCATCGATGTTTGCTGGAAGTGCAACTTGTTGCGATTGCTGGGATGATGTTGTTGAAGTAGGTAGCTTCTTTTCCACAGCAGAAATCCTATCGTTTAATATATTCAACATTCTATAGAGCGCAACAGCAAGTTGATACCTAGTTAAAGGTTGATTTCCTTGGAAAGTTCCATCTGGCATACCACTCAAGATACCGAGCTTGGTTAATTGGTCAACAGCCTCGTAAGCCCAATGGTTTGCCGGCACATCTTTAAACGTTGCTGCGTAAAGGCTACTGAATAATGCAACAACAATAAAACAAACTAAAAATGCTCTTTTCATCTTTTGACACCCTCCTTCTTTATTTTAGTTTTTCAGGCTCGCTAAATCTATTTTATCATAGCTTGTAAGTTACACAAGTTCTACGAGTTTTTCTGGAATCTTATCAGCGGGAAGTACATAATCAGCGTAACCTTCTTCTATAACTGACTTGGGCATACCAAAAACCACGCAAGTTTCTTGGCTCTCGGCTATGACAACACCTTTGAAGAATTTAACCTTAAAGGCACCCTTTGTACCATCCTTTCCCATTCCGGTAAGAATAACAGCTATAGTATTTTCTTTGTAGATTTCTGCAACTTTATCGAGAGTATAATCCACTGCGGGTCTTACGTTGTTAATTTTTTCTGTGTTTTTATCAAGATAGATAATACCTTTTTTATCCTGATACTTGACACCCATATGATAATCCCCTGGAGCTACATAAACCCATCCGGGTTTAAGAACATCACCTTCTTCTGCCTCTTTAACAGACAGGTTGGAAATTCTATCTAATCTCTGTGCTAAGGATTTCGTAAATCCTGGAGGCATATGCTGAACCAGCAAAATAGGTGCAGGAAAATCCTTTGGAAGAGGCGGGATTACGAGATCCAAAGACCTTGGCCCCCCTGTTGAAGCACCTATAACAACTACTTTGCCTGATACTACAGATTTCACACGGAGATTAGCCAACGGTTTTCTCTTAAGAAGGATTTGCGAAATATTTATTTTCATAGCATCTCGAATTTTTTGCACCAACTCTGGTCCCATTTTTCTGAAATCCATAGATACGCTACCGGAAGGCTTGGTTACAAAATCAACGGCACCTAGTTCAAGTGCTAAAAGTGTTATTTCTGCTCCTTCTTCTGTCAAGCTACTTACCATTATAATCCGCGTAGGTGCTCTCTTCATTATCTCCTTCAGTGCCTCAATACCGTTCAACTTTGGCATCTCAACGTCCATAGTAATTACATCTGGTTTGAGCTTCAACGCAAGCTCAACGGCTTCCATTCCATCCCTTGCTACACCAACAACTTGCATATCTGCTTCTTTGTCGATAATATCCTTTAGAATCATTCTCATAAATGGTGAATCATCAACAACCATTACTTTTATTTTTTCTTTTTCCAACTTCTCACCACCTTGATACTGAGTAACGGAAACGTAACTGTTGATATTATAGCAAAAATCTTCGCTATTTCCAAACTCCAGTCAAATAGAATACCACCAAAGACCATAATTCCGACTGTTACGGAGAAAAGAGTTGCCCACAACACAACTCCCGCACTAACATCTTTGATTATCTTTATTACAGGGTGGTACTCCTTACTGTACAAATTCATCAGATGTTCGATAATAGTGTTTACAAGTTCTGACCAGATGACAAAGAAAACAGCGAATATAATCCACAATGTGTCTTCCCTTTTTACTGGGAGGAAAAATGTTGCGGCAATGACCAATAACCCTATTGAAAAATGTATCCTTAAGTTTCTCTCTGATATTATTGATTCAACAATACCCTCTATTGCATGTTCAAATGATTCTTTGAGATTATTCGAACCCAATCGTCCTTTTTCTTTTTCTTTCAATGCGAGGTTTGTATACCTTGTCCGTAAGCGCCGCTCCAAATTTGATCGCCTCCACGTTCAGTTCGTAATATTTAGGGTTAACTTCCTCTTTTACAGCTTCAAACAACGTATCAAAATCAACCAAAGCCGTGCTCTTTACCAAGGCCCCGAGCAATATCATGTTTGAGACCATCACGTTACCGAATTTTTCAATCGCTAGTTTGCTGGCTGGAATATTGATTATTCTTTTCGTAACTCGTCTGAATTCGTTTGGAATGTCCTTTATATACGTGCTGTCATAAACAATTATACCATTGGTTGCAACGAATTTGGCCTGGCTAACCATAGATGGATGCATTATTATCAAAGAGTCAAATACCACAGCTTTTGGATATAGTATCGGTTCGTTTGATACCAAAACATCACAGTAACTAGGTCCACCACGTACTTGTTCGCTGTAATTCTGTGTCTGGACAACATATTTTTCTGCTAAAACAAAGGCTCTTGATAAAACGTAACCTGCAAGCAAATTACCTTGTCCACCAATTCCGGCAATCCTTATAGAAAAAGGCCTTGTCATTGTCATTCCCCCTTACTTTGATTAGCATAGGTAAGTCTGTATCTAGTGTAGAAATCAGGCTTAGATTCATCTTTTCTAAACACTCCTATAACGATTTTGCCCTTAAGCTCTTCTTCTGTCATTTGGTCAGCTTTCTCTTTCATGACAGTATTGTTTTTGAAGTAATCCATCATCTGCCAAGGCTCCCTTAATCCGTTGTACCTTCCGTAGTATGTATGGCAATTCGTGAGAACTTCTACAATGGAAATACCCTTGTGGAGAAGCGCTTCTTTTATGTATTTTACAGTGAGCTGATAATGATATACTGTTGACCTTGCAACATACGTAGCACCAGCAGAAAGAGCAAGATTTACAACGTTGAATTGCTCCTCAACATTACCCAATGGCATTGTTCCAGCGATTTTTCCAGCCGGAGTTGTAGGTGAGTGTTGACCACCTGTCATTCCATAAATCATGTTATTGTATATTATGACTGTTAGATTGATATTTCTTCTACACGCATGAATGAAATGATTGCCACCAATAGCTGTAATATCTCCATCCCCACCCATCACAACGACCTTGAAATCCGGTCTTGCAAGTGCTACACCTGTCGCAAAAGCTATAGCTCTACCATGCAGCGTGTGCATCGTGTTAAAATCAAGATAACCTGTCGATCTTGATGAACAACCTATTCCAGAAACAACGGCTGTCTGATCAGGGTCCAAACCGGTCTGGTCATAAGCTTCCAAAAAGCTTTTGAGTATTATTCCGTTCCCGCAACCTGGACACCATACCGTGGGCCATCTATCTTCCCTTATGTACTTGAGCAGCTTATCTACCTTCACTCTCCCCACCTCCATACACTTCTATTCCACATGTTTTGAAAAAGAAATCGGTCAAAGGATCTGGGTAACCCTCTATGTACACTACTCTCTTAATACCGGCATTGATTATAAGGCGTGCGCAAACAGAACACGGCTTGTGAGTCACGTAGATTGTGGCACCCTCTGTTGAAATCCCAAATTTTGCGGCTTGCATAAGCGCATTCTGCTCGGCATGCAAGCCATAACAGATTTCTTGATTCCTGCCCGATGGAATATCCAAATCATCTCTGATACAACCAATCTGGTCACAATGTGGAAACCCAGAGGGGGGTTGATTGTAACCAGTTGCCAATATTCGTTTGTCCTTTACTATTAAAGCACCAACTTTTCTATGAACACAGGTGGACCTTTCTGCAATTAACCTGGCTAATCTTTTGAAATAGTCGTCCCAGCTCTCTCTTTCATCTTTTGACTCTTTTATGGTAACATTTTTAAGGTATGACTCCAAATCCATAACTTCACCTCTTTTGTCTATCAGACCAAACATTTAAGATTAGTGACTAATTTTATTTTAAACCAATTAGTAAATAATATCAACTGATAGCAAAATTTACGAACTAGAGCAAGGGGGCGTAAATGTGGAAAAGTTTGAGATTTCAGTTGTTAGAGCAGAAATTGGTAGTATTTTAATATTTACAAGAAATGACGTCTGCGAACAAATCCAACTAACTGAAGATATTTTACCAGAATACGGAAATAACATATTCACAAGACAGATTAACGAGTATCTTTGCGGTGAACGGAAAGTTCTTGATTTTCCAGTTAGGTATTCGACTGGTCCCGTCTTTGAAAAGATTTGGTCATATTTGAAAGAAAATGTGACTTATGGTAAAATCATAACGTATGGAGAATTGGCTAAAATATGCGGTACAAGTGCAAGAGTTGTCGGATACGCTATGGCATCAAACCCATTGCCTTTGTATATTCCATGTCATAGGGTTGTTGGTAAAGATTCTATAGGCGGGTTTACAGCAAGAAATGGTAAATCTATGATTAAGTGGAAAGAATATCTTTTGAAGCTGGAGGGATCACTTTGAAGAAATTCTTGTTCACATTATTTTTAACATTTTTCTTTTTGTCCCTGTTTACACCTCTTGTGATCTACAACAGATATACTGCAAATCTCTCAGCGCCACAGAACAAAATTCCAACAAGCCTGGTTGTTGAATATTCTGACGGGACACCATTGTACAGTCCAAAGACTGTTTGGGTTGATTTTGATGATATTCCAGTACTCGTTAAGGACAGTGTGATAGTATCTGAAGATAAGAGGTTTTACACTCACAGTGGTGTCGACCTTATAGGAGTAGCTAGGGCTCTTTTTACGATAATCACCACCGATGAAATTCAAGGTGGAAGCACCATTACTCAACAGTTAGCAAGAACTTTGTATCTCTCACAGGAGAGGACTTGGAAACGCAAGATAAAAGAGGCACTTATTGCACTTTGGTTGGAACAAAATTACTCAAAAAATGAGATTTTAGAAATGTATATAAACTCTGTATACCTAGGTAATGGAGTTTACGGTTTTCCAGCAGCTGCAAAATTTTACTTTAACAAAACCCTGGAACAACTAACACCTCTTGAAATTGCAATGCTCACTGCAACACTCAGATCTCCGGAAAAAGCCAATCCATTGAAAGAGCTGAATAAAGACTTCACAAAAAACGTTCTGAGAAAAATGAAGGAGGCCGGAGTATTAACTGAACTTGAATATTCACGTGCGTTGGAGGAACTTAAAAATATAGATATAAGAAACACAAATGATTTTGCACGTTCATTTGATCAGGATCTCTTTTGGATAATTGTTACAGAACTCAAAGAGCTTGGATTTGAACTCGGAGATTTAAGAAATGGCTTCAGAGTTAGGACTACAATTGACAAGAAGTTGCAAGAGCTTTTAGTTTCTAACATAACCAAAGACCAATGGGCTGGGTTGATAGTTGAGCATTCAACAGGAAAAATAAGAGCAGCGTATGGACTTGGTATAATTAATGGGCGTCGGCAGCTTGGTTCAGCTATAAAACCATTCTACTATTACCTTGCATTTATGGCAGGGTACAATCTTGATGACTTTCTTCCGGACAATCCTATCAAAATTGGGCGATGGGAACCAGAAAACTTTGACAAGAAATTCCGAGGGAAAGTAACTATTGAATATGCGCTCGCACACTCTTTGAACATACCATCTATCAATTTGTTTTTGAAACTTGGACAAGGAAATGTTACGAATTTCCTAAAGAATACATTGATGATATCAGGTTTCTATCCTAACGATGCCACTTTGGCACTTGGGACCTTAGAAACATCCGTTGCCGATGTTGCGCAAGGTTATTCAGCAATATTTACTGGAGGTTTAGTCATCAGACCACGAATTGTTGAGTACGTTAAGGATAAGAATGGGTACGTATACTATTCGTACAAACCTGCTTTAGTAAATGTTGTTAAACCACCCAAGGAATTTGATAAAAGGACACCGCTAGAAGCTTCTATCCTGACACTCAGGGCAATGGAAAAAGTAGTTACCGAAGGAACTTCCCGGTCTGCACAAATGCCTGGAAGAAAAATATACGGAAAATCAGGTTCTGCGGAAAACTATGCGTGGTTTGTTGGGGGAGACGGAAAATACCTCTTCATACTGGCGAGGGATAACGTAAAGGAAGTCAGTGGTCTTGTAGTAACTCCAAAGTGGAGAGAGATAGCTGTCAAAACTGAAATAGGATACACTCCAATTTCTTTACCGATTAACAGTAAGATTCAAAGATTCAACGTCATGGGCGACTCCGAAAACCTTACAGAACCTAAAACAGTTACAGGTGAGGCTCCAGAAAGCACTTCAACTACCTCACAACCAGAAACAATAAATTCCGTTCAAGAAACAAATCAAAATAAACCAATAAAACTGTCTCGGGAAGAGATTGTTTCCAGGGTGAAAACATCCTCAATTACAGCAAACGAGCTTGTTGAAGTTTTGAAATCATATAGTCCAGATGAAAGAAGAACCATCCTTTCTGAAATAAACTCTTTGTCGCAAGAACTTGCGGCGGAAGTCTATCAAAAGCTATTAGACCAAGGTATAGAGTTTTAAAATGCATTGGAGGTGTTGTGAAGTGAAATTTTTCTACAACTTGGAGAGAAAGGATAACTTTGAATACATAGTTCTGCGGGTTGAAGAAAATAATCTGTCAGGAACAGGAGCAATACTACCAATTAGAAAAAACGGTGAGAACTATAAAATTTTTATGGGGGTAATTGAAGAGTACAGAAGCATCGTTGAAAAACTGCACTGCGAAGATGTTTTTGTCATTACCGGTATACTTGAAGAACATTTTCCAAACCATCCGAAGGTTAAGTTTGCAATCCAAGCAGCAGTACTTGAACTGTTTTCTAAAAAATACAACCTTGACATCAACAAACTTCTGGGCGGTCTGAAGTCAACCAAAAATGAGTTGTGTGGTGAAAGGCTCTTCCCTGAGTACTTGGGAGATGTCTTTCATGCAAAATACTATCCAGGAACCAAAAAAGAAACGAATACGACATTTGTCCTAACAAAATATCCAAATAACGAGATGGATACTATCCTCAGTGCGCTTTCCTCAAATTATGAGTATCTGGAGGTGATTTCTTGGAGAGAACTTTTATAATACTTAAGCCAAACGCAGTTAGAAGAGGGCTCATTGGAGAGATATTGAAAAGATTCGAGCAAAGAGGAATAAAAATCGTCGGTCTAAAGTTTCTTTGGATGACACAGGAGCAATGTGAAAAACTGTATGAACCACACAAAGGTAAACCATTTTACGAAGAACTTGTGAACTTCATGATGAGCGGACCTGTTGTGGCAATGGTTGTAGAAGCACCGAGAGTAATAGAAATGGTAAGACACATCGTTGGAGCAACTGATCCACTTAAAGCAGAGGCGGGAACAATAAGGGGAGAGTTTGCACTAACCGTAACTAAAAATCTCATCCACGCAAGTGATTCTGTTGAAAATGCCGAAAGAGAAATGTCCATATTCTTCTCACCAGAGGATTTGATAGAGTATAAACTTGATATACAAGACGATATTTGATAAAAAGCCACTTGAAAAATTCAAAACCTGGGGGTCAACCCCAGGTTTTATTCTTGATTAACCTACCCATTATTCCTCAACAGGTTTTCTAACGCGTATCATGACTTCATAAGCGATGAAAAACACTATAAGAGCCGAAACGAAACCAGCTACTGGACTATTAAATATACCGGCAATTAAATAACCCAGTGCAGAGATTACCATAACAAACGTAGCGTAAGGCATCTGTGTGGCGACATGTTCAAGATGCGGGCAACCAGCTCCTGTTGAAGATAAAATCGTAGTATCTGATATAGGTGAACAGTGGTCTCCAAAAATCGCACCGCCAATTGAAGCACCAACTGTAATAAGTGCGCTGTTCAAAAGGTTAGCACCTGTTTTCTCAGCGAGCGCTATAGCAATTGGCATGGCAATAGGAATCATTATCGCAAACGTTCCCCAGCTTGTCCCTGTGGCGAAAGAAATAGCTGCTGCAATTATAAACACAACAACCGGTAAAGCCCACAATGGAAAACCGCCGCTTGTGACTACATGAGCAAGATACTTCGAAAGTCCCAATCCACCATCTTCCGGTGAACTCTTAATAACCGTTCCTATCGTCCAAGCAAGGGTCAATATAACAAGTGCTGGAACCATTGACTTTATACCACCAACAATAGCTTCTCCAACTTTTTGGATTGTAAGTAATCCTCTTAGCATAAAATATATCGACGCAAAAACTAATGTAAACAACGATGCATAAAATAAGGCCTTGGAGGCATCAGTGTTGTTAAACGCTTCTTTGAGTGTCATAGACTTCACTGCTTCTGAAAATGTATGTATGTTTTCTCCGTCTATCGCTCCAAGGTATGTAGTAATTGGGAAGAAAATCACCGCAAGACCGACAAGAACAAGAATTGGCAAAATCATGTCAATCGCTCTAGCCCGTTCCTTGACAACTATACCTTCTTTAACTTCACCTGTTGGTTGACCAAATTCTGCATTGTAAAGTCCCAAACCTTTGAGCGCTCGGTTTTCACTTTTTGCCATTGGCCCGAAGTCCCTTCTGAGTATGGTTTGAAGAACCATAAGTATTGCTAGTATTGCGTATAGATTTATAGGTATGAGTAGGATAAAGAATGTGAATTCACTAACACCAAGCTTTGAAAAGCCATCTGAACCTTTGATGATACTCATTATAGTAACCACCCAGCTTGAAATAGGCGCCAAGACACTTACTGGGGCTGCCGTTGAATCCAATATATACGCGAGTTTCGCTCTTGAAATCTTTTGTTCATCAGTAACAGGCCTCATAACGGTGCCTATTGTTAAGGAATTAAAATAATCATCGATGAATATGAAGATACCAAAAAGCCATGTTATGATAAGCGTACCCTTTCTACTCTTAACCTTCGAAGCCATCCATTTTCCAAAGGCACTTGCGGCACCTGTTGCTTGCATCAGACCAACAAAAGCACCAAGGAGAGCACAGAACAATATGATTCTTATGTTCCACCCATCGTTAAGCGAATTAGCGATACCGTCTGTAGCATCAATTAAAGCAGTAACAGGATTCCAGCCGTTGACTATAAGATACCCTACAAACACTCCTGTGAAGAGAGAAAAGATAACCTCTTTAGTCAAAAGTGCTAACGCAACAGTAATAACTGGCGGTAACAAGCTCAGCCAACCATAGTGTTCCATGTTTTCCCCTCCTCCCTATAATGTTATTTTGCTAGATTATACCACTTTTCAGTTACAAAACAAAGCAGGAATTACAATTTTCTGTAAATATCTATCAACTTTGCTATTTACTGAGTTTGTAATTACCACCTTTTCGTGGTATAATAAATTTAAAAATGTACTTGATTTAAGAAATTTAGGGAGGTGTGAACATGACAGGGAGAGAACTTTTCAACATCGCTATCAAAGTAGAATCAGCGGGCTACGCTTACTACTCTAAACTATCCGAAAAGTCTACAGGGCAACTCAAAGAATTCTTCAAAGAACTTGCAGAGCAAGAAAGAGAACATGCAAAAAGATTCGAGGAACTAATGAAAAAGTACCAAGAAGACCAATCACTGGCAACTTGGCAAAATGAAGAAGTGAGCGGTTATGCAGAAACTTACGCAAAAGCTTTTATCTTCCCGGAAATTGAAAACGAAACGGTTCCGGAAACTATCTTTGGTGCTTTGAAAAAAGCTATAGAGGTCGAGAAAGATTCGATAATTTATTATAATGAAATCAAACAAATAGTTCCCGACCCAAAACCAATTGAGGAAATCATCAATGAAGAAAAGGAACATCTTAGAAAGTTGTCCGAAAAACTTCAAAGCGAGGATTTATCAACGTACAGTGAAGGAAGCATGATTTAACGGACAAGTAATCGTAAAAAAGAACCCGGGAAACCGGGTTCTTATTAATACATTTGATTGTAAAGTTAGGAGGCCACTATGGATTTATCAAATGCATATAAAATGGAGAAAGTTTACAAAGTCAGCTTTTGGGCAATCTTTCTTTACATGAATCTTTTCGCCAGTTCTTTTTTATTTTCCATAGAGATAACATTTTCATTCGTTGGCGATGTTATGTTCCATATGCCTACTGTAAATTCCGCCTATTCGAATGGAAAGTACCATTTTGAAAATATCTTTGAACACATTAAAAAATACATTGAAAAAAGTGATATTGCCTTTTGTAACCTTGAGACTACTCTTGGTGGCCAACCGCATACTGGCTACCCACGGTTCTCTTCACCTGATGAAGTGCTTGATGCATTGAAATATGCAGGGTTCGATATTATCAACGTGGCAAATAATCACATGCTTGATAGAGGTGTCTTAGGATTGAAGAGAACGTTGGAACAAATAAAAAAACACGAATTAATATACGTAGGTGCTCGTTCCACTCCACTTGAGGAACTGTACAAGATTATTGAAGTGAAAGGTCTTAGAATTTCATTTGTTTCATTCACTTATTCAACAAATGGTATTCCTATTGATGAAAAGTACAAATACATGTTCATGTATATCTCAAAACAAACACTTCTTTCGATTCTTAATGAAATGAAAAAGATATCAGATGTGCTCATAGTCTATTTTCACTATGGAAACGAATACGAAACAACCCCTACAAAAGAGCAAATAGAACTTGCATACCTTGCGTTGGACAACGGTGCAGATATGGTTATTGCAAGCCATCCCCATGTTCTTCAGCACATTGAGCTTGTAGAATACGGCCCGAAGACAAAACTTATAGCTTACTCACTTGGTAATTTTCTTTCAAACATGAAAGCCCCTGGTACAGATGAGGGCGTAATACTAAACGTAACTTATCATCCTATAAAGGGCGTTGTTGATGTAACTCCTATTCTCACGTGGGTCCACTGTTACAAGTTAGCAGGTAAATCCTATTATAGAATATTACCTGCTGCAGATTTCACTCTATACCCCGATGAATTGCTAACAAAAACTGATACAAAAAGACTGGCACAAATAGCTCAGAAAAAATTGTCTGAACAGAAAGTAAAAAGACCGCTAATTTCGAAAACTTCTAGCAACCTTAATACTTCATTAAAGAATTATTTTTACAAACAACTTATGAACTCTCTTATACTTTTGCACTAACGTTAAAACTTCGGATTGACACAAAGTTATTAGTGACATACTTATGTAGTAACCTTAGTAAAAAATTTGCCTTTGCTGATAAAAAAAGAGGACGACTCTAAGTCGTCCTCTTTTTGGCTCCGGCGGAGGGACTCGAACCCCCAGCCTAGTGGTTAACAGCCACCCGCTCTGCCGGTTGAGCTACGCCGGAACACTCTTTATATATCGATTTCTATTATACCACATTCGTAAAACTTGTCAAGACCTTACTTTCTTGAAGGTTCCTCTTTCGCTTGCGCGTTAAAATAATATTATGAAACCTTTTTCTTGTCAAGCCCCCTTTTTTAAGTAATTTAAGACTCCGATTAAATTGAGAATAAAACAGCATTTAACGTTAAAGATGTTGAATTTTCACAACCTTGCCGGTATAATTATTTGCAGAACAAACAAAAAACAACATAGTTAGCATCGGAGGTGATAACATGCCAATGTACAGATACGTGTGTGAAAACTGCGGAAACGAAGAAGTTCACATGCATGGATTCAACGAATCTCCAACGATATCATGCTCTGCGTGTGGTGGCAGGATGACAAAAACGATAGGTAGAGTAGGAATTGTATTCAAAGGTAGTGGCTTCTATATCACTGACAGCAGAAAATCAACAACATCAAAAAACGAAAACGAATAACCAAAATTAAAGCCCCCGAATTCGGGGGCTAATTTTATCCTCTACAAAGGCTTACTTTATAATCTTTACGTTGGCTGCCTGAGGACCTTTTGCACCGTTCTGAACATCAAACTCGACTTTGTCGCCTTCTTTGAGTGTTTTGAATCCTTCAACTTGAATAGCACTGTAGTGAACGAAGATGTCTTCTCCGTCTTCTTTTGTGATGAAACCGTAACCTTTCTTTGCATCAAACCACTTAACTGTACCTTTCATGTAACAACGCCTCCTAAAATCTTATTTACTAACCGCCGTCCTTATTGTGGCGGTTGATTAATTATACACCAGTAGGTTTCAAAAGTCAATAGACTTCTTGGTTATGTAAAAAGAAAAAGAATAAAATCTGATAGAAGAAAACTTATCTTAATCGTTATCAACAAAATTTTCCTGTTACGAGCACAAAAAAGCCCCCGTTTGGGGGCTCATTTTCATCCTCTAAAGCTTACTTTGAAAGCCTTACGTTGGCTGCCTGAGGACCTTTTGCACCGTTCTGAACATCAAATTCTACTTTGTCGCCTTCCTTGAGTGTTTTAAACCCATCAACCTGAATAGCGCTGAAGTGAACAAAAATGTCTTCTCCGTCTTCTTTTGTGATGAAACCGTAGCCTTTCTTTGCATCAAACCACTTAACTGTACCTTTCATGCGATAACGCCTCCTAAAATCTTTCTTTCTAACCGCTGTTCCATTTTTCAGCGGATGATTGATTATACACCCCTGGCAAAAAAAGTCAATACCTTTTTAAAAATATCTTTCCTCAGAAAAGAAAAACCCTTCAAATCCTTACTGTTAATGCTATAATTGATTAATGCATATCGTGAAAATGTTATAACTCAGTCAAAGAAATAAAGAAATATGGTAAATTAGTAGAACACGGTCTTGAAGGTCTTGTAGTAGACTTTGTCCTCTAAAACTTATTTTTGAACCACCAAAAGTCATTATGATGCAGTGTTTCAGAAGTCTTAAACCCTCTATATACTCCATATCAGACCAAGCAAGGGAGGAAAAACATGAGAAAAGACAAAAAAACAGAAAAAGAGTACCGAAAATTGAACAAGATTTATCAACTTAGCCGAAGCGGAAAGTTGATGATAGAAAGAATCCGAAAAACGAAACTCAAAATTGGCATAGTTGCCTCATTGGTTTTTCTCATAACCTTTATCATATTCTTTACGTTGATATTTCCTGAAAATGGTGTTATAAGCACAAAAAAATTGGAAAACTTAAACTTCTCTTCAAATAGTGCAGCAACTTATTTAGAGGCACCGCACTTAACGACCATAATGGATAGTGTCACTACATATAGCACTGATACATTTTTTTACATCAAGATATTTCCACCAACAACAAATGAACTCTCAGAAGCCAGTTTGGTCTTACTGAAACCACAATTGACCAATACCAATTTATCAAATGCAAACGTTGAGAATAACAATAGCCAATCAGAGCAAAACGAAGGACAATCAAGTGAAGAAAGCCAGAATTCCTTTAACACAGAACAAACTAACCAAAAAGGTACCCACGAGAGTAATGCTAAAGAAAACGAAGTAGAACCTATAAAGCAAAGCCAAGATGTGGACATTAAAACTGGCATTACCGTTTCGCCCTCCAAATATCATTACGTTATTGCTTACAATATCAATGTTTTTGACTCCCCTGAAAACGGAAAGGTTATAGACAAGCTGAAATACGCTACGTATGTTGAAAAGCTAGATGAAGTTACGTACAACGAACTTAATTTCTCAAAAGTCAGATATAATACACCAAATGGATTTAAGGAAGGATGGGTCCGTTCAAGCTCGTTAAGCAACTCGTTAAAATCTATAACAGGTGAAGAATACGACGAACTCGTATTCGAACCCTTCAAAAAGATTAAGGCAAGAATCGATGATGTAAGAGGTATATACCTCACAAGAACATCAGTTAGTAACGTTCAAAAGATACAACAGTGGACAGAATTTGCAAAAGCAACAAATATAAACGCATTTGTTATAGATGTTAAAGACGATGAAGGATTTATGCTTTTCGAAACAAATGCCGCAGCTGAAATTGTTCCTGAAGCAAATGCTAAGGCTTTCTATAAAAAAGAAGAAATGAAGAAGATCGTAAAAGAACTTAAGGACCAAGGCTTATACTTAATCGCAAGAATTGTTTGTTTTAAGGATCCTTCTTATGCACGTGCTCACAAAGACAGGGCGATAGTATACAAAGACACTGGAGAACCTTACATGGGAATCTACAAAGTACCGTGGGCATCGGCATACGATAGACAGCTTTGGGAGTACAACGTTAGGGTCGCTATAGAAGCAGCCGAAGTTGGTTTCGACGAAATTCAATATGATTACGTCAGATTTCCAGAGCTCACCAAGGAAACTCGCCAGCGCGTAAATTTGAGACAGGTCGGAGATGAGTCCTTCGCAGAAGCTATTCAGAAGTTTTTAATTTACTCAAAAAGAAAGCTTGAACCTTACAACATTCCTTTGGCAGCGGATGTTTTCGGACTTGTATCAACTGCTGTTGATGACGTAGGTATCGGTCAATATTGGGAAGCTATTTCGAACGTTGTTGACTACATATGTCCGATGTTTTACCCGAGTCATTATGCACCAGGCTCTTTTGGGCTCAGTGTACCTGATGCGTACCCATATGAGACGATTTACAACGCTCTAAAAGACGGAATTAGGAGAAATCTGCATGTACCAACCCCTGCGAGAATAAGACCTTGGCTCCAGTCATTTACTGCAACGTGGATTAAAGGACATATCGTATACGACGAAGAGGCTATTCGAAAACAAGTAAAAGCTGTTAAAGATTTAGGAATAAACGAATACATGTTATGGAACGCGTCAAACAATTATAAGAAAATGTGGTACGAATGATTTTTGTTCGTATCTCGAACTAAGTAATTTTTTGTGGTATAATATTTTACAAGGTGCTCAATACTCAAAAGTTCCGGTGGTGAGTACATGCGTTTGGATAAATTTCTTAAAACAAACCGAATAATAAAAAGAAGAACCGTAGCTCAAGAAGTTGCAAAGGCTGGACTTGTGAAAAAAGATGGAAGGATTCTAAAGCCATCCTACGAAGTCAAGCCCGGAGATATTTTGGAAGTTTCATACGGTAGACGTACTTTGAAAATTTTAGTTACCGATGATATGAAATACCAAATTCTTGAGGAAAGATTCCGAGGTGACGAAGATGAGGAGTCTAATTGAAAATCATGTCGACGATTTTTTGGAAATACTTACCTACGAAAAGAGATTTTGGAAGGAATTCTGGACGAAGTTACCATTCAAACCTATTACTGAGAATTACGCAAAGCAATTTGAAAATTTCTACGAAAAATTGGCTAATCTTTCTCGCAATCAATTGACCGAATTCTCACATGTATACGACGAGCACAAGGAAAAGATGAAAGAAGAACTTTCCATAAGGCTTCGAAAAAATGCCCGCGATTTGGAATTGTCGCGTGAGGATTTTGTTATTTACCTTATAGTAGGGATTGGTGAAAAAGATTGGGTTGTTGTTGACGGCAAGCATGAGAAAGTAATTGTTTTCGACGTCTTTTCGCTTTGGAAAAAAGGGAAATTTTCGTCTCTTGCCGATGCTGTCTACCAAGCTGTTATACATTTCAGACACGGAGATCTGGAAGGAGATTACTATGACAAGTCCGAAATATTCTCAAAATTAAAGGATGAAATTACAAAACTTGACAACGCGAACATCTTGCAAAATATCTGTGAGCTTTTGGATAAACATGTTCCATATTATAACTGGACAGGATTCTATTTGATGGACGAAAACGAAGAAGGTGTGCTTGTTTTAGGTCCATACGTTGGCGAACCAACAGAACACGTGCGAATACCTGTTGGAAGAGGTATTTGCGGACAAGCTGCTGCAACAAAATTAACGTTCGTGGTGCAAGATGTTAGTTTGGAAACCAATTACCTTTCCTGCAGCCCTCATGTGAAAAGTGAAATCGTTGTGCCTATATTACGCAATGACGGTAGTGTTTTTGGAGAAATTGATATAGACAGTCACTTCAAAGCACCTTTCGATGAGAGAGACCAAGAATTCTTAGAATGGATAGCGAAGCAACTACTGGTGAGAGTAGTGCACTGGAAAGAATTCGAAAGAAGAATTAAGATAGCTTACTTGGATAGTTATATCTCCTATATTTTGAATGAAATAGTAAAGTTCAATATTCCTTTTGATGTGAGTCTTTACGTACACTACGATGCTGAAAAAGTTCCAGAGAATCTTTACAAACTCTGGAGAATTGCTCGAAAAATGCGCAATGCTAAACTCGATAAAATATTGGTAGTAGATAACGTTGAGGAGCAAAAAGCCGAACTAAGAACAAAGCTTGGTAATTTTGTATTAAACTACAACGACTTACAACTACCTGTTCCAGAAATAGTAAGAAAGATGATTGTTGAAGGAACACAAGAAGCTTCAAAAATACTTTTCTCGATCCATCATACGGCAACAAAATTAGCGCAAAGCTTCGTGAACACAAGGCTTATAACAGAATATGCGTTGCAACCGGAGAGTAATGTCAATACGATTTTGTACGCTTTTTTAACAGGTATAACCGCAGGCTATTCAGGTTCTTTTAACAGAGCCATGTTTTTCTACCACACTGACGGTCAGTTTGTCTTTCAGAAAGCTCTAGGTCCTAGGACTGAAGAAGAAGCTCACAGAATCTGGGAAGCCATTGAAGACATAGAACTGAATATGTCAGATTTCTTGGAAACGGTCTCTAAAGATTTTAATTCGGCCTTAGAATTGCTATACGAGGGAAAAGCTATAAGCGAGGAGCAAATAACCAGATACCTTGATGGCGAACCTCATATAGTAAAAAAACAAGATTTACCAGAAATCGCTGAAGAGTTTGATATTGTTAACGAGTTCGCTATCATGACTCTTAAGAGTGGGAACAAACTTGTTGGTTTGCTATTAGCAGATAACAATTTTGACCGCAAACCTATATCCGAGTACCAACTCGCTGTCTTAAAAGATTTAGGACACCAAATGGTTCTAATTTTGGAAAATAGAAGATTCATCGAAACAATGAAAGAAAAAGCCGAGGTTGATGCATTAACTGGCTTAAGAACTCGCAGGGCTTTGGAAGAATTCATGTCCAGTCCTCCATTGAAACAATTCTCAGTCGTCTTCATGGATTTGAACAAATTTAAGCTTGTAAACGACATGTATGGCCACGAAAAAGGTGACGAAGTGCTTAAGAAATTAGGTAAGTGTATAAACTTGAATGTAAGAAAAGATGACTTAGCATTCAGGTACGGTGGCGATGAGGTAGTACTCATCATCGACTCAGTCGACAAAAACGTCGTTCGAAAAGTTGTGGAAAGAATCTCCGAGTGCTTTGCAAAGTCTACTGAAATGTCCTTCTCAACCGGTGTAGCATTTTACCCAGAAGAAGGCGACATCAATAAAGTGTTGAAACTTGCCGACGAACGATGTTACAAATCCAAATCTACAGGAAAGGTTGAGTTCTAAGGTATTGAAGAACTTATGCTACGGGGAGTGGGTTTTGTGAAAAACGAGGAAAATATAAAGAAAGAAGGTAAGAAAAAAGCTGGTGTATTTTTCAGACTATTAAAATATGCTCTACCGTATTGGCACCTTTTAGCTTTGGCTATCGTAGTTGTGCTTGTCCTTACATATTTAGCACTCTTACCACCGCAAATTGTGAGGAAAGCTATAAACACATATATACTTTCAGAGTCTTTGCAGACAGCCGAAAAGCTTTCGGGAATATCAAAACAGTCCCTTCTGTTCCTTATCGTCTCAGGAGGGATTTTCCTTTTTGAGTACCTTTCGATACTTGTTACTACATACATCGGTGGTCGAGTTGTTTACGACTTACGACGGCAACTATATGACCATGTATTAAAGCTCCCTATGTCTTTCTTCGATAGACATCCTAGTGGACAAATAACAACAAGGATAACAAGCGACACACAAAATGTCCAAGAGTTCTTCACATCAGTTATAACCAGTATTGTCAACGATGTCTTCCTACTTGCAGGTGTAATCATAATGATGTGGAGAATTAGTTCAAGACTTTTCCTTGATATCATTTATATCTTCCCCGTAATTATCGTAGCAATGATTGTTTTCAGGTATTTTGATATCAGGGCATACCGAGCTGTTAGGTCAAACATTGCACGTATCAATGCATACATCGCTGAAAACTTGGCTGGAATGCCTGTGATTAAATTATTCAACGCCGAAGATTACAAAAGGAAAGAATTCGACCAAATAAACAGGGAGCTTTATAAAGCTAGAATGAATCAACTCTACGTTTTCGGTATCTTTCGACCTTTGATTAACTTCTTATATTACCTCACTTTATCGCTTATTATCTGGTTCGGGTCTAAGTATATCTTAGGCAAAGTGCTGAACTTTGGGGACCTTTACGCTTTTGTTTCTTACATTGATACGTTCATGAGACCTATCGAGGATTTATCGGAAAAGTACGATATAATCCAAAACACTATTGCCAGCGGCGAGAAAATCTTTGCGCTTTTGGATGAACCACAAGAAGAACAAGGCAATTCTAACGGGAAAAAGAGCATAGAAAAAGGAGTCATAGAATTCAAAGATGTGTGGTTTAGTTATGACAACAAACGTTGGGTTTTGCAGGGTGTAAATCTTTCGTTTTCTCCAGGAGAGTTAGTCGCTATTGTTGGCGAAACCGGTGCAGGTAAAACAACGATAATGAACCTTATAAATGGAATGTACAGACCACAAAAAGGTGTTATTCTAATAGATAATGTACCACTGGAAGAATACGACATCCATGCTTTGAGAAAAGAAGTATCAGCCGTTCCTCAGGATGTGGTGTTATTCAGTGGAACGTTATTAGACAACATCAGGCTTTTCCACGATGAAATACCCGAAGAAGAAGTTTACAAAGCTCTTGAAAAAGTCGAAGCATTAGAAATCATACAAAGATTACCGAAAGGGATATATACTGAGATAGTTGAAAGAGGAAAAGGTATCTCTGCAGGTGAAAGGCAATTGATAGCATTGGCAAGGTCTGTGTTATTCGGTGCTAAAATATTCATACTCGACGAAGCAACGAGCAATATTGATGTAGAAACAGAGCACAAAATCCAGAAAGCAGTTAGAGAATTGTCGAAAGAAAATACCGTCATAATGATAGCACACAGGCTTTCTACAGTTGTAAACGCTGATAGAATAATCGTTGTCGCTGATGGGAAAATTGCTGAAGAAGGTAAACACTTTGAGCTATTGAAAAAGAAAGGTGCTTATTACAAACTTTACGAAATACAATTCGCCAAAGAGGAGACTGCCTGAATATGGTTCTGAGAGCTTCCTACTGGACCTGGAAATTGCTTAATGGAGAATCTATTCCAGATGAGATGCCCACTGCTTACCTTATGCTTGATGGGGAATGTATGTATAACTGTGCTTACTGCACACATGCAAGAGATTCAGAAAGTGATAATTCATATTTGTCTAGAGTAGTTTGGAAATTAATAGAACTTAAAGATTTGAATTCGATAAGCTTAAAGTTCAAGCGTGTTTGCATTCAGACTGTTAATTACAAAGGATACTTTGAAGATATACTTAACGTTGTTGAACGTCTGAGAGTTCTTGACACCAACAATAAATTACTCATTTCTGTTTCCACACGTATGAAAAACGAAAAAGAAATCGATATACTAATGAATTCAGGAGTTAACGACTTAGGTATTGCTATCGACGTAGTTTCTGAAAATCTTCACAGATTGTATCGTTCTTGGCCCTTAGAATATACCCTCTCATTGATACGTTACGGAGCAGAGAAGTATCCAGGAAGAATTACAACGCATGTTATCGTTGGACTTGGAGAAACGGACAGAGAACTCTATGAAATATTCAAGCTAATGAAAACTTACAACGTCAAAGTCGCACTCTTTGCTTTTACTCCAGTACGGGGAACAAGACTCGCGCATTTAACACCACCATCTCTTGAACGATACAGAAAAATCCAAATACTCAGGTTCTTGATGTTCGAAACAAACGAATCACCGGAAGTAGATTTTGATGAATATGGCAATCTAAAGATATTAAAGTACGATAGCTCTATAGACATCTCAAAAGCCTTCCTTACATCCGGATGTACACATTGTACAAGACCTTACTACAACGACAGTCCGAGAAATAAAGTGTTGTATAATTATCACACAACCATGGAGACGCAAAAGAAATGATTCTGTAGACCTTGACCTTTTGAAAGCTTTCACCTAACAAGTGAGGCGATTTTGTTGAACATGAATCAGTTCTACGACTTGCTTCAAAGGTATGCATTAAGTTACGGATTAATTCTTACACGTCTAACAGGAATGATGGTAATAGCACCGCTATTTGCAGGGTTTTCATTACCATTGGAGATAATGGTTATACTACTTCTAGCACTTGGATATGTCACACTGCCTAATGTTGTTATTCCTGTTTCTTTGCCTCTGCCGATAATCACAATCGTTGGCTCGGCATTGTACAATTTTTTCATAGGTTTCATTATAGGATTGATAGGATACACCATTGTTAGCGCAGTCTATGTTGGAAGCGAAATTTTTGGTATCCAGTCGGGATTCAATGTAAGTGGTTCGTTAGACCCAACAATGGAAGAATCCCCCTTAACAAGTGAATTTATCTACTTGGTATCGGTTTACATATTTGTCTCTTTAAAAGGTCATCTAATTCTTTACAAAGCTGTCGTTGAGTCTTTTCAAAAATATCCGATTCTTATCTCCGAAATTTCATTCAAAGACATTAGTGGACAATATGTAAGAATTTTTACCGATGCGTTTTTGTTCTCCTTGCAAATAGCGTTACCTATAATAGGTCTTATGTTCTTAATAAACGTGCTTTTTGGAATTCTCTCTCGACTTGTTCCTCAAATGAACGTTTTCATGGTTGCTATGCCTGCTTCTACACTGATACTTTTCGCTGTGCTTGTGGGGATGATTCCTGTATGGGTAGAACTGATATCACGGATGGTTTACAGGTTGGAACCATATCTCAATCAGTTACTATCAAAATAGCCAAGATAAATCTGCAACTATTCGCGGATCCTGATAAAACAGAAAAGGCAACACCACGTAAAAGACAAAAGGCAAGAGAAGAAGGTCAAGTTCCTGTATCGCGTGAATTCATCTCCGGCCTTGGCTTTCTATTTGTATCAACTCTTTTTTTATTTACTGGTAAGCAGCTCTTAAATGCATTAATGAACGGAACGATATCCACCTTCGAGATATCAGATGTCGAGATAAGAACTTTCGAGGACTTTCTAATATATGGTGTCAAGCCTTTCACACCCGCTTTTCTGTCCCTTTCTTTTCTGGTGCTCAGTGCTGCACTTTTTTCCCTCATAATTGGATTACTGCAAACCAGGTTCCTTTTCACACTCAAGCCTTTGAAATTCGACTTCAACCGTCTCAACCCAATAAGTGGGCTCAAAAGGATGTTTTCGCTTAGGTCTCTTTTCGAATTAGCGAAAGCTATTGCAAAACTCTTAATCGTGGGTTTCGTTGGCTACAGTGTGATTAAAGGTAATTTCCAAAAGATAATGATAACCGCTGATTCCAGTTTAATTGACGGTGCTTTACTTATCTGGGGCACCTTTACAGAGCTTATAATCAAATGTTCGATAGCCCTATTAGTTGTTTCAATAGGTGATTACTATTTTTCACGCTATGAATACGAACAAAGTATCAAGATGACAAAGCAGGAGGTAAAGGAAGAATTTAAAGAAATAGAGGGAAACCCTGAGATTAAGAGGCGTCAAAGGCAGATAATGATGCAATACGCTATGCACAGAATGATGCAGGAAGTTCCGGAAGCAAGCGTGGTTATAACCAACCCAACACACTTCGCGTGTGCATTACGTTATGACCCAGAAAAAGACTTTGCCCCAGTATTGGTTGCAAAAGGGGTTGACAGGGTTGCATTGAGAATAATAGACATAGCAAGGGAAAACGACGTTCCAATCGTCAGAAACCCAAAACTTGCAAGGGAGATATACTACACCACCGAACTTGGAGATGTGATACCAGAAAAACTTTACAAAGCAGTTGCAGAAGTTCTTGCTTACGTTTTTACACTTAGGGAGAAGAGAGAAACTCTAAAGTAATTGCCCTGCCGAAGATTCGCTTTTCAAGGGGGGAAGCTTTTGAAAATCTACCATGACCCAAATTTCGCTTTGCAAGAACTTCTGGATTATTATGCTCCTTCAATCTTGGAGATAAATGGCGAAAAATTTATAGACTTGCATTCACTAAATATTGTGAATTTTTTGGGCCTGCAACCAATTAATCGGTACCATGAGGAAATCAATGAATGTTTTTTTAACGTCAACGAATATGAAACCAACGAAATTCTACCTCTCGAAAACCTTTTACCGTTCAACAGCGAAAATTTTGAAAAATTTAAAATCTCAAATACGTTATCTTTTGAATATCTTAAGTATAATGAAGTTTACAATAACTTGTTTCTTAAAGTGGAAAATACACTTAACAACCTTGAATGCGTAATATCACTAAATAACAACTTCCTTACCCAGCATTTTGAGGCTTTTGCAGACGTAGGTTTTGAATTCCTACTTGAGCTAAATGTCATTCTAACCATTAAAAACTTGGTATGTAAGTACTCTTTCGGTTCTCGATTTAATCATCCATTTGCCTTTCGAATAGAGCTTTCCAACGCTTCTTATAACCAGGTCTATGAATTTTTGCAGGAATTTAGAGACTTTAATACAAAAATTTCTAAACGAATACCAGCCCTCTATAGCCGATTCAAGCAACTTCCAAAATCAGATGAACTCGAACGCATCTTAAAGAATAGCACGATAGATAGTTTTAGCAAAACAATATATAATTACGGCAGTGTAGAGTTGTTCATTACTGACCTGAGAAAATTGGTTGAATTATTGGCCTTGTTTTCTGAGAATTCAACGTTAGATTAAAGAACTGCACTTATCGTGATAAGTAATTGCCCAGCAAAATACGACGTTAGAACTAACACATCTCTGTTTGGAATTTTTCTAACATATTTATCATATGAAAGGAGCAAGTCCGATAAAAAGAAAAGAATTGCACCAGAGAAGGTCACAGCACTTAAAGAAGAAAATGCAACCGTCGTGCTTATTGCTAACACGTATAAAAAATCGCAAGTTTTTCTTTGCTTAAGAATCTAAGAAAAAGAAAATAGCTAGTACAAATCAACAAGAATATAAATACGATACTAAATTATGTAATTCCTTCGATTTTGTAAAACACAAGGACATAAAAATATAATAAAGAATGTTCCCATACCATGAATGTACCATGAATGAAAAATTTATCGATTCTAAGAACCCGCCTAACGCTCCAGATAAATTCTTTGTCACCGCTTGACTGCACGTTCTCTTATTATCTCCAATGCTTTGTTCAACATTACATCCTCTATACTTTTCACATAGTTAATCCTTTCTTCTGTAGTTAACTCTATTTCATAATCCGGTTTTAACACTGCATCATGTTGAATAGGTTCATTTATCACAGCACTCGGGAAGATAAAACTCGTCTTAGCCGAATCATCGAATTTATAATCCACTTCGGTTGTATGGTTTATCTTCATCAACGTTGGCTCGCCTATGGTTCTATCTTCACGGAGCTTTTTGAATGTATATATAAAATCCAGAGCCGCATTTGATGTGTATCTGTCAAATAGAACCCAAACATCTGCTTTAATAAATGGTTCTCTTGGCTCAAATGTGTGGAAAAATTTTATTCTGAGCAACTCGTTTGTCGTTTTTTCAAAGTCTACACCGTACTTATTAAGCACGCTCATATTGTAGGCAGTGTTAACTATGGAAATCCATCTCTCAACCGATGTTTTCTTATCCACAAAATGTTCGAACAATTCTTTGAAGATTGTAAAATCCCTGCTAGCAACCCCACGCAGGTCTACTAAAACTACTTTCATATCGTTATTTTGAACCAGTGTGTTCGTTACAAAATCTCTGTAACTGTTATAAATCGTTCCGGAGAGGGTGAAAGTTCCAAACTTAAACACTCCAATATCGCCTTCCTTATAGAACTCGAAAGGTCTTCTCGTTGGAAGGGCTGGAAACTGGGCACTTTCACGTGGATAACTCATAGCAGTCATCGTTTTCACAACAACGGTTTTCTCTACACCATCGCTCTTGACTTTTATATTATACTCCCTTTGCCTATAAAAAATGCCAATTTTATCTTTATTTTTATCAACTAACTCAGGAATCAGTTGTATTAACGATGATAATTGCTGCTCGCGAATAGAGTAATTTTCGCCAGATGTATATGGCAACAACTGGTTTATTAATTCTGAAATCTTTCTCCCATTGATTTCTAGTAATTCATCACCGGCTTTTATATCTTCCACCGCACTTGAGGATACAATGGCCCTACCATCAACCACTATTACTGTAAACGGCAAAACACTATAAACAGGTTCTATGGGAGGATAAAGCCTAAAATTCTGGTCATTAACAACAGAAAGTGCGGGTTGGATAACCTTAAAGACATCGATAGGAAGCATTTTCTTTCTGTTTGGCTTATACTTATGATATTCATCCAAGACCCTTCTTGCAATTTCTTCTCTATCTTCTGAGGGATAGGTTTCTTTAATCGTTCGCACAGCACTATCAAATAATCTCTCTACTCTATCCAATGGCACTAAACGTTTTTGGTACTTGTAAAACTCGATAATCCAAGACAAAGAAAAAGTCACCACGATACCACTTATCATGAATATCACGAACAACCTTATTCCCGTCTTCAAAATAATCCCCTCCGTTCCAGATGTCTCTAATCACTCTCTTAGATATTATAACATCCAAGCTAAACCGTTTAAAAAGTAGGTTTCTTACCTAAAAACGCTTTCTGCCCAAAAGACAAAGCAAATCAGATAGCTTAACCCAGAAAACAAGCGTATACTCAAGTTTCTTGCATTATGCGGTTGAAAATTCATAAGTTATCGAATTTTTTACGTGATATTATTCACAACTGTGCTTAACATTTTCCAAACAAGTGATATAATGAAATTGAGTTGTGAATAATTTCACACTAAAATACTTTGAATAAACTATAGAAAAACTACAATTGAACTGGGGGTATAAGTGATGGACTATTTGTTGACGAAAGAGCAATTATTGGCAAGAGAACTATTTCGTGAATTCGCTGAGAAAGAGGTTAAACCTTTAGCACAAAAGGTTGACGAGGACGAATATTTTCCAACCGAGACGGTAGAAAAAATGGCAGAAATAGGTATGATGGGCATACCTTTCCCAAAAGAAGTTGGTGGTGCAGGTGGAGATTACCTAACTTACATAATCGCCGTCGAAGAAATAGCGAAATACTGTGCAACAACTGCGATAATCCTGTCTGCACATACATCTTTGTGCTGCTATCCAATATACATGTGGGGCACAGAACACCAAAAAGAAAAATACCTTAGACCTCTTCTTAGAGGAGAATATCTTGGCGCGTTTGCATTAACCGAACCAAACGCTGGTAGTGATGCCGGAAACCAACAAACAACGGCGAAACTCGTTGGTGATTACTACGTACTTAACGGTTCTAAGGTATTTATAACTAACGGTGGAAAAGCTGATGTCTTTATTGTTTTTGCAATGACAGATAAATCGAAAGGGACAAAAGGTATCAGTGCATTTATTGTGGAAAAGGGCTTCGAGGGTTTTAAAATAGGAAAACCCGAGAGAAAACTTGGTATTAGAGGTTCCTCAACAACCGAGTTAATTTTTGAGGACTGTAAAGTCCCTAAGGAAAACCTCCTTGGAAGCGAAGGAATGGGGTTCAAAATTGCTTTGCAGACCCTCGATGGAGGACGCATCGGTGTTGGTGCACAAGCTCTTGGAATTGCGGAAGGAGCCATTGCAGAGGTGTTGAAATATGTTAAGGAAAGAAAACAATTCTCAAAGCCTATAGGCTCATTCCAAGGAATTCAATGGTACATCGCGGATATGATAACAAAAACGGAAGCTGCTAAATTGCTGGTCTATAACGCAGCATTAAAAAAAGACAGAGGAATTTTGACAAGTGCAGACGCCGCGATGGCTAAAAAGTTCGCATCCGACGTTGCAATGGAGGTTACAACTCAAGCTGTTCAAATATTTGGAGGTTACGGATACACAAAAGACTATCCTGTAGAACGCATGATGAGGGATGCAAAGATTACCCAGATATACGAGGGAACAAACGAGGTTCAAAAAATGGTTATAGCATCACACTATATAAAGTGAGGTGTGAATGATGAGTTTTAGAATTATAGTATTTGCAAAACAGGTTCCAGATACAACAGAGGTTAGAGTTGACCCGATAAAAGGCACACTTATAAGAGATGGCGTCAAGTCAATAATGAACCCTGAAGATAAGAATGCGCTTGAAGTCGCACTACAACTCAAAGATAAATACGGAGCAAAGGTCACTGTAATAACGATGGGACCTCCTTCGGCTGAAGCTATCCTTAGAGAAAGCTACGCAATGGGAGCTGATGAAGCAGTGTTAATAACTGACCCTCTCTACGCAGGCTCGGACACCTGGGTTACCAGTATGATATTAGCAAAAGCGGCTCAAATGATGGGTTTTGATTTAATATTAACCGGTCGTCAGGCAATAGATGGAGACACAGCGCAAGTAGGTATTGAAATTGCGGAGCACTTGAAGATACCAGTGATAGCCTACGCTGTTGATTTGAAAATTGAAGGAGAACGAGTAATTGTCACTCGAGAATTGGATAACACATACGAAGTAGTTTCAACCAGAATTCCTTGCTTAGTGACGTGTACAAAAGAGCTCAATAAACCAAGGTATATGAGAGTCGAAAATATCTTTGGATGCTTTGATAGACCTATCAGCATCTTTAACAATTCAGTTTTAAAATTTGACAAGAACGAAGTAGGTTTGGTAGGTTCACCTACAAAAGTTAGAAGAACGTTCACAAAAGGTCCAAAAGAACAAGGAACGATTTTCAACGGCACTGCCGATGAAGCTGCTGAACTGATTCTTTCAAAATTAAAGGCTGAAAAGTTAATAAGTGAACAATAGACATGTTTAAAAGGGGCGTGACATTATGATTATGGTCTACTGTGAACAAAGGAATGGTGAACTACTGAATGTTGGCTTAGAACTTATTGGGAAAGCGGTCGAATTATCAAAAGACTTAGACGGCGAAGTAACTGCAGTAGTTTGCGGAAATAAGATAACCCAGCTGTCTGATAAAATCTCCCAATACGGAGCGACAAGGATTATAATAGTAGAACATCCGCTTTTAGAAAAATACACAGTCGATGCTTACACAGAGGCGCTTTATCAAGTTATCACTTCGGAAAATCCCGACATCCTTCTTCTCGGAGCCACTCTCACCGGACGCGAGCTCGGTCCACGACTTGCAGCAAGACTAAGAACAGGACTCACAGCGGATTGCACAAACTTAGAGATAGATCCTGAATCAAAGTTATTACTCATGACCCGTCCTGCGTTCGGTGGCAATCTTATGGCAACAATAATTTGTCCAGAACGAAGACCTCAAATGGCAACGATAAGACCTGGAGTTTTTCCTCTGCCAAAACCTGATACCCAGAGAGAAGTCGAAGCATACGTCTTTACTCCCAAACTGAGTGAAGAGGATATAAAAGTCAAAGTTCAACAAATTATCGCAAAGGTACGCAAACATAAAGATATAACCGCTGAAAAGATAATAGTTGCTGGTGGAAGGGGTGTTGGTTCCAAAGAAAATTTTGAATTACTAGAAGAATTAGCAGAATTACTCGGCGGTGGTATCGCTGGTTCAAGGGCTGCTGTTGATGAAGGATGGTTGCCAAAAGACCTGCAAGTAGGTCAGACTGGCAAAGTCGTCAGACCAAAACTCTACATTGCAATCGGAATAAGCGGTGCTATACAACACCTTGCAGGTATGCAGGAAAGTGAGTACATTATAGCCATAAACAAAGACCCTGAAGCTCCTATAATGAAAATTGCAGATTTGGCTATTGTTGGAGATTGGAAACCTATAGTTAGAAGACTCATACAACAACTGAAGCAGACAATGAATATACAAGAAGAAAAGATCTCTTGAGATAAATTAAATAGTTAAAAACAGGTTCAATATGGACCTGTTTTATATATAATTTATAATTATTGTTAAAATGCCTCAGCTACCCTTTTGGAAGCAAAGTAACTATATCTTTGGAAGAAACAAGAAAAGAAAAATTAATCCACCAATTAAGACTAAAATACCTTCAGTCAAACCAGGAAAAGACGGTCAAAGATACTGTATATTACGGCAACTCCTACCAACGGACTGAGTATCCTCATTATACTATCAACCGAATTGAATATTCCAAGTGTTTCGCAAGGTTTATCACGTTCAACGAATTTTGTAACCAGTGAACTAAGCGCTACACCAGTTAACGCGGAAGATACCGAAATTAGTTCGTTGAATGCAAATGAAACTTTCTTTGAACCTTTCGCCGGCTTTGAATCAGGTAAGAAGAAGATTATATTCAAAAGATTAATAAAAGAAAGCCCAACGGCAAAAAACGCTGGAATTGAAAATCCCCATCTGCTCAAAAATTCACCAAAAGCAGGCCCCAATATGAATCCCAATCCAAATGCCGCCCCAATGAGCCCTAAACTCTTAGCCCTGTTCTTCTCATCTGTTAAATCTCCTATGTAGGACTGCACAACTGTTATATTTCCACCTGTTAAACTGTCTACCAATTTTGAAAGAAATATAACAAAGATTGAACGCGCAAATACAAGTGTCAGTAAAGACAGAAATGTTCCGCATTATACGTAATCACCCCAAACTTATTTTATGATTAGTTAAGGTAATTACAGCTGTGATGAAAGCACTGTTAGGGTGATATAATTGATTTGAAACGCATTAAATGAATTTTTATTTTTGGGGAGGAATTTTGATGAGCATTCTTGCCATCGATTGTGGTACGCAAAGTTTAAGAGCAATCATTTTTTCAGAAAAAGGCGAAGTTTTAGCAGCTGAAAAAGTTGACTTTGAACCATACTATTCACGCAATATCGGCTGGGCAGAGCAATCTCCCGAAGTTTATTGGGAAAGCTTAGCGAAAGCTACGAAACAACTAAAAGAAAAATTTCGGAATATATTTAATTCAATAGAGGCTGTGACACTAACTACGCAAAGAGCGACAATAGTTGTTGTTGACCAAGATGGTAATCCTTTAAGAGATGCTTTCATTTGGCTTGATGAACGGGAAGCTGTAGGAAAACCAAAACTTTATTTTCATGAGAAGTTAGCTTTTTGGCTTATCAAAAAACTTCCCACAGCTGAAATGGCATACAGAAGAAGCAAGGCCAATTGGATAAAACAATTCGAACCTCAGATTTGGAGTAAAATCCACAAATATCTACTGCTTTCCGGATATCTAACTTACAAACTTGTGGGTAAATACATAGACTCAACGGCTTCTCAAGTTGGATACATTCCATTCGATTACAAATACAAATGTTGGATTAAAAGTCCATATCACTATAAGTGGAGACTTTTTGGTGTAGAAAGAGAAAAACTCCCCAACCTTGTTAATCCAGGCGAAATCTTAGGTTATATCACAAAAACTGCGGCACAATTCACGGGATTGAAAGAAGGAATACCGGTCATTGCTGCAGGCTCGGATAAGCAATGTGAGACTCTTGGAGTTGGTTGTCTTTCACCAAACGTTGAAAGTATAAGTCTAGGAACAACGGCAACAATTCAAACAACTACAACAAAATACGTTGAAGTAATACCGTTTATTCCACCATACCCATCTATACTACCAAATGCCTATAACCCAGAAATCGGAATATCCAGAGGCTTTTGGTTGGTTACCTGGTTCAAAAAAGAATTTGCACACAGTGAAATCAGAGAAGCCGAGGAGCTTAATACATTCCCGGAGAAAATACTTGACAAATACCTGCGCGAGATTCCTGATGGAAGCGACGGATTAATTATACAGCCCACGTGGACAGCAGGACCCGAACGCCCCTTTTCAAGAGGAGCGATTATAGGATTTTCAGACAGACATACTCGGTTGCATGTCTATAAAGCGATTATCGAAGGTATCGCTTACGCTTTGCTTGAAGGGAAAAAGAACATAGAAAGAAAAACCGGTGTTCGAATGGAAAAAATAGGTCTTTCAGGTGGAGGTTCAAAAAGTGACGAGGTATGTCAAATAACTACTAATATCCTAGGTGTTCCAACATATAAAGTACAGACGAACGAAACAGCATCACTTGGTGCCGCTATAGTGGGATACGTTGGTATAGGAAAATACAAAACTTTTGAGGAAGCTGTTCAAAACATGGTTAGAATCGAAAAAATCTTCTATCCAGATGTTCATAAAAACAAACTCTACATGGAATACTTCGACAGGGTGTATTCTAAAATCTGGAAACGCATGGAAAAATTATATCATGAGCTTGGGAAAATAACTGTCAAAACATCTTCTGCACAACCAGAACTTTGAAATCAGCATTTTCTTTGGTAAGTTTTTATTATTTTTTTATCAAAAACCACAGACTTTTTTCTTGACAATGGCACCTTAAATTTTGTATAATTCAATCATCCATTTAACAATTCCACACTTTCGGATAGGAGGGGGCGTAGCATGAAGAAGTTTGTTTTACTTACAGCAGTTTTCGCACTTTTGCTGGTAACATTCAGCTGTACCAACTCATTAGAGCCAAGATTTGAACCACGCGCACAAGGTGAGTTTGAGGTTTCAGAGAAACTTGGCGTATCCGGAACAGAAGAAGATTACGTTCCTGGAGAATATGTTGTCCAGTTCGAGCCAAGAGAAGATGCGGTTAAAGCATTATCAAGTGTTGGTGCAGAAGTAGTCAGAGCATATTCATTCAGCGATGTTCAAATCGTAACAGTAAGAACGGAAAAACCAGAACTTCTTAATTCTCTTCCAGGTGTCAAGTCAGTTGATAAGAACTACATTTACAGAGCACTCGCAACACCAAACGACACATACTACCGATACCAGTGGCACTACAACAATATCAAACTGCCACAGGCATGGGATATCATGAAATCTGCTAATATCGTTGTAGCAGTTATTGATACAGGAGTTAGCTTTACACATCCAGACCTGCAAGGCATATTCGTTCAAGGCTATGACTTTGTCGATGGAGATTACGATCCGACAGACCCGGCACAGGATGTGAGCCATGGAACACATTGTATAGGAACAATAGCCGCTGTTACAAACAACAGCCTTGGTGTTGCCGGAGTTAATTGGGGAGGATATGGAATAAAGATAATGCCTATCAGGGTTCTTGGCGCAGACGGTTCCGGAACACTCGATAATGTCGCAGCTGGTATCAGATGGGCAGTTGACAACGGTGCAAAAATAGTGAGTATGAGTCTTGGTGGTAGCGGTGCACAAGTTCTTATGGATGCCGTTAAATATGCTTACAGCAGAAATGTAACACTTATCTGCGCAGCAGGAAATGAGAGTAGACCTTCGCTATCCTATCCAGCAGCATATGTTGAAACGATCGCAGTAGGTGCAACAAGATACGACAACACACGCGCTCGGTATTCTAACTACAATTACACAAGATACTACGATCCTTACAGAAAAGCGTATGTATACCATTACCTTGACGTTGTTGCTCCTGGTGGAGATACAAGTGTTGACCAAAACGGTGATGGATACGCAGATGGTGTGCTCAGCACAACCTGGACACCGACATACGGAAATACATATATGTTCTTGCAAGGTACATCGATGGCAACACCACATGTTGCAGCGCTTGCAGCTATGCTTTACGCAAAAGGTTACACAACACCAGAGGCGATTAGAAGCAGACTTATCAAAACAGCTTATAAGATTCCTGGATACACATATAATTCGAGCGGATGGAACAAATACGTTGGCTACGGTTTAATTGATGCTTACAAGGCATTGACATACTAATCTTCAGCAAAAGAGGGAGGATTCAGACCTCCCTCTTTTTTTACACGTTTTGTTTATCCTTATTCACCTTTCTTTCCTTCCTGCTGTTTTATCTGTCGCATCCTTTTAAATTCTTCATGTTCTTGCTTTAGTTCATTGATTAAGTCCTCCACTTTCCAAGTTAGGCTTGTTGGAGTAGTGCTTGCAAAGATAATATCTTCCCCTTGGAAATTTTCCTTGATAATTTTCATTGCTTTAAGAATTTCTGCCTTGTTAAATCCATGGAGAATAATAACTTTTTGTTCTTTTTCTTGCATGTTAATCCTCCTCCTTATCAAAAAAAGAGTTTTCTCCATTTTACTTAGTCTAATTGTATATAAATTTTCATTTAAGGTCAAGACTTTATGGTATAATTGAAGTTAGCAAAATCAAGACTTTATGCTATAATTAAAGTTAGCAAAATAAAGCAACGTTAGAAAGACCGCTTTGTTAAGATTTTAAAAGAGGTTTGATTTTGAGAGACATAAGTTTTCTTATATTCTTGGTAATTTCTGCACCGTATTACTACTACTCATAAATCGGGTTCTTTGTTCTAAAAACAACCTGTCCACAGGGCATTTTTTCTACGCACCATCGAAAGAGAGACTTGGGGAAATCAACAGGTCTTGGCTAAAGAAAATACCAATGCTTGAAAAAAATGTACGAAACTTTAGAAAGTTCCGTTGTTAGCTGGTCTTTTGAAGGACAAATTCCAGTACCATCAGGAATGTTCAGTTTGAAGAGCGCTATAAAAACTCCAATAGGTAACATTTACAAAGCAGGAAGTGGGCTTACGCCCCTGTTGGTGTACTAACGGCTATCATTACCGGGAAGCTCGCAATGGATATAAGTTAACAACTTTTAGAAAAAGGGGTGAGAGAGATGGTTGACATTTTCACGATTATCTTCCAAATTTTCTGGATGGTTTTGATTTTCTCGTCATTTGCACCACTTTTCAAAAACTTTTCCATTCACTCTGCACGGGAAGCTATTATACGGCAGATCGAACAAAAAAGAAAAAGCAGGGTTATAACGTTGATTCACAGACAAGAGTCGTTTAGCTTTTTCGGATTCGGGATAAGAAAGTTCATAGATATTGAAGATTCTGAAGAAGTACTCAGAGCTATTAAAATGACCCCAGATGATATGCCGATAGACTTCATTATTCACACGCCTGGTGGTCTGGTCTTGGCAGCAGAGCAGATAGCAAACGCTCTTAGAAAGCACAAAGGCAAAGTAACCGTTTTTGTACCGCACTATGCAATGTCAGGTGGCACACTGATTGCTCTTGCTGCTGATGAAATTGTAATGGACGAAAATGCTGTCTTGGGACCCGTTGACCCGCAACTTGGACAATATCCTGCGGCTTCAATTCTTTCGGTTGTAGAAAAAAAGAATATCAACGATATAGACGACCAGACACTGATTCTGGCAGATATCGCCCAAAAAGCAATGAAGCAGATGAAAGAATACGTGACAGAACTTCTAAAAGAAAAGTATCCAGACAAAGCTGAAAAACTTGCAGAAGACCTGGTTAGTGGAAAATGGACCCACGATTACCCTATCACCGTGGAAAAAGCGCGAGAGCTTGGTATCAAGATATCAACAGACATGCCAAAAGAAATCTACGCGTTGATGAGTCTTTACAAAAATCCGAACTCCGGCAGACCTTCTGTTAACTACGTTCCAATTAACTATAAAGAAGACTAAAAACGAAAAAGCGGCTCGAAAGAGCCGCTTTTTTGATTTAAAAGAATAGAAGAGTTTAGATTAATAACCTTCAGTCTGTAGGCTTAGCGAAAACAAAGACAAAGGAAGACCATGTGGTGATGAATTGAGACCTATGTAAAACAAGAATTCCTGATTTTCCCCTACAGGTTTAGTCAATTCTGAGAACGGCGCAAATATACCTACAGAAGGATAAAGTTTCAATCCTTGCATGTACATTTCCACAAAGAAGTGAGTGTATATACCGTGTTGGAGTATAGTCTCGACCGATGGATTCGTAACACCGAGCGTAATTCCGCTATTTCTCAGATAAATAGCGTTCCTAAAAAGAAACGCATTATCTGTGAATAGAGTAGAGGCTATTGACATATCATAGCTTGCCTTCTCTGGCTGGTTTAAGTTGAGAGCAACTTTACCTTCAAATGTTGTAGACTTTGTAAGTGCGATATCCACTAATCCTGCGATAAAGAAATTAGACTTTATCTTCTCTGGGTCAAAGAGGTCCTCAAGCTTGTCATTGCTTAACAACCCAAAAACCTGAACATTATATGGCATTCCAAAAGCATATGATGAAACCAAAAGTCCAAATCCAATATTGTTCAGATAAACTACTGGGACATTTGCAGTGAACAAACTAAAAACAGAATCAAACAAACCTATGTCCTTGGTCTTGAAACTAAACGTCAGATAACCGTAAACATCTGTTATTGGACTCAACGCGAACCCGCCAAGTCTGAGCATGCCGGTAAGACTGTAATCGTTCGTTGGATAGTAGTAGCTTGCAGATAGCTGGTAATTATCCTTCATCGTAAGCCAGCTCATATACTGAGAATAGGTCATATCAAACAACGTATCGGTCAGTATGAAATCAAACACTGGCGTTAAGACCAAAAACGTGTCATTTTCAATATTAGCAAATGTGAATATAATATAACCTCTGTGTATATCGTTTTCAATATCATATTCGTAAATAGGTATCCAAGTGAGTGGTTTCGTCATTTTCTGAATTCTAAACGAAATTTCAGAACCATACTGATATTTCTTGTCTTGGAACTTGAATACTGGTTCGTATCTGACCAAACTCACTTCTTCTTTCTGTGCCCTTATTTTATAAACCCCCGTTCCTGTGTTTACCGAGTATGGAATGTAGCTTACGTAATATAACTCGTCTTTGTCGATTACAAAATCGTATACGAGGAGATTCTCACCTAGTTTGTAAAGCTTTCCCTCGGCTAAATCGTAATAGTAAGGATTTACATACTTCCCATCTACTCTTGTAAAGAGCAAGCCATTTCCCCAAAGTCTCACATAAGGACCTTTCATGGCATCGTCTTCTAAGACAACCGTGTTTTTAGTTACCAAGTCGTACACTATTATTTCATAATCAGAAGTAAGCATTGCCAACTTGCCATTATCTACATCCATGTAAGTAATGTATTTCTCTATGGACAGTTCCAAACCTTGCCCAGAAACTCTCGTTTTCATTTTCTTAGCATCGTATTGTGCAATATATAGATACCCATCATCTACATCAAATGCAGAAATATTGCCCTTAGCTATCAGCTTATTCGAAGTAATCTCCCAAATTTGGTTTTCATATTTTCCAAAATTTTCAGCCTTTGTGAGAACATAAGTTTTGTCTTTATCGTATTTGATATCTAACGCAATTACTGTTTTGCTTCCTTGTTCTTTACCATCTTTACTTAAGAAAACAAGCCTTGGATTGACACTACCAATATAAGATGTTGCTGGACCAAATTCTACACAATACACCCCTAACTTCTCACCCAAAAGGTCTAACTTATATATCTTCGCGTTTGGCGCCTTGTATATCAAATCTCCTTCCGAGTAATTCAACTTCATCAACGACCTTATCCAATCTGTGTAGAGTTCGTCAAATGGTTTACCAAAAACCTTCTCAAAAATATCTTTGTACTTTAACCCTATTTCAACATCTGGAAGAATTGTGGACGTTAACGCTATATATCTCTTCATCTTCTCAATACCGTAAGAGTCAACCAAGTATTTATAGAAACCTGCCGTGAAGTTATAGTAAAGTTGCCCTCCTCTAAAGTCATCAGGCGGCATGATTTCCTTGTAGGTAAAAGATGGAAAGTTTTGTATGGTATAGTAATATAACCCATCAGAAACATACGGATTGTTCAACCTTCCAGAATTCTTTGAAAACGCACTTTCAGCAAATACCGTTGTTCCTTCTCCAAATGGTCCGTTCATCTGAGGCAAATACGGAAATCCCATTAAAATACTCACAAGCTGCGTAAACTCATCTTGATATGTAAGATGCACCATATGTGTGAATTCGTGGATAATCAAATACGTATACCAGTCCTCAAGAGGAAGTTCGAAACTTATCCAGCTTTCAGGTGGCCACATGTACAATGTTATCGTTCTGTGAAATAGAGGATTTGTAAAACCATTACTAACGGTTCCTTTGTCTTGTAAAATTATCGTGATCCTTCCAGGGTCGTTGCCAATCAGTTCAATAACCTGTTGCCTAACGTTTTCAAATATCTTACCTACAAGTTTTGCAGTCTCTTCATATCCTTCTGGAAATAAAACATCACAGTGCTCAAATTGCAAAATCCAGGAAAACATATAATTTGATAAAAACACAATCATAAAAAACAAGCCCAAGGCAATCCATCTTTTCAATGTTCATACCTCCGTATTTACTTAGCTTAATTTTAAAGTGTTCTACTATAAAATTGGCTATCAAAAGTCTTTTTGCCACAAAAGATTATATCATAAACTAATGTACGCAATCAATTGTACGCAATCAATCTCAATTAACATAAACCTTCACAAAAAATCTGGTAATATCATAAAATCTAATTTGCGTTGCACAATTATTGGCTCCCAATTCCTTACAATCAAATTTTTCTATTCTACTAACTATCCTCATTCTTGTTCGCATTACCCAAAGTTCAGTTGATATAACACAAAAGTAGGTTGTGTTTATTAATCAAGCCTGTTTCAATTACTTACTCACATGTAGTACAAAAAACCTCCTTTGGGAAGAGTGAGAATTCCCAAAGGAGGTGCGAAGACTTTGCAATTAACTTTTATAGTTATATAGAATTATCTGAAATAATGGTACAAAATCAAACCATCTCCATCATCAGTAGATGCCCACTCAAAATTATCCTTGGAATATTTTACAAATTTTCCACTTCCACCAAGGTATCCACCATATTTAACTTGGTTCCAAACACCGGCAGGGTCGTTACAAATGTAATTTGTACCATCAAAGGCTAAAACTACCATCACATGACCCGAGCGTGTATACCAACCTTGAATAATTACAGGACCTCTTTGTAACTCCGCTCTCAAATCTGCAGCAGTACCAAGCTTTGTATACATCCTAACACTAGAACCTTTTTCTCTGGCAATTGTGTTAAATACATAATCTAACCCTGCAGCATCGTAAACTGGTCCTCCGAACCTGCTAATAAGATAATCTGGGGTCCTTGACCAGCCACCTGTATTCACCCCTGGCTTTGTGATTCCAAAATAATCCAACATCATTGCTACAGAGGTTAAATTACACGTACTACCAGGATAGGCATAATTACTGTACTGATTATAATACGGAACGTTCGGGATTATGCTTTGATTTTCGACATTGTCAGCATTCTTTCCTGTTCTTTCTGCTAATAATATACCTCCTTTTCTGTCGTAGACCCTTATCCTTGTGTAGATAGAACCTGGTTGATTGAAAACTATGTTGAAAGTTACCCTTTGCGATGTCTGACCACTTCCAAGTGTTACATTACCCTCGGCTACTTTCCATGAACCATAGCTTCTATCTATGTACACTTCCACAAAATATGGTCTATTTACCTTCACGTAGTTGGTTTCGCTAAGTAATACCTCTAACTGTTCCGTTTCATTGACTCTCAACGGATAACTTGTGTACAAAATTGAGCTTATTTGAGGTGTTGGAGAGGAAATATAATCTTCATACATTCCAATTCTTTGGACAAGCAAAGTTCCACCAGGTCTATCATACACCTTTACCCTTGTGTACAAAGCACCTGGAGTGCTAAACCTAACCGAGAAACCAACATAGCCACCTATGGAATCTTTTGGAATTGTTATATACCCTTCCGCTATTTTGAATTCAGCGTTATTTAAAGCGGGACGAATAGCAAAAACCTCTACAAAGTAAGTTCGTGAAGTATTTGTTTGTGTGGTTTCTTCAATGAATATTCTTACATTTTCCTGTTCGCCTACTTTTAATGGTAAAGTGGTGTATTCTATCCTTTTAATAGCAGGAACTGGTAAAGAAGCCAAAACTGACTTATCCGAAGTTAATTCCATTTCGGTTAAACAGTTTTCTGCGACCTCTTTAATATCTATATCTTGTTTTGTAGTTAGGTCAAAACTTACAACTTCTTCTCCATGTTCATCTGAAGTTTCTAACGCACTCTTCGTACAACCGGTAAGAACGAAAAACACCAAAACAACCGTTATGAAAAAAATCGAGAGCACAAGTTTTCGACCTTTCATCATATCAACCTCCCTTGTTCAAAGGCGTTTTTAAAATGAACAGATTAAAAAGCGCTTTCCGAAAAATTATTAATAACACCTGTTAGCTCACAGTTAAAATCTACCGCTTCTCAGTACGTATGATCAATCAAGTTAGCTTGCACTTCTTATTGTGGCTCGTAAACCACTTTTTGTGTACAGGCCGTAGAAATCAAAGAAACTAATACCGCTGCCAGCAAAATAACATAGATAAGAACTTTCTTCATGCTTCCCACCTTCAACTATGAGAAGTTAGCACCATTACTCTGAATATACCGCAGGAAACAGAATAAACCAATATTATCTTTTCGGTAACGTTACCAATCAATTTTTCCAACAAAAGTATGAAACAATTTACATGAATTATTATATTAATAAAAACAGGACTTAGAAAAGAAAAAGAATAAAATTTCTATAAAACTATCTTGTATGAGCTTTTAATACGAAAATCTTATTTAGCTGTAAGTTATTGAAATTTATTCGCACCATCGCTCTTAGAGAACTTTGAACCGAAGTTTTTGGACACTGGAGCTGCCATTATTGCGTGTTCCAAAGTGTTGTTTACTCTGTTTGACCATTCGGAACTCATAACAACTTTTGTCCCTTCATAGTCAAAAAAACCCCCGTTGATGGTTTTACTATACCATTTCGGGGGTGTTTTTTTGGTCCACGTTTTAGTCTAGTATGAAACACTTTTTCTAATAATAAGAAATCAAGTTGGTTGCTTTTATTCTACAGTAGTACCAAAAATCATTTGGGGTAATCCATGTGGTGATGTATTTATTCCTATGTAAAACAAATATTTAAGCGTATTATCTTCACTAAATAACTCACTAAACGGTACAAATAAACCAACTGACGGATAAACTTTTAGACCTTGCACGTAACTTTCAACAAATAAATGTCCATAAATCCCATGTAAAATCGTCCCAGTATTACCATCTAAAACAAGCGGATTGGCAACACCAAGAGTTAACCCACTATTTCGCACTAAAATCATGTTTCCAAATAAGAATGCATTATCTGTAAAGAGTGTTTTTGCTATCGAAACATCGTATGAAGCTAAGTCGAGTGAGTCAACTTTTATTGTTGTTTGTGCTTCAAACGTAGTATCTCTCCCAAGTGCCATACCTAAGTAACAATATGTAAAAAGATTGGAAAGCAATTTATCAGTACTGAACAACTCTTGGATTTTATCATTGCTCAAAAGCATGAAAACTTGTGCTTTATAAGGTATTTCAAATAAGTACGATGTAGCCAAAACCCCTGCCCCTATGTTATTCTTATAGACCCCTGGAACACTTAAGCCAAACAGGTTAAATGCTGAATCAAGAAGTCCTATGTCTTTACTTTTGAAGCCAAAAGTAAAATATCCGTACAAATCAGTTATTGGGCTCAAACTAAATCCGCCAATCTTCAGCATTCCACTGAGATTGTAATCGCTCGTTGGATAATAATAGCTTACTAATAGTTCGTACGTGTCTTTCATTGTAAACCAACTTACATACTGAGAGTATGTTAAATTAAAATCAGTGTCTGTAAGCTTCAAATCAAATATCGGCGTAACTATCAAAAATGTATCATTTTCGATATTCCCAAATGTGAATATCATATATCCTCTGTGCTCGTCGCTGTCAATATTGTATTCATACATGGGTATCCAAGTAAGAGGTTTTATCATCTTTTCGATTCTAAACGATAATTCAGAACCGGACTTAAACTCTTTATCGATAAATTCATACTTGTACTCGTATTTTACTAAGTTACTTTCTGTTTTTACAATTTTAGATTTGTAAACACCTGTTCCCGTATTGAGTGAGTATGGTATATAACTCACATAGTAAATATCTTCACCTTCAATTGCGAAATCATATACTAACATGTCTTCACCAAGTTTGTAAAGTCTCATCTCAGTTAAATCGTAGTAGTAAGGATTTACATATTTTCCGTCCACTCTTGTAAACAGCAAGCCATTTCCCCAAAATCTCACATAAGGACCTTTCATGGCATCGTCTTCTAAGACAACCGTGTTTTTAGTTACCAAGTCGTACACTATTATTTCATAATCAGAAGTAAGCATTGCCAACTTGCCATTATTTACATCCATGTAAGCAACGTATTTCTCTATGGACAGTTCCAAACCTTGCCCAGAAACTCTCGTTTTCATTTTCTTAGCATCGTATTGTGCAATATATAGATACCCATCATCTACATCAAATGCAGAAATATTGCCCTTAGCTATCAGCTTATTCGAAGTAATCTCCCAAATTTGGTTTTCATATTTTCCAAAATTTTCAGCCTTTGTGAGAACATAAGTTTTGTCTTTATCGTATTTGATATCTAACGCAATTACTGTTTTGCTTCCTTGTTCTTTACCATCTTTACTTAAGAAAACAAGCCTTGGATTGACACTACCAATATAAGATGTTGCTGGACCAAATTCTACACAATACACCCCTAACTTCTCACCCAAAAGGTCTAACTTATATATCTTCGCGTTTGGCGCCTTGTATATCAAATCTCCTTCCGAGTAATTCAACTTCATCAACGACCTTATCCAATCTGTGTAGAGTTCGTCAAATGGTTTACCAAAAACCTTCTCAAAAATATCTCTGTACTTTAACCCTATTTCAACATCTGGAAGAATTGTGGACGTTAACGCTATATATCTCTTCATCTTCTCAATACCGTAAGAGTCAACCAAGTATTTATAGAACCCTGCCGTGAAGTTATAGTAAAGTTGCCCTCCTCTAAAGTCATCAGGCGGCATGATTTCCTTGTAGGTAAAAGATGGAAAGTTTTGTATGGTATAGTAATATAACCCATCAGAAACATACGGATTGTTCAACCTTCCAGAATTCTTTGAAAACGCACTTTCAGCAAATACCGTTGTTCCTTCTCCAAATGGTCCGTTCATCTGAGGCAAATACGGAAATCCCATTAAAATACTCACAAGCTGCGTAAACTCATCTTGATATGTAAGATGCACCATATGTGTGAATTCGTGGATAATCAAATACGTATACCAGTCCTCAAGAGGAAGTTCGAAACTTATCCAGCTTTCAGGTGGCCACATGTACAATGTTATCGTTCTGTGAAATAGAGGATTTGTAAAACCATTACTAACGGTTCCTTTGTCTTGTAAAATTATCGTGATCCTTCCAGGGTCGTTGCCAATCAGTTCAATAACCTGTTGCCTAACGTTTTCAAATATCTTACCTACAAGTTTTGCGTTTTCCTCGTATCCTTCTGGATAAACTATGTCGGCGTGTTCAAAGTGGAGAACTCCAGACAAAGCAACAGCAGAAACAAATGTCAAGAAAAATGCCAAAACCAAAAAGCTCTTTTTCACAAGCTTCACCCCCAATATATATAAACCATATTTCATATTTTCCTCCATAAACATTTTATCACATTATCATTTTTCTGCATCTGGCCAAAGTAAACAACAAGTGATACATAGAAACAACAAAAAAGCGGCTCTTTCGAGCCGCTTTCGTTTGCTATTTTTACTATTATTTCCTACCCTCTGCAAGAGTGTTGAGATCAAGTTTTATTCCAGGTCCCATTGTGGAAGCAATAACTGCTTTCTTTATAAAGTTACCCTTCACACCTGCCGGTCTGAGAGCAAGAATCTGTTCGTAAGCAGATTTTATGTTTTCTTTGAGTTTTTCTGAGTCAAATGAAGCTTTTCCAACTGGTATGTGTATATTTCCTGTCTTATCTGTTCTAACCTCGACTTTACCCTTTTTGAACTCAGAGACCGCAGATGCAACATCATCTGTAACTGTTCCTGTTTTTGGATTCGGCATTAATCCTCTTGGACCAAGGACCTTACCGAGCTTACCAATAACCTTCATCATATCTGGAGTTGCGATTGCAACATCGAAATCAAAGAATCCTTCGTTAGCAATTTTGTCAGCAAGTTCTTCTGCTCCAACGTAATCTGCACCTGCTTGTTTTGCTTCCTCTGCCTTGTCTCCCTTTGCAAAAACCAAAACTCTTACAGTCTTACCTGTTCCGTGTGGAAGGCTAATTGTACTTCTTATATTCTGCTCACTTTTTCTGTAGTCAATGTTCGTCTTTACGTGAAGTTCCACCGTTTCATCGAACTTTGCCGTCGCTGTCTTTTTTACAAGCTCTACTGCTTCGTCAAGTGGATAAGATTTTTCTCTATCTACGAGTTTTCTTACTTCATTGTACCTCTTGGAGTGTTTAGGCATGTGTGAGCCTCCTCCTTTCCGCTTCAGTCTACAACTTCCAGACCCATGCTGCGAGCTGTTCCTTCGATTATTCTCATCGCAGCTTCAATGTCGTTTGCATTGAGGTCTGGCATCTTGAGTTCAGCAATTTCTCTGATTTGTTGCCTTGTCACTTTTCCAACAATCTTCCTCTTCGGTTCCGGCGAACCTGAGTTGATTTTCGCTGCCCTCTTCAGTAAGAAGCTGGCAGGAGGAGTCTTCGTGACGAACGTAAATGACCTGTCATCGTAAACAGTAACGATGACTGGTATTAGCAATCCAGCCTTATCAGCCGTGACTGCGTTGAACTTCTTACAGAATTCCATCAAGTTAACTCCTCTTTGACCCAATGCAGGACCTACTGGAGGAGCTGGCGTTGCTTTTCCGGCTTCGAGCACAAGCCTAACCTGTGCTACTACTTTCTTTGCCATACAACTTACCTCCCTTTTTGTGGTATTTTCGGGCTCTTTGCCCTCCCACTGCGCACAATGCGCGCAAATTATCTTTTATTTTTTACCCTTTATATCTTCTCTACTTCACTCACATGAACAGTAACTGGTGTTTCTCTACCAAATATCGTAATATTCACCTTAAGCTCTTGTTTCTCTTCATCGACTTCTTTTACTACACCTACAAAACCTTCGAACGGACCAGTTATAATCTTTACAGAATCGCCAGGTTGTATTTCCAGCTCTACCTTTGTAACCTGTGCTTTTGCTTCGTGTCGTATTTCCTCAAGACCTGCTAATCTCTTAATGTAATGTACTTCTTGTGGTTTCAACGGGAGTGGTCTTCCACCCGCCGAGACAAATCCCATCACAAATGGTGTGCTTCTGACAAATTCCCATGTATGGTCGTTCATTATCATCTCAACAAAAAGATAACCTGGATAGAGTTTTCTTTTCTTTGTCTTTTGGATAATTATCTCTTTTCTCGTTGGATATTCTACAATTGCAACCCTTCCAGTGCTCTTTGCGTATATCTTTCTTCCCTCAGCTAAAACTTGACCAGCCTTAACTACAACACCCTTTTTACAAACATTCGGATTAAACACATCAACGTGAATTACATAAACATCCTCGTCACCAAGAATGGTTCTAACAACTACCCTTTTGACTTTTTCATTTATCGCCACTTTACCATCTATATCACAGATATATTCATCCGAAGCTGCCAAAAACGTTCCCTGGAATACATTTGCCCCTACGCGAAGTCCGGAAATCGGTTTGGCAGATTCCGGGATTACGTAAGTCTTTGAAAATTTCTTATCTGTAGTTTCGATAACTATCCTTCTGGCGTTTGTAACATCAACTATCGTTCCATCTCTTCTAACCTTAACAGCAGGTTCTTCGGCTATCAAGTCACCTTTTTCTACATCCATTCCGTTACTAACGTGCAATTTAGCATCATGACTCACAATATGTCTTTCAAGAGACTTACTGGAAGTGTCTATAACGGTCTCTTCTAAAACAACAACGTTTGGGATAATATTTTCATATCCCTGTGCTTTTATTTTAGCTTCAAGGTTTTCTTTTACCTTATTTTCATACCCGGTGATGGTATGAATTATGTACCATTCTTTTTTCATTAGTTATTCACCTCAGAATTTCTTAAGCAGCGCGCCAAGTGTTCCAGAGAAGAGAAGGTCAACTAAGAAAAGATAAATTGACGAGACGGCTAAAATAAATAAAACTACTCCTGTAGATGCCAGGAGTTCTTCTCTGTTAGGCCACGTTGTCTTTTTCGCTTCTGCGATAACCTCTCTAAAGAATTTCTTCAACTTTTCCATCGTTATCTCCCCCGATAGCCTTTATATTTAGGTACGGATAGTGTTGTATGTTCAATATATTATAAAATTTGGCAGGGGCGGCAGGACTTGAACCCGCAACACCCGATTTTGGAGACCGGTGCTCTGCCAGTTGAGCTACGCCCCTGCAAAAATAATCATAACTAAATATTAGCTATTAAACCTTTGTTTCTGTATGGAATGTGTGTTTGTTGCACTTTGGACAGTATTTTCTGAGTCTGAGTTTATCTTTCTTACTTTTTTCTTTTGTCGTGTAATAATTTCTTGTGCCACACTCTTCACACTTGAGCCCTATTTGAACTCTCATCGTCGTCCAGCCTCCTATACTATAAAAAAATATTTGGTGGTGAGGGAAGGATTTGAACCTTCGAAGGCATTCTGCCAGCGGATTTACAGTCCGCCCCCTTTGGCCACTCGGGCACCTCACCACACATTCAGTGGCTGGAGCCAACGGAGGGACTTGAACCCTCAACCTGCTGATTACAAGTCAGCCGCTCTAGCCGGTTGAGCTACGTTGGCTCGCTTATGCGTTAGTTATTATACCTGAGAGGGGCAAATTTGTCAACGTTTCATCTGCGTTTAAGTATGTTACATTTTTTCAAAGACGCTCACAAACTGCCAGTGAATATAATACCATATTCTCTCGGAATTTCAAGGGAGAATTTGATTTTTGATTGTCGCATAACTTAGAGTATTGTATAAGCTTCAATTATTACTGATATCTAGTATATTCCCTGTATCCCTCAAATTTCCTCCGAACTTCGACCAAGAACTTTCAGCTAAGCCTGAAGATTTGGTTTGAACGGCATAAATCTTCCAATTTTCGCCACCAAAATAGATAGTTCCACCCTTACTCAATGTTGGAGGCGACCATATCTTGCAACCTATATTCACACGCCACTTTTCTGTTCCATTTGAAGGGTCATTTTAATCACATCTTTTACAGCATACAATGTTTTAATCCCAGCCACTCACATAGACCGTTTCGTCTGGTCCAAGTACTGGTGATGCATTGACATGCCACGTAAAGTTCAACCTTGACAATACCACTTACATTCGTTGCCTTAACAATAACAGTAATAATTCCAAAAACAAATGTGTTGTGTTCTGAGTAAATTATTTTGACTTGCGGATTTGACCTACGAAATTTCAAAATCGTTCGGTAAGTAATAAAAAAGCCATCCCTCAAAGGATGGCTCAAGGCAGAAATCTAAGTTTTACTTTACTCGTATATAATCTCCCAAGTGAATTCTGGCACTGCCTTTTTCAACATTGCGGAAACACCACAGTATTTGTCTTGAGAAAGCGTGACAGCCTTTTCCACTTGTTCCTTTGGTGGTTCACCGTTGAATTTGAAATGGTATTTTAGATGAATCTTTGTGTAAACTTTTGGATGTTCCTGTGATTGCTCGTACTCTACCTCCATCCAAAAGCTTTCCATTTTGTCAATCACTTTCATTTTCCTGAGCAAGGACACAACATCCATACCTGTACATCCCATGAGTGAATAAAGCATTAATTCTTTAGGTCTTGGTCCTGCATCCCGACCACCAACCGAGGGGTCCGCATCGATAACTAAATCATGACCAGACAATGTCTTCGAATAAAAAAGCATTCCTGAATAAAAATCCATACGTGCTGTTGCCATGGTCTAACCTCCTAAAATAAACTTTTTAAACCTTCATTTTTCCAAGCAATATGAGAAGTCCCAGGATTATCATAAACGCTCCACCGATATATTTGACCCACATTTCCCATTTTGGTTTTCCAAAGCCGACAGTGAGAGCTTTTGAAAGTGCTGCGCCTATTGTCAAAAATGGGATTGAGATACCAAGAGAATATACGAACAGCAACAAGATCCCTTTTAATACACTCTTTTGAGCTGCAATGAGCAATATAGAAGCAAGAACTGGACTACTGCAAGGAATCCAAACAAACCCAATTGCACCACCAAGGATAAGTCCACCAACAAAACCAACATTCTTGAATTTCCAAACGTTTGCATTCTTGCCTTTAAATATTTGGACTTCCAACATGTATAATATTCCCAGAGTTATTATACTAATTCCAATAACCTTTTCCAAAATGCCACCGTATTTGGACAAAAATGTGCCAAGAAGCGAGGAAAAACCTCCGAGAAGGCTGAATATTACAGAAAAGCCTATGAAAAACCCGGCAAGTCTTTGAAACCTTTTTTGTCCGCCAAGAACTATCCCTATGAATCCCGGGATTAGGGGCAAAACACAAGGACTAAAGAATGAAAGTAACCCATGGATAAGCGCAACCCAAATACTCACATCTGTTTGAACAAGTGAGACCATCTTTCTCACCAACTTTCAAGAAATCACTTATTCAATTGTTTTCAACAAGCAAAACCCTTAATACGCCCATTTCCTTAAGCTTGTTGGCAACCTGTACATTTGATGTCACGTAAACCGTATTTATGTCAACATTACTTGGAACACTCTCAACTTGCTTGGCGTTCTTATCATATTTCAAAACGTATTGTGCATCGTTTTGTTTAACCTTTACAATCGTTGGTTTTCCTTTGTAGTCGTCTTTCTTTTTCGAATACGCTTCGAAACTTTCTTTGTAGTTTTCTTCAACAACTTTTACTAGAAACCTAAGGGCTTTGAGAAAATCATCTGCCGGCATATAACCAGGCACCTGTGTTATTTGGGTTTTATCTTTCAAAAAGACAAAAGTCGGAGTACCTCGAACACCAAAGGCTCCAAAAAGTTCTGTGTTGGTGTAGGTTTTCCCCAGGAACGTGGTTTTATAGTTTCCAGGTTCTATCCTAACAAAGATATAGTTACCCCTTAGAAAATCTTGGATTTGTTTGTTTGTAAGTACTTCTTTATTAAAAAGTTTACAATAATAACAGGATTCGGATGTAAAGGCTATCAAAACCATTTTTCCCTCAATATTCGCTACTTTGTGTGCAGTGCCAAGGTCTCTAAATTCGTACTCGTAAGCTTGCACCGTAGTGGCAAAAACTGAAAGAGTAAAAAATGCAACCAATACTAGAAACCTTCCAAAACGGTTAAGCATATATATCACTTCCCTTTAATTACTGTGGTTTTAACTTTGAATTTCTTCATAAAAAATCTTGATAAAAAACGCAGTAACGGACAGCTGAACTTCATTCTATTAACCTCCCTTTTGTAAAGAAAGAACAGTTGAAGAAAGAGAATGTAGGGAAGGCTCTTGATAACCTTCCCTACGTTCTTTGTTCTTAGCTTATTCCAAGAATTCTATCAATTCTTGCTTTATCAAAACCAACGATTATTTGGTTGCCTATTTCGATAACAGGAACACCCATCTGTCCAGATTTTCTTATCATTTCTTCCGCACCTTTTCTATCTTTGGAAACGTCCACTTCGGTGAATGGAATCCCAAGCTGCCTGAAATATTCTTTCGCTCTTCTACACCATGGACAAGTTGGTGTTGTATAAATCTTTACTTTAACATGTGCCATAGTCTCACCTCCCAAGATTTATTTTTTAAATTAGAAGTATTTCTTTAAATTAGAAGTATTTCTTCGCAGCATGTTCCACAGCTATTGCACCGTCTGCTGCTGCGGTAACTATCTGTCTTAGATTTTTGACCCTGATATCACCAACTGCGTATATACCTGGAACGTTTGTTTCCATGTTCTCATCTGTAATTATGTAACCATAATCATTCATGTTAACAAGACCTTTGAATATTTCGGTTTGTGGGACAAGTCCAACGTAGATAAACACTCCGTCAGCTTTTATAACCTGTTCTTCTTTTGTTTCGTTGTTTACAATAACAACTTCTTCAACTTTGTTTGTACCTCTAATTTCCTTCACGACATGGTTTGTTATTACCCTAATCTTTGGATTGTTCAAAACTCTCTCTTGCAACACCTTTGCAGCTGTCAGGTATGGCAAGTTCTGTACCATTGTAATGCTCTTTACAATCTTTGATAGAAAATGGGATTCGTCACATGCACTGTCTCCACCGCCGACTACAACAACATCTTTATCTTTGAACAGGTATCCATCACAAGCAGCACAGTAGGTAACTCCTCTACCTCTGAATTCCGCTTCACCAGGAACTCCGAGTTTCCTTGGTTCCGTTCCCGTTGCCAAAATAACAACTCGACCTTTTACTTTGTTGCCATCATCAAGTTCTACAACTTTGTAATCCCCATCCACGTAAACTTTCTGTGCGAATGCATAATGGAATTCTGCTCCAAAATGTTTTGCATGGTCCGCAAATTTTTGACCTAACGCTTGACCTTCGATGCTTATTTCACCAGGCCAGTTTTCAACTACGTGCGTTTGTGTTACTGCTCCACCTTCAATCGCTTTTTCTATGACAAGTGCAGTTAAACCTGCTCTTCTTGCGTATATAGCAGCAGTGAGACCAGCAGGACCTCCACCGATTATGACAATATCGTAGTAATCTTTTAAATTCGAACCAAAACTACCAACTTCGAACTCAAATCCACTCATCTTAATCCCTCCTCCTTTAATACTCTTTCTTGTATCATTTCTTTCTAAAAATTCAGGGCACAAGTGCTTGTGCCCTGAACGGTTTAACTACTTTAAAAATGTCTCTTTTTCCTAATCCTTATTACTCTGCCAAATCGAGAACTTGCTGCAAGAACTGTGGTTCGGGATAAGCACCTATAAAGAACTTGTCTGGATTCCTGTTGATCGCTATGTGAGGAACGGAAGAAACACCAAACTGTTCGCTTAAATCAAAGAATTCATTTGCTTCAATGACTTCCGCTGTTACCATGTCACTTGCAAGAGCCATGTTGTGTGCTGTGAGTGCTGCCCTTGGACAGTACGGACATGTTGGTGTAACAAAGACACTTATTTTCACAGGTTTATCAAGTGATTGAAGTTTGGCTATAGTTTCAGGTGAAAGTTGTGGTTTTGCACCATTTCCAAATGTAATAATGTCTTGAATAAGTGTTCCGAACTCATGTCCTGAAGGAATACCGTAGAATCTGACTCCTCTATCTTTTCCATCTTCGAGCGTGAGAATCAATGCAGGTGCAAACTCTACATTGTATTCCTTACCTTTTTCGCTGTCTTTGTGATACTTTTCAACAATGATTTTATCGGAAAGTTCCTGTACTTCATCGAGCAATTGGCTCTCTAAATCACAGTATTCACAGTCTTCCCCATGAAAGAAAATCAACTTCACGTTGTTTTTAAGTTCCTTTGCGAACAAATCTTGTAAGTACTTCCTATCCTTTTCTTGTAATAAACCCATATAAAACACCTCCAGTTTCGTTTTTACACAACCATTATACTCCTAAAGTCTTCAATTAGGGTTAACTAATTGTAAAAATTAGACTAAATTTGTCTATTTTTCTCCTATCGGATAAACAAACGATTTCATTCAATTACTTGTCTAAAAACCACTCGATCACGGCTTTAGTAACCTCTTCTTTTTCCACATCGTTACTGAGCACGTGCCCTGATTTTTCGAAGACTAACATTTTGCGCTTCTCAGAGCTAATGTTTTTATATATGAACTCAGCTGCTGAAAGCGGAACTGTGTTATCGTTTCTTGCTGCAACGACGAGAGTATCACTCGTTATCATGGGAACCTTTTTTCTTGCTTCCTTCATGAGTTTATACAATTCTGCCGCTTGTTTGGGCCAGTTGTATGACCAATATTCATTCTTGAGATATTGCAAATCTGGGTCATCGTACTGTTCATCATTTTGTCTGACCATCTTCTCTTTGAAGAGTGCCAACAACGGGGCCAAGGCTATTCGTTTATCAAACACATGCGTTGCTGCTGCGAGTGTTACCAGTTTTTTGGGTTTCAAATCGGCTGCCATAATAAGTGCTATGACCCCACCCATTGAAAGTCCTGCTATATAAACTTCTTTACAGATGCCTTGGAGGTCATAATAGGCATCGTATGCTCTTCTCAACCAATCGTGACGCGTTGTAGTTAAAAAGTCCTTCCCACATGTTCCATGCCCTGGTAGTCGTGGTACTGAAACCGTGAGACCTGCTTTGTTCAATTCGTTTGCCATGTATTCAAAATCATGCGGTGAGCCAGTAAAACCGTGAACTAAAAGAACTCCCGTATCCCCTCCACGCAAAAATATTGGTAAAGACCTCTTCACTGTTCGACAATTCGCAAACTGCATAGTTACCCCCCTGTTCTTTAAAATTCGCTGTTAACTCTCTCAATTATACCATACACTATCGTGTTCTTTACTTTTTACTTGTAAACATCGTAGAAACAAGGAAAGCAGTGAATAAGAAAAGCACAATCGTTGGGCCTGGTGGTAAATCAAAATAATAAGCAGATAAGAAACCAAAGAAGGAAAATACGGAGTTGAATACCATAGATTGAATAACTGCAGAAATAAGCGACCTTGCACGCCCCTTAGAAAAAGCTCCAGGAAGGACCAAAAAGGCACCCATAACAATTACGCCTGCAAGTTTTAAAGCGGATACGACAACCGTTGAAACAAGCACGAGTACTAAAAGTCTAATTATGTGCGTTTTTATACCATAAAATTTTGCCATTGTTTCGTCAGCAAGCCAGTAAGCGATTTCATAATGTTTCAAGCTTAGCACAGCTATAGTAAGCGCAAGAACAAAAACCATAAAATAGATATCATGGTTAGAAATAAGTAAGATATTTCCAAATAGATAAGACGTTACATCCACTGTGTAACGAGGGGATTTAGAAAAGAGTACAACACCAATGGACATAAATACAGGTAATAACATCCCTATGGCCGTGCTTTCCGCAATCTTTGAGTCGTTACTTAATACATATACAAGGTATGCGAAAAACAATGTTGCCAGGACTGAACCAAGCAAAACGTTAAAATTAAATATAACAGCAAACGCCACACCAGCAAATATTGCGTGCGCCAGCCCATCGCCTATAAACTCCAATCTTTTGTAAACAATAATAGGTGAAACCATACCTGTCACAAACGAGATTAACACATTTGCAATCAATGCATTTCTCAAGAATTCGTAATTCATCAAGTCAGTGATGAAAGTCATCGTATCACACCCTATTTATTTTCTTTGAGATTTGAGAGATCAGGATTTTCATGCGCGTGTTCTACTTCATAGTGTGAATGAGCCCTAATCCATATATCAAACTCACCAAATAACTTTTTAATATCTTCTGGACTAATTTCTCTTGTTGGTCCGTGACAGTGCAATGTCTTATTGAGACACATTACAGTTTTACATTTTTCGAAAACCATTCCAATATCGTGGCTCACCATTAATATCGTAATTCCCAGGTCTTCATTAAGTTCATAGAGAAGGTCGTAAAATCGTGCTTTTCCCATTTCATCCACTCCAGATTCTGGTTCGTCGAGTATCACAATATCAGGTTTACCCACAATTGCCCTTGCCAATGATGCTCTTTGATACTGACCACCAGAGAGTGTTCCAACAAGCCTTTTTCCGAAGCCTTCAAGTCCTACCTTGGTTAACACCTCGTCAACAATCGCTTTCCAATTTTTCTCTTTTCTAACAGGTAACCTCACGAAATCGTAGACGCTGATTGGAAACTCTCGGTTAAACGAAGAAAGTTGAGGAACATACCCTACTTTTCCCTTCAGTATAACTTCTCCTTCGTAGGGTATCATCCCAAGAATAGATCTAATAAGCGTAGACTTTCCGGCACCATTGGGTCCAATTATTCCCACAAAATCTTTTTTGTAGACTTTGAAATTTATATCCTTTAAAACCTCTATCTCACCGAACTTAACAGAAAGATTCTTTACAATTACCACAGGTTCGTCATTTAAACTACTTGCCATAAACTGCCTCCTTGATTGAGTTATAAGCATTTTCAAACAAATCGGCTATGGTTTTTGCTTCTCTCCCAAGTGGGTCAAGAATCTTGTATTGCCTTTTCAATTCGCTTGAAACAACCTTTATCGCCTCAGTTCTGAACTGCGGACCTACAAATACTCCTATCAAATTACTCTTCTTTGCCAGTTCGATTATATTCTTTAAATGTCCTGCCGAAGGTTCTTTCCCATGTCCCTCTTGCAAAGCAAGGACTTGTATACCATATTTTTTAAACAAGTATACGTAAGAAGGATGCTCTAATATAACAACTGCACCTTTCTTATCCTTGAGGAGCTGATCAAATTTTTTAGAGACTTCCTTTAATGAGTTTATAATCATTTTCGCATTCTCTTCATAAACTTTTGCGTTTTGTCTATCCATTCTCACCAACTCGTCCCTTATCGCAGGAATGATGTAATTGGTCAAAAAGTCGATAGAAAGCCATACATGTGGATTATAAGTACCTTCTTCATGCTCATCCTCTTCTTCCAGCTCGACCAAATACTTTGATGGTATTTTTTCACCAACAAAAAGCACTTTCTTATAATTCTTTAAATACGCATTATCAAGCCCCAGCCCATTCGCAACAATTAAGTCAGCCTTCGAGAGTGCTTTGACATCACTAATGGTTGGATTAAAAGTGTGAGGGTCACTCCCCGGTTTTATTAGCAAACTCACGGTTACTTTCTCACCTACAATCTGTTTAACTATAAGGTAATACGGATTGATAGTAGTAACAATGTTCAGTCCAAACATCCAAGTAATGAATATGGAAACAATACTCACAGCTAACATCTTCCTCATTCTAACACCTCCACCTTAGATTACCTTTCCGATACTTTGAGTTACGATTTTTTCTTATGACAGTCTTCGCACAATCCACTAAATAAAACAAAATGTTCTTGGATTTTGAATTTGAAGTGCTCGGAGAGATATTTTTCGTAATCATGCATATGACATTCATCAATTGGAAACAGTCTTCCACATTCGACACACCTGAAAAAATGTCTGTGGACAGAAGATGAGTAATAGTATGTATAGTTGTCAAGTGAAAAACGTTTCAGATAACCAGTCTGATACAAATACTCAAGTGCGCGATATACTGTAGTCAAGCTCATATCTTTAAGTCGTTTGCTTACTTCATACGCGGTCAACGGTACCGGAGAATTTATTATCTCTTTATAAACCTGTTCTCTGTTTCTTGTCATGCGCATCTGGCATACCTCCGATGACTTTTTGCAAGCCGTTGCATAATTTGCAAATGATTTTCATTTTCATCTACAGTATATCACTCTTACCAAGTCTGTCAAGTCTAATTCAACTTCAGCAGACCTATTTATTATGCCATGTGTTAATGCGTAGTTTCCTCATAAATAAATTGTTTTAGCACACATTTAAAAAATTACCGTCAAACCACTTGACACTTAAAAACCCTTGTGGTATTATGTTTATCGGCACGTCAAGTCAACGCTGCCGAAGAGGTGACCTGGTAGCTCAGCAGGTAGAGCACCTGACTTTTAATCAGGGGGTCGCGGGTTCGAATCCCGCCCGGGTCACCAGAGAGAGGTGCGAGAGTGGCGGAATTGGCAGACGCGCTGGACTTAGAATCCAGTGGGACTGATAATCCCGTGAGGGTTCAAATCCCTCCTCTCGCACCAGGGAAAGGTTACCGAGCGGGTGTAGCTCAGCGGTAGAGCACTTGCTTGCCAAGCAAGGGGTCGCGGGTTCGAAACCCGTCACCCGCTCCAGAACTCGATAGGTGCGAGCGCACAAGCGCTCGTTTTTTATCGGAAAAATCGATGCCTGACTGTTTGACTTGTAAGTAAAAAACAAGAAGGGTTCTTGACGAAAGTTGGCTTGTGTGGTATAATATATAGCGAAAATAACAAAGAAAAGTTTATGCCGAGGTGGCGGAATTGGCAGACGCACATGGTTGAGGGCCATGCGGTCATTGGGACCGTGCGGGTTCAAATCCCGCCCTCGGCACCAAAAAATGATGAAAGCGCCCTTTAAAGGGCGTTGTTTTTTCGATAGTGCAAAATCAAATAATTTTGAACGAAATTGAAACAAGGTAAGTCTAAATATATGGAAAATAAAGGATTGTTCTGAAAACAAAGGGGGCGAACGGTCTCGACGGGGGTAAGCCCTCTTTGGAAGCGAGCCGAGGTTGCCTGCCGTCCTCGTAAAAAAACGGCAGGGAAAAGATAAGTGCCAACGAATACGTTCCTCTCGCTGCCTAATTAACAGGTAGCCGTCCTCTACGAGGTTTGGCCAGCGCCTCGTAGTTGGGCGTGACCCAGCTGGCCAGGTAGCTCAGATGCGCCTCACGTCTGAAGCTACCTTACTTAGTGAGGCTGGTCAGTCAGTAGCCTGTCTGTGGGCGACTGACTGACGAGAACCAAAACACAGACTGCGCTCGGAGATGCCAAAGAGGGTTTACTTTCGGACGCGGGTTCGATTCCCGCCGCCTCCACCAGATGTAAATATATACAATATACAAAAAAGCCCTGAGGAAAATCAGGGCTTTTTTAAATGCATTTGAAAATTTCTCTACCATGGTAAGTTGAGAGGTTTGATTTCCTCTTCATACAATCTTTCTAATTCTCGCTTCAGTTCATCGCTTAGTTCAAATTCAGAAGCTTTGATATTGGATTCAAGTTGTTCAAGATTTTTAACACCGGTTATAACAGTCGTTACAGCATCAAAGCTTAGGATAAACCCGATAGCGTATTTAACTAAGTCCTCATCTTTAACAATAGTTTTTATTTTGTCAACTATCATTGCTCTCTTTAAAATCACATCTTGACTCCAGCGTGCACGTATACCTTCGAATTTACTGTTTGCGTTGTATTTGCCTGTCAACCAACCAGAATCCAAAGGCACTTTGATTGCTAAGAGAATTCCTCTTTCCTTGACTTTGTCGAAGAGATATTTCGGTGATTGGTGAATTATATTGAAAAGAATTTCAATAACATCAACATCCCAGTTGTTCAAAACTAACTCAAGTTCTTCAAGAGTGTCTATACTCACTCCGTAACCGCGTATTTTTCCCATGCGTTTAATCTTTTTAAATTCTTCTTCGTGATTTGTTTTTCCTTCCAGGATTTCTCGAGGTGGATTGTGAAGAATCACACTATCGATATATGTTGTCTGGAGTCTTTTCAAACTCTCGTTTATCGACCTTTCTATCGCCTCTTCACTAAAATCTGTTTCACCCAAGTGATTGTGACCGAATTTTGTGTTGATGAACACATTCTCCCGAACATCTTTTAAAGCTTCACCTATGATTCTTTCGCTTAAGCCATTGGAGTAACCTGGCGCTGTATCAAAAAAGTTGATACCCATTTCATATGCTGCTCTGACGAGTTTAACGCCCTCCTCGTAGGTCATAGCCCCCCAAAGGGGATTAGCTAACTGCCAGCCACCAAATCCTATTTCACTTATATAAACATTGAACCTTTTTACGTATCTTTTGTTCATAAACTAACACCTCCGTAATAGAACTTTGTTATTCATATATGATATCGCCATATCAACTCTCTGTCAATGAATTGTAATCATAATTAGCTTGTTGAAAATTGTCTGATTTGCTAAAATGGGATTTAGAGAGTCAATAAAATCTTTCCGAAAGGGGGCTCTATATGACTCGAGAAAGGCCACACAACATAGAATTTGAAATTACAACAGCCTGTAATTATCAATGTATCCACTGCTATTGCAACGCTGGTCCAAAGTCAAAGAATGAACTTTCGACAGAGCGGGTAAAGAGCGTTATAGACCAGCTTGTTGAAGCTAATACAGAACTACTTGATATTGTTGGTGGGGAACCACTTGTTCGTTCGGATATCTACGAAATACTTTCATATGGCTGTGAAAAAGGGTTACAAATGATGATGAACACCAACGCTTCGCTGGTAACAAAACAAGTAGCAAGAAAGCTTAAAGAAGCTTGTCCAAACTTGCTAATCGGTGTCTCACTCGATGGTCCAACACCAGAAATCCATGAAAAAATTCGTGGAAGGGGAACTTTTGACAAGACGATGAATGGAATGGTAAATTTGCTCAACGAAGGTTTTGATGTTACTATTCTCTTCGTTGTAAATGCCTTGAACTATAAATACATCGATGACATGCTCAAACTTGCAGAAAGCCTGGGAACACACTTATACGTTGACCGCTTCGTCCCTGTTGGGAGAGGACTTTTGCACAAAGATTTGTTGATGCCAACAAAGGAACAAATTCAATATGTTGCCAAAAAGCTGGAAGAATATAACGGAGGTGTACAGTTATTTGTCGAGGAGAATATCTTTGGTGGAGAATGCTCTGCAGGAAAAACACATGCGTCTATCTTAGTTGATGGAACCGTTGTCCCATGTGGTCATTTTAGATACAGCCCAGAATTCTATATGGGGAACATAAATGAAAAACCATTTAAAGAGATTTGGTACAGCTATGACCAACAAAGTATTGTTCCAAAACAGTGCTCAACCTGTCCACTCTACAAAGTAAGCTGTCATGGAGGCTGTTTTGCATATTCGCATTTAATCTATCAAACCAGTGATTTGCTTGTTTGTAAAGTATTGTGAATTATCCCGAAAGCAAGGGTGATTAGAACTTATGGATAACCACAATAAAGGACTAAAACCTCACAGAGAATCTATAACAGAAGTGTTTCTTGGACTTAGTTTAACGAAAAATAAACTTGTCTTTAAAGGTGCAATTGTTGGATTTCTTAGCGGACTGGTCGTAATATCTTACAGACTAGGAATACATAATGCTGATATTTTACGAGAAAATATCCGTAAATTGGCGTTATACGAACCGAAGTTTTTGATTTTAATCTTTGGAATCTTCATTGTTAACTCTTTCGTCATCACTAAACTTGTGAAATCAGAGCCAATGATCAGTGGCAGTGGTATCCCTCAAATAAGGGGAAAAATACTAAGACAATTTGACTATAACCCTTTTAGCGTGCTTTTTAAAAAGTTTTTAGGTGGAATCTTAGCTATATTGAATGGTTTTTCATTAGGTCGAGAGGGTCCATCTATACAACTAGGTGGAACGATAGGATTGGCAGTTAGTAAACTATGGAAAGCAAACAAAATAGAAGAAAAGTACTTAATAACTGCGGGTGCAAGTGCAGGATTAGCTGCTGCTTTCAATGCACCATTAGCTGGAGTTGTATTTGCACTAGAAGAGTTACATAAGAGCTTTTCTTCATCTGTTTTAATAGTTTCTATGGTTGCTGCAATTGTTGCAGACTTTGTTTCAAAAATCATATTTGGACTGAATCCTGCTCTTTCATTTACATTAATCCAACCAATTGAGCTTAGGCACTACTTACTATTACTGTTACTCGGCGCGTTGACAGGTATATTCGGAGTCATTTTCAATCGAACACTTCTCAAATTTTCCGCCTTGTTTGATACTATTAGATTGAAAGTGTTCCTTGTTTCACTGTTATGTATTTTTCTGCTTTTTTGGTTTCCGGAAGTATTAAGTGGTGGACATGAACTCATTTTAGAAATATATTATGAAAGAAAAACGATAGGAATGTTATTGGTTCTACTGATTTTTAAATTCCTACTTACAGTACTAAGCTATGCTACTTCGGCACCTGGTGGTATTTTTCTTCCAATCTTGGCAATTGGGGCACTTTTTGGAGATATGGTTTATAACATGTTAACTGCTATTTCATCACTACCGGGGTATAAAGCAAATTTTATAGTCCTTGGTATGGTTGGATACTTTACTTCAGTTGTAAGGGCACCTATTACAGGTATAGTATTAATAACGGAAATGGTTGGCTCTTTTAACCATATTTTGGAGCTGTCTGTTGTAGCATTTAGTTCGTATTTCACAGCTGAATTAATGCGTGAGGAACCAATATACGAATCACTGTTGAAAAGAATGCTAATGAAAAAGGCAAAGACAGAAAAACATGAAGAATCTCCAGAACATGATTACTATTTAGACGAGAAAACTTTGATAGAAATACCCATAAACACGGGTTCTGAACTGGATGGCGTTATGATTAAAGACTTTCCCTGGCCTAAGGGTTGCTTGGTAGTGTTAGTAAAGAGAGGAAGTGCAGAAATCATTCCTAACGGCAAACTAATACTGCAAGGCGGTGACATATTAACAGTCCTCTGCTCTAAAAAACAGGCTGTAGAATGCAAAATGTATCTTATTTCAAAAGCAACAAATGAAAGGTCGTTCAATAAACCAAATTGAATACGCTGAATATATAGATAATTAAATGCAAAGGCTCCGGAAAATCCGGAGCCTTTTTGTTATTATCTGATTGGTTTGTCTTTCGTTGCCTCTTCTAGTGTCAGGAGTCTTTCGTACCTTCTATTTACGTATTCTTGTAACTCATCTATTATCTCTTGTGCATCTGGTCTTGAAAGTAGAGGTTTGAACCTTCCCTGAGCTTTTATGTATTCTGCTATTGGTTTTGGATTTGTGATTTTCTTTGTTACACGATAGACTCCTCTTTCAACTTCGTAAAGTGGCCAGTATAGTGTTTCTATTGCTAGTTTGCTAATTTCAACTGACTTATCATCGCTAACTCTCCAAAACCTAACACACGGTGAGTATGCAGCTATGAACGATGGTCCATCAAATTCAAGTGCTTTTTCTATTTTCTTCATGAAATCCATCGGTTCTGCTATGGAAACTGTCGCAACATAGACATTCTCGTGTGCTGCCATTATCTCAACAAGGTTCTTTTTGAGTTGTACTTTTCCAGGGAGTTTTTTTCCAACGGGAGCTGTTGTTGTGTCTGAACCTGGGGGTGTTGCACCTGACCTCTGATTACCTGTATTCATGTATCCTTCGTTATCGTAGACGATGTATATGAATTTGTGACCTCGTTCAATTGCTCCAGAGAGTGATTGCAATCCTATATCGTATGTTCCACCGTCTCCACCGAATGCAAAGAATGCATATTTCTTATCTTTATCAATTTCTCCCTTTTTCACAAGCGCTCTGTAAGCCGTTTCTACTCCGCTTATTGTTGCAGCAACGTTTTCAAATGCGTTGTGAATGTATGGAACATTCCAAGATGTGTAAGGATAAATGGTTGTAGAAACTTCCAAACAGCCAGTTGCAAGGCCAACAACGGGTTCGTATCCTTTAGCTATTGCTGTCATAAGGGCAAATCTCACAACGTTTGGAGCCGCACATCCCGGACACATTCTGTGTCCCTGTGTCATCCCAGGATTTTTATCGTGGAACAACTTTGCGAGTTCTATAGCGTTAAGTGGCATTTATTACACCTCCTTATTCTCTTAATCCAAGGTATCTTTCTTCATCAGCAATCAAGTTGCCTTTGAAGGCATCTTCAAATGCCTGTCTGATGTGTTCTGGTGTTATGTCTCTTCCACCAAGACCGTAAACATAGCTACCAATCTGTGGTCTCACTGCAACTTCATAGAGCGCTGATTTTACTGCCTCGTAGAGTGGAGCTTCAGCACCAAAAGATGCAGACCTGTCAAGAACAACAACACCTTTTCTGGCGTTAAGCACTCTTTGGAATTCGGATTTTACAAAAGGTCTGAAGACCCATGGTTTTACGAGTCCGACCTTCTTACCTTCTGCTCTAAGCTCCTTTACTGTGTGCTTAATTGTTCCTGCTGTTGAACCAAGGGCAACCATTATATATTCAGCGTCGTCTACCATGAATTCGTCAAGAAGGTCGTATTTTCTCCCAGAAATCTTCGCAAATTCTTCCGCAACTTCTTTGAACACTCTTGGAACGTGCTTCATCGCTTCTATTTGCTGTCTCTTGTGTTCAAAGTAGTAATCGTAAAGGTCAAGTGGACCATACGTTACTGGTTTTGATGTATCAAGTAACGGATACATTTTGATGGGTTTCCCAACAAAGTTTTTGACTACGTCATCATCAAGAGTTTCGACTACTTCAACACCGTGGGAGATTATAAATCCATCGAAATTGACCATAACAGGAAGTCTAACATCTGGATGTTCTGCTATCCTGTATGCCATTACTGTAAAGTCGTATGCTTCCTGAGCATTTTCTGCCCAAAGTTGAATCCAGCCACTGTCTCTTTCTGCCATCGCATCGCTGTGGTCACAGTGGATGTTGATTGGACCAGAAAGCGCCCTGTTGGCAACTGCCATAACGATTGGAAGTCTCAAAGAAGCAGCAATAAATACGACTTCGTGCATAAGTGCAAGACCAACAGAAGCAGTTGCTGTGAATGCTCTTGCTCCTGCAGCTGCTGCACCAACAACCGCACTCATTGCTGAGTGTTCACTCTCAACAGGAATCATTTCGGTATCAACGACACCATCAGCCACGTATTTGGCAAAGTACTCAACAACAGGTGTTTGTGGCGTAATTGGATATGCCGCAACAACATCTGGATTTATCTGTTTCATTGCGTAAGCTATCGCTTCCGCTCCCGTAATTGCTTGTTTTAAAGGCATTTTCGCACCTCCTTACTCTTCAGCAAATTCTGTTTCTGGTTTCATGACTATAGCTCTCTTGTCTTCTGGAGCAGGCTGTTTTGTCCTTGGATCCGTACTTTTTGGACAGACATTTGCACAAAGGCCACAACCTTTACAGTAGTAGTAGTTGTAACCTTTCATCTTCGGTTTTCCATCAACAATTTCGACCACTATAGCCTGGTCCGGACAGTACAACCAGCACTGCATACAGTGGATACAGTTTTCTGGTTGGTAAACCGGTCTCATTACTCTCCAAGTCCCTGTTTTGTATTGTTTTGAATTTCCTGGTTCAACGATTAAACCACCAATTGGTATTTCCTTCCATCCTTTGAGTTCAGGCACTGCAGGTCACCTCCTCATATCCTCTGTGAAGTGCCCTAATGTTCTTTTGAACAATTTCTTCACCGAATTTCTTAAGGAACATGTCTCTAATCTTGTCTTCTACGTACTTGAGTTCAACAATACCAGTAACCCTCGCAATTGCGCCAAGAACAACCGTGTTTGGTGTACCTCTTCCAAGCTCTTCAAGCGCGATATCTGTTGCTTTTACAACACAAATTTTTCCTTGGAATCCTGTCTTTTGTCTTACCCATTCAATAGGCTTAACCGTGTTCACTATAAGTATCGTTTCGGGGGTTGTTCCCGCTAATATATCTGGGTTTCCTAAAAGTGTGTCATCAATAACAACAACAAGGCTGGGCTTTTCAACGGAACAGTGGAGTAGGATAGGTTCGTTCGAAATTCTGTTGAAGGCTTTCATCGGAGCTCCCGTTCTTTCCGCACCGTATTCTGGGAATGCTTGAACGTATTTACCCATGTCAAGTGCGGCTTCTGCAAGCATTTGGGATGCACTCTTTGCACCCTGACCAGCTCTTCCATGCCACCTGATTTCAAATATCTTCGCCGGCACGTTTTTTACCTCCTTTCGAATTTGCAAGATTTTGGAACTTTTGTGAAATATGCTGTGATTCTGATTGATAAAATTTTCACATTTATTGGTAAAATATTCTTTCAACACATAACCCCCGAGATGAAAACACCACCTCGGGGGAGATTATTTTTCCAGAGACTCGAAGCTTTAAATTGACACCAGTTTATATTTTTAAATACATCTTGTAATCAGCATCAGGGAAGATATCGTCGACATACTCGAGTCTCTGTAACTCCCCGATATCTATATTACCACTCTTTAGCATATCATACAAGTTTAAGAATCGTTTAATATGCGTTTTGGTTCTGTTAACTGCGTATTCCACACTTGTTCTTGTGGTCATTATAAACGCCCAGTCACTCGATTGTGCGAGCAATAACTCCCTAACCATCTGATTCAACACGCGAATCTTTAAAGGGTCGGTCTCATTCGCATGCTCTTTTGCAACTTCTGTCATTCTCTCAACCATTTCATGAAGGTGCGGATAAATCCAATCGTTCGTTCCATTCAACCATACTTCGTTGTAACCGTTCGCACCCCAACTTGAAGCAGCAGGGGTAAGTATCTGGACTTTCTCTATCCAATCGACGAGATCACATGCTCTAACAACTCTGAGTTTTTGACTCTTAGCTGCTTCCCTCATAAAGTATTCCAGGAAGAACGGTCCTTCGTACCACCAATGACCAAATAATTCTGCGTCAAATGGTGCAACAATTACTGGTTCAAGACCTTCGAAAAGATTTAATAAATAGTCTATCTGAGCTTCTTTCTTTCTTAGGAAGTCCTTAGCATGTTCGTATGCAGTCGCTTTCGCTTCGTCGATATCATAGTAATCTTTTTTGTCAAGAGGTGTATCTTTCGAAGTGATTTTGTGGTATTTTATACCTGTGTTCATCCTAACCCCACTTGGATCTATATAGGGCCTTATATATTCGTATTCTCTGTCGAATCCAATATCTCTGTAGAATTCTCTGTACCTTGAGTCTCCCGGATACCCAATTTGTGCGCTCCACACCTGTTCAGAGCTTTCCGGGTCTCTTGCAAATGCAAAAACGTTATTTGGAGTAACAATGGGTCTATATACTCCGTATCTTGGTCTTTCATCAGCATACCAGAATGCGTGTGAATCAACAAAGAAATACTCAAGCCCATATTCCGCCAAGTATCTATCAAGTCCTGGGAAGTAAGCGCATTCCGCCAACCATATACCGCGCGGTTTAACTCCTATATGCCTTTCGTATGTTTTGATAGCTTGTTCTAATTGCGCACGAATAGCCTGCGGATATTGTTCCATAAATGGTAAATATCCATGCGTTGCGTTGCATGTAATAATGTCCAGGTATCCTCTTGCCATGTATTCTTTGAAACCGTTAAGGATATTCTTCTTGTATACTTCACGGAATATGTAAAGTGTATCTTCAAGATTTTGCAAGTAATACTGAGCCATTTTGTGTTTTCGTGGATGCTCGTTTACTGTTCTAACAACTTCTTTGCGAGCCAATTCTATAAGTTTTTCTAAATGTTTTTCGTATTTATTTTGAAGGTCTGGATTAGCGAGCATCTCCATTAAAGGAGGGGTTATCGACATTGTAAGTTTCACAGGAACTTTATCCTGCTCCAAATTTCTGAACATTCTCAACAATGGAATGTATGTTTCCGTAATAGTTTCAAACAACCAGTGCTCTTCCAAGAAAAACGGATACTCTGGGTGATGAACGTAAGGCAAGTGTGCGTGAAGAACAAACATCATCTGTCCTCGTGGCATACTTATATCCCCTTCCCACTAAGTCGAATAACACTGATGCTTCCAGCACTCGAAATCCGAAAAAGGTGCTCCAAACCTTGGACCGAGCCACTAATTCTTTCAACAATAGGTGTTAGCATACCTTCAGATGGCATAACTATTCTCCTTCTTTTTCTTAGATCCAGCCATCTTTCTCTCGTAGACTGACTTGGAGAGTTCACTGGAACCCGGCAGAGGTTAGATCTGAGCAAATATTTGTAATTGCCGTTTGAATCGTAGTAGCCAAGTTCAGCCAAGTAATGTGCTCCAGGCATCGGGACGTTTATATAGTAATTTTTCGTAGAGAGGATATCTATAGCAACTTCAAATGTTCTGTGCGCATTTGTCCCGTCAAACTCTATGAAGGTTACATCGTAAACCCTCAAAACAACTTTTTTCACTTCCTGAGATTTCAAAAATTCTCTGTTTGCATGACTAAGGTCCCAGTAAATGTGTATCCAAAATGGATTGACAGGCATCGCAACAAGTTTGTCTTTGTTGTAGGTGTCGGGAATTGATATATCTTCTTTGAGTGGTTGTGGCGTTGTCTGAATTTGACCTGTTGAGGAAGTAGACGAGGATGGTCTTGATTGCTCCGCTTCTTCAGGTTGGACAGCTTTTGTTCTTTCGATATACCTTTCGATGAGCTTCCGTACCTCGCTTTTTGTCATCTGCTTTTTAACGGCTAAACCAAGTTCTTTTGCTTTTGCCTTTAATTCTTGAATCGTTCGTTTCTGACTTAACCATTCTTCCAACTGTTTTACAATACTCATACCAGATTCACCCCCCAGGCTTCTGTCGTAGTTTGACCTTTCATGTAAAATGTTACTACGGGGGCTCATAGTTGTAAAATGTTGTAAGAACATAAATTCTACATATATTGTTGTGTAATGTTTTATAATAGTCATTATTCGTCTTCAAACAAATGATTACAACATACTTATATTAATTTAAGAATGTATTTCCATTCATAAAATTAAGGTTTCATCAAGAAAAAGGAGTCCAAACGATGGACTACTGCAATACTAAACTTTAAAAAAGTTTAAAAAATACACTTCGATCTACTCTAGTATTCTTCTTAGAAATTCTCTCGTTCTCGGCTTTTTTGGATTTCTCAAAATCTCTTCTGGTGGTCCTTCCTCTTCAACGACACCTTGAGAAATAAATACGATTCTATCAGCCACATCCCTGGCAAATCCCATTTCATGCGTAACAACAAGCATGGTCATACCACTGCGTGCAAGGTCTTTCATGACGTCAAGAACCTCACCTACAAGTTCAGGGTCAAGGGCGGATGTAGGTTCATCAAAAAGCATGATTTCAGGGTCCATCATCAATGCCCTCGCAATCGCAACTCTTTGTTTTTGACCACCGGAAAGTTGTTCTGGGTAGGCATCTATTTTGTCAAGTAGACCAACTCTACTAAGTAATACTTTCGCCTTCTCAATTGCCTCTTCTCTTGGCATTTTTTTCACCTTAGTCGGAGCAAGAATTAGATTGTCTAATACGTTCATATGAGGAAACAGATTGAATTGTTGGAAGACCATACCTATTCTTGTTCTGAGCTGATTTACATCGTATTCGTCGATATCCACGCCATCTAAGTATATCTTGCCGCCTTGATATTCTTCGAGTTTGTTTATACATCTCAAAAGTGTGCTTTTTCCTCCACCACTGGGACCGATGATAACAATTGTTTCACCTCTTTTGACTTGTAGGTTTATTCCCTTCAGGACTTCCAGTTTTCCAAAACGTTTCACCAAGTTCTCTATCTTAATAATGATTTTTTCCGTGCCATCATTTAACTTGCTCATTTCACTAATTGCTTCATTGTTATTACTCATGCTGTAGCCATCCTCCTTTCAATATACCTAACTATGCGGGAGATGACGAATGTCATGACAAAATATATGAACGCTATCCCAAAGTATATAGAGAATGTTTGAAATGTTCGAGATATTATAAATTGTCCACTTCTCATCAATTCAGAAACACCTATCACAGATGCAAGGGAACTATCTTTTGTTAGGGTTATGAATTCGTTACCAAGTGCTGGTAAAATGTTCCTAAAAGCCTGTGGAAGGATTATGTACCTCATCGCTTGCCAGTGAGTTAATCCCAATGAACGCGCAGCTTCGTACTGACCTCTTGGAATAGACTGAATACCCGCACGAACGATTTCCGCAATATATGCACCGCTGTTTAATCCAAGTGCCGTTATTGCTGCTGGGTATGGTGCGAGTTGTATTCCAAGTTGTGGTAAACCAAAATAGATAATTGATATCTGAACGAGCAGTGGAGTTCCACGCAAAAACTCTACATATGCAGTACAAGGATAATTTATTAGTTTTATCTTAGATAACCTTCCCATACCGATGAAAGTTCCTAAGATTAATCCTATACCAACGGAAAAGGCTGTAAGTTTAAGCGTTTCCCATGCACCAACAAGAAGAAATGGAAAACTTTTTAGTAATTCTATCAACGCTTCCACAACTTTCCCTCCCGAATAGAGACTCTAAACTGTTCTTGTCTCCCATAAAAAGGTCAGAAAAACAAAGAAGCCCCCTTTATGTTTCAACACAAAGGGGGCTTTTTACGAATTATTCAAACCACTTCTGGATTAACTTGTTATACACGCCAGAGCCTTTCAAAATATCAAGTGTCTGATTTACGAAATTCAATAATTCTTTGTTCCCCTTCTTAACCGCTATTCCGTAAGTTTCGCCAGTATCTATGACAGCACTAATCAAGAACTTTGGAAATTTCTTTACGTAAGCTTTTGCTGGTGCTTCATCAAGTACTACCGCATCAACACGGCCATTTTGCAATTCCAAAAACGCATCAGTGAATTTTTGGAACCTAACAACTTGTATTCCGTTGATCTCGCTGATAACTAAATCTCCCGTAGTTCCAAGCTGGACTGCCACCTTTTTACCAACAAGCTCTTCTAACTTCTTTGGTTCGAATCTCCCGTCCTTTCTTACAACTATCGCTTGGTTTGCCTCAAAATAAGGCTTCGAGAAATCAACAACCTTTGCCCTTTCTTCGGTAATAGTCATACCTGCGATGATTAAGTCGATCTTCCCTTGCAATAGAGCCGGAATCAAACTATCAAATGGCAGGTTCACTATCTCGAGCTTAACACCTAGCCTTTTTGCCAGTTCGTTAGCGATGTCTATATCAAAACCAACAACTTGGTTTTTCTCGTCAACGAACTCAAATGGTGGAAACGTTGGTTCAGTGCCTACAATTAGTTTTCCTCTTTTCTTAATCTCTGTAAGGCTTTGTGCAAAACTCAGTGTTACAACTATCACGATAGCAACAAGTAAAACTAGCACAGCGATCCTTTTCATACAACATCCCTCCTCGTGTTATAAAATCAAGAAAAGCTTAACAAAGCTTACTTAAAATTACATCTGTGCAGAAACTATCCAAGTAACTTGACCAGTTTGCACATTGTACTTTCCAACTGCATTAAAGAAAGAATTTGCAATGCCTAACCCAAATACCCAGTCATTGTTACCCGGTTGTCCAACATATACGTAAATCATACTCACCGGCAATGCAAGTTCCCAGGTGTAGGTGAATGAACCTCCGAGAACATCCTTTAAACTCGGAACTGTGAATCTAAATAGGAAGTAACCGACATCGCAAGATTCAACTTTGAAATTAACAGTGGCATTTAACCAATCCAAAGAATCATTCAAAACAAACTGACCGTCTTGTTTTTTGAAAACTCCCCTGTTTTCAAACGAAAGTTCAAAGCGTGACCATGAAGCGAACAAGAAAGACGTCTTTTTGTAGCTCGCAATTCCAAACGCAACGGTTGGTGTTTCGTATGCACTCAAATCTGATATTTGCTCAAAATTCGGGACATTTGAACTAAGTGCAACGAATAATCCACTCGTAGAAATCCCCAAACCAACGTACACAGGTTGATTTAGCTCAAAGTTTGGATACTCAACGGTTGTACCAAGTGACAAGTTTAGTCCAAAAATGTCCAAATATCCCTCAACACCTATAGTATAAACTCCTTCAGAACTTCCAGGAACAAGCGTAGCCCTGATGATGTAAGGCTGAGCAACCACACTTGAAGGTTTTGAAGCATTCAATAACTGAGAGACATCAACTCCCTGAGCATAGGTAAGCACAAAGGTAATAATCAGAAAAATGAACGTAAGTTTTTTCATATTTTCCACTCCTTTCATCAAGATTTTTTCAAGCTCGGAGCTTTTTTTCAATCAAAGTGAGATCTCCAAATTCCGAGAATAGTTCATCGATTGTTTTTAGAAATCCAAGTCTGTTAAGCCTTATATCTTCTTCTTCAACCATCACAAATACTTTATCAAAGTACCTGTCTATAAATGGTCTGAGTTCTGTTATCTTTCTCAAAGCATCTTTGTAGTTGAGATGTTTGATGTAATCGAGAACCACTGGTTTTATTTCAAGATATTTTTCGAACAATTCTTTTTCTTCATTCTGAACGAATTTTGCGGAATCAAAATAATCAGACTCATGCTTTTTGCTTATATTATGGACCCTCTCGAACCCAACCAAAAGATGTTCAAACTCATCGGTCCCGACTAATTCCATAATCGCCTGTGCCGAAAGAATACCTCTCAAAGGTTTGTTCCAAAGTTCTCTAACTGCACGCGCGATATCGTATCTCAAACGAGTGTTATAAAGTTCGAATCTGTTTTCAAAAAAATCAAAAAGTCCTGTTGGCAATTCTTTATTTAGCTCTTCACATGCTGCAAATATGATTGGTTTCAAATCCAAATCCCAAGAGAACTTTTCCACGATTGAGTAAATATCATCGACCTTACTTCTTAATCCGTATGGATCTTTCGAACCGCTGGGTATATTACCAATCACGAAATTTCCAACAACCGTGTCTATCCTATCCGCAATACCCACAACTGCACCTTCGATGGTTGTTGGATTGTTAGAATAATGTTCTTCAATGCCCCATGCGACATCTTTTGGTTCACCATCTTTAATGGCATAAATTCTACCCATTATACCTTGTAGCTCCGGAAATTCGTATACAACATGTGAACCAATGTCTGCCTTACACAGTCTTGCTGTCCTTAATATTGTACCACTTTTCTTTTCCAATCCCAAAATCTCAATTATTTGTTGTGAGAGTTTTTCTATCCTTTGTACTTTATCGTACAACGTTCCAAGCTCCTTTTGAAACACCATTTCTTTGAGTTTCTCGTTGAAACTTTCAAGCGGGACTCTTATGTCTTTGTCGTAGTAGTATCTGGCATCTTCTAATCGGGCATTGATAACTCTCTCGTAACCTTTTCTTGCATTGCCTTTTACGTCTTCTGGCATGTCGATGAATGCCAGGAATAAATTGGTTATCTTTCCATTTTTCTTTACCGTGAAAGACCTTTGGTGATGTTTAATCGTTGTTCTAATCAATTCTTCTGGAAGCTCTAAATATTTTTCTAAAAACTCACCTTGTATCATCTTCGGGTATTCTGTTAGTATTGCAACTTCCTCTATCAAAGACTCATCTTTGTCAACTTCGAACCCCAGTTTTTCAAACTCTTCAAGTTGCTTCAAAATAAATTCTCTTCGCTTTTCAATTTGTGGAATGACATAATAACTGTTCATCTTCTCCAAGTAGTCCCTATAGGAATTTACTTCAAAGTAGTCATCTTTAACAAAACGATGTCCAACGGTTTTGTTCGATGATTTCAACCCGAAAATTTCCATATCAAGAATTCTTCCGTCGTAAACAGCCAAAACATGATGAGGTATTCTTACAAATTCGTACTTTCCATCTCCCCATTTCATAGGCTTTCTGAATTTCAAACCATAAATTATCTGAGGTACAACCTTCTTCAAGACGTCCTCTGTCTTTATACCTTTTTGTATTTTCGTTATGTAGACATAGTTCTCTACTATTTTGACATCTTCAAGCGTTGAACCGTTCGATTTCAAAAAACCAAGCAACGCCTTTGTAGGTTGTCCATCTTTATCATATGCCACGTTCACCGCCGGACCTTTCTTTTCAAAAACTCTATCTGGAGTGGTGTCAGAAAGACCATCCAAGACGAATCCGAATCTTCTTGGAGCCACAAAGACTTCGAACTTTTCGAATTGAACTCCTTCATTCTTTAATGTATCTGGCACCTTCTCAGAAAGTTGTTGAATTATCACGGGCACTTCCGTTGTTGGGAGCTCTTCAACTCCTATTTCAAAAAGGAATTCACTCATTTTTACCACCCTCCGCTTCAACAAATGCCTTTGCACATTTACTTGCCATAGCTCTTATGTCTCTTATAAATGTCTGCCTTTGCGCAACACTTATTGCATTTCGTGCATCAAGCAAGTTGAATGTATGCGAACACTTAAGCAATTGTTCATACGCAGGGAAGAGCAAACCTTTTTCTATTAATCTCTCAAACTCTTTTCTGTATATATCGTAAAGTGTAAATAGCGCATCAGTGTTGGCTTCTTCGAAGTTGTAGATAGAAAATTGCCTTTCGTTTTCTTTGAAAAGTTCTCCGTATCTAACATCTTTGTTCCACATTACATCATAAACGTTATCGACACCCTGTAGATACATGGCTATCCTTTCCACGCCATATGTGATTTCCAAAGGAATTTCTGATAACGAAATTCCTCCAACTTGTTGGAAGTAGGTAAATTGAGTAATCTCCATACCATCGAGCCAAACTTCCCATCCGATTCCCCATGCACCAAGCGTTGGCGATTCCCAGTTGTCTTCAACAAAGCGTATATCGTGCTCTTTTGGGTCTATTCCGAGTGCTTTTAACGACTCCAAATAAAGCTCTTGGGACCTTTCTGGATGTGGCTTGAGTATCACTTGGTATTGATAGAATCTTTGCATTCTATTTGGATTTTCCCCGTACCTACCATCAGTGGGTCTTCGGCTTGGTTGCACAAAAGCAACATTCCAAGGTCTTTTCCTCAATACACCAAAGAAGGTTGATGTATGGAATGTTCCAGCTCCCATTTCCATGTCGTAGGGTTGTTCAATAAAGCAACCTTGGCTTGCCCAAAATTCATCGAGGGTCTTTATCACGTCCTGCAAGTACACATCGGGTTCCTCCTTTCAAATTTATAATATTCCACAATTAAAACTCACCCAAAGATTTTCTCTATTACATACGCCCAAAATGGAAGTGTCACTAAAGAAAAGAGTGTTGTAAGTGCAACAGTCATTCCTGCCTTCGGAACAAGTTCCTTTTTAAAAGCACCTATAACCACAACACTGTTGACACCTATAGGCATGGCACATTCAAGGAGGAAGACTTTTGCTTCGAGTGGTTCAAAAAAGAACGCTATTGGTAGCAACATCAGAGGAATTAACAAAAGTCGTTCAACAATTACCAGGCTGTAACCCTTTATTTCCGAAGTCTCAAATTTGATTCTCGATATACCAAGTCCAACTTGTAATAGTAAAAACGGTATCGCCATTTCTTTGAGCCAGTTAAAGGCCGTAAGAACTCCTCCAGGAAGTTGTTTATACGAAATTCCTGCTATTCCAAATCCCCAACCCAAAATGATAGCATAGAGGAAAGGAAGCTTCAAAATATTTCTTACCTCAAGCTTACCCCTGATAAGGGCTGGAAGTAAGGTGCTACCTACAAGTACATTTACGAATGAATAAACCACACCAAGCGCAAGAGCTTTTTCTCCCCAAAGTGCCATTAGTACTGGATAACCAAGGTATCCAGAGTTCACATACACATTTCCCGTGAAGAATATCTCCCTGTCTTCTTTATGTAACCTCGAAATCAAGAACGATATAGCAAACATCACGGAAAAGCCAATTCCATAACGCAAGAGCACACCAGCAGTAGGAATGTAGTCGTTCATGAAAGCAAAGGTTACAATAGGTGCCATTAACCAAGTAGCAATTTTATTGAAAAGAGTGATATCTTCTTTGAACAGCTTACCATAGATATAACCGACAAACATCATTATAAAGGAAGGAACCACCGCATTAAATGCTTGCTTTATCAAAACTTTTCCCTCACTTTTAATTCTAATCTCAGAAAGATTTGCTGAAAGAAACCCCAAAGTTACCTGAGAAGAACGGCAAGTTGTTTCCTTCTTGGGGTCTTAAAAGTGGCTTTCTTACATTGTCACTACTAACTTCAACAAGTGTTGATGCATTCCAAATAAAGCCTGCGCTGACAGAAGCCCAGAATTTAAGATGTCTTGAAATGCTTTCGGAATAGGAAATCGTACCAATTGCCCTATATTCTTTTACCGGATCATCGAGCAGATGCGTTCCTGGTAAATACGTCGTTCTATCGTTCCAGGGGTTAACTGGTGACCTTTCGCCAAGAATAACGAATTCAAAATTTGCGTTAAAATTTGGAATAAAACTCGGTGCATAATTAACCATGAACGCTAAGTTGTTTTCTCCATATTTGTAACCTGCGTATAACAATTCAAACGGTAATACTACATTCTTTCCATCCCTAGTGTAAATAAAATAAGGATAATACGTATATCCATAGAACATTTGGTTACCAGATTCTGCCGATGGTTGGAATGTATACTTAGTTGCTCCAGCATGATAAAAGCTAAAAGTTCCAATACTTGTTTTTTGAACCAAACCAATTGACCAAGCAATCTTGTCTGGGTTTTGGTAACTTTCTGGATAGATGAATCTATTCATGTTTATATCATCGACAAGAACTTGCGCATAGTAATATCTGTCAATATCTGTGTAATCTAAAAAGAATCCGCTTATATAATTTGTTTCTCCGACACCTTCCGGATAGGGTCTCCCAGCATCGTTTACGTACTGAATGAAAAATGAAGGAATCGGATTTGCGAAATACTCAAAGTTAAAAGTTTGTCCAACATACACGGTAATGTCTTCGTATCCGAATCTGAGATTCCCAATTCTCAAAGCGTAGACTTTGTAGTTTGAACTTTTTAATTTTTCGCGTTCATCTGTTCCAAATTTGAGTTCACACAGCTGTGTCCACCTTGTTATGTATATGAACTTCCCATCATCGAATGAAACATCTACTGTATTTCTGGGGATATTGACTGATGAAATGAAAAGAGAGTATGGACTTGGAACAACATCCCCTAGGTGTGTTTTACCTAACGTAACTGAAAAATTATCATTTCTAAGAGATATCGAACCTTCTTTAAAATCAAAATAAAACCCCGCGTAGTATGACTCAGAAAATGGATCGTTAAAAACACCGTCATTTTTTGCAACCATAGAAGCTTTGAATTCGAAAGCATCAGAGAGATGTAAGAGGCCAATATCAAAAGTCCAGAAAGATGAATTGTTTATAACTTCCCTTTCGTTGTACATCAAAAAAAGTTTGCTACCAAAGTTATAGCTACTTGCCAAAGAAAATTCTAAGGCAAAGGCTGAAGTAATATATGATAAACCAAACAAAAACAACAAAAAGAAAAGCTTTAGATTTCCTGCTCCTCCTTTTTCCATACGACCTTTCCTCCGTGTGTAATAGAGTTTACTTCGGACGGTATTGAAATCCCTTGATTAATAACTTCAAGTATCAAGTCAACAGGAAGCGAGGTTTCAAACCAAATCTCCTCAACCCTGATTTCTTCCCATCCTCTGTCCGCAAACCTTTGGATAACCTTTTCGACAGCTTTCTTGTATTTTTCAAAATCCATTTCATATTTGCCCATAACGCCACCTCCGGTTTATTTCTTGATGATAATTTTATCACGTAGAACAAACTCTGCAAACTTTTCTAATCCGTGATTTTAAATACTTTCCATACTCATCATTGTTCAAACTAGTTATAGATACACACATATTATGACCATTTGCATGCACAATTTTCCCATCTCCGATGTACATCATTACATGTCCTTCCATGTAAAGCAAATCACCAGACATTAGTTTTTCTTGTTCATCGATTGTCGCAATCTTTGGATATCTATTTTCCTGATCACTTGCATCCCTTGGCATGTCGACATTCAGCGCAACATCATAAAGCCGATTAACGAAACCGGAACAGTCAAAACCATAAGAAGATGTTCCACCCCAAAGATATGGAATTCCAATCATCTGGAGTGCAAGTTCAACCACAGAATTGAAATTCTCATTTGGTTCATCAACTACATTATAAATGAATCCATTCGGCATGAAAAAATCTTTTCCGTTTTCAGTGTAGAGTCTACTCCCAAATGGCAGTAAGAAATTCACAGGACCGCTTATCCTGCAAAACGGTACGGAAACCTTTATCATTTTAAATTTGATAATCTGCTTATATTCCTCTTCACTCATAAAATACAGGGTATTTTTATTCACGTAACCTTTATAATCAAGTCTTACATCCCGCACGAAGATGTAATCAAATTTTTCCAAGATTTGAATGTCTTCCAAAATCTCCACAATCTCTCCAAAAACAAGTTGATGAACCCTTTCGCTTCTAAATTTTCGTTCCGCGCGCACATCTGTAACAGGTGTCACAACTATCGCATTCATTATCGCACGTCCTTTTATGAAATGTATTTCAAGCATATTATACCACATCCCCGTTCACTATTGAGTTTAATCCTTTTCAAAGAGATTAAGCAAGAAAATCTAACGGTGAAAAAGCATGACCAACTATACTGAACGATTCTCGGACAAAACAAGACTTTTTAGCTGCTATTCGCGTTGCAATTTTCACAGCCGTTTTGGTAAAATGTTGACAGGAAATTCCGGTAACGTTACCAGAAAGATTACAGTTAAGCAGAAGAAAAGACGATCTCAAAAAAGTTCTTTATATTTCGCAAACAGCATGTTGGTGCATTCAAGAGGTACATCACAACCTTTGAGGAGGTGGAAAGTATGAAGAGGAGTTTCTCTAGGATTTTAGTTGTTCTCTTGATTGGTTTGGCGGCTCTGTTGTATGCTGAAAAGGCAAAGATAACCATCTGGGCTTGGGACCCGAACTTCAACATTCCGATTATGCAAGAAGCTGCGGCAAGGTACAAGAAAATCAACCCAGATGTCGAGTTTGAGATTGTAAATATGGCAAAAGCAGATGTAGAACAAAAACTGAATACAATACTCGCGTCTGGAGTAAAAACAGGACTTCCTGAAATAGTCCTTATCGAAGATTACAACGCGCAAAAATATCTCCAATCATATCCTGGGGCTTTTGCTGATTTAACAAAACACTTTACCTGGTCAGAATTCGCTCCATACAAAGTAAAACTCATGACTTTAAACAACAAAGTTTACGGTGTCCCATTTGACTCAGGTGTCGCAGGATTTTTCTACAGAATAGACTACATTGAACAAGCTGGTTTCAAACCATCCGACCTCGAAAACATTACATGGGACAGGTTCATTGAAATTGGAAAAGTTGTTAAACAAAAGACAGGAAAGTACATGATTGCAGCAGACTCATACGACGGAGGTTTAATGAGAATACTTTTGCAATCGGCTGGAAGTTGGTACTTTGACAAATCCGGAAAACCATATATTGCAAATAACCCTGTTTTGAAAGAAGCACTCAGGCTCTACAAGGAAATCAAAGACTCCGGTATTGCAAAGGAAGTTTCAGGTTGGAACGAATGGGTAGGTGCATTTAACAGAGGTGAAGTCGCAGCCGTTGTAACTGGTGTGTGGATTATTGGTTCCATTAAAGCTGAAAAAAGTCAGGCAGGTAAGTGGAGAGTTGCACCTGTTCCAAGAATGAACCTTAAGGAATCCGTTAATGCATCAAACCTCGGTGGCTCAAGCTGGTATGTATTGCAAAACAGCAAGTACAGAGATGTTGCTATCGATTTCTTGAAGAAAATATACGCACGTGATGCCGATTTCTATCAAAAGATATTAGTCAAATATGGAGCAGTTGGCACATGGCTACCAGCTCAAGGTGGTTCTGCTTACAAAGCAAAAGATCCGTTCTTCGGTAACCAACAAGTCTTCCAACTCTTCTCAGAATGGATGAAGAAGATACCACCAGTGGACTTCGGTGTTTACACTTATGAAGCAGACGCCGCAATTATGAGTGTGATGCCCGATGTTTACACTGGGAAACTCTCTATAGACGAAGCTTTGAAGAAAGCAGAACAACAATTTTTAAACTCAATTAGGTGATTTTGCATCTCTTCCGGGAAGGTCTCCGGACCTTCCCGTTTTTTTAATACCCCCTCAAAGATGTCAAGGAGGAATGAAAAAATGCCAAGAAGCCGTAAAAGAAAAGGTTTAGAATCTGTTTGGGATAAATGGGGATGGATATTTGTTAGCCTTATGCTGGCTGGTGTAATCTTATTTGTCTTCTACCCCATTTTATATTCTCTCTATCTTTCAACCTTTTCGACAAGGGGTTTTTTAAAAAACTTTGTAGGTTTGGGTAACTACATAAAGCTTTTTAAGGATACATACTTTCTTCTTTCTCTGAAAAATATCCTAACAATCCTAGTGATTCAAGTTCCGATCATGCTCTTCCTTGCTTTGATTTTCGCAACGTTGCTGAATGACCCTAAGGTAAAATTCAAAGGTATTTATCGAACGGCACTTTTTCTTCCCGCAGTTACTTCTTTAGTTGCGTACACAGTAATTTTTAGAGTAATGTTCAGTAACGATGGTCTTGTGAACCATGTGCTTATGACTATCGGTCTTATAAAGGAGCCGATAAGGTGGTTGCTTGATCCTTTTTGGGCAAAGGTGACTTTGATAATAGCTTTGACCTGGAGATGGACAGGTTACAACATGATGTTCTACTTAGCAGGACTGCAAAATATACCAATAGAAGTTTACGAAGCTGCTGAAATTGATGGTGCAACAAAAACTGTGCAGTTTTTTAAAATCACGCTTCCCTTGCTAAAACCCATTATTCTTTTCACAACGATCACATCTACGATAGGTACTTTGCAACTTTTCGACGAACCGATGAACTTAGCAGCTGGTGTTGTAACAGGTTCAAGTGTTGGACCCGGGAATTCACTTCTAACTCCTTCTGTCTATATATACAACGTGTGTTTCAAATACTCTCCAAACTTTGGTTATGCTTCAGCTATTTCGTATGTCATAGTTATGATTTCTGCAGTTCTTGCTATTATTCAGTTTAAAGTGGCAGGTGAGAAAGAATGAACAGAAAATTGAGATACATTCTCATATACTTATTTCTTACAATATCAGCCTTCATATCTGTTTTTCCGTTTTACTGGATGATCGTTGGAAGCACCAACAGTTCTGTTGATGTTTTGAAAGGAAAACTCACTTTTGGAGGGGAATTTTTGAACAACCTGAAAAATCTGTGGGAGAACTACAATTTAGGAAAAATCCTTCTAAATTCAACCAAGATCTCGCTCTTCGTTGTGGTATTTTCAATTATCGTTTCATCAATGGCCGGATATGGTTTTGAAATATACGCTTCAAGGTCGCGGAACAGGGTATATTCTGCTCTCTTACTTACTATGATGATTCCATTCGCAGCCCTAATGGTTCCACTTTTCAGACTTATGTATTTCTTCAATCTTATAGACTCTCATTGGGGTGTCATTCTACCGATGATTCCTTCTGTATTTCTAACATTTTTCTTCAGACAAAGTTTCAAGCAGTATCCGAAAGAAATTATAATGGCAGCGAGGGTTGATGGTGCAAACGAATTGAGGATATTTTTCTCGATAGTCTTACCATCGATGAAGTCCGCATACGCTGCAGCAGCAATATATTCTTTTATGACAAGTTGGAATGCATATCTCTGGCCACTTGTCATTATACAAAGTGAACAAAATAAAACTATTGTTCTTATGATTTCCAGTATTGCATCAGGTTATACACCAGATTTTGGAGTTGTCATGATGGCGGTTGTTATTGCAACTTTACCAATGCTCGTTGTCTTCTTTGCTTTACAGAAACAGTTTGTTCAAGGTGTTCTTGGATCAGTAAAACAATGATTTTGAGAATAGCCTACTTTGCCGTGGATGGCTTTGCAGACAGAAAATGGCAGTTTGTAAAATAGTTTTTGTTCATGCAAAGTAGAATATTTTTTGCAAAGTTGTGTTCGTGGGCATGCTATATTTAAAAACATTGCGTCTGAAAAGTTAAAATGACCGATGTTGATATCATCACCTTTAAAGCGGGGGGTATGTTATGTTTGAGCTTCGTCGAAGTTTTGTTGCTATGCTTTTTTTGCTGATAGTAGCTATGGTGGTACTTACGGGTTGCGTTAAGATTGATTCAGAAGACACAGATGGCATATTTGTGAAAGTTATTGTAAGGTCCACAGAAAACGAGGAAGTCGAAAAGGTTTCGCCAGGACTAAGTGCATATAGCAATATTATCGAAAACATAGTTATCACTGTGGAAAACGAGCAGGGCGAAGTTGTCTATCAATCTGTTGAAAGTGATTTGTCCAAGACCGATTTTCAAGTTAGCCTTCCAGGATACGGTACCTACAAGTTCACCGTTGAAGCTAAGGATTTTGACAAAACAACGTTCATGAGAGCTTCAAATACTGTTTTTGTTGGTTCGCAATCGCAAACGGTAGTACTTTATTATACATACTTTAACCCTTACGGCACGTATTACACCTACTACAAGGCGTACGTTATACCAGTCTACAAATCTCTATATAAGATAATACCCTTTTTTGAATACTCTAACATCAGCTCAAACGGATGGACGCGCGCAACACCTGCACTTTACGAAATAAGGAAAGCATACAGTGGATATCCATCTATAGTTCTAATACACGGCATCGATTCATCGGAAATTTCTGGTTTATGGAGCGACTACAAGAAAGACATTATTAACAAATGGAGTTCGTATGTGCCTAAACAGTATGGTCTGTACTTTTTTGCATATCCAACTTTAGACGTACCATTAGACTTTAGCGCAAGTGTTCTAATCCAGTCGATCAATACTCTCGGAAGTACTTTAAAAACAAAATTTTACTTTTTTGCTCACAGTATGGGTGGATTGGTCTTTAGATACGCACTGCAAAACCCTGTCTTTAGAACTTACGTGGCTAAAGTTATTTTCTCTGGAACACCACACATAGGAAGCCCTCTTGGAAATCTTGTTGTTATGGACAAAAACAAGCTTTCATCAAGGAGTGACTGGGATTTAATAAAGAACGCATTAATACTTGCCAATATGGGTGGTGTTTTCGTCGAAGCTCCAAATTACAGATATTTGGTGTACGGCGTCCAGCATCCAGCAATTCCAACAGGTGTCACGTACAAAACATTTGCTGGTGTTGTTCCTTACTACGACTTAGCAAGCATGATAAATGCTGCATGGTCAAACGGAATAACCAATACTTTAGGACACGCAATAGTAGCTGCTTTGATGGCAAAAGTCTTTGGTTCTGATTTCTCAAAGAGCGACGGTGCTGTTCCTCTACAAAGTGCTAGTGCTCTTGGTAACACGGAAGTTATTAACGGCTTTACTCACTACGACTTAGCAATTAATCCAACGGTTATAAGCAAAGCTATGAAATTCTTTTTCAACGTTACTCTCAGCATACCAGAAGAACAATCTACTAACTAAATAAACTGCCTAATTCTCTAGATAACATCTCCAAAGTAATTTCAAAATTTTAATTGTGCATTACTGTTATTCAATTATTCCACAAGTGGGCCTGCGCCCACTTTTCTTATTGTATGTGCTATAATTTTTGTGCTAGTAATTATCAAGAGGGGAGCTGTAAAATGCATGGATGAAAAGCGTTCCGTCAAATTTTTCAACAAGTTAACACACATTGCGAAAATTATTTTGTTCACGAAAGGAATATTGATCTTGTCCTCGTTCTTCCTTGCTTTCTCAAACTTCTTGCTATTCTTGACTGTAGTTGTGATTCTAAACGTCCCCCTTCTCAGAAAATCAATCTTTGGAAGACTTCCCACAGACACAAAAGAACTTAGAAAATCAAATGTTTTAAGTAATCAGGAAACATACGAGTATTTGCCCGGTCTTTTTCTTGATGTGTTTTACCCTTCTTTCTTTACTGAATCTAAGAAAAGCCAATCTGTAAAAGGTATCGTGCTTTTTGCACACGGCGGAGGCTGGATTAGTGGGTACAGAAGACAACCGAATAACCTTTCTTGGTATAGATACCTTGTCAGCAAGGGGTTCATCGTAGCAACTATAGATTACGAAAGAGGATATAAAGCCGGTATCGAAAAGTTAATTGAAGAGCTGCTTCAAGCAGTTGTTTTTTTAGAAAATCATTTGTCAAGTAAACTTGGGATAAATGAAAAAGTTTCACTAATGGGATTATCGGCAGGTGGTCATCTTGCTTTATTGGCTGCTAGTCGTATCCCCGAAAGGGTTAAAAACGTTGTAGCTTACTATTCACCTTGCGACTTGCTTGATATATGGCATTCTGCTTCTATTTTTGCGAGGTTTGCTGCTGCAACAACGCTAAAGAGATTGCCTACAAGAGCAAGAGATGTGTACGAAAGGTATTCTCCTATCAACAATATAACCGAAAATTATCCACCGACTCTTCTTGTGCATGGTTTGAAGGACTCCGTTGTTCCATATTTTTCTTCCGTGAAAATGTTTAAAACACTCAGAGAAAAAGGACTGGCAGCAAAACTTCTCCTCCATCCAAAAGGTGATCATGGTTTCGAGTTTGTTTTGAGAGACCGAAGGACTGTTGATATAATAGAGAAAACCGCACAGTTTTTGGAGGGAAAGTTATGGTAAGTTTCAATTACACAGGTAAAATCACCGATTTTACACAAGGATATATAATGAAATCGAAGAAGTTTCGTGGTATATACACTCGTTTTCACACACTATACCCTAATCCAGAGAAAGGTACAGAAATCGTCGAATACTATATTTTTGACCCCAAGGAAGAGCCCGTCGGCATATTATTTATTTTGCATGGGCTTGGAACATCCAATATCCCATTTTTACTGTGGATGGCAACACACCTTGCAAATGCTAATGTCAGAGTCGTAATGCCAATTTTGCCGGGAAACTTTACAAGGGTTGCACATGGTTCTGTCAGTGGAAAAGATTTCTTTGATGCAGATGTCGAGAAGGCTACAAAATTTTGGGAACAGGCAGTTGTTGATGTGTTGTCCGTAATTGACCTTTTGAAATCTCAGAACCTGTGGGTCGACAACGCTCATCTATTTGGTTTTTGTCTTGGCGGTATGATATCGGTTATGATAAACGCCATTCGAAACGATTTCAAAAAAACCATCCTAATGACTGTTGGTGGAGAAATGGCAACCCTTATGTGGCATTCACCTACGTTAGCGTATTTTAGAAGAAGTATTGAAAAACTCAAATCAAACGAAAAAACCAGAGGAAAATTAAAACACTTTATCGATGACCAGAAGAAAATAAAGGAGATTTTTGAGGAACAATTAAAAATGTTAAAACAGTTCAAATCAGTTGAAGAAATGCAATCGAGCAATATACACCCCTATCTGAAATTAGACCCCATTGCATACGCTCAGTTTGTGGATAGAGAAAAGATAATCTTTGTGGAAGCACTTTTTGACAAAGCACTTCCGAAAAGAAGTAGGAAGTTGCTATGGGAGGCATTGGGAAAACCAAAGCGGTATATCATACCAAGTGGACACGTCACATGGCTTCCATGTGGCTTCTTTGTTGGACGGTTCATATTACAAAATATGGGAATCAAGGAGTTTAAAAAACAGATGGAACTACTGAAGAAAATAGAACTTGAAGAAAAGAAGTAGGAACCAATCTCTTTTAGAAACCAGGCCAACCAAAATCAAATACTGCACCAAAAGGCAATTCTTGCCAGTTTTTTAAGAGCTTAAATTCTACGGAAATATACTTATCGAATTTTGATTGTGTAACTGTATGTGAGTCAATTATATAGTCTATCGTTCGTTCAAAATCTCCAAAGTTCACTTTTAAATAGTAACCGTCTATAGTTAAAGTACTTGGACGTGCTTGTGGAATTTCAGGGTGAATACTGTCCCAATAACCGCCGTTATCAGTGAGAAATTTTGCCCATATGTTCGCAGACGACATTATAAAGATACGACTAACCGCACTATCAAGGGATGCTTCGACCCTTGAACTGATATCCAAGACTTCCTTCATAACGCCTGCTATCATCAGCGATGCTACAGATGATAAAAGAAGAAGCAAAAGAGCGATAGATATGTTAATGATTCCTTTTTTCATTTTGAATCTCACCACACTTTTTAATCTGGTTACGTACTATTTTACGCCCTGAGGCAAAACAATGAATTTCGTCTTTTCCACTTCTCCCGTGCTCCCAACGATATCCGACCAAGGCATCTTCCATTTAATTTTGAGCTCGATGCCTATTATGTTATCCTTGATTGCTTTAATTTCCGGACTGTTTTTATATGTATTCCAATCACTTCTATTGTCGAATCTTATTTTATTTGTGTTTCCACCTTGGTCATAAACTAAATAAGCCTCAACATACTCTACGTTTTCTAAAAGTGTCACAGGAAAGTAATTAGTTGTCAAATCGAGTGCAGGCATAAACCTTGTCATAACGAATCTCTTTTCAGAAGCTCTGTATTCAATTCTTACTTGTCTAAATGAACGGGTAACGTATCCATTGTTAAAAACTGCATTCTTAAACCTTGAAATAGGATAAACAAAGTTGTCGGTAGGTAAAAGGTCAAGCTCTACTGATTGAACCGCAAGGTTAATTTCTTTTAAAGTGAAACGGTCAGAAGGGCTAACGTTTCCACCGCTGAATGGTTGACCATTTAGATAATATCTCAGCTTTGCATACCTTGGTTGGTATCCATCACTTGATGGCGAGAGTGCAGTTGTTAATATAGCCCATCCAGCAGGTCCTAAGTAACCACTTTGGAGAGGTGAGTAAGTTCCATCTGAATTTCGCTTGAGTGTCACCGGATATGTAATCACATAAGTTACGTAAATTATGAAACCATCATTCGTCTTTTCAATGTCTATACTGTCATTGAGCCAAAGATGGTCGGTAATATCCCGGTATATCGTCCCAGGTCTAGTGTAACTCCCAGCATTTCCAGGTGTAAATACGGGTCTAAGAAGTTGCAAATTCTTATTACTTTGATTCACAAACAACGTTGACCCACTACCAGCCCATTTCAGTTCACCTTCTATTACATCGAAAAGAAAATTGACATAACTGTTCGCGTAAAGCGAATACAAAGTGGATTTTGAAACCCTATAAGACCTCAAAGTCATATCCATAACCAACGTAAGTATGGCAAAGAATATGGAAATCACTATCAAGCTTATTAGAACTTCTACAAAAGTGTAACCAAATCGCTTTCTCATAGCAGTTCCTCCAAGTATCGAGAAGATTTTCTACTTTTCAATCAACTTTGGGTAAGAATCCTGTATGACTACCCGAACCGATTTGTCACCATATGAAAATTCAAAGGTACAATTTGAGTAAGTCAGGTCAAACGTAGAATCTGAGAGATATTTAACAAAAAGACCGTCTATTGTATACAGGTCTTGTATTTTGCTAACCTCCATGCTGTTAAATTTGAAAACCACGCCTTCGTAATCTTTAGTATTCAACTCGAAAGAAGATATATACTTTCCATCGTCTGGAATACCGTTAAAATCGTTGTCAATAAACGCATAGAATGTTTTGTTTTCATATTTTATACAAACCACAGAGTTTCCAATGAACCCTTCTCTTCGAGCATCGGAAAGCAAGAAAAAAAGCTTTTGAGAAAGAGAAGTAAGTTTCGCTTCTACAGGAAGATTTTGTGCCATTTTAGAGATAACCGGCGTGGAGATTCCCATTATAATAGCGATGAGCAAAATAGCGATGAGCGTTTCAACAAGTGTATATCCAGTTCGTAAAGATATTCTCACTGTTTTGGCACCACCTTTGTCTCCACATAACGACCTTTGGAATCAGTTACTCTAACCACCACAACAACAATATTCGAGAGTCCGGAGAAATTTAAGGTAACAGGTTCTCCATCGGGTGACATGGTGAACTTACTGGAGTAATTGGCGATAGTTTTTGTCACGTTCACAGTGAACTCCTTACCGTGGTATATAACCTTTCGAGTTCCACTAGCAATTTGAAGTACATTCATAGTAAGAATTTTCTCACACTCGTTCAAAAGCACGTCTGAAAGTTCCACTAGTGCTTGGTTTTCGTAAGACTTTTTAAGAAGGTTATATGAACTCACCATAGCAATGCCAACGGAGAACATTATAATTACCAAAGCAATCAAAGCTTCAACAAGTAGCGAACCTTTTCTCACAACACCACCTCATTCAGGAAAAACTATATCTCCGTAGCTTAAAGAATCGTTTACCAAGTACTTTTCAACCATCTAAATCCTTTAATTTCAACTGTCGCGGGCTTTGTCCATATTCTGTACACCACACTTTTCAGATGCGGTGCTGTGTTTTGGTTGTCAGGGTATAATACTATCAGAATTTGCGGATCCGGTGATGGAGTTGAGAGTACAACACGCGCCTTGAATGACCCGTTAAATGGAACTGGTTTTGGATCCATGGGTAACCATTCTTTTGTATTGGGATCTATCTTATTTGGGTCAAGCATAAGCGGAAAATTTTTTGGGTCTATTATCGTCGGGTCTTTAATAGCACCTTTGGAGTATCTTATTTCAAATTTTCCTGAACCGTCGTTTGTAAACGACACCTCTACCTCTATTGCATAAACAAAATAGTACTGCAAAACACTTCTTGGAATACCTCTAGTTATAGTACCATCAGGCAATTTGAAGTTCACTAAGTTTGTAAGGTAATCACTTAAGAGAATACCAGGTTCCGTAACATACTGCTGTACAGTTTTTGTAATCACTTTATAGAAGTTACCTGAGTGGTTTCCATCGGCTGCAACAAAGTCGGGTATTCCATCGTTGTCAAGGTCACCAATTGCGCCAGCATCAAAATCGTACGGTGGTTTGTTTTCCGACGAATAACTACCTTTAACAAGTTCGAGACTAGTAAACTTCGGTTTCCCAGTTGTATCACGACTCGTGCCTTTGAACAAGTATATCGAACCTCCAAAGTTTTTTCCCTGACGCCATGCATCAGTTCCAACAAAGATATCTGGCTTCCCATCTCTGTCTAAGTCCGTTACCTTTACTATCGTTGGTCCAAATGATGGCAGATACTTTGGACTCTTTGAGTTTGGAATAGTTATATCTACACTTGCTTCTGTTCCAAGGTCTCCATCAAGATTGACTATAGCAACCTTCTTTGTTGGGTTATATTTTATCTCATTATTAACAAGTTCGCCATAGTATATGAATATACCTCTTTTGTCAGTATTACCTGCAACAATGTCTGGAACACCATCACCGTTCAAATCTCCTATATCCAGAACAGCTCCTCCGTTGGATGCAGTTGTGCCTATGTCCGGGTCTGAAAACAGCAAAGTAATCTTCGAAGTATCGAAAAATCTGCTGTTTCCTCGTGTTGGGTCGTTCTTCCAAAACCATATTCTTCCACTCATGTCCGCGTAAATTATGTCTTTGTATCCGTCTTTGTCAAAGTCGTAACTTGCCATTGCACTGACTGTCCAATTTGTCAGGAACTTTGAATCTTTATTAATACGAGTTATCGCTATATTTTTACCCTTATCTTGAATTGTTGGTTTCGGGGTTATCACATCGTTGATAAATGCAGCTTGATACTTTGCATTGTACAAGAACAAGTCAAGTTTACCGTCGTTATTAAAATCATCCACCACCATTGTCCCGTCACCAGCTATGTAACTGTAGCTTGAATTTCCTATAACATATGATGTAACATCCTGGAAGTCAAGAGTTCCGATGTTTGGCATCGTATTTCGTTTCACAACCAACATACCACCGTATGTTACAGCAACTATGTCTGAATATCCGTTCCTGTCAAAATCCACAGCATGTGTTTGAGACACGTCCCTGAAGGGACCCGCTCCTGGGTCCGCCTGGACAGTTTGGATTTTGTAAGCGTTAACAGCAACAACGTTACTACCTATAACACGAACGGAAATGTTCCTTGCATAGACAGCTCCAAAAGCACTTTCCGGTTTAGATTGGTCGTAATTAGAGATTGGAAAAGTGCTTGATACAAAGTTTGGCCTACTCCAATCAATATTCATCGAATCTGCAGCGTAAACTTTTAGGACCAACAAAAGTAAGAATGTCAACAAGCAGCAAAGGTTAACAACAAACTTTCTCATTTATACCACCTCTTTTGATTTCAAAAATCCCCCGCAATCTCAAGCGGGGGATTACCATGAACAAAAGTATAATAATCACTCTGTTAGCCAAGCGTATATAAGTTTTGTGTATATACGTATGTATTTCTTAAACGATTCCAAAGACCAACATTCATCAGGCTGGTGCATGTGTGTATCTTCTCCTGGGAAAACCGCACCGTAAGCTACACCGTATGGAACGCTTCTTGCATATGTACCTCCACCGATTGAAATAGGTTCGGACATATCTTGAGTTTCTTCACGGTATATCTTCAATAGCAATCTCATAAAGTCACTGTCTTTTGACACATAAAGAGGTTTGCTGTAACTTGTTCGTTCTACTTCAAATCCTTTCATAGCTTCTTTGATTTGCATTGTTATCATATCCACATTGAAGAATATCGGATGCCTAATGTTTATAACCGCAGTTATCGTATCGTTCTCAAGCTTTAGAATCCCAAGGTTGCACGTAAGTTTTTTACTCACATCATCTTGACCAGATATGCCAAGACCTATACCGTAGTAATCTTTTCCAAGGCGTTCGTATAACGTTCTAATTGTTTCATTCTCCGGACCAAAACCAATTCTAGAAAGTAATTCAAGCATACCTGAAGCCGCATTAATTCCAGCTTCTGGATGAGCACCGTGTGCAGACTTGCCAAGTGATTTAATTGTGATTCTGTTACCATCAACTTTGTATTCGTATTTGCACTTTCCTATGTAATTAGACACTAAATATGCAATTTCGTTCAACTTATCAGACTCAATAATTGCAATACATTCTTCTGGTACAACATTCGCTGCTGTTCCCGCCTTGAGTTCAACAAGCTTTGTGGAGTAGTCTTTAGTGATAGTTCTTTTTATAGTGTAAGTAACTATACCTTTTTCTGCAAAAACTGCAGGAAAATCTCCATCCGGTGTCACTGCCGCATCCGGATAAGGTTCTTTCGTAAAGTAATACTTCAAACACTGCGAACCATTTTCTTCGTTTGTACCAAATATAACACGCACCCTATTTTTCGGTTTATCGACCAATTCTGAGGCTATCTTTAACGCAAAAAGTGCTCCTATGCTAGGTCCTTTATCGTCAGAAACACCTCTTCCGTACATCTTGCCATCTCTAATCACCAATTCAAACGGATTGCTTGTCCACCTCTCTATATCACCTTCGGGAACAACATCTAAATGTCCAAGTACAGCGTAAAGTTTTCCACCTTCGCCGTATTCAACATGTCCTGCGTAGTTATCAACGTTCACACTCCTAAATCCAAGTTCTTCCGCTATCTTCAGGGTTTCATGTAAGGCTTTTGCTGGTCCCTCACCAAAAGGCATCCCATCTTTTGGTTCACCCATGACAGATTTAATCGCTATAACCTTTTTAAGAGCTTCTAAGATTTCATCAAAATACTTATCAACCTTTTCGTTGATGATTTTGTTGATGTCTGACATAACTGATACCCCTTTCTATTTTTTTATTCATCAATATTTTACCATAAACATGAAAAACTTTACACTAAGGATTTCCATTGCTTCGGTTTTTAGTAGAGTTTCTTATTATTAATTCAACAGGCAAGATTATCTGCGAAATGGAACCAGTTTCAATATTCTTTATCAAACTCTTGAACGCTTCTCTTCCCAATCGGATTTTATCTGTAGCTACCGTGGTTAGCGGAGGCTCTATTATTGACGAAAAGCTGATGTCATCGAAGCCAACAACGGAAAGTTCTTCAGGAATTTTAAGTCCATGCTCTTTTAATAGTTTGATAACTGCATAGGCAAAGATGTCGTTATAACAGATTATCGCATCATACTTAAAATCTTTTTTCGTCTTCTGGAGAAACATTTGGAAAGTTTCGTAAGCATTTTCGAAACCTTCATTTGAGTATATGACTCCGAACTCAACTTTGTTTTCCAAGGTTAGTTCATACTCATTTAGAGCTTTTCTCATCCCCTGTTCCCTAACTCTTGCTGCGTATTTGTATTTCTGAGCATTCAAAAAGAGAACATTTTTATGTCCAGTGTCTAAAAGGTATTTCATCGCTATGTATCCGCCACGTTCGTCGTCACTGCATACGTAGTTTGTAGGTATATTTTCAAATCTTGCCCCAATTACAACATTTGGAATTCCCTGATGGACTAATCTGAGAATATCGTCTATCCTTGTTTGCACTGCTGTTATAATTAAACCATCAACACGTCTTTGCAACAAAGTGTTTATAGCTTTTTCTTCATTTTCATAGTTTCGATCAGTATTCACAAGCAATATTGTATAGCCATAGTTTCGAGCCTCGAGTTCAATTCCCTTTATTACTTCCGCATAGAAAGGATTGGTGTTGTCGACAACAACAACACCTATTAGATGTGTTTTCCTTGTTCTTAATGCACTGGCTGTACAATCTCTTGTGTATCCAAGCTCAGCTGCAACTCGGAGAATTTTTTCCTTGGTCTCCTTTTTTACGTATCCGCGCCCACTTAGTGCACGCGAAACAGTGTTGATGGAGAATCCTGAAGCATCAGCAACATCTTTTATTGTTGCAAACTTTTTTCTTTTCACCATTATTTAAAGTTTTCCTCCTCAATTTTCTGAACTTCTTTATACGCATTCTTCAAAAATTCTTGGCGCCATTCTGGAAAACCTTCTGTAAAAGAAGAGTCAAGCCATTTATCCACAATATCACATGCTTGTTCAGGAGCAATAACCCAACCACCCATTGTAAGCACATTTGCGTTATTTACAACTTTTGCCATCTTTCCTGTGTAGCTACCTTCAACGGCAACCGCGTATATACCTTTGAATTTATTAGCAACTATCGACATACCTGCACCTGTTCCGCATATCAATATCCCTCTCTCGTATTCTCCCGACTGAATCTTTTTCGCAACACGCGGTGCAACAACATAGTAAGGAAGCCAATTTTCTGGGTCCAAAGTTCCCACGTCTTCTACTTCGTATCCTTTCTCTTGAAGGTACCTTTTCACCGCTTCTTTTAAAGTGAAACCTGATTTATCAGAACCAATAACTATCCTTTTATCAGCCATACTGCATTCCCCCTTCTCTTTATTCTATATCAATTTATAATTTTGATAATAATCCCTGTATGGAACTTTATTTATTGGAGAAAGCTCGAGCCAATTCATGACTTCTATGAATTCGTTGTCCCAGACACCTTTAACAACAGGGAAGTGATGTTCTACCTTTCTGACGAGCAATGTATTCATTAAGTCGAGGGCATTGATTTCTTGCCCAAAGTATTTGAGTTTTCCCAACCACCCTCTGCTACCAAAGTAATCTGGTTTGCTTTCATCGTTTATAAATTCACCGGTCATCACGAAATATTCAGACAAGTTATTTCCAATCCTCGCTATGGTCGCTGACATCTCTGAAAACTTCATACTCGCCACCGGTGCCATTTCTAACCATCCTTTACCTTCTACGTAAGGTCCAGGGTTAAAATGTCTTTCTAAGATGGGCTGACCTTTGGAGTAATATTTGCTACCAATGCCGCAGTGCCACAAGAAGATGCTGTTATCGGACATATCGAAACTGGATAAGTCCATTAAGATTGCCGGATAATTAGATATGTACTCGAGTATTTTCATACTTAGCAAGCTGACGATATCACCTTCACAGACAGTTGTAGTTCCTTCATCAGAGAGAAACGCGTAGGCTCCGCAAGGTACCATGCCCAACTCGCTTCTGAATCTTGGCCAACAACTTATCGCAAGACCATCATAGTTACCTTTCTGAGCAAGTTCTCTAACTGCACAGACAAGCCTTGCCATTTTCTCTATAAAACCTTCAGCGAATTTATCAGCAATAAAGTATTTTTCGCGGATTTCTCTTTCAATTTCTCTAACCTTACTCTCACTTTGTTCAAAGAACAGCTTCTTTAAATCTCCGAACTCTATTTCGTCAACTGAAACACCAAATTTAGACATTAAAAGTCTTGGATCGTAAAACAAGTTATCAAACCCGGGTGCTCGTCCACCAACTAACGCATAGTTTGAACCTTTCACATTGACTATGGCTCTCAATGCTCTTATTGTTACTTCAAACCTTCTTTTGAAAAGTTCGTCTTCAACAAATCCATAGAACCATTTTGCATCTTTACCAAGGTAAGGTAAGAACCTATCTATAATACTCATGTTTAGATTCATATTACAGAACGAATTAAGTGGCAAAGGACCGGAAGCAGTTATCTCCGGTACAGCCCACAGACCAAGGTAAGCTTTAGTTTGAGCCAAGATTTGTATCAGATACCCAGAAGAAAAAGATGTAGACTGGACAAGGAGAAAATCAATTTTTTGGTCTTCCATTTCTTTAAGTGCTTGGATAGCGTCATTTTTAGTCACAACAAAACTTTCTCTCCAATAGAATTCAAAATCAAGCTCTTGAGACAATTTTCTCAAACCCTCGACGCTTTTGTTGTAAACCTCTTGCTTGTTTCCTCTGTAATTCAGCTGAATAAGTCCAACAAGTCCTACTCTGAGTTTCCGTTTCATGCTGCTTCTCATTCCACGCCACCTGCCTTCTCAAAAATATCTTTCCAGCGAGAACTCAACCTGTAAAACACGGGCGGATAACCTATCGGGGTTTCTATTTCGTAGATACCTCCTGAGTACTTTTTACCACTCCACAAATGTATCCATTCATCGTCTGGTAAAAACACTTTTTTTACGTTTTGACCACTTTCTACAACGGGGGCTACCAATAAATCTTCTCCAAAAAGATATTGATACTTCAACTCTTCGACATTATCAACCTTGTACTTTAGGTTTAGAGGCATTATTATCGGCTTTCCTTTACAGGTGTACTCTTCAACGAGATGCTTTATATATGGTTTCAAAGCATAATGCACTTTGCTCATCCGTGCAAAGTGCTCCAACGTCTCTTCATCTGAGTCGAACTGCCAGTTCTCATCTGGCCAATTACCTTCATGTGTTCTCATAACTGGTGTGAATGTCGCCTGCTCAGCCCATCTCATAAATAATTCTTTCGTTCGTTTTGTCACAACTATGTCAGGTACGTTTTTTGCTAACGTTGTGTATCCACCTATATCAGAATGAGTGAGTCCTATTCCTGACATTGTCATAGAGAGTGCTGCAACAATAACGGAGGGTAATCCATCATCCCTCGACCAATTCACAAGCTGGTCTCCATGCCAGAAAAGTGTTGAGTACTTAGCACTGTAAAGATTTCCCGCCCTCATGAAAAACACAACTTCGCCTTTTTTTCCAGCTTCTTGGACCACTTCTGCGTTTATTTTTGCCCACTCCACGGGATACCTGTTGTGGTATAGCTCTGCCTGTGTTCCATCGTACAAAACAGCGTCTGTTGGTAGGTATTCTCCAAAGTCAGCCATCCAACCAGAAAGTCCAATACCTATCATATTTGATTTGATGACGTTCTTTATCCATTCCCTGGCTTCTGGGTTTGTGAAATCGACAAGTGCCGCTGGGAAGGTTGTAACTACAACGTGGTACTCTTCACCGTTGTTCTTTTTAACAAGATATCCCTTTTGTGAAGCTTCTTTGTAGAGCGAGCCCTCCAAAGCAAGGAATGTGTTTATATACCCAAGCGTCCTTATTCCCATACTTTTGAGTTGATTTATCATTCCAGGCAAATCTGGATACATGCTCTCATCATAGACCCAGTTCCACATCAACTGTTTTCCGAAAGTTGTAATACGTTTGCCTTCCCAATCTTGGATCCAAAGCCCAGTTATTTTCAAACCTTTTTCAAGTGCATTCATAATTTTTGGCATGACCACATCTCGCCCGCCCTGAAGCCCCAGAATTACTCCATTGTATATCCATTCAGGAAGCGGGTTTGGAAGACCGATATTTTTGGAAAGTTTTATTACCGTGTCAATAAGCGACTCTCCAACGCCAAATTCTATCTTCTGCGGTATTTCGTGTATTTCAAGCTCATGGAAATCTCTGTGCGAGAAATCGAATTCACTGTAAGCATAACTATGCACTATTGCGTAGTAATTTTTACTTGAAACAAACGTTGGTTGAGGAAAGTAGGTGGTGTACCAATCTCCTCCTGCATCATCTTTGAAGTTCGCAAAATGGGTTATGATTTCCCTCTTATTCCTTCCAACGCCCTGCTCTGAAACCCACAACGGAACTCTTTTTGAACGCAAGTTTAAATAAGAGTATTGTTCACCGCATCCGTATATTTCCTCATTTTCGGACGCAGGTATGTAAATCCAAAATCTGTTTAATTGTTCTGAATGTGATAGTATTTCAATATTCAGCGCGTCCATGCTAATATTGAATCTACATTTCAGTTCTTCACCGCTATGGGAATAGAAGAGTATTTCATAACTTTCTGACGTTTTCGATATCACTTTGAACTCTCTCAGCGGTATCTTAATTTTGTAGTATTTTGAAATGTTAAAATTCCCATGCGACATTTCGTATGTATTTTCACCATAACCCACTGCAAACATAGGAAAATCCTTCTTATGCATCAATTCAAAACTTCCCAGCTTTAATCTAATTGATTTATCGTTAATCTCTATCATTGTTACCACCTCTTTGGGCTATAAAGGCCACATAACCTTACTTTTCCAAAAACTTTTTAGCTTCACTGTAAATATCCTTTGCCGTCATCTTGTATTTCTCAAGCAGAAAGTCCGTTAATCCGACCTCACCAAAGTGGTCCCTTACACCTATCCTCACAACAGGAACTGGATAGTGCTCGGTTACTACTTCACAGACCGCACTCCCCCATCCGTTGAGTATGCTGTGGTTTTCAGCAACAACTATCTTCCCAGTTTCCTTTGCCGCTTTGATAATGGTCTCCTCATCAACAGGTTTAAGTGTATGCATATTCAACAATCTCACGCTGATTCCCTCATCTTCAAGCATGTGTGTAGCAATTATAGCCTGGCCTACCATCAACCCAGAAGCAATTATAGTTACATCCTTTCCATCTTTCATCGTGTATATCTTCCCAATTTCGAATTTTTCATTGCCAGAGAAGAACCTATCCTTTCTTCGTCTGTAAAGCCTTGTATAAACTGGTCGTTCATGATAGATGATTTGCTTAAACAACGCTCTGAGTTGAATAGCATCAGCAGGTTCAACTATGACCATATTAGGCAGATTTCTCATTATACCAGCATCTTCAAAGCTCATATGTGTACCGCCGTTGAGTTCTGCTGTAACACCTGGATCCGTTCCCATTATTTTCACAGGTAATCCCGCGTAAGCTATGGATATTGTTATTTGGTCGTACGCGCGCCTGGTTGCAAATGGGGTAAAACTGTGAGCAATTGGAATAAGTCCCATATTTGCAAGTCCTGCAGCTATACCCATCATATTTGCCTCTGCTACTCCAACATCGATAAATCTCTCGGGAAACTTTTCTTTGAATTTCAGCGTGCTATCCGACCTTGCTAAGTCCGCGTTTAACACAACAATGCGGTCATCCTGTTCTGCCAAATTAAGCAACAGCTCACCGTATATATCTCTAATTTCCCTATCATCTTGCGTTGGCAAAGGCAATAGTTTCTTTGTATTGCTCATTGCACATCAGCTCCTTCAATTTCTTCGATTTCTTTTCTGAGGTTATCTATCGCAATTTTTAATTCCTCTTTCTTGATAGGCATATTGTGGGATGTCACTTTACCTTCCGCAAAGAAAGCCCCTTTACCTTTGATTGTGTGCAATATTATCATCGTTGGTTTTTCATCTTGCGACATGCCTTCACGGATAGCATTGTATATCTGCTGTACATCGTGGCCATCAATTTCTATCACATGCCAATTAAACGCTCTCCATTTATCTGCAAGTGGTTCAAGGTTATTAACTTCGTGAATGTACCCGTCTATCTGCATTTTGTTGTAATCGGTAAAAGCAATTAAGTTATTCAGTTTATTATGTGAAGCAAACATCGCTGCTTCCCAGATTTGACCTTCTTGAGATTCCCCGTCACCTATAAGAGCAAAGACACGTATGTTCATCTTCCTGATTCTCGCCCCAAGTGCCATGCCAACGGCAGCTGATAAACCTTGTCCGAGTGAGCCAGCGGTCATATCAACACCTGGAGTTTTTAACCTGTCGCAATGACTTGGAAGATTCGTATTAGGTTTGTTCAACGTGTATATCCATTCGTATGGAAAGTATCCAAGGTCCGCTAATACAGCGTAGAGCGCAGGTCCAGCATGCCCTTTCGACAGGACAAATCTGTCCCGTTCGTCCCATTTAGGGTTCTTGGGGTCTATTCTCATAACCTTGTAGTAGAGCACCGCCAAAGCTTCAGCTATGGATAGGGAACCTCCGACATGCCCTACTCCAAGATGACCTATCATTTCAAGGGTAATAATTCTTATTTGCGTTGCTTTCTTTTTCAAGAAAGTAACTTCTTCCGGTGTCAAATCTGGTAGTTTGCCATTCAAAATTAATCCCTCCTCATCAGATGCTGAAATAATGCTATCAATATATCTCTTTTAAGATTCTTAGCACATCATCATAACTTGGTTTCCCTGGTGTCAGATTTATTATGTTCGCTTCCATGGAAACCTTAGCTATTTCTTCAAGCTCATTCTCTTTTACACCATAGTCACGAAGTCTGCGTGAAAACCCCGAATACTCCATTAATTGCTCCACTTTCTTGGCAAGTTCTTCCACATCTTTCAATCCAAGATAACTTGCAAAATCATCCATTTTCTTGGAAACAAATTTGTAAGTCCACCTAATCAAACTTGGTAGTGTCAGTGCACACGCAAGCCCATGCTCCACGTTGTAAAAGCTTGTTATTGGAAAGCTAATAGCATGTGCTGCTGTTGTTCTTGTTTGACTAAATGCCACACCCGCTATTGTCGCTGCCACAGCCATTTCATCCCTTGCCCATTCTTCACCATCGATAGAAGCTTCGAAACTTTCCAGTATCATTTTCGCTGCTCTCAAAGCAAGTCCTTCAGTGTAAGGTTGCGTACTAATAGCCCAGTAGCTTTCAACTGCATGTGTAAGCGCATCGAGCCCTGTTGTAGCTGCAATTCTCCTTGGCATCGAATAAGTCAAGATAGGGTCTATCAAAGCAACATCCGCCCAAAATGTTGGACTTGTCATCGGTCTCTTTATCCCATTCAGTGTGTAAACTCCAACATTTGTCACTTCACTGCCTGTTCCTGACGTCGTTGGCACAAGCATCAGTGGTAATCTTCTGTCAAACCTTTTCTTTCCTTCAATATAATCACTTAGTTTCCCTTCGCTCACTAACAGAGAGCTTATCGCTTTTGCAGTATCAAGTGTGCTCCCTCCACCGATACCTATCACACCATCAAATTTAGGAGCGCCTTTTGAATACTCATACACACTCTCGATAATCTCATCAATCATTTCGCACGGTGGGTTGGGAACGATTTTATCGTAAATAAAAACTGATTTGTACTTTTCCATAGCCCTTTTAAAATATTCGCTTGTGCTAACAAATGGGTCACATATAACAAGTACTTGCGAAACACCAAAGATATCCCTTGAGTTTTCTAATTCACCCTTTCCGTATACAATTCTGACAGGATTAAATATTTGGAATTTCTCGGTTTCTAACATATTTATCACCTCCTCGCTTGCCTTCTTTGTTTGATAAACTGATTGTTCATGGTCAACAAGAACGCACCCACGAGTATCACCACGACACCTATTAATTGTTTACCAGTAATGGACTCTCCAAAAAAAGACATCACAATCAGCACATACACCGGCATGAATAAAAGCGAGGTTCTCACAAGCCACACGGGGAAAAGTCTTAGATTTCTGTAATAAACCACGTATATCAAGTACTGAAACATACCGGCAGAAATAAGTCCCAACGTAGGTATATTAATGCCCAATAGTCTAAAGTTATCAATCACCTCGTGTAGTAGTGACTTCAATGAAAAAAGTGAAAAAAACACTAGTGTGAAGAGATTGTTGTAAAACGCAATAACAAAATCTGTTCCAGGGTTTCTTTTATCTTCTTGAACACTCCGAATAACAAATGCGTTCAAACTTATGAAAAACGCGCTCAGTAAGAAAAATACATCTCCTTGACTAAGCTTTAGTAAGTTTTGAGCATTTGATACGAGACCTACACCAAGGAGCATAAACACCATCGCAATTATATCCAGCAATCCTGGGATTTCTCCAAAAAACAGAGAGATAAAAGCCGAGAAGAGTACGTCCGTTCTCAACAGCACCGCACCTTTCGAAGCCGTTGAATACTTAAAACCCAAGAATGCGGTAATATCCAAAGCAAAACCAAGTAGACCTATTAAGAGAAGTCTCAAAAAAATATATCTTACCTTCAATAATTCACCATTTCTCCTCAGTATTGCTCCCACCAAGAGCATAAAAAAGAGCACAAAAGTACGTATGAATATACCATTGAAGATTACACTAAATGCGGATAAGGATATTTTAGTTGCTACATAATAAGTTCCCCATACAACGACTAGTGTTAAGAGGTTTACTGCCTTTATAATCACACTCTCCCTTTCCATCTCCAGCAAAATTGTTCAAACAAAGTAATTGTCAAATTAACTCTCTTTCTAATTCCCTCAAAGTATTTTCATCTACATTTGCACCCTGACGTTTGGCATTCAGAATTTCTATCAGTTTTTTATGAACTTCTGGTTTGAGCGGGTATCTTATTGCACAATAGATACCCACCAACAGTAACAAGATTGGTCCAACGAAAACTATTAAACGTATTGCCAACACAACACTCTCTGGTTGTTTTGGAATCTCGTTACCCTTCGGGTTTATGTATCCTACTGCACCAAGTATCAAAAGAATTAAAGCTTGAACAAGCGCTGATGAAACTTTTCGAAGGAACGTTGCAAGCGAAGAAATACTTCCTTCCCTTCTTTCAGAATATTTCAACTCAGCAACATCGGTAACATCTCCAAGAATCGTATGTGGCATAACAGCGACTGCAGAAACACCTGCACCTATCAGTGCTGCAACGGCCAACAACAGTTGTGATGGCCAATCTGGTCTGAAAAAGAATGTGATCGCGGCACCTACCATCCATACCAAAGCACCAACAATATACGCAAAATTCTTACTTTTTTTCCTCGCAATAGTTGCATAAACTGGCACGAAGATGATTTCGGTTATAAGTAAAACCCCCAGAACAGCGGAAACAAAGTAAGGTCTTCCGATGTAGTATTTCATGTAGTACGGGAAGATAACAGAAACGGTGTCAATCGCCAGATACGCAAAAAGGAACATGCCAAGATAAAGCCTGAATGTCTTTATTTTGAGTGGTTCTATAATCAATTCTTTAAAATTCAGTTTGGTTGTTGCAGGGTTGAAGTTCTTTTCTTTTGTAAATGCAAAAACCCCAAGATATGGCAGTGCAAAAAACGTTCCAAAGATGATTGACATCGTTAAGTAACCCTTCTTTGGGTCGCCCATACTTTTCACTATCATCATCGGTAAAACCGCGCAAAGGAGTGATGATAGTAGAGAGAACATTAGCCTCAAAGAATTTATTGCAGTTCTTTCGTTGTAGTCTAGAGTAATTTCCGCACTCATTGCGGTGTAAGGTATCAAAACCATTGTTACAACCGTGTTGAGGAACATATATGAAAAGAGGGCGTATAAAAATCTTGCAAATGTACTCTCAAACGATACCGGATACCAAACCATAACAAACGATAGGAATATAAATGGTACACCAAACAAAAAATACGGTCTGCGCCTACCCCATCTTGATTTTGTTCTGTCACTTATGTAACCCATTATTGGATCTGTTATAGCATCCCATATCTTACCAACCAAGAAAATGATGGAGGCATAAGCTGGAGGAATCTTAACAACATCGGTCAAAAAAATCGCGTAGAAGAAGTTGATGATGTTAAATACTCCTCCACCGTAAACATCACCCAATCCGAAGAAGAACTTCGTTATAAACGGCACCTTTTCGTTCCCATTCACATGGTTATCGCCCTTAACTTCTATACTCATCCCTTAATCCCCCCTGATATAAGACCTTTTATAATGTATCTTTGCAAGCTCAGAGTTATAACAAACACCGGTATGAGCATAATAGTACCCGCAGCTGTCAGCTGTCCCCACCTTGGAGCATATTGTCCAAGAAAACCATTCACAGCAACAGGTGCAGTTCTTGCGTTCACAGATGTCAAAATCAGAGCATACAAAAATTCGTTCCAGGACATCAAAAATGCAAACACACTTGCTACCACAAGTCCCGGAGAAACGAGTGGAAAGAAAACTCTCCAAAAAATCTGCTTTTCCGTAGCACCATCTACTCTTGCCGCTTCTTCATAATCTCGAGGCACAGCAGCAAAAAAAGGTAGAAGTAACCATATGACATACGGTATGTTAAAACTGACGTGAGCCAAGATTATGCCTGTCAATGTGTCTCTCAGTCTTAAATAGTTAAACATAACGTAAAGTGGTATAACAAGCGATATTTGTGGAATCATTCTGAAACCAAGAAAAGTATATGCTATTGCTTCTTTGAACTTAAATACGTACCTTGTAAGTCCATAAGATGCCATCGCACCAACGATGATAGAAATCATCGTTGAGCTTGCACCAACAACAAGACTGTTCTTCAAACTATTTAAAAAGTCACTGTTTGAAAGTACCTCTTTGTAGCTTTGAAGTGTTGGTTTAAAGTAAAAAGGTCCACGAGCCCAAATATCAATGTCCCTTTTAAACCCACTGGTAATAACGACTATTATAGGCATCAATTCAACTATTAAAACGGTCAATGAAACAATAAAAATAAGAGATGAAATGACTGTTTTCGTTCTTTTTCTCGCTCTTCTCCTTCCATCTGTTCTCATCCACGCTCACCTTCAAACTGAATATTCCGTCGCACGATAAAGAAAGATATTGTTAGCGCAAGAACAAGCAAAACAACACCCATCGCAGCAGCATATCCTATGTTGAAAAATTCAAATGCTTGCTTATTGATATAAAGTGACAGCAACATCGTCGCGTTTCCAGGTCCTCCGCCGGTCATAACGTAAACTTCGGAAAATATCCTCAGTGCATCGACCAACCTAAGTAAAAATGCTGTCGCTATAGTTGACCTAAGCTGAGGCAAGATAATTTTAAACACCCTGGTCCAAAACCGAGCGCCATCGATTTCTGCGGCTTCAATAATTTCCCTTGGTAGTCCAGTCAGTCCAGCATATATGAACATAAACATAAATGGCCACATACGCCAGACATCCTGAACCACCACCATTCCATAAGCAAAATCAGGTTCCGCAAGCCACGCCTTTACACCAAAACCAAGTTTTTCCAAAATGAAGCTTATGATACCGTATTCTGGTTGTAACATCAAACGCCAAGTTAAACCGGAAATAACAGGAAGAATAAAAACAGGGAGCAAAAGTAACGACCTAACCAAAGTATAGAATTTCCCGTCTCGGTTCAGCAGTAGCGCCACGAAAAAGCCTATAATCGTTTCTATTGGTAGTGCAATGACAACAAAACCAAACTGAAGCCAAAGCGAATGCAAAAATTCTTTATCTTTAAACAGCCGAATAAAATTCCCAAACCCTATAAACTTTCTTTCCGCGGTGTGAAACAGGTTCCAGTCAAATGTTGACATGTAAATGGAATATATCACCGGAAATACAAGAATAGCAAAAACTATTACCAAGGCAGGAATGATGAAGAACCAATGGGGGCTTGAGCCCCCACTTTTCTTGGTCTTACTACTTACCAACAAGCTCGTTGAGCTCATCTTTCATCTTCCTCACAGCTTCTTCTGCCGTCATCTTTCCGCTTATTGCCGCCAGCCAATAGTTCCTGATTATCTGGGAAGCTTCGGGATATTTTGTAAACCTTGGTCTGGCGACAGCATTCTTCATAGAATCAAAAATAGCCTTAAACCAAGGTCTTTCCTTGTTGTAATTCGGGTTGAGCAGTAAATCGGACCTGGCCGGAGTGAAACCTTTTGGGATGAGTTTTTGCCCTGTTTGATATGAAGCCCACCAGTAAGCAAACTCTGCCGCCGCTTCTTTGTTCTTCGAGGCGATTGGCATAGCTAATACCCAGCACCCTCTAATGGCTGCTCCTTTTACTGGACCAACTGGCGGTGCTGAGTAGATAATCTTACCTGCGACAAGTGAGTTGTTTGGATCTTCATGTTGTGGAACAAGCGCTGGCCATTGGAACATCGTAAATACCTTCCCTTGATTAAATGCGGCAATCCTTTCTGAGTGCCCCATGTCAAGTGCACCCGGAGGTGAGAACTTTAAAAGTTCTTTGTAGAAATTAATCGCTTCGACTGCTTTCTTTTCATCGAGAGAAACAACAACTTTGCCTCCTTGTACAGTCAAAGGACTTGTACCAAATGATTCAAACATGAATATCGCTTCTGCTGTTGAACCTTCTGTCTGTTTTGTGAACGGTGCGAATCCATAAATACCTTTGGAATAGAAGAACTCTGCCATGTCTTTTAGTTCCTTGAACGTTTTTGGTACACCAAGGTCGTATCCATACTTTGATTTGAACTCAGTTCTGTACTTTGGATCATTGATTAAATCTTTCCTTGTCATCCAGATATAAACGTTTGCGTTAATAGGCATACCTACGAAGACCCCTGCCCACTGTGCTGCTTCGAAAGCGTTCGGTGCAAAGACATTGAGATTCGGCTTTTTGTAAACTTTACCCAGTGCCCACTGCTCAAATGGTAACATGAGGTGTGCGAGGGCTGGTATGAACGGTTCATCCACAGTTACCAAATCATAGTCTGTTTTGTCCAAACCAACGCTTACTCCAATCTTTTGCAGTAAGTTACCCGACGGAACCAACTCGAGGACAACTTTTATACCTGTTGCTTTTTCAAAATCAGATATACCTGTCTTGAGAGCCTGAGTCAGCGCGTCGTCCCACGCAAGAACTTTGATCGTTGTGTTGTAAGGTGCCGCAAGAACAACCGCCAAAAGACCTACTAGAAACAGTGCTAAAAATACCCTTTTCATCTACATCACCCCCTTGGAAGGTTCATAGCTTAAAACTTGTAACCGAAACTTCTTTATCTTTAGGATAATATAATCTAATGTGGTAACGTTATCATATATTAATTTAACCACAAAGTTGCTATCAAACAAAAGCCAGATAGGCCTAGAAAATGTAGAAAAATCCCGTCTCTGATGCAAGAATGATAGCCAAATGTCTGTTTTTTTTCAAGTTACTTTAAATTTTGCCTCTCTGTGGTAACGTTATCATATTTATAAAAAATAAAGGTGGCCCGAAAAACTTAGCCACCTTACAAAATTCGGAAGTTCAAAAGATTGTTGATATTAAATTTCCCTAATCATATTTCTATAGATCCCCGGATAAGAACCTTCAATCTCTATTGCATTCACGGTTTTTCTATAATACTCAATCGGACCGGGGTCTCCTATAATGGCATAAGCGTATCCGACGTTGAACATATCGTGCAAACAAGCCAACAAAAGAGCCTTTCCTATCCCTTTTCCCCTGTATTCTTCATCAACACCTGTCGGTCCGAAAAATCCACGTACTGTAGCATCATAGCAAGCAAATCCAACAATTTTGTTCGTCTTCTCATCTATAGCTATGAACGATGAAATTGGTTTGTTTGAAAAAGTCATATCAGTTTCGCTTGCCCAATGATTGCCAAATTTCGACCTGACCCATTCAACAACAAAGTATTTTTCTGGACCAATTGGACGTTTGATAATAATCCCATTTTTCCTAGCTTCTTCTAACGCGCTATTAAGCTCGGGTAACTCATACAACTTTACTAACATGTCACCCATACGTTCACCCCCAGATAAGAGGTCAGATTAAGTCCATGAGTATTTTGGCAAAAAGTATTGCAAGAACCCCAAGCATCACAGGTTTGATAATCTTTGCACCTTTTTTCAATGCAAGTCCCGAACCGAGCCAGTTGCCCGCAATCCCGAAGACGGCTGCAGGCAGTCCTATGGAATACAAAACCTTTTTACCAACGATGAAAGTAAGAAGTGCACCTATGTTTGAAGCCAAATTGACTATCTTAGCTGTTCCAGATGCACTCACATGATCTAAGGACAAAAAACTCACATAGAGTATTATCAAAAATGTACCAGTTCCTGGTCCAAAGAAGCCATCGTATGTGCCTATAGTTAAACCTATCAAACCAGAAACTACAACAGCACGTGTCTTTGAGATGTTTTCCACTTCCAATGTTCTTTCTTTCCTCGGATTTGCCAAAAGGACAATTAAAGCTGCCAGAGGTATTAAGAAGGCTAAAACCAATTTTAAGATGTTATCGCTCAATACAAGTGCCAACCTAGCACCTATATGTGATCCAATAAGCGACCCAACGACTGAAGGAACAGCAATAAGGTAAACTATCGCCCTTCCTTTCGCATACCTGAGCGTGCTGAAAATTGTTCCTATCGTTGATGAAAGTTTGTTTGTAGCCAGTGCGTTATGACTTGGCAAACCTACGAACAAATAAGCAGGAAGTGAGATAAGACCTCCACCCCCAGCTATTGAGTCAACGAATCCTGCTAAGAAAATTAATGGATAAAGTATAATTAAGTCTTGAAAAGTTATGTCCATTTTAATCACTCACTTTTCTGCTAGATGAATACACTATAGTGCCGGAATTTTCACTATCTTTTCCAATAACCACCCTATTAGATACGCAACTACTGCCGAAAGCCCACCAACAAACAACATCTCAAAGCCGCCTTTGTACCACTTTACGCCAGTAACAACCTGACGCAGTGCACCCACGAAAAATAACGTCGCCGCAGTTATTAAACATGATGCCAAAAACTGATTTTGTGCTAACAATTGAGATTGAGAAGCGAAGATGTACGCTATCAACGGCATGAAACCTGCGATGACAAACGATAAAAATGTTATAATCGCACTTTTAAGAGGATTTGTATCATCTTCGAAGATCCCAAGTTCCTCGTGTAACATCGTATCTACCCATATTTCTTTATTACTTGTAATTGCCTCAACAAGATGTTCTAATTTTTCGCCAGTTAGTCCTTTTCTCTTGTAAATCTCTCTAACTTCTAATTTTTCAGCTTCGGGCAAATGTTCAATCTCCCACAGCTCCCGTTCTTTTTCGGATTTTATGTAGTCTTTCTCCGATTTCTCCGATAGGTAGTCCCCAATCGCCATAGAAATACCGTCGGCAAATAGATTTGCTAAACCGACAATGATAGCAATCTTAGGACTCAAGTTTGCTCCAGCTATTCCAGATATTGCGGCAAATGTTGTTACTATACCATCACTTGCACCGTAAACAGCTTGACCTATGTATTTTCCCTGCTCAGTCTTGTGCCAAGGTTCTTTTCCTATTTCATCAGGTGAATGTAGCTTTTTGTGAGTTTCTAAATCCCCCTTCTTAAAAGCTTCACTGGCAAGCCTTGGTCTTGACTTCGGTGTGAGCTTTGAGAACAGCCATCTGAACACTTCTCTATGCCCCCCTTCTGGAAGTTTACATAATTTCATTATACCATATATGCATACTCTGGTATCTAAAAAACAGTGTATTAACTTACCTCGTAGTTACTAGATACAAAATGTTAACCTTTTCTTTTCATTGAAACCTATTCAAAACCACTTGACAAAAATTTTTTCTTTGGTATTATTGGTAACGGTCACTGATTGAAGAGCCGAAATTGTGCGGAAAAACACGAAAAAATAAAGGGAACGCCCCCATCGTCTAGCGGTCTAGGACACTGGCCTTTCAAGCCAGCGGCACGGGTTCGAATCCCGTTGGGGGCGCCAGTTTTTAAAACAGGTTGGGTGCGTAGCTCAGAGGGAGAGCGTCTGCCTTACGAGCAGAAGGTCGTAGGTTCAAGTCCTGCCGCACCCACCAAGCGGAAAAAATAAATTGAAACGATTATATAAAAACTTAATGGTGGCCAGGTAGCTCAGTTGGTAGAGCAGTGGACTGAAAATCCACGTGTCGACGGTTCGATTCCGTCCCTGGCCACCAGTTTTTTTATATACACATGAAAATGCGAAAATCATGTGTTGAATAACTGGAAAGTTTTGGTATAATCGAAATTAGACCTACAAATGTATGAAAAGGAGGAAGTAGTATGAAGAGAACGTACCAACCGTCTCGCATTAAAAGGAAAAGAACGCACGGATTTCTTGCCAGAAAGTCCACACCTGGCGGAAGAAGAGTTCTAAGGAACAGAAGAAGAACGGGTAGATGGAGACTCACAGTCTGAAAAGGTATACGTTCAGAAAAAGAGAGCGCCTGAGACTCAGGAGGGACATATCCCTCGTTTTTAGATACGGTAAAGCTATTCAAAGCGAAGAGTTTGTAGTGCTTTACAGGAAGAATGGACTTGATTACAGTAGGTTAGCTATTATCGTAAAGCGAAAATTTGGAAAGGCGAACCGGAGAAACAAATTGAGAAGATGGATTCGTGAGTGCTTTAGATTGAACAAAGATTCTATTCCGAAGGGATTCGACATCATCGTTATAGCAAGGAAAGCGCTATCCGAAAAGTTTGAAAAAAGTAACTACGAAGTTGTCTGCAAAGCACTTTTGGGAAATTTTGAGAGGTTAATTGATGCGGAAAGCAATACTGGGAATCATTAGATTTTATCAAAAGTACATTTCTCCTTTAAAACCTCCAACATGCAGGTTCGAACCAACCTGTTCCACATATACATATCAAGCTGTGGAAAGGTTTGGTGTTTTTAAGGGGTTCCTCCTGGGTTTCTGGCGCATTCTCCGATGTAATCCTTTGTCAAAAGGTGGATTTGACCCTGTTCCGGAAGAATTCACACTGTTCCATCTTCCTAAACATGACAAACCCGTGGAACATCAAAAAATAAATAACATTCGAAGGAGGCGGTCGAGTTGAAAAAAATAACCGTCATTTTTTTGTTGTTAATAACAATGGTAGCGGGATTGACACTTTTTGCTGGATTCTTCGTGGAAGAACGTGTTGATTCTATAGTTATCACATCAAGATATCTACAAGTTGAATTGGGGAAAGATGGCAATTTGCAGAAGGTTACTCACATGTTGGGGAGAGCGTATTTATTTTTTATAAACGACAACGATGGTTTTAATTTGTTTGATTTACAAGGTAAGGAACTTTCAGTTGCAACACCAACATACAACATTCAATACGGTGAGAAATCGAAAGATTTGAAGGACTCATACGAAAGTGTCAAAGTTATTTTCAGTTATGAAAACGGGATTGAAAAGATTTACTCCTTTGACCAGAGGTTTTACACTTACACTTTTGATGTGGAAATTCGCTCCAACGAGGAAATCAAAGTCGCGCTACCATTAATCTGGGATAAATCAACAGTTCGCTCAGCAGTGAATTTCTTTGTCTCATTTAGACCTGATAAAGACTACTCATCCATTGTCAAATTCTCGGGTAAGTTAGACCAAACACAAGTCATTGGGAAGGACTTGAAATTCACAGTTTACATGGGGCCATACAAGAAGGTTGTCGTAAAGCATGTTTTTGGAGAAGATTATGAAAGAATTGCAACACTCATAAAAACCATCCCTGGCGTAGGAACCTGGTACAGTTTTATATCTGATGGTCTCAACGAATTCTTTAGTTGGATAAATTCATTTACAAAAAACTTCGGTTTAACAATTATTATCTTCACAATTATAGTTAGGCTTATTCTCTACCCGTTCTATCATGCACAAACTAAACAGATGATTCAAATGAGAAAACTACAACCGGCTGTAGATGCTATCAAAAAGAAATACAAAGACCCACAAAAACAACAAGAAGAATTAATGAAACTCTACAAAGAAAACAAAATAAATCCATCGAGTGGTTGTTTGATGTTACTTATTCAGTTACCAATCTTCATGCTTCTTTACGGAGTTATTCAAAGTTATCAGGAACTTTTCTCAGTATCTAAAGGTTTCTTGATTTGGAAGGACCTTTCCGTAGGTGGCTGGTCAAACAACTGGCTCTTCTTAGTAGTAACAATATTGACAAGTTATTACCTCGCACTTATCACTAGTCAGGATAGCCGAACTGCTTGGCAGCAGATACTCATGGGTTCCATATTCCCGTTCTTCTTTATAAGCTTACCAAGCGGTATATTCCTTTACTGGACTATGAACTCGATAATTCAACTCGTCATCACATACTACATATACAAACGTTACAAGATAAAAGGCATCTCCCAGCACGAACTTTGGGGAATTCAAAAAAAGAGGGTATAAACCAACGTAAGCAACAAACTACGCGGTAAGAAAAAGGGGTGGGTGACTTGAAGACGATAAACTACGTAGGTAAAAGTGTAGATGAAATCATTGAGCAATTCAAAAGTGAACATGATGTTTTGGAAGGAGAGTATGAAGTCAATGTTATTGATAAAGGGACTCCCGGTATTTTCGGACTTTTCGCAAGAGATGCAGTGGTAGAGATTACGATAACTAACAGGTACTATGAGAGAAAGTTAAAAGAGTTTTTAGAAGAGATTTTTAAACGCTTTGGAGCTGATTATTACATTGAAATAGCAAGTCGCGGGAAAACGTTTATAGCAACATGTCACAGCGAAGAAATTGGGAAACTAATAGGAAAGCACGGAAAAGGCTTAGGAGCTTTGCAACACCTTGCTAATATATACCTAAACAGATTAACAGACACAAAAGTTACCGTAGTTATCGACGCAGGAAATTATCGTGAGAAGAGAAGAGAACAATTAGTAAAGATTGTAGAAGCAGCCGTTGAAAGAGCACGAAAATTCGGTAAAGTGAAGTTAGACCCAATGTTTGCATTCGAAAGAAAAATCGTCCATGAGTTAGCAAAGAAACATAAAGATATACACACGTACTCTGAAGGTTTGGAACCTTACAGGTACGTTGTCATTGAGGCAAGGAGAAGGGGGCGAAACAATGAAGATAGGAAACATTTCAGAAATGCAACCACTTGAAATCGATGGCGGAAAGATCTTAAAACGTGTTTTGATTGGTCCAAGAGATGGTGCTCCGAACTTCGTAATGAGACTCTTTACATTGAAACCTGGAGCTTCAACACCGTATCACACCCACCCATGGGAACACGAAGTATTCGTTGTTGATGGAGAAATTGAAGTTGTGAGTAAAAATGGAAGGACAAGGGTATCTAAAGGTTCTTTTGTTTTCGTTGAACCAAACGAAGAACACCAATTCCACAACTTCACAGATAAAGAGGCATCGTTCATCTGTGTCATTCCAAAAGAAGGTGGAGAATAATAAGTTATCACATCTTTGTCTTTATCAACACAAATTTAACGTAGTTTTATATGTATCGTTTACTTGACACTCAAAAACGTGTGTGCTATAATAACTCACGGTCCTTCGCGTCGGGGCGTAGCGCAGTTGGCTAGCGCGCCGGTCTTGGGAACCGGAGGACGCTGGTTCAAGTCCAGTCGCCCCGACCAGTGATGCGGGTGTAGCTCAATTGGTAGAGCATCGGCCTTCCAAGCCGAGGGTTGCGGGTTCGAGTCCCGTCGCCCGCTCCAGGTTTATTGATAATCTAAACGCCGAAAGGCAGGTTGCGGCCGTAGCTCAACAGGATAGAGCATCGGACTTCTAATCCGAGGGTTGTGGGTTCGAGTCCCGCCGGCCGCGCCAAAAGAAAAAATCAATAAAACAACTATTTGTGGTGGCTATAGCTCAGCTGGCAGAGCGCCTGACTGTGGATCAGGTGGTCGAGGGTTCAAATCCCTCTAGCCACCCCAGTTTTTTATATAATGCAACTATTGAGGACGCGCTCGTAGCTCAACTGGATAGAGCGTCGGACTTCGGATCCGATGGTTGCGGGTTCAAGTCCTGCCGGGCGCGCCAGATTTTGAGAAAAAATCCTAGTTCATTCTGTCAACAGTGGTTGTAACATAAAGTGCGTCATTCTCCGGTGCTTAGAACAAACTACTGAGCTATCAAGCGCCAAAGAAGGGGAGGTAGAACTATGGAAGTACTAAAAGTCTCTTCAAAATCAAACCCAAACAAAGTTGCAGGTGCGTTAGCAGGTGTTATCAGGGAAAAGGGCAAAGCGGAAATTCAGGCTATCGGTGCGGGCGCTGTTAACCAAGCAGTTAAGGCAATCGCAATCGCAAGAGGGTACCTTGCGCCAAGTGGATATGACCTTGTCTGCGTTCCAGCATTCACAGATGTAACAGTGGAAAATGAAACAAGAACAGCGCTTAAGTTCATAGTCTTCCCCAGAGAATAAGTGTAAAATCGAAAATTAGAAAACACAAAGCGGTCCGAAAGATGGACCGCTTTTTATGTTTTTTTGTGCCCGTACATCGTTATTTAAGAGAATTAGCTGAAATTCTTGTAAAGAAGGTCATATTGTCGTTTTTTGCAACAAGAATAACAATGTCTTTCGTTGCGTCCCCCATCTTATCTATAGTGATTGACCCAGTTACACCATCGTAGTTTTCGATATTCCTTATACCCAATGCTATCTTTTCCGGGTTTGTGCTTTTGACATTCTCAATAGCCTTCAAAATAATCATATAAGCATCGTACCCTAAGGCTGAAAGTGTCGAAGGCTTTTCTCCGTATCTCTTTTCATATAGCTCAACAAACCTTTTTCCCAAAGATGATAGTGCCGCATCTGGGTGATAATGATCCGAGAAATACAAACCTTCAACCGCTTTACCACCTATTTTAATCAGTTCGGGGGCATTTGCTCCATCTCCCGCAAGGAAGTATCCTTTAAAGCCTAAAGCTCTTGCTTGTTGTGCGATTAAAGCTATCTCGTTGTAGTAACCAGCAATTAAAATGGCTTCACTACCAAAAGCTATCGCCTGGGTGATTTGTGCACTAAAGTCTGTGTCTCCTGTTTTGTATTGAACTTGCAGTACTTTTCCACCAGATTTTTTGAACCTTTCGATGAAATAATTCGAAAGCCCAACGCTATAATCCTGCTCAATATCTGTGAACACTGTAACTTTTGTTAGTTTCAAATTCTTTACTGCAAATTCCGCCAAGGCGGTCCCTTGCACAGGGTCTATGAAACAGACACGTGAGACAAATTTCTTCCCCTGCGTAACAAGGGGATTAGTTGATGCAGGGCTCAAGAGTGGAATTTTCTTACTCTCAGCTAACTCACCAGCAGCCATCGAATTACCACTCATTATTTCTCCAATCACTGCTACTACTTTTTCCCTGTCAATAAGTCTTGCCATTCCGTTGGCGGCTTCTGTTTTCTCACTCCTAGTGTCCATGTAAACAAGTTCAACTTTTTCCCCCAACACTGAACCTTTTTCGTTGTGAGCTATCTCAATACCCCTTTTCACTAAATCCCCAGCAGCGGCTAACGGACCTGTTAGTGGCAATAGAACCCCTATTTTTACGACCGCAAAGGAACTCATATAAATCAAAGAAATGAGTGTAAACAATAGTGCCTTCAATGTTTTACCCAACATAGTTCGCACCTCCTTTAGACAACTTCAAAAGTTTCTAAAGTTTCCCCTTAACGAACTGACATACGCATTCAAATCAAAATATCCATGACCAGAAAGTGTGAAGACAATTGTCTTTTTCTCATTCTTTTTCGCTTCCTTAATCACATATGCTATTGCGTGTGCCGATTCTGGTGCAGGAACGATTCCCTCCACTTTTGCAAAAAGCTTTCCGGCTTCGAAGACCTCATCCTGACTAACCGCTGCAGCGGATATCAGTTTTTCGTAGAGTAACTTTGAGACAATAGGGGCTGCTCCGTGGTATCTTAACCCACCTGCGTGAATTGCTGGGGGAACAAAGTCCTTACCAAGTGTGTACATTTTCATCATTGGTGTCAAACCTGCGCTATCTCCAAAGTCATATCGATACTCACCTTTTGTCAGTGACGGACAGCTCTCGGGCTCTACCGCAACAATTTCGATATCTTTCCCATCGAGAACATCAGGAATAAAAGGCAATATCGTTCCACCGAAATTAGAACCACCTCCATGGCATGCAACAATCATGTCTGGCGTAATTTCTAACTTTTTTAATTGCTCTTTCAATTCGAGTCCAATTATCGTTTGGTGTAGTAACACATGGTTCAAAACACTTCCAAGTGCATACTTTGCATTTTGTTCTTCAAGGACTGTTTCAATAGCCTCTGAAATCGCTATACCAAGTGTTCCAGGGTGCCCTTCGTCAAACATCTGACCAAATTGCGTTAACTTGCTCGGACTTGGAACTACGTTACCATCAAATAAATTCATTAGTACCTTTCTGAAAGGCTTTTGATTATAGCTAATTTTTACCATAAATACTCGAACTTCCAAGCCAAACTTAGCACCTGCGTACGAAAGTGCACTTCCCCACTGCCCTGCACCCGTTTCGGTTACCAAAACTTTTGTTCCTGAGATTTTGTTGTAGTAAGCCTGTGCAAGAGCAGTATTTGTTTTGTGACTACCTGTAGGGCTGAGCCCTTCGTATTTGTAATAAATCTGTGTACGCGTTCCAAGGTATTCTTCAAGAAAGTGTGCTCGAACGAGTGGTGTAGGTCTGTAGACTGCGTATTCTTTCAAAACGGGCTCAGGAATAGGGATAAATCTTTTGTCACTTACCTCTTGTTCAAGCAGTGGTTCCGGGAATATCCTAAGCAACTTCTCGGGTCTCATCGGCTCACCTGTTTTTGGGTCAAGTGGTGGGTCCAATTTGAATGGCAAGTCTGCAAGCACGTTGTAGTAACTTCTTGGCATTTCCTCGGGCTTCAAATACACAACTTCCCTAAACATACAGTCCCCTCCTCCTTTTATGTGGATTTTTTGTTAAATAAAAAAGCCGGGTACGTTTTTACACGTACCCGGCGATTGTCCACACTTTGTATTTTTTGTTGTTGCCTATTTTCTCCTTAGGTGTGGCAACAACAGACTGGTGGACAACCACCGGTTGTCCACCACCAAGAATTTGTTGAATTTATTTGATATTGATTAGCATTCAAAGAAAATCTAAATTTACTCACCAAAATCATACACCGTCCGTTATGCTGAGCTTTTTGGTATTTTATCATAAACATTTGGAAAAAGTCAAGAGAAACTCGCTCACAATTTTATATGTTTGAACTTCACTACTGTGCTTTGCATTTTTCAATCAACTCAGTCACATATTTATCCATCATCTCTTCTACTTTTTCCTTCATTCCAGGCATTCCAAGAAATGAAGACTCAACAGTGATTATGATTCTATCTTTTTGAACTTCGATCGTTCCTTTCCCAAAGATACTAACCTTTGCTTCAAAGACGTTCTCACTTATTCTTGATATCTTCACGTTGAATTTAGAAATGTACGGTTCTGCTTCTTTCACAGCAACATTGTAGAGTCTCTCTGGCTCACAGGTATGCACGTATTCCTTCCTTATCGTCATCCTCTTCCCCCTTTAAAATTCGTTCCCAACTTTGATTTTCATATTTTGAACAGCCTTTTTTGCGAGTTGCTCTTGTTTTAACCAATATCCATCAAGAATACCTTTTGAAGCAAGTTGCCCAAGGAATTTGTAATGGTAATCTTTCAAAACACCGGGTCCGACATCTGAAAGAGGTGTGCCTGGTAGAGGCATAAAGGTGTGGGCATGAATTTTTGCATTGTACCTCTTAACAATCTTCTCGATGAAATTGAACGTTTGTTCCACATCTTCTTTTGTTTCAAACGGAAATCCGAATATGAAATCTACTTTCGCATAAAAACCGTTGTTAGCCAATATTTCAAGCGCTTCTTCTACCTTCTCAACAGTATGCCCACGACGTATAAGCTGTAGTATCCTATTGCTTCCACTTTGTGCGCCTATAACGATATAATCATGGTTCACATATTTTTTGATAACTTTGACCATCTCATCGGTAACACTCTCAGGCCTTACATCTGATGGGAACGTTCCAAAGTATATCTCTTTTACTCCTGTAGATTTTATTTTATAAAGCAACTCATCAACGACTTCAGGCATCGGTTTAACTCCATTCTTACTACCATACCCGAACGCATTTGGTGTAATAAATCGTGCAATCGTTTTTCCATGCTTTACAGAAATTTTTTCGTATTCGACAATTTGTTCTATACTTCGGTGCCTAACTATTTTGCCAGCCAATCTTGGTGTCTGGCAGTATCCACAATCGAAAGGACAACCACGGGAAATCTCTATAGGCATGAAGAGTTTCTTCTTCTCACATATAGGAGGGTATTTATTCAAATCGACACGATTTTTTACCCCATCAAAGATTCTATTTTCAGGTAACTCACCTTTCAGAAATCTGATGATATTCTCTTCTCCATCACCAACAAAGACATAATCAAAACCAAGCTCTAATAGTTCGAAAGGTAGCGCCGTTGCATGTGGACCACCAGCGATTACAGTGTAACCATGTTTTTTCAACACTCTAAGTTCTTCAATTACCGTATCCAAATCGAAGGTCATAAATGAAAAAGCAACTGCAGTATCCGATACCGGATACTGCAAGATATCAGCAACGTTTTTAGTTTCTAAAATCTCCACATTTTCAATCTCACTAAGCACAGCAGAAACAAGTGCAGTAACACTGTAACGATTATGCTTTGTTGTTCTGAATATGAGCCTTTTAAACATACTTATCCTTTTCGAGATTACCTCCAATTATCCTTAACCCCAAATCTTTTTTCTTACTTCAAGAGCAGGTTCAGCAAGTAGTAAAGAATGACCGCTATCCATAAAGACTATAGACTTGCACTCTTTACCGTAAGATAAATTTACCATTTTTCCACCAAGCTGGCTGCTTGCTCTTATACGTCTTGACACCGTTGACGTAATCGGGATAACCGCGATTACTCTGTCTCTTACGATATATACGTTCTCGTTTATTCTTGCAACTGCTTCGGACATATTTCTAACCCCCTCTTTCTTTACGTTTTTACTTTCACACGTTGAACCTTATTGTTATTATATCACCATCTTCAACGATGTAATCTCTTCCAACAAGCTTCATCAATCCAGCGTCTTTAACCGCTTTCTCGGAACCAAGCCTCACGAGGTCGTCGTATTTTATTACCTCTGCACGGATAAAACCTCTTGCCAAGTCGCTATGGATAACGCCTGCTGCATCGACTGCTGTTGCACCTTTTCTGAGCGTCCATGCACGTACTTCGTCTTTACCAACAGTAAAGAAGGAAATCAATCCAAATTGTGTATAAAGTGCTCTGGATAATCTTTCAATACCTGTTTCGTCTGTTCCCAATTCTTTGAGAAATTCCATCTTTTCTTCTTCACTCAAGGCGTTCAGTTCCATTTCAAGCTTACCACACAGTTCGACATACGCAAACCCATTGTCTTGACAAAGTTTTATAACTTCATCCTTGGTTTGATAACTCTTTTCAGAGAACTGTTCCTCATCAACATTTACTACTACACCTATCGGCTTCAAAGTAGTAAGTGAAAAACCACCAAGCATCTTTTTCTCTTCATCCGTGAGCCCAATTTTCGATAAAAGTTGTTCGTTTTCTAAAGCCTCTTGTATGCGTTTTAGCAACTTTAACTCTGTCTCTTCCTTTGGCTCGAGCTTTCTCTTTGCGTTTTCTAATCTACCAATCCTATTTGTCACTACGTCAAGGTCCCTGAACAGGAATTCATCCAAAGTAGCTTTGAGCTGGTCAATAGGTTTTTCTACCTCAGGGTATGGTACACTATCATTCTTAAACGCTCGAACCACGATAAGCATAGCTTCAACGTTTTGGATGGCGTTAAACACCGCTGTTCGTTCCTTAATATCTTTTATCTTCAAAGCGGGCGTATCGAAAAATTCAAGGGTTGCATAAGTCACTTTCTTTGGTTCATACATCTTTGCAAGAACATCAACTCGTTTATCATGGACTTTTGCAGTTCCCTTTTGATGCTCTTGAGAAAAGAGGTCTACTTCAAGTCCTGTAAGCAAAGAGAATATTGTCGTCTTACCAACCTGTGAAAGTCCAACGATACCTACTTTCATTTCTATTCCTCCTTGAACACCTTTATTAGTGTTGCAATGCGTTCGTTCCTATTGTGCTTTTTGAGTGTCTCGATAAATTCAGAATTTCTCTCAGCGCGAGCAATCGCTATCAATTTTCCATCATGAAAAACCTGGATTATTTGGTCCTTTTTGAAATTCTCGTATTCTACGAGGTCTTCAACCTTTGGTTGAACACCGTTATATATTTTCTCTTGGCTATTCACAATTATTTTTGGAAAATCAAGCACTTTTTCCAATGGAACTAGACTCTTGATAATCAGCTCTCGTAAGCTCTCAAAAGCTTGGGCATCTAAATTCTTTGTCTCTGGTATCATTATTGCATTATCGACTACAAATCTCCCAACGGATAACCTCCTAAGTTCTATTGCAGTTGCTCCACAGCCCAACTTATAACCTATATCCATGCACAAGCTTCTTATGTAAGTGCCAGAAGAGACCTTGGTAACGAATTCAACCTCAGGTAAGTTAATCTTTATGTCCCATATATCGTATATTGTTACTTCACGCGGTGGAAGGTTTATAATCTTCCCTTCGCGTGCGAGTTCATACAACTTTTTTCCTTGGTACTTCTTAGCCGAGTACGCAGGTGGAACTTGTTTGTATGTTCCTATAAAAGATTTTATCGTATTCAAGACTTCTTCTTCAGAAAGTTTTGAGACATCATCGGAATGGTCTTCCATTATTTGACCTGTTATGTCAAAAGTGTCGGTGATTACACCTAATCTGAACTTTACCTTGTAGACTTTGTCAGCATGTTGAAGATACTCAAGTAACCTTGTAGCCTTTCCTACACCAACCACAAGAAGACCCGTTGCGAACGGGTCGAGCGTTCCAGCATGTCCAACTTGTTTTACTTGAAGCAGTTTTCTAATTCTCTCAACAATATCGTGAGACGTCGGTCCCTTTTCTTTATCTACAAGTAGTATTCCTGAAACTACTGGCACAACATCACTCCAAGTCTCGCTTTTTTATCAGAAAATTACCAGTTTTCCAAGAACCTGATATCGTTTCTCACCAAGTCCCTGATATCTTTCACACCGTATTTTACCATTGCGATTCTTTCTATGCCAAGTCCAAACGCAAGTCCGCGCCATTCTTCCGGATCATAACCTACGTTTTTAAATACGTTAGGATGAACCATTCCTGCACCAAGTACCTCAAACCACCTGTTGTTAAAGTATATATCAACCTCAAAGCTCGGTTCGGTGAATGGGAAGTAACTTGGTCGGAGTCTTACCTTAGTATTTTCACCAAGCAGCCTTCTTGCAAATTCTTCCAAGAAATACTTCAAGTGCTTTACTGTAACATCGTGGTCAACGTACAAACCTTCCATCTGTGTAAACATTGGAAGGTGTGTGGCATCGTAGTCTCTTCTGTAAACCCTACCTGGTGCAACTATTGCAAGAGGTGGTTTCCTTGAGAGCATGGTACGTATCTGGACAGGCGAGGTATGTGTTCTTAACATGTACTCGTCGTTGATGTAGAAAGAATCGTGCGCATCACGTGCAGGATGCCATTCTGGAGTGTTGAGCGCATCGAAATTAAACCAAGGCTGTTCGATTTCCGGACCTTCAACTACTGAGAAACCCATTGAAATGAATATATCTTCTAATTCTTTCTGGACCTTCGTAATTATATGTAAATGTCCACGAGCCCTGCGTGCACCCGGCATTGTTGGATCAACCCAGAGTTTTTTGTAAAGCAGTTGTTTCTCACTTTCCATCAACTGACTTTTTCTTTCTTCAAGCAAACCTTCTATCTCATCTTTTAGCTCGTTGACAACCTTTCCAAAGTTTGGTCTTTCTTCGGGTGGTAAATCTTTGAGCTTTTTCATCAGTGAAGTAACAATACCAGATTTTCCCAGGTACTTTACCCTCAAGTCGTTAAGCTGTTTACTATCAGTTGCATTTGAAATCTCGTTTTTTGCATTCTCAAGTATACTTTTGAGTTCTTCAGAGTATCCGGAATATCCAGAAACCATGTGTATGCCCCCTTGTTCATCTCACAAGAATTTATTTCTCGAATTGCCCGAGCGTGTAAACAACTAACCCGCCAATAGCAATCCAAAGAAACATTCCAAAAACATTACCTGTCCCATGATAAGCTGGGGTTATGGGATAAAGTGAACCGGCGATTAATCCCAGGATAAAGTTCAAAACAGAGAGCTTAGCCTTTTCAAACCAAATCTTCAGAAGTTTCGAAATAGTTCCTATACCTATCAAAACACCTATTCCAAGAGTAAGTATAAAAAGCAAATCTGAAATCGTGAACCCACCACTGGCAATTTTTGTTAACTTAGACACGGTTTTTATAGCTGCTTCGTAGTACCCCATGAGCATCAGCAGTAATGAGCCACTAATTCCAGGTAAGACCATCGCCGCTCCCGCAATAACACCAGCAAGAGCTAAAAAGAAATAGCCCAATCCACCTACCACGGAAGTTACGTGTGATTGACCACTTTTAAAAAAATACGGAACGACAACTATCAGAAAACCAACCACAAACTCAAAAAAGCGAAATTTAGAAACTTCTTTTCTGAAATTCCACAAAGAGAAAAGTATAAGCCCAAAGAAAAAACTGTAAGTATAAAACGGGTGGTTTTGAAATGCCCATGTAAGTAATTTACTCCCAGTAATAACCCCAATAAGAATTCCTATAGCAAGTGTTGCTATAAAGGCGATATCTTTCCTACTAATCTTAAACTCCATTATGTCGTTTATAACATCGATAAACCTCTCAAAAATGCCCATTATAACAGCTATTGTTCCACCGCTGATACCTGGAATCACATTCGCCCAACCCATGAACAAACCCGCTATGATTGGTCTAAAAATTTCATCGTACATTCCTGCAGTCCTCCTGTATAACCACTTTTTGGTTTACTTCAATCGCTGTCAGTTTCCCACCGTACACACATCCTGTATCGATTCCTATTTTATCTTCATCAAAATATACCTCTTCAAAGGGCGTGTGACCAAAAACAACTACAAAGCCCAGGTTATGTCTTTTAAGTATAAACTCTTCCCTAATCCATATCAAATCCCTTGGCTCCTGTTTCTCAATTGGCACATTTGGTCTAACGCCACCATGGACAAATAGATATTTCCCTTCGATGTGGTAGTATTTAGTATTTCTGTAGAAGCTCATGTGCTCCTCGTTCGTTTCTAATTGAATAAGATTTCCGTAACTTCTAATTGTTGCCTGTGCTCCGTTTAAGTTCCATAAAAAGATATCATCGTTATTATCGATAACATCAAGCAACATCTGTTCGTGGTTTCCTCTTAAAAACACACACTGCGTCATCTTAGAGAGCAGGAGCAAAAAATCAACAACTCCCTTCGCATCGGGCCCTCTGTCTATATAATCACCCAGGAAGATTAACTTATCGTGCTCACTCGGTGATATTCTTTCTATCACTCTTTCCAAAGCTCTCAAACAACCATGAATATCACCTATTGCCCATAATCCCATTTAACCGAACTCCTCATCGATATTTTGTTATTTTTTCTTTTTAGTTTTCGTTGTAGAAGTCTTTGAATTCTTTGACTTCGAAGTTTGACTCTTCTTGTAAAATCTTTTCTTGCTATAGTTACTCGATGAATTCTTTTCCTGTGTATTACTTTCTTTGTTGATTCCTTCTTGAATTTCTTGCTCTAATTCGTCCTGTTCGTTTGAATTTTGTTCTTTCACCACATAAAGCTTATTACCATCTATGACTCCGAATATATCCGGTTTTAAAGCCTTGTTTGCTTTACAATGTGGGCAGTGTAAGTATAGGCCGAACTTTCCAACTTTGAGTTTGTAGTTACCTGAACAGTCTTCACACTGGATATCTGTATCAAAATCTATAGCAAAAAACTCATTCTTAGCTTTTTCCAAATCCTTGTTGAACTCCTTGAGGAACGTCTTGACAACCTCTTTCCAATCCCTTTTACCATTTTCAATTTCGTCGAGGTCCTTTTCCATCTCGGCAGTAAATCCCTTGTCCACTATATCCGGAAACCTTTGCTCAAGATAATGGTTCACGACAAATCCAAGAATTGTAGGAATCAGAGTTTTTCTTTTCTTAACAACGTATCCTCTATCCAAAAGTGTTTGGATAATCGTCGCATACGTGCTTGGTCGACCTATGCCTTCCGCTTCTAATGTCTTAACGAGTGAAGCTTCCGTGTATCTATCCGGAGGTGTTGTTTGTGATTCTGCTGTTTTAACCTCGACCGAGTATTCTTCATTAACCTTAAGTTCCTTATGTTCTTCGCTTAGTTCGTTGTCTAATGTGTAAACTTTTTCAAATCCATCAAATATACGTTCTCTTATACTTGCCTCAAAAACATATCTACCACTCTCGAAATCGTAGCTGTACTGTTTGTAAACCGCACTACTCATTTGCGATGCGATGAATCGCTTCCAAATCAGTTCGTATAACTTATGGTGGTCTTTGTCCAGCAATTCTTTAGCCTTTTCTGGGGTAATATTTATATCAACTGGCCTGATACACTCGTGGGCATCCTGTATTTTTCCTTTGGTCTTCGAGTTTTTCTTGGAAGTTCCACTTGCACTTCCATTTAGGTATTCTTTTCCGAAATTTTTCAAAATGAACGCTTCTGCTGCCTCTTTCGCTTCATCGGAAACTCTTGTTGAATCTGTTCTCATGTAGGTTATAAATGCAATGTGCCCTTCTTTTGTATCAACACCTTCGTACAACTCTTGAGCTATTCGCATCGTTTTAGAAACTGGGAAGCCGAGCTTGCTTGCCGCATCCTGTTGCAATGTACTGGTTATAAACGGTGCAGGTGGATTTTTCTTTACTTCCTTGATATCTACATCCACTAAACGCACGCTCTTTACGTTTTTAACCACATCTTTTGCAATATCTTCATTTATATCTGTGGGTTTCACCTTTTTACCATCTATCTTTGTTAAATAAGCCTTCAACCCTGCGATATCTATCCAAACTTTGAAATACTTCTGTGGAACAAATCTAAGCCGTTCTCTTTCACGTTCACAGATTATTTTTAGAGCGGCAGATTGTACTCTCCCTGCACTTTTTGCATCCTTTATGATACGCCAAAGAAGTGGGCTAATCGTATAACCTACTATTCTGTCAAGTACTCTTCTAGCAAGTTGAGCGTTGACTTTGTTCATGTCTATCTCCCTTGGGTTCTTAACAGCTTCCTTTATCGCGCGCTCGGTAATTTCGGTGAATGTGATCCTGTTCTTTCCCTTGACTCCAAGGATTGTTGAGAGATGCCAGGCAATGGCTTCTCCTTCTCTGTCCTGGTCGGAAGCAAGTAACACTTCTTTTCCTGAAGTTATCTTCTTTATCTGCTCAACAACACTCTCTTTGCCTGGTATAATCTCAAAATCCAATTTAAGCGAATCAAGGTCCACACCAAACTGTTTCTGTGGAAGGTCACGGATGTGACCTTTTGAAGATATGACCTGGTAATCACTTCCAAGGATTCGCTCTATTGTTTTCGCTTTCGCAGGTGACTCAACGATAATAACTTTTCTCTTTTCTGTCTTTGCCTCATCCTTCTTGTGATATTCCTCTACACCCTGTTGGCTGTTTTGTTTTTCCAAGTCATCTCTTTTGTCTTTGGTCTTGGATTTTGCCATAGCTTTCACCTACTTCCTTTATTTAAGGAAAAACCTTCTGCTAAGATTCGAGTCGTATTCACTCCAATCTTTTTCCTTATCCTCCTTGTCTATTATCTGCATCACACGATTAATCTTGGAATCCATATTTTCAATAAAGTGAAGCACAAGTGCCTCTGGGGTTTTTGGTAACACAGGCGAGCCCCACTCGAATTCACCATGATGGGATGCAATAAGGTGTTTTAATTTCAAGAACTTCTCATAGGATATTCCCCTTGCCTTTTGAGCTAGCATTTCGATTCCTATGATGATATGCCCCACCAATTCACCTTCCGTTGTCACTTCTATGCCATTGTAATTAACTGTGTATTCCTTGACCTTTCCAATATCATGTAACAACGCACCTGTCACAAGTAAATCTCTATCAAATTGGTTGTAAATCCTACAAACACTGTCGACAAGTTTCGCAACGGTCAGCGAGTGTTCCAATAATCCACCTTTATATGCGTGATGTATCCTCATTCCCGCCGGTGAACTCTTAAACATTTCTACAAAATTTTTGTCCTCAACAAAGAATCTTTGAAGTATTGTTTTGTAATCTTCGTCTCGGATTGTATCAATCAACCTGAGAACCGATTTATACATTTCTTCAACATTTTCAGCACTCTTAACAAAACGTTCAATATCGTATTCATTTTCAGAAAGCTTCTTTATAGCGTCCTGTTCGTTTAAGATATTTATCTGTACACGCTCCTCGAAATACACAACTTTTCCTCTGACGTTGACAACATGACCAACCTGGAGTTTTTCATCGTTTGCCTCAGCGTTGTACCAATCAACAGCCCGAATGCTTCCGGTTCTGTCTTCCAACGTTAAAAGCAGGAACTTTTTACCATCTTTTGCTTCTTGGAGTTTTTTGCTCTTAATTTTGTATATTCCATCGATTTCTTTGTCGATCCAGTTCCGCAGTTCCTCCACATAAGGAGACCTAAGCTTTTCAAGAGTTTCTCTGAATCTGTTCACAATTCCAACCCCTCGTATTTTCTTGGTACCCGTTCGGAGATTCTGCAGGTTACCTCGTAGTTTATTGTTCCTACTAATTTCGCTATTTCCTCAGCAGTAATTTGATTAGCGCCTTGCTTGCCAATCAAAACCACCTCATCGCCTATCTTGACGTCTTCCAAGTGGCTAACATCTACCATGAACTGGTCCATACAGACTCTTCCAACAATTGGACACTTTTCCCCGTGTATTAATACATATCCCTTGTTTGATAAGCTTCGCCAATATCCATCAGCGTATCCAACAGGAATGGTTGCAATCCTCATTTCAGTGTACGCAGTGAACGTTCGACCGTAACTTACCGTGTCTCCAGGCTGTATGGTTTTTACATGTGAAACAACTGTTTTCCAAGTGAGTACAGGTTTCAATTTATCACTCTTGACCGTATCACCTGGTTGTAAACCGTAACTCGCAATACCAACCCTGACGTAATCGAAACAATTGACAACTCTTGATATCCCCGCCCCACTGTTGCAAACATGTTTTATCTTGACATCCAAATCGAGTTTCGAAAACTCTTCTGCCTGCTTTTGAGTAAATGCCACATCCGACTCTTCCAAACTATCAGCTACAGCAAAGTGAGTGTAGGCTCCTTCAACCTCAAATCCCGCTTTCCGTGCTGCTTTAACAAATTCTATTGCTTCGGCAGGTGGGATACCCAATCTGCGCATTCCTGTGTCTATCTTTACATGACACTTTGGTTTGAAAGCTTCTTTCGAATACCGCCAAAGTTGCTCCCAAGAGTAAAGTGTTATGATTATGTTATGCTTGTAAGCTATTTGAAGCATGTCTGGTTCGATGTAATTAAAAACCAGGATGTTAGACTTTAAACCGTGTTTACGTAATTCAAGGGCTTCTTCTAAAAACGCTACCGCAAAATAGTCCATTCCTGCCCGTTCCGCTGCTTTGGATAGCACAACCGCACCATGACCATACGCATTTGCTTTAACAACAGGCATGACCTTAGCCGGTGCACAATGCTCTTGGAAGAAACGGAGGTTGTCGATATAGTTCCTAACGTTTATCACAGCGTATGTTCTTCGACTTTCCACAAGCAGCGCCTCCCAACCCTTCTATTTACACATCTTTTGCAAATCGTTTGGTAAACTTGATAAAACCACCTGGACACCATCAATAGGCGGTAGTTTGTACACCTTCCATCGCGTTCTTATTTTTGTTTCAAAAACTCCATCTTCAACTTCAATTATATCACTTAAGGGAACTGAAAAGTATATTGTTGAAATTTTATCCTTTGAAACCTCCAACTTTAATATAAAACTTTCTATCAAAAAGAAGACAAGCCCAGCATAAGCTGATAAAAGTACAAAGACCATTAAACTTGATAACTGCAAAGAAAAAAGATAGAGCACAACAGGTGTGCTCAAAATTATCTCTAACAGTATTAAAACTTTATACCACTTCTTTACTCTCAAGACCATACTCATCACTCATTCAATTTCAAAAAAAGCGGGGTGTATCCCCGCTTTTTATGCCTCTACTGCTACGGATTGTGATTTACTTACGTACCTTTTGACCTTACCTGCTTTTAAACAGCTTGTACAAACGTTCATCCTTTTCACAGTTCCGTTTTCAAGTAGAACCCTTACTTTCTGAACATTTGGCTTAAACCATCTGTTCGTGTGTCTGTTGGAGTGGCTGACGTTCTTACCTGCTCTTGGTTCTTTTCCGCAAATTTCGCACTTTGCCATGACCGCTTCCTCCTTTATTTTGATTTTAATTACTATATCAATTAAGCCACACTACAGTAGGGACCACTACGTGGTATATTATACCAATTCTCTTTGCAAATTCAAGTAGGATTTTTTGTAGCTTAGGTTAATTTTATCTGATTTCTTGGACTTGGACCGTATTTGTTGTTCCAGGTTTACCCCAAGGAATACCAGCAACAATGACAACTTTATCACCAGGCTGGACAAATCCTAATTCTTTGGCTTTTTTCGTAACCTCCTCTATCATCTCATCCGTTGTTAAACTCTTTTCAAGCATTACAGGAACCACGCCCCAAACTAACGATAACCTACAGAACGTTTCATAGGAATTTGTTGCAGCCATTATGGGTATCGATGGTTTGTATTTAGAGACATGGATAGCAGTCGCTCCTGTTCCCGTCGCGGTTATTATGAGCTTCGCGTCGATGTTTTTGGCAAGATTAGTCGCTGCGTAAGAAATCGCACTTGGGAGATCCAAACTCGACGAATACTCTTTTAACCAGTCAAGTCTAAATGTTTCGTACTCTTCCATAAAGGATTCAGTGTTCTTTGCCACTTCATCCATAACCCGTACAGCTTCGCATGGATACTTACCAATTGAAGTCTCTGCGGAAAGCATTACGGCATCCGTTCCATCTAAAATGGCGTTCGATATATCAGTTACTTCAGCTCTGGTCGGAGTTGCGCTATTTATCATACTTTCAAGCATTTGGGTTGCGGTAATCACGGGTTTTTTATAAAGATTCGCAACTTCTATTATCCGCTTCTGAGCAATTGGAACCTGGGCTATGGGAATTTCGACTCCAAGGTCTCCTCGTGCAACCATCACAGCATCCGCCTTAATTACAATCTCTTCAAGATTATTTAAAGCTTGTGCGGTCTCTATCTTCGCTACTATAGGGATGTCCGTTAGTCTTTTCGCATCTTCAACATCTTTTGCTTTCCTAACAAATGAAAGTGCAAAGTAATCTATCCTTTCCTCATTTCCAAGTCTAATAAATTCTTTGTCCCGGTCTGTAATAGATGGTATAGAGATGTCGACACCTGGAAGGTTGACACCTCTTTTGTGTGTTATCGTTCCACCGCGGTCAATTACGCATATTATAGCTTTTCTGGACTTATCGATGTCCTTAACTGTTAAAGAAACTGCTCCATCATTAATTAATATCCTTTCACCAGGTTTGATTTCCTCGTAGAGTTTATCGTAGTTTATCCAAAAGCGTTGTGAATTACCAACAAATTCTTCGCCACATACAATTTCTACTTCTTTTCCATCCTCGAGTGTTATGTAATCTGTTTCAAACATTCCCGTTCTTATCTTTGGACCAGCTAAGTCTAAGAGTATGGCAAATTGATACCCTTTTTCTCTCACCCTCTTTAGCCTTTCAATCCTTTCTCTGTGAACCTCTATTGTCTCGTGCGATGAATTCAACCTGAAGACTTTAACCCCACATTCCAAGAGTTTAACAATATTTTCTTCCGATTCGCTCGCAGGTCCAATAGTCGCAACAATCTTTGTTTTTCTCACCCTTACACCTCCAATCTTCTTTTTGCTTGAGAAAGCTTTATATTTTTCAAGTATCGCCTTTTTCATATTATACCACAAAACCAAAAGAAAAAAGCCCGCGACTTATTGCTGTCACGGGCTTTTCTACCAATTTCTTTTATATGGGTTATTATTCAATGTTCCATTTCATTATACCAACGATAAGAACCACAACGTAAGCCCATGTGATTGAGAAAAGTGGTATAAGAGCTGCACTCTTCACCCAGAAAAAGTCAACAACGTTTAGGGCAATCATTACCACACTCATTAAGACTGCTTTTCTCATACCTTGTCTAACCCTCAGCTCACCAAAATCCTTGGCAATGAGGAAAGTAAAAATAGCCAGAATAACGTATGCTACCGGGGATATAGAGAGTCCTAACTTTGAGAAGAAGAGCTTGAAATCTTCTGAGAAGAAACCAACAGAGATAAGTATGTAAACTCCTGAAACAACGTTTGCAATGTTCATAGACGCCTTTGCCTGCTGTATTACCGCAAGCAATATAGGCACTGCTAAAACTATGTTTGCTATGAACATCAAAACAGAATACGCATTCACATTCGTCATTCAAACCACATCCTTATGACCTTACAATGTGGCTTTGTATTCATCTTCCGTCAAAAGCTCGTCAAGTTCCGCAGGATTCGACATTTCTATTTGAACAAGCCAACCTTCACCCTCTGGGTCTTGGTTTATCAATTCTGGCGTGGCGTTTACCTTATCGTTGACTGCTACTATCTTACCACTGACTGGTGCATATACATCGCCAGCTGCTTTGACGCTCTCAAGCGATACTATTCTTTCTCCCTTTTTAACTTCCTTGCCAACAGCAGGAAGTTCTACGTAAACAATGTCTCCAAGTTGTTCTTGTGCATAGTTTGAAACTCCTACTTTTCCTGTTTCAGTGTCGATCCATTCATGAGTTTTTGTGTACTTTTTCATCCCATCATACCTCCCTTGAGCTTTATGATAATGTTAACTAAAAGTATTGAAACTTTCCAAAAACTGCATTATCCTTATAAAGAGGGGACACCCCCCAACCAACTCTCGACAAAGGAGGTATCCCGATATGAACAACTCAACGCTCTCTTGTCCAAAATGCGGTTCCACCAGCTTATACAAAAACGGTCATGACAAATACGGTAACCAACAATTCCTTTGCAAACTCTGCCATCATTCTTTCAAACTCTCCCATTCTCAAAAACGCAAAAACTTCCCTTTCCCTTATCCCAAATGCACTTCTTGTGGTAAATCTATGCAAATTTACAAAGTCCGTCGCTCTTTCGTTGTCTTCCGTTGTAGAGCTTGTCGTACCAAAGATAGAGTACCTTTTAACCTCCCCGAACCAGTCACCCTTATTCCTGAGAAATTTAAATATTTCCGCTTCCCTATCTTTTTCGTCTTAAAGGCTTTTGTTTTGTATATGAAACACAATATGTCTTATCGCTCTCTTGCTCATTCTCTTAATATCAAAGTATCTCATGTCACCATATACAAATGGGTTATTAAATTGTGTACTTTATTCTCTGTACTTTTTCCAACATTTACCATCGAAAATGTTTTCTCAGTTCATGCTGATGAAACTGTTCTTGTGTTCAAAGAACAAAAGTACTATGTTTGGCTATTAGTTGATCACGAAACTAACTTAATTCTTTGTTGGCATGTCTCAAAGTATCGTGATATGGGACAAGTCAAAGTATTGCTCGAGAAGTTCTTTGGTAATTCAAAACCTAGAAACATTGAACTTATTACTGATGGACTTGGTGCATATGAAAGTGCAGTAAAGCTGTTGTTCAGAAATATCAATCACGTAGTGGTACCGCTCGGTAAAAACAATCAATGTGAATCTAAGTTTTCATTGTTGAAAGACTTTTTCCGACTCAAGCGAGGGCTGAAGAATACGAAGAACTTAGCGAAATATATTCAAGGATTTTGTGTAGTGAAGAATCTTTGGAAAACGCACAATGGCAATATCAATCGCATTCTTTCACAATTACACTCTTTCATCACTACAAGTTAACACTATCAGCTTTATTGTGAATTTATTTGCTAATTAATTATAGCACACCTTGTAAAGTTATCCAACATCCAAAAACCTGATTCGCTCTCCATAAATCCTATATACCTCTCTTATTATCTCACTATCTGGATAATTTTCAACTATGCGCTTAGCATCTTCTCGTGCTATTAACATGAGTTCTGTATCTGAGATAATATCTGCCACTTTAAACTCAGGAAGCCCATGCTGGCGTGTTCCAAAGAATTCACCTGGTCCTCGCAATCTTAAGTCGTATTCTGATATCTTGAACCCATCGTTCGTACTTGCGAAGAATTGTAATCTGTCCCACGCCTCCTCGCCTGCTTCACTCACTATGAGGAAACAATAACTTTGTTTTTCGCCCCTTCCTACTCTTCCTCTTAGTTGGTGCAACTGCGCAAGCCCGAATCTTTCAGCATTCTCAATGACCATTATCGTTGCGTTAGGTACATCCACCCCAACTTCTATAACAGATGTTGAGACCAATATCTTGATTTCTCCTCTTACAAATTTACTCATTACATCGCTTTTTTCTTCGTCAGACATCCGTCCGTGGAGCAAGCCCATGGGAATATCGGGAAACGCTTCCTTGCTTAATGTACGGTACATATCCTCCGCCGCTTTCGCGTTGATTGCTTCCGATTGTTCAATCAAGGGGTAAACTATGTAAGCTTGGTCTCCATTCTCAAGGACCTGCTCTCTAACGAATTTGTAGACTTCTTTTGCTCGTGTGTGCCTCAATGTAAACGTTTTGATTTCCTTCCTACCTGGAGGCATTTCATCAATAACAGACACATCCAAGTCTCCGTAGAGTGTTAGAGAAAGTGTCCTTGGGATAGGTGTCGCAGTCATGATGAGTGTATCGACGACCTTTCCTTTCGATATTAGTTCTTCCCTTTGCTTTACACCGAATCTGTGTTGCTCATCAATTATCACAAGACCAAGGTTTGCAAAGTGAACATCTTCCTGAATTAGCGCATGAGTACCAACTACAACATCCAAATCCCCGTTTCTTAGAGCAAACTTTATCTTTTCTTTTTCCCTTTGAGAAGTTGAACCAATGAGCAACGCAACCCTGATACCAAGTTCTGTCAAATGATTAAAGAGTTTTTGAAAATGTTGGATAGCAAGAATAGAAGTGGGAACCATAAACGCACTTTGATAACCTGCCTCGTAGTTGTCTATTATCGCAAGTTCAGCAACTAGCGTCTTACCGCTACCCACATCTCCTTGAAGTAATCTGTTCATCGGGTCCGGACTTCGCATATCTTCGCGAATTTCTGCATGTGCCCTCTTTTGTGCGTTCGTAAGTTTAAACGGTAACTTTGATATGAATTCCTCAGCAAGCCTACCGGAAAAGCTCTTAGGAATTCCTCCAACTTGTTTGACATTCCGCTTGGACAGATATAATGCTGTTTGAAACAGAAGAAGTTCCTCATATGCCAGACGCTTTCGAGATATCTTGTAATGGAAAGAACTCTTCGGAAAATGCATCCCGGTATAGGCTTTCCAGACATCGATAAGTCTTCTTTCTTCAAGTATTTCTTTCGGTATCAAATCTCTCAAATTACATATGCTAGGCAAGTTGTCTGCAATAATTTTTCTGATAGTCCTCTGTGTTAGGTTTTCAGTTAGAGGATATATAGGCAATATTGTTCTTTCCGGAGAATCACTTAACGAAATCTCAGGGTTTTGTATCTCCATCGCTCCAAAAAAACCTCTTTTAACACTCCCAGTTACATAAACCTCTCTACCTACTAGTTGTTTAAGTTCCATTTCTTTAAATTCTTGGTTGAACCACTTCAAAATAACCTGGTTTATCCCGTCTTGCAAAAGTGCGCTAACAATTATCAAGTCACCTTTTTTGGTTTTTTCTACGCTCTTCAAAATTCCCTTAGTCGTAATTTTTTCATTTTCTCGAACGTACATCAGTGGTATAACTTTTCTTCTGTCTTCGTAATCCCTCGGAAAGAAACTTATCAAATCTCCTATAGTCTGAATTCCAAGTTTTCTAAGTAGTTTTTCCCTTGCAGGTCCTACACCTTTTGCATATTTTATAGGAACATCCAACGACTTAGCAAACTCCGACGACTCACAAGTAACGGAGTATGTCAGAAAATTGTATTTAAAACGCTCAACCATTCCTCGAACATGGGAAAGTCTTTTTAGTGCACGATGTGTTGGAAGTTTTTTTGCCTCGATTATGTAGTTTCTAAATTCTTCGAGCTTAACCTGTATTTCAACGTCAGAAAGAAGAGGATCATCTATCCTTTCGTAGTTGTCCTCAATATATTCGATGAGAGCGTTTAGGGCTTCTTCACTTATTTCTCTTGATATTTCATAGCAATTATCAAGAAATTCTTCGATGAGCAACATACTTACACCCTCTTTTTGAGGTCTTTAATAGTACATAAAAAGGTACGTCCAAAGACCGCTATTTTGGAACCTTATCTTTTTAGTAGCCCTTCCAAAAATTTTCTCAAAATCCTTGTCAGGATGTAGCAGATAAAAATTCGCATTCGGAAACTTTTCTCTCAAAATCTTTATATCCCTAATTACCTTACCATCATCTAACCTTTGACCATACGGGAGATTGGAAATTACCCAAGCTTTTTCGGTGAATACAGGCAAATCTCTAAAGTCCAAGCACGAAAATTCAACCGGTAAGGTTGTCTGAAAGATTTTGGAAGCTATTCTTAAGTTTTCTTGAGCAATTTGTATAACTTGGCAATCGATATCACTTCCTTTGATAATTTTCCGAGAAGGTTTTTCAGAAAGATTCTGAAGGTCTTTTAAAGCTTCTTTCTTTGATTTTCTCCATTCTTCTTTTAAAATCATCCAGTTCTCAGAGATATACTTCTTATTTACATTCGGCAAATTTATAGTACTCGCCTCTATGGGAATTGTACCACTGCCACAGAAAGGGTCAAAAAGGGCTGGACTTTCATTGTTAGTATTCAAATCCAATCTTGAAAGCGTAATAATTGCTGCGGCTATTGTCTCTCTAAGTGGCGCTTTACTTGTCTTTAAACGATAACCACGCTTTGATAATGCATCTCCAGAAGTATCGAGCAATAAGTATGCCTCGTCATCCTTCAATACGAGGATGAAACTGTAGACAGGACCACTTTCGTCAGTTCCACCTAAGCTTTCAACAATTGCCTTTTTTAAAACAGAAGCAACCGCCCCAGTTGCACTGAGTTTTGAATTTGTTATCTTCAGTTTGTCTATAACAATCCTTGCGTTCTTTTGAACAATTTCCTTCAAATTTGAATATTTCACATTATCAAAAAGCTCATCGAACGTTTCTGCTTTGAATTTTTTTATCAATATCGATATTCTATCTGCTGTTTTCATATACATGTTCAAAAAAGGCAAGTCTTCCAACCTTGCTTTAAAAAATATCCTCCCGGAGGAGGAATAATAGACCTTGTATCCAAATTTTTTAAGTTCTAATGCCACCGCACCTTCCAACCCCGAAGAACAGAAAGCAACAATGTCAAAAAGTCCACTACTATTGTTATCTGCACCGATACTCATGAGAACCTCCAACTCTTGAATTTTTTTCTTTTTCTTATGTCCGAACTATCGCTATTATTATCCACCCGGCCTATCATGGCTTTCAAATGTTCCTTTCTTTTTATTTGAGAAAATCAAACTGTCATCGAGGACTACGACTCCAGTTCCTTCAAATACTACACCCTCATCTACGTTAACAGAAAAGAGCATACGATTGACAACATTGTTATAGATAATATGTCCGAAGACGTTCGTTTTCGAAACTTGAGCACCAATCCACATCTGCGCTTTTCTATAGAAAAATTTTGAAGGATAGCTTGTCCGCTCAAAACATATGAAAAGATTGGGAGGATTCTTAACGTAGTTTTCAATAATCCCTATCTCTGTGCCAATCAAAATACGAAAGACCGTATTATCAAACTTCACATCAACCTTTTTATCAACGGTGTGTTTATGTAACGCATATTGATAAATGTAGACCTTGTTCCCATCAAAATAGAATGTGTAAGGAACATCAAATTTATACCCATTTAGATTCGTAGTGATTAGTATGTCCACATCATACTCACTTGTTACTAAAGAACTTCCCGAGATGATAATCATTATTCACCATCTCTCTAATTCAAAAATTCAAAATTAATCAAAACTAAGTGTTCATCATCTCTCGTCTAAGCACTTCATATATGATGATACCAGCACTAACAGACACATTGAGTGAGTCAATGGAAGTTTTCATGGGTACTGAAACCAACTCATCACACGATTGTTTAACAAGTTGTCGTATCCCACTACCTTCGTTACCAAAAACGAGGGCTAGGGGCCTTTTTAAGTCCGCTTGCCATATAGGTTTACCTCTCATGTCTGCTCCATATACCCAAACGCCTCTTTCCTTGATTTTTTCGATGTATCTAGAAAGGTTTACGGTTATAGCTATCGGTACCCTAAAGACTGTACCAGCAGAGGCTTTAACCGCTCCTGGTGTAACATGCGCACTGTTGTCTTTGGTTAATACAACCATATCTACGCCAGCTGCAACACAGGTTCGAACAATAGCGCCGAGGTTTTGTGGGTCTTGGACCTGGTCAAGCAAAACAAGAAACGGGTTTTCTGGCAAATCGTTTTCATCTGCATACTCAAATTCACCGATATCAATCACTACACCTTGGTTCTTTTCTTCACCACACAACCTCTTCAAAACATTTTTTGGAGCCACTGAATACGGTATCTTTCTTTTTTTAACTTCTTCTATGAGACTTTCTAATTCTCTATCACCACTTTCGGAAAAGTAAACCATCTTTATCGGCTGCTTACTTTGAAAAAGCTCTTTGAGCACATTTCTACCATAGACTATCATTTTTCATTCACTTCCTCAACTTTTTTATATTCCTGCGATTTCACTTTATTCCAGTATTCATCCATCTCTTCAACGGTCATGTTCTCCAGTTTCTTTCCATCTTTCTCAATCTCCTTCTCCATTTTTTCAAACCTTGCGATGAATTTCTCTGTAGCTTTTCTAATCGCGCTTTCTGGGTCCACGTTTAAAAACCTTGCTAAGTTTACGATTGCAAAAAGTAAGTCTCCCATTTCTTCTTCTATTTCTTCCTCGTTTTTTGCGTTTTTCAGTTCTTTTACTTCTTCCTCAACTTTGTGCCATACATCTTCAATTTCTGTCCAGTCAAAACCTACACCAGCAGCGTTCTCTTGGACTCTACGAGCTAATGAAAGACCAGGCAAAGCATGGTTCACATCCCCAATACTCGAGCGTTTTTTCTGACCCTTTTCCTTTGCTTTTATTTCCTCCCAACGCGCATACGAATACCCTTGTGCATTACCAAACACATGCGGATGGCGTCTCACTAGCTTGTCGGAAAGCGTCTTTATAACATCTTCAATTGTAAATGCTCCCCGCTCTGCGGCAATTTGGGAATGAAAAACCACTTGCAAAAGTACGTCACCAAGTTCTTCTTTAAGTTCTTCATCGTCGTTATTATCAATAGCGTTAAGCACTTCGTACGCTTCTTCTATCAAATATGGCTTCAAGCTTTCATGCGTTTGTGCTTTATCCCACTCACATCCGTTTTCTCCTCGCAGTGTTGCCATAATTTCTACGAGTTTTTCGAACTCTTTTCCAACCATCTTCTTACTTCCTCCATTTCCAGCTTCAGGGACCTGCTCATCAATGATTTTATCGAATCAATCGGAGATTTTCTATTGTAAATTACTTCATAAACTTCTTTGATTATGGGGAGGTCATGCTTATTTCCGTAATTTTCTACAACTGCTTTACAGGTAAACGCCCCTTCCACTATTTCTTTACTTGCTTCCAATAGATAGACGGGGTCATACCCTTTTGCAACCATCTCCCCATAACGTCTGTTTCGGCTGTGTTTACTTCCACACGTGACTATCAAATCACCTATCCCTGCAAGTCCCATAAAAGTGAGAGGATTAGCTCCAAATTCTATAGAAAACCTTGCAATCTCATATAATCCACGCGTGATTAAAGCGGCTTTTGCGTTATCCCATCCACCAAGTCCATCAACGATACCTGCAGCTATCGCTATGACATTCTTGAGAGCTCCTGCCAGTTCTACACCGACAACATCATCGTGAACATACACTCTGAAGTAATCATTCGAAAATTCCCTTTGGAATTCCGAAGCCATTTCTCCCGCCACAACGACAGCTGTTGGTAACTTAAGCGCTACCTCCTCAGCGTGAGAAGGACCCGATAAAACCGCGTATTTACATCCTAAGGTTTCGTGAACTATCTCCGATACCCTCTTACCAGTCGCTATTTCTATACCCTTGGACAAATTAAGTACGATACTAACATCATAATCAATTTTCTCCAGCACGCTCCTTACAAACTGGACAGGTACTGCGATAATTAAGGCATCATAGTTCTTACCGACAGAAATATCAGCGGTTACCGGCACATTCAAGTCCACATCTGGAAGATGTGGCATTTTCTTTCTTTTATTCAATAAGTTTGCATGTTCTTCGCTATGTGCCCAAAGCAAAACCTCATGTCCATTGTCTTTCAGCATTTGAGCAATCGTACATCCCCAACTACCAGCACCAAGAATGAAATAGCGCATACAAGAACACCTCGAATCAAATATTAAGAATACGGAAAGTTATTTACCTTGTTCTTCTTCTGATGAAAGAAAATCCGCCAAAACCGATACAGACCATTTAACAGCTGGTGTTCTATAGGGGTTCGAAGCACTATCAAGCTTGATTATCCATTCTTTGCTTCCAGGTTCTTCTGGGTAAGCCACCAAATAATAGTGTTGTTGGAACTCGCCATCCGATGAAATTACTTTTATTAAGTAAGCATCATTCCCTGTTGATTTGTAAACACCTTTGACAACCACTACTTTCTTACCTTCTTTGAATACTTTATTGTGAAGCAACGGCAGTTTCTCTTCAGCAACGACGCTCCTAGCATGAGGCATTTCGTGCCTACCTCCTATCAGCCTTTCAATCTCTATATGCTTAACCTTTCTTATCACAAGCGAATAGATATTTCTGCCATACTTTATCCATTTTTGCTCGTAACGCGTCTTTATTTCTCTGTCTGGATTCTCCAAAAATTCGACAACTTCGAATCCCATTTCCTTTGCTGTTTCCATTGTCTGTTTCGCATACCATTCAACATCTGTTGCAAGCTCAAAAGTACCACCGTCGACAAGCACGTTCGAAAGTGTTTCAAAAAACTCTGGAACGATAACTCGCCTTCTTTCGTGGGATTTCTTGTCCCAGGGAATTGGAAAGTTCATTATCACTTTTTCAACACTCTTTGGTCCGAAAAATTCCCTGAGTCCAAACCTCGCATCGGTTATTACTAATCTAACGTTCTCAAGACTCTCCACTCTCTTATGAGCCTTTTTCATAGAAGTTATTGAAACCTCGAACCCGACAAAATTCTTTTCAGGATGCTTTATTGCATAAGACTGAAGATATTCACCACTCCCGAAACCGATTTCAACGATAATACCATTGTTGTTGCCAAAGACGGTGGACCAATCTATAGGTAAGTAATCAAATAAAGCGGGACGCACTTCTTTGGAAAAGACACCGTATTTTTCCAAGTCCTTCATACATTTACACCTCGTCTGTTTTACTTTTCTTGATTAACTATTCATATCACTTGAAATAAGCACTTAATTCTCTTATATACTGTCCTGACGGATATAATTTCTTATAAACTTCGTACTTCTTTGCTGCTTGCTCTTTTTGACCTAATTCGATATAACTAAGGATTTCGTAGTAGTACATGTCTTCTTTAAAGTAAACATCTAAGTTTTCTATAAGCGGTTCTATGTAAGAGAAAATCGCTACAGCATTTCCATATTGTCCTTCCACGTAGAATCTCAGACCTATCAAGAATAACTCTCTTAAGTCTTTCGTTTGCTTAAGAATTTGTTCAACAACTTCGTTTTGCTGAGACGAATTTACAGTCTTTTGCTCGACAACCTGCTGATTTTGTGAAGTAGAATTTGTCGAAGCATATGTAAGTTCCAATAAAGTCACAGAACCTTGTTCAAGAGTTTTTATGGTTTCCTTTGAGCTGGATAGTCCTGAAGAAACAACAGAGGTTTCATTCTCATTTAAAACTGAAGACTCAGAATTCTTTTGAGTAGAGGACAATATCTCTAATATTTTTGAGACATTTGATTTTAGTACTTCAAGATCTTTTTTTACATCATTGTCCAAAACACTTTGTTCTCTAGACTTCGCCACTGTTTCTTTGCTAGAAATCTCTTCCGATAACTTTTCTATCATCAGCGAAAGCTTATCAAACTTTTGTTCAAATTCCAAGATTTTTTCTGTAAGGTCTCCGCTGGCTTGACTGCTCTGCTCCTTAGCAGTTCCAGTCTGTTCTTTAATTTGCAAAACTTCTGAATAAAGAATGCTTATAGACTGCGACAGTGTTTCCAAACGTTTTTGAATTGCATCCAGTGACAGAATAAAGCTCCCCTGGTCATTTGTGGTTTTTGATGAATCTGCCGATTGGGAACTAAGCTGAGTAATCTGAGAAGAAATTTCACCCAACCTTGCCATAATGTTTTTCATACTTTCGTCAAGTTTTGCTTTCACAAGTTCCATCACGCTATCTTCTATCCTACCTAAACGCGTTTTAACAATAGCAAGTTCAGAATATATTCTTTCAAAATCATTAGAAGAAGACAAAGAGGCAGATTTTGCCGACGATGTTGTTTTCAAACCCTCTAATTTTCCTTCAAGAGACGCTATCCTTTCTTTTAGCGTCCTTACCTGCATACTAAGCTCTTTCAAAGCTGTGTCATCGTACTTTACAATTGTGGTCTGCGAACCGGAATTACCAGTCGAAACTCCTTTGTTCAAGCTCTCAGCAACTTGGGATATTTCTCTCTCAACGCCAGATAATTTTTCGTTTATCAGAGACAGCTGATCTGATAATGCTTTTGGTAAATCATTGTTCGAGACTTGCGTTGGATTTTCAAGCTTTTTGTTTATATAATCAAGGCTGGTTTTCACAACTTCCAAAGTCTTTGACAGTTCCTCGTATTTTTTAGTAATGTCGTTTGTATACCCTTCTATTTTTCCTTGAAGATTGGACATACTCTTTTCCAATTTTCCAAGTTGCAAAGTTCCAGATTTGGTGAAGTTCATAAAGGACACAACTAAGTTTACCAAAACCACTATGAAGATGACCAAAGTCAACGTAGGAAAAAGGAACGTGCCCAATGATTTTTGTTTCTTAACTTGGGTGAGAACAGGGTGTGTTTTATCAAGCTGGCTGAGTATTTCAGACAATAGTTGTATTTTCTTTTTATCCCCACGCTTTAACGCTGTTAAAAGTTCCATAGCGATGATTTCTATAACTTGAGGAAACTCCTTCTTTATTCTCTGAACTTCAGCGATAACTATTGGATAGTTCTCCTCATTAAACTCTTTGAGAATCTTCTCAAGTGCTTCTGAAACTTTGCTGACGTCTTTTTCTATGTTTTCAACGATATGTATATAAAGCTCTTGTCGTTCTTTTGGCATGAAATTGAATATCTCAACAGCTCTTGCATAATTCCCAGCCTTTACTTCCAATTCAAATAACAAATGGTTGTATTTCTTACCAAGTGCCTCCAATATGTTTCTCGCAAGGGAAATTTCATTATTTGATATCAAAAACCTTATAAATCGTTCAACCGAATCTGAATTCCTTTCAAAAGCATCGCCAAAATCTGAGTTTCTTTTCTCCACACCAGTTCACCCCTATTCCAAATTTCTTATTCGTTTTCTCTCAACGTTTTGAAAACATCTGGGATATAGTTTAAAATGTTGAACGCACTGTTCATGCCTTCCACGGGAACCATTTCACCAGCTAAACCAAACACATACACTCCAGCCTTTACCGCTTCGATAGGCTCAAGATGTTGAGAGATAAGACCTGCAAGTAATCCGGAAAGAATATCCCCACTTCCTGCTTTTGAGAGAGAAGTATTACCAGTTATGTTGAAGTATATTTTTTTGCCGTCTGAAATTATCGATGTTGCATCCTTTAAAACGGTTATCACACCATACTTTTCCGAGAATTCGTAGACAAGTTCGTAGTTTTGTTTGACATCTTCTAATGTTTTTTTTGTCAGTCTGGAGAACTCTCCAGGATGCGGAGTTAAAATCACTGATTTTGAAGGGTTCTTTTCCTTTAACAAGTCGATGTTCTGGGATAAAACATTAAGGCCATCAGCGTCTATTATCATGGTATTTGGCACTAACAAAAGCTTTCTTATTATATTTAGTTTTTCTTCGCTTTTCTGCGTATCCCAACCAGGTCCAACAACAAAAATAGCGTCTTTGTTAACAGTAGATATAAAATCTTCCAATCTTTCAACGTTGAAATCCTCACCAATATTCACACATATCAGTGATGGGTCATGATTCATAGCACATTCACACACTTTGGAAACAGAAACCACTTTTACCATGCTTGCTCCGCTTCTTAACGCAGCAAGCGAACTTAAAACGGGTGCACCTATGTATTTATTCGAACCTCCGATTATAACTACTTGTGAATATGTCCCTTTATTTGACCAACGAGGTCTGCTTGGAAGTCGCAATTTCTCGGTGGTTATAAGTTCTTTGTTGATGCCGTATGTCAGCATATTCAAACTGGGAATGCCTATCTTTGCAATCTTAAGTTTTCCGCACAATTCTCGACCTGGAAACAGGAAGTGTCCCACTTTCGGTAAACCAAAAGTTACAGTTAAATCCGCTTGGATCGCGCATCCCATTATTTTTCCATCATCTGCACAAACTCCTGATGGTATATCGACAGACACTATGCATCTTGAATATAAGTTCATTATTTCTATCAACTTGGTGAGTTCTTCATCACTAATTTCCCTGTTCAAACCTGTTCCAAAAAGGGCATCAATAACGATGTCAGCTTCGGAAATAATCTTCGATGCTTCTTCCAATCCAAGCTCGCTGTAGTTGTACACAATTCCACCATGCTTCAAGTATCTCTCGTAGTTCTTTCTAGCAACCTCTGTAGTAGGATAACCAACGGATATAACCCTTACAGCCTCCGTGTAGTTAAGAAGGTCCCTCGCAGCAACGTACCCGTCACCACCGTTGTTTCCAGAACCGCAAACAATGACAAAGCTCTTGCTTGGAAGTTCCCCATACTCGTTCCAAATAGCTTGCACTACGGAAATGCCCGCCCTTTCCATGAGAATCTCTTCACTAATATCGAAATCTGTTATTGTTCTTTTTTCCAGTTCCTTCATCTCTTTACTTGTTATCGCAAACATGTTCTCATCTCCTGTAAAGTAAGCGGTAAATACGATAAAACCTCAAGACTTTCCTAACGTATCTCTCACCTGCGTCCGTTTTGACATCATCAGGGGCATATGGACCTGTATTGTAATGAATCAACGCCGTCTTGAGCTCTCCGTCTTTTTCTAATAGATAATTCAAGTATTTACAACCAAGGGCTATATTTCCCTCTATTGTCGTATAATCAAAGTTCGTCTTGAACTTTTTATTTACCCATTCTGCTGTCTCCGGCATCAATTGCATGAGCCCGTATGCTCCCACGTTAGATTGCGCACTTGGTCTAAAGCTACTTTCTGCCCGTATTACACTAATTACCAAAAGTGGGTCCAAACCATCAGCATATTGGACAACGATATCGTAATACTTTAAAGGAAAAAGCTCTACGAAAATCAAAGTTAAAAATACAACACTTATAAAGATAAGCATGAAAAATACACGCACAACTTCGTCTCCTCCTATGTCACATATTAAAACACAAAATTCCCAGGAACTACTGGGAACATCCAAGAAACATTCTGAAGATATTATAGCACAAAGCCTAACTTAAACAACAGTATCTCAAATAGCTAGATACTTAGAATAAGCCTTACAAAAAGAAGTGAGTAACCAAATATTATTATGAACGGACCGAATGGTATAACGCGGTTCTTACTTAAAAGAGAGTAAACCATGCCCCCCAATGAAGCCCCAAATAAAAGTAACGGCATAAATGAAAAGCCGACTGCAAAAGAATAAACTGGAAGTAAAAACAAATCACCTTCACCTATACCGTCTCTATATTTCATTTTCAGTACAATCAATATCCCCAACGAAATTAAAGCTCCAAAAACATCTAGAAACATGGAACCTCTGAAATGTAATACGTTAATCAAAAAAGCCGAGACAAGAACCGTTATCCATGTATAGTCAGGCAACAGCATGAGTTTCAAATCTGTAAAAATTGCTGGAACAGAAGCTACAAAAATTGCGTCTGTTAATAGAGCAACATCCAGTGGGAAAAGTACGTGATTAATAAGAAAAGAAACGCCAAAGATTAACTCAACAAGCGGGTATCTTACGGAAATCTTTGCATCACAATGTCTACACCTTCCTCGAAGGATAATGAAACTGAGAATAGGTATGTTATCGTACCACGCGATACGTTTGCGACAACTCGGACATACCGAAAAACGGGGCTCAGTTAATTTGAGCCCCGCTATTGGCCTATAAATTAAAACATTCGCAAAACTCCCAAAGATTGTTCCCATGACAAACCAAAACAACAAACTTACTTTATCCCACATAGTTCCTTCTCTGGCTGTGTAAGTAATTCATCGAAGAATTCACGTTTTCCGTAAAGATACCAGAAGTCATCCTCTTTTAAATCCTCAATAATTTTTCGAGCCTGTTCATACCGATTGGTCTTAGCATACGCAACTGCCAAAACCAGATTTAAATGTCTTGCTTCTGGAGAAGTTTTTACAACGTTTTCTATCACTTGTATAACTTTATCGTAATTCCCTTTCTTTAGATGAACTTTCGCCCAAATCTCTATACCGTTTGGATCGCTTCTTGGATCAATCTCCATAATTAAGCTTTCATATTCCTTTGCTTTTTCTTCGTTTCCTATTCTTTTGTACAGTTCGGCCAACTCGTAGAGTGCGATAATATTGTTTTCGTAAGTTTCTCTGAATCTTTCCAAAACCTCTATAGCTTTGTCTATCTTACCCATTTTTGAATATGCGTCGGCGAGCATAAAGTAGGTGAACGTATTTGTTGGTGAAAGCTTTATTTCTTTTTCCCAGTATTCGATAGCCTTCTCATAATCACCAATATTATAGTAAGCTTCTCCAATCATCGAGTAAGACTGGACAAGCCATGGATCAAGTTCGATGGACCTATTAAGATATTTAATAGCCCCTTCAACATCATTTTCTTCAAGCAACAATGAGCCGTAGAACTCGTATGCAGGGGCGTAATTCTTATCAAGCTTCATCGCAAATTTGAGAATATCCTTAGCAACCTCTGTTTGATTCTTATCAGCGTATTCGATAGCAAGTTCATACAATCCATCTGCTGTTCCGTGCATAATCTTTTCCGGAGTTATTCCATACCTATCCAAGAACTCCACCACTTCACTCCAAACTATCGGTTCGTAAACAATTTCGTTAAGCGCGGCTATTCGCTCTTCCAACTGTTCTAACTTGTTGATATCTTCGTAAAGTTCTTTATGTTCTTCAAAATCTTTTTTCATGTTACGCCAATCCCCAGAATAGAAAAGGTCACGTAAAATAACAAGCATAGGCGTTTCATCTTTGATGTCCATAATTAATGGGTTTTCTGAGCCCAAGATCAGTTTGATAACCATTAACAACACCTCCTAGTTTGTAACTTTGCATTTACATTTTATCATATTTCTTCACAAAAGTAAATGCTGCGGTTTCTTTCCAAAATACGCAAAATAAGAAAATCAAACAAGAAAAGCTTATTTAAAACCTTTTCAAGCTGATTTACGTTGAAAATCTACAATGTTGTATGATTCCTCTCGCATATTTTGGCTAAAACCTAATTTTTAAGGAAAAATTAAGCAAGTGTATGATATAATTCTTGTGTTTAAGAATAAAAGCTGAAAGAGGAGGTGCTTGGTATGAAGAACATTTCCAACATCAAAAAACTAACCTTCGGACTTTTATTGCTTCTTTCCGTTCTCTCACTGGCGATTGTAAACGCTGATTATCAAAACCCGATAGTAAACGTTGTTAAAGTTGCAGCTCCAGCAGTTGTGAAGATAGACGTTGTTGTTCAAACAGAAGTATACATTGATCCGTTTATTAGAGAGTTCTACAGGCAGTTCTTTGGAGATATACCAAGGCAATTTGAGGAATCGAATAGTGTTGGGTCGGGATTTATTATCAGCAAGGAAGGTTATATAGTTACCAACTATCATGTAGTTAAAGGAGCAAAGAAGATTACAGTTACGATGTTGAACGGCGACGTATACGATGCACAATACATCGGCGGAGATGAAGAGCTTGATATTGCAGTAATAAAAATCAAACCTACAAAGGATTTACCTGTTCTCGAAATGGGAGATTCTGACAAACTTCAAATTGGTGAATGGGCAATCGCAATTGGTAACCCTCTTGGATTTCAACACACAGTAACGGTTGGCGTTATATCTGCAACAGGTAGGAAGATACCAAAACCTGACGGTTCTGGATATTACACAAACCTCATCCAAACCGATGCGGCGATTAACCCCGGTAACAGCGGTGGTCCGTTGCTCAACATTTACGGTCAGGTGATTGGAATCAACACGGCAATTATAAATCCAACGCAAGCAATGAATATAGGTTTCGCTATACCAATAAACACAGCTAAGCGATTCATTAATCAAATTATCGCCACCGGAAGAGTTGAAAAGGCATATCTCGGAGTATATGTCCAGACAGTCACAGAAGCACTTGCAAAGAGTTTAGGGCTCAAAGTAACAAAAGGTGTCTATGTATCTCAGGTTGAAAAAGATTCACCTGCTGCTAAAGCTGGTATCAGAGAAGGTGATGTCATAGTAAAACTTAATGGCACTGTGGTAGAAAGCGCTGAAGAACTAACATCTCTCGTAAGAAATTACACACCTGGAACGAAAGTAAAAGTAACTGTCAATAGAGCAGGTAAAGAAATCACATTAGATGTTACACTGGGAACATTGCCAAGTCAGAATGGTTCATCAACTACCAGTTCAAAAGAATTCTACGGATTGAAAGTTTCAAATCTGACTGCAGACGATAGGTCAACGTACAGAGTACCTGCAGGGTTGGAAGGAGTTATCGTGAAAGAATCTAAAAATTCGTTTATTAAAGTTGGAGCTGTTATCTACCGAATTTCAGTGAACGGGTACTCGTACGACATCAAAAACATCAGCGATTGGAACAAAGTTGTAGATAACATAAAAAAGGGAGATTATATCGGAATCTTCTATTACTACAATGGTGTTAATTCCGTCTTTTCATTCCGATATAACTGAAGAATTTCTATAAAAAGATAAACCATATTATTTTCACAAACCCCCGCTATTCAAAAGCGGGGGTTTTCGGTATAATTAAATGATAAATGAGCAACGGCGAATAGAGCGTTACTCTAAAGGAGGGATTTTGTAAGTGAAGTGTAAGAAATGCTCCAGTCAGGCTGTCATCCATCTAAGGGCACATAACATAGCTCTTTGTAAAGAACACTTCATAGAGTTTTTTGAGAATCGAGTTCAAAAAGGTATTTCACACTTCAAGATGTTCACAAAAAAGGATAGAATCCTTGTAGCAGTTTCGAGTGGAAAAGATAGTTCAGCAGTTCTGTACGCTTTAAAAAGACTTGGATACGATGTCGAAGGTCTATTCTTAAAAATGGGCAGGCACACAAATGCTGCAGAACGTGTTGTGAAACAATTGGAAGAGGCAACAGGCGTGAAAGTGAACATTCACGATGTTACCCAGTATTTTGGTGGACTTGGCACAGGTGAAATTGCCAAAATCGTAAAAAGACCTGTGTGTAGTATATGTGGCATTGTAAGACGCTACTGGATGAATAGGTACGCGGTAGAGCACGGATTCACAGTCTTAGTAACAGGGCACAACATGGATGACGAAGCAACATTCCTTTTTGGAAATATTATGAATTGGCAAACAGAATACATGGCAAGGCAATGGCCTGTTCTTGAAAAAACGCACGAAAAGTTTGTAAGAAAAGCCAAGCCATTGATTTACGTTTCAGAGAGAGAAACTTATGCTTATGTATTTTTAAATAACATACCATTCATGGAACAAAAATGTCCGTTTGCAAAAGGCGCTACCAGTTCTATGTACAAAAAGCATCTGAATTTATTGGAATTTGAACAACCCGGTGTGAAGCACAGATTTCTGTTTGGTTATTTTGAAAAGTTCAAAGACCAGTTAAATAGAAAGCACGAAGTAGAATTAAGAGCCTGTTCGAAGTGTGGATACCCAACGACTGAAGAGAAATGCCAATACTGTAAACTCGAGGAACGAGTTGGTTCATACCTGTCATTGGTGAAATAAAATTTCGATCAGGAACATAATATAGAGTCTTAGAACAACCATTTTGGGACGGTGAAAGTTCTGAAATACAAGTCAAAGCTTTTTAAGATAAAGGAAAATGAGTTCTCGGTGTTTGATTACTTGCTTATCTTCGTCGTAATAGCGATAATGATTGTTGGCATACTTACACTTAGAAGTGTTGTTAAAGACACTCCTCATCAGTCACGCTTAATCAAGCAAATCATTTGGGACATCGCAGGTATTGCAACAATGTTCTACGTAGTCTTTGAAAAAGAAGCAAGGATAAAATCATACACAAAGTATATTTACGCTATTTCGGTGGTGTTACTTGTCGTTGTCCTTATTTTTGGAAAAACCGTATACGGTGCACGCCGATGGATTGACATGGGGACTTTCGATTTACAACCTTCTGAATTATTTAAACTTGCTGTTATCTTGATGCTAGCTTCTATATTTTCACAGTATCACAAGACTAAAGCACTGATACTATCCATCATGGCAGTTCTTCCAGCAGGGCTTATATTCTTAGAACCAGATTTGGGTATGACTTTGCTAATTGGATTTATATGGTTCTCTATGCTGCTTGCAAGTGATGTGGAAAAGAAGTATATTTTCACAATCGTTGGGGTTACGATAGCGTTTATTCCTTTTGCTTTTTTCTTCTTGCTTGAAGACTATCAACGTGTGCGAATACTCGCACTATTTAACCCCGAAGAGCACTTTCGAGAAGGTGCATACAACGTTATAATGTCGAGGTCCGTGATTGCCAACGGTGGAATTTTCGGGACTGGTTACGAGTTGGGAACAGGCACTAACATGCACATTGTCCCTATGCAGCACACTGACTTCATCTTTTCCGCATTTGCAGAACAATTTGGTATAGTTGGCACCTTTATTTTGCTGGGTTTATATGCTACAATATTACTGGCAGGTTTAATGCAAGTAGGACGTTATAAAGATGACTTCTGGGAATTTGTCGCAATTGGCGTGTGTTCTGTCTTCGCTTTTCACGTGTTCGAAAATGTAGGGATGAACCTCGGAATACTCCCGGTGACCGGTATTCCTTTACCGTTTATAAGTTACGGAGGTACTTCAACATTAGTGTTTTCTGCACTTGTAGGGCTTTTGATTAAAGCACGAGCTGTGTCTAAAAAGGCACGCCAGGTTATGTGAAATAAATGAGTAAATGAGCTGAAAGCAATTACTACTTTAATTTCCGTTTCTGAGGAGTGGTAAAAATGCCTATTGCTAAGAAGAAAAAAACCAAAGATTTTTCTTCCTTCTTCGGCATGTTGTTCTTCACAATTGTAATCGTATCTGTAATTCTCTCGGTTGGGAACTTTGTTCGCTATTCCCAGCTCCTAAAACAATATAACGAACTGAAAGAATATGTGGATAATAAAGTCTCAGAAATGAAGGCAGAAAACGAAAAGCTTAAAGACCTCCTCGCTCCAAACTCACTGGTTGACAAATACATTGCAGCAGCAAATTATCTGCGCGATTTCGGATACGATTTTGAAAAAATACTTGTTGCACTAAACGATGATCCAACAACCGGTTATTTTATGGTCTTCGTTGCTGGCAATGAAAGTAGCTGGTTCACAGTAAAAGACAAAGAAAAAACATACTTCAGCCGAGAATTAAAACCTGGACTTTCAAACTACAGGTTCTTTTATTTTAAAGAACCGCGGATAAAAACGAATTACGATATAATCGTTCCACCCAACGCAACTATAACTGTTGGCAAAGCTGGAAAAGTGTATTTGCTCTTCTACGGTGTAGGATTAAGATTCCATCCAACCAAAGTTGTTCAGTTAACCGAATCCTCTTACGAAAACTTTGCTGAAAAATTCTCACTGTATATTCCGGGCAATAAATAGTTCATAGGGTATCCTGAGAAAAATAAAAACAATAAAACCAAACAAAAACCGGGCACTTTTCGTGCCCGGTTTTTTTTCTGGTAGCGGGGGTGGGATTTGAACCCACGACCTTTGGGTTATGAGCCCAACGAGCTGCCAGACTGCTCTACCCCGCGACGTCTATCTATGTTAGCCTTCATTTGATTACACCCACCTGGTGCCGGGGATCGGAGTCGAACCGACACGGGAGTCTAACTCCCAGCGGATTTTAAGTCCGCTGCGTCTGCCAATTCCGCCACCCCGGCTCCGTTGGATATTATACCACCATATTTTGAATTCTGTCAAGAGTAATTGTTATGCCTCAGCTATGATTTTCAATATTGCATCCTTTATCACTGAAAGTTTCTTTTTCGCTTCCTCTTTTACTTTATCAACTGTATAAATATACACCTTTAATTTTGGTTCAGTTCCAGATGGTCTTATCGCATACCACGAACCATCACTGAGGAAGAACCTAAGTACATTTGAAGCAGGTATATGCCTTTCAACTTCACCTATGACGTTTCCATTTGCATCATAGACCTTGCGTTCCAAATAGTCGATATATTTAACCAAATCCAACGTTCCAATTTCTTTTGGATACCTCTTTCTAAAGACTTCCATGATGCGCCTGATTTTTTCCATACCCTTAAGTCCTTCGTACACCAGAGAAAAGTTATCTTCAAGATAGTAGCCGTAAGTCTTGTACAGCGACTCAAGAACGTCTATAAGGGTTTTGCCCTGCTTTTTGTAATACGCAGCCATTTCTGAAATTATCATCGACATCATCACACCGTCTTTGTCCCTAACAAAATCTCCAGTAACATACCCTATACTCTCTTCGTATCCAAATTGGAACGAATACTTTCCTTCAAGTTCATTTTCAAGGCCACATATGTTTTTGAATCCAGTTAATGTCTCAAATGTTTCAACACCGTACGTTTTGGCGATGAGCTTACCAAGGTCGCCAGTTACTATGGACTTGATGATTATTCCGTTTCTTGGAAGTATACCCTTCTTCTTTCTTTGAGAAAGTAGATATTCTATCAACAAGGCTCCAGTCTGGTTACCATTCAATGCAACATACTCTCCATTATGCTTGACCATAACCGCATTTCTATCAGCATCCGGGTCAGTTGCAAGAATTATGTCTGCGTCCCTCTTTTTCGCATATTCAAGAGCAAGATTAAATGCTCTCAAATCTTCTGGATTTGGATATTCAACAGTCGGGAACTCTCCATCTGGGTTCTCTTGTTCAGGAACGATAAAGTAATTCGTAAACCCTCGTTTATCAAGCACGTGCCTCACGAATCGTCCACCTGTTCCATGAAGTGGGGTATAAACTATGGATATATTTTTGTCTATATCATCACAAAGAGCCAAGGAAAGTACCTTTTCAAAGTAAGCATTATCGACTTCAGAACCCACTATCTTTATTAATCCTTTCGACATTGCCTCATCAAAATCCATCTTTTTTATCATGCCAAAATCCGTTATCTTCTTTATATTCTCCTCAATAGGTTTGGCTATGTCGTCGGTGATTTGTGAACCTTTTTCCCAGTAGACCTTGTATCCGTTGTATTCAGGAGGGTTGTGACTTGCTGTAATCACAATACCTGAAGCAGTCCCAAGATATCGAACTGCAAAAGAAAGCACCGGTGTTGGTCTAATGTCGTCAAACAAGTAAACTTGTATTCCATTCGCAGCTAACACTTGTGCAGTTATCCTCGCAAACTCTCTCGACATCCTTCTCACATCATAAGCAATTACCACGCCACGCTTTGCGTATTCCGCACCACGGCTGTTTATAAAATCGGCAAGACCTTGAGTTGCCTGAGAAACTGTATATATGTTCATGCGGTTTGTTCCAGCCCCTATCTTTCCCCTTAATCCTGCAGTTCCAAACTCCAAATCAAGCAGGAACCTCTCCTTTATCTCCTCCTCGTTACCCTCTATCGCTCTAAGTTCTTCTTTTGTCTTTTCATCAACATAAGGACTTTCAAGCCACTTCTTATATTCAGCCATATAATCCCTCATGTCCTTATACCTCCCTCTGGCCGTTTTATTTAAGCTCTCCTGTTGTCAAGGTATTATTTCGCCTCAAAAGTGACATTAACTGTGAGCATTATTTCTTTTTCTTTCGTTGATGTGTCATACGTTCCGTAATCACTAATCTCAACACTATTTGGTGCAAGCACCTGAGCAACACCACTTCTTGCACTTATTACTTTGCCTACTTTCAAGCCCCCGCTCTCTGCAATCTCTTCTGCCCTCCTTCTTACATCTCTGACAACACTTGAAAGCAACTGGACTCGTTTCTCAGCAAGCTTTGAGTAATAATATTCTACTGGATTGACTTTGCTAATAGTGACACTTCTTTATCAGTTATGTCATGTTTTTTATTGGCGTCAAAACTACCTCCAGTCTCAAACTATTATATCACAACCAATTAAAAAAACGCGGGCTTTTAGCCCGCATATTCTGTAATTTTATAATCTGTTTTTGTTAAAAAGTTTTGGTTCATTCCTACTCTTCTACTCCTACTTCTTTTAACCAACCCTTGATATCAATTCCAGACCATGCCATAATTCTCATTTCTGTAATTGCGTTATCAACAATGTTTTTGTAAAGCATCTGAGCGATGATATCGTCGGAAGCCTTGAGTTTCGCTAAAAAGTCTTTCAAGTCTACCTCTGGATTACCGTTCAACTTAATCTTTTTGTTAAGAATATCAAGTTCGTAAGTCAGCGTAAAATTCTTAACTACTTTCTTCTCCATTCGCATCACCCCCGAGCTAACCAGCTAAGGTTCTCGGGATATTATATCACAAAAATTCAACATGTGCAAAAAACAGTCGAAAAGTTAATGTTTCTTATTTTTTCTTTTTATTTCATCATTTCCTTTCTTCTTTCTTCCATTATCTTTTTCAACTGTTGTGCGAGTGCTGTCCGCGTTTTGGTATCGAGATGGTCGATAAACAATACGCCATCAAGGTGGTCATATTCATGTTGGAATATACGAGCAGGGTAACCTTCCAAAAGTTCTTCGTGATACACTCCATGCTCATCTTGGTATCGCACACGCACCCATTTATATCTCCATACATCAGCAAAGACCCCTGGGATGCTCAAACAACCTTCTTCACCGAGTTCTTTCTCATCAGAGTGCTCTATAATCTCGGGGTTAACGATCATTTTAAATCCACTTCCGTCATCCATCCCAAAAAATCTCAGAGACATGCCTACCTGTGGTGCAGCAAGTCCTACACCATCTTCTGCATACATGGTCATTTTAAATTCTTCCAAGATAACACGAACTTGAGCGAAATCTGTCACAGGTTGTGCTTTTTTTCTCAGAACAGGATCACCTAAAATTCTGACTTTCACCGTAAATTCCCTCCAATTCTTCTAGCAATTTTTCGTTCGTCATGAATATCGTTATTGGTGTTACAGATATGTACCCTTCCCGCAACGCCTTATAATCAGCCTTCGGGTCCGGGTCATCCTCTATTATATCACCAAGCATCCAGTAATACTCACGTCCGGAAGGGTCTATACGCTTTTCGAAATAATCTTCATATCTGCGTTTGCTCTGCCTTGTGAGCTTCCAACCTTTGATTTCTTCATAAGGTATCGAAGGAACGTTTATGTTTAGAGCTGTATATCTTGGGATGAGCTTCAGGTCAAATTCTCTCAAAAATTTCACAAGAAACTTTGCAGCTGTGTCGTAAAGTGGAGCTTTAAAATCAGCCACAGAAATAGCTATAGAGGGTATACCTGCAATAGCCCCTTCAAGAGCTCCACTCACTGTTCCGGAATAAACAACATCCGTTCCCAAGTTCTCTCCCCGGTTAATTCCGCTTATGACTACATCCGGGGCAATTCCCTTATCCTTATAAATCACATCTAAACCTATTTTCACACAGTCAGCTGGTGTTCCTGAAACTGCATACATCTCAAATGGTTCGTTTATGTCCAATTTTCTTGCCCATAATGGAAATCTAAGCGTTATGCCATGTCCAACTGCACTTTGCTCAGATTCCGGGGCACTCACGATCACATAGTGTTCTTTACTTAAGTAGCGTGCAGCACACAGTATACCTGGAGCAGTAACACCATCATCGTTTACAAGTAGTATGTTCATTCGCATTCCCCCTAAAAACTGTTAACATGTTTTGCTTTTTTGTCCGCCAAAATCCGATTTATCAATTCCTTTAATTTTATCAGACCTTCATCGAATTTGTAAGTCCCTATTATCTCCCCTTTATAGAAAACCACAACTCCATCTCTAACACCGGCAATTCCTACATCGGCATCCTTTCCCTCGCCTACACCATTTACCACGCAACCCAAAACAGAAATTGCTATATCTTCCTGCACACCTGATACAAGCTTTTCCACTTCTAAAGCAACAGACTCAACATCAAAAACTGTCCTCGCACAAGTAGGGCAAGCAACTACGTTTGGACCTTTTCTTAAGTGAAGTGCTGTCAATAATTTCTTTGCTGCAATCACTTCGTTCACCGGGTCTCCAGCAATTGAGATTCTTAATGTATCTACAATGCCTTCAAGTATCAATACTCCAAGAGCGATGGAGGATTTTATGAGCGAGTTGTAAAGCGTACCTGCTTCAGTCACACCAACATGGAGAGGATAATCCACAACGTTGGCAACATATCTATTAGACTCTATTGTTTCAACCACATCAGAGCTCTTCACGGATACAACGATATCATCAAACCCGTGTTTTTCTAGAATCCTAACCTCTCTAAGTGCCGCTTCTGCTAAAGCTTGCGCACGTGGTAGGTGTTCTAAATCCTTAGGCAGAGAACCACTGTTGGCTCCAACCCTTATAGGTATCCCTCGCTGTTTTGCCGCTTTAACTACTTCAACAATTTTCAATTCGCTCCCTATATTCCCCGGGTTGATTCTTATCTTATCGATACCTTGTTTTATAGCCTCCAGTGCAATTCTATAGTCAAAATGTATATCACCAACTAACGGAACTTCCACATTTAATTCTTTCAATCTCTCCTTAATAACACGAACTTTACGCGCACTTTCCAAGTCAGGGAGAGATATCCTAACAATCTCACATCCAGCATCAACCAAAGCTTTGATTTGCTTCACTGTAGCTTCAACATCTTTTGTATCAGTGTTTGTCATTGATTGTATAGTTATAGGAGCATCCCCACCAATAATGAGATTTCCAACCTTTACCGCTCTTGATGTTCTCTTAGTTACCAATGTTTCCACAACCTTTCCGACATTCGAGCTTTCCAATCATTCACCAAAGAATCTACTTATATCGACGAAGGTCATAAAGAACAAGAAGCCTAAGAGTAAGAAGAAACCAATTGTATGTATGAGGTTTTCAACTTTTCTGTTTATCTTCTTTCTGGATATCATCTCAACGAGTGCAAATATAATCCTACCACCGTCTAAAGCAGGAAGCGGGAAAAGATTGAATATACCCAAATTTATCGTTATCACTGCAACAACTATTAACACCGTCTCCAAACCAAATTGCACAGCTTGTCCGATAACTTGAACAACACCAACAGGTCCTGAAACATCCTGAATATTCCTGCCTACAAAGACTCCAGGCAACGTTTTCCAAATGTACAAAGCAAGTCTGTTGCTTCGGGCTATTGCTATGGAGAAAGCCTCCAATCCTCGAGGCTTCATTTTGGGTGCTTTCATTTCAAATATCCCAGGCGTAGAAAGAACACTTAAAAGTTTTTCTTTCGAAATTGTGATTTCTTTTTGAGTGCCGTTTTTTGAACTATAACGAACTTTTACATTAGCTGGTAAAGGTCTTATAACCTGTTCAACTTCTTCTCCTTTGATTCGAATATAAATCTCATCAGAGTTTAGACTTAGCGCCGTCACTATATCCATCAAATCCGTTGTTGACTCTACTTTTATACCTTCAACCTCAACTAACGTATCACCTTTTGAAAATATCTCACTATCCTTGGCAAATACATTAGAGAACTGTCCATAGTAAATCCCTATTGCATATCTCTCCGGAATGTTAGATACATTATCGAGCAAGCCTTTCAGTTCTCCTAATTCCGATTTTATTGTCACATACTCCTTTGTGTACTTTTCGATGTATCTTTCAAAAGGAATGTTGTTGACGCTTTCTACTTTACCTCCTATATTCCCCTTGACATCCTTCAAATACAAAAAATATTCTTTTTGAGTAAGTGCCGGTGTCACTTTTACAGTTATTCGCGTATCTTTTCTAAGCACTTCAAGTGTTAGTGGTTTACCTTTTCGTATAATGCTGGTCATATCCATCGTATCAAAAACATACTTCCCGTTAAGCTTTAAAACTATATCGTTTGCTTGAAGTCCTGCTTGTTCAGCTGGTGAACTCGGGATGACTTTATCGATTATTATAGGAGTGTATCCCCATATGGAAATTATCAATACAAATAGCAGGTAACCTGCCAAAATTGAAAAAACAGGTCCCGCGAGTACAATCAAAAATCTCTTCCATGCAGCAACTCCGTAAAGTGAATCTGGGTCTTCTTGCTCTTGAGGATCTTCACCCTTCAGTCTGACGTATCCACCAAGTGGAAAAACGTTTATTCTAAAATCTGTCTTCTTCCCTTTCTTTCTGTAAATCGCCGGTCCGAAACCGATTGCAAACTCATGCACCTTAACGCCAAACGCTACTGCAAAAAGATAGTGACCAAATTCGTGAACAACTACAATAAATATGAAAACCAAAATGAAAGCGATGATATTAACAAGTACACTCATTTCTGAACCTCCCTTTCGATGAAATCTTTAGCGTAACTTCTTGCTAATTCGTCAGTTTTGTAGACATCTTCTATAGACGTAATGATTATGTTTTGCGAATCTATGCGCTCTATTGTCTTTCTAACTACCGTTTCAATATCTTTGAATGATATTTTCCCACTAAGAAATGCGTTAACTGCTAACTCATCTGCTGCGTTCAGTGCAATCCTCCACGACAAATCGTCTTTTCTTTTTAACATATCCAATCCATAGAAGAAAAGAGGATAGCGTTCCCGTTCAACATCAGATAATAGAAGGTCAAATTCTGAGACGTCAGCCACAGATGAGTGATATTTCCTTTCCGGGTAAGTAAGCGCGTAAGCAATGGGTATCCTCATATCAGGTTTACCTGCATGTATTTTTATAACCCCGTCCTTAAGAAAGACTATCCCGTGTATAAAACTTGAGCGATTGATTTTTACCTCTATTTTGTCATACTCCAAATCGAAGAGCTCGTGCGCTTCAATTACCTCAAAAAGTTTGTTCACCATCGTTGATGAATCGACAGTTATCCTACCTCCCATGCTCCATGTTGGATGTTTCAAAATGTCTGAAGGCTTCAGGTCCGATATGTATTTGAGAGGAACGTCCCTAACAGCACCTCCTGAAGCGGTTATGAGTATTTTTTCAATGTGAGGTTCGTAGAGCTGGAAGACCGCCGAATGCTCACTATCAACAGGGATAATCTCAACATGTTTCTCTTTGGCTATCTTCTTAACAAATGGACCTGCACAAACTAAAGCTTCTTTCGTTGCAAGTGCTATTCTTTTTGTGTATTGCAAAGCAACAATTGTGGCTTTGACACCCTCGAATCCAGGAATTGCGCAAACCACTATATCAGGAGCTACCTCTTCTAATAATTGCTGTGTATTTTCAAAGCGCTTTCCAAACCCTACTTCTTTATTTGAAACGTAATAATCTACTTTTAAATCTTCCATTATCTTTCGTGCTTGTTCTACGTTTGAACCAAAGGAAATACCAACAACTTTGAAGCCTTCAAGTTGTTTTATCACATCGACCGTCTGCGTTCCTATCGAACCTGTAGCACCTAGTATTACGACTTTTTTTATAGTGGATTTTTCTTCCAACGCACAAACACCACCTTACCATTTTTCACTTCTATCTTCACAAAGTCGCTTAAAGCAACGTTACTGACACCTATCGGAGCTGTTATATCCATACTTCCATTGAATTGATATTTGAACCCTTCTATCAAAAACTCGGCATGACACAAAGGTATAAATGACCAAATCTCTCCGGGGACAGCTTTCAAGGTTTGGGTTCCTTTCTCACCCGCTTTGATAACCCCAACCTCACATTTATCAGATATCGCTATTACATTGTCGTATTTACTCATCAAGCCCACCATTGCGAGTATCATATCAAGCCTTTCACCTTGCCAGTTAAGTATTTCAACTTCCGTTGCACCGTGCTTGAAAACATAATTCAATGCAAGCTCAAGGTCAGTTTCGTCTTTCTCTGTAGGATACGTGTAAATCTTAACACCTTTTGTTTCGAAATACTCGAGTGTATCATCTGATACAGAATCCATATCTCCAATAATCACATGTGGAATAATCTTTCTTCTTCTTAATTCGTCAGCACCTCCATCAACTGCAACAACAAGTTCACCAGTTATATACATTGTGCCATTCGAATTTCCATTAAGAATTATGGAAGCTTTCATTCACACGCCCCCTATCTTGTATAATACCTCGTATAATAAATCACAATACTCATATAAGTATAAGCCCCTTTTCAATGTAAGCTTTTGCAAGCAACAACATTTGACCCCAACCATATGCACATCCGTACCTTATGTGTAATTCTCCCTCATCCTTCACAAACGTCCTATCTCTCACTGTCACAATCGTTTCTTCTTCATCTGTTGGCTGAAACGTCATTTCCACAAACGAACGGTAACCATCCTCGTATTCATACCACCAGAAAGAGAAAAGACGCTTGTGAATCACACTAACAATCCTACCAGTGTCCGTAACGACCTGACCATCGGTGAGCCTGAACCAACGAAAGTATATCTCGCCACTATCCTCGTATATCTTCATTCCATCTGTAAACCATGGGTCCCAACCGTTGGGGTTATAAAATGTCTTCCATACAACGTCAACGGGAGCTTTGAACCGCTCGTGAAATTCCATTTCATCGTTCGAAAGTGGCATCAAAACGACACCTCGACTCTCTTTTGATTAAATTATCAGCAATCTATTTTTTCCCATATCGCCTTAACCTTTGCTATATCTTCTGCGTGTTCTGGATTGTCACCTGGAGTTTCCAAAATCAATGGTAGTGAGTTAAAAATTGGATTTGACAAAAATACTTCGAGCTTTTCTCCAATCTTTCCGTTTCCTATATTCTCGTGTCTGTCTTTCTGAGAACCAAGTTCGTTTTTGGTATCGTTAAGATGGACAAACTTCAGCCTTTTTATTCCCACTTCCCGGTCAATCTCCTCGAGGAGTTGCTTTATGCCTTCAGCTGTTGTGACGTCGTATCCCGCGTCATAGCCGTGACATGTATCAAACGTCAAACCTATCCTGTCTTCGTATTTGCATAGACTTATTATCTCCCTCATTTGAGCGTAGTTGTATCCTATGTTTCCACCTTTCCTGACAACGTTTTCCAATAATATATAAACGTTCTTTTCCTTTTCCATAACTATATTCAGAGCTTTTGCAACTCTTTCTATCCCTTCCTTCTCACCAAGTCCTAGATGGCTTCCAGGATGGATGTTCAAATACTTAATTCCAAGTCTTGCACATATCTTCGCTTCGGTGATAAGCAACGCAACAGACTTTTCCCAAATATCTTCTTTAGGGCTTGCTATGTTAACAAGATAACCAGCGTGACACATGAAATTTTCTGGGTTCAAGTTGTACTTTTTAACGTCTCTTAAGAAATGGACAACATCATCATCAGATGGTAACTTCGCATTCCATTGACGAGGGTTATGTGGGAAAATCTGGAATGCATTTCCTCCTATTTCCACGGTCTCCTTTGGAACTCTTGCAAAACCGCCACCTATTGGCATGTGAGCACCGATTATCAGTTCTCTTTTACCACTCATATTCTCACCTTCTAAACTCTTCACTATTTTTCCAATCTTCTTTCATTAATCCCATTACAATTATATCCCAGTATCTTCCATCGTGGAATTTTGCTTCTTTGAGAATGCCTTCTTTTTTGAACCCCAAACTTTCAAGTAACCTCAGCGAACGTTCATTATACTCGTAAACTTCGGCTGTTACTCTACGAAGATTTAATTCTTTGAAAGCAAACTCTAAGGCTTTCCTTATAATGAGCTTTCCTATGCCCTTACCACGGTATTGTGGAGCCACATAAAATGTGATATACGCATTTTTGTTTATGACTCTCAAATCAAATTCAACAAATCCAATTTTCTCGTAATTACCATCGTTTGTTTCAAAGAAAAATACTAATGTAACAGGTTCTGCCTTCGTTATTCTCCTTTCAGAGAAGTACTTTATATCTTCGTCACTTAATTCAGCCACAAAACTATTACCGATATGAAACTTTAATTCTTCACCCTTTGGGTTGTTCATGATTGGAACTCCTCCTAACCGCCTAATCTTCTATATTCTCGAATTCCTTTATCTTTCTTTCGATTTCTTCGAAGGTCTCCATTACTCTTAGCAATTCCTCCTCTAATTTTTCTTTCTCACCCATCAATTCCATCAACTTAACATAATCTTGTTCTTTGTGCATACGACTTTCTAAATCACTTATCATGTATGTTATCTCGTTCTCTCTTTCCTTTAGTTCTTCCAATTGTTTTTTCCAACTCTTTAACTGATTTCTCAGTCTCTTTTTCTCTTCAAAATCTACGTTCTTTTCTTTTTCAACCTTTTTCTTTTCTTTAGAAAAGAGTATCGGCTCGTTAGATTCCAACAGTTCCCCATTTTTGATGGTAAAAAACCTGTTGCATACGTTTCTAATCAACTCGAGGTCATGGGAAACCAACAAAACTGCTCCCTTATATTCTTTAAGTGCCGATTCAAGCGCTTCGACTGTTTCCAAATCCATATGGTTCGTTGGCTCGTCCAGAATAAGCACATTCGGTCTTCTTAGCAAGACCTTTGCAAGAGCGAGTATCTGTCTTTCTCCACCACTCAAATCAGCAATTGTTTTAAAAACATCTTCACCGCGAAATCCGAATCTACCTGCATAGGCTCTGATAACGTAGTCTGGTTTATCTGGCATCTCTTCGAAGAGCTCATCGAAAACAGTGTTTTCTAAATCAAGCTGGTCAACAAACTGTTCAAGATAAACTGCTTTTACATTGTATCCGAATGTTACTTGACCAGCGTATTTGGTTAGCCCGTTGATGATTTTTAATAGTGTTGTTTTCCCAGAACCGTTAGGTCCAACAATCGCTATCTTATCTCCTTGATATACTGTGAACGAAACGTTTCTTAACAAACCGTCCCAAGAAACATTTTTAACTTCCAAAACAACGTAACCTGTGTTGTCTGGTTCAGGTATATCTATACTCTTCTGCTCTTCCTCCAAATACAGGTTGGGCATACTTTCTAATTCTTCGAGCATTTTCTCGAGCATCTTTTCTTTACTTTTCGCTTGCCTTGTGAATTTTTCCCTACCCCATTTTTTGTATCTATCTATTATCGCTCTCAATCTTTCTATTTCACGTTGTATATTTGCGAGCTGTCTTCTTTGAGTTTCGATAATCCTTTGTCTTTCCAAATGGTAGCTGTCGAAATCCATATCAAAAACCCAGATACGCTCGTTGTTTATCTCCCAGAATTTTTCGCAGGTGTTTCTGAGGAAATCTCTGTCGTGCGAAATGATTATATATCCTCCGCGGAAACTTCTCAGTAACTCTTTCAAAAACTCTATACTTTCTATGTCCAAGAAATTGGTTGGCTCATCTAAAAGAAGAAAATCGGGGTCTTCCACAAAGAGTCTTCCTAACTGCAGTTTCGTTCTCTCTCCTCCACTGAACGTTGAAATATCCCTTTCCCAATCCTCTTCCGGAAAACCTAATCCTTTCAAAATACTCCTCACCTGCTTTTGTTTTTCTGGGGTATCTGCTACCTTCATGTAGTATTCATAAGGTGTTCTTGCTTCAAATGTTCTGTATTGATCCATGTATGATACTTTACCTTGAACTGTTATTTCCCCTTGGTAATCTTTAAAAATTCCGGCTATCGCTTTCAACAGCGTACTCTTACCACTCCCATTTTTTCCCATCAATCCTATCCTATCCCTTGTTAGGACGGTTGCATTGAAATTAGAAAAGAGCGTCTTTTCGGGAAAGGCTATGGTAAGATTCTTTATTGTTATCATTTCCGGGAACCCCTTTCTCTTCTTAACCATTTTAAAAACAAGTCTGGTTGCGTTAAAAATAGTTTGATAGGTTTTGGTAAAAGAACCATTAATAACACCATTGCTCCAAACGTTAAGGCAAAAGCAATATACCAATACTCTCGCAGAGTTTCTTCGGTAACGGTAAAGCCCAGAGCCATTGTAATCAATATGGTCAAACCTCCGACCAAAATATGGTAACCGAACGCGAATATCGCATTATCTGAGAAAAGTCTCGCAATGCCAAGTATATATTTCACAAAGAATCTTCGTAATAGGCTGTTGGTGTTTTTTGAAATGTTCACGAAGCGCTCAATAAATATTCCAACTGAGAAAAAGCACATTGCTGTCCCAATTTCACCAAAGAATGTTAATAGTGGGTTTGTACCGTAATAATCTATATTCCACGATGTCCCATCGACAAGCAAAGCAACTAAAGTCCATGTTATCAAACCTACGAAACCAATTGGTCCTCCGAACTTTTCGAACGTGGTTCTTCTCTCTTCCACAAATTTCCCCAACCAAAACATGTAAAGTCCAGAAAATGCTACATCAATTTTGAAAGGAAGTGCACCCGGATAAAAAAAACGCAGTAATATACCTACAACTATTGCATACGGAAGGACATGAAAATTGCGAAAAGCTATGAACATGAATTCAGCTACAAAAAGGAAAATTAAATACCACAGCGGCACAATCGGAAGTGGTATCTTCTCAAGCAAATCTGTTCGAACAAGAAGAAAACTTTTCAGATAAGTTAAATTACCAGCTTTTTTAAAAGTTTCTGGAACAAGGAAAATCCAAAGAATATAACCAATCAGTCCAATGTAGTAATACGAAATGATCAATGTTGTTCGTTTAGCGAAAAAATCTTTAAAACTCATATCTTTCATTAGATAACCGGTCAAAAATGGGAAAACAACTATAACATAAGAGACAAATGCAAACAACTTCGACGGGATCTGAGAATGTGCCAGTACAACCATTATTAACGCCAAACCTCGGGCGTAATCAATCCATAATTCACGATTTTTATTAGTATTCAAATTTTCGACCCTTTTCATAAACTTGCTTCACTCCTGTTTCTTCTTTGCGAAAATCCAGCCATCTTGTCTCTCACTTATGTTCAAAACGCCAAGGATTATTGAAGCCAGCATCAATAAACCACCCATAGTTTGTGAAGTGGTCAGGTGTTCTTTTAGAATGAGAACAGACAAAATCATTGCAAATAACGGTTCACCAACAAAAATGAGAGCGGACACATTACTACCAACAACCTTTTGATATTTTGCTTGAATTATTATCGCAACAATTGTAGCTGTCACCGCTGTAAAAGTAGCAACAAGGATTGCATCCATAGAAAAGCTCCATTTGTTACCGTTGCTCCGGTAGAACACATTGAAGAGTGTGTTCAATAGTGCTACTGTGAAGAATTGGGGAGTTAGCAACGAATATTCACTAACTTGCTTGGAAAACTTGGTTATCAACACAACGTGGAGTGCATACATAACTCCACATATTGTTGTAAGAAAGTCGCCAAAATTGTAACCACTAATTCCTCCGCTCAATAAATACATACCAACAAGTGCCCCAAGAAAGCCTAAAACTTGAAGTTTTCTCACCTTTTCATGCTCTATGATGTAAGAAAAGAAAGGAACAATAACTATGTATAACGAAGTAATAAATCCGCTTTTCGTAGATGTTGTTATCGTTAACCCCCATGTCTGAGTAGCGTAAGCAATAGCCATCACTATGCCGAGCACCGTGCCGCGTATCCAATCAGATTTCCCAAAAATAAGTGCCGATAAAAAAGTTGCGATCCAAAATCGGATCGCATTGTACAAAAATGGTGAGATTTCTTCTTTTAACACAAGCTTTTGTATGGGAAAGGTCAATCCCCATAAAAAAGTGAGTACTAAAAGCCAAAAAATAGCTATGAATTTATCTTTTAAAGCGTATTCGTTTGCAAATTCGTCCTTCATACCCACCCTCCATATGTCCGGACCATTAACTTCTGGCAATCTTTCCAACGGGAGCAAGATAAACAACCATCTCGTCTTGTCCATCGACACCAAGGAACCTATCCATGAGTTTTTGAGAATAGGCTGCTATTGCGCATGTTCCAGCTTCTATTGCTTCACAAGCGAGGTACAAGTTCTGGCAAACATGCCCCGCATCCAAAAGTATCGCCTTGTGAGAAGCAGGACCATATCGCCATTCTGTCCTATAGGGTATCGCAGTCCATATAAATACGACTGCAGCTTGACCAACAAATTCTTGTTCTAATGTTGCATGTATAATTTCTTCTCTCAGATATCTATCTTTTCTGTGCAAGATTAAACTATGTTCAAGCGGTAGATATCTGTAGACTGCTTCTTCTAATCCTTCCACATTTTCAACATATACATATGTTTCGAACGGATGCCTTGCACCAGCAGAAGGTACTGTTCTGAATGTAGCTTTAGGTGTTACGTACCTGATTCCTTGCGTAGCCCATAGAAGAAAAGAGAGCTCCGCTAACTTAAGTGGTTTATTTTCGTACTTCCTATGACTTTTTCTGTTTGCAATAGTTTCAAACAGGGACTTTATTTTAAATTCATTGATATTAAAATCTGGAAGCTTTATTAAGAACGCATCTTGTGGGAACGGTTTCTCAAAAGGGGGCATCTCAACCCCTTTTCTTTGGTCGCTTGTGTAATTTTCCAGAACTTCCCAATTTGATTTCAGAAATTCTCGACCCAAAGAAATGATTTTATCAAACTCATTTTGGTCTTTCGCGCTGAAACCCATCAGCTTCCCCCCTTTCCCTTGTTCAGTTCACCAATACTCTTAAAACCTTGGATTGATACCGCATTCTTTCTTAATTCTCTCCTTTATATCTTCAAGTGCAAGGTCCACTTCTTCATCGCTTAGTGTCCTTTCTGGATGTCTGAACTTTGCGTAAATTGTAACACTGTAGAATTCATCGCCAACTTTTCTGTAAATGTCGTCTATACCTACTTCTTCAACAAGTGGGTTCTCTTTGTAAATCTTTAGTAAATTCTCAATCTCGTATCCTATTGGAATGAGATAAGACACGTCTCTACGCACATACGGGAATTGCGGTAGCGGTTGGTAAGTTTTCCTTGCGTCAGCTGAATAGATTGTTTCAAGATAAATCTCCCCAGCGTAAATTTCGTCTTTGACGTCGTAAAGCCTGTCTGCAAGTTCAGGATCTAAAAGCCCTATAAAACCAATCAATTGTCCTTTGTAGTAAATTCCTGCGGTTACAGTCGGAACAAAACCCTTCTTTTCAATCTTTTTAAAAGTAACTTCTAATCCAAATTGTTCGAAGAGTTCTTCTAATACACCTTTCATTGTGTAAAGCGACACAGTCCTTTTGTCAGTGTAGTCCTTGACCGATTCCCTTCCTGTTGCAACAAAGCCGAGAGCTTCTTGTTCATGAGGTTTACCATCTACAATAGAAAACACCTTACCAACTTCAAAGAGTTTCACGTCTTTCATTTGCCTTTTGTAGTTGTAGGAAAGTGAATCGAGTAAGCCGTAAAGAAGAGATGGCCTCATCGTGTCGAAATCTGAAATAATAGGATTGCTTATGGGAACACCTTTTCCATTGATGTCAAAAATATCTATAACCTTACTTGCAGCGAAAGAAAGTGTGTTCGCTTCATTGAAACCCATTGCAGTCATGAGGTTTTTGATTTCAAATCTTCTTTTCTGCTTTTCGCTCCTTCCTTTTTCAATAGCGAGCATTCTTGGTGGTTCTGCATGGAGATGTTCATAGCCATGGATGCGTCCTACTTCTTCCATAACATCCTCTGGAAGAGAAACATCGAAATATCTGAAAGACGGCACGTAAACATCATAACCATCCTTCGTTTCTTCTACCTCAAAACCAAGTGGCTCGATGTACTCACCGATATGTTTCACATCTATACCTAAGACTCTTTTTGCATAGTTCTTCGGAACAAATATTTTCTTTTGCTCTATTTTATGAGGATAGTTATCTACTATTTCTTTTGAAGGTTTACCACCTGCGAGTTCCTCAATCAATTGCGAAAGCCTTTCAATAACGAACAATGCGTCGTCAAAATCAACACCTCTTTCGAAGCGATAAGAAGAATCTGAAGAAACTCCTAACCTTCTTGATGCTTTTCTTATCCTGACTGGGTCAAACATCGCAACCTCTAACAAAACATCGGTTGTGTTACTTGATATTCCAGATTCTTCTCCTCCCATGATACCACCAAGTGCGAGAAGCTTTTCACCGTCAGTTATAAGTACCTCACCGCCGGAAAATTCATAAGTCTTGCCATCAAGTAATAACATCTTTTCACCAGGTCTCGCATCACGAACCACTATCTTTCCATTCAGCTTTGCAAGGTCAAAGGCATGGACTGGATGCCCAGTTTCAAGCATCACGTAGTTCGTTATATCAACAATGTTGTTTATAGGTCTAATCCCGGATGCGATTAACCTTTTTTGCATCCATAGAGGGCTCGGACCTACCTTAACGTTTCTGATTACCCGCGCCGTATATCTCCAGCAGCCATCGGTCTCTATGTATACCTCAACCTTATCATTTCCTTCCGCACTCTTAACACTTGGAATAGGGAAGTGAGGTTTTCGTTTTAACCCGGCAGATAACTCTCTTGTCACACCAAAATACGATAGCACATCAGGGCGATTCGGGGTAATCTCCATCTCAAAATACCAGTCATTTAAATCGAGGAGTTTGACAACGTCTGCTCCAAGCGGAAGTTCTTCATCCGTCATATAGACATGCTCACTTTTTTGTTCAAGTCCGAGCTCTTCCAAAGAACACATCATGCCCTGAGAAGGGATGCCACGCATTACTTTTTCTTGAATTTCTACACCGTTTGCAAGTCTTGCTCCTTGGAGCGCTACAAAAACGTACTTGCCTTCTTGGACGGAAAGGTCTGCTGTTAATATTGTTTTATACTCGTTACCTATACTCACTTTGCAGACCACTAATTTATCGGCTTGAGGGTGCTTCTCAACACCCTCAATGCGTCCAACAACTATCGGACCACGGAGTGGGAAAACAGGACCTTCTTCACCAATGTCAAAGCCGAGTTTTGGCAGATACTCAGCCACTTCCTCCTTATTAACATCGATATATTGATTAAGCCATTCCAAAGAAATTCTCACAAAGAGCACCTCCTGATTATCCGTGTTTCAATATTTTCTTTAGAATATCAAAAACTTCCAAATTATCGTAATCACAATTGCCGATAAAGGACTGATCCACCAAGTATGAATGTTAATACGTTCGCGTTTCCACAGTTTGTAAAGAAACCCCAAAACCAGTGAGAGAAATGCCAACCAATAACTTTTTCCGAGAAAGAACACGTAAAAAGCTAATCTTTCCGAGATACCATCTAGGTCGTTGTAATTCTCGTCCCCCGGGTAGAAGTTTTTGAACACATACGTCACAGCCATCGTCACAACAGCCATACCAAGTAAATAGAGAGCAAACTCCTTTGAGATAAATGAATAGACAAACAAATCAGCCACAAGAAAATTCAAAATGAGTGCGATTATCAGTTCTGATAGCTCAAGAATGTGTAGTTTCATTTTGCTGTTTTGAATCTTTGTTCTTATGATATCTCCAGCAACGTGGATTATCATCATGATAAGCAAAACAGTGACACCTTTTGTACTTTTTAACAGCGTATCGAAAGTGAAAGCAAGAAGGGCAAAAATTGACCAGATGATATGTTCGAAAAGTTTATACCCTTTGTAGTGTCTTATCTTTGCGTTATCAGTAAAACCGTGATCTGCTACGAAGTGAGCCAAGAACAGGTGTATCATTTAAGCAACCTCCTTTAAATAGTTTCCAAGTCTCAGAAATCCTTAACTTTAACCTATTTTGTAGACTAACAACCCTTCACTCATCATTAAATAGAGTTTATCTTCCCAAACGGTTGCATCATAAACTATCCCAGCCACGTCTTCAACAATTCTGTGAATGCGTTTTGCAGAAAAATCTATTAGCGTTACAAAACTGTCGCCAACGGCAACAATGAAATTACCAGACCTATACAATCCCAAGTTACCTATCCATCCTTCACCAACGTAAGCATACCTTCCCATCTTATCAAAAACGAGCAATCCATACGCACGTGTTGTTGCTATGATGTAATCATCCGCTACCAAAGCGTAAGTTATATCGTAGGTATTCCTTAACCCCAAAGGTGCAGTGTATTTGATACCGTAGAAATACCGGTAAACCTCTCGGTTTGTTACAAATAGCAGTTCATTTCCATCGAATATGACCCTTCCATAAGCCCCTTGCAATGTTGCCAAAACATTGCCAGTGTTATCAACAAAATCTATCTTATTGTTACCCCTTGGTTTGGCAAAGATAGCGTAGTCTTTGGTAGCAATGAAATCATCCGCTGGAGTTTGTTCAAATGTCACTGTATCTGCGAGTTTTCGATAGTAGACCTTTCGTTGTGTCCCATAGCTTACTCCGTCGATTGTTTCTTTCAAACCTATCACAGACTCTTCCCATACTCGCGTTCCAGCAACATAAAGTCCTTTTTCATCTGCGGTATAAACTATCCCGCCATAAACGGCAACTTGAGTGCCCGGATAGTTGTAGGTTCTTAAGAATTTAATGTAGGGATTATCACCTATCTTCCATTCATCAACGTAGAAACTCTCAGCAGAACCGGAAGTAATGAAACGTTCTAAAATTTTTTCTTTTTCACTTTTAACATACTCTGCAAACGTATCGTCTTTGTAAGCAGGAATTTCTGGGATTTCAAATGCAAAGAACTTCTTTATCTCCTCAATGAACGGTTCGGATGAATAAAAGTCGTTCCAACTTCCGTTAAATATCTTCAAAGTCATATACGGAAGCCGGGCTGAGTTTCTTGTAACCACGCCGTCTCCTAAATTCAAAGTTAGCTCAGGATAAAACTTTTCCAGTAAGCTCCCACCGACGTCTATCGACAAAGGAGGGGTATTACCCATGTAAGCTATTGTTGGTATATCACTCCGATATGGAAGATACTGGAGACGTTTTAAGAATTCCGAATTCGGTAAGATGTCTGAGTAATAAATATTAATGGCTTCTATGTAAGATTTTAAATAACCTTGGAGCGTCGCCACAACTGATTCCGGTAGGTTGTAAAGTAAAGCTGCTGCTGATGGTTTTGATGCATAGATGGTTGTTGCCAAACGTGGGTCCACAACGTTTGTACCATAAAACGGTGTAGAGACATAAGCCACTCTTCTGATATTTTTTATCTCAGGATGCATCGCTAAACAATAATAAAGTATAAGTCCGCCCACCTCGTGAGCTAACACATCGAATTGGACATTAGGATATCTTTTAAGTTCCTGAGCTAACCGTTCCGCCTCAAATACAATAGGACTTTGCATAGGTTCAGATTGCTGAAACGCTTTGAATGCACGTGTATAATTATAAGATTTCGTGTCGTTCAGCGGGTATTTATATACATAAATCGACCTGTCTGGAAATACACCTTGCCATGTTGAAAGAGGCGTTACCTTTGCCGATTGGTAATAACCAGCAAAATTTGCATCACTACCAGGGATAATAAGAAGTGGGGGATAAGCAGAAACCACGCGGTAAACTTCTTGAATACCAGTTTTCAAAACTTTTCCCGGGACAGATACAACTCCCAGCCATCTTGGAACCACGAAAAAGCTCGCCTCAACGAAATAACCTCTACTGTCCCTATCTATGAAGCTTCCGGGGATTATATTGTATACCTTACCATCACTACTCAGTCCGGCAAATGCGAGCGCATTTGAATCGTTACTTCCAATCAGATTAGACGGGAAATAGTATCTAACCTTTATGGGCAACGTAGCCATATCGTATCTTCCATCGTTTGGTATCAATTCATAAATAGGGCTGACAAAATTTCCGGAACTAACCATTCCTTGAACTGAGTTTTCAGGGACTACCCTAACCTTGAATGATTTTTCGTATGGAAACGCACCTGGTGGTATAGAAATAATCAAGTTCTCTACCGTCTGCGTTCCTTCTGATAAAAATGCTTCAGGAACCTTTGGACGTGAAAGCAATATTCCCAAAGCAACGATGAGAACAACCACACCTAAAAATGTGAAAAAAAGCACTTTTCTATGCCAAAGCGTGCTTATAAAGTATTTTATTTTTTCAAGCAACCCTTTTATACCCTTTTCCCCTAAGGGCTTTCCTTTTGATGGTGCTTCAGTAGATTGTATTGATTCCTTTTTAGTTTCCTTTCCAAACTTTAAAATACCTTTGAGCTTTGAAAAATCAAACTTCGGAATTTTCGGCATAGAAATCCCCCACATAAGTTTTTAAACTTATCGTATTGCTCAATCAATTATCGTAGTCTTCAAAGTTATCGTCATCTTGATTATCGTTATCCTGTTCGCTTTCCCCACCTTCAAAATTTGTGAAATCTTCTGTATTGTCATTCAAAAGTTTTTTAAATTCGCTAATGTCCAAATTTTCAACGAATTTTTTAAATTCTTCTTCATTTTCTGATTCGCTTAGTTCTTCAAAAGTAATCGCTTCCGTTGCGATGATTTCATTTGTTACATAGAGCGGAGCCCCAGTCTTCAACGAAAGTATTATACAATCAGACGGTCTAGCATCAATCTCTATAAATGGATTCATACCTTCCGCAGCTTCTTGTTCAGAAACAACAAGGTCCCTGAGAACGATTTTAGCGTAGAAGACATTATCTCTAATGGAGTGGATTACAAACCGCTCGATTTTCAAACTGAGCTCATTGACCAAAGTGACAATCAAATCATGCGTTAAAGGCCTATCAAAAGGTACTTTTTCAATTGCTATAGCCATCACACTTGCTTCGCATGCACCTATCCATATTGGGAGAATTTTCTTCGTGTTTTCTATCCCGAGTAAGACAACAGGTGTATTCGAAACCTTATCTAACACAAGTGCCTTAACAAACGCTCTTTTCATTTTCAACCACCTCTTTCAACTTTTCCACACCCTGTCTTATAACGTTCTCAACGTATGCTCTCAGTTCTTCCTCACTTTTGAAGTTTTCTGGATAAACAACTTCTCCAAACATTATACCCGTTTTATTACCACTAACTATCAATTTATGTTTTGGAATTACCAGGTGGTTTCCCCAAATAGATACTGGCAATATGGGAACTTTCGCTTTAAAGGCAATTTCCAAACTACGAGGTTTGAACGGTAAAACTTCTCCGTTGGGTGATCTTGTCCCTTCCGGAAAAATCACAAAATGATAACCTTCATTAAGCTTTCGCATAACTTCCCTAATCGCTGTTGCAGTTTGCCTGACATTTCCTCTATCAATCAGTTCGCTACCAAGGTACTTGAGATAAACGTTCACCATTGGAAACTTCTCAAGCTCTTTTTTCGCTATGAACGGTGTTGGACCAACGTATCCTATTATAAGTGGGATATCCAATATGCTCTGATGATTGCTAACAACAATATAGTTCGAATTTACATCGGGCTTTTTACCACACACAAATACCTTAACACCAAGTAGCTTGAATGCAAGCCTTCCGAATATCTCTACCTGTTTCAGAACAAACTTTCGCCCTTTTTCTTTTCCCAATATCCATCCAATTAGCAAAACTATGGAGCCGTAAACGAATATGTAAAGAAACGCACCTACAAGTAACCACAAACTTCTAAGAATGTTGAAAAGTTTTACAAATATATTTTCCGAATTTCTATAACTGCTGTTAATTTTTTCCATTGCTCTTCACACCCCACAATTTGGCTATTCTAAAGAAGAAGAGCAAGAGCGAAAGAACAAACGTAGCCCATGCAAATAATGTGTTGTTTAAATTAAACACATACTTATCAAAAAAGAACATGCCTATGGAAACCAATATAAAAGAAGACATCGCAGTTGCTATCAGTCCTATGAATTTAGAGCTGTTTTTAACCGCGTAGAAACCACCAATCAGCCCCACAAGTAAGCCAAAGACTAAGTAAATATACCACTGAAACGTCAAGTAGGAGGTCAGAAATGATTTCAGTAAAAAATTCCCAACCAGGAACGAAATTATGAAACTTCCCACAAAAATTAGTGACTTATACAGTGAATAGAAAATCACAGCAAACACTACCGAAACTATAAGCGAGTAAATTTGGAAATTACTTTCCAAAGAATTTGAGAACTGCGGGAGATATCTTTCCAAAAAGCTAAGCACAGAAGGACTGATATATCCATAACCCACTATTAACCCAATGGCAATGAGTGTAATTACCTCGACCAAATTTGGAAAAAGCAAAACAAACACAGAAAACGGGACAAAGATATACCAACTTGATGCAAAAAACTCACTCAACACCTTCAGATTCTGTATGTTGAAAATTATCGCATCCATATTAAAACCGCTCACAATTCCAATCCCCCTTCCACGTACTTTTCTACCTCTCTTTTTACACTCTCATCAGAAAGCTTTTCTTTTGCCTTTTTCTTATTTCCCAAGGCTATATAACACAGTGCAAGCTGGACATCCAAATCAAAACTTTTCAGACCTAACTTTTCCGCCTTTTCGAAAAACATCACCGCCTCGTTGTATCTATCAACTTCCATAAGTGCACACGCAAGATTGAAGTAAGCGATGGAAAAGTTCGGACATATGTGTATTGCTTTTCTATACATTTCAATAGCCCTACCCAACATCCCTTGCCTTCTGTATACATTACCAAGGTTGTTAAAAACTTCCGGTATCTCGTAAGGTATAAGCTTATTATAGATTTCTATAGCTCTGTCGTAATTGCCTTCCTCGGTTAGTTTTATCGCCTCTTGGAGTAGAAGTTCTATATTTTCGTTTTTTTCACTCTCTTGTTGTATCTTTGCCATACCCACCACCAATAAATCGTAAAAATGTCATTTGTTGTTTGATTTTGCTATAGAGTTTAGTATCAATTTTTGAGTGTAGAACATAGTGTCATAGTAAAACTGTTCCTTAAACGACACCTTCGCACTAAGTTTGATAATTCCAGGTGGAACAGGTTTCAAGTAAGTCCACCTAGCAACCCACAGTATTTTCTTATCCAGAAGTTCTTCAGCGCGTGCTACACTGCCTGTAAACCTTGTAAGTATTGGACAATTCCCAACAACTTTTACTCCTTGAAGCCTATATGATATAAGTTCACCTGTGCATTTTTCAACTTTCACACTTCTAATATCTACCTGCTCTGCGTAAATATCCGTTGGAACGTAAACATCATGTTCATACATTGCCAAAGCATATCTTATGTAATGCAGTTCGTCACCAAAGAGGTCTTCAACACTGATGTAAGCGTATGCGTTGTTCTCATCAAATGAAACCAATTGGATGTTCACAAATATAGGTTTGTCATCTTTAAAGAAGTACTGCTCAACTGCATTCCCTTTCCATTTAATAGCGAAGAGTGTAGGATATGAGTACTCTATGAAATCCACATCCTTTATCGGATATTCCTTTCCATTTGCAACAATTTTATCTTTACCCAGATATATGATATCACCGTATGGAGTCACCTCAAATGACCATACTTTCTCCGGAAGGTTCATTTCATAAATCTTTTCCATAGTATCTATCCTAAATATTTCTATCTTCTGCCTTAAAGCATCCAAGATGTAAAGTTTGTCTATAGTCAGCTCTGCGTCCAAACAGAATGTTCTTTGGGGTAGCTTAAACTCAACACTCTCCTTCTTGTTTGGGTTGAATTTTATAACCCTGTCAAAATCAATGATGTAAATGATTCCAGAACGGTCCGAACCTGCGATGTAGGGAACTTGGAGACCACCTAAAACTTCTTGTTCATTTTCATCGTATAACGACTTTTCACCAAGCAGGTACAGATTGCCATCTTTGTTGTAGAAAACCTGTTTCACGTTCTTTGAAACCTTCTTGATTTTTGTCATTTTGTTATTTTTAAAAAATACCAGCCTCTTATTTTTTTGGTCCAAAAGCACCAAATTTTCACCGTAAACGCTTAAACTTGTCGGCGTCTGAAAGTATTCTATTCCTCGAACGTTTCCTTTTATCGAATCTATATACCCTAGTGCAAATGATTGAGAAGGTGCTAAATTAAGCTTTCTAAAATATCCAACTTTTTCCATTAAGTTATTGATGTCGTCATTTCTGACTAGGACCGTAAAGTTTTTAAAATCCTCCAATGCTTTGTCCACTAACCCATTGATAATAGCCAACCTACCTCTTAAATACCAAAAATGAGATAACTCTTCCACATAAACCCTACCAGACATCGCCTTGAGCGCTAATTCATAAGCACTTTTAAAATCACCAACGTAGGTTTTTTCCAGAGCTTGAGTAAAGTACATCCTGGCTGTTTCTTCGTCTATAACAGCCAAACTTAAAACTGGTATTATCAGTAGCAAAAGGTAACCGATTAATAGAAGATATCTTTTAAACATCTTTTCATAAACGTGTGGAGCCAATAGCTCATTTCTCCTTTCGTTCAAGTTTATCCATCCAACCTAAGAAATAATCAACAACATTCGTTTTTCTCTCGTTACCAGCCAATAGCCTTTTTATATTCTCTTTGTGCCTGTAAACAGAAAACAGTGCGAGAGCTAAGAAAATCACCCAGTAATCTTTTTCGAAAACGAATGCAAAAAACGCACCCGCAAGTAACCCAACAATCGAACCCAAAGAGACGTATTGCGTTGCTGCAACAATTGCGATCCATACACCAAGTGCGAACAAACCAGCTTGAGGATATATCGCAAAGAACGTCCCAAGTGTTGTTGCCACACCTTTTCCACCTTTGAATTTAACAAACGGGGAGTAACAGTGCCCAATGACAGACATTGCACCAGCCATTACCATTGGATGCTCCCCAAATGGTCTGAATATCAAAACAGCGATAACTGCTTTCATAATATCAAGAAACATCGCCAGTGCACCGTATTTTGTTCCCATATTTCTCAGCACATTGGTACCACCGACGTTTCCGCTCCCAACTTTTGTTATATCAACTCCTTTTAACTTCGGAATTATATAACTGAAAGGTATCGCACCAATGAAATATCCTAAAATAGCTGCCCAAAACAACGACACACCACATCCCTCCACACTGAAAGCCACAATTTTAAACCAACCACACTATCACATTACCGAACATATTTCTCAAAATTATCCTCACCAACGAGCGTTATAAGAATCTCTTTGTAACTCGGATGTAGATTTATCATATTACTCAAAGCTTGCTTGATAGTTTCTAGTTCCTCACCTTTGAAATCCCCACTATCGATTGCCTGAACCAAATCACTTACAATCTCTGGAATATCAAGATATGAAAGCACCATCGCAACTTGTGCGCCGAACATAAACCGTTCTTCGCCCTCCAAAAGCATGTATCTAAGCAGTGGGTAAAACTGTTCTCCTACTCCAAGTTTTGCTAAGGCTTCGTATATAACCAACTGAGCCTCTTCCAAATCGTATAATTCCAATGCCTTTGTGATATCGGTTACCAGTTTTCTCAAACCTAAATCCCCAGCCAAATCTATTAAGTAAAGCAAAGGTACGTCGTTCTTTATGCCTCTTTTTATCTTTTCTTTAATCGTCTTCTCTAACTTTGAGGCTATTCTATCACCTAACCTGTACAAGACCTCAGTAACAATTTCTCTTACTTCTGGGTCATCATCTTCCTTCTCCAGCAAACTTATCATTTCATCGTAAGCCCCTTCTCCTTTTTCTTCAATTATCCTTCGTATCAGCTCTTCTCTTTCTCTTTCTTGTGCCTCATTTCTTTCTCGGTCGTATCCTTCATTATCTTTGCCAAAATCATCGAAAAGCTTTTCATCATTACTCACGATTCTTTGCTCCTCCTTTTGATTTACAACCTTTTGTTCTCAAAATATTCCACAATATTATATCACAATATTTCGATGTATAAACTACCAAACCATAGTTAAAAATAACCCCCAAGGCATGCACCTCGGGGGTTAGATTATATTTGCCTTATAAAGCTAAGCTATTATCTCCTCAAATTACTTGCCGTTTGGAGCATTTGGTCTGCTGTCATTATGGACCTCGAGTTAAATTCGTAAGCTCTCATTGCGGAAATCATGTCAACCATTTCTTTAACCACATCTACGTTTGATTTTTCAACGTATCCTTGCATAATGGTTCCAAACCCGTCCTGACCAGCGGTTCCTTCAATTGGTTCTCCGCTTGCTGCAGTCGCTACGTACAGGTTATCTCCTATCGATTTTAAACCAGCTGGGTTGACAAATCGTGTTAAAGTTATCGTCCCAAGCTGCTGAATTGTTCCGTCAGGTAATTCAACTGAGACGATTCCGTCCGGTGAAACCGTAAGCGAAACCGCATTTTGTGGTACCACGAGAGCAGGTGATAAGAGTAACCCGTTCGCTGTTACAATCCTACCTTCGCTGTCTATCTTGAACTGTCCATCTCTTGTGTAGGCAATTCTTCCATCTTGCAGTTGTATCTGGAAAAACCCATCGCCACTGATAGCTAAATCTAATGCATTACCTGTGTTTTCTATATTTCCCTGCGTAAAGAGTTTTGTTGTTGCCGCAAGTCTGACCCCGTGACCAACGTAGATACCTGTTGGTGTTGTTGAGTTTTGAGCGGTTGCGGCACCTGCGTTCTTTGAATAACTATAAATTAAATCTTGGAACTCGGCTTTAACTTTCTTGTATCCCGCGGTATCTACGTTTGCAATGTTATTTGAAACTGTATCCATCTTGAATTGCTGAGCCCACATGCCCGTTGCTGCGGTGTATAAACTGTTAATCATCTATACCCCTCCTCACCTTTTGATTATCTTAGAGCTCCTACACTGTTTATGACTTTGTTCAGTAACTCGTCATGAATCACTATCGCTTTCGATGTTGCATCGTAGTGCCTTTGAGCCTCTATCAATTTCACCATTTCACGAACAGCATTCACATTTGATTTTTCTACATATCCTTGTAATATCCTAACATTTGAATTCGGGTCATCTATATTTACTATTTGTGCTTGACCAGTGAAGAGGGTTTCTCCCATTTTTCTTGGATTTTGAAGTGTGTAAATTGCCACTCTAGAAACAATATTCCTATTCGCATCATAAACATTACCTGCCTCGTCAATATAACCATTTTCTGGGAGTGTTATTACGTTTCCATTCCGGTCTAGTAAATAATAACCCTGTGTATTTACCAGTTGTCTATTGCCATTTACAACAAATTCTCCATTCCTTGTGTAAAACACTTCGTTACCTTTCCTCACCGCGAAAAAGCCTTCACCACTTATAGCCAAATGCGTTGGAACATTAGTTTGTTCTATAATACCTTGTGCGTAGTGTGTACGAATCTCATCAACGATGATAGCTTGCTCAACATCACCTATTTTCGAAAATTCGACCCTTCTATTTTCTGGCTCAGGCTTAATACGATATATCTCACGTGTGAGGTAAGCTCTGAAAGTAGGTGTGTCGGCTTTGTAGCCATTTGTTTCAATGTTTGCTAAGTTGTTTGACAAAACATCCATCTTTGTTATGTCGGCAAGCATTCCCATCGCTGCTGTGTACACACCACGGTACAAAGAAATCCCTCCAATTCAATCAAAACTTATTTTTCGTAAGTTACTGCAACATTTTTCAACAATTCTTCGTCTTCCAGTAACTTACCAGTTCCTTTTGCAACACATAGTAACGGTTCATCAGCAATTCTACAAGGTACACCTATGTCTTCTTCTATCGCTTTATCAATCCCTCTCAAAAGTGCACCGCCACCAGTTAACACAATCCCATGTTCCACGATATCGGCCGAAAGTTCAGGCGGTGTCTTTTCAAGCACAAGTTTTATCCTCGAAATGATGTTATCAACAACAGGTCGAATCATCTTATAAACATCCGTTGAGTTAATTACCTCTGTTCTTGGAAGTCCTGTTACCGCATCTCTTCCTTTTACTTCCAATTCTAAATCTTCTACGTCCGGATGAACTTTTCCTATTCTTATTTTTATCTCCTCTGCTGTTGTATCACCAATCAGCAATCCGAAATTTCTCCTAACTCCTTTAATAATAGCATCATCGAGAGCATTACCAGCAAGTTTTATAGAATCTCCAACAACGATTCCTCCCATACTTATCACGGCGATATCTGTAGTCCCACCACCGATATCAACAATCATGTTACCCATCGGTTTCATTACATCAAGTCCGATTCCAATAGCAGCAGCGGTTGGTTCAAGAACGATATGCACTCGTTTTGCTCCCGCTTTTAATGCCGCATCGTAGACTGCTCTTTGTTCAACACTCGTTGTCTTTGTTGGGATACCTATAACCATGTTACACTTGAAGAACAATCCTTTGTTGAGCTTTTTCATAAAGTATTTAAGTACCTCTGCGATAATGGTATAATCTGCGATAACTCCATCCCTCATAGGTTTGACTGCCAAAATTTTGTCTTCTGGGGTCTTTCCAAACATCTCTTTTGCTTCTGTTCCTATCGCCAAAATTTTGCCAGTTTTTCTTTCAATCGCCACAACGGAAGGTTCGTTTAATACGATACCTTTACCCTGTTGATAGACTATGAAGTTCGCTGTTCCGAGGTCAATTCCTAAATCGTTCTTTGCCATACTCTTCTCCCCTTTCAAAAATGTATAATCCTAATATTAATGTTGTCACCCCAAGGATGTTGTAAATTGTCGGTTTTGATTTCATCAACACAAACTCTGATATAGCCGTTACCAGTGGTATGAAATATATGAAATTTGTAGTCTTTCTGTCACCTATCATCTCAATTGATTTATTCCATAAGAGATAACCAAGCGCAGAACAAACAATACCAAGGTAAATCAAACCAACTACGCTTCTTACTTCGAATTTAGCTTGCATATTTTGTAAAAGAGAAAACGGGACAAGTGTCACAACACCCCAAAATGTAATTGAAAATGTCTGGTCAATTCCCACCACATCTTTTATTCTAACTACGTAGTGAGTATAGAATACCCACGAAATTGCCGCTCCAAATGCAAGAATATCGCCTACCGGATTAAGTTTCATCAGCCGTCCGTTCAAAATAACGAGGGCAACTCCAAGAAACGATAAAATAGAACCTAAGTAATGATACTTATTGGTTTTAACTTTGTGAAATATGTGAGTAAACAGCACATACAGTAATGGGACACTTGAGACAATAACCGCCGCATTTGTTGGTGAGGTATACCTTAACGCTGAGTTCTCAAAAATGAAATACATAGTGATTCCCCAAAATCCTGACCAAAAGGCATTAATGTTTCTTATCTTCTTTTTTTTCGTGAATGGTAAAAGTACCAACAGCGCTATCAAAAATCTGTAAAGTGCTGCAGGGAACGGTTCAAAAACATAAACAACAAACTTCGTAGCAACAAAGGATGCACCCCAAAAAATCGTCACAAGCACACCTGGAAGATATTTTAAAACCTGCTTCAATTTATAGGAACCCAACATGCTCATTTTCCTCTCCACTGATGTTTCTATTTTGAGATTCTTTCCAAGATTTCTAGAACTTCTTCTACACTCCACGCTTGGTATACTTCCACCAGTTTCCGGTTATCAAGGTACTTACCATCGATTAAAACATCCGCGATTCTGTCTGTCCAACCACCCGTTCCCCGAAGTAGAATCACAGGCTTCCTATTCGCGTATGCCGCTAAGATTTCTATAGCTGTTCCTATTTCTCCACCCACAGATACCACAGCATCAACACTCTTAACAAGTATAAATGACCTCATTTGAAAATCTAACCCTGTTTTTACAACCAAATCGTTGTATCCATTCGACTCCTCTCCCTCCCAAGGAAGTACGCCGACACAGAATCCCCCAACTGATTTCACACCCTTTGAAACTAATTCCATCACACCATCTCTTCCACCGGTGAATACGTGGTATCTTCTGCCAAGTTCCTCTCCTAGTTTCAGGCAGAGCTCGGCAATTTCTTTAATTGGAGTCTCGTATGGATTCCCTGAGTATCCTATCACGCCCACGTTCTTTACTTTCTGTGCATTCATTAGTCTCCCTCCACCACCTAAGTTTTACTTGAGAGTTAATTCTGCTCTATTTTGAAAGTATATCATAAATACGTAAATAATTACAGATGATTTAATCCGATAATAGCTTGGAATTATCTGAAAAGTGGTATAATTATTTTTGATAAAGTTTTACGAAGGGAAATGGTAGTATGCTCAATATCCTGAGCACATTTGAAGACTCAAAAAACGCAATGCTTAAGAACCAGATTGAAGAAATACTAAGAAAGCACGGTATTAAGGCTCAAAAAGCTCACATTGAAAGACTTATAAAAAATATCAAACCAATTTCTGAAGCGCTGACACCCGTGCTTCTTGAATCCATTGTTTTGGAGAACTTAACAATAGGAGAGTCGTATTTCTTCAGAGATATCCAAACTTTCGAAAAACTGAGAAAGATATTAAAAGAAAGACCTTCGTGGAATATACTTTCCATAGGCTGTTCTCGGGGTGAAGAAGTTTACTCAACTGCAATAGTTTGTAACGAAGCTGGGGTAGAGTGTTCCATAAAAGGTATTGATGTCAATTTCCATAGAATATCACAAGCCAAGTTAGGTTGCTACAATTTCTGGAGCGTTCGTTTTCTTTCAAAAGAACAGATAGAAAAATATTTCAACATTGTAGATGGTAAATACTGTGTTAAAGAACAATACAAAACCAACATCGAATTTTTCCAAGGCAATATTTTAGATGCTGGACTTAGCTTTTTTGGAAAGCGTGAAAAATTTGATATAATTTTTATAAGACGCGTCTTACTTTACATAGACCGAATCGATATAGTAATACAGAAAATTTCTACGTTGCTCAAAGATAATGGATTTTTAATACTTGGTGCGGGTGAATACTTCCCAGAAGTTTTAGAACACTTCTCCCCTGCTTTTAATGACGTAGGAACATTCTACAGGAAAATATCAAAAAAAACTGAACACCCAGAAATCAAAACAACTAAATCCAAATTCTTTGGAAAGCACAGAAAGTTAACAGAAATCGAAAGAACAAAAAGTGAAAAAACACAAGAAATCGAATTTGCCAAATTACTTAAAAAAACATTCGAGGGGATGGAATTAGAAGAGCGTATCAAGTTAGTTGAAGAATATCTTTCAAAAAAGGCATATCAAAAGGCATACGATATCGTAAAAGAATCGTGCAAAAAATACCAAACCAATTATCTGCTCTGGAAATACAAAACGTTGATTGAACTTGAACTGAACGATATTGAGAATGCGAAACAATCGTTGCAACGTGCTCTTTTTTTAAACAGCACAGACGACGAGATATGGCAACTCAAACACGCCTTAGACTTTCGAGCAAAGTTGAAGAAGTAAGAAATCAAAAGAGGTGGTCCGATGTCACAAGAGTTCTATTTTTGCGAGGTGGAACACAAAAACGGAGTTGTCCGGTTAGCTCTAGATGCGAGCTTAGTAATTGGAGTTAGCGATGTTGCCTTTCCAGCGCCTAAGGAGATAGAAGTTTTCGGTTTCGCGTTGCACGATGGTTTCCTTTACCCTGTTGTAACACACAGTGGCTTGGATGAACCTGTGTTCAAATATTATTTGATATTAAAAGAATACGCATTCGGTGTTACAAGAATCATCGAAAAAGCCCAAGCAGTTCCTATACCATTTTCGCCAGACACTCCTTTAGATAAAGACGACCAGTTCAGAAGACTGGGTGAATACAGTGGAGTTATTGTTGCCCTTGAAGACGACACGGAACAACACTATTACGTTTACAACACATATTATGTCACCCTTCCCAAAACAGCACGAGTGGTAAAACAAGACAAGAAAAGTGAGGAAAAAGAACACATTAGAGAACTAAAAAGCAAATATATAATAGTTGGTAACACGTTTGCGATATCTTTATCGAACGTACTGAATATCCTATCTGCCGATGTAGTTACACCTTTTAAAACGGAAGAATGGGATGGATTTATAGATTACAATAAAATTATCCCTGTCAAAAACATCGATGCAGGGAAATTCGTTGTAATAACGCAGAATGTTGCATATAGAACTTCTAAAGTAGCCATATCCGATGGTAATATCTTGACGAAAGAAACTTCCAACGAAACTTACCTTGAAACCCCTGAAGGTATATACAAAATCATTGATCAGTCCTAACTACCTTAACCAAAAAATAATACAAAGGGATGATAGTATGGATTTCTTGGAAGTATTCCTTCAAGAATTGAATGAAAAAGGGCAAGAAGCGATAAAGTTAATTAAATCATTCATCGAAAACAAAGACCCGACTTCAATACATGAGATTTATCGCCTTTTTCATACGATAAAAGGCTCTGCAAGTCTCGTCGGTTTCGACAAATTTAAACAACTATTTCACAAAATCGAGGATTACTTCAAACGGCAAATGAACGGTGAAGACGTGATAACAGAAGACTTCATGCTCAAGTTACTCACAGTGGTCCCAGAAGTCCTCAAAAAAGACTCTGACCTCACAGACAACGAATTAGAACATTACATAGATATTATAGAAGGTAGAAAATCTCCATCGGAAGCAAAAGCTTACGTAACTACAAGCGAAACCATTCCTGCTGAACTACTGCAAGAGTTACTCTCAAATACACTTAGCGCAGAAAACAGTCTAATGCGTGAGGATACGCAAAACGCACTCCGCGAAATTCGACTCGTAAAACAAAAACTCGTATCTTTACTTGAAAATACTTTCTACATCAAGCTAAGGCAAGTTCTTGCAAACTTTGAAGTTTTGGTCATGCAAGAAGCCTTTTCGAACAAGAAAAAAGTAAAGTTTGAACTCCAAATAGGCGAAGAAAGAATCGAAAAGAAGGATTCTGAAATGCTTTTGAACATGCTAACCCACTTGGTTAGAAACGCTATTGCGCATGGTATAGAATTGCCAGAGGAACGCACTAAAAAAGGAAAACCCGAGGTAGGGAAGATAATAATTAGAAGCTACGTGCAGGGTAACGAATTGTTCTTAGAAATTGAAGATGACGGAAGAGGATTGGAATTTGAAAAAATCAAGCAGAAAGCTATCGAAAAAGGGCTGGGTAATCTAAAACCGGAAGAAGTTATTTTTGTCCCAGGTTTTTCTACGAAAGACAAGGCAGACGAAACAGCGGGCAGAGGTATAGGGCTTGATGTTGTGAAAAACTTTGCAACAGCACGAGGCGGAGACGTTGAAGTTGTTTCGGCAACAGGCAAAGGCACAAGATTTATCGTTCATTTCCCAATCAAGACCTTCTTGGTGAGAGTTCTCGTTTTAGAAGCTGATGACTTGCGGTTCTGCATCGATTTACAAGATATATTGGAAATCGTCAGCAAAGCGGAAATCAAAGACGGTCAGCTCAAGCAGAAAGATAAATTATACGATATAACATTCAGTTGTACATCACCGAGGTTTGCAGTTATTACAAAGAATAACAAAGCTCTCTTAGTGAGCAATTTAATAGGCATCTTCGACGGGCAGGTCTCTAGTGAAAGTTATGGCATGATAAAAGGTTTTGTAAAGAACATCTTTGTCTATCCTTTGCCAATAATATCACCGGAGCAATTCCTTAAACTCCAGAAACCTTCAGAAAAAGTCCGCAAAGTATTGGTTATAGACGATTCTGTGGTAACAAGAAATATACTCGGAAAATTCTTAGTGAACTTTGGTTACACCGTTTTCGAGGCGGAAAACGGGATTGAAGGTATCGAAGTATTTAAAAAGGAAAACCCAGATGTTATTGTGTGCGATGTTGAAATGCCTGGTATTGATGGCTTTGAGACAACAAGAAGAATAAGGGAGCTAAACAAGGACGTGCCGATAATAATCTTTAGCACTCTTACAAGTGAACAACTTTCTAAGGGATTAGAAGTTGGGGCAAACGCGTACCTTTCAAAAGATGAACCACCTGAAAGATTGGTACGTTTGATTGAAAGGTTTATCCAGTAATGTTTAAAACTGTGAGAAATTGTTGGGAAAAGGAAAATGTGAGAATTTCCGCGTGCAAGTTCTTGAACATCGTAGATTCTCAGCAAAGGACTAAAATAACTAATATGAATTACCTTTGCGATATCTTAAATCATAATTCGTTCAATCAGGAGAATGTTATATGGCAAATGCAAAGAAAGTAATTATCGTCGGTTCAGCAGGAAGTCCTTCGCAAGCTGTTGAGATACTAAAACTCGGTGAGAAATTGAATTTTCCTGTCATAGTTAATATTCATTTTACAAGTAGTGCAATAGAAACTTTTGCACAGCATATACGTTCTGAAACAAATCAAAAAGTCACAATAGTAAAAGGACCTGTTTTCTTAGAACCTGGAGTATACATACCAGAAGGCGGAAAAGACTTGATTTTTCTAGGCAGTAATGCCGTTACTGTTGTTGATGAAACCACTTCAAAAGAAACGATTCATCCTTCCATATCTATTCTGTTCAGTTCAATGAAGAAATTCGCCAATAAAGATTTCGTAGTAATAGTCCTTGGCGGGTTAGGGGGCGATGGTGCAGAACATGTTAGTGAGCTGAAAAAGAAAGGTGTCTATTTCATAATAGAAAGAACCCCGAAATTTCCATACCTCCCTGAAAATATTGCTAAACAACTTGGAGAGCGGTACGAAAAACTGGAGATTGAAAAAATAAGGGAAATGCTTAAAATGTTTAACGCTGAGGCAAAACAACAAACAAAAGACACCAACGCATGAAAAGTTAAAAAAATAAGGGTAAAGGTGGTGACAATAAGTGAAAAAGGTTCTTGTTGTTGATGATTCTGCAGTTTGGAGAACCTATTTACAAAACCTTCTGGAAATTCACGGATACGCCGTTGAGGTTGCGAAAGACGGACTTGAAGGACTTAATAGATTTTTTTCTTTCCTTCCTGATACTGTTATCGTAGATTACGTGATGCCAAAATTAAATGGTGTCCATTTCACACGATTTATCAGGAGCTTTAGTACATTTAAAAATGTTGGAATAATGATTCTCACAGGCGCTGAAGAAACTATAAACCCATTCTGGGCAAAGAAAAGTGGTGCTAACGCTTTTTTGAAAAAGACAGCATCACAAAGTGAAATAGAAAGAACGGTTTTAGAATTCGTAGCTAAACCATTCTCCATGGAATGGTCGAGAGAGCTTTACGCACTTCACATTGAGCCATTCGGAGAACTTGTTGATATACTTGAAGAAAGCCTTCGTGATTCAACTATAACAAAAGAAATTCTTCAACTTTCCGAGTACATTTACGACGAAAAACTGGTAATGAAGAAAATATACAACCTATTCACGGAGCTGTTTGAGTTTGATAACTTTTACGCTTGCGTCTCGACATACTCACATGCACGAGTTTATGCATTTGGAAACAAAGAGCTCTCAAATCCCAATTCGGTTTTCGAGAAAGCGGAAGAAATTAGATTCTTTAGTTATTTTAAATACATTGATGTTTACTATGAAGATACGGAACGAAAGATAGAAAATGCTATAGGGGAAGTGATAACAAGAAAAGAAGAACCTATAGGTTTCATAATCATAGAAAATCCAAAAGTTCCAGAGGTTGCCGAAAGAATTCTTGCTCTTGCAAATTACAGTATCTCGCTGATTTTTGACCTGATAAACTATCATAAGCTACTCGGAAGTCAGAAAGAATTAGAAGAGATAACCGGGGCTTACGACAGGCATGCGATAACTGGAAAAATAGTAAATTTAATCGATTTCTCAAAACGGAACCAACTGCCGCTTTCATTTGTCAGTATTAAGTTGCTAAACTTAAGAAAACTCTACACTTCGAAAGGCACAGATTACACAAACCAACTGCTGAGAACCTTCGTCAAATTCCTTGAAGAGCAACTTTCCGATACTATCGCGAGGATAGAATTAGGCAAGTTCTTGGCTGTAATACTTGGAAAAAACGTAACACCAGTTCAAAAACAGTTAGAGTCATTCCAAATTATCTTTAATGAATCTGAAGAATATAAGAACTTAAAAGAAATTGAAGTGGAAACGAACCTATTTGTTTGGAATGGCGAAAGTGTCGGTGAAATCCTTGAGAAGTTGTAGCAAAAAATAGACAGGTTATTAAACTTACAAGGAGGGAACAGAGAATGAAGAAGGTATGGCGGCTTTCTTGGAGTTACGCACTGACCGTTTCACTGTTCGTTATAGCATGGAGTAGTATATTGCTTACGATAATTATTCCACGTGTCAACAAAATAGTCGAACAAGTGAGCACGAAATCCTTCTTGCAAGAAGTCGTTTCAATCACAAATGCAGGCGTCTCACAAAAAGTCTTTGAAAGAGAACCAACTTTTGGTTATTACTATCTCATCGATGAAAACGGCATAACTGTTGAACACACAGATAAGCAAAAGGTAGGCTTGGATGTTAGGAAAGCTGTTCCTGGTCTGTTTGAGTATATACAGTCAAATAAGGTTGGAATCTACTCGTACACATACCAAGGTGTTAAACGATACGTCGCTTTTGCTTTCGATGGAAAATACTATTTAGCTCATGCTGCTCGCCATGATGAACTATATGGTGAACTTGCAAGTTTCCTTTCAAGCTTTTTCAAATTCATTGTTCCAATACTTATCGTACTTACCTTTGTAGCTGGCTTTTTCGTTGCGGAATTACTTCTGAAAAGGCCGAGGTATCAACTTCAAGTTTCAAACAACCTTGTGAGAAATATCTCAGAAAATATCATTCATACATTCTCGTCTGTTTCTGAAATCAAGGCTATGGCTGAAAACACAGAAGGAGCAGCAACTCAGTTAGACCGTTCTCTTGAAGAGTTTGCCGCATATTTAGAAGAAAGTCGTGCAGAAACCGAGACAACAATCAACGGTCTCAACGAGTTCACCAACACCATCGAACAGATTACCGAATACACTTCAAAACTCGCTATGCTTACGGAATCTCTTGGAAAATTAACCGATAAGATAACAGACATTTCAGATAGTATAACCGTTTTAGCAATAAACGTATCTATCGAAACAAGCAAACAGAACATTGATAGAGAAGGTTTATCAAGGATTGCTGAGATGATTATGGAACTATCCAATTCTGCACGCAATCTTGCAAAAGAGGGTAGACAGTCACTTGAAAACGTAGAAAACATCGTCACATCAACAACACTTATAACAGAAAAAATCACCAAAAGACTAACTTCAGTAAGAGAATCACTCAATACTATCCTGCAAGTATCACAAGCATCTACAACGAACGTTGAGAAAATAGTGAACGCATCTAGGACTGCACACGAAGCAGTTGAGGAGTTGTACTCTGGAATAGAACAACTGGAAGAAGCAATCTCCAACATAAAAGATGAAATTGAAAGATTCAAAGCAGAACTGGAAAGGTTTGTTATTTAATTATTTTTAGGGGGAAATTGAATGGACGAACAAGCAAAAAACATGGAGCATCACGGTGAATATGTGTTCTTCGAATATTCTCCAGTTTTCAGACGCATGGCTATTCTCCAAGCTTTGTCAGAAGGTATAACAAAACATTCTGAATTAGCCTTGAAATCAGGGATCGTGCCTTCACTTGTGAATAAATACTTGAAGGACTTCGAGAAAGAAGGGTTAGTCGAAAAGGTAAATAGAACCTACAAATTAACTAACACAGGACTTATTCGGTTAAACTATCTGAGACTGGGTTACCTATCAGAAATTGCACAGATGTATAAGAATATCGAACTCAAGTTCGCAGACATCTTCCTGAAAATCGCTGGCAAAAGGGACCTATGTATCTACGGAGCAGGTGTTGTGGGCAAATTGTTGGTGCATTTAATTTCAACAAGGCAATCCCACAACATCGTTGCCTTCCTGGATGAGGATGAAAAAAAGATTGGAACCAAGATTGAGGGCATAGTTGTTTTACCTCTTGAAACAAGGATTTCAGCCGATGCTTACCTTGTTGCTTCATTCAAAAATGGCGAAATAATGGCAAAAAAGCTACTTGAACGTGGTTATAGAAACGTTTACACCATTGAATTTTCAAAAGACAAGTTAAAACTTGTGTGGAAAGGGTAATGCAAGATGGAAGAAAAAGAATACTTTGACAAACTTTTCTCAGGCATTCAGGATGATATAAAAGAGGAATTTTTAACGATAAAGCGACTGCACGAAGAAAATTTCTCAGAATACAAAGAGCAATTCACTGAAGTATTTTGGAAAGTTTACGAAGCCATTGCGCAGAAATTAGAAGAAACATCTCATATCGAACAAAAGCTTTTCATACGCCTTGGATTAGTTGACCCAAGGTATCTAACCAGAGAAGACTTAGAAAGAATCAAAGAATGCATATCATCAGCTTCAGACGACACCTTTTACTACGTTGATGAATGGCTAATTTCGGCGAAAAGCGGAAAAATACCACCATCAACCTTCGAAGAAGTCATTCAGGACCAGCAACAAGAAAAGCGCACATTCGATTACACATGGATTGAGAAAGAATACGAGAGAAAACTTTTTGAAAGGAGCATAGAGGAAGAAAAACTGAGGGACCTTGTGAAAGGTGTGCAAGGCAAAGGTCCATACACAAAGGGTGTGTATACCATATTTGATGAGATAATTAAAAGTATTGGGAAACTCAAAAAACTGGATAACGATATAAAAACTTTGAAAGAAACCCTCGACAAAGCAAAAGAACAAACTTCATCAATTCAGCAAATACCACAAACATCGAAAGATACAACCACTTCTCTTTTTACCGAACCACAAGTAATCAGGCAGATGGTTAAAAAGGCTATTGGGAAATTGGGCATCCAATATCCAGCACTCACGACAAATTACCTAAGGGAAGTCAATTCGATATTTTCAAAGAAATACTCACTAAAACTTTTCGAGGAATTTAAATTACTTGACCCAACAACATTGAAAAGAACGATAAAAGGAACGGAAGTTTACATGCCACCTTATGTTATTTTGGTGCCAGGTTACGGAGAAAATGGTTTTTGCTGGGAACCTATTGAAGGGGTAAATATCTACGGACGAGGTCGAATTGTCGTTCCAATCTTCTCCAGAAAAGGCACAGACCCGTTTTTCCAAGCATTTGGAGAATACAGATGGAAACTAGAAAAGGAACTTTCGTTCGGCAGATGGATGGAAGAAGGACTGACAGGCGAATACTATCAGTACCTTCAAGAAAACAAACTGAAAGGTCAGCCAGCTGAATACTTCATTAAGGATTACATACTGTGGATTTCAAAAGAATCAAACGGTATACAAAAACTCGATAAAACTGTCCGTGAAATATTCTGGCGTTACCTACCTTTTGATGACTCCATAAAAGAAAAGCTATCAAAAGTAAGCTATGTTTATCAACAACTCTGGGAAAAGGATTTGAGAAAAAGACAAAAAAACAAGTGAAGTTGGCAGAGATATAAAATCATCTGAAAAATCGAATACTTAAAAAGAGGAGGAGGAGTTGTGAAAAAAGGCAAACTTTTTAGGTCTGTATTTATTTTCGTTATCATACTTGCTATCGCTTCTGCTTTGTTTTTCTTTCTTAGAGAAGTCTTCTCAGGAAGACTGATTGTAAGAGATTACATCTTCCAAATTGGAAAGTTCCAACTCCGATGGTATAGTGTATGCATTGCTACTGGGATATTCACTGGCTACTTCCTTGCCAGAAGAAGACTAAAGAACTACCCTATAACCCCTGAAGACCTCGACGAGGGTTTATTTTGGGGGGTTATATTTGGAATCCTCGGAGCAAGGGTATACTATGTTGCTTTTAACTGGTCGTATTACTCGAGATATCCTTCTGAGATATGGAAGATTTGGCATGGTGGTCTTGCGATACATGGAGCTTTTTTTGCTGCACTAATAACGATATACGTTTATTCAAAGTTGAAAAAAAGATTCAACTTTGTTCACGCTGCTGACCTTTTCACCTCCGTTCTCCCAGTTGCCCAAGCAATCGGAAGATGGGGAAATTTCTTCAATTACGAAGCCTATGGAAGACCTACTAACTTACCGTGGGGAATGTTTGTGCCTCCGGAAAAAAGAATTCCCGGATTTGATATGAATACACATTTCCATCCCACATTCCTTTACGAAAGCCTTTGGGATTTGACTGTTTTCGTAATACTGTACTTCATCGTGGAAAAAAGAAAGAGACACTTTGGAGAAACAACAGCACTTTATTTAGTTCTATACTCCATTGGCAGATTTTGGATTGAGGGCTTAAGACTTGATAGCTTAATGGCAGGTAATCTTAGGGCGGCACAGATAGTGAGTATGATTCTTATAATCTTCGGTGCCTCGTGGTATGCATACCTAATGGGAAAAAATAAGAACGATGTTCAAAAATAAAGCTCAAGCTCAAAAATGAACTATTTCACACAAGTTTTTTACAATTTTAAAATTTTCTTGAACGTTTTTCGAGAATGAAAGGTCTAAATTTATGGAAAAGATATCCAAAGAGTTTCTTTACATTAGGTGTAGATTTAAAGGCGGGGTCTCCATCTTGTGGTAGCTCAGTTAAGGAGGGATTGTATGGAGAACAGAGAAAAGATGTTGAGTTATGTAAAGTACGAACACGAACTTGAGACAGAATACCGTGAAAAACTTGCTGAAGCTAAGAGAAAGAGCGACGTTAGGGATGTCTTTGCAGAGTTTATCATAAAACTTCTCAGAAAAATTAACCCAGATATCCCTGCTTCTCTACAAGAACAAATTCGTTTTGATGAAAAGGAATTTCAATTTGAATTCGTTGATGAGCTCAAAAAAATTGTAGACGAACTTTCTGAAGGAAGTGATTTGAGGGCGATAATAAATAGAATGTATGAGGCGGCAAATCACAGATATAAAAAGATTGAACATGATGAAAATCTTGATTACTTTAGAATGGGCTACAATACAAAAAAATAAATTTCTCCCCCTCCCCATCCCCCAATAAAAGGCATTGCCCCGTGTGTTGGACTCCAACACACGGGGATTTTTTCTCAATATCCTCTGTTTTGATATTTTAACTCTTTTAACGCCTGTAAATTCAACGCCCTGGGACCTAACTCAAACGTAGTTTTATAAACCTCACCAAGAATATTTATCGTGACACCAGCAAAACAAGTCTCCTTGATTATAATCTTTGGGTTCATTTTCAATGCTTCTTGAACCGAGACATGTTTCAAAACTTTTAGCTTTCTCCTTAACTCGTTGATTTCCCTTATAATCTCTTCCCTTCTCGCTTCTAATTGAACAATAAGGCTTTTAAGTTGTTCCTTCTTAACACTCTCTCCAGATATTTTTTCATACGCTGCCCGCAGTTTCAAAATGTATCCTCCTACGTAAAAGTATGGTATAAATATTTTAGTCAAAAAATAGGCAGGGCAGGACGACTTAGTGTCCCTTGGCTTTCAAGCCATTACGGGAGTCTGTCGCCTGCCTTTAACCATGATAAGTTGGTTGGGTTTTTAACCCTCGTCACACTGGAGGTTTGGTTCAGCAGGCCCCTGCCCTCGCCTTTTAACCTATTCAATCGAAAGGAGGTTTTAGTATGTCTCAAAACTTCTCCATCTTTGTCGGTATTGACATCTCCAAGCATAAGTTCAACGCCTGTGCTATCCAAAATCCTAATTCTATCATCTTCGAATCTGCTTTCGATATGTCCAAACAAGGGTTTTCCTCCTTTGTTCAAAAGCTCTCCGTTTTCCCTAAGTCTTCTGTCCTTATCGCTATGGAGTCTACTGGCTGTTACCATCTTAACCTTCTTTCTTTCCTCTCTCTCAATGATTTCTCTTGTGTCGTTCTTAATCCTTTGCTTGTTAACAAATCTCTTCCCGTTGGGCTTAGGAAAACTAAAACTGACAAAATCGATGCTCGCTCTATTGCTCTTACCATCTTCTATACCCATCACATTCTTCCTACTTCTTCTTTCCTCAACTCAGATTTTCGGGATATTGCAAGGAAAAAGGAAAGCATCACTCATCAAATCTCAAGAGTCAAAAACGACATCGAAAAGCTTCTTTCTCTCCTCTTCCCTGAACTTGAAAAAGTGACCAACATCTACAATGATGCTATCTTGGATTTGCTTTCTTCTTTCCCTTCTGCTAAAGCTATCCAAAAAGCCTCCATTGATTCTCTACGTGTTTTCTTTTCAAAAACAATCGGTAGAAAGTTAAAACTTACCCCAGAAACTCTTAAAGAGCTTGCTAACAACTCCATCGCTCAGTATTGGCCAGTGAAAGAGAAGATTCTTATTCAAACTATCAAGGAACTTCGATTTTTACAACAGCAACTTAATGAGTTTGATGAGATGCTCAAAGAATATTGCAAATGTGCTTCGCTTAATCAAGATGTTGAAATACTCACGTCCATTGACGGAATTGGTGAAAATAGCGCACTGTATTTTCTTGCCGAAGTTGGCGATATTTCAAGATTTAGCACTTACAAAAAACTAATTGCCTATTGTGGGCTTGACCCAAGCGTAGATGAATCAGGCAAACACAAAGGAGAAAGCCGTATATCCAAAAGGGGCAATGCACACCTGAGACGAATAATTTGGCTGATGAGTGTGAATGTAGTGAGACACAACGAATATTTTAAAGCATATTTTCAAAGAAAACGAGCGCAAGGGTTAGTATACAAAAAAGCGATGATGAGTGTAGCGCACAAATTGCTAAGGACGATATTTGCTATGATGAAAAAGCGCGAGAAATTCAACATCGATCATACATTTTCGTCTTCTACTCAAAATTTAATTTTACATAGTTGACTCCCGTATTACTCAACTCATCTAAGAGTAATTTCAGTTTGTGTGTAATTTCAGCCTTGGTAGTTTCATATTCAAAATCTATACCAACTTCAACATTTGTTGCCAAACCATATTCGTTACCAATCTTCTTTGCTTCTATTAACTCAACTGCTTTCACATTGCCTCCAACAACCAAACCTTCCCCAGTGACCTTAACAGCCCTTCCCGCTATCACATCAGAGTTCATTATGTAATCTTGCACATTCACATCCTTTTTCGCAATCACTAAACCTTCTGTAACGAACTGCACAGTAACACTTCCATCGGTAACTATAGCCCCTTTGCCTCTACCAAAAAAGCCACCTCTTATGTACACATCTCCACCTGCTTTTATTCTGACGCTACCGGAAACCACACCATTCACATTTAAATCCTTTCCTGCGGTTATCTTAAATGCCCCATCAACGTTGCATGTAATGATAATTGTTCCTGGAAAATCAATTTTTTGGCTTTTTTCTAAATCTCTTTCACCAATTACAAGAACGTTCCTTACATGCACCACTCCATTGTCATCAACATATGGCTGACCTTTGATGGTAGCTATTATTTTATTATCAACCACCTTTGTGTTCTCTCCAGCATACTTTCTTATATCAAAATCCTTACCTTTCTGGCTCGGTAACTCTTTCCCCGTCACGGTCTTGCCTGGTTCTCCATCTTTGGGAGGTATTTTCTCAGCAAGCACTTGCCCTTCGTCACACGTTGGGAATTCGTCGAAACTTGTAGAATCTCTTAATGTATTGAATTTGTAATCTATCATCGCGTCTACTGGAGGAGTTGGCTCAACACCTTCCGCAACCACAACTTGCTGGTATGTTAGCTTCTCTTCAAGAATCTTCTCCAGCACGTCTTTTTTAATTCCATAAACCACTCCCGATTCAATCAGGATTTTCATCAGTTCTTCAACTGTCGGAACTTCTCTTTCAAAACCCGGAATGATGGTTACGTATGCTTTCATTTCATCCTCACTTATCGTTACATGAACCCTTGGATTCTCATATTCTTTAAGTTTCTCTTCAAGATTTTCAGGTGTAGTTAGTGTCTTTTGTAAATGTTCATCTTTCCTTTTTAATGTAAGTTCGGAAGAATGCTCTTCGATAATTAATTGTTTTATTTTAGGAACTTTGAAGATTATCGGTGTCACAACTGCACGAATAGTCCCATCTATATCTGTGCTGACGTCAACATGAACATGCTCATACCATTTCGATCCGTATCGTTTCTCGAGTTCCTCGAAAACCTCCGTCAATTCTTTTACCCTAATAACTTCCATACCCTCCCCCCTTATTATCTTTCCATCTCCTTTTTACCGTTCACAATGCAGGAGTTAATAAATTCTTTCTAAGCACATACCTTCTTTTACAAGTCCTCCGTTTTTCGCATCACCAAAACCTATCTTGTTTTTTCCCGGGAATTGGATATACTTTATCCACAATGCACCTTTTCCACAAGCAATTAGTCCTCCCTTTGATTTGTCTATAGAAATTATCGTCCCTGGTTTGTACGTACTATGCTTGTCATTTTGTTCTATCTCGCAAGCAGCAAAGAGTTTGACCTCCGTATTGTTTAACCTTGCTTTCACACCTGGGACCGGGTCATACGCTCGTATTTTGTTTCTTACCATCTCCGCCGGCATTGAGAAATCAACGTGCAAATCATTCTTGTCTATCTTAGGTGCATAGCTAGCTTGTGAGTGGTCTTGTGGAACCAGAGGCACCGGATATCTTTTCAAAAATTCATCGAGTAATTCTGTTCCATGGATAATCATCTTTTCGTACAATTCGCCAAGTGTTTCACATTCACTGATTTCAAACGCTTTTTGCAAAGCTATATCACCATCGTCCATCCCTTCAGAAATTTTAAATATTGTAACCCCTGTAACTTTTTCTCCTGCTTCCAAACATCTTTGCATAGGAGCGGCACCACGATATTTAGGTAAAAGAGAAGCATGAACATTATAGAATGGTATAGCATCCAAAAAGGGTTTCTTCAAAAGCCGGCCGTAGGCGACAACTATTCCGATATCAGGTTTGTATTTCTCGAGTATCTGCGGTCCTTCCCTCACCAAGCTTTTGGGTTGGAAAACGGGGATATTATACTTCAAAGCCACTTCTTTTACAGGGGTCGGCAACAACTTCTGACCTCTGCCACGTGGCTTGTCTGCCTGTGATATAACAGCCACAACGTTGTATCCCTTCTCCAATAAAAACTCCAAATAGCTTGCTGCAAACTCTGGAGTGCCAAGAAAAAGAATCCTCAAATCATTTCTTGTCTTTTCACTGCTCATCTATACAACCTCGCTTTCTTTTCTACACCAAAATTGCTCTCATTTCGACATTTATTACATTTTTATTATATCATAAAAGCCAATTTCAAAATCCGTTGCAAAAATCCAGGAAAGTTTTGATATAATTTACAATGTTAGAAATGCCAAACTCTGAAAAGGGACGGTAAAACCAAAGCAAAAACTGGGAGGGGTAAAGATGAGAAAGTTCAAGTGGATTTTTGTGGTAACGTTAGCTGCACTTTTACTGAGCACATTTACTTTTGCTGAAGTTAAAGCGCAAGATTTAAACAGAATGTTCTACGAAGCCAGAAGAGACCGAGATGTGACCAAGATACAAAACGTGATAAAAACGATAGAAGCAACATTACACTTCGACAAAGATACAACACTCTTAACAATCCTTGCAGATGCGTATTTGGAATACGGCCTGTGGGGAATTAGCGACAAAGAAAAAGAAAAAACCTACGAAAAATCACGCCAGTATGCTGAAATGGCTTTGAAACTCGACCCAAAGAATGGAAGAGCGTCTTACATCGCAGGTGCTGCAATTGGTAGGCTCGCACAATACAAAGGCATTGTTCAAAGTCTATTCATGCTTGGTGATTTTGACAGATACATCGACAACGCAGTTAAATTGCTTAACGAAACTGATGAAGAACAAAGACTTTATAAAACCTTCGCACTCATTGCGTCTGGTATGAGATACAGGGATGTCCCATGGCCGCTCTACAACTACAAAAAATCCGAAGAACAGCTTAATATGGCAGCTAAACTAACTCCTAACTACTCAAACATATACCTTGAGCTTGGTTATTTGTATCTAAAAACCGGAGATAAAACTAAAGCGAAGGAGATGTTTGAAAAAGTTATTTCAATGGGTCCACATCCGTGGCTTATCAAAACACACGAGGATGCTGTAAAAAGTGCACAGGAGGAATTGAAAAAACTCAAATGACCGTAACTTGCATTGGAAAGTTAAACATCGATTTTAACTACTCAGTAGACACTATAGAGATTGGAAAAAATCATGTATCTGAGAATGTAGAAACTTCTATTGGTGGTAAGGCGACAAATATCGCTGTTGCACTGAGAAAGCTAGGTATCCTGACACAACTTATCGCGAACATCGGAGACGATGAGCTCGGCACAAATGCAATTTCACAGCTGCAATCGTTTGGTGTAATTCCTCTAATCAACGTGAAGCCCGGCACACGCACGGGCTTCACGTTTATCGTTGTTGAAAGTGATGGAACAAATACAATGTTCAACTATCTTGGAGCGAATGCAACACTTTGTGTTGAAGACATTGCGTTGCACGAAAAAACTCTAAAAAACTCTGACATAATCTTCTACCAGATAGGTGCAGGAGAATCTGATGAAATACTTTCATACTTAAAAACCTTAGGCAAACCCATCTTCCTCGAGTTGTGCAAATATGTAGAACCAAAAATACTTGATGGGATAGATTTCGTTTCACTCAACGAAGAAGAGGCGTTGAAGATAACCGAAACAAAGAACACGTTTGAAGCGTTAAGTACTTTGTTGGATTTGGGGATAAAGAATATATTCATGAAACTTGGTGCGAAAGGCAGTATACATGCTTGCGAAGAGAAAATCACATATGGGAAACCATATACGATAGATGCACTTGATACAACAGGCGCGGGTGACGCTTTTAGCGCAGGATGTATATATGGTATTCTAAACAATTTTCCGGTCGAGAATATCCTCTCTTTTGCCAACAGATGTGGAGCACTAACATGCACAAGGAAGGGCACAACGCGGGCATTTCCAACGATTGAGGAAGTACAAAAATTCAAAGAGTAAAACCATCTACTTTTTTATTAAATTGCCCATCACTCTATTTTTCCACTCCAATGCCATGCATACTACCATCCATACCATTGAATGCAAAGGCAAAACAAAAAACCGATGGGGTCTGAACACCCCATCGGTTTGCTTTGACGTTAAAATGAAACTATCACTGTCCGAAGATTGTCCACCAGACATAGATTGGCTGCGAGTCGGTGCCCAAATTCAATCCACCAAAGTCATCAATTATAGTCCATGTGGTTCCAGCTTTTAGAACTCCGTAAACAGGGATGTCTTCACCGTTCAATGTTACTGTTCCTTGGATTGTAATATCTGTCGCTGCTGGTAAGAGCGTTTGTATACCAAATGAAATTTGACCTGAGAGTAACGACAAATCGTATGTTTGATTTCTTGCGTATGCCACACGACCGTAAACTCCTCTTAGTAACGGATCAACAACCACAAATTGTGGGTCTTTCAGTGTTGAGAGGTTAGTGCTGAATTTAACTTGCAGTGTCGAATTAAAATTGACATTGAGTTGTGTTGCATCTGGAGAAACTCCAAAGCCGACGAAGGAAGCTTGCCTTTCCTCAGCCATTCTCAAAGCAATGGCATAACCTCCGGGAATACTTTCTCCATCGTAAGGAGCCAGAGCTCTATCCCAGTGGTCTGGTCCACCAACAAATATGTCGTAAGTGCCGCTGTCGATGTGTGGGAACCTTGCTATACCATCAGGACCTGTTTTCGCATAATAGCATGAACCATTGTCTCTCATCATTGATACAAAGACCGTTGGGACTCCGAAATTTCCTTTAGCATCCGTAACAACTACTTGGAACTCTTCGACTCCACCTTGTGTCGGAAGAGGACCTTGCAATGCTGCATCGAGCTTTACCAGACCATAACCGGTATCGTGATCCCAACCATTTCCGTTAAAATCGAATGCTGTGTTTTCGAGTAATTTTCTTATCTGCCATGGTTTTGCGTTCGGGAATTTTTGTAGCAATACAGCAACAACACCTGTTACATGCGGTGCAGCCATTGAGGTTCCTTGATAGTAATCATAAGTACCGCCATTTGTTGCAGGAACGTTTTCGTTGTGCCCTTCGTATCCGATACTATCTTCGCCAGGAACCGTCGAGAGAATCGTAACTCCAGGTGCGCCAACTGAGACTCCATCGCTTCTGCTTGAAAAACCTGCCACTCTAAATGTTCCACCGTAGTAGTCAAGAGCAGCAACTTGGATAACACCAGGATAACCTGCTGGATATTGATGGTGTGAATCTGATGTATTGTTACCAGCTGAGACAACCATGACAACTCCATGCTCCATCGCATAATCAAATGCTTCTTTCATTGTGTAGCTGTAACCCCAGCCACCCCAAGAGTGGTTCATTACCTTTGCACCATGGTCTGTTGCCCAAATTATACCTGCTGCGACATAATCGTCGCCAACGTAACCATTTCCACCAACAAGTGCTGGGTCATCGAATATAACTATCGGCATTATCTTTGCACCAGGTGCAACACCAACGATACCTTTTCCATCTTTCTTTGCCGCAATCGTTCCAGCAACGTGTGTTCCATGTGAACCACCGTAGGATGAATCTGTTCCTGCTGGGAGTTCTTCATCAAATGCCGGTCTGTATCCTGCGATAACTTGCCCTTCCAAATCTGGATGGGTGCCGTCGACACCAGTATCAACAACCGCAACGATAATATTTGTTCCCGATGCTTCTTCCCAAAGCTGTTGTGTTACACCAATTGCCTCAAGGCCCCAGAGTTCGTTGGAAAGTTCTTCACCGTAATCTCTTGCAGTACTGTTCAACCCAGGTTTTCTGATTTTGTACATATCAGGATTTGGCTTCACAACTGTTGGTTTTATGAGCTCCCTCTTGTAACTTGGTTCAACATACCTGATACCTTTAAGTGCAAGTGCCTTTATCTTGTCGTATGCTTGTTTAACCGTCATTCCATTGAGTTTTATGGAGACCACTTTAATCTGTGGTAATTCGAGCACTACTTTACCGTTAACTGCTTTGACTATTTTATCTACTTCCGACCTATCGTTGTAACCAACGAGGATTTTACCCTCGGTATATTCCCCGTCCCTCAATTCACCGAAGAGTATATGGTAACCCTGAGATTTTATCTCCGGTAACGATGCTAAATCTTTTGCTTTGCTCCTTGGCTCAAAACTCGGATTTGCACATGAAAAGAGCGCGAGAATAAGAGCAACAATGGAAGCTATCAACAATACTTTTCTCATCGCAATCCCCCCTTTCTTAGTTCTCACCGGTTACAAATCTGTGGTAAATCTCTGTTTTAACACCCCACGGATCAACAAATCCGGCTTCATCAACCTTTATCGCATAAGCAATACTTCTGTCCGTTGCGTCAATCACCATCGCAACTAACAGTTCATTACCCCATTCATAAACTTTGTTAGCCTGGAGCTTGTTGTATGGATACCACGCTCCAGCTGCAAAGTCTATCCAGCGGTATGTTCCTGATGTAAAGTCACTAAAGTTAAATTCGACAGTTGGAGTATCTGATGTGGTGTAGAAAATACTGTAAGAACCTGCTTTTGGATCCTTTCCTATCGAATAGTAGCAGTAATCATTCACAACCTCATCGTATAGCCAGATGTCATAATAGTATGTGACTGTTCCTTCTTCGGTCCTTGGGACTCCATTGAATCTCCACTTGAATGTTGGATCTCTTGAAACATTTGTTGAACCGTTGACTGGGCTTTCGTAAACCACGTCAAACATTGGTAGTGGAATTACGTTACCAATAACTGTGTACGGTGTTTCAAATCCATCGTAAACTGAAGAGACCGCATAGTAGACTTTCTTCATTGGCTCAAGCTCTGCTGAGTAATCGCGGTAGTAATAGTACGTATTTGGAACTGTTGCAATTGGTTCATACGTTACGTTGTCAAAGGACCTATAAATCCTGTAAGCCTTTGGCATTGTTGTTCCGGATGTTGAATACCACGGTCTCCAGCGTACTTCAATGTAGAGGTTCTGACCTTTGCCTGCTGCTGTCGGATTTGTTCCTTTCTTGTAGAACTCAATTGCCTGGTTTCTCGTGTAAGCAAGTATGTTGTAACTCGTTGGCGCTATTGCTGTGTATTTTTGAACAATATATGGAACAATGCTTGAAACTGGTTGTCTGATAACATTTATATAAACTATCTTTTCATATCTGTTGTCGTTTTGGTCATAAACATCTATCAATACAGGTGTCATTCCTTCAAATTCTTTCGCTGACTGGGTTGCAAGTATAGAACCAGAGTAACCTATTGTTCTTGGATTTGTGAAGGTTCCGGTTCCAGGAACACCACCAACTTTAACATACCAAAGGTTGAATGCGTATTCCGTAGATGTTGCTTGTCCAACAACGCTTATTGTATTAGTAGTCAGATTCGAACCTGGCAACAGCATATTTCCGTTAGCATCATACATTTCGAACTCAAGTTCGAATGGTTTATCAGATGTTGTTGGTCCAAGCTTTGCAACTCTTAATTGAGTTTCAAACTTCACTGTTTCAGCATGCCTTAGTCTTAGACCTTCGATGTACGTTCTTGCATGTCCAGTTTTCTTAATAACAATGTCAAAGTCTGTTGTAGAAGATAGCAGAACGTTGCTGAAAGATGCTTTACCTGTTTCATCCGTGGTTGTAGTTGCTACCGTGTTAGTTCCAGCTCTAAGTTCTACCGTCGCACCTTGTACAGCTGCTCCGGATTTGTAGTCTGTTACGTAAACAGTAAGACTACCTGCTCCATCGTACGGAGCTTTAACTTTGAACGTAAGGTTAGCAATTCCACCTTTGCCGTCTGAAACCTCGATTGTTACATTCTGAGCATCTGTCGACTTCGTTGTGGGGAACCAGTAGTATTTCTTTCCTATAACATACCCCGGACCAGATTTTACCGTAAAGGTTAATGCATCACCATCTGGGTCATACGCGTAATCTGCAAGATTAACAGTTACAAGCTTACCAACGTTTGCAATTTGTTCTGGAACGGGCAAAACATTTGGAGCCCTGTTTGTTGGTGGTACAGGAACAACAGAAACTCTCAACTGACCGTAAGTGAAAGCACCTTTAGAATCCGTTGCCTTAAGCAAGAATATGTAGAGCCCTTCAGAAACACTTGCTGTGCTCCATGTCAGTGTTTTGTTAGTGATACTTGCACCAGTGGGGCCACTTTCTATCGTTATCGTTACTTCATCGCCATCTGGATCCGTAACTTTGTCTTCTAATGCGTAATTCAGAGATTCACCTTTTTGTATTTGAATACCATCCTCAGGCAAGTTCCATACAGGAGCACTGTTTGGCAAAGGATTAACTGTGACTACCAACGTAGCATAGGATTCTCCACCCTTACCATCGCTTGCTTTCAATGTAAAAGTAAATGTTTCAGAACTGGTTGGAGTGAATTTGAATGTCTTGTTCGTGATCATAGCTCCGTATGTTTCTCCAACGATAGTTATCGTTACTGGGTCACCATCTGGGTCGCTTACTTCACTCGAGAGGTCAAACGTCAGTTCTTGACCAACCCTGGCTGTCTTTGTGTAAGAATAGTTCTTCCACACCGGTGGTTTGTTGAACAAGTTACCTACCTGCTCACACCCACTCAGTGTGAGAATGAGCAAAAGTACCAAGCCGATGGCTAAAAATGCCGCTTTCTTCACCTTAATCCCCCCTCTTTTGAGATGTGGTATTGCGAGCTAAACTTGAAATTTTAAAAGCCCCCCTACAAAACGGCACGTGATGGCATATTAAATTATACAATTTTTTGTAAAGCAATGTCAACATCGTCAGAAATCCAACTATGCCTTAAAAATCCTTGCGTTTAAGAAATTCTTTCAACAAAGCAATGGTATGTTCGTAATCTTTCTTGCTAATCACGGAAACAGGCGAGTGAATATACCTTGCCGGGACGGAAACAACACCCGCCGGAATACCCGTGAGCGCGTATCTTCTTGCGTTTGTACCACCAACAGTGCGCATTTTGTACTGGAATGGTATGTTGAACTGCTTTGCTGTTTCGATAAGCTTTTCAAATATTGCCTGATGAACCACATATCCGCTGTGCATAAATGTGATAGCTGGTCCATCACCAAGGTGTGTTGACCACAGTTGTTTCTCGAGTTCCGGGTCATCTCCACTTGTTGTTGTCTCAACAGCAATAGCAATATCTGCTTTGAGTTGTTCGGCGATTATCGCAGGTCCTCTTAGCCCTGTCTCTTCTTGGACTGTAAAGGCAAAGTATATATCGTTTTGTGTTTCGATATTCTCATCAATTAAGTCCATCAACACACTGCATCCACACCTATCATCCAACGCTTTTGCGATGATAAAGCCTCCTTGCTCTTCGTAAGGTGTGATAAATGAAACATAGTCTCCTATTTTAACTTGCTTTTCAGCTTCCGCTTTTGATTTCGCTCCTATGTCGATTTTTAGTTCACTGTATTTCGGCGCGTTCATGTATCCATCTTTTTGCAGGTGTATCGCCTTGTAACCAATTATACCAACAACATCTTTTCCAATCTTTACCTTTTTTCCAATGATTACCCTCGTATCCACTCCACCAACTGGTGCGAAGGAAAGAGTTCCATCTTCGTTGATGTTAGTGACTATGAATCCTACTTCGTCCATATGTGCATCGAGCAAAATTTTCTTTCCATTGCCTTTACCTTTTTTAAAAGCAATTAAATTCCCCATTCTGTCTATAAATATCTCATCAACTTTCCCAGAGATTTTTTCCTTTATATATTCTCTCACTGCGTCTTCATTTCCCGAAGGTCCACTTATTTCTGTGAGCTCTTTCAGGTATTTGAACATCATTCTCCCTCCTTAACTGAGTCTGCGTTTTGCGACTCTTCATATTCGATTTCTGGCAAGTGTGCTGCGGAAAACGCAAGCAGTTTTGCCGTGTCCTCAACGTCTTTAACGGCAATTTTTTCATACGGGTTATGCATGTATTTTAATGGTATAGATATTAGTGCTGTTTTAACACCAATTCTTGTAAGCTGAACCTCGTCGGTATCAGTTCCTGACCTTCCTGCGATAGGTTCTATTTGGGTCTTTATGTTGTATCTTCCAGCCACCTTGTTTATATGTTCTACAAATTTTCTATTTGTCACCGGCCCAACCGCAACAGCTGGCCCTTCACCTATTTTGATTTTTGGATAACCTGGAACATCCTCGTCTCCGTGTGTCACGTCGATAACTATCCCATATTCGATTTCCGATATATATGCCCCGCTTCTCGCACCCGGTCCACCGATTTCTTCTTGTGTTGAGAATACATAATAGACCTCTGCTTCGGTCTTGATTTTGCTAAGTAATTCAGCAGCCTTTATTATCGCAACACAACTTGCCCTGTTATCGAGCGCTGGCGCAAAGATTGTTCCATTCTTTTCAAAACCTTCTGTATCAAGCGTAACTAAATCCCCTATTGATATATCTTTCCAATTTTGATTCATAGACACATCTACAAAGATGTGATCGTAATCCGGCACTTTTTTCGATTCCTCAGTTGTCTGAAGGTGTGGTGGCATAAATCCAACTACACCTCTCAGTTTCCCGTTCTTAGTATGTACCCATACCTTTTGGCTAATTACTGTTTTGGGATCCCATCCACCAACTCCTGAAAGTCTCAGAAAACCATCATCGTATATCTTAGTAACCACAAACGCTATTTGATCAGCATGCGCAAAAAAGCCAATCTTTGGTCCGTTCCCTTTTTTCACACAGACCAAACTCCCCATCGGTGTTTTGAAACATTCATCAACAAAAGGTTTCACTATCTGCTCAATTTCTTTTAATACCTCGTCTTCGTATCCAGAAGGTCCAGGGATTGATGTTAATCTCAAAAGTAGTTCATTTGTTTTCAGTTCTACTTGTTTATTAGCCAACTTCTATCCCTCCTATCTTACTATCGTATTTTCCGACCTCTATTCGTCCTGCTTTTACATGGAGAATAACTGGATAGTTGAATTTTTCAGTAAATGTCCCTTTCAAATCCGATATTTGGACAAAAGGCGCCTCGAAGCTCAGAGCAATGATAACAGACTCCCTGCCTTCGTTTATCCCCGCCCTCACCGTGCCTTGACACCGCCCAAAGATGACGACACTGCCACCAGCAACGATTTCGGCTCCCGCGTGTAAATTGCCTACCAAGATAACATCACCGGAATGAATTATACTCTGCCCACTTCTTAAATTCTTCTTCACTAATTTAGTACCTGAACGTGTATCACCTTGATTGACCATATCAACTTTCTTTCTAATTATCACATCATTTTTCCCTTCGGAGCCCATCAGAACATGAGAGATAGTGAGTCCAAGCTCCTGAACTCTTGCCACTATTTTTGGGATATCAGAGATGTGTTTTTCGTGCTCTTCCACCAGTAACATGATTTTGTCGCCTTTGGCAAAGAAATTCCCCATAGCCTTGACTTTGTCCTCTATCTTCTGAAGGACATCAACAATATCTGTGTAATCTTTTATATATAACACCAATCCGTCCTTTGTCATCTTGAAATCGACCATCGCCATACCCCTTTGCTTTATTTTAGAATATTATCGTTTCTATCTCGTCAATCCATTCAGAAACATCTATCGGAGAAATCTCTTTTACCAAACGCTTGAAATTAAAGAAATTTTCCCTGAAAGTATCTATCTTGTTACCTGAGTTGATTTCAACTGCACATTCCAACAACGCAGCCAGATAATCAGCTGTACGAACAATCCTACCTGCCTCACCTGAGAATGGTTCGACAGCACAATCGACGTATTCTCTAATTGGTGTCAAAGCTTCGCAACCACTAATCCATTCGATAGTCATTTCTTTTTCAACATTTGCCACAAGTTCGTCAAGACCTGCCACCTTTTTTTTCGTGGGGGTTATGACATCACCTGTGAACGCCTCAGGAAGGTCGTGGAGTATGCTTTTGATGATTATTTCTTCAACATGCTCAAACTTTAAAAGCTTGGCAATCAGGTAAGCTATTGTGACAACAATAAAAGAATGTCCGCTGACACTTGTTCGCACATTCCTGTGCGTTCGGTTCCAGCGAACCATCGATGTGAGGTTCAGCAGAGGTGTCCAAACATATTGAGCGATTTCCCAGTATTTTTCCAGTTCTGTTTGCGGAATTGTTTGAGATATGTTGTCTATCTTCTCCTTAAGCTCTTTCAACGGTTGCCTGTAATCGTATAGTTTGCCATTTTCTTGCGCCTCAAGATAGCTAACGTAAAGGTCGGCAAGTTTATCCAAGGGGTTACACTCTTGTGTTTCAGTGACAAGAAGCTTTACAGTTTCTTCATCTGCAAAGTTTTTTAAATCGTCGAGTGCTTTTTTCCTAACTTCATTCCACACTTGTGGAGCAAACCGTTCTATACGTTCTTTCAACTGCAAAGAGACATCGGAAAGCACGATTTTTGGTAGCTCACGAGATAGTCGCCAACGCAAACTGTTTTCAAGCGCTTGGCTTTTTCTGGTGTTGTCCATGTTTTGAATTGTGATAAAAACAAACGAAAGAAAAAGCGTATTAAAAGAATTATCCGCCTCAGTGAATCTCAACAAGGCTGGCCGATTGTTCCAACGTTGGATGGTGAAAAGATTGGTTAAAGAAAATAAAAATGTTCCCTTCCCCAAAGAGACCACCCCTTAGTCTTCTTAATTTACATTATACCACAGGATGGCGGGAAAGTGGAACATTGACTATTCAACAATATATGCCAAACATTGCATGTTTAACCACGGTCGTGCTTAATTTTTTTGAAAACTCTTAAGAATTTGTCTGTATAGGCATCAAAGTGTTATTCACCAACATATGAAGGTCTTTCTTTTTCTTCTTTTCTTTGTACATACGTTCATCGGCAAACTTGAGGATTTCAAATAGCCCTTGGTCATTTTCTATGGGAACTATTCCATAAGAAAAGCTGATATCAGACAAGTTTTTAATCCTTTCAAGAAGTATTTCTGGATTTCCGGAATCAACGAATAGAATAAATTCGTCTCCACCGAACCTAATAAGTATGTCTGTTTTTCTCATGTTTTTTATGCACGCTTGAGCGAATGATTTAAGCACTTCATCGCCTATTAAATGCCCATATTCATCGTTGATTTTCTTCAGATTGTCAATATCTATAAAAATAATAAACGCATCCCTACCGGTTCGCTTAACACTTTCTACAGCACTTTCCAACAACTTTAAACCAGCTGCTTTTGAATATGCTCCGGTAAGTGAATCGTAAAGTGCCATTTCGGCCATTTCTTGGTATTTTAGAATATTTTTGTAGTGCGTTTCGGCAATGTTCGAAATTAAGTTTAACACTGGAACGTCTTTATCGTTAGTGTCCGAAAAATAAACGTTTATTCTCACATGCTTGGAAGAGAAGTTATACAAAGTTCCTGTTTTGGTGCCTAATATTTTAACAAAGTTAGGGGTCATAACCCTCACACCGCTGGCACTTGTGTGCATGTAAATAGCTTTTGCAAGTTTGTCCACAAACTCCCACTCGTCTAATTCACTCAAAAAACTCAAAAAATTCACAAGATTGACGATTAAATTTATAGGCAATGTTGGCATTTCTTGAGCAAAAAATGTGTCAAGTTTTTCCACTACGTTCACCTCTTTTCATTCTTCTCAAACGATTTATCGGAAAAATGGGTCTAAAATTTTAGAAGAGGGAGTATAATAATAACGACATGTTAAATAAAAGGAGGTTTGAAGATGGGTTTTGAGACTAAATTTAGACCTGCTTTTTCTTTAACCGAAACAATCGTAGCACTTTTGCTGATAAGTATTGTTTTTATGATTATCACAACCGGTGTTTCGGGTGTTCTCCAATCTCTCTCATCTATCCAAAATCAACAAAAAGCGATAGAACTCCAAAATTTCATTGCACGATACATCTACATCCAAGGGTCAGTTGGACAAACTGCAATCGATTTGGACGCTATTAACAAAGGTTTTCACAAATCAAACGAAAATCAAATCTCTTATCCGAAGGTTATAAACCTCTCATCGACAACAACAACTTTTTTTGTTAAATACCTTTTTACAATCGAGCGTGTCCCAGGAAAGACTGAAGAATTTGTCGTTTATCAGTACAAATCATATTAACCTAATAACAAAGAAGGTAGGTGTAAGTATGGAATTAACAATTTCTGGTTTGATAGCAAGTATGGTTATAATGGTGTTTGTTATAGCGATGTTAGGTCTAATCTTCAACCTATCACTTAATGTGCTCAATCAACAGCAAGAATATGCCGCGTTTTATGCGGAAGCTCAAAGTATAACAGATATATTGGACAACATTTTGACGCAAAGTGTATGGAATGATGAATGGGTGGATGCGCAAGGTAGGCCTCAAGCTGCGGAGATTGACCCAGATGGTAGGTTTGTATATTTGAAATTCTTTTCACCGCTTGGTATGAATGTAGTCACTGTCAAGAAAAAACTTGAATTTGTGTCAGTAGGCGACAGTGTGATAATACGGTTTGACGGCAAAGATCTGATCAGGACATCTAAGATAAAATACATTTTGATTTCACTGCAGACTAAAGAAGAACCCTCAGGTGCGATAAAAGACCCAAAATTTCTTGAAGTCACGTTCATTCACAATAACGGAAAAATAAAATATTCTGTTCCATTGCTAACTGCTCTAAGCAGTTCTTCTTAAACTTAGGTAAGAAAATTTGAGGAGGGACTCGCATATGCAAACAAGAAACGGATTCATGACTGCCTTAGTGCTCATCTTCCTAGTGGTTGCAAGTATCATGCTTTTGACCCTGTATCAACTTGTAGGCAACTACAGAACGAACGCTATCAGAATGCAAGTCTCATCGCAACTCGGGATAGATGCGCTCAACTTATTAAACATCGGAGCTGGATTTATGCGAAGTCGTTCGACAGGGGTTTTGGGATTCAACATCCCGTATCAAACAGGCTTACCTTCTTGGTACACTGATTTCAAATCAAAACTCAGTGAGGAATGGAAAGATTTTTTTGAAGTCTATGCAGATAACAAATCTTTCTTAATTGCTGAAATAACACCAGGTGGTAGTTCCGCTACTGAAAGTCAAATACATGACGAGCTTGTTGAATACTTGTCAAATAGGAAGCTCTCAAATGTTTCAATATATGCCATCAAGTCTAAAAATCCGTTTTCTGCTCTGGTTATTGCAAAGGCAGAAAGAGAAGGAAAAGGTGTATACGCTTATGCGATAGTAACCTCAAAACTTTTGAACCAATACGTTTACTTCACAAATAGCGAAAAACGTTCTGATGGAACCACAATCTACTTTCACGCAAACGACCTGATAGACGGACCCATTAGATCACACGATTATATAAACATAAATAACGCAGGTGGAAAGCCAACGTTCACATCGCCAATAGAAATCCTTGGAATAAAAGATATGAACGGAAACATAGTAAACCCTGCTGATTATAGCAATTTTGCAAACTTGTTGGGAAATCCAACATACAGGTTATTGACAGAAGCAGATGTAGCCGCACTCGATTTTAATGCGATAAAAAATGAGTATAAAAATTCCATAGCCTCACTTGTAAGAAGTTACGATGAGATCCGTTCACAACCCTTGGTGCTCAGTGGAATAAAGTTCAACAGTGATATCACTATCAGTTTTGCTCATGGGCAATCTGTGAGTAACTACGATATAAAAATTTCCCAAGGTAACACCGATTACATCATCTCGTGGAACCCTTCTTCTCCGGATGCCAGGATAAGAAAACAAGGGGGCGGTCCAGCAGAGGAATTTAATATAAAATTTAACGGTGTTGTTTACGCAACTGGAGATATAACTATCGATGGTCCAACGGAATTATCAACTTACAAAGGTAACTACACTCTTTTTTCCGAAAATGATATCATCATTAAAGACCGTCTTATTCCTTACGATACTTTTGCAAGTCAGTTCACCAATAATGAACATGGTAACAACGGTGATTCGGTCAGTGAAACCAAGCTCCCAAGTATAAAAGATTTCGTAAACACACAGGAAACATCTTCTTTAAACCTGGTTGCCATCAACAACGTAAGGGTTGGTAAAAAGCTAACAAATATGAAGATTTTCGCAAGCTTGTTTGCATTCGATGGTTCATTCACAGTTGATGGTTACAATACCGGCAGTTCCTCTGAGCAACTCTTTGTGTTCGGAAGTATCATGCAAAACTACAGAGGACCTGTTGGCACGTTCGATCCACGCACTGGTCGAACAATTACGGGATATTACAAAATATATGCATACAACCCAAGGATAATGACGGGGGCATATCAACCCTACGGAACCCCAGCAAGGTCTCAAACGGTTTCTGTCAAGGTCGTAGGAATTGTAAAATAAAATTTTGATAAAAATCATTTTTTACAAAATATCCATGATACAATAGGTTATACCTAACAATAGACAGTGTATTTAATTTGGAGGTGCGCTTATGAGTTTGGCAGAAAATGAAAAGAAAACTATTCTAAAAAAACTTATTCTTTTGCCTTTTATTGTGGTCACGGTTATCGATTTACCTGCACTCTTGTTCAGCTATTATGTCTTTGCGGCCATTGGGAATTACCCTGTTGTAAATATACTTCTTGGATATCTAATCAATTTAGTTGTGCTCCTCCCGGTCGTACTTTTTTTGATTAGGACTAACGTGGGAAAGGCATTCGAGGGCAAAGGTTTTAACATCCCAATATACATGTCTGTGGTGTTGTTCACTGCCAATATAGTGGCAGCAACTATCGTGGGGCTTTTTGCAAGTAAATTAGCTCCGCTTCCCGAAAGCGCACTTATGCTCAGATTGTCTGGTGCACTTGCAATAAATATGGATATAATTGCACTTGTGTTGTATATTTATTCAAAGATGAATGTTGCTCAAGTAGTCGATAGCAAGATATTTCATAAATTCATGATTCCAACTACCACAAAGTTGAGTGTGGGCGTTATGGCTGTATCACTTTGGATTGGTCCCGCACTGCTAAAATATGCGACGCTCGCTTTTGAGATTGAAAACTCTGTACAATTCAAGCTTGTGTTAATAAGCATTGCGCTGAATATTGTAATCGCAGTAGTTACCATCGTTCTTGCAAGGAGTGTTCTAAAAGGTCTGCCGTCGCTCAAGCAAGCATTTGAAAAGATTGCAACTGGTGATTTGACATACAGGGTTGAGGTTAACTCTATAGACGAATTCTGGCAAATCAATTCGCTCCTTAATCATGCAGTGGAAAGTATTTCAAGGCTTATCTCTGAGTCAAAGAACGCTTCCGAAAAGACGGAAAAATCACTTGAAACATTTGAAAGAACTTTCGCTAACTTCGAAAATCTATCAATCTCTTTTTCTGCAGTAATTGAGAAACAGCAAGAGGATATCTCTCGCATCTCCGCATCTGTCGAAGAGATAAATGCAACTATTGAGGAGCTTTCAAGCCAATCACAAGGTCTAAGCAACCTTGCTGCCCAGGCAGCGGAATTAGCAAAGATGCTTGAAGAAAGAGCAGCACTTGGAAGTAAGGAACTTGAAAATGTCAGGAACATTACCAGTGGTTTTGTGAAAGAATATGAAGAACTAAGAAACGGAATTAGAGACCTGAGTTCTGCGACAAAGAACATAGGCAGTATTATCGAAACCGTGAGGCAAATAGCAGAGCAGACCAATTTACTCGCTCTGAACGCAGCCATTGAGGCGGCAAGGGCAGGTGAAGCAGGAAGAGGTTTTGCAGTTGTTGCCGATGAGATAAGAAAATTAGCAGAACAAACAAAGACTTCGACTGATACAATAAACTCAACAATATCGGCAGTGGATACATATTCCAAAGCTCTGGAAAGTCAGATAGAAAAGCTTTACACGGAAGTTGAGCAGACTGAACATGGTTACAAAAGAGTTTCAGAAAGTTTTGAACAGATAGCCAAGTCTATATCAGAACTAACAAACGTAATAGACAACGTTGCGGCACATTCACAGGAGCAGACAGCAAGTGCGGAAGAGATGAGTTCTGCATCCACAGAGATAGTCCACAGTATACAGGCAATCGAAGAAAGTGGTTCACGTATACTTGAAAGCATGAAGGCGAGCGTTGAAGAAATTGGAAATATCCGAAGACAAGTCGAGCAACTTAGGGACGTTGTTGATAGGTTAGTTTCCGAGCTCAACAAATTCAAGGTGTGAAAAGATTCAAAATACCAAAAGAAGCTCCCCAGATGGGGAGCTATTTTTATTTATTGCCTGTTACAAAGAGATAGTACTTCTCAGGTGCAATAACCACGGGTGAAATTTTGAAGTTGTAATCACAGTTTACACTCAGCGACAAGGAGTTATTTTCATTATCGTTCCACATCACTGCTATTAGTTCCGGTGCCCATTCGTAAGGTTTACCTGGTTGAAGCTTTGCATCAGGTAAATCTTTCCAAGCGTAGCTGCTCATGTTGATTGTTACAATTGATGAATCGCTTGTAAAGTAAGGAACATCAACAATTGGATAATGAAAAATTCCACTATTAACGGTTAAGTCGTATATCCATATATCGTAAAGATATTTGATTTTCCCTTCGTACTTTTCTACACCAGATATTTTCCAGCTAAATGTAGGAGATAAAGAGACATTGGTTGCTCCATCCAAAGGGGAAACATCCGTTATCTCAATCATAGGCAGCGGCTCAACACTACCAAGGAATACTTTTGGTCCTTCTATTCCACCATATTTCGAAGCTATAGCATACCAAACCCTACTTCCAGGTTTAATATCGCTTGTGTCATAGTAGGTGTCTTGTTTTGAACTAACAACTGTGAGTTTTTCATACTTTATGCCATCGTATGATTTATAGATAACGTATCCATCAGGTTCATCCGTTTTGCTTTTTTGCATGCTTTCAGACCATCTTTTCCAAGAGAGCTTTACGTATAGGTTTGTAGAACTTTTGCTTTGGTTTGGCATGCTACTGTCCTGGGTTGAGTAATATTTTGTAGTCGTGTTCAGATTGTAGGCAAAAACCGCAGGTTGGTCGGCTTCTACCACATAAGGATTAACTTTCAAATCCGTTAATTTGGTTACCGTAAGAGGAACAACAACCTCGTATCTATTATCGTTTACATCGTAAGCATCTATAAAAAGATATACCTTTCCTGAGAAAGGTGTTAAATCTAACTCCCCTTCAAGAACATTAGACTCAGCAAACAGCCTTGGAGAAGCAAGATATTCAGCACCTGGCGGATTACCCAGTTTTGCATACATAAAAGATACGGGGAAATTTGAAGTTGTGCTTTGCGCTGAGATATAGATATAAGACAGTCCAAAAATGTTGTATATAGAGTTACCATCAAAGAGTAATTTGGAAACTTTGTTTTTTGAAGTGTAGATATCGAACAATATGTTCATTTCATTTTGATTTTGTTCTGATGGCAGTAACTTTGTCTTTCTTAATGTCGTATTAAGCACGAGTGGTGAATGGATGTTTAAAATCTTTATAGTAGTCTTTGCATGTCCGTTTTTCGAGATTCTTAATAAGTATGGTCCTGAATACAACTTAACACTAAAACGCACTTTTCCATCACTTGTTCTCTTTGTATCAACGACACGCCCATCTTTGATAAGCTCTACGTTCGCATCATCAACAGCTGGACCACTGTTGTACTCAGAAACGTAAAGCGAAATCTCAACATTTTCTGTAGCCGGTTTTAGGATAATACATGAACTAAGTAACATTAAGAAAAGTATAATTACGGATGCAAAGAATTTATACACCCATCCTTTAGTCATTTGTCGCACAAATTCACGCTCCTCAATTAATTCGTTTCTATTTTGAACTCTTTTATTCCAACTTACCAAAAAGTGTCCACCATGCATATGGACCTTTGTTATCGTAAATGTAAGTTTCCGTTGCGTCTTTGAGTATCTTTCCACCAACCGATATGTGCGTGCCGTTGATTGTTAGAGTTCCAGAAACGGATATATTCACGTCTGCTTTTTGAGAAACTCTTAGCTTTATTAAATAACGCCCACTTAGCTCTGAAAAATCAACGGTATTGCTTGCTAAATCTTTTGTAATTTCGTATCCAGTTTCCGTTGGTAACTTCGTCACATCCACAAAAACGATTTGGGGATTCACTGCAACTTCCGGTATATCTATTTCCAGGAATGCTTGTGAGGAAAATCTTACAATATCGGACTTATTTTCGTTTAAAGTTTGATGGAAAGTCAACGTTCGTTCCTCTGCCTTTCTATGAGCTATTCGCATCAATCCCTCAGAATTTTCCTTCGAATCTGGACCGCTGACTATTACGTTGTAATCACCTGTGTCTATACCAATAAACTTCGCACTTCCTTCTGCGTTTGTTTTGGCAAAATACCGAACATTTCGCCCATTCCTCGCAACGCCTATAAGTGAAACACTCACTGAAGGTATGTTCCACTTTCCATACGCGTCTGTAACAGTTATGTGGTAATCTAATCCTCCGTCTACCGGTAAGTTCTTATTGACTGCGCTGGCATTTATCAATCCAAAACCAGCCTTTTCGTCGTAACCTTCAGTTCCGATATCAAAAGCGGTTTCTTCTAACATCTTTCTTATTTGCCAAGGTTTTGCATTCGGATATTTTTGCAACAACAAAGCCACTAATCCAGACACATGTGGTGTTGCCATTGATGTTCCTGTCATGTAACCATAATAACCGTTGTTTTCCGCCAAAACAAAGCTCCTTCTATCGTACCCTCTTGAACCTTCCTGAGGCATTGTTGAAATAATCGAAACTCCGGGTGCACACACACTTATCATCGGACTACCACTGGAAAAGTCCGCAACAATATAATCTCCTCCGTTGAATTCCACAGCACTTACTTGTATAACTCCAGGATAATTCGCCGGATATTGGTAAGATTGTATTGATTTCGAATTACCCGCTGCTGCGACCACAACCACCCCTCTTTCGAGTGCGTAGTCAAATGCATCTTTAAGTGTCTGTGAATACCCTGCTCCACCCCACGAATTGCTCAATACATTCGCTCCATTATTAACTGCCCAAATTATCCCTTTTGCTGCGTAGTCATCTCCCACATACCAACCTCCGTTATCAAACAACACCACAGGCATTATTTTCGCGCCTGGCGCCACGCCTGCAATTCCTTTTCCATCAGATTTTGCAGCAATCGTACCTGCCACGTGTGTCCCATGTGAACCTCCAAAGGATGAGTCAATACCCTCTGGAAGGATTTCATCTGTAGATGGTCTGTAACCTTCTACCACTTGCCCTTGCAAATCTGGATGGGTCCCATCGACACCGGTATCTAAAACTGCGATGATAATACCTTCGCCTTTGTATCCATTATTCCAAGCATCTTTAATCTTAATAGCCCTGAGCCCCCACAGGTACAGGTCAAGTGACTCACCTGAGTAGTTGGTGTATCCAGATAGCTTGGGAACGAAACCTTTTGTTTCAAATTCATCTGCTCGAGCAGTTATATCAGTTATATCAAACGGAACTAACTTTCTAACATAGACGTATTCAGCGTATCTTATTCCATATTTTCGTTTTACCATTTCGTTTTCCAAAAGCTGTAATGTTTCGCCTGCATTTTCAATCCTTACGGAGATTACTTTAATCTCTGGAATATGAACAACCAGCTTTCCGTTAAGTAAGTTCAAAATACTGTTGATTTTTTCCTCGTCAGAGTAACCAATGAGAATACGGTCAGCGTAATATTCGTTACCATTTTGCTCAACAGAAATTGTAGATTCTAGTGGCAGACTTTCCTGAGCATGGGTTTCTTGTTGCAGGCAGGAAGTTAAAGAAAGTAAAAGCAAGCTGAAAGTGAACGATAAAGACGAGAAAGAAAGAAGTAAACTTGCAAAAGACGTGCCTAAGTTCCTCAGAGTAATGATCGCTTTAAACTTCTGAAACTTTTTCATTTCGAAGTCTTCTCCTTCCTTATCATCTTTTCACAGCATTTGTTATGTATTGTTTGTTTTACTCTTCTTCATTCCGTACATCCTTTTATCGACTTCTTTGTAAACATCACCTATCGTCTCGAATTCTGAAATTTCTAACATACCATACGATATAGAAATATTCTTTTCTTTCAGCGCTTCCACTATTCTTTTCATTACCCGCTCAGCGTTTTCTACACCCGTTTCTGGTAAAACAAGAACAAATTCATCTCCCCCGTATCTTGCAACCACATCCATCGTTCTTATGTTTTTACATATTGTTTCAACTAAGGTTTTTAACACTTCGTCGCCATACACGTGTCCGTATGTGTCGTTAATTTTTTTAAATTCGTTAATATCCAGGAACACAACTGTTGCCTTAGCGTTTGTTCGCCTACATTTGTTCAATTCTTTTTCTAAAAATTGTTCCAAAAACCGCCTGCTGTATGCTCCAGTAAGATAGTCTTTTATCGATAGTTCGAAAAGTTTCGTCCTTTCTGTGTTCAGTTCATCCAGTATTTCGATAAACCTTAGTGCGAGGGATATGAAATGAGCTATCTTGTCAAAGATAGCAATCGTCGACTTTGAAAATTGGTCTTCGCCCTGCTTTTCGAACAAAATAACTCCTTTGATTAATCCACGAAATGATACTGGAACACCGTAAATTGTGAATACCTTGGTTGTGAACCGTCTTATATAGTAAAAGTCGTAACCATCACTTAAAGAGTTGTCTTTTTCAGAATTTCTGATATGGACTTTCAGACCCTTGTCAACTATATACCTGGACAATGTTTTTTCCTCTGGCTTTACAACGAAACCGCTTCTATCATCTTCGTCTGTATACTTGAAGTAAGGAAAGTAAAGTTCACCTGTCGGTTTTAGTATTCCTATTCCAATGATGTCAACAAGTCCGTGGTTGGCGAGTATTCTTTTGATATCTTCACCAACCTCGTACAAGTTTATAGTTTCTCTTGAAAAATGTTCACTAAAAATCTCGCTGAGCTCAGCTAATATAGTTACTTCTAAGTTCGATAGCTCGTTAGAAACATCTCTGGTTGTTAATACAACATACTCCTTGCCGTTGAGGTGCTTTCTGAAGTATTTTATTTCAAAATACTTCTGACCAACTTCTTTCCTCCACACTCTAGAGTATTCCGATACTTTTGCCTCGCGTTGTTTTTTAATTTCGTTTATCATATCATAAAAAACCAAATACTTTTCCGGGTGAGAAAACAATTCATCTAGTTCCTTTTTATCTCTTATCTCAATCCCTGCAAGAGCTGTATGCTCAAGTAAAATACTATTGATATACACCAACTCATTATCAATCCAGATTGCAATTCCCAGTTTTTCACCTTCTAAAACTATTCCCAATCCGCTTATAAATTCGTTGAGTGACTTTTCACTCTCTGTTTTCTCTTTCAGTTTGCGTCTATTTATCACAAAAAGAACAAATAAGATAGCGATAAGTAAGAAAAACGGAGCAAGAATAACTTTCAGCAGCATTTTACTCACTCCTTCAAAAAATAATGCCAAGGTTTTAAAAAAATCCCTTGGCATTATTTTATCACAAATATTTGAATTTTGATAACTCATCTATTACTCATCTATAACCAACTGTTTTTTGTACATCCTTGCATACAATCCATCGTTTTTCAAAAGTTCGTAGTGGGTTCCCTTTTCTAATACCACACCTTGGTCAAGTACGTAAATAACATCAGCGCTTTGGAGTACCTTAAGTCTGTGGGTTATTATTATCATCGTCGAACCTTTCATTTTACTTCTTAGAGTTTGAATAATCTCTTCCTCAGTTTCCGGGTCTACTGCAGACAAACAATCGTCAAATATGTAGACATCTGCCTTTTTCATCAATGCTCTTGCTATTGTCAACCTCTGTCTCTGACCACCAGAAAGCATCACACCGCGTTGTCCAACGATTGTATCGTATTTGTCGGGAAATTTTTCAACATCTTCTTCAACTGCTGATAATTTGATGTATTCTTTCACTTCTTCCAAGTCAAATTGCTCCATAGCAAATGCAACATTCTTCGCCACAGAGTCAGAGAAAAGAAAACTTTCCTGTGGGACATAAGAAATAAGTTCGCGGATATCGTATGAACGAATATCGTTGATATCTATCCCGTTGATAAAGACCTTTCCCCTGTCGACAGGGTAAAGTTTGCTGATGATTTTTACCAAAGTTGATTTCCCACTTCCTACAGTTCCGACAATACCAACGAACTGACCACGTTTCACCTCAAAATCAACGCCTTTTAATACATATCTCTCCGTTCCAGGGTATTTGAACCAGAGGTCTTTAACAGATATATCATCTATTCGATGTATTTCGACAGGCTTTTCTGGTTCTACCACTATTGGTTGCGCGTTGCTTATCTCTTTTAGCCTTTGCAGAGAGGCTCGTCCTTGTTGAATAACATTCATAACCATACCGTAAGCAGTAAGGGGCCAAATTAACATCCCTATGTAACTGTTGAAAGCAACGTAGTCACCAAGTGTAACCGTGCCTTTTATAACCATCGGTCCACCGACACTAAGTGCCAAGAAAAATGCAAGTGTTCCTATGAAATGGACTAGGGGCCACATAATACCCCATACGCGTATCAAAGACATCGTTGCTTTGAAATGTTCTTTTGCTTTTTTATCGAAAAGTTCTTCTATCTTTGGTAAAATAGAAAAGCTCTTTATTATCTTTATGCCATCCATAGTCTCTTCCGTATACCCACTTAGTTCCATGTAAACATCCTGTGCGTACCTCGACCTTCTAAAGATAAGCCTTCCGAAAAGCAGTGAGACCAAGATTATTCCCGGCAGCGGAATTAACGCAGTCAGTGTTAATCTCCAATTCGTAGATGTTGCCATGAAGAATATCGTCATTGAGCTCATAAAGAGTGCATCTGTTAATTGGACAACTCCTATTCCAAGCATCCTTTCTACTGTGCTCACATCGTTTGTAAAATATGCCATTATATCTCCCGAACGATGTTTATCAAAAAAATGCATATCCAAACTCAGAATCTTATCAAAAAGGTTCTTCTTTGCATAATAGTCAAAATAACGAGCACTTCCCATTATAAAATAACGCCACCAAAATCTACCAAATAGCATACCTAACGCAAGTGCAAGTATATTAAGGACAAAAAATCGCACTTCAGAAACATCTTTTATTGTCTGAAGCGCGTTAATGGCTTTCGCTATAACTTTGGGAACAAAAAGTTGGAGCATATCTATTACGATAAGCGATATGATGCCAAAAATGTAAAAATGCCACCTTTTTTTCAGAAATTCTCTGAACATGCGCATATCACTCCCATTCAAAATAACTAAGAAAGTTTGTTTTGCGAACGATATTATACCACACATTGTAAAAAAATGGAGCCCCAAAAATGGGGCTCCAACGATTTTTTTGTCAAATTTAATTACATTGGATAGTATCCTCTTTCTTTGACAGCGTTAGCAACTCTGCTAATTGCAACGATATATGCTGCAGTTCTCATATCTGTATTATATTTTTCCTTTGTCTTGTAAACTTCTGCGAATGCGTTGACCATCATCTTTGTAAGTTTCTTTCTGATATCGTCAATGTCCCAGAAGAATGTTTGCAAGTCTTGGACCCATTCGAAGTAAGAGACCGTAACACCACCAGCGTTTGCAAGGATATCAGGAACTATAAGCACGCCTTTCTTTATGAGTATTTCCTCTGCCTCTGGGGTTGTTGGACCGTTTGCACCTTCGACAATGATTTTTGCTTTGATGTTGTCTGCGTTCTTTTCTGTGATTGCATTTTCAAGTGCTGCGGGAACAAGGATATCAACATCGAGCTCGAGGAGTTCTTCGTTGGTAATTGGTTTTGCTTTTGGATATCCTTTGATAAGTCCTTTGTTTGCATCGCGGTAAGCAATAAGGTCATCGATATCAAGACCGTTTTCGTTGTAAAGTCCACCACTAACGTCACTGACAGCAACAATCTTTGCACCAAATTCTTCGCTCAAAATCTTTGCTGAATATGAACCAACGTTACCGAAACCTTGGATTGCTACTGTAGCTTTGGAGATATCTTTTCCAAGCACTTTGCAAGCTTCATTAGCTGTAATCGCAACACCACGACCTGTTGCTTCCGGTCTGCCTTCTGAACCACCAAGGTCAAGTGGTTTTCCAGTCACAACACCGAGTGCTGTGTAACCAACGTTCATACTGTAGGTGTCCATATACCATGCCATTATCTTTGCGTTTGTGTTTACATCTGGAGCTGGAATGTCCTTGTGAGGACCAACCATCATCTGAATTTCTGAGAAGAACCTTCTGCTGAGTCTTTCGAGTTCCTTTTCTGATAATTTTGTAACATCTACCCTAACGCCACCTTTTCCGCCACCATATGGGAGGTTCATAACAGCACATTTCCAGGTCATCCAGAAAGCAAGAGATGCAACTTCGTCGAGGTTCGTGTCAGGGTGATACCTGATACCACCTTTTGCTGGTCCTCTGGCTGTGTTGTGCTGGACCCTGTAACCTTCGAATATTTCTACTCTTCCATCGTCCATTACCACTGGGAAGTGAACTTCCAAAATCCTCTGTGGCCAAAGCAAGAAGTTACCGATGTTTGGGTCAAGTTCCATGAGGTCTGCCGCTTTTAAGAACTGTTTTTGTGCATTTTCATAGAGTGGTCCAAACGGTTTAAGGTTTCCCATCGTGCTCAGTTTCATCTTTTCACAACCTCCCTGGTTTTTAATGCTGGCGTGCCAATCTACCAGCGTTTTCCAATGTTTTGACACGTTTATTATTTCCAAGTCTATTATCTTTTAGCTTGACAAAACTATCAACTTTCATTTTGTGAAGGGTATCACATTTAGATTGAAAAAAGCCTAAAAATCTTCTTTTTTCTCTTAGATGTTTATTTATCTTTGTTTATGCATCTAAATGCTATAGTTGTTTGGAACCGATGTAAAATAATTTAGAACAGACCAATAATTTCCCCATTTTCGTTTATATCGATATTTACAGCAGCTGGCACTTTTGGAAGACCTGGCATAAGCATAATTTCTCCTGCTAAGGCAACCACAAATCCTGCACCGGCACTAATTTGGAAGTCTCTGATTGTAAATTCGTACCCTTTTGGTGCGTTTATCTTCTTTGGGTCATCTGAAATGCTGTTTTGTGTTTTCGCTATTATAACTGGGTAATTTCCAAACCCATTCTTTTTGAGCATGCTCAATTTTGACTTTGCTGTTTCTGTGTATGTAACCTTTCCTGCGCGATATATTTCTTTCGCTATCAGCTCTATTTTCTGCTCAACTGGTAAATCCATAGGAACCAGTGGCTTATAATTACTTGGTGTATTTTCTGCTATCTCCTCAACAGCTTTTGCAAGTTCGATAGCACCTTCTGAACCTTTTGCGTATACTTCATTAACCACACATTTAACCGGGCTGTTTTCCATCACGGCATCTATCTCTGCTTGAGTATCACTTTCAAATTTGTTGAGGGCAACAACAACAGGAACTCCGTATTTTTGCAAATTTTCAACGTGAACCTTTAAATTCTCCATACCTTTTATCACAGCTTCCACATCTTCTTTAGAAAGTTCTTCTTTAGCAATTCCACCGTGGTATTTCAGTGCTCTAATAGAAGCAACCAGAACAACTGCATCAACAAATAAACCTCCAGTCGGTGCCACAAAATCCAAGAACTTCTCCGCACCCAGGTCTGCTGCAAACCCGGCTTCGGTCACAACGTAATCGGAAAGCAGAAGTGCAAGTTTGGTTGCTATAAGCGTGTTAGTTCCATGGGCTATATTAGCAAAAGGTCCGCCATGAACAAAAGCCGGTGTGTTTTCAATAGTTTGGACAAGGTTCGGATTAATGGCATCTTTTAGTAAAGCAGCTACTGCACCTTGTACGCCAAGGTCTTTCACTCTGATAAGCCCTTTCTTTTCACTTTGTGCAATAACAATCTCTCCGATTCTTCTTTTTAAATCAGCAATGTCAGAGGCAAGACACAATGTTGCCATTATCTCGGAAGCGGCGGTGATTAAGAATCCATCTTCTCTTGGATATCCGTTCGCACTTCCGCCTAACCCCACCACAATTTGCCTAAGTGCCCTGTCGTTCATATCCATAGCACGTTTCCAGTATACCTTTCTTATATCTATTCCTAATTCGTTACCGTGATTTACATGCGCATCTATCATTGCTGAAATTAAATTGTGTGCTGTTGTAACTGCATGTATGTCTCCTGTAAAATGCAGATTTATGTCCTCCATAGGTAAGACCTGCGAGTATCCTCCACCGGCTGCCCCACCTTTAACTCCAAAAACAGGACCTAACGACGGTTCTCTCAACGTAACTATCGATTTTTTGCCAATTTTGTTAAGTGCCATTGACAATCCTATACTCGTTGTTGTCTTTCCCTCTCCAGCTGGAGTCGGTGTGATTGCGGTAACAAGTATCAATTTTCCCTTTTTCTTTCCTTGCTGCTCAAGTTCTTTTAAATACCTATGGTCAACCTTGGCGATGTAATTCCCGTAAAGTTTCAGTTTCTCCTCTGGAATACCCAAACTAAAAGCAATTTGCCTTATATCCTTCAGCTTAGCACTCTTTGCGATTTCAATATCCGACAGCATGCTATCACCTCCGTTTCTAAGTTTACCACACCTTTATTGTTATTAAAAGCACCGAAAGTCCCAGCAAAAGTGTTTTTTTCATGATTATTTTCGTATGTTTTTCACAATGTGTATGTGCTATTCAATTTTACTTTCAGATATGGTAAAATATTGAAAAACAAAAAGGAACAAGAAGCAGGAGGCTTGGTTTATGGCTGTAAAAACAAAAGAAGAAATTTTAAATGAAATAAAGCAAGTTGCAAATGAACACGGTAAAGACTTTGTTATAGCATTTTCTGGAGGGATGGACAGCACAGCTGCAGCGTTACTTTGTGCCGAGGCGTTGGGAAAAGAACACGTTGAACTTGTTCATGTTGTATATGGCCCTTACACGTATTCAAACGCTTTAAAGATTGTTTCTGATTTTGCGCAAAAGCACGGCTTTAAACTTACCTTTGTAGAAAATCTTGGACAAGAGAAGATTTGGAAAACGGGACCATCCTGTAATATGTGCACGAAAACGGTCAAAATGGGAACTGTTTTGAATTATGCAAAAGGTCGTATAGTGGTCACTGGCTCTAACTCATCAGATACTTGGGGTAAAACCGGGCTAAGGGTATTCAACGGGATGTATGCTCCACTCGGGGATTTAAGTAAAGACGAAATACGGGAAATTCTTAAAAGCTACGGAGTTACCATAAGAAGAATAGGGGAGCATTCGACAAGAGAAGGATGTAAATTGAAACATCTGTTGAAACCCATGACTAATCCTTCTTACCATGGACAAGCAACGGCTATTGCAAATGAATTGGTTTTGAAATATTTTCCGGAAGGTAACGAAATTGCAAATGTCAAGATTGTTGGTCCTTTATCAAAAAACATCGCAGTTATCAATGTTAAGCCTTTTAGAAACGAAGTCTACGCCCTTGCTGACGAATTGAGAAAGGTAGAAGTTATCGACGAAGTGATTGTCGCCGACAAACCATTGGTTTTAGTAGTTGTCGCCAATCCTTCGATTTATAGAGTCGAAGAATCGAAATTTTGGATAGCAGAAGGTAAACTTAAGCCTGAATTTGCAGTGCCTATCAAGATAGAATGGCATGAATCAAAAAACAACAAGCTCAGGACTTTTCACGTTGTGGAGGTGCGTGAATGGACGACTTACGAGAACGAGAAAGAAGAGTACTTGGAGAATTACAGGAGAAACTCGGGTATCATTTCAAAAATCCGATGCTCTTGTTCAATGCCCTCTGTCACTCCAGCTACGCCTACGAGGTAAATCAACTTGGAAGAGATGTAAAAAATAACGAAAGGCTGGAGTTTTTGGGCGATGCAGTGGTTGAACTTGTGGTCTGTGATATACTATATAACAAATATCCAGATGCAACAGAAGGTGAAATGGCAAAGACTAAGGGAGCCGTTGCCAGCGAAGAAGTTCTTACCGAGATTGCAAGCCAGTATGAACTCGGTAAGTACATCTTCCTTGGCAAAGGTGAGGAAAAGACTGGTGGGCGAACACGAAGTAGTATAATAGCAGACACGTTCGAAGCAGTTTGCGCAGCAATTTACCTTGACGGTGGATTAAAAAAAGTGATGGAAGTATTCGGTGAAAAGTTCGAAAAGGCTATAGAAGTTTTCCTTACCGGTCAACGTATCTTTGATTACAAAACGGCTTTGCAAGAGATAACCCAGGAAAGGTATAAGGAATTGCCTGAGTATAGAACCGTTAAGCAAGATGAAAACGGTAGGTTTGTTGTTGAATTGTATCTCCAAGGCCAAAAAGTTTCGACAGGTACCGGAGCATCAAAGAAAGATGCAGAAAAAGATGCAGCCAAAAAAGCCTATGAAATATTGACAGCTACTAATGAAAGCTCTTCTAACTCCAATTAATTGATTAAAGATATTGATAACAACCGGGGTGATAAAAATCGACATTGGAGCATTATTGAAAACTTTCGAGGACTATCTGACACATGTAAGAAGAAGTTCCGAAAATACAGTTAAAGCATATATGAAAGACATAAAAAGGTTTTTTGATTACTTGGGAAAATCTCCCAAGCAAGTAGAACGTGCCGATGTTGAAAGGTTCATAAAAGCACTCTCCAAAGGGGAAATCACAGGAGAGGTAGTTGCTGAATCAACCGTCTCAAGGTATATCTCTTCGCTTAGGACTTTTTTTGATTACCTTGAACTCATTGGTGTTGTTGAGGAAAACCCTATGGAGAGAGTCCGTCATCCACGATTGAGGAAAAAGATACCAAGCTTCTTAACACTTGAGGAAGTTAAGGCTCTTCTTTCCGTCTACGATGAGGAAAAAAAGCTAAAATATAAAGCCATACTTTCACTTTTATATTTCTGCGGACTTAGGGTAAGTGAGCTTTGCAACTTACGTGTTGAAGATGTTTCGTTCTATCCACCGTATGTCAAAGTCGTAATGGGTAAGGGAAATAAAGATAGACTCGTGCCAATAAGCGAAAACATCGTCCCACTTCTTGAAAAATACGTGGAAAGGTATAAACCAAAGATTTATTTCTTTGAAAACAAAGGTCAACCACTGCATCCATCAACAGTTTTCAGAATTGTCAAACGAGCTGCACAAAAAGCAGGGATAACAAAACACATACATCCACATACACTAAGACATACATTTGCTACACATTTGGTTATGAATAACGTTAACGTGAAAATAGTTCAAGAATTACTCGGGCATGCAAACCTGAGCACCACAAGTATTTATCTGCACGTTGCAGATAAAGAGAAATTCGATGCGGTGAAAAAGTTGGTTATATGAGAAATATGGAATAGAAAGAGGGTATTATTTTTGGATACGCAGGAAACCGGAAAAAGCTCGTATGAGCTAAAGATTATTGATAACGTCAACTCACGAGTTACCCAAAAAACCGAAGCTTTCGAAGAACCTGGAAAATACGATTGTAAAAAGTTCATATCAGAAATAGAAGTGCTCCTTGGAAGACAACTTACAAATAAGGAGAAAGATGTGCTTTGCCGTGCTTTCGATATGGCAGAAATCGCTTACCAAGGTCTTTACAGAAAGTCAGGTGAGCCTTTCATAACCCATCCAATAGAGGTGGCAAAGATAATAGCTTCATTAAAACTTGACGCGGATAGCATAGTGGCCGCACTATTGCACGATGCCATCGAAGATAGTGAAGGTCGAGTAACTTACGAGATGATAGAAAAGAACTTCGGAAAAGAGATTGCTCAAATAGTTGACGGGGTTACAAAAGTTAGTAGAATAAACGCTCCAGTTGGAAATATCGAGCAAAAGAAGAAGCTTGAAACTATTCAGAAAATGCTTTTTGCAATGGCAGAGGATATAAGGGTAATATTTGTTAAACTTGCAGACAGACTCCATAATATGCGCACAATAGATTTTGTTGAAGAGGAAGAAAAAAAGCGATACAAAGCGATGGAAACACTGGAAGTATATGCACCTATCGCTCACAAGCTTGGTATAAACGTTATTAAGTCTGAACTGGAAGACCTGAGTTTTAAGGTCCTGCATTACGATGAATATCAAAAGATAAAACAGTTGGTAGCACAAAAGAAAGTGGAAAGAGAGGAGAGGTTAAAGAGTTATATCCAGCAATTGCAAACCGCTTTTCAGGAACATAATATCGATGCGTTAGTTGAAGGAAGGTACAAACACTATTATAGCATTTGGAAAAAGATGATCCAGAAAGGCAAAGATTTTAATGAACTTTACGATTTAATGGGGTTACGTGCTATCGTTTCAGATGTTACAACATGTTACACGGCTGTTGGTGTTGTTCATAACCTTTGGGTCCCACTACCGGGAAGGTTCAAAGACTACATTGCCGCTCCAAAATCGAATGGATACAGGTCTATCCATACAACTGTCATTACCCAATTTGGAGAACCATTAGAAATTCAGATTCGTGATAAACAAATGCACGAAGAAGCTGAATACGGTCTTATCGCCCACTGGGCATACAAAAGTGGTGAAGGGATTGTAGATATAAAACAAAAATGGATTTTGAGACTTGCCGAATGGCGTAAAGAACTTTCACAGGGATACGCCAGCCTGGAAGATTTAAAAAAGGAATTGCAAATGTCAGAAGTTTTTGTTCTAACACCAAAAGGCGAAATAATTCACCTACCGTACGGTGCAACACCCATAGATTTTGCTTACGCAATCCACACAGAGATAGGTCACCATTTTGCGGGTGCAAAGGTCAACGGAAAAATAGTGCCTATCGATTATCAATTAAACAATGGAGATGTTGTGGAAATCATTGTCAACAAATCATCGCCAGGTCCGAGCCTTGATTGGTTAAGATACGCGAAAAGCCCACGAACAAAGGCAAAAATTAAGAGGTTCTTTAAAGAAAAAGAAAGAGAACAACTTATCGAAAGAGGGAAAGACGTTCTTAGAAGGGTAGCTAAGAAGTTAAACATCTCTATCGAAGAACTCTTACAAAAACCAGAGATAAAAAAATACTTGACCGCACACCAAATTGACGAGGAAGAATTCATCACCAGGCTTGGAGATAAAACAATCACTCAAGATGAATTGATGTTGATAGTAGGTTTTAAAGAACAACCCAAAAAGAAGGTAACAAAAGCAAAGAAAAAATCACCTGCATCACTTGTGATTGTTGACGGACTTGAAAGTCTTGAAACACTATTTGCAAAATGTTGTAACCCAATCCCAGGTGATAAAATAGTCGGAGTTGCAAGTAAACGGGGCATTGTAATACATAGGTCCAATTGTCAAAATGTTGTAGGACTCGGACCGGATAGAAAATTCCCAGCTCTTTGGCGCTCGGATGTAACAGCCCAGTTTGGTGTCTTAGTAAAGATGGAACTTGATAAAAAAGAAAGAGTTCCAGAGTTGCTTTCAAAGACTATGGAAAGAAAAATCGAAGTAAAAAACTTTAAGTTTGAAGCTATAGGAGATGATTTTGTGATAATATCACTTAGTGTTATCGTTAAGTCGCTTGATGAACTCGAACAAATAATGGACTACTTCAAATCATCACCAGGCGTTAGAAAGGTGGTTCGAGGATAGATATGCGCGCTGTTGTTCAGAGAGTTACAAAAGCGAGTGTTACAGTAGACAACGAAGTTGTTGGAAGAATTTCAAATGGTTTAGTTATTTTGCTTGGTGTAGGAAAAGATGACAACGAGGAAGATGCCAAATACTTGGCAGAGAAAATCGTGAACCTAAGGATTTTCGACGACGAAAACGGTAAAATGAATCTTTCACTGTTAGATGTCAAAGGGCAGGCACTTATTATTTCTCAGTTCACACTTTACGGTGATTGTCGCAGAGGTCGCAGACCATCGTATTCTGACAGCGCTCCACCAGATTTAGCAAAGGCTTTGTACGAAAAGTTCATCGAACTGGTAAAAAGCTACGGTGTTCATGTGGAAACTGGAATATTCGCCGCACACATGCTTGTGGAAATACATAACGACGGTCCAGTAACGTTGTTACTTGATTCCAAAAAGGTGTTTTGAATTTTCTTTAGTGTCTTACGGAGGACGATATGATAGACTATTTGCCCAACAATAAAGACAGTTTTATTGTTCAAAACGATGTAAAGAGCTGTCATTTGCTCCATGTATGTTGTGCACCCGATTTGGTAATTTCTTATTTGGCCGGTGCACGAGGTGATATTTTCTTTTACAATCCTAACATACATCCAAAAGCTGAATATGAGAAACGATACGCTGAAGTCTTTAAAATTGCTTCACTCTTTAAAATGAATGTTCTGAAAGTTCCTTATGATCCCGAGCAGTTCTTCATACTCACTAAAGGATTAGAAAATGAACCTGAAGGTGGAATAAGGTGCGAGATTTGTATAAAGATGCGACTCGAAAAAACAATGGAATACGCAAAAGAAAATGGATACAAGAGCGTTTCCACAACACTAACAGCCTCCCCAAAGAAAAACGTAGAAATGATTGTGAAGATAGGAAAAGAACTGGAGAAAAAATACGGTGTGGAATTTTTGCCTAACGTGTACCGCAAAAGCCCACTCTATAACGATGCACAAAAACTTATAAGGAAAATAGGTATTTACAGACAAAACTACTGTGGTTGTATTTTTTCGTTAAGAACTTCCGTTACGACAGCTATTCAAGAAAGCAAAACTGTAAAAAGTGGGGTCGAGGTATGAAGATATATTACAACTTAGAAGAAGTTGAGGAACATAAAAGGTCATACGCATCAATTGCTTTTGCATCTAAAGTCAGGGTTGAATATGAACATGATGGTGAAAAACATGCCCTCATCCCCGTAACTGTTGGAGACCTTACGGTGCTTATTGAAATTGACGATGATAGAGAAGTATTCAATACTTTGTTGAACGAACACATCAAAAACTCTATCCTGAAACAGTTTCCGTATCCGGAAGAAATTAGAGAGTTAGCCAGACATTTTCGCACAGAATTGAAGAATTTCAGAATTTTGGTTGTAAAATACAATAGTGTCGAAGAAAAGGAATTCTCAAGATATTCACTGTCCAATATAACATTCGGTGTGTTGTCCTATAATAACTTTGATGTCCATTTACTACCAAGCAACGTAAAAGTCAGACCAAAGCCCGGATACTGTCTTTCACATGTTGTCCAAAAGCCCGAAGAAGGTATCAGGCAAGCATTCTTGATAGCCCGGTGGTTTGGAGGTGGCAGCTACGACCAACTTCCCAAGTTGGCGCTTGAAAATACTAACATTGACCTTGGGAAGTGGACGAATATAGTCAAATACATTGTTCTGTCAGATTTTGAAGAGAGGTATTTTTCTGGTATAATAAAAAAGCTAAACGAATTTAGAAGCGATACATACTTTGACCCATTTGCGAAGCTTGAATTGATATCACTTGGCATAATACTTGCCAGGTTAGAGGGAGGAGGTAATTTTGAACCAGACAGTTACGATATCCTTTAGAGCGCTTACTGAGAATATAAAATTAGCAAGGGTTGTGATACATACTTTTCTAACATTCCGTGGTGTATTCGATAAAGATATATTCGATACAGAGTTAGCTGTAAATGAAGCTATCGCAAATATAATCCAGCATACTTATAAAGGTGAACCAAATTATGTGGTGATGACTCTGAATTGGATAGAACCTGATACACTTGAAGTGTTACTCCGCGATTTTGGTCCGAAAGTGGACCCAACGAAAATCAGACCACGAGATTTAGATGATATCAGACCCGGCGGACTTGGGGTTTATATAATCCAACGTATTTTCGAAGTTATGGAATTTCGGAACGTAAGCCTTGGGAATTTACTTTACCTAAAACGCTCGTTCTTAATACCTCCTAAGAAGCAGGAAAATGGGAATTTAAATAACGAACCTTACAGAGAATATTGAAATTGACGAATTTTTTAGTCTTCCAAATGGAGGAAAGAGGATAAATGAGTTGGCTTGCAGGTTTGACGAAAAATCCATCCTTTATGTCTGCATTCTTTGGCTTTTTGGCAGCCCAATTTTTGAAAGTGGTGATATACAAAGATTTTCGTGTATTTGGAAGATACGGTGGTATGCCCAGTGCTCACGTTGCCACAACCTCGGCATTAGCTTGGGCTGTTGGTTACACTACAGGTTTTGACTCACCACTCACAGCAATTGCTGCAATCTTTCTTGCCATTACAACAGCCGATGCTGTTGGTTTGCGAAGAAATGTCGATCCGAATAAAGGCCATACACTGATGGAAGCTATTTATGGTTTTTTATTGGGCTGGATAGTTGCTCTGCTTACGGTTAAGTTGTATCGGTAATAACGTATCTCAATTAGCTTTGACTTAAATGAACAAAACGAAAAACACTTTGATTGAACATGTCTAAAAAGCTCAAGTTTTCTGTAATGATATTGGGAGGGAATATGTGTGTTTTTTAGCTCGTCGTTCAAATTATTTGTCTTTGCAATTTTATTATTTACCGTCTCGTTAACAAGCGTTGTCAGTTTTGGACAAGATGGTGAGCAAACAAAATCACCAGACTGGTTTAGAAATGCTGTGGTTAAGAAGCGAGCCGGTATGAATTTAAAGACCGCTCCAGAGTTTGTAGATGACCTATGGAATGCGATATACACCATAAGCACAAAATACAATGTTCCACCAACACTTATAGCTGCTGTAATTTCTGTTGAAAGCAATTTCGCCAATGTGAAAGGTGCCGGCGATGTAGTAGGGATGATGCAAATTTCCATCTCAACAGCCAAAGGTATATCGAAACTCCTTGGACTTGAACAACCTAAAAACGGTTGGAATGAACTCCTAACAAATTATTGGTTGAATATAACTTACGGCACTGCATATATTGCTTATCTTTACAAAAAGCACGGAACTTTTCAAAAAGCCCTCGAAGAATACAACAACGGAAAGAATAAAACTAAATACGCCCAGCTGATACTACAACAATACGACTTCTACGAGAGCCTCCATTCCGCCGAAATGAGAAATAAACAGCAGTTGGATATAAATAATTCTGCAACATCTTCTGAAGCAACAGATACTCTGAATCCAGCAGATTCAACAAATTCACAACAAACGTCAGATGCGTCAAATACATCAATTAACACATCAGAAATCAAAGTTCCACCGCTTTTTGGAGTAGCAGGCAATTAAGCACTTTGTTAGAAAGAATTCTAAGAATGTGAGGTGTATGATTTGAAAGAAGAAAAAATGAAAATCGAAACAATACTAAAAATTGAACACCTATCTTTTTCTTACCCAAGTTTCAGTCTCCAAGACATAAGTTTCGAGGTTAAGAAGGGAACTTTCTTTGGTATCATTGGACCAAATGGTTCTGGAAAGACTACGTTACTCTCACTCATTATGAAATTTCAAAAGCCTAAAAGTGGGAGAGTCATAATCGATGGAAAAGATGTGCTCAAGCTATCTCACAAAAAGCTTGCACAATTGGTAGCGTATATCGCTCAAGACTTTAACCCTGCATACGATTTCACAGTCGAAGAATTGGTTGAAATGGGAGGAATCCCTCGTTCAGCACACTTTTTCGAAACAGCTGTTTACGAAGAAGATTTAGAAAACGCTCTTAAAACCGTTGATTTGCTTGAATATAGAAAAAGGCTATTCTCCACTCTTAGTGGTGGACAACAGCGCAGAGTCTTGATCGCACGTGCAATCTATCAAAACACGCCTATCATCGTTGCTGATGAATTGGTTAATCACTTAGATTTAGGACAGGCGGTAAGAGTGTTAGATTATTTGAAACAGCTTACCAAAAGTGGAAAGACAATAATTGGAACTTTTCATGATATAACGTTAGCTGCAAAGTACTGTGATGAGATTGCTGTGATGAAAGATGGAAAGATACTCGCTATTGGTGAACCGTCGGACGTGGTAAGTAGAGAGATTTTAAGCAGCGTTTACGGGGTATCTTTGGATGTAATTAAGCATCCGGAGAAAGGTTACCCAGTAATTTTAATTTAATCACTTAAGTGCAAAATAAATAACCGTAGTTCGCCACCTTATCATCAATTCAAGAGTTCTCAGCATGTCTTGTTACATTTGTCTTTTTTTCTTAACGTTGACTTTTTAAAATTGGTTGTGGTAATATAAGGTTGTAGGAATGAAAAACCTTTAAACTCGCCCAGTGAGGCGAGAAAGGAGGAGAAAAGATGGAAAAAGACGTTATTTTTGGTAATTCTGAACCTGAGAAGGTTGTTATTTCTGATTCCCGTGTGGACCTACCCGCCTCGAAAAGGTTCCTCCTATCTCTCCAGCACTTTGTAGCGATGTTTGGTGCGACCGTTTTAGTACCCCTGCTAACAGGATTAGACCCTCTCGTTGCTCTGTTTACTGCAGGACTCGGAACTTTGATTTTCCACTTTATCACAGGTGGTATCGTTCCTGTCTTTTTAGGTTCCAGCTTTGCCTTTATAGCCCCCGTTATACTTGTTAAAGAAAAATACGGAGACATACGCTATTCTCTCGGAGGTATAGTAGTTGCTGGTGCAGTATACTTGGCCTTCTCGTTAATTGTGAAACTGATAGGGACGAATTTTATCAAAAAGCTCTTCCCTCCTGTTGTAACCGGTCCTATGATAATGGTCATAGGTCTTGGTCTAAGCCCTGTTGCAGTTAATATGGCTTCCTCAAACTGGCCCATCGCACTTGTAGTGATTATAACAGTTATCGCATCCGCAACGATATTTAAAGGTTTTTTCTCTCTCATTCCAGTTCTTACCGGTGTTTTTGTTGGGTATATTACGTCCGTCCTCTCTGAGATAGTTGACTTCACACCTATAACAAATGCTGCCTGGTTCTCAATTCCAAACTTCACATTCCCAAAGTTCGATGTTGGAGCTGTTAGCTTAATAGCTCCAGTTGCTTTCGTTACCGTCATGGAACACATAGGTGATATAACAACCAACGGAGCTGTGGTCGGAAAGAATTTCTTTGAAAAGCCCGGTATCCACAGAACCCTTCTTGGGGATGGTCTGGCAACAATAGTTGCAGGCTTACTCGGAGGTCCTGCAAATACAACTTATAGCGAAAACACCGGTGTACTCGCAATAACTAAGGTCTACGACCCATCAATCCTACGTGGCGCCGCCCTTCTTGCAATGCTGGTTGCTTTCTTCTCAAAGTTTGGTGCTGTTCTCCAAACAATACCTACACCTGTAATCGGTGGAGTGAGTTTAATACTATTTGGTATGATAGCTTCAGTAGGTGTAAGAACGTTGGTAGAAGCAAAAGTAGATTTCTCGAAATCCAGAAACCTTATCATCGCTGCATTGATCCTCACACTCGGTATAGGAGGAGCGAGTATCAAAATCGGCGTAGTGGAACTCAAAGGTATGGCGCTTGCTGCACTCGTAGGTATCATTGCTAACCTTGTAATTCCAGAAAAGTTGGAAAAATAAAGAAGAAAGAAAACCGCATAAAGCCGTGGGGGATTAAGAGATGATAAACTCAACAAAGAAAGACATATATATCTTTCCTATCAAAGCCGTGGGGGTTATTGGTGGAGGACAGCTTGGAAAGATGTTAACACTGAAAGCAAAAGAAATGGGATTCAAGGTTATCGCCCTTGATAAGGACCCAAGCTGTCCTGTTTCTTCAATCTGTGATGAGTTAATAATCGGTTCATTGTACGATACAGAAAAACTATACGAACTTGCGAAAAAATCTGACGTGGTCACATATGAAATAGAGCATACAAATACGGAAGCTCTTAAACAGCTCGAGAAAATCGGCACCAAAATTCTTCCATCACCAGCACTCTTAGAATTATTAAACGACAAACTACAGCAAAAATCTCACCTAATAAAGCACGGTATACCAACATCAAAATTAATACGCGAAGTGACAAAGAATGACTCTATTGAGTACAAGTCACGGACGAAAGAACTCCCGCCATTTCCGTTTGTTCAAAAGGCACGGAAAGGTGGTTACGATGGAAGGGGTGTTGCTGTAATAAAGAGTGAAAAAGACATAGACAAAATTTTGGAGACCGATTCATTTTTCGAAGAATTTGTGGAAATAGAAAAAGAAATTGCCGTTTTGGTTGCAAGGGATATTAACGGGAATATAGTTACATATCCAGTTGTTGAAATGGTTTTCGACGATAGGTCAAATATCCTTGATATGCTTATCTCTCCAGCAAGGATACCAGAAGGCACATCACAGAAAGCAATTAGTATAGCTTATGATATTATCAACTCTTTCGTTTCTTCTAATTTGAAAGCCGTGGGGGTTTTTGCTATTGAAATGTTCCTTACCAAGAGTGGTGATATACTTGTCAACGAAATAGCTCCTCGCGTCCACAATTCTGGTCATCATACGATTGAGTCGTGTCTCACAAGCCAGTTCGAACAGCACCTTCGCGCCATAGCTGGACTTCCTTTAGGTTCCACTAAACAGCACACCCCAGCTGTTATGATTAACCTCCTCGGTGAACCTGGGTATACAGGCAAACCTGCCATAATCGGTCTTGAAGAAGTTTTGAAAACTGAAGGAGCTCATCTACATTGGTATGGTAAATCAACAACCACTCCTTTCAGAAAAATGGGGCACATCACAATAATAGATGAAGATTTGAATTCAGCAATTGAAAAGGCTAAAGTAATTAAAGAGAGAGTTAAAATTATTTCTGAAAATATTTGAAAAATACTGAGGTGAAAGATTATGGGAAATGTAAATCCTCTCGTTGGGATAATAATGGGTAGCGATTCAGACCTCACTGTTATGAAAGATGCTGCACAAGTTCTTGAAGAGTTTGGTGTCCCATACGAAATCACAATAGTCTCCGCACACAGAACTCCTGAAAGGATGTTTGAATACGCAAAGAAGGCTGAAGAAAGAGGAATAGAAGTAATAATAGCAGGTGCTGGTGGTGCAGCACATCTGCCCGGAATGACCGCATCGATAACAACATTGCCTGTTATAGGTGTGCCTGTGAAAGGCTCGAATTTGGAAGGGCTTGACTCACTCCTTTCGATTGTTCAAATGCCCAAAGGTATACCTGTAGCCACGGTTGCAATTAACAATGCCAAAAATGCCGGTTTGCTCGCAGTTGCAATCCTTGGGATAAAGTATCCAGAGCTAAGAGAAAAACTAAAGGCGTATAGAGAACGCATGAGGCAAGAAGTTTTAACAAAGGCTAACGAGTTAGAAAATATGGGATATTCTAATTATCTAAAATCCCATTTCCATGGGTGACAGAGGTGAAAAAAGATGTCTGGGACGTTTTTATACGAGGGTAAAACAAAGATTGTCGAACTCGCTGAAGATGGTCAAAGCGTTATACTAACATTTAAAGATGATATCACTGCAGGAGACGGCGCAAAGCACGATGTGCTGGATTTAAAAGGTCAATACTGTTCAGAGATTACTGCAAGACTAATGCATTATCTAAATACAAAAGGCATCTACACCATGTTTCTTAACTACATACCACCCAACAAAATCCGAGCCCGCAAGCTTAAAATGATACCACTTGAAGTTATAGTAAGGTTTAAAAAAGCTGGTTCATTCGTGCGACGTTACGGTGGAAACGAGGGAGAAGATTTGCCAGGTCCGCTTGTTGAATTCACATACAAAAGTGATGTTATGCATGACCCTTTAATGTGTGTTGAACATCTCGAAGCACTCGGTATTTTAAGCAGGGAGCACGCTACAATAATCATAGACGAAGCAAAAAAAGCAGCAATGCTCTTGAAAGAATTTTTCACCTTGCACGGATTCGAACTCTGGGATATAAAGTTTGAATACGGATTTGACGAATCAGGTAACATTTGTCTTGGCGATGAGATTTCGCCTGATACAATGCGTTTAAGGAAAGCTGGAGAGATATTCGATAAGGATATCTATAGACGAAATCTTGGGAATCCATTAGAAAAATACGAGGTGGTGTTGAACTTATGCAGAAGTATACTTTTGTAATCGATATCCAATACAAAAGCAACGTACGCGACCCAAGGGGAGAAACGATAAAAAGGGTGCTCAACGAGGAGTATTCCATTCCAGTAAGTTCACTAAGGTTAGGCAAATCCATACACCTCGAGGTTGAGGCTGAAAACGAAGAACAAGCAAGGCAACTTGTTGAAAAAGCCTGCAGTGAACTTCTAGTAAACCCCGTTACCGAAACATATGAGGTGAGAAAGCTATGACTCTTCCAAAAGCCCAGGTAGTTGTGTACCCTGGGAGTAACTGTGACAGGGATGCCCTTTGGGCATGCAAATACGTAGGATTTGATGCAGAATTCATAGATATCCATTCTGATATAGACGCTGACTTGTTGGTTCTACCTGGTGGATTTTCGTATGGAGATTACCTTCGTGTCGGAGCAGTCGCTGCTCGTGAACCGATTGCTCAAAAGATAAAAGAGTTTGTGAGCCGTGGGGGGCTTGTTATTGGCATTTGCAATGGCTTTCAGATACTTGTCGAAATGGGACTATTGGAGGGAGCTCTTCTTCAAAATTCTAATGGAAAGTTCATCTGCAAAATTGTAGATTTGGAAGTTGTGGACAACTCAACACCTTTCACCAGCTATTATTTAAAAGGCGAACGTATCAGATTACCCATTGCTCATGGATTCGGTAGGTATGTAAAAACTAACGATGTCAATGTAACCCTTAAATACATAGAAGACGTTAACGGTAGCGACGAATTGATAGCTGGAATAACCAACGCCAACAAAAATGTTTTCGGTTTGATGCCACATCCTGAACGTGCAATGGAAAAAATACTTGGCTCGGACGATGGCTTGAGAGTGTTCTTATCTGCGTTCAACTATATCAAGAATAACGGTGGTGTTAGGGGATGAAGTACTTAAATATCCTTGAAGCGAGGTTGGGCAGAAAAGCAACAAGAGAGGAAATAGAAGCGTTCACGGTGATGTGGAGCGAGCATTGCGGTTATTCTCATACAAAAGGTTACATAAGGCAGTTGTCAAAAGTGGGAACTGGTGGTAATGCAGGAGTCGTTCCGCTTGATGACTACCATTTCTTAGCGTTCAAAGTTGAAAGTCACAATCATCCAAGTGCTATTGAACCTTTTAACGGAGCAGCAACAGGCGTGGGCGGAATCATACGAGATGTGCTCGCTATGGGCGCCAGACCTACAGCAATACTTGATTCACTGCATATGGATAAAGTAATCGACGGGATTATCGAAGGAATTTCCGACTACGGTAATTCCATAGGCGTGCCTACCGTAGGTGGAGAGTTAAGGATTTCTGATTTTTACAAATACAACCCTCTTGTTAATGTGATGGCAGTTGGGGTTGGCAAAAATGAACATCTCATACCTTCAAAAGCTACAAAATCTGGTCAAGTTATCGTTATCTTTGGTGGTGCTACCGGAAGGGATGGTATACATGGTGCTTCGTTTGCTTCAGAAGATTTAACAGGCGAGAAAGCTACGAAACTCTCCATCCAAGTAGGAGACCCATTTGCTGAAAAGTTACTTATAGAAGCTTTCCTGGAAATGGTTGAGAAAGGACTTGTTGAAGGTGCTCAAGACCTTGGCGCAGGAGGAGTTTTATCTGCTACAAGCGAGCTTGTTGCACGTAGTGGATTAGGTGCCATTGTGCACCTTGAAAGGGTTCCACTCCGTGAGTCAGACATGCTTCCAATAGAAATCTTGATAAGCGAAAGCCAAGAACGAATGGCTGTGGTTACATCACCAGAAAAAGCTGAAGAAGTTCTCAAAATAGCGAAAAAACATTTGCTCTTTGGAGCTGTCGTTGCTGAAGTTACAGACAATGGTAGGTATGTGGCAAAATACCACGACCAAATTATCATAGATGTGCCGGCAAAATTATTCGAAGAATCCCCTGAAGAACCTATCCATGATTACACTCCATCGCCGTTCAAAAAGTTCCGATGGATTAGGTTCAAAGACGTGGATGCACACAACGTGTTTGAAAGATACGACTACATGGTGGGAACAGACACAATACTACCACCTGGCTTCGGTCCAGCAGTGATGAGGGTAAAGGGTTCCATTGGATATTCATTGACAATACACAGTCGTGCTGATATAGGGGCCCAGGACCCATACTGGGGAGCTTACATAACCGTTTTGGAAGCCATTAGAAAGACCCTTTCTGCTGGTGCAAAACCGATTGCCATAACCGATGGTATAAACTACGCAGACCCCGACATCGAACCTCTTGGACTAGCAGGTCAAATGAAAGGTTTAAAAGATGCGTGCGAACAATTCAACGTACCCGTTGCTTCAGGTAACGCCTCGCTTTACAACACCTATAAAAGGAAAGGAATCCCACCAACACTCGTCGTTGGTATGGTTGGAAAGGTAGAGAATTTAAACATCCCCAAGCCAACCAAAGGACATGTTTATGCCATTGGTTATCCTGATTTTTCAATTGAGAGAGAGGGGAAATTACAGGAAGAAATCGTAAGATTGGTAAAAAATGGTCATTTCGTTCTTTCAATGCACGACTATTCCAGAATTACAACATTTAAAACCGCTTTGTCGAAACTTGGAATGAACTTGAGAATTCAAATCCCGAGAACCGAACCTGTCCACCAAATGATTATTGTGTTTGGCGAACCAAAAACAAACTTACCTGTTCGGAAAATAGGATTTTGCTGCTAATAATTTTTTCATAAAGTTTCTCAAGTTTCTGGCGCGAAAGCGCCATTTTTATTTTTTTGTTTATGTCAGATCCAAATTCATTGAAACTTTTTTAAAAATTCGTTGTATAATAGTTTTAAGTTGTACATTCCAATTTTTTCAATCTTTGAAAGGGGGGGATTTTGATGAGAAGATTAGTTACTATTTTTGCAGTTTTCGCACTAATAGCGTTCCTACAAGTTTCGATATTTGCGGAAACCAGTTCTGGACACCAACACGAAGAAGGCGAAGAGTGTGCTTGCGAACTTGCTGAAGCAAAGGATATAACCGTATCTGCAGAAGAATTGCAAACCATTGAGGAGGAACTCAGAGAACGGCTTTCAAATCTTGAAGAAATAACAAACATGCTGTATGAACTGATTGGCAGTAAACTTAGCAGTGAAGATTTCGAGGTCTTCACTTACGAATTGAAAAACAGGCTTGCTGATATTGAACAAGAGCTTCTGAATTTAAAGGCAACCACAGAAACAGGTCTTCCAACGATGCGTGATATGATTTACGAACTCTCTTCAAACTTGGCTTCATTGGAGAACAGACTAACAGAATACATCAATCTAGCTGTTGCTCAAGCAAGCGAAGAAGTCAAAGCAAAAATCTTCGATGAGACCAACCAAAAAATAGCAGACATTGAAGTAACTTTGGATATCCACGACTCAGATATCTTAAAACTTTACGACATAACCTCTACGTTAACCAATGAGATACAAAGAATCGAGGCATCCATACCTGACGTTTCCCCACTTCAGGAATCTATAGAAACTATCTCTTTGAGAGTAGGCATGCACGACCAAGACATTGTAAATATTTTCGATGCTCTGTCGACAAAAGCCAACCTATCTGATATCGAGGAACTTTCTTCAAGGCTCCAAAATCTCGAAGAAGTTGTTAACTCTTACCAAAACTCAGATGTATCCGATAGGATATCACTTCTTGAAGAGTATGCAAATATGATTTACGACACTCTCAACACGAAGGCATCCCTTGAAGATGTTGAACAGCAGATAGCTCCTCTGAAAGAAGAAATGAACAATATTTCATCAGCTCTGCAATCCATTACCACTAAAGTCAACTCACAAGATGTAGATATCATCAAATTGTACAATTCTATCGCTCAACTCACGGAAGAACTGCAAAGACTGGCTGGTAGGTTGTCACTAATAGAAACTATGGTTCGGGAATTGTATCAAAAATCAGGGAAATAAATTAACAATCAAAGAAACAACAAAAGCCCAGGATTTCCCGGGCTTTTGTTAGCTTAAAGATTTTTCCTAACAACTGGTCTGGGCGGTGGGACTTGAACCCACGACCACCAGATCCCGATTCTGGCGTTCTAGCCATCTGAACTACGCCCAGATTATCCCCCAAGATGCTTCAAGTTCGCCGTTTATTTTATCACATATAACGAAATTTATCAAGATTTTTTGAGAGTCATGTTTTAAAAACTCATTCAGCTTTTTTTATTTTCATTAATCTCCTCCAACAGGTGTTTTATTTCTTCACCACTTTCTCTAAGTATTTCCAACAAAAGTAGACCCTGCATCAATCCATTTCTTCTATAAATAGTGAACAAGGCAAACCTTTTAAACCCTCTATATGCATTTCAAGAATCTGAAATACGATCTCATCATCTTTCTTAAGCTCCGACACTATTTCTTCAACTCTGTTCTCATAAATACTTCGCTGGATATTACGGTATTACGGATATTCAACACAGAGACGTATATTATGTAAATCCACGACACGTTACAACTGTCGCTAACGGTATCATCGTTACAATTAAAAGTTTTGTTACTTTTTTCTAATGAGCTCACTCAATTTCACATGTCTTTCACCACTATTGTGAAAGGTTTTAAGCATTGTTTATAATTGTATCACACTTTCTATTCTCGCAAAAATTTTATGTGGATTTTCGATAATTTTTGTTCCAAAATTGCATCTCAAAGGTTTACATGATATAATATGTTTGTAAAGATACCATTTATTCCTTGTGAAATCTTTTGAAGCACGATAAGACTTTCTTTATAAGCCGCCAACAAGTATCACTCTTGGAGGCGTTAATATGGAGAAAGCAAAAGTTATGATAGTTGATGATTCCAAGACAGTCCATGCAGAACTCTCATCGATTTTGAGCGAAATCAATTTGGATGGTAAAAGTTTAGATATTGAACACACTTACGGGTATGAGGAATTCAAGAAAATCTTTGTCCCCGAGAAATACGCACTTGTGATAACCGATTTAGTTATGGAAACTGATGATGCGGGAATTAAGGTTATAAACCACATCAGGCATACGTGTAACGATAAAAAAACGAGGATAATCCTGATGACCGCCAATCCTGAGAAAGTTCCAAATGACTTGCTCACAAGAGACTACGATATAAACGCCTATATAGAGAAGAAAAACCTTTCACCATTCTTAACAAAGCTCACAGTTTTGTCAATGCTTAAAACCTACCAAGATATAGCCTCTCTTGAACAAGCAATTGTCACCTTAGAAAATGTTGCAGCGAACGCTTCCGAAATGAGCCTTGCAGAATTGCTTATAAATACCTTTTTCCAGGTGCGCACGTTTCTATCCTTAAAAAGACCGGACATTAAACTCAACGGTGAAATTTTCGTGAACGACGAAAGAATTTTTCCACCAAAGTTCATAAACAGGGAACATTTGGAATACAGATATGATTTTCACATCAAGGTTGAGGAGAACACTATTCTCTTTTTGCTCTATTCCTCAAAAGAACTGAACTCACTTGAAACATCATACGTAAGAAGCCTTTTGAAAAACCTTCGAAGGTCCCTTGTTTCAACAAAATATCCAGATGTGGAGGAAGAATTTATTATTATGCTTTCTAAAGTTGTTGAGGCCAAATCGGAAGAAACCGGGGACCATGTGAATCGGGTTGCCGAACTATCTTATCGTTTGGCAGAATACCTCGGTTTTAGCTCCAGTGATGCGAAACTAATCAAAAAAGCCTCCGCATTGCACGACATTGGAAAAGTTGGTGTGCCTGATTACATATTAAATAAACCTGGGAAACTCGATGATAAGGAATTTTCAATTATAAAGGAACATAGCTTGATTGGTTTCGAAATTCTCAGAGACTCAACTTTGGATGTTTTTGAGATAGGTGCGGTCGTTGCTTTGGAACACCACGAAAGGTGGGATGGAACTGGTTATCCCTATGGACTTCAAGGCGAAGAGATAGCGATAGAGGCAAGAATAGTTCAAGTTGCCGATGTTTTTGAAGCTTTAACGCACGATAGGTGCTATCGTCCCGCATGGCCAATTGAAAAAGCTGTTGAATACATGAACGATATGAAGGCACGGCAATTCGACCCAATGGTGATTGATGCGTTCAACAAACACTTGGAAGACATGATTGCTATAGTAAAATCCCATTACAGAGAAGAGGTTTGAGGATTTTTAAAATCTTACGGTTTTTTCTCTAAGAAATTCTGGATGTTTTTTATTGCTCTTGCAAAATCTTCCGGCAGTCTTGCTATGAATTTTACGCGTTCTCCTGTTCTTGGATGGAAAAATGAAAGGCTGAGCGCATGGAGCATCTGTCTGTGGATGTCGAATTTTTCATCTTCTTTAGCTTTTCCGTAAACCTCATCACCCATAAGAGGATGACCAAGGTATTTCATGTGAACCCTAATCTGATGTGTTCTCCCTGTTTTGGGCCACGCAAAAACTAAGGAAGCCAAGTTTCCAAACTTTCTTATGACTTTGTAGTGTGTGAGTGCCGGTTTGCCATATGCACTCTGAGTTACAGTCATTTTAACTCTGAGCACAGGATTTCTGGCAATACTTACATTGATATCTCCTTCGTTTTTTTCAGGAACACCTTTAACTAAGCACACATACAGTTTTTCTGTGACCCTATCTTTGAACTGTTTGGTAAGCGATTGGTGTGCTAAGTCATTTTTCGCAATTACCATTACACCACTTGTATCTTTATCAAGCCTGTGGACAATGCCAGGTCTCAGCACCCCACCAACACCTTGTAAATCTTTACAGTGATACAAGACCGCATTGACGATGGTTCCCGAAGTGTGGGATGGAATGGGATGGGTTATTATACCAGGTTGTTTGTTGATTACCAGTATATCGCGGTCTTCATATATTATGTCTAGTGGTATATTTTCAGGCAGGATTTCGGGGACCTGAGGTTTCTGAGGAACCATCAAGGTAATTATATCCCCAGACTTCACCTTGTAACTCGGCTTCTTCAAAATTCCATTCACCAGAACCTCGCCATTCTTTATCGCTTTCTGGATGAATGTTCTTGAAATCCAATCTGGAGTCTTCTCCATGACGAATTTGTCCAGACGCCAGCCATCTTCCCTGTTCGTTACCTGTATATCCATTTTTTCCAGTTGAGGGGTCGCTGGTTCCAATTCCTCCATCTCTTCTATCTCTTCCATCTCTTCCATATTCTCGAAATCTTTCATAAATTCTCTCATATATTCCCTTCTTTTCCCTCCGGTTGTCGATATCTTTATCACTTCCCATTTGTTTCTTGGCTTTTAACTCGGTGATAAGCATTTGAATTATAATCCCTATGCTACCGATGAATATAAAGATATCTGCAACGTTTATTATTGTCGGCCAGTAGTTGAACGTAAAGAAATCAACAACATAACCGTACCTTATACGGTCAACTAAGTTTCCTAATGCACCACCGACTATAAAGCCGATAAACATTTCCGTCATCCTGCTAACTTTGAACAACAACGGCACCAGAGAAATAGTAACAATAATAAGTAAGGTGAGGTAAATAACCGCTTCTTTGACTCCCGGAAATAGTCCAAAAGCGATTCCTCTGTTGGTTGCATAGGTGAAATGGAAGACACCAAATACGGTCTTTATCTCTCCAAAACGAAGATATAACGTTGCTAAATGTTTGGTAATTTGGTCTAACGTGACTGAAAGAACTATCCAGAACATCTTATCATTCCTTATTCGTCTTTACTTAACTTTCTTGTAGATAAACGGCGAAGCAACTTCTAGTCCAAGGTTTCTGTAATTGAATATTCTTTCCGTGTTTCCTACAAAGAGTAACCCACCAACCCTTAGACTTTCTGCGAACTTTTTGTAAAGCTGTTCTTTTGCCTCCATCTCAAAGTAGATAACAACATTCCGGCACAATATCAAGTCAAAGCCTTTTTCAAACGGGTCTTGCAATAGGTTGTGCCTTTTAAATTGAACACGGGCTTTAACATTTGGCTTTACTATGTATTTTCCATCTCGAACTATAAAGTATTTTTGGATGTATTCTGGTGGTGTATTAACCATTGAGCGCTCTTCATACTCACCTATCTGTGCCCTTGTGAGCACGCCAATATCGATATCGGTAGCTAAAATTTTAGCTGTTAGAGGTGCTTTGAGCTCTTCAAGTAGTATCGCTAACGAGTATGGCTCTTCTCCCGAAGAACACCCAGCACTCCAAGCTTTAAACCTTGGCCCACTTTCTTGAAGAAGTTGCGGGAGAAATACCTTTTTGAGTTCTTCCCATTTTTCCGGGTTTCTGAAGAACTCTGTGACATTGATAGTGAGCTTATCTAAAAACTCATCACGTTTTTTGTTGTCTTTTGAGATTAGGTCAAAGTATTCTTTATAGCTCTTGCAGTTATGTTTTCTTATAAGCATCTCTATGCGTCTTTTCATCCTTTCCGGTTTGTATCCAGAAAGGTCCAATCCCATTGTCTCTTTTATTTTTTCAACAAACCACTCGAATTGGTCCCAAGGAAGTTCTTGAATTTCACCAGATTGGAAATTCGAAATCCAAGCGAACTTCTTTTCCTTGAAGTCGTCCAACGACATATAACTCACCCACTTTGAAGGTAATTTTACTTGTTATAGTCCTCTGTCCATCTACTTCATCGTTTATCAAATTGATTTCTAAATTATCAGTCTTAAGAGTAAAACCAGACTTTGATGAAAGGCTACCATTTTCATAAAAAACAAGTGAGTACATAATGAACGAGTTGTCACTCAGTAAAAGTCCAAAACCTGTCTTCTGACCAACAAATAAGTAGACCTTGTTGCCGGCTCCAACAGTAATTCCGTTTGGTGAGCTCTCAAAAAATATGTTTACACCATACATCTTCAACGTTAGATTGATATGGGATACGTCACTGAGGATTGAAAAATAGTCGTTCTTGTGTATATATCCATTTGAGAAATACCCCGTGTTAACCCACGTTGCATACCAACTCTTTTTAGCTGGATTGGTAAATGTTGTAAATGGAATGTCGGTGTTCAATTCTGAATAGGTTACTCTGTATGGTTCATTTATAAACTCAAAATACTCAAATGCATTGGCAAAGTTAGGAGTGATTTTTAGAAAACCTTGATTCTGTGCAACTTCAACATCGACCTTGAGTTTGGTTTTGAATTTCCAAAATGAAAAATCGTATCGCGCTGTTAGTTTGTATGAAGTATCAAAAGGAGAGACACCAAAAAAGAGCGTCTCTCCCATTAAGAATGTATTGATGGCGAGAATAAAAATAGTTACGATTAGTAGATTGAGCCTAACCGTTGGAGCTTTATTCTCCAATGTTTTCAGCTCCATTCTCAAGATTTATACTTTCTGGCAAACCAATACAAACATCGAGCTTATCAACTACTTACCCTTCCAACTTCGCCATTATGGCTTCAAGTTCCGCATCGTCGATATCGAAGTTGCCGAAAACTTCCTGAACATCATCATTATCCTCAAGTGCATCAACAAGTTTCAAAACTTTTTCTGCATCAGACCCACTTACTTTGACATAGTTCTTTGGTTTGTAAGTAATCTTTGCACTGCCTTCAAAACCATTTTTAGCAAGGTTTTCTCTCAATGTTGTAAGGTTTTCAGGAGATGTGTATACAAGAACAGGGTCTCCTTCTTCAATATCCTCTGCACCAGCATCAATAGCCAAAAGTGTAAATTCATCCATGTCTGCGATTTTTTCTCTTGGAATTTCAACAACACCTTTTCTTTCAAATATCCAAGCAACGGAACCGCTTTCTGCAAGTGAACCACCATTTTTGCTGAGTATATGTCTCAGTTCTTGTGCGGTTCTATTTTTGTTATCTGTCAAAGCCAATATGTAAAGTGCAACTCCACCTGGTGCATATGCTTCGTAGATAACTTCTTCGTACCTTTCGCCTTCCAGCTCTCCCGTACCTTTTTTTATGGACCTTTCAATCGTATCCTTTGGCATATTCGCTTCTTTTGCTTTTTCAAGAACCGCTCTTAATCTTGGGTTTGTTTCTGGATTTCCGCCACCTTCCCTTGCAGCAACAATGATTTCCCTGATAATCTTCGTAAATATCTTAGACCTCTTCGCATCCTGAGCAGCCTTCCTGTGCTTAATATTTGCCCACTTATTGTGACCTGACATACTCTCTTCCTCCCTACTTAAATTTCTCGTTTTTTAAATGCCAAGCAATTGAGTTTTTTATCTTTCTCCAGGCATAATCACCCTGTCTATTATACCATATTCTTTTGCTTCTTGTGCGCTCATGAAGAAATCTCTATCGGTGTCTTTTTCTATCTTTTCTATGGGTTGTCCAGTGTGTTTGCTGAGAATTTCGTTTATGAGATGTTTAATTCTTAAAAGCTCTTTTGTCAGTATTTCTACATCCTTGGCAGTTCCCTCAGCACCACCGAGTGGTTGGTGAATCATTATACGACTATTTGGGAGTGCGAACCTTTTTCCTTTTGCACCTGCAGCTAAAAGCACCGCAGCCATCGATGCCGCCTGACCAATACAGATAGTTGCAACATCACATTTTACATATTGCATCGTATCGTATATTGCAAGCCCAGCTGTTACTAAGCCTCCCGGTGAGTTGATGTAAAGTTGTATATCTTTGTCTGGGTTCTCTGCCTCCAAGAATAATAATTGTGCTACAACCAAATTCGCTACATGGTCGTCTATAGCGCTACCAAGGAATATAATCCTATCTTTTAGTAACCTTGAATAAATATCGTAAGCACGTTCATATCTACCGGTTGTTTCGATAACTATTGGAACATATTGGTCAAGTATTTTTTTCATTTCTTTATCCATATCCATAAGTTCTCATCTCCCCAAAGGTCTTAAAGGTGTTACTGGATTATTCTGATTGTTCCTTTTCAACTTCTTACTTATTTTCTTGCTCTTTAAATGATACTTCCTCTATTTGCGCTTTTTCTGCAAGGATTTTTGCAACCTTTGACTCTACTATCTCCATAACTACTTCGTTTCTTATATCCTGTCTGCTCTTAATTATCGCTTCCGCTCTGTCGGGACTTACTCCCCATTCAACTGAAACTCTCTCTGCGTACGCCTTTATGTCTTCCGCATCGACTTTGATGTTATTCTCCTCCGCTATTTTCTTTACAACTAAATCTTTCTTTATCATATTCAAATAGTAATTCCTAAGCTCTTCGATAAGCTTCTCCTCACTGCCGTAGTTCTGAACATATGACTCGTATTTTCCGTCTTTTTTTAGATTTTCTATTATGTTCTCAACAGCCCTTTCTATTGTCTTTTCACTGATTTCTATCTCTGTAACTTCCGGAATCTGATCCATTATTTGTGCACGGTAGGATTCCGCTAATTCTCTATCGTATATCTCCTTACCTTCTGTTCTGAACTTTTCTTTGAGTTGCTCAGTTGTTTCTACGTTCTCGATTGCTAAGGATTTTACGAACTCGTCTGTAAACTCTGGAAGAATTCTCTTGTAAACTTCCTCTACTTCAAGGATGTATTTATAAACAATTTTGTCATCGCCTTTTTCAAAGGTTCTTTCGAATTCCACAACATCGCCTTTTTTCTTGCCGAAGAGTTGTTTTACAACTTCTCTCTCATCATCTTTTAAGAGAACGTATTCTCTTTCTTCCGCATTTCTGAGCTTCTTTTCTCCGAGCATAACCGTTTCTTTTACTTTAACCAGGTCGCCTTCCTCAGCCTGCCCATCTTTTGGCTCAAGTATAGCATTTTCCTCTATGACATATTTCACCCTCATATCTACGTAACCATCGAGGACTTCTTCTTCTTTTGCTTTTCTCAATTTGAGTTTTGTGGGCTCAAACTTAACCTCTGGCTCCGTATGGAGCTCAACAACAACTTTTCCGCCTTCGGCAGAGAACTTGGCATCCGCAATTACTGGTGGGAGAAGCAACTGAAGTTCTTCCTTATCAAGTTCATTCTCCACTTCTTTAATTGCCTCATCTGCAACGTAGATTTCATAGAATGCCTCTTTTAATCTTAACTTGTAAACTTCCTTTGGAACTCTTCCAGGTCTGAAGCCTTCTATGTGGTATTTTTTTCTATTCAGTTCAGCAACCGCTTTGTCTTCCAATCTTGCTATGTCATTCTTGTCGAAAAGGTATTCACGTACTATCATGTTCTTATCTTTTGAGATTTCTTTGACTTCCATCTTTGCACCTCCTAGTTTATTTGAAGCCTTTATCACTTTAAAAAGGGGCATTACGCCCCCTCTTTTGCTGTGAATAATCAGTTCGCCATTTTTTGCTCAAGAGTTATTCTTCAACAAGCTGGAGCACGGAAAGTTCTGCACCGTCGCCTCTTCTTTGACCAACTTTGATAACCCTTGTGTAACCTCCGTTTCTGGAAGCGTATTTTGGAGCTATTTCATCGACAAGTTTGTTCACAAGTCTTCTGTCACCAAGTTCTGCAAATATTTGTCTTCTGAGAGCTACGCTTTCTGCTTTGTTTTCATCCTTAATTTTGTAAGCTTTTATTGCCTTTGTTATAAGCTTTTCTATGTATGTCTTTCCCACTTTTGCTTTCACCGTTGTTGTCATAATGGTTCCGTGCTCAATTATTTCTTTTGCAAGGTTTCTCATGAGAGATATTCTGTGAGAACCGTATCTATTGATTTTGTTTCTCTTCATTCGATGTCTCATCTCATTTGTCCCCCTTTCTTAGCGAAAGACCGAATTTTTCTTTGAGCTTTTCCTTCACCTCTTCAAGTGATTTAACTCCAAAATTCTTGATTTTGAGCAAATCTTCCTCTGTCCTCTCGAGCAAGTCACCTATCGTTTCTATTTTGTCCCTCTTCAAGCAGTTCAGTGACCTTGCAGAAAGTTCAAGTTCTTCTATTTTCTTTGATGCAACATCTTCTGTAGATACGCTTTCTTCAACTACAGAATAAGTTTCTTGATATGCTGGAATAGGCAATTCTTCAACATCGCTGAGACTTTGTTCAATAAAGCTGAAGTGGTCCAGTATTATTTTCAATGAGTGTTTCAAAGCCTCAGCAGGTTTTATACTCTTTTTCGTCCAGATTTCGAGTATCAGTTTTTCAAAGTCCGTTCTTTTGTCAACACGCACGTTTTCAACAAGCCAGTTCACTTTCAAAACAGGGCTGTAAACCCCATCCATGACAATCCAGCCGATTTCTGGCCTTTCATTTCTTTCGCTTGCAGGGACAAACCCCTTTCCAAATGTTGCGTAAAGTTCAATCTCAATATCGGCATCCTCATTAAGCGTGGCTATGTAATGATTTGGATTTACCACCACGACTCCAGCTGGGCATTGGATATCTTTGGCTGTCAACACAGCTGGTCCCTTCTTTTCAATAACAAGCTTAACAGGTGATTCAACGTATGCCTCTACGCGTAGCTGGACTTTTTTTAGATTCAGCAGGATATCCATTATGTCTTCTTTAACACCTTCTATTGTATCAAACTCGTGGTATTTCTCAGGCTTTATGAACCTGACATCTGTGATAGCAAAACTGGGAATCGAAGAGAGCAGAACCCTTCTCAACGTGTTCCCTATTGTGACTGCGTAACCTTTTTCAAGTGGAGACACGGAGTACTTCGCATAGTAATGGTCTTCGTATTCCGCTTGCTCTTCGAGTCTGAACTTTCTTCCAAAAGTTTGAAGCATTAACATCACCTCGAGTAGAATTCAACGATAGCCTGAACATTAACTGGAAGGTCTGTAACTTCTTCAAGTTTCGGATTTCTGACGTATTTTCCTGTGAATTGGTCGTAATCTACCTCAAGCCATGGAGCAACTGCTCTACCTTTGTTAAGTTCGAGTGCTTGTTTTATCGGTTGAATTCCTCTACTGCTTTCTTTTATGGAAATAACATCACCAGGTCTTACTTGGTATGACGGTATATCAACCTTTTTGCCGTTTACAAGGATGTGACCGTGTGAAACAAGTTGCCTTGCGGTTCTTCTGTTGATGGCAAATCCAAGTCTATATACCACGTTATCAAGTCTTCTTTCAACCTGGGCAACCAAGTTTTCACGGGTATCGCCCGCTTGTTTTGCAGCTCGTTCGTAGTAAATTCTGAACTGTTTTTCAAGCACACCGTATATTCTCTTCATTGTTTGTTTTGCCCTTAATTGCAAACCATATTGCGTCAATTTCTTCTTTTCCCTACCGTGTTGCCCTGGTGCAAAAGGTCTTCTGTCAAAAGGACATTTTTCGCTGAAACATCTTTCACCTTTCAAATAAAGCTTCATTCCTTCTCTTCTACAAAGCCTGCAAAGAGCACCTGTGTAACGTGCCATTATTTTCCCTCCTTATCACTCAGACACCAAATTCGTAAATTAGACTCTTCTTCTTTTCGGTGGTCTGCATCCGTTGAATGGAATTGGTGTGGCATCTCTTATGTTTTCGATTTCCAACCCTGCTGCTTGGAGTGTTCTGATGGCTGTTTCTCTACCTGCACCGGGTCCTTTGACGATTACGTCGACCTTCTTAATTCCCATCTTGATAGCTTCTTTTGCTACCTTATCAGCTGCAAGCTGAGCTGCGTATGGTGTTCCTTTTCTTGTTCCCTCAAAACCTGCTGTACCACCGCTACCCCATGTTAAAACGTTTCCATTTGGGTCCGTTAATGTGACAATTGTGTTATTGTACGTAGATTTGATGTGTACCACACCATGGTCAACGGTTACCTTTTTCTTAGCTTTTGCTCTTGTTCGACCTTTCGCCATTTAGCTTTCCCTCCTTCGGTTCTTTCGGTCCTAAGAAATATAACTAATCTTCTTAACCTTTCAGGTCGTTAGAAACTTATTTACCTTTTTTCTTAATCCTGCTTGGTCTTGGACCTTTTCGCGTCCTTGCATTCGACCTGGTTCTCTGACCTCTTACTGGAAGCCCCAATTTGTGCCTTAAGCCGCGGTAACACCCGATATCTATAAGCCTCTTGATATTTCTCATAACTTCTGTTCTTAACTCACCTTCGACCTTGTAGTTCTGCTGAATGAAAGATGAAATCTTGCTGATTTCGTCTTCTGTAAGGTCTTTAACTCTTTTTTCTGGATCCACACCTGTGTTCTTGCAGATTTCAAGTGCTCTGGTTGGTCCTATTCCGTATATGTATCTAAGTGCGATGTGAACCTTTTTGTTGCTCGGTATTTCAACACCAACAATACGAGCCATTAATCTCCCTCCTCAAAAAATTTTCCACAATCTTATCCCTGTCTTTGGTTGTGTTTGGGGTTTACCTTACAAATAACGTATACTCTTCCTCTTCTTCTGATAATCTTACAGTACTCGCATCTTTTTCCAACGGATGCTTTCACCTTCATAGTTACCTCTCCTTTCGGAAAAATTTTTCTGTTTTATTGTTATTCATTCTTCGTCGTCAAGTATCTCTTCTTCGCCTTTAGCGTCTATCTTCTTTCGATAGACTATCCGACCACGTGTAAGGTCGTAAACTGTTAGTTCAACAACGACACGGTCTCCTGGTACAAGTCTGATGAAATTTTTTCGCATTTTTCCGGATACATGTGCTAACACTTTGAACCCATTGTCGAGTTGTACTCTGAACATGGCGTTAGGTAGTGCTTCAACTATTGTTCCTTCCATTCGTATGACGTCTTCCTTGTTTTTCAGAAAAATCACCTCTCAGCCTTCCAAAACTTCCCACGTTTGTTAAACCACTTACAAAGTTGTCAATATCTCACAACCGTTCTCCGTAACCACAATAGTATGTTCAAAATGTGCCGCGCGTTTACCATCAACGGTAACCACGGTCCACCCGTCTTCCAAAACTACTACGTGCCAGCCGCCTTCAGTAACCATAGGTTCTATAGCAAGTGTCATTCCCGCCTTTAAAACCAAACCCGTTCCTGGTTTACCATAGTTTGGAACTTGTGGGTCTTCGTGTAGCTGTTTTCCTACACCGTGACCTACAAAATCCCTAACAACGTTGAATCCGTGGCTTTCTACGTAACTTTGTATTTCGTAAGATACATCTCCCAACCTTACGCCTGGTTTTATTAATTCTATCGCACGCGTCAGAGATTGTTTGGTAACTTCAACAAGCTTTTTCCCAGTTTCATCTGTTGAACCTACAATAAACGTAGCAGCACCGTCTCCATAGTATCCTTCGTATATTGCTCCAACGTCTACTGAAACAATATCACCTTTTTTGAAAACTTTACTCTTCAAAGGAAAACCGTGTATAACCTCTTCGTTTACTGAAACGGTTGTGATATAAGGATATCCTCCGTAACCTTTGAAAGCTGGTTCACAGCGATGCTCTTTGATAACTTTTTCTGCCATCATTTCTATATCGTATGCAGTTGCACCCTCAACTACTATCTTCTTTGCTTCTTCAAGCACAGCTGCAACTGCACGTCCCGCGATTCTCATTTTTTCTATTTCTTGTTCGGTCTTAAGCCGTATCATTTCTTTTTGATACCACCCAATATATTAAACAACATTTTCATTACTTCTTCTACACTCTTTCTGCCATCTAAAGTAAAAAGTTTGTTTTGATTTCTATAATATTCGATTAACGGCGACGTTTTTTCGATATAGACTCTATATCGGCTTCTAACAACCTCTTCTTTATCATCTTCCCTTTGAATTAGTTGTCCACCACAATCGTCGCAAATTCCATCCTGCTTTGGTGGTAGTGTAATTAAATTATAAACCTTTCCACATTTAGAACACACTCTTCTGGTTGAAATCCTTTGGACAACGGTTTCTTCATCGACTTCGAAGTATATAGCTGCATCCAATGTTTTACCCATAGAAGAAAGCATACCGTCTAATGCTTGAGCCTGGTTTAGCGTCCTTGGATATCCATCCAGAATAAAGCCATTTGCACAATCTGGTTGTCTTAATCTCTCCTCGACCAAGGCATTTGTTAGTTCATCTGGAACAAGATTTCCAGAATTCACAATGTCCTGCACTTTCTTTCCCAATTCTGTTCCTTTTGCTATTGCTTCTCTAAATATATCACCTGTTGAGATATGTGGTATATTGTATTTTTCAACTAACCTTTTTGCATACGTTCCTTTTCCAGCACCCGGAGGTCCCAAAAATACCAGGTTCATGTCTCCACCTTCTTATCTCTCTTATCTTCTACCAGCTATTTTTCCCTTCTTTACAAAACCTTCGTAATTTCTCATTATAAGGTGTGCTTCTATCTGCTGAGCTATATCAAGTGCAACACCAACAGCGATAAGAGCACTTGTTCCACCAAGCCAAATGTTGACTCTTGTTATACCCTCAACAAGATATGGGAGCAAGGAAATACCGACCAAGAAGATGGCACCTATAAACGTCACTCTGTTAAGCACGTAAGTGATGTATTCTTCCGTTGGTTTTCCAGCTCTGATGCCAGGGATAAACCCACCGTAGCGTTTGATATTTTCTGAAATGTCTTTTGGATCGATGACTACAACGCTATAGAAGTATGTGAAGAAGAATATTAGCAACGCGTAAATTATTATCATAAGTGGGCTTTGCATACTAAAAAGTTTGATTGCCCACTGTGCACCTGTGATTTGTGCAATCGCTTCTGGGATGCTAACTATTGCCCATGCAAAGATTATTGGGATAACTCCAGAGTGATTGACCTTTATCGGCAGATACGTGCTTGTTCCACCGTATATCCTTCTTCCAACCATTCTTGTAGCGTATTCAATCTTGATTCTTCTCTCAGCTTGCTGGACGTAAATTATAGCAACAACCATGAATACTGCAACTGCGATAAGGAAAATCCAACCGAATATGTTGAGATTTCCAAGAACCGCAGTCCTGAAGTAGGCTGGATATCTTGAAACGATACCTGCAAAAATAAGGATACTTACACCATTACCAATACCCTTTTCGGTAATCCTATCACCTATCCAGAGCAAGAACATAGTTCCAGCAACAAGGGATACTGTTGAGACAAAGGAGAACAACCACTTATTCACTGCAATTATCCCTTGATAGCTGTTAGCTAAGCCGAACGATACAACAAATGATTGAAGTGCTGCAAGACCGATTGTTAGATTCTTCGTGTAATGCTGGAATTTTTTCCTACCTTCTTCTCCCTCTTTGAGAAGCTCTTTGAGAGAAGGAATAATGGAAGCAAGGAGTTGCATAATAATTGATGCGTTGATATATGGTGTAACACTCATTGAGAATACAGAGAATCTGCTAAACGCACCACCGGTGAACACATCGTAAAAACTAAGAACGCCACCGGCAAGGCCGGTGCCCTGCTTGGAAAGCGCTTCCCCCCAAGCTTTGATGTTTATGCCAGGAACTGGAACGTAAATCCCCAGCCTGAAGACAAGCAACATTAAAAATGTAAAGATAACCCTATCCCGCACCTCTGGAATCTTCATCGCATTGCGCAGCGCTTTCCACATTATTATATCACCTCTATTTTACCGCCGACTTTTTCTATCTTCTCCTTCGCCTTTTCACTAAACTTGTGCGCCTTAACTACGAGTGGTTTTGTTATTTCTCCTCTGGCAAGTATCTTAACACCGTCATAAATCTTTTTAATTATACCTTTCTCCAAAAGAACTTCTGGAGTTACCACATCGTTGCTTTCGAATTTTTCCTCAAGTGTATCAAGGTTAACGACAGCGTAGACTTTCTTTGTGAAGTTCTTAAATCCAAACTTTGGAAGTCTTCTGTGCAGTGGCGTCTGCCCACCTTCCATCCATGGACTGACCTTACCCGTTCCTCTTGCTTTTTGACCTTTGTGCCCTCTACCTGCCGTCTTTCCTTTTCCGGAGCCTTGACCTCTCCCAAGACGTTTGAACTTTTTGTTTGAACCAGGAGTTGGTCTAAGCTGGTCTATAGTAAGAATTTCAGGCATTTCTTATTCCCTCCTTATTATTATTCTTCAATCTCTTCAACCTTAAGAAGGTGCTTGACTTTTTCAACCATACCTCTAATCTGTGGTGTGTCATCCTTAATTACAGTCTGATGCATCTTTCTCAGACCAAGTCTTCTGACTGTATCCTTTTGGTCATATTTGTATCCAATTGGACTTCTTACGAGTGTAATTTTCAATTTCTTCATATCTTAACCCTCCTTTTTAACACCACGAACTACCTGAGCTGGGGTTATATCTCTTAGTGCTGCTATCTTTTCAATTGGGTAGAGATTCTTTATTCCATTAATGGTTGCCTGAGCCATTACAACCGGGTTTGTCGAACCCATTGCTTTTGTTAGGACGTTCTGAACACCTGCTAATTCAAGAATAGCACGAACTGTACCGTTTGCGATGATACCGGTACCAGGTGCAGCTGGTTTCATGAGTATCTTTGCAGCGTCCTGCTTGCCAACAACTTCGTGTGGTATTGTTCCTTTTACAACAGGCACCTCTATCACATTTTTTCTTGCACTTACAAGAGCTTTTCTAATAGCATCGGGCACTTCTCTTGCCTTTCCAACACCAACACCAACTTTACCATCCCTGTTACCAACAACGGCAAGTACTCTAAACGAAAGGTTCTTACCACCTTTTGTAACCTTCGTTGTTCTTCTGATTTCTATTATTCTTTCCTCAAATGTCTCGGCAGACTGTTTTATCTTTTCTGTAATTTCTGACACTGTGAGCACCTCCTAACCTAAACAATTAGAATTTCAATCCGGCTTCTCTTGCAGCATCTGCAAGAGCTTTAATTCTTCCATGGTATTTGAATCCGCCACGGTCAAAGACAACGGTCGTTATACCTTTTGCCAATGCTCTCTCGGCAATAATTTTTCCTACCTCTTTAGCTGCCGCTACATTCCAAGTCTTTTTAACCCTTTCCTTTATGTCTTTCTCAACCGTAGATGCTGCAACAAGTGTTCTTCCAACGGTGTCGTCTATTATCTGAGCATAGATGTGCTTTTCGCTTCTGTAGACAGCGAGTCTTGGTCTTTCAGGTGTTCCAAATATTTTTTTCCTTATTCTTCTATGCCTGATGAGCCTCAATTTCTTGCGGTCTTCTCTCTTAATCACGTTTTATACCCCCTTATGCTTTCTTTCCTTCTTTGAGTCTGATAACTTCGTCTACGTATTTAATACCCTTTCCACTGTATGGGTTAGGTTCTCTCCATCTTCTAATATCAGCTGCAAATTGGCCTACTCTTTGCTTGTCAATACCACTAACGATGATTTTGTTTGGTGCAGGGACTTCCACTTTTATATCTGATGGTATATCCATTTCGACAGGATGAGCATATCCAAGGTTCATGATAAGCTTGTTACCCTGAAGTTGTGCCCTGTAACCAACACCTACGATTTCAAGTTCTTTCTTGAATCCTTCTGTAACACCAATTACCATGTTTCTTACAAGTCTCCAGTATGTCCCAACCATAGCTTTAAATTTCTTTTCATCTGCTTTTCTCTTTGCCACTTCAAGGTTTGGTGAAAACCAAACTTCGTTGCCTTCTACCTTGATGGTCACATATGGGTGAGTAGCGAGTTTCAACTCGCCCTTTGGACCCTTTACCTTTATTTCAGAGTCGGTGATTGTTAACTGAACATTCGATGGAAGTACGACGGGTTTTTTCGCAATACGAGACATGTGGCTGCACCTCCTTACCAGATGTAGGCGATAACTTCTCCACCGACTCCAAGTTCAGCTGCTTCTTTGTCGGTGAGCACACCTTTGGATGTTGAGAGAATAGCTATTCCTAATCCATTTTTAACTCTAGGGAGGTTGGCTTTACCAACGTAAATCCTTCTCCCAGGTTTAGAAACACGCACAATCCCGTGAATTACTCTTTCTCTGTTCTTTCTTGAACCTTTGTATTTCATCTGAATTCTTAGTATTCCCTGCTTACCGTCTTCAATATATGTGTATCCTTTTATGAATCCCTCTCTTACAAGAATATCAGCTATCGCTTTTTTGAGGTTAGAAGCAGGAACATCTACTTGGTCTTTGAAAACAAGGTTTGCATTTCTAATTCTTGTAAGCATGTCAGCTATTGGGTCGCTCCACACGGTTAACACCTCCATGATTACCAACTTGCTTTCTTAACGCCCGGGAGTTTTCCTTCGCTAGCGAGTCTTCTAAAGCAAATTCTGCATATTCCGAATTCTCTGTAAACCGAGCGCGCCCTTCCACAAATATGGCACCTCGAGTACTCTCTAACTTTGTACTTTTTCGGTTTCTTCCATCTTTCAACCATTGATTTTTTTGCCATTTAATATTCCCTCCTCACGATTATCTTACTGCTTTCTGAATGGGAAGCCAAGCAATTCCAAAAGCCTTCTTGCTTCCTCGTCTCTCTTCGCCGTTGTCACAATTATGATATCCATACCTTGAATTCTTTTAATCTGGTCTGGTGAAATTTCTGGGAAGACGAGTTGTTCTGTTAAACCAAAGCTGTAATTTCCTTTTCCATCAAATGAGTTTGGATTGAGTCCTCTGAAGTCCCTAACTTTTGGAAGAACAAGGTTGACGAGCTTGTAAACGAAGTTATACATCCTTGGTCCCCTAAGAGTGACCTTAACACCAATTGTCATGCCTTTTCTGATTTTGAAGTTTGATATACTCTTCTTTGCCCTTGTAATGAGAGGCTTTTGACCTGTAATCAATGCGAGTTCTCTCGCGTGTGTCTCAATGATTTCTTTATTTCTCGCACCTTCTCCAACACCCATGTTAATTACAACCTTAACTAGCTTTGGAACTTCGTGGATATTTTTGTAACCGAATTCTTTCATTAACGTCGGTACCACTTCTTTAAGGTATTTATCTTTCAGCGGTACGTATTCGTAGGCCATTTTTTACTCCTCCTTACTTCTTATCTATGATTTCTCCGCATTTCTTGCAAAATCTCACTTTTGAACCGTCTTCAAGCACTTTAAAACCTACTCTTGTTGGTTTATCACAGCTTGGACACACGAGCATGACCTTTGACCAGTAAAGTGGTGACTCTTTCTCGATAATTCCTCCCTGTCTCAGCTGTCCGGTTGGTCTTTGGTGTCTCTTTACTACGTTTACTCCTCTGACAAGAATCTTCTGTTCCTTTGGGAGAACTTGTATAACTTCTCCTCTTTTACCTTTATCTCTTCCAGAAATAACCTGAACTGTATCACCTTTTTTAATCTTCTGTGCCATCGATTACCACCCCTTACCATACTTCTGGAGCAAGAGATACTATTTTCATGAATCCTTTTTCTCTAAGTTCCCTTGCCACTGGTCCAAAGACACGTGTTCCCTTTGGCTGATTAAACTTATCAAGTACCACAGCTGCATTGTCATCAAATCTTATGTAACTTCCGTCTGGTCTTCTAATTTCTTTTCTTGTCCTTACAATAACTGCTTTTACAACATCACCCTTCTTAATATCTGTGTTTGGTACAGCTTCCCTAACGCTGCAAACCACAATGTCACCAACTGTTCCATACTTCTTGTGAGAACCTCCAAGCACTCTTATAACTCTTAAAACCTTAGCACCAGAATTGTCCGCTGCTACGAGGTAGCTTTCGTTCTGTATCATTGTTCACTACCCCCTTCAAGTAGTTCCGTGTCTAATACCTCTGCCTCAGGCGTTTCTCCAAGTCTTGAACGTTCAACGATTCTTACAACGACCCATCTTTTCAATTTGCTGAGAGGTCTTGATTCTTCAATTTCGACAATGTCTCCAATCCTACAAGCGTTGTTCTCATCGTGAGCGTAGAATTTCTTAGATCTTTTCACATATTTTCCAAACTTTGGATGTTTAACAAGTCTTTCCACTTTAACAGTTACAGTCTTATCCATTTTATCGCTAACAACAACTCCGATGAATCTTTTCTTAGGCATGTGGATTACCTCCTTATACCAAGTTCACGTTCGCGAAGGATTGTTTTGATTCGTGCGATGTCCCTTTTGGTTTTTTGAATCAAGCTGAAGTCCCTAAGTTCTCCCATCGCGTTTTGGAATCTCAAGTTCATAAGTGTTCTTTTCTTTTCCTCTAAAAGCTTTAACAATTCTTCATTGCTCATATTTCTAATCTCCACAGGCTTCATACCGCTTCACCACCTATGTGATGTCTCGTAACTATCTTTGTCTTTATCGGAAGTTTTGTTGCCGCGTATTCGAGCGCTTTGATAGCTGTTTCTTCGTCCACACCACCGATTTCAAACATTACCTTTCCAGGTTTTACTACAGCAACCCAACCTTCAACGTTACCCTTACCTTTTCCGAGTTTTGTTTCAGGTGGATGTTTCGTGTAGGACTTGTCTGGGAATATCTTTATCCACAGTTTTCCTTCCTTTTTGAGAGTCCTTGTTATCGCCAACCTGCAAGCTTCTATCTGTTGTGCTGTAATCCAAGCTGGTTCTAATGCTTTAAGGCCGTATTCACCAAAAACAACCAATGCTCCACCTTTTGCATCGCCTTTTGTTCGGCCTCTTTGCTGTTTTCTGTATTTTACTCTTTTCGGCATCAACATGGTTTTGCTAACCTCCTTTTACACTATCGTGTCACGTTCTCGAGTCGATAAGTTCTAAAAAATCATTTTTGCGTTATATATTCGCGTCGCCTTTGTATATCCAAACCTTCACACCTATGGTTCCATATTTTGTTTCCGCTCTGGCTGTAGAGTAATCTATGATAGCTCTAAGCGTCTGGAGTGGGAGTCTTCCCTTCAAATACCACTCAGTTCTTGCAATTTCAGCACCTGCCAACCTACCAGAGACCATTATCTTTATTCCCTTTGCTCCTCTTCTCATTGCAGCAGCGATTGCTCTTTTCATGACAATCTTGTAGGAAGCCCTCTTCTCAATTTTCTGCGCAATGGATTCTGCTACGAGCGTTGCCTCCGTCTCAGGCGTTTTTACTTCAACTATGTCAACACCAAACTTCCTGTTAAATTTGCTCTCGAGTGATTGTCTGAGTTCTGTTATGCCAGCACCTTTTCTTCCAATGAGAATTCCAGGTCTTGCTGCATGGATAGTGACCAATACTCTTTCAGCATCTGGTCTTTGGATAAATACTCTTGCAATACCTGCTTGGTTGTATGTTTTCTTTATGAAGTCCCTGATGGCTTCGTCTTCGAGCAAGTATTCACTGTATTTTTTCTCATTGAACCACTGTGCGTCCCATTCTGCCGTTAATCCGAGCCTAAAACCCTTTGGATGAACTTTTTGACCCACCTATATCACCTCACAAGCATGTTTTTGTATTATTTTGCATTTTCTTTGTATTCTTTTTCTTTTTCCCTGTCTCTAACAACAACAGTTATATGGGACATCCTTTTCTGAATGATGTCCGCTCTTCCTCTACCGCGTGGCCAAACTCTCTTCATTCTTGGTCCGTCGTTTACGTAGCATTCGGCAACATAAAGGTTGTCTTCGGAAAGTCCAAAGTTATTCGTTGCATTCGCTACTGCAGATTTTAGCACATTGTACACGATTCGTGCAGCCTTTTTAGGCGAAAATTCAAGAATTGTATACGCTTCTGAAACATTTTTACCCCTTATGGAGTTAACAACAGCTCTTGCCTTCCTAGGAGATATGCGCACGAACCTTGCAACAGCACGTGCTTCATATTTTGGTAACGTTGCAAGAACCTCTTTGCGTTTTGCATGGAACTTGGACCTTTTGAGTCCTTCTCGTTTGACGATGGGTTGCATTATATACTCCCTCCTTATTTCTTGACCTCACCTTTTTTAGCTGATTTGTTCGTGTGACCTCCAAATCTCCTGGTGAACGAGAATTCGCCAAGCTTGTGACCAACCATGTTTTCCGTTATGTAGACCGGAATGTGTTTCATACCGTTGTAGACCGCAATTGTGTGGCCAACCATTTCGGGAACTATTGTACTTGCCCTGCTCCATGTTTTGATAATCTTCTTTTCACCAGTCTCGTTAAGCATTCTTATCTTCTTTAACAGTTTCGGATCTACATAAGGTCCTTTTTTACTGGAACGGCTCATTTATTACACCTCCTGATTGCTCAACACTTATCAACTTATATCAACTTATTAAGCGTTGCTTTTAAGCGTTCCTTCTTCTTACAATGAATTTATCGCTTGGTCTCTTTCCTCTTCTTGTCTTGTAACCTTTCGCTGGAACGCCCCATGGGCTTTGCGGATGGTGACCTTTACCTCTACCTTCTCCACCACCGTGTGGGTGATCAACTGGGTTCATGGCAACACCACGGACGTGTGGTCTTCTACCTTTCCATCTTTCCCTACCGGCTTTACCGGAAGATTCGTTTTTGTGGTCTTCGTTCCCTACAACGCCAACCGTTGCGTAGCATCTGACATGAACTTTGCGAAGCTCTCCAGAAGGCATTCTAAGAAGTGCATAGTCGCCTTCTTTTGCCATTAACTGACAAGAAACACCAGCACTTCTTGCTATTTTAGCACCACCACGTGGGTAGAACTCTATGTTGTGAACAATTGTACCAACTGGGATGTTTTCAAGTGGAAGCGCGTTACCTGGCTTTATTTCAGCGTTTGGTCCAGCCATCACTGTGTCTCCAACGTTTAAACCGTTTGGAGCAAGTATGTATCTCTTCTCACCATCAGCGTAAACAAGCAGAGCAATTCTTGCTGTTCTGTTAGGATCGTACTCTATTGCAACAACTTTCGCGGGAATATTTTCTTTTTCCCATCTTCTGAAGTCAACTATCCTGTAAAGCCTCTTGTGGCCACCACCTCTGAATCTCACTGTGATTCTTCCGTGGTGGTTCCTTCCTCCCGTCTTCTTAAGAGGAACTACCAACGACTTTTCGGGTTCTGTTTTTGTGATTTCCGAAAAGTCTGGTATGACCATGAATCTTCTACCTGGAGTTGTTGGCTTGAATCTTTTAAGACCCATTGTTATTCACCCCTTACGCTTGGAGTTCTTTAATCGTGTAGCCTTCTGCTAATTTGACTATGGCTTTTTTCCATTCTTTTGTATGTCCTTCTCTTGCCATATAACCTCTTCTGAGGTCTCTTTTGGGCTTTGGCTTCACGATAAGTGTGTTGACTCGTTCTACTTTAACGTTAAAAAGTTTTTCAACTGCTTCTTTTATCTCTTTCTTATTTGCATTTTTGTCTACTTCGAATACGTATTCTCTTTCTGCTCTCAGGTTCATTGATTTTTCACTGATAATCGGTCTGATGATGATGTCAGAATAATCTTTTCTCATTTTCCGAGCACCTCCTCAATTTTGCGAACGGTGCCCTCAGTAAGGACAACCTTTGATGCATTGATAATGTCGTAAACGTTCAAACCGTCGATGTTATTTCCTTCATTGTTGTTCGGGTTATCTGCAATGATAACCTTCACACCTGGAATATTTCTTCCGGAAAGCTTTACGTTTACGTAAGAATCTTCTTTCTTTGGAAGAACGAAAAGAACCTTTTCGTCAGCGATTCCGAGGGCCTTCAAAACTTCTCTCATCTGTTTCGTTTGAGGTTTATCAAATCGTATATCACTCAGAACAATGAGGTTCCCTTCTCTGAATCTTACGGATAGTGCTGACTTCAATGCGAGTCTTTTCATCTTCTTGTTCAATCTCTTCAAGAATTTCCTTGGTTTTGGACCGTGAGCAACACCACCGTGCCTCCAGTGAATAGCCCTTATCGAGCCTTGCCTTGCCCTACCAGTGTGTTTTTGTGGCCACGGTTTCCTTCCACCACCGGAAACTTCTCCTCTAGTCTTTGTAGATGCTGTTCCTGCTCTTGCGTTTGTAAGCTGCATATCGATGTAGCGCCACATAACATCAAGGTTTGGTTCGATGTTAAAAACTTCGTCACTAACTTCGATTGTTCCAATCTTCTCACCTTTTATGTTCCAAAGTGCCACATGTGCCATGTTCTTCTTCCTCCCTTACTCCGTTTTCGGAGCACGTCCCTGAACTCTATCAGAAAGCGCCATGCTTCAAAATAATATTTAGAATAATCACTTATCCACTTTCACAGCGCTTCTGATGAGAACAAGGCTGCCCCTCGCTCCTGGCACTCCACCTTTAACCGCTATAAGGTTATTTTCAGGGTCAACTTTCACAACTTCCGAATTGAGTATTGTAACCCTTTCATTTCCATACCTTCCAGGCATCCTCTTACCTTTGAAAATCCTTGCTGGTTCGGTGTGCTGACCGACAGAACCAAGTTCTCTGTGGAATTTCGCACCATGTGATTTTGGACCACCCTGGAAGTTCCATCTCTTCATTGCACCTGCGAAACCTCTACCTTTGGTCCAACCCGTAATGTCAATTTTATCGCCTTCTTGGAAAATTGCAACTGTGATTTCTTGTCCGACAGAGTATTCGTCTACATTGTCTACTCTAAATTCTTTTAATACTCTCATAGGTTTCACGTTTGCTTTCTTGAAAACTCCAAGAAGTGGCTTTGTGAGTTTCTTCTCACTGACTTCTTCAAATCCAAGCTGGACAGCATTGTAACCATCTTTATCAACGGTTTTCTTCTGAACAACAACGCATGGACCAGCCTTCAAAACCGTCACTGGAACAACCTTGTCATCTTTCCACAAGCGGGTCATTCCGATTTTTCTAGCAATTATAAATTTCATCATAAAACACCTCCGAGGACTCACAGATTGATTTCAACGTCGACACCTGCTGGAAGGTTTATCTTCATCAGAGCGTCAATCGTTTTTGAATTAGGTTCAATGATATCTATAAGTCTCTTGTGTATTTTCTTTTCAAATTGCTCACGTGAGTCTTTATGTTTCAATGGTGACCTGAGAACAACGTAAAGCGTTCTTTCCGTTGGTAGTGGAATTGGTCCGGAAACCTTTGCATTTGTTTGCTTAGCTACTTCCACTATCTTCTTAGCAGATTCATCTAGCAATCTATGGTCATATGCCCTGAGTCTGATTCTAATTTTCTGTCCTGGCATGTCTTACCCTCCTTCTTAGAAAAGGGGGGGAACCCCCCCGATTACCGTTTTGTCAAAGAGCCATTTACTCTATTTACATAATCAGGTCTTGAAAAATGAAATTATTCAATTATTTCAGAAACAACGCCTGCTCCAACCGTTCTTCCACCTTCACGAACTGCGAACCTCATACCTTTTTCGATAGCAACTGGGTAGATAAGCTCGATTGTCATTTCGACGTTATCACCAGGCATAACCATTTCTACACCAGCTGGAAGGTCAACAATTTCGCCTGTAACATCAGCTGTTCTGATGTAGAATTGTGGTTTGTAACCTTTTGTAAATGGCGTGTGGCGTCCACCTTCTTCTTTCTTCAAAACGTAGATGTTCGCTTTGAACTTCTTGTGTGGTGTAATAGAGCCTGGTTTTGCAAGAACTTGTCCTCTTTCTACTTCGTCTTTGTCAATACCTCTGAGCAGACACCCAACGTTGTCACCAGCGATTGCTTCATCGAGTTCTTTTCTGAACATTTCAACGCTTGTGATAACTGTCTTCTTAATTTCGTAGCTCATACCGATAATTTCGGCTTCAACACCTGGTTTAATTACACCACGTTCAATTCTTCCTGTGACAACCGTACCCCTACCTGTGATTGAGAAAACGTCTTCAACAGGCATAAGGAATGGTTTGTCAACTTCACGAACTGGTTCTGGGAAGTAGTTGTCCATTGCATCGAGAAGTTCCTTAATTGGTTTGAATGCTGGATCATTTGGATCGTTTGCTTCAACTGCTTTGAGAGCAGAACCTCTGATTACAGGAACTTCGTCACCAGGGAATTCGTATTTGCTGAGAAGGTCTCTGACTTCCATTTCAACGAGGTCAACAAGTTCTGGGTCGTCGACCATATCAACTTTGTTAATGAAAACTATCATTGCTGGAACGTTAACTTGCCTTGCAAGAAGGACGTGTTCTCTTGTTTGTGGCATTGGGCCGTCTGTTGCTGCAACAACGAGAATTGCACCATCCATCTGAGCTGCACCTGTAATCATGTTCTTGATGTAGTCAGCGTGGCCTGGGCAGTCGATGTGTGCGTAGTGTCTCTTCTCTGTTTGGTATTCAACGTGTGTTATGTTGATGGTAATACCTCTTGCTCTTTCTTCTGGTGCCTTGTCAATCATTTCGTATGGTGTGTACTCTGCCCATCCAAAGAATGAACAGTACTTTGTGATAGCTGCTGTAAGTGTTGTCTTTCCGTGGTCAATGTGTCCAATCGTACCGACGTTCATGTGAGGCTTGGTTCTTACAAATTTTTCCTTTGCCATACCTTTGACCCTCCTTTTTCACCTATGGTGGAGTATAGTTTTTTTGTTAATTGTTCGTAAATTAAACACCCTTCAGTATCTTTTCCGCAACTTTGTCAGGTACTTTGTCGTAGTGCGAAAGGACCATTACGTAGTTCGCCCTTCCTTGAGAAAGTGACCTGAGTGTTGTTGCGTAACCAAACATTTCACTTAATGGTACAAGTGCCCTTATAACTCTCAAGTGTCCTCTGTTCTCAAGTGCATCAATATGCGCTCTTCTGGAATTCAAATCTGCAATGATGTTACCCATGTATTCTTCTGGTGTCGTAACTTCAACTTTCATTATTGGTTCCAAAAGAACTGGTGCACCTTTTTCCATCGCTTCCTTAAATGCCATGCTTGCTGCTATCTTAAATGCCATTTCTGATGAGTCAACTTCGTGGTAAGAACCATCAACAAGCGTAGCTTTTACTCCAACTACTGGATAGCCTGCAAGAACACCAACTTGCATTGCTTCTCTAATGCCTTCTTCAATTGCCGGAATGTATTGTTTTGGTATCACACCACCAACTGTTCTGTCTTCAAATTCAAATGTCTTGTCAAGGCTTAGAGGTTCGAATTCAACAACAACGTGTCCGTATTGACCTCTACCACCGCTCTGTCTAATGTATTTACCTTCCGCTCTCACAGGTCTGGTTATCGTTTCCCTGTAAGCAACCTGTGGTTTACCAACCCTGACGTTTACGTTGAATTCTCTTTTGAGCCTATCCACAATGATTTCTAAGTGGAGTTCACCCATGCCTGCAAGAATTGTTTCTCCAGTCTCTTGGTCAACATATGCTCTAAGCGAAGGATCTTCTTCAAGGAGCGATTGCAATGCTTTTGAAAGCTTTGTTTCGTCGTCTTTAGTTTCCGGCTCGATAGCGATGGAGATGACCGGCTCAGGAAATTCCATCTTTTCAAGAATCACGTAAGTTCCTTCTTCACATACGGTATCGCCTGTAACTGTGCTCTTCATTCCGATGACACCAACGATGTCTCCAGCTCTGACATATTCAACGTCTTCTCTCTTATCTGCATGTAAGAATATCAACCTTGAAACGCGTTCTTTTACACCTTTAGTAGTGTTGATAACGTAACTTCCTTTTTCCAAACGTCCGCTGTAAACACGTAAGAATGTAAGTTTACCAACGTATGGATCCGTTTGTATCTTGAATGCATAAGCCACAAAAGGTGCATCTTCTCTTGGAAATACCTGAACCTCGTTACCGTTTTTGTCGTATCCTCTGACAGGTGGCAAATCAAGAGGGGATGGGAGATACCTGACAACACCATCCAAAAGTGGTTGAATGCCCACATTCATCTTGGCAGAACCACAGAACACTGGCGTTCCAAGGTTCCCTATCGTAATTCTTCTTAGAGCATCGTGAAGCTGCTCTTCTGTAGGCTCTTCTCCTTCAAGATAGAGCATCATTATTTCATCGTCTACTTCGGCTATTTTTTCGATCATATCTTCTCTAGCTTCTTCTGCCTTCTCGCGCCATTCTTCTGGTATCTCTTCGTAAACATATTCCGTACCTTCTGGATTCAGCCACCTGATGGCTTTCATTTGAATCAGGTCAATGATACCCTTGAAGTCGCTTTCAGCACCCATCGGAATCTGGACTGGAATAGGATGAGCGCCAAGCCTTTCAACCATAGTCTGGACAGCCATCTCAAAATCCGCACCGGTCTTATCCATTTTGTTCATGAACGCAATCCTTGGAACGTTGTACTTATCAGCTTGTCTCCAGACCGTTTCAGACTGTGGTTCAACACCGGCAGTCGCGTCAAAAACAGCTATAGCTCCATCCAAAACCCTTAGTGATCTTTCAACTTCGATTGTGAAGTCAACATGTCCTGGTGTATCGATTATGTTTATTCTGTGACCTTTCCAAAAACATGTTGTCGCTGCCGATGTTATGGTTATACCTCTTTCCTTTTCCTGTATCATCCAGTCCATTGTAGCTGTTCCATCATCAACACTTCCGATGGTGTGCTTTCTTCCAGTGAAAAAGAGAATACGCTCGGTTGTTGTTGTCTTACCGGCGTCAATGTGAGCCATTATTCCAATGTTTCTAAGCTTATCCAAGTCGACATATAAAGCCTTTATCTCTTCCATAGTTTCCTCCTCGAAGGCACTTTCTTTTTTTGTTTTAAATCACCATCTAAAGTGAGCAAATGCTCTGTTAGCTTCCGCCATTTTGTGAACGTCGTCTCTCTTTTTAATTGCAGCACCTGTATTGTTGTAAGCGTTCAAAAGTTCTTCCGCAAGCTTCTCTTTCATTGGTTTGCCCTTCTTCGACCTTGCAGCCTCAACTATCCATCTAATTGCAAGCGCTGTTCTTCTTGGTTCTTGAACTTCAACAGGAACTTGATACGTTGCACCACCAACTCTTCTTGGCCTAACTTCAACGACAGGCTTGACGTTTTCTACTGCTTGCTTGAAAACTTCTATGCCACTCTTTCCTGTTTTTTGCTCAAGAATTTCAATTGCGCCATACACTATTTTCTGAGCGATTGACTTCTTTCCATCCCACATAACTTTATTAATCATCTTAGTTACAAGTACTTCACCATAGACTGGGTCTGGTGGAACTACCCTAACCTCGGCTCTTCTTCGCCTCATTTAATTCCCTCCTTATTTCTTACCCTTAGCTGCCGCAGCTGCACCCATTTTTGGTCTCTTGGTACCATACTTACTTCTGCTCTGGCGCCTGTTCTCAACACCAGCTGCGTCGAGGGCTCCACGGATTATCTTGTACCTAACACCCGGTAAGTCCTTAACCCTTCCACCTCTTACAAGCACGATAGAGTGCTCTTGTAGATTGTGCCCTATACCAGGAATGTATGCAGTAACTTCTATACCGTTTGAGAGCCTAACCTTTGCAATCTTTCTTAAAGCGGAGTTTGGTTTCTTTGGGGTCATTGTGGAAACCCTAACACAAACTCCCCTTTTCTGTGGATGGCCTTGAAGCGCTGGTGACTTGGATTTCTCCTTAACCTTCTGTCTACCGTGTCTTACTAACTGATTAATCGTTGGCATCTTAACCCTCCCTTCAAAATCTACATTCGTGAGATATTATAACCATGCGTTTTCAAAAATACAATAAAGCCCGTGTGAATTTTTTGTTTCGAACACTAAGTCGGGCGTTTTTGATAAGAGTATAAAATATAATTCGAACCATAAAATAGAAAAAATCCAAAATAAAAGGCGCGACTGCGCCCGTCATTTTCTGAGCTTCATTTTGGAAAACTGGCTGGGGCGGTAGGACTCGAACCTACACAACTGGAGCCAAAGTCCAGGGTCCTGCCAATTAGACGACGCCCCAGCGCTTTTCTAAATGCTCATAAAAAACTGGTGGGTGCGGCAGGGATTGAACCTACGACCTCTTCCGCGTCAAGGAAGCGCTCTCCCACTGAGCTACGCACCCACACTTCGTCAAGCGATACACATTTTACTATGATACCCTAAATCTGTCAAGGGGATTTTTTGATAATCCGAAAATTAAATTAACATCGCAGCTTCTATCTCTTTTATGGCTCTTCTTATAACCGCCTTTGAATATTCAAGCTTCTCCTGTTCGTCTTTTTCTAACGTTAGATGCATAACCTTTTCGACGCCTTTTCTTCCTAAAACTGCTGGATATCCAATATACACATCCTCTATATATACTGAAGGTGTCCAGACTCGTCGCTCGTTTTTCCATATGCTATCTATTAGTTTTGCGGTAACGGCACCTATAGCAAGATTTGTTGCTCCCTTTTTCTCAATTATTTTATAAGCTGCCGTTTTCACCTCATTTGCTATTTTTTCGAAAGAGATGCATGGAATTGTATCACCTGCTTTTTTCTCACACTTTTCACAAAAGTCTGTGAGAGGCACTCCACCAACCATAGCGTTCGAAAGCGGAATAAATTCACTATCGCCATGCTCGCCAATAACATAAGCATGAATACTGGCCGGGGAAATGTCTAAATGCTTTGCCAACAAAGCTCTCAATCTTGCCGTATCAAGTGTTGTGCCAGTACCAAATACTTTGGAAGAGTGTAATCCAGAGAATTTCCAAATAAAGTAGGTTAAAACATCCACGGGGTTTGTTATGTTTATAACCAAGCTATCTTTTGAATACCTTACGATATTCTCTGATATTTCTTTAATTATCCTTACATTATCAGCAAGAAGCTCTAGCCTTGTTTCGCCTGGTCTCTGCGCCCTACCAGCGGTGATGATAATAAAATCACTATCTTTGGTATCCTCCGGCTTTCCAGCGTAGATGTTGCAATATTTGAAAACAGCTGATGCGTGAAGTAAATCTAAAGCCTCGCCTTCAGCCCTGTTTTTGTCAATATCGACAATTACCAGTTCATCTACAATACCGTAATGAAGTAAAGAAAACGCTACGCTAATTCCTACACGCCCGGCTCCATATATGCTAACTTTCATGCTTATCACCTCCAGCACCTGTGGGCAGAAAGTCATAGAATTTTACATAATTGTTCCTTACTATAATTATATCACACTACGTCACTTAGGACTATCTAATTTAAAGATTGGGCTGGAATCTATAAAAATACAAAATACAAAAAGGCGCACTCGAATGAGTGCACCTCACAACATTTACCTGATTTACCTGATATACCTGTGATAATCATTTACTCCCAATTAACAAGAAGAATCACAAAATCGCCAGGCATCAGGTTCACAGGAATGTTGTTGCCAAATGAGAATCCCATTTTCCTTTTCCCATGCCTTGTTACTACAGTTACACTTCTTACTTCTATGTTCCTACCAACTGTCTCGTTCACAAGAATCTCTATGTACTTTTCGTGTACGAAATCCAGGTTTCCAAGTACTATGACACCCTTGTCACCTTTCCAATAACTGTAATTGGCAGTTGTCCCATCTTGGTAATTTAAATAGACGTATCTGAACTCAGAATCCATGAATTCAGAAATCTCATCTCTTATCTTCAACACCCATTTTAGGAAATTGTACATATCCTCTTTAGCTTTGTCCCAGTGTAGGGCGTAATAATCAAAAAAGGCAAGTTTTCCATAAAATTGATCATCAGGTGGCAAGAGTGTTTTTCCGTAAATTGTGTTGTCGAGCCCAAGATTCATGGGCTGAATTTCCTCTATTTCCTGACCACTGTTGATGTAAGCTATTGAATTCGGTGACAAATACAGCAAAGCAGGTGCAAGATATTTAAGCTTGTTCCCATTTTCTCGTGCAACAATTCTCGGAGTGTCAGGCGTTTCGCATGAGGCTATGTAAGGGACCTCAAGATTAGGTATTATTTCTTCAATGAATCTGTAGAATTCCGAAGGTCTTGCGACTGCATACCAACTGTTTCCAAGAATACAATCGTAACCTTCAGCTTTTGCTTTCTTGTCATTTTTCATTTCCAGTTCTTCAGCAATAAATCCAAAAGCTGGGTCTATTTCTCTGGCCGCTGAGATTATCATATCCTGAAGCTGTGGGGGTAGCGCATGTCCCATGTCTATTCTCGCACCGTCTATGCCATATTTTTTCTGATAAGTTGGTATAATGTTCGCTATGTATTCCCAAAGTTTTTTGTTGGGCTTTCTCCCAGGGAATTTACTTGATTTTATAACATCAAATAATACGTATGGTGGCTGCTCTTTGCTTACATACTTTGCGCTCGCCTCTGGATGGTCAAGGTATAGCCTAAGAAATGTTACATCGTCCCAAGTCGGTTGTGGGTCGTTCACCCAATCTGAGAAGCCTGGAGGTGTTATAATTCCAAACTCTCTGGCTATATTTGAAAGTATATCCCCTTCCATCTTCTTAACCTTTTCCCATTTCTGCTTGTCAATTTTGTCGGGCGATAACGTGAATTTGGATAGGTGTGTTTTAACTTCATCCGCTGAATATATAACCTCTAAGTCTTCAAGGTCTGGTATTTTAAACGGAAGCTGTGGTATATGTGGTGGTTTGTAGCTTGCCGCTTCTTCTATTTTAATCCAGTAGAACCAATCAGGATGCGACTTTATTAAATCGCTGTCCCTTGCGGCAGTGCGTGGGATGAAATCCAGTACGACTCTAATTCCAAGCATATGCGCAGCCTGCACCAATGCTTTGAATTGTTCTTCTAACTTAACCCCTTCAAGGAGTGGATCCGCGTAACTTTCATCTAATTCTATTGGGTTCTTTACAGCGTATGGCGAACCAACTTCACCTTTTTTGAAAACATCGCTCATCTTGGAGATAGGAAGCATGTAAAGTACGTTTATTCCCATTTCTTTTAGATAGGGTAAAAATCCTATCATTTTAAGGAACGTTCCAGATTCTTTGTAACCAAAGATGTCTTCAGGTTCAAAGGCACCAAATCCCTTGTGATTATAAGCTGTTGTCGCTCTTGGCAACGCGCCGTACATCTTCGCCTTTCTGAGCCAAGTCGCATCCTTTTCCCCGTTCAGCATCGCAAGTGATTTTGAATAATCTAAACCTTTGTCGTTTTCTAATATCATATCGATAATTATCGAGTAATATTCATAAGGGTCAACAAAGTACCTTCCATCCTTAATGGAAAGCTTTCCAGGATAATTGGAAATAACCCACTGACGTGGTAAGGCATACAAGGTCTTCCCGGTGATTTTCCTTTTGAGATACTTACTTAGTTCCCTAAGTTCTTTCATTTTCATACCTCCTTTATCCGCAAGCAGTTTTTGTTTATATACACAGCTATTGACGATACCGAAGAGTTGTTGTATAATCTTTCGTGCTGGACGGAGGCGTGTCCGAACTGGCTAAGGAGCCGGTCTTGAAAATCGGTGGTGGTCAAACCACCGTGTGGGTTCGAGTCCCACCGCCTCCGCCATTTTTTATTGTCCATTACTCCCTTTGTTCATCACCTGTCTCCACATTAACTACCTGATTAGCTCTTTCCATAGCAAGTGCTCTCATCTTTTTGTTAAGAGCCTCAACTTCTATTTCAAAATACCATGCTGAGAGCATGAGCAAAAATCCACAAGCAAGCCAAAAATACGCGGTAACTTCCAAAGCTGCTCCAAGCGTTCCTAAAGCTACAGACAAAGAACCTCCAACAAACCTACCAATTCCAGTTCCTACCGAGTCAGTAAGGTTAAAGATTGAGAAGATACGTCCCCTGTCTTTTGGTTCATTTACATTTAGCAACATCATTTTTACGTTAGGTCCCGTGTATGAGTCCATAGCAGCTGCGACAAATCCTAAAATTCCGAACGTCAGAAATCCTAATGCTCCGTTAGACATCTCAGATGTATAAGGATATCTGAAGACACTTACAGTTAGGAAAACACCTAATATGGTTGTAATAGCAGATACAAATGGAACAAGTTTTTTTGAACGTTTGTATATTTTTTCTCCCGTAAAGCCACCTACAATGTTTCCAACTATACTTCCTAATGCAAAGAGCAAAAACATTGTTGTTGCTTGATTCAAATCCATAGATTTTTCTCGCCTAAAGAACTCTATCATGAAGTAAGGGATTGCGCCCCATGGTATTGTTCCAGCAATGCCTTGCAGAAACAAAAGCAAATTGGTCTTAACTCTCACCAGTTGCGCGTAATCTGAGAGCTTCGTCACATATGAATACTCCACACCAGCTTCAGAAAAACCTTCTTCACTTGCTCCCCGTCTTGGTTCCTCCAGTATGTTGATTATTAAAGGTATTAAAAGAAGGTTGGGGGCAGAGACAAGAATAAAAGGTATCCTCCAACCAAAAATATTAGCCGTGTAACCTGCCACGAGCATTCCCATTATGCTACCAACAGTTGCAGCAAGACCCAATACAGATACTACTCTACCTCTTTCTTTATGGCTAAAAAGGTCTCCAACAAGTGAATAAGATATAGGAAATGAGGCCCCGATTCCAATTCCAGTAAGCACTCTCCAAAAGAAAAATTCACCGTAAGAACTTGAAATAGCAGTCAGAAGACAGGGAACCTCTCCTACGAGTATGGAAGAAACCAAAAGCCACTTCCTGCTGTATTTGTCTGTAAGATAACCCCATATAAGACTAATCAAAGCACCGACTATACTGAAAACCCCACCGACAAGACCTATGTGAGAATCTGTTATATTGAATTCTTTTTCTATCATCCCAATCACGGGACTCATGACCATCTGATCAGCATTAAGTATTACAAGCAATAAAAAAAGAAAAAACACTACTTTTTTCCTGTCTTTCACAACCTCCTCCATAAACTTCCCCCCGTGTATTATTCGCTTACATCACTTTTTGAAGAGTCCAAAAGAAAACCACAAGAAATTCGATAGTATTATATCATAACCCAGCTTTTAGAATCAAAGGAACATTCAATTCCATAGAAGGATTTCAAAATCCTCAAATGCTTAGGATTCCCCTTTAAAAACAAGAGGCTCAGGTATCCTGAGCCTCTTTATCAAGAGTTATTTTTTAATTAGAAGAGAGGTTCAAAGCCTTGCTGACTCCAATAATTTCTCTTCGCTTCCTCGTAAGCTTCTTCTAAAGCTTTCTTGTGACTGTTTTCCCAAGTTCCAAGTAAGTTCAAAATCTTTTTCATTTCAGGATCCGGTACCTTCTCTGCACTCTCTTTGTAAAACTTTTCAAAGTCTTCTTCGATAAGGTAAGCCATTCTCAATATTGCAAGGTCGTTTGCCATCTGGTCTAACGAACCATTCACCATCTCCGATTTCTCTCTTCCTTCAAAGAAATCAGTTCGAACTATTGCTTGTTGTGCATCGTCAAGAGTCACTTCTACGTTGTTTTCTACTTTTTTCATCAAATTTTCAATAAACTTGACGTGGTCCTCCTCCATGTATGCAAGTCCTTCCAGAAGAGCTTTGATTTCTTTACTTGATACCTTCTTTGCTTTCTCCTTGTAAAATTCCCTTCCTTCAATTTCTCGCATCAATGCAAATCTTAAGATACCTATCACTTTCTCCATAAGCCACGCCCCCCTTGTGAAGAGTGAAAAGTTGAGTTTTACTTCTTACCTACTTCTATACCGAGTATGTCATACATTCTTTGAATGTATTCTCTTATTTCAAATTCAGAAAAGTTTCTTGCAAATCTTTTCAACTCATTTCCCTCATTGTCAACAAATATTATTGTTGGCACTGTGAAAACCATGTTCTGCCCTGCTATCTCGGGTTTTTCAATCACATCCACAACTTCTAGATCAAGATTGTAGTCCTCGGCTATTCTCTTCATTTTTGGTAAAAAAGCAACACATACACCACATTTATCGTTTTTGAAATACAATGCTCTTATTTCCATAACTTCTCAATTTCCCTCCTGTTTTCCTATTTTTCGTTTTCTTCTTCATCAAAGAAACCATTTTCCAGCATAAAATCGAATACCTTACGAGCTACTGGAGCTGCGGTTTGTCCTCCACTTCCCCCGTTTTCTACCAATACAGCAACAGAATACTTTGGATTCCTTGAAGGTGCAAAGCCCACAAACCATGCATGGGGAGGACCACTGTGCGTTTGAGCTGTACCTGTTTTACCCGCAACGGTGATTTTAAAACCTTCGAAACTTTTCGCAGCCGTTCCACCACTGGAAGCGGGTCCTTGTACAGTTGTCACTTGTTCCAGTCCGTCTATTAAGGTATCCCATACGGGTTCAGGAATGTCTAGCGCTACTTTCTTGGTTAAAATTTCCTCGTTCAAAACAAGTCTTGGTTTGACAAATATGCCTTTGTTAGCTATCGTGTTATAAAGGCTGAGAATTTGAATGGGTGTAAAATCAAGAAAGCCTTGTCCAATTCCGAAAAGAACAGTATCACCAGGATACCACTTTTCGCCGAATCTTTCTAATTTCCACTCTGGTGACGGTAGAGTTCCAGCAACTTCTCCTGGTAAATTAATACCCGTTTTCTGGTCAAGGTAAAATGCTTTTGCAACATTTACAAGCTTATCAATCCCAACTTCTAAAGCTGCGTTGTAAAAATATACATTACATGATACGCGTATTGCTTTTTTCAAGTCTACAACTCCATGTCCAGTAATAAACCAATCTTTGTAAGTTGCGGTGATCCTTCCTTTTGAATCTCTGTAGTGAAACACTCCGCTACAAGAAAGTGTAGATGGATGACCGTAGAGCATCTGAGCGATGGCTGTTATTGCCTTAAAAGCAGAACCTGGTGGATAAACGTTTGAAATGGCTCTGTTAAGCAATGGTTTCAGCGGGTCATTAACCAGTTTCTCCCATGTAAGTGTATCAACTTCGTTCAAATCCACATCCGGTGAAGGATACGAAACCATTGCAAGGATATCGCCTGTTCGGACATCACTTACTATGATAACGGAAGGTGTAGCAAGTTCTGTAAGTAAATCGTATGCATACTTCTGGAGCTTAAAATTGATTGTAGTCTGGAGGTCCAAACCATTTTCTCCAAGATTCTCTAAGATGTCTTGACTATATTTTCCACTCGGCGACCTGATACCGTATGACACTGACAATTTGCCCTTGAGCACCTCATTGTAAACATACTCAAGTCCTGCAATACCTTCGCCATCTTTGTTTACACTACCAACAATGTGATAAAGAAAACTATACGATTTGCGCTTTTCAATGGGAACTATTTGATAGCCCTTGCTTTGCAAAACAAACGCCTGTTCCCATGTAACTTCTACACTACCGCTGTTTTTCAAAACAGCAATTTGAGAGTCGTCGATGTATTTTCTCAGTTGCTTCTCATCTTCCGCTGTGTATTTCTTCAAAACGAGTGTTGGTATCCTTTCACTCCAAGCAAGTTTAACTCCATCTGAGGAATATATCGTCCCACGAAGTCCTCTGTTGTAAAAGCTTCGAGCAAGTAGGGAGTTCAAGAGTGCTACGTGTTTCGGTCGGTCTATTATCTGAACTTTTACAAGCCCAAAAATTACATAGAAAAACATGGCAAAAAATATGAAGAATGGTATGTATCTCCTCATCGAACTCTCAGCCACTGGCAATCACCCACATCAGTTAAGGTAACCTTTATCGATTCGTATTTTCAGAAACTTCTGCTTGCTTTATCTTATTTTGAGTTTCTTCAAATATCTTCTCAACAGTCGAAACTTCATCAAGACTTGGGTTGTCTAATTTCATTGCATACAACTTTTCAAGAATTTCGTTTATCAACGGACCTGACTTGAGGTTGAATTTCTCCATAACGTATTTTCCAGTGACCTTTTCGAGTTTTGTACTAAGAATAGCATCTATGTACCTAATAAGGTACTGCTGACCATCGTCGTCTAAGTATGCAGAAAGATGTATAAATATATACGGATTGCCCTTACCAAGAACTTTGTAAATATCTGAAAAAGCCAGTTTTGATTCAACCATTGATTTCAGTGGTAACATCATATTCTCAGTAAATTTCAAACTCTCTATGAACTTCTTAGGATATCCATAGCGATTTCTCATAAACTCTAAAGTTTCCTTGTCGTAAAACTCCAAAAGCACGGTTGATATCGCATAGAAATCGCTTATATTTTGATACCTTTGCTTAATTAAAGGCAGAAATCTGAAAATTCTCTCCAACTTTTCGTCCATCGTGGGTGTGTAATAAGTTTTTGGAAAGATATGTTTCAAAATGCCAAGTTCTGCTAAGCGCCTTACTGCAACCAAAGGTTGCTTTTCTTCCAATATTTTCTCTATCTCCTGTCTTATCCTTGCACCGGATACCCTTTCTAAGTAATTCGCTTCTAAGTTTCTTTTCAGAATCTCGAGTGTATGCTCTTCTATTTTGAAGTTGTACCTTGTTTCGAATCTAACCGCTCGAATCATCCGTGTTGGATCTTCGATAAAGCTAAGGTTGTGCAAAATTCTTATGATACCCTCTTCCAAATCTTTCTGACAATTGAAGAAGTCGTAAAGAACTCCAAACTCATTAGGATTTAATTTTATAGCCATCGCATTTATCGTGAAATCTCTCCTGTAAAGGTCTTTCTTTATCGTACTCACATCAACTTGTGGTAAATCTCCTGGTTTTTCATAGTATTCCGTTCGGGCTGTAGCTACGTCTATTTTAAACCCATCTTTAAAAACAAGCGTTGCCGTATAGAATTTTTCATACGGAACTACAATTGCATTGAGCTGTTTCGCAGCGTATTTTGCAAATTCTATTCCGTTCCCTTCTACCACTATGTCGATATCGTAGTTCGGAATATTCAAAAGCAAATCCCTGACAAATCCTCCAACCACGTAAACAGGCATTTTCATCTCATTTCCGTACACACCGATGAGTCTCAATAAATTAATAATTCTTCTATCGAGTCTTTCATAGATAATCTCGGTAATGTTTTTGAAATTAAAGCTGGGCTCTTGTTCTTGAGACATTTGCACGAGCTGTTTTTGACTTGCTCTTATGATATCGGACCTTGTAACTATTCCAACGAGTATATTGTTCTCATCAAGAATCGGAATTCTTCCAACATCGTGTTCAATCATGAGTTTTTTTAGAGTACTCACGGGTGTATCAGTCTTTGCTGTGATAAGTTTCGATGTCATCACCGATTTTACAGGTCTTTTACCTAAACCATGGTTAATCGCCTTTTCAATTGTCTTTTTAGTTACGATTCCAACAAGTCGGTCTCCCTCAACAATAGGTATACCATTGTGACCGGTTACTTCCATTATTTTGTTTACCTGTTCTATAGTCTCGAAGGCCAAAGCTGTTCTAACAGGAGAAGACATTATATCTTTTGCCTTGAGACCCGAGGAAATATACTTTGGAAGCAAACTCAATACTTTGTGTATAACCTCTTCAACGGCCACCATTGAAAGGGTAGCGGAAGCTGCTTGCCTGTGCCCACCGCCTCCAAACTCACTTACCAACCCCCTTATATCCACGTCTGGCGATTTCGTTCGTCCTACAATAAAGACTTTCTTACCCATTCTCACCACAACGATGAGTGTTTCTGGTTCTTGTGCATACCAATATTTCGCAACCACTGCCGAAAGTCCACCAATGAATTTCTCTGTTTCCGCATAAGCAATTGTGATTACATGATTGTCAATTATATGGGTATGAGTGTTTTGAAGAAGATTTTGGAGTAGTAACTTCTGGTCAATTGTCAGGTCGAATTTTACGTATTCGGCTACTATCTCTACTTCCAACCCATGTTCGAATAAATACCTTATTGCGTCAATATCATCTAAAGTAGTGCTTGAAAATAGCAAGTTACCAGTGTCTTCGTAAATACCAATTCCAAGTAACGTTGCCTCCATTTTATTTGGTTTGATTCCAAGTTCTTTCATCATTTTTGTTACTATACTTGCAGCTGCACCTGTTTGCCTGATAATTTTAGTAAAACTATAAGTAGTGTTACCAACTGAGATTTCCGAATGTTCATCATTTCTAATATCAGGGTGATGGTCAACTATTGTTATCTTAGCATCAGGCTTCAGTTTTCTTTTAATCTCATCGCCAATTCTCTCTAGACCTGGAGTATCGACAATAATTAACTCTTCTATCCCCTCTTCAACTTTCGCAATTTCTTCGCTTGTTAAGTAAGGGAACACGTCCTCGTATAATCGGAGGTATTCTTTGAGGTTTTGCATTGGGACCCCTGAAATGATAATTTCAAAATCAGGATGGAGTTTTTTCATTCCTACGCAACAAGCAAAACCATCGAAATCAGGATTATTGTGGGTGGTTATAACCTTCAACCAATCACTTCCTTTTTCCTGAGATTATTGACTGAGCCTGTAATAATCTCGATTTCTCCAGAATTGTCAACGCGTGCTATTGCATAAAATACCTCATAGTATCTTTGAAATATGTTCCCTGATTTCCTCTCGACAACTGGCTTCCAAGAACCACAGTTGACATAGAATTTCACGTCATTTTTTATCTTAATCAGTTCAAAACCCGGCTTATGGTTATGTCCCATAACGATTCCTTGTATATCATTAAAGTCTTGAATTCCAGTTGTGTCAGCTTTATCCACATACCCATTCATATTGTTGAAAAACCATTCCGGATTAATAAATATCTTAATTGCTGCTTTTTTTAGATAATCGGTTTTCTTTAAGTTTCTGGTCTTCATAACAGCACGTACTAATAGTTCGCCCAGCTTTATGCCACCAATTTTGTTCAAAAACAGTATCGATAACTTACTCAAGAATGGGTAACTCTTTTTCATCCAATATTTTGCCTCTTCTTCACGCATCATTGTTATAAAATTGTCTATCCACAATTTAAGCAAATCAACACCCGTATTATATATTTTCGAGATTTGTTCAAGCCACTGGAAGACATCAAGAATTGGTCTAACATTATCGTAATCACTCACCACTTCATCAGGTAAGTACTCTTTTAAGACATCGTCAAAATTTATCATCATATACCTTGATATAAAATCCCCAAGCGGTGGAATTATCTCCCCGTCTACCTCCAAAAACCTGTTGATAGCATCGAATTGGTTACCGTGAACGGCCAGGATGTGTGTTTGTTCGTCGTAGTAATACGGAACGATTTCCAAATTTTCTATTCGTTCTTTCAAATTTTCTTGCAAATTTTTGTTTTTCAAAATATAGTAGTCATGGTTACCAATTACGTATTTAATCTTCCCCTTGAATTTTGATAGCGCTTCGAATACCTTTGGATGGACATGCTCTATGAGTTTTATAAGTTCCCCATCGAGTGAATGAACAATCTCCCAGAACGGTCTTAAACCTGCATGACGAACCATTTCGGATTCGAGTATTTCGAATCCGTCGCCTACAATTACAAGCTCTGGGTTTTCCAAATCGTTCCACTCGTTTATGAAACTGCTGAAAAGCATATCGTGGCTGAAATCGTCTTTACTGCTCCCATCACCAATGTGTAGGTCACTTATGAATATTATATTTCTCAACGCTCAGCTTCAACCCCTTTTACACTTAAAAACTCCCCACGCGTGTCTTCAAAACTCGAACACCCTTTCGGGATGAACATACAAAATCTTTGTACCAGGAATCTGTATTTTCTTGATGACCTTTTCAATGCTCCTTATATACCTTGAAGATATGTGGTACAGAATAAGTGTTTGAACGTTTGCATCCTTAACAAGTTCTATAACTTCGTCCAAAGAGGCATGGTTGTTAAATTTTCTGTCCTCTTTTTTCAAAAATGTGCATTCATGAAAGAGAATCTCCGTATCTGCTACATCTTCCTTTTTTAGTAAAATGGTGTCACCAGATATGGTGAGAATTTTCTTTTCATAAGTTTCCGTTACACTCTCGCTTCCGTATGATTTTACAAGCCTTGTTATTTCTTCTTTCGGAAGGTTTCTGTATTCTTCCTTCAATCTCCTGCGGACTTCGATTAGGTGATATCCAAAAGCTGTTTCACTGTAGGTATGAACGACACTGAATGGTTTTATGTAACGATTAGTTGTTGTCGAATTTCTCAAAAACACCTTTTCTCCATCTTTCAATGGGACAAAATCAAGTTTGAACCGTAGCTCGCTATTTGCTTTCCTAAGGAAGTCCGCATATAATTCAATTCCCTTGTTACCAGAAGGATAATAAACGGTCAGAGGTTTTTCTCTATCTCCCATTGCGTTGTTTCTGGTATTGATTATTGACCATAAGCCTGCTATATGGTCGACGTGTCCATGCGTTAAAAACACGTGTCTAACCGCATAAATTTTGTTTGTTAGCATCGTTGCGACGCCTTCACCAGCATCGAAAAGAATGCGCTCAGGTGAATAATAAATCCACGTGGAATAGAGTGCCTTGGAAAAAGCTATTATATTCATATTTCGACTCTTCAACTCCTTTTTGCATGAGCTTTCTTAATCTTCGCTCTTTACTACCTCCACCTTTATCTTTCCAGAAACACCGCCTGGTAGTTTAACGACTACGTCATAAAGCCCCACGCTTTTTATATTAGATTCAAGAGATATCCATCTTTTATCAAATTCCTTTCCTAACACCTTTTCTATCTCTTCTGCGATGTTTGAATTGGTCAGTGAGCCAAATAATTTGCCACCTTCTCCAGCTTTTACTTTGATTTTGAAAACATGCTTTTGAAGTTCGGAAAGCAGTTCTTCACTTGCCTTTCTTTGTTCTTCTTGTCTTTTTCTCTCCTCTTCTTTTTGCCTTTCCAACTCCTTAATAACCTCTGGTGTAGCTTCTTTAGCTAAACCTTTTGGGATAAGGAAGTTCCTTGCATATCCATCAGAGACATTGACAATTTGTCCCTTCTTGCCAAGTTTGGGAACATCCTGCATTAGAACAATTTTCATACACGATTTACCTCCTTTTTTCTAGTCTTGTCACTTACCTTGCTTAACCCCTCTTGTTCACTATCAAATACCTATCTTTCCCTGCGAGGTCTTTCAACACCTCACCACCTGTTAGTGCTTTCAACTTCTCGCCTTGGTCTTCACCTATCTCCATTATAACAATTTTACCTGAGGTTTCGTAACGTTTGAAGAATTCTTTGTAAAACTCCAATCCATCTTCACCACCGAAAAGTGCTTCTTGTGGCTCAAATTCAAGTTCTTTTTGAAGTTGCGTACCTTTTCTCACATATGGTGGATTGGAAACTATAATATCTATACTATCCCAATCATCCTTGAAAGGTTCTGCGTATTCCCCTAATCTAAAATCGCATTTTATTGAGTATCGCATTGCATTCTTCCTTGCCAACGCTATAGCCTTTTCGTTTACATCTGTTCCAAAAACCTCCACTCCTAGTGCGGAAAGCTCTTTGTCATTAGTGCATTCTAAGGCTATCGTTATCGCAATAACTCCACTCCCAACTCCGATATCCAAAACTTTTCTCAGCTTGTACTTTCTTATGTATTCCAAACTCAACTCAACAAGCCCTTCCGTTTCCCACCTGGGAATGAGAACGCCTTCTTCTATGTAGAAAGTCCTACCGTAGAACTCGACTTCTCCTATGATATATTGGAGTGGGTATCCTGTGAGTCGCTTTTCAAACAGTGTTATTACAGACTCAAGGAACTCCTCTGGACATTCGTCATAGAAATGTGCAATTACGTATTCTTTTTTCTTTCCTAGCACTTTTGCAATCAAAAGAAGAGCCTCCCGCTCGGGAAGCCCTTTGTCTTTGTAAGCCTGCACGATTTGAGAAAATTTCATAGGGACTTCTCAACACTTGAAATTCTGAATTTGAATACAGGTCTACGGCGTGCTTTACTAAATCCCGAGTTGTTTTCGTATGATAGGGTCTATCCTATCTGGTGTCCATGGTGGGTCAAATGTTAACTCGACTTCAACATTGTTCACGCCTTCGATTGTTCTTATTTTCATCTCTGCATCGCTCATAATCCCACCAGCAAGTGGACACATAGGGGTTGTCATCGTCATAAGCACTTTGACGTTGTTTTGGTCATCGACCTGGATATCGTAAACAAGACCAAGTGTTACTACGTCAAGTCCTATTTCCCAATCAATGACCTCTTTAAGCTTGTTCCACACCGCTGTTTTCAATTCTTCTTTTGTCATGCGTTTTCCTCTCCTTTCACAAGTTCCTCTATCTTTCCAGCTATCTCATATGCCACGTTGTTGATATATTCTTCGTCCGGTCCCTGGACAAAGACTCTGACAAGTGGTTCTGTCCCAGAAGGTCTGACAATTATATCGGTATCCTCTCGCTTGTATTTTTCAATAAGTTCTTTCACATCCTTGTGTTCCACGACGAGTTTGTTTTTGCATTTGATATTAAGCATTACTTGTGGATAATCTGGAACCTCATCAGCTAATTCCGAAAGCTCCTTACCACTTAAAACCATAGTTCTTATCGTCTCCAACGCAGTTATTAACCCGTCACCTGTCGTAGACTTATCCAAGAAGATTATGTGCCCGCTTCTTTCACCACCAAGATTTGCTCCATGCTCAAGCATTTGTTCAAGGACGTATCTGTCCCCAACCTTAGCTCTCAGAAGCTTAACGCCGTGTTTTCTAAGGAAGACCTCGAGTCCCATATTGGAAAGTACAGTTCCTACAACGATGTCGTTTTTCAATCGACCTTCGTTTTTCATTTGAACTGCGCACATTCCCATTATCTTATCCCCATGGACTTCCTGTTTTCTCTCATCTAACAAGATACACCTGTCAGCATCCCCATCGTGGAGTATCGCAAGATTGTGATTGGTCATCCGTTTCATGGCTTGTTCCGGGTTTGTAGAACCGCAATCTACGTTTATATTATAACCATCCGGATTATTATTAATCACTTCTACTTTTGCTCCGAGTTGTTTTAAAACATAAGGTGTTGTTTCATACGCTGCTCCATTTCCGGCATCAACCAATATCTTCAAACCTGACAAATCTAAATTTGGGAATTGTTGAATAACGTAGTTTGCATATTCCTCAAAAGCAAGCTTGTAGTCAACTACGCAACCTATCTCACTGTAAGAAACATAATGAAGCTCTTTCATCCGTTTTTCCAAATTGTCCTCTACCTCATCTGGCAACTTAAAACCTTTCGAGATAACCTTTAATCCATTGAATTCAGGAGGATTGTGTGAAGCAGAAATCATTACCCCTACGGCATCCTCGAGTTTGGTTATAATCGCCAGTGCAGGAGTTGGAAGCACACCACACCGGTAAACTGTTGCACCTGCAGCCGTCGCACCAGCTATAATAGCTGCTTCCAACATATCCCCACTTGCCCTTGTATCTTTGGCTATAAATATCCTGTTGCTAACGTATTTTCCAAGCGCATTCCCCAACCTGAACGCTATTTCCGGAGTAAGCTCCTCGTTAACAACTCCCCTTATTCCATCTGTCCCAAACAGTTTCATAAGAAGTCCTCCTACGTAAAAGTATGGTATAAATATTTTAGTCAAAAAATAGGCAGGGCAGGACGACTTAGTGTCCCTTGGCTTTCAAGCCATTACGGGAGTCTGTCGCCTGCCTTTAACCATGATAAGTTGGTTGGGTTTTTAACCCTCGTCACACTGGAGGTTTGGTTCAGCAGGCCCCTGCCCTCGCCTTTTAACCTATTCAATCGAAAGGAGGTTTTAGTATGTCTCAAAACTTCTCCATCTTTGTCGGTATTGACATCTCCAAGCATAAGTTCAACGCCTGTGCTATCCAAAATCCTAATTCTATCATCTTCGAATCTGCTTTCGATATGTCCAAACAAGGGTTTTCCTCCTTTGTTCAAAAGCTCTCCGTTTTCCCTAAGTCTTCTGTCCTTATCGCTATGGAGTCTACTGGCTGTTACCATCTTAACCTTCTTTCTTTCCTCTCTCTCAATGATTTCTCTTGTGTCGTTCTTAATCCTTTGCTTGTTAACAAATCTCTTCCCGTTGGGCTTAGGAAAACTAAAACTGACAAAATCGATGCTCGCTCTATTGCTCTTACCATCTTCTATACCCATCACATTCTTCCTACTTCTTCTTTCCTCAACTCAGATTTTCGGGATATTGCAAGGAAAAAGGAAAGCATCACTCATCAAATCTCAAGAGTCAAAAACGACATCGAAAAGCTTCTTTCTCTCCTCTTCCCTGAACTTGAAAAAGTGACCAACATCTACAATGATGCTATCTTGGATTTGCTTTCTTCTTTCCCTTCTGCTAAAGCTATCCAAAAAGCCTCCATTGATTCTCTACGTGTTTTCTTTTCAAAAACAATCGGTAGAAAGTTAAAACTTACCCCAGAAACTCTTAAAGAGCTTGCTAACAACTCCATCGCTCAGTATTGGCCAGTGAAAGAGAAGATTCTTATTCAAACTATCAAGGAACTTCGATTTTTACAACAGCAACTTAATGAGTTTGATGAGATGCTCAAAGAATATTGCAAATGTGCTTCGCTTAATCAAGATGTTGAAATACTCACGTCCATTGACGGAATTGGTGAAAATAGCGCACTGTATTTTCTTGCCGAAGTTGGCGATATTTCAAGATTTAGCACTTACAAAAAACTAATTGCCTATTGTGGGCTTGACCCAAGCGTAGATGAATCAGGCAAACACAAAGGAGAAAGCCGTATATCCAAAAGGGGCAATGCACACCTGAGACGAATAATTTGGCTGATGAGTGTGAATGTAGTGAGACACAACGAATATTTTAAAGCATATTTTCAAAGAAAACGAGCGCAAGGGTTAGTATACAAAAAAGCGATGATGAGTGTAGCGCACAAATTGCTAAGGACGATATTTGCTATGATGAAAAAGCGCGAGAAATTCAACATCGATCATACATTTTCGTCTTCTACTCAAAATTTAATTTTACATAGTTGACTCCCTTGAACATATTTTCATTTGTTGTATCACCTACTTCCAGTCTCGCGAGGAACTAGTGATTTTATCCATTCTACAAACGCAGGATAATTTCTTGTTTGAACATATATTCTCCCAGGTCCTGTAAAATCGCAGACAAGACCTTCACCACCAAAAAGTGTAGACTTTATCCCGCCAAAAGTTCTAACACTGTAGTTAACACTCCCATCAAAGGCTACGACGTGTCCCGTATCAATTGTTATCTTTTCCCCAACTTGCAATTCTAGTATCTTGATAGCCCCAAAGGAAGAAATGGCAGCATCACCGTATCCTTGAAGCTTAAGCAAGAATATTCCTTCACCTGCAAAGAAGGATTTAAAACCTCCGAATGAAACATCTAAATCCACCTGAGCATCACAAGCCAAAAATGATGTTGACTGAACAAATAATGTACCATTCACATGAACGGTCTCTATATCACCAGGCAATTCTGGAGCTATACCAATTTCTCCGTCACCGGATGAATAATACGTGTTCATGAAAAAGCTTTCCCCACCAAGAACAGCTCGTTTCAAAGCTTTCCAAACACCACCTGTCGACGTTTCAACATTAACAGGACCCTTCATATAAACCATCGCACCAGGTTCTACCTTTACTCGTTCACCCGGTCCAAGATATACTTTCAAGAGTGCATAACTACCTCTAAATTCTATCTCGCCTCTCATACATCTTCCCCCACTTTCAATATATAAACGCCGTCTTCACCATCAACCTCTTTCAACCTGACTTTGACAATTTCCAATTCTTTTGAACTTGGAATGTTCTTACCTACGTAATCTGGTCGTATTGGAAATTCCCTATGTCCTCTATCGATAAGTACAGCAAGCTGAATGGATTTTGGTCTACCACGCGAGATAATAGCATCCATTGCCGCCCTAACCGTTCTACCTGTAAAAAGGACATCATCAACAAGAACTACCTTTTTGCCTTGCAAACTGAAATTTATGATACTCTTATCTTCTTCTTTTGAAGTTCTCTTTTCATCATCTCTAAACGGTGCGACATCTAATGCTCCAACAGGTAATTCCACACCTTCTATCATCGATATATTTTTAGCTATCCTCTTAGCAAGATACCATCCGCGTGTGATGATACCTATAATGACCAAATCTTCGGCACCTTTGTTCTTTTCCAAAATCTCGTGTGATATACGCATCAACGACCTTCTTATATCATCTTCACCGAGTATTTTCACCATGCTTTCTCACTTCCCGTATCTGCATATTTATCTTATGTCTTACATATTGAATGCAAGGGTTATCTTCAGTCCGTATTTTGATTTCAGTTCTTCGTAATTTGAAATATTCTCGCTTAGGTTGTAAAAACCGCTTAGTTCAAATATGTAGTTATCAACTATCACATTAGTCTTACCATAGATACTGTGGTATAGCGTTCCACCCGACAATGAATACACTGGCACGTATGAAAAAATTATTTCGTTGAAAGGTGCTATTTTAGATATGGCTATGCCCAATGTGAATCTCAAATAATCAACCCCGATGTTACTGACACCAATCTTCACGCCAGTTTGATTTGTTACGGACTGGTTGAAGACCGCCTCCAAACTAGGTAAAGAGTTCTCTTGCTTTTCAGAATAGAGAACCAAGTTGTATACTGCAAAACTTAGAATTGAAGAATCCGACACCTTGATTAATCCGCCTGCGTCCAAACTCAACATTTTTGCATCGAGTGGAAGTATTTTGAACTTAATATTCAGCGCATAGAATTTTGAAATATCCACCAGTCTGTAATTGACAACACCAGTCGCATAGGTTGAATCCGTAGTGTAGCCAAGCTCTCCAAAAAGCGTCCGCTCTATTTGTCTCCAAAAAACTCCTAAATTCCAACTCGCATGTTCCTGCACTGTGACCGAAAACGCAAACGAGCTATTACCAGATAAGAAATAGACAGGATTTTCATTAAAGTACGAGTATCCAATAGATGCTAAAATTAGTAAAGACAAAACAACCACATTTTGGTAAAACTTACCCTTCTGAAGCTTGCTTTTCATACGCCTTCTTCACCTTCTCTCGAAACTCGTAAAAAGTTCCATTTTCTATGCTTTCACGCATCTTTTCTCCAAATTCCATCATGAAATGTATGTCGTGAATTGTTAAAAGTATCTGCCCCAATACTTCTTCTCTGTCAAACAGATGCCTTATGTATCCTTTTGAAAAATTACGACACGTGTAACATGTGCAGTTTTCATCTATGGGTGTTTTGTCGTATTTGTATCTAGCTGAGCGGATATTGAACTTTCCATTCCAGGTAACTGCTAGTCCATGCCGAGCAACTCGTGTTGGAAAGACACTGTCGAAGATATCAACACCACTCGCTACTAAGTCAACTAACAAATCTGGGGAACCACCTCCCATGAAATACCTAGGCTTATCTGGAGGCATTTTTGGACCTATAAACTCAACCATCTTTAACGTTACTTCGTGAGGTTCACCGACACTTAACCCACCTATAGCAAATCCATCGAAATCAAATTCGGTAATCTCTTTCAAACTCATCTCTCTGAGGTCTTCGTAAATAGCACCTTGGATTATGCCAAAAATCGCTTGATGAGAAATCCGTCTCAAATGTTCCAAACTTCGCTTAGCCCATTTTGTTGTAAGCTTAACAGACCTTTTTGCCTCATCGTATCCATCCTTTGGGTCAGCACAATAATCAAATGCCATAACAATATCAGAACCAAGGGTAGCTTGTATCTCCATCGATAACTCTGGTGTTATATAATGCTTTGAACCGTCTATCGGAGACATAATCCATACGCCATCGTCCGTAATCTTCTGACCCTTCTTGAGACTGAATACTTGAAAACCACCACTATCGGTTAAAATCGGTCTGTCCCAGTTCATGAAGTTGTGAAGCCCGCCAAATTCTCGGATGACATCTAATCCTGGTTTCAAATATAGGTGAAATGCATTCGAGAGAATTATTTGAACGTTGTTTTCTTTTAATATATGCGGGGTTACCAACTTCACATTTGCGTTCGTACCAACCGGCATGAATGTAGGTGTTTCAACAATACCATGTGGGAGGTGCATCCTCCCACGTCTTGCGTTACCAACAGTTTTTAAAACTTCAAATCTTAGTGAACCCATTTTCTTTTATCAACTCCTGTATTCTTTCGTAGTAAACTTTTGCTTCTCCCATAACTTCGTACATCTCATCAAGTACTTTGTTTTTGAATTCTTCATCTGTTATTGATTTAAGGTTGATTACTACATTGTACTCACCAATTTTACATGCAGCCCTTGCTAATTCCGCAGCACTGTACGCATCAGATACCGCATTTTGGTTACCCCATTTTGCAACAATTTCACTGTATTTTAGAATATCTCTTGCGCACTCAACGAGTTCAAAAGGTGTTTCAACAGCTTTTTTTAGGGCTTCTTGAATCTTTAATTCTCTCTCGGGGTCCTCTTTCGGTAACTTGTAAGCTTCCATAACTTTATCAAAAGCTTTGACATCTTCAGAAGCCAATCTCAGAGTCTTCTCAAGAACAAGCTCCATGTTTTCCAATACTTCTTGCATAAGCCCCTCGTAATTTTCGTATTTTTTCTTTCCGAGTGTAAGATTAGCAACCATTGAATTTAGTGCAGCTCCAAGTGCAGCAACAACAGCACCAACTGCTCCGCCACCAGGAACAGGGTTTTTTTCCTTCACTTTATTACAAAGTTCCTCAACTGTTAATTTTCTGATATCAATATCCATAGCCTTGCCCCCTCCTTTTTTGATAGTGACTGTAAAAACGACTTCTTCATACAAAAACATTATACCACAAAATGTACAATTGAAAAATCTAAAAAACGTGATACAATTCATTAGGGTGCCGTACTAAGCGGGGGGTTGGTGGTCCCCTGTAACCCGAAACCCACCTTAGCGGGGCTGAATTCCCCGACTGAGGCTGTCCGGGTTCGGTACCGGCACATCCGGTGGCAACGAAGGTTGGGTCCCACGCAACAACTGCCTACGAACCGGGTCAGGTCCGGAAGGAAGCAGCCCTAAGTAGGTAAGTGTGTGCCGTGGGGGTGCCCGGCTGGAGCCATGCAGGATGTGTACGGCCGGGTCTGGACAAGTCGAAGCGGGGTGTACGGCACCCTCTTTTATTTTATACCCCTAAGATTACTAACTTACCCGAGGGGAGCTGTAAGCCGGATTCTGTTTAGACAGGCATCTGTCTTTGCGGCCTACCCGGGGGAATATGGGCGGAGCCACCCGACCCCCTGCTTGGCCTTGCTCCGGATGGGGGTTGCCAAGCCGGTGCATCGCTGCACCGCTGGTGAGCTCTTACCTCACCTTTCCACCCTTGCCCTACAAAAGGGCGGTTTCCGTTTCTATGGCCCTATCCGTGGCTCGCGCCACCTGGCCGTTAGCCAGCATCCTGCCCACGGAGTCCGGACTTTCCTCAGGTCAGCCATGTGCGGCTGCCCGCGCCTGTCCGCTCCCCTCGGAACTTTTTATTATACTCATTTCTTCAAACCCGAATAATTATATATCGTCCTCATCAATAATTCAAGAAAAATGCTTTTTAGACTGCTTTAATAGTATTTTCTAGCGATATATTTTTCGTGATTGCTGGCTTTTCAACATCAAAAGGACTTTACCATCTCCCATAACTTATGTTAGAATAAAAACGCATTGTTCGTAATACGAATTATCTAAAATTTTTGATACAAGGGGCGTGTTCTTTAAATGGCTCGTGTTGATGTGTTGAACGAACGAATAGAATACTCCATTTTTCATTTAGCTTGGCCATTGATAATCTCAAATTCATTTCAAACTATTTACAACATTGTAGATTCTTACTTTCTTGGTAAACTTGGACCAATCCAATTCTCCGCGTCAACCGTCACTTGGCCTGTTATTTTCACATTCATTTCCCTCGCGATGGGTTTTTCACAGGCAGGCATAGCAATTGTCTCCCAATATGCTGGAAAAAAAGATGTCTTAGGTGTAAGGAAATCATCCGGTCAATTGTATTTAGTAACGATTATAACGGGGCTTCTATCTACAGTCTTGGGACTTGCCTTCACAAAACCTATTATTTACGGCATTGTCGGTTCTAAAAACCCTCAAGTTATTCCATACGCGATTAGCTATTATGTTGTTGACATAATAGGTCTGCCCCTTGTATTCATACTCAACACGACTACTTCCATTATGCGTGCGATAGGAGACTCACAATTCGGAATGCGCATGATACTTTACATGAACGTTATAAACATGATTTTCGACCCTCTTTTGATTTTCGGAATAGGTCCATTCCCCAGGCTTGGTGTTGCCGGAGCAGCATGGGCATCGAATATTGGCAGGCTCGTGGCAGCAGCAATTAGCGTTAATCACGTTTTTTCAGAAAGGGCTGTTGTAAGAATCGAGAGGAAAGATTTCAAACCCGAATGGAGGATGATATCTTTAATCTTGAAGCTTGGACTTCCCAGTGCAATAGGTATGTCAGTTACGTCTGCTGGTTTTGCGGTTATCATGAAATACGTAGCAATGTTTGGACCTGCAGTGATAAGTGCATACGGTATAGGTAACAGGGTTACTAACCTTGTATCAATGATTTCCTTCGGTTTAGCTGGAGCAGTATCAACCATGGTTGGACAATTCATAGGAGCAAGAAGATTCGAAGATGCTGAAAGGACGGTCAGAACCGCCTTCTTTTGGAACGTTATTATTATAGGTTTCCTTTCTGTCCTCACATTCGCTTACGGAAAGCAAGTAACGAAATTTTTTATCAACGACCCTGAAGTTATAAAAATGGGAGACATATTTTTTAAGTACATCTCATTCTCAATGCCGATATTCACATCCTACATGATATACAACAATGCACTCATAGGTGCAGGCAAGACCGTGCTAACAATGATAGGTGATATACTAAGGCTGTGGGGGATTAGAATTCCGATAATTGCCGTGCTTGCAACAACCATGGGATTCAAGGGGATTTTTGTTGGTATGATAATAAGCAATTTGATAGTCTTCTTTGTAACCTACGCCTTCTTCAAGTTCTCAAATTGGAAGAAAGCTGTTGTTTAAAAACTTTAAGGAGGTTAAAGAATGGAGAAAAAAACAATCGATAACGTAAAATACATATTCTTGGACTACGACGGGACTATTATAGAAAACGCAGAATCGGAGTTTTTGAAAGAATATTTCACTTTACTTTCGAAAAAATCCGGTATTGAATTTAACCAACTCTTGCAATTGGTTATGTCCTCTGTTGAAGAAACTATCAAAAATACCGCAAATGATAAGAACCTTTTTGAAAAGTTCACCATGGCGATTTCTCAAAGCTCGCGAAAATCCCCAGAGTATTGGATAAAGCTATTCTATGCTTTCTATGAAACCGAATTCGACCAGCTCTCAAGAATTGTGAAACCTAAGAAAGAACTAATCGAACTGATAAGCAAAACTGATAAAAAGTTGATATTCGCATCTAACCCGCTCTTCCCAAAGATTGCAACTTACAAACGTATAAAATTTGCAGGTTTAGAACCAGAAATGTTTTTGTATGTCGCCCATATGGAAAATAGCACGTATGCAAAGCCAAATCCAATGTTTTTCAAAGAGATAATGGCAAAACTAAATCTCTCACCAGACGAATGTGTGATGATAGGTGACACAGAATTTGACATGGCTTGCGAAAAGGTAGGAATCAAATTTATACATATCAATGAAACAGAAAAATGGAAGCAGGTCTTTTAATAACCCAACGAAAAAAGCCCTGAGGATTCCGCACCCTCAGGGCTTTTTAATCTATATTTGGTTTAATTCAAACAGATACAAGCACTAGATCAATCAGAATAACACCAACGCCAAGTAATCTATCGCAGAAGATACAATTAAGTGGTAGACTTCCCTTGGAATTTGGATGTTCAGTTCATCGTAAAGCTCATCCATAAGCTCCATGACTTCAGCTTTCTTTTTTTCTCCTTCACCAGGTCTTTCAACAAGGTACATGAAGAGCTTGAGAATGTCCCATACCCACTTCATCACACTCACCCACTATTTTTCAAACTCTTAGAGAATCAAATTAACCAAAATCTGCACATTGGTTTCCGTTAGCCTTGCTTCGTCTGGTTCAAATCCCTCCGGTATCACGCCGAGTTGCTTAAGTTGTTGCATGTCTTGTTCAAGTTCTGCAGGATTAATATTGTCAATAGGTTCTGGGATATTCAGCCTATAGGTCCTCGTTCGAGTTCCTTCGCTTTTCCTAAACATTAATGTGAGTCTTTTCATAATCCATCACCCACACTTTCGGTTGTGACAATTTGAGCGCTTTCACACATGTATTTTGAATATTTGTCAAGTATCGAAACAACCGTTTGCGCATTTTCTGGACTAAAAGCATCCGAAACTGTTATGTTCTGTCTTCTATAGATAGGTTCGTTGTTTTCATCAAACCCTACTACCCATCTCAAAACTAACCTCTTCATGAATACACCTCCACTCGCAAAAGTTGCATTTATATTTCTTTGCCTGCGCAGGCAATGAGATGTATCTACGTCAAATGGGCCGTTAACATGAAATTTACAAACAAAAAGCCCAGGTTTGTTAATCCCTGGGCTTTTGCATATACTCTGTTTATTTATTTTTTCTTCCATCCTTTAACTGCACTGTAGATTATCCAGACCAAAAATCCTATGGCTATGATAGGCACAAGTGCAGCCAAGAAAAGGGATGCGAGAACAAGTATTAATAGAAAAATAACAATACCTATTATCCAAACCAGCAATGGCGTCAAAAATGGAAGCATCGAAATCACTATTAACGCAACAACCAAAATACCTATGAGTGTGAATATCCACATGAGTTTTCCCTCTTTTCGTGAGAAATTACTTTAAATCCAACAGCTTGTAATCCGGCAGTCCGTTTCTGAATGGTGGATACGGCTCTCCCTGTATCAATGGTAGTGCGTATTTGAAGAACTTTTCTGTTACCATGAACTTGTCGAAATAATCTTTTGGGAGCATCCTTGTTTGTTCCGCAACCAAATTCAGAGGAACAGAAGAGTATCTAATTTCATACGGTTCATCCGAAACGCGCTCCATAGTAACCATAACACCGTAATTATCCTCCAAAGCATATCTAACGGCCATTCTTCCACACATCTCAGCTTCTTGGACGTCTGTCGCGCTTGCAATATGTCTCCCACTCCTTTGTAAATAATCTGGGATTGCCACGTGGGTTTTTAGTCCTAACTCAGACCTAACCATACCAGCAATCGTGAATCCAACACCTCCAAGTTGGCGATTACCAAAACTATCGGTGTATCCCATATCGGAGACAAAGAACCCGTCCGGATATTTCAAACCCTCCGCAACAGCGATAGCACAGTGACCTTTCCTGGAAACAATATTATCTACCGCAGAAATAAATTCATCTTTATTAAACGGCTCTTCTGGTAACAACACAATATCTGCACCGATACCGTTTACCCAACCTAAAGCTGCGGCAGCTGCTAACCAACCAGCATGTCTTCCCATGATTTCCATGACGAAAACCTGAGTAGAGTCCACATACATGCTTCTTAAATCAAGTGCAGCCTCCATCATAGCTATAGCAATATATTTCGCGGCTGAGCCGTATCCGGGACAATGGTCTGTATGTGGAAGGTCATTATCAATAGTCTTGGGGACTCCAACAACTTTCAATTCGTAACCTCTTTTTTGTGCTTCGGCCTGCAATCTCCAAGCGGTGTCCATAGAATCGTTGCCACCGTTGTAGAAGAAATATCTAATATCATTTTTCCTAAAAATCTCAAAAAGCTTCTCTATATCAGCATCACTTTTTAACTTCTTTCTACAAGAACCAAACGCACCTGCAGGTGTGTACCTCAAAAATTCTATGTCAAGCTCTGTTGCATCCAGAAATCTCTCCTTCAAAATACCCGTAACACCGTTAATTCCCACGTATATTTCCAAACCGTTCTTTCTTGCCTCATCTATAACACCATAGGCACTTGCGTTGATAACGCTTGTAACACCACCAGACTGTGCGTACAACGCCTTCATAAGCTACCCCTCCAATCTACATTTTCCACAACACACTTATCGATATTTTACCACAAAAGTCTCAAAGCAAAACAAAACCCCGGACTAGTTCCAAAACATAGTCCGGGGTTACAAATTTAAAGAGTTTTCAAAAACGCTAATTCAGTTTAACTTAGAAATTAACAACACCGGTTAGTATTAGCGTTGTTGCTCCCATTATGTTTTGCAAGTTTGTGTTTCTGATGGTCAATTTGACATCAGAAACATCATCAAATCTTCCCAAAACAACTGAAACTGCGTTGGTGGTTGATGACTTTTCGTAACCTATTCCGAATTTGTATTTGTCTACAGTGATTTGTCCATAAACCGTGTAATTTTTGGAGCCGAGCGTGTATGTGCCGTTAGCATATAGGCCAAACCCAAAAATTCCTGTTTGTCCTTCTGCGTAAAATTTGTTTCCATCAAAGTTTCCAGAAATCGCAAACTGTTCCGTTGAAAAACTCATAGCGACGTAATATGAGGAGTTAGCCAAGTTATACAGGCCTTCGACGGAAAGACCGAACGGCTTCTCTATATCGTATCTTGCTGCAACAGAATAACCGGTTGCGTAATAATCAGAAGCCGCCACGAGCGTTAAACAGTTGTATTCTAAACCACCGACCATCGGAAGTTTGTTGCTCGTGTAGCCCAATCCGAAGATGACAGAAACCTTTTCCATTACTTTATAACTGAAAACTAAGCCTGTATCCTTGGCTTTGGTTCCGGCGGGCAAATTCCAAGGTGTTTTGTAATGGAAACCAACATTAAGTTTATCGTTCTTTAGGTTAAACAAAGCGCTGTCGACAGTTGCTCCACCGTAAACCAAGGACACTGTGATGTCTGAATTTGGAACGAACATCAGTGTCAACTTAGTGGTTGGCGCACCTGTAAAAATCAAATATTTAGTCGCATCCAACTTAAACGAATAGGTGAACTCGTATTTCCCTTTTACCGGTAGTCCCCCTGCTTGCGATTCTACTCCTTCAATAGCAAGCTTTCCATCTTTTTCAACGAGTTTGAATACACCGTTCTTGCCACCAAATCCATCTGGCTCGTATGCTGGAGCGAGTGGGTCTTCTTCCCAGACATCGTTTCCACCAATCACAAAAACGAATTTATACTTATGCACACCTGGTTGTAGAGCAAGTGTTGTCACCCAATATCCATCGACAAGTTGCATCTTTTGTGCCCTTGGGTTCCATCCGTTGAACGAACCTGCAAGATAAGCTTCTTGAGCATTCTCTTTTTTTACTGCAAAAACAACCTTACCATCAACGATAGACAATCCCGGTGTGACCTTTCCTACCGTTGCTGCAGGCTTCTTTTCTTCCACTTTAGATCCTTCTTGCTTTCCTTCCTTAACTGCTGTTGCTGGTGCCTTTACAACAAGTTTTCCACCTTCGCGTGCAACTTCGATAACTGCATTCAGTCCACCAAAACCATCATCGGTATATGCGAACGCATTTGGGTCGGGTATCCAATTACCGTCAACAACGAATTTGTATTCGTATACGCCAGGTTGAAGTTCCAATACTGCTTCCCACCATCCATCCTCGATAAAATAAAGCGGAGTATCGTCTGCTTTCCAATTGTTGAAAGAACCAGCAATGTAAGGTTGTTTTGCGTCTTTGTTGTAGTAACGGATAATCACATAACCATCAGCATCGACAAATATCGTGTTTTCTCTTTTTTCATTCAGTATATACTTCTTTCCGCCTTGCTGAGTTTGTGCTTGAGTTGTTCCTTCCGGAGCTACTATCTTGCCATCATCTGTAAGTGTGAAGATTCCGTTCTTGCCACCAAACCCATCATCCACATAGGCTGGGGCTTCCGGGTCTTCTTTCCAGGTCTTGCCATCGATAACAAACTTGTACTGGTAGGTTCCAGGTTTTAATTCCGCTTCGTAGGTCCAAACCCCATCAACTAACTTCATCGCCCATGCTATTGGACTCCAGTTATTAAATGTACCTGCCAGATAAACAACGTTAGCTTGAGCTTTAAATGTGAATATAACCTTTCCGTCTTTGTAAGTAACACCTGCAAACGACAATGTTGAAAGTAGAACAATTAAAGTAACAACAAACAGTGCCTTTTTCAAGTTTGAAAATATCGAAAGCTTCATCAACCGCACCTCCTAATCCTCACTTTTTATTTCTTTCCAAAAATTACCACCAAGCGTTGATTTTAAACGCAACAACAGGTTTGAATGGATTATCCCCTGCAAAATCTCCATTCCCAATTTGAATTGCAAAATCTGCGTTCTGGAAACCAGTGAACTTAAGTTCTCCAAAGAAAAAGTCCTTTTCTTCGTAGTAACCAATTATCTTTTGATACTTGGCAAATAAGTTTATATTTCCAAACGAACGGCCAAGTTCTACGTAATAAACTTCTCCGATTGTATTAACTACATTGTGTGCAGGTTTTCCGAACGAATAAGCAAATTTTCCCGAGAAGTTCATGAAGCTGAACGTAGTTCCAAGGCTTACATTAAATTTTCCCCACTCCGTCGGCATTGCTCCTGTAACATCAGCAAAACCTGTCTTTTTAAGGTTGACGAATGCACCACCATAGTTTATATCCATACCAACCTCAGTGTTTTTTAACACATCATCGGAAAACTTTTCAAAGCAGAAATTCGTATTCATATATGTGTTAAACGCAGGTTGTGAACCGAATTTGTACCATGCACTCACGATGTTTTGGTTGCTTATATATTGAGGACTGAGTGCCAAGTTTGTATTCGTAGCACCAGCAAGCAAGTATCTAACACCCCAGTTGTAGTTACCTTCGGCGACAGAAACCATTCCAACGGAGTTCTTTATATCGAAATTTTTCACGTCTTGTAATACAAACTCATAGTTGACATTTAACCCAGAAACTTTCAAAAACCCGTACAAAGCTGTATCGAACTTTTCATCGCGTTTACCAAATAGTAAGTTTGTGTTCATAAAAGGAATCTTCATATCAGCATACATCACTACGTCAGAGAAAACGACCTTGAAATGACTTGTCTGAATTTCTACACCGTCTTTCCCACTGTCATATTTATATAGAACTAATGGGTCTGAGGCCTTTATGAAACCAGTGTTTTTGTAAAGGTTTACTTTGGCACCTTCAATCGTGAACGTTAGCCTTGCTGATTCCAGATTCGAACCATTTAAACTTGCTGAAAAATCGAAATCTTTTCCAAGAGCGGAAGGGTTCATTCTAAACTCCGTAGAGAATGATGTTCCAACATTTTCGGCTGAAAAATCATATGCAACAGAAAAATTTGTAGAAAAACTTGTTTGCAAGGCGAATAAATTGTTTGAAGCTATAATCAATATCAGTAACGAAACAAAAAAAATCTTGCACATTAAACTCTTCACGCTATCATCACCTCACAAAGGTAATTCTTTTAGTAATTTACAGCTACTTCTTCGTGTAAGTTACCGCAAGGATAGAGAACTTAGGATTATACGTAAACTTCAAATCATACGTTCCATCCTCTGGTAACGAAAAGGAAGCGTCTTGTCCCATCCCTGCATCGTATTTCTTTCCATCGTAGTTCATTTCCCAAGGTTTCCACTCGTTATCTGTTCTTGAGAGTTTGTATTTGTACTCCTTTTTTTGACCCGCGAAATTCTTCACTTCGTAAACAAAGACCTTGTTCGTATCATCCCAAGTCATTACTCCTTGGGTCAGATTCCAATTATTAATTTCTCCACCTATTGACCAGTTCTTTTGAGCTGTCTTCATCTTCTCACTATCACCAACCCCAACAGCTAAACCATTAACCATAGCTGTTGGTGTGGCATAAATCGTAAGCTTTGTATCACTTCCAAGGTTTTCTTTCCAAACAGGAATTGCGGAAGAAACCTTTGTAACTCCACTTTGCCTGTAAATTACCTTATAGTAACCTATCAAAAACTGTGGTCCGCCACGGCTCGGATTGAAAGTTATCGAAGCAACTGGTAATTCAAAAACATAAGCGTCCTCTGAGGTGCTGGGTGTCATTTTGTCACCTTCCGTTGGCACCCAGTTGTTCCACTCACCTACAACGTAAATGCCATCTGGAAGCTGAAGGTTCAGGAGCTTCATACAACTTGAAACGGTTCCAAGGATAAATAAAATTAAAACGGGTACGAAAATGAAGGATATGCTTCTAAAACCAGACAATTTTTTCAAAGAGATCACCTCCGAAAAGATAAAAAGATGAGTAATCGCTTAGTTTAAGTATAGAAAACTCATAAAAGAAGGGGCTTGCGCCCCTTCTTTTTGGCAATTTAACGATATTAACATTAGTGTTCCGGACTATAAGTAATCATACTCTTTAACACCAGTGGGGCTTGATATCCACTATCACCCGACACAGGTGTTGCTTCTTGTTCTGGCAAGAAATCTGCGGCCCACTGGACTGTTCCATTATCACTGGTACCCCCTGTCAGGACAAACGCTGCTTTCACTGTAAGCTCTGTCGAAGCTTTAGTTATACCAAATATTTCAAGTGGGATCGCAAACTCTGCTTTAATGTGTTCACCTGCATTAAAGGCTTTTGAAACACTGTCAGTGATCTTCACAAATCCGTCTGGTGTCACTTTCCAAGCTTCGAAACCATTATCCCAAGCTTCAATTACAAGGTCGATGTCACCGTTTTCAACCGCATACATCCTGTTTTCCCATTCATGTTGAGCTGTATTCGTCGCACCTTCTACTCCTGAGATATCCACAATAACCATGAAATTGTTGTAACCTTCTTTCGTATACTCTCCACCAATGTAAAGTTGTGTTGCATCAAAGCAAATACCAGCAGCGTAAAGCTCGTTTGCTGAACCCCATTTGGAATCTGTTGCTAAATCCGTAACAAGGAGTGTTCCCCATTCGGTAAGTGCTCCATCAACAGTTATCGTCTTTCCAATAGGTTGCGGTTGTGGTTGTGGTTGTTCAACACAACTGGTAACAACTAAAGCCATCAATACCGCAATAAACAACCAAAGTACCTTTTTCATACTCCATACCTCCCCTTTCTGAAGTGTTTTTACAAATCTTCAAGGTTACCAACGCCGCAAATCTTTCCCAAAATCGTATTATACACCTTTCCAATGAAAAAAGTTCCAAGTTGGAACATTTCCACGGAATGTTGCACAACCTTTCGTTAGTTTTTCACAAATACATAAACTTGTCTTGGATTAACTGTCCAGTTAGTATCGTTTGTTAATGGACTTTCACTCTTTGGCCCGAATTCAAACATTGAACCGTTGAAGAACGCATACCACACCCATCTGTAACCTGCAGGCACAGTATAGTTATTGGACCATGTTGGGTCAAGATTGATAAGGACAAGCACTTCTTGTGTTCCATACACCCGTTTAATCACATATAAATTCTTCCAATCTCTTTCTATTGTCAATGAACCTTTTGCCAATGCCGGATAGCTCGCCCTCAAGTTAATAAATTGTTTGAAGAAATTCAGTATACTATAACCTGTTTGTTCTTCTTCCACCGATACTCCATCGTTTGGGTCATCATACATCGCTCCGTCTACATTCGCATTCCCAAAGGTTATGTTTTTCTGTTGATATATAGGCTTAGTCCACCATGTTTGTCCTGCACTCTGTTGATTGGCATACCATTGCATCGGCTCTCTCACTGGTAAATCCCAAGGGTCACTGTTCCATTTCCATCCCCTTAAGCCAATCTCGTCACCATAGTAAATTACTGGCATTCCATTAAGTGAGAGTAGTAAAGCATTCGTCAACAGATATTGTCTTATCCCCGCTTGCGTGTCACCTGAATATTTTTGGTCTATCAATACAGAAATCCATCTGTTCAAATCGTGGCTATCGATAAACGGGAAGTGTTTTACGTTAAGATAATACGTTGCTCCGTTGACCCAGGAGATTGTCTCTCCAAGCAAATTGTCTTTTCCTTCGTGATTTCCAGTGATTCCATACATGAACGTGAAATTGAATGCTGGCATTGGAGCAAACTGAGAGAGCACAGATGGATTTCCATCGTATACCTCACCAACCACTATCGCATCGTTCCCAAGCTTACTTCTGATATAACTTTCTATCTGCTTTGCATAGTATGCAGACCCTGCTATGTCATCATTCCAATCCCAACCTTTATAATGCTTTGGTGCGTCAAGCCTGAATCCATCAACACCAACCGTTATCCAAAAATCGACTATCCTCTTTATCTCTTCCATTACCGCGGGGTTATCGAAATTCAAATCTGGCATCGACGAATCAAACAACCCAAAGTAATAAACTTTTTGACCTTTAGAGTTTATCTTCCAGTGCCAGTGGTCCCATCCGTCTCTATTTTCCAATGTCATGATGTAATAATTCCAATATTTCGAATTCGTTGTATTTTCAACCGCATCGAGGAACCACGGATGGGTATCGGAAGTGTGGTTAACGACTAAGTCCATAACTACCCTGATGCCGTTTTGGTTGAGCACCTTTATCATGTTCTCAAGGTCTACAAATGTACCATAGTCTGGTTCTACACCGTAGTAATCTTCGACATCGTAACCATGGTATGATTTGGCTTTGTTGAAAGGAAGGAACCAAACTGTGTCAACACCCAGGGATTTAAGATAGTCTATCTTTTGAGAAACCCCCTTAAAATCACCTATTCCATCACCATTTGAATCGTAGAATGAGCGTATGAAAAGAGTGTACATTGTTGAAGATGTCAATGGTACGTTAATTGACGTGATATTGACGTTTGATTTGTCAATGTATTCTATCTTGCTTTCCTTTCCATTAACAACCGCACGGACACCAATTTTTTGCACATTCCAAAAATCTACCCCAAGGAGTTCTTGTGTACTTGAGTGTGAAGTTGTTATGTCCCAAAGAGAAAGGTTGTTGTTTTTATCCAAAAAATAAACGTAAAATTTCGCGTTAGCTATCGACGAAGGATAAGACCAATTTATCGTTAATTCGTTCGTATCAACATTGTAGATAGCACCAGTAATTGTAGGAGCGAGTGCCCCGAATTTGTATGTAATCTGCGGATGACCTTCTGCTGGGTCAAAGAAAATCCTAAATCCATCTAAAACACTTGTAAGTCCAGGTTTTATTTCAACACTTACAGCTATTTCGTCCAGATTGTTACTCCATTCTTCTGAAGTTGCCTTATTCTTCAGCCTTGCAGAAATACCAACAGAATACACTCTTGGATAGCAGTCAATAGAGATACTTAATCTTGTAGCTTGTGGTGTTATCTGGAAATTCTCATCTTTGATAACATTACCTGAGCTGTCTTTTAGAAGAGCTCTTAATTCCTGAACATCATACATAACCAACAATTCATCATCTAAATCTACAAAGACTGCAAGATAACCATTTACAAATTTTGTATCTATGGAAATTGTGTAACTTTGCCCTGGTTGGAGGGTTTGTGTTTTTTCACCTGTAAAGACCAAGCTGTTGTCGTTTCGTTTTCCATTTACAACGAATTTGTAGGTACCACCTCTTGGTAATTCAAATGAAAATGATATATCTTTATTTTTGTTCACACTCTGCTTAAGAACTTCCGTGTTCGCCGAATCGTAAACAATCAACTCGACACTCGATACTTCGTCGATGTATGCATTAAGACCATGTTTTATGTCCTTCGTTTCTACCGATTTGGGAATATTAACATTTATCGAAATTTGTATCTTGCCAGCCGTTTTCAAAGGAGAACATGCTGAAAGACTAAGAACAATAATTAAGACAATCAACACTCCAAAAGATAATAAGTCAAGCTTGTTGATTCTGAGCACGCTAACTCAACCTCCCTGGCAATTTATAAGTTTTACCATTTTGTTATTTTATCATCTTATCAAACCATAATTTCAAGCTCTTGGAACTTTTTCCAAAAAAAAAAAAGAAAAGCCCCTTGTTGCCATTTCTGACAACAAGGGGATTATCATCTAGCACTGACTTTTTTATTTTATTTTACCTTCATGCACTAAATAACAAGCAACGTAGTGACCAGGTGCAACTTCTTTCAGTTCCGGGTGCGGGTCCGTTTTACACCTGTCAACTCTAAATGGACATCTGTCATAGAATCTGCATATTGGTGGTGGGTCAATTGGTGCACTTATATTTCCAATGATATTCGGCTCATTCCTTTTGTATTCTGGGTCTGGCACAGGAACAGCGTCCATTAAAGCTCGTGTGTATGGGTGCATAGGATGATGTAATAATTCTTCAGTTTCGGCAAGTTCGACAATCTTTCCAAGGTACATAACCGCTATCCTGTTAACCATGTATCTTGCAACCGCAAGGTCGTGTGTTATGTATAGGTAACTCATTCCATGAATTTGTTGTAATTCCATCATTAGCTCCATAACTGCTGTTCTGACAGAAACATCCAACATCGATGTTGGTTCGTCTGCGACGATGAGTTTAGGATTCAAAACGAGTGCCCTTGCGATAGCAACTCTTTGTCTTTGACCACCGGAAAGTTCATGAGGATATCTCCACAAAAAGCTGTCAGGTGGTGTAAGACCAACTTCCTGGAGTAGTTGTGAGACTTTCTCTTCTCTGTCTTCAAGTGTTCCAACGTTATGTATATTTAGTGGTTCTGCTATTATGTCGAATATAGTCATCCTTGGGTTTAGAGATTCGTATGGGTCTTGGAATATCATTTGAACCATCGCATGGTATTCCATCCGTTCATATTCATCGATGTTTTTGCCAAGTACTTTTATCGTCCCATCCGTTGGTGTTTCCAATCTTACAACCATCCTACCAGTCGTTGTTTTTCCACAACCAGATTCACCAACAAGTCCCAGCGACTCGCCTTCCAAAATTTCGAACGATACGTCATCTACTGCATGGACAAAATGTTTTGCCCTGGAAAAGAGTGCTCTTTCGGCCGGAAAGTATTTCTTCAAATTCTTTATTTCAAGTAGTACATTTTTATTTTCTAAACGCATCTCTTCTCACCTCTTCAGTCAGTGGGTGCCAGCATGCTACATAGTGTCCTTTTTCAACCTCTTTGTATTCCGGCTCATCGGTTCGGCACTTATCCGTTGCCCATGGACATCTTGGTGCGAATCGACATCCTGTAGGCGGATTGAGCAAGTTTGGTGGCTCTCCAGGTATTGTAAATAGCTTTTTCTTCTCACCAACGTGGCTCGGGAATGCATTCATAAGCAAGAACGTGTACGGATGCATCGGACGTTTGAAGACAGTTGTTGCATCTGCTTGTTCAACAAACTTTCCTGCATACATTACAGCAATTTTATCGCTTACTTCTGCAATAACTGCAATATCATGAGAAATGTAAATCATCGCCATGTTCAGTTCTTTTTGAATTTTCTTCAATTCTCGTAATATCTTGTCCTGAACGATAACATCCAAAGCTGTTGTTGGTTCGTCTGCAATTATAACCTTGGGGTTACAAGATAGCGACAGTGCGATAACTGCCCTTTGTTTCATACCACCACTGTATTGGTGAGGGTATTGGTCCATACGTTTTGGGTCGAGCGTTACTAATTCAAAAAGCTTTGCAACTTTCGCTCTTGCTTCGTCGATAGGCGTATCTGGATAGTGGTTGAGTATAGCTTCAACGATTTGGTCACCGACTCTGTACACTGGGTTTAGCGAATTCATTGCAGCTTGGAAAACCATTGAAATACCTTTCCATCTATAGTGGCGCATTTCTTCTTCTGATAAGCTAACGAGGTCGACCATCTTTCCATTATCATTGAACCATACATGTCCACCCTTAAATTCTGCGTTTTCTGGTAGTATCCTTAACAATGTCATTGAAACTGACGTTTTACCACAACCAGATTCACCGACTATACCTAGACTTTCTCCGGCTTCTAACTCAAACGATATCCCATCAACGGCTTTTACATAGCCCATTTTTGTTTTGTAATGCATCTTTAAGTCTTCAACTTTCAACACTGCCACAACAATCACCTCTTTCTAAGTCTTGGGTTGACTATTTCTTCAAGTCCCCTACCGAGGAAGTAGAAGGCAGAACAAAGAAGCGTGATAGCTCCACCGGCTGGAACCCACATCCACCAGTAAGCGCCGATGTTACCAGAGCCAAGGTAACCAGAACTCCAAACAGTATTTATCATCAATCCCCAAGACATCCTTACTTTCATTAATCCAAAGAAGCTAAGAACCGCTTCTGAAAAGACTGCACCTGTGACATTGAACATCATATACAGGAACGAAAGAGGCATGACATTCGGGATTATGTGGTTGAATATGATGTACCCATGGCTACCTCCTGAAACTCTCGCTGCATCTATGTAAGGTTTGACCTTAATTGTAAGTGCTTGAGCTTTCAAAACAAGCGTAATGCCTCCAAAACCACCGAGTAAACCAAGTATGACTGCAAGCTTAAATAAATTCATCGTCATGAAACCAGAGAGGACTATCAAGAACGCTGTTGATGGGAAGAGCATCATCAAGTCGGCTATGCGCATGAATATAACATCAACAACTCCACCATAGTAAGCTGCCGCAGTACCAATTATCGTACCAATTACAACCGTAATGAGTGCTGCAAGCACACCAAGAACAAATTCACTTGGAGTACTTACCATTAGTTGCACCAATACATCCCTTCCAACAGGGTCCGTTCCGAGCCAATGCCATCTGTTTGGTGGAAGCGGATGAGCAACACCAATTTTATTGGTAATAGACAGCCTATTGAATAACTCAACAAGCTTTGTCTCAGCAAATTTCTTATCCCACTCTACTTTTTTTGGTTGCATTTTTGCAACCGTTTCAGAAGAAATCTTGTCCCAAAGAGTGGTGTCCTCAAGATGCATCTTATGTTCTTCTATCATCCTCAGGTATATTTCTTCGTTGATATCTCCTTGACCAATCAAAAAGTTCACTGCTTCAATAGGCTCTTTATTTTCGTAGTTTTTCAGTTTTTCAACTATATCTAACCGTTTGAAATCATCCAGCTGTGAATTCTCTATGTTGGAAATAACTTTTTGTAGTTTATTCGTTCCTCCAAAGGCGTAGCCCATAAGAGATGCAACTGGGTCAGATAATACCTTTACAACCTGACTACCAAGTGTTTCGTAACTCTCAGGAACGTTAGTATCGTTCAGAAGTATTGCCATCATTGACCTTGCCATTGCTATATCTTTGAATATCTTGTTCAACTCATAGACATATGATTTATGAGTTTCTTCGGAGTATTTTCTTATATCATTCTCAAGTTTCGCTCTTGTTTCGGGACCGATATCGACAGAAACTTTTGCTAGTTCAAAACCGGCGTATGCTTCCAAGAATTTTTCCACATTCTTGTAAGAAACTTCAACGCCAGCTTCCTTCATTTCTTCTTCGACTGTTGTAAGCGTTGCCTTAGCCTTTTTCAAAGCAGGTTCAAGTATTTCTTTTCTTGAAAGATCAGAAAGCTTACCCTTTGCAATGTCTACAAGATGCTTAAATTTGGATGCGTTTAGTTTCTCGGTTATTTCTTTATCTTCGTATCCTACTACTAACAGTTCCTGAATCAACGGAAAAACGGCTGCGTTAACCAAATCTGAAATACTAACAATATCGTTGTTCACTATTTCTGAAAATTGTGAGTCCGAAGTTACAAAAAGTTGCTGTCCAGTGCTTTCGGACACTAAAGTCTTAGCAACTTCTAGCACTTTATTTTCAGCTTCCTCAACTTGCTCTTGTGGATACTCGGCGGATAATTTTGTATTGAAATCCTCAACAACTTCCGACTTATCTCTGTTCAAACTCCTAAACCATAGCATTATTCTTGAGACTTCATCTGAATCTTTGTAAGGAGACAAAGCAATTGCCAATGTTATGTAATCAACTTTTTGGAGCAATTCTGAGAAATTCTGGAAAGAGAATTTATCCCTGTTTCCTATATCTTTAACGCTGACCAGCGCAGAGAATTTAATTATACCTCTCTCAACAAGCTCTGAAATGCTATTTTGGAAGTACATTCTCTCTTTAAGAGGGATATAACTATCAGCTATTGTATCAAGCAAGTGTCTAAGAGCATCTGGTGCGTAAGTCGACATAATTTCATATTGTGAGTTTCTCACTAAGTTTTCCATAGACGATTTGAAAGCTTCTCCTTTGTCCATAAACGAGTAAACCCAAATCTGAGCTGTTGGAACTTCGATTCCCTTAATTAAGTTCTGAGTTGATAAGTAGTCAGTGATGTACTTACTGGAAAGTATCCTTGGATCAAGACCTGTGACAGGATCGTAGATGTTCGGATCAAGGATGTTGAGAACAATTGGTGATAGTGCTCCAAATATACCAAAAGCTATGATGACCCAAAGCCCAAACATTCCCATTTTGCTCTCTTTGAAGAGTGCCCAGTTCTTTTTGAAATTTTTAATAAAAAGCTTAAACTTTATCTTCAATATCGATTCTTTAAGTTCAGTGTTTTTAGTTTGTGCCATCTGCTATCACCTCGCTCAGTACCTGATTCTTGGGTCTAAGAATGCGTAAAGTACATCAGCAACCAGGTGGGCGACAAGTACCAAAACACCTGTAAAGACCAGACAACCAATAGCTAACGGTGTATCTTGAGAAGTTGTTGCCTCAAGAAGGGTAAGTCCCATACCTTTCCACGAGAACATCGTTTCTGTGATAACTCCTCCGCTTACTGTAGAAGCAAGACCTATAACAAAACTGGTCATTAAAGGTAACAAAGCGGTTCTTGCGGCATGCTTATCTCGTATAACCTTATCTGGAAGTCCCTTCGCCCGGGCGGTTGTAATATAGTCTTCTTTAATGACTTCAAGCATGGTATCACGCATAACAAGCATATCTCCGGCAAAGTGCAATGTCACAAGCGCAATTACAGGGAGTGCAAGATGGTAGATTATATCAAGAGCATAGCTTCCCATTTTGTTAACACTCCAGTAAATGATTGCAAGAACAACACCTGCTATAACGAACGACCAAACAGCAGTTTTTTTAGCCTTTATCGTTTTTAACTTCGATGCTACTACGATACCGATAATCCACATAACAAGCAAAAAGAATTCCGTCCACAATAACCTTATGAATACATCCTGCGCACTAAATGGCGCATTGAACCACTTTGAAGGAGTAACAAAACCAGACAACGGGAACCACTTTAATGTAACAGCAAAGAGCCATATAAGAATAAGCATGTAGAATGGAGTGAAAATCGTCCAAAAAACAATTCCCACAAATGTGGCTGCTTTATCTATTAATCCTCCCCTTCTCCATGCAATTCTTTTTCCAAGGTCAAAACCAAGTAAAAATGAAAGCACAGAACTTGCAAGAAACAAGAACAAAGTCCTTGGTAACCTTTCAGCGATGATTTCTTCAACTTTCCTAGGATATTCACTGAATGATATACCCATCTCCAAATTGAAGAAATTTCTCATGTGTTTGTAATACTTAACATACCACGGGTCGTCCACACCAAAGAGTTTTTTTATTCTTTCATACATTTCAGGATTTCTCATCAACTTTGGATCCAAAAATTTCGTTGTGTAATCACCGGGCATGGCTAAGAAAATAAAGAAGACAACGGTTACGTAGATAACAAGCAGAAGGATAATCTGAGCAGTCCTGTTCCTGATGAACTTGGCAAGTCCCGGAAGGTCAAAACCATAGAAGTATACTATAGGTGCGAGGATAAAATTAAATCTTGGGCTAAAAAGGTAAAGGTATCTCACATTGAAAAGAGCACCATAGTACAGTGCGAGTGAGATTACAAGGAATATGTAATTAATAGGTTTTTTACCTTTCTTGAGGGAAAAATAGGTACCTACCAAAGGTATCACGAGTGCGTATAAAACCAGTTCCCAACTTCTCATCTTCACCTCTCCCTTTAATCAGTTTGGACACGTTTATATTCTTTGGAAAATTTTTCAGCGAGTTTTGAATCTCTCAAGATTTCATTTAATAATCCCCCCTTGCGGGGGGACATCGAAAAACTAGTTTTAACTGATACTTAGTTTGTTTTATTGAACTTTTTTCACACCTTCTGGGAATCCATAGTAACCTTGAATACCATCAAGCATCTGGTCAAATGGGAATTTGATTGATGTTCTGTAGGCTTCAATTAATGGGTTCGTGAAGAGAATTATGTATGGCAAGTCTTCTGCCAGAATCCTTTGAGCTTCGAATATAGCTTTTCTTGCTTGCTCAAATGTATCTGCGTATTCGAATTCCTCAATAAGTGCATCGAATTCTGGGTTAGAATAACCTGGCGTGTTGAATCCTTCTGGTGCCATTTCTTCACTGTGCCAGAATGACTTGAAGTATGTTGGAACCCTACCAATTCCCCAACCAAGTATATACATATCAAAGTCAACGTCATCAAATGCTTTTGTTACTATTTCGTTGAAGTCTGTGAGTTTCAAATTGAGTGGTATACCGATGTTCTTTGCCCATTGTTCAATGTACATTGCTGTCTGTGCTCTCATTGGGTCGTAGTCCATACCAGGTGAAAGGAGCGTGAGTGTTGGTACTGGTTTCCCATCTGGACCTTTCAAGCCTTTACCAGGTGTCTTGACTGGGTTCTTTGTGTCTTTTGGATCGATAACGGGTTCTGTATCCCATTTGAAGCCAGCTTTCTTGAGCAAGCTGACTGCAAGTTGATATCTTTCACCCATGCTGAGTCCTTCACCGATGGTCTTAACAGCAGAGTTGTACCAGAAACTATTTGCTGGTGGTACTGGTGTTGCAAGTGGAATTGCTCTTCCTTGGAGCACTTGGTTACAAATGAAATCGCGGTCGATAAGTGCAGCTATAGCTTGCCTGAATTCCTTAACATTCATTGGGAACTTTCTCATATTGAATGCAAGGTATCTGAATCCAAGTTGTGGGTTGGAAACTATCTTTATATCCTTTTGACCTTTGAGTTGTTCAGCCTCACCAGCGGTAAGTCCAACTGGGTTGTAAATATAGTCAATATCGCCAGCGATGAGAGCCTGGATAGCAACCTGTTTGTTACCGAATACCTTGTAAACAATTGTGTCTACAAATGGTCCATTCTCCACTTGAAGTGTGACAGGTTGTTTTGTGTCTCCAGTTGACCATTTGAAACCTGTTTTTGGGTTAACAATTGAGAACCCGCCACCTTTGTAGTAAATGTTCTTTTCACCGTATGCCCAGTATTTGTAATCTGGTACCTGTTTTGTAACTTGTACAAACGCACCTTTTTCAATCTTTCCAAGGTTCAATGCAGTTATACCTGGGTCAATAACTTCTTGTGAAAGTAACCATTTTACTGGATCTTTTTGCTTCTTTGCCTTTTCTACTATCGGTTTCCAGTAGTTGCTACAAACAATAGCCGTCATGAGCGTGTCATAGTAAATCGTCATCGTTTCCTTTTCTTTGAAGTAGAATTTCACAGTCCAAGTGTCAATTTTTTCGACTTTTTCTGGTTCGTATGCTCCAGACCAGTTACCGCCAGGAATTTCCATTTCCTTAACTGTCATGTAAGTGAAGACAACATCGTCTGCTGTAAATGGAGCACCGTTTGACCAGCGCATGTCTTTTCTGAGTTTCACTGTAACAGTGTACATGTTCCCTTCTTTGACGAGTTTTGGGATTTCTGTAGCTGCCGAAGGAATAAGAGTACCATCCTTGTTCATACCAAGCAAGGAAGGATACTTCCAAAGCTGAACAGCGAAGTTCTGAGCGGAAGAACCGGAACCAAGCAAGTTCCAGATGTTGGTCGTTGTAATATCAGCAAAGATACCGTAGTTAACCTGCACTGCAAAAATAGACAACGCAACGAGTACCAAAAGTCCCACAAGAACCTTTTTCACAGCCAACCCCTCCTTTTATTGTGGTGTGGGAAGTCCCCCCCTATTTTTCTCATGAACAATTAAATTTAATGCACAAGAGCCTATCACCTTTACAATTTTCGTATTAATTATACAACATTTTTATCGTCCATTGCAAGTAGGTAAAAACAATGAATACCCAACCAACAAAAACATTTTTTGCAATTGTTGTGATAATACGTCCAATTTTCGTTGTTATATGGTAAAATAAAAATACGACAAAATTTTAGCAGGAGGCGATAGTTGTGTATCATAAGGTTTCAAGAGACCCAATTTATTCAGAAATCATGCTTTATCCGGTTGAAATATTAATTATCGACACGAAAGCAATGCAAAGGCTTAGATACCTCAGCCAATTGGTAGGTGCTGAATATGTTTACCCTGGTGCGACACATACCCGTTTTGCACATTCGCTTGGTGTGATGCACCTTTCTGGCGTATATGCCGAACATCTTTATGATACACCAGATAAGGTTCGTATTTTACGTCTCGCAGGACTCCTCCACGATATTGGTCATGGACCTTTCAGCCATCAATTTGATGATGTCGTTTACAAAAGGCTTGGGTTCAATGATGGACACGATGAGTATCGAACAAGACTATTGAGAGAATACTTTCCAAAAGAGTTAATAAAAAAGTACGAAGAAGCTCCATCAACTCTAAAAAAGGCTGTGTTAGAAGATTTGGAGATAACACTTGGTGAACTCTCAACTAACATGGAAGACAACTTTGCACAGTTGATGGAAGAAGTAATAAAAGTTTACGAAGGTGAAGAAAAAGGAACGATTGAATTTGCAGTTGTCCAGGGTCCACTTGGTGCTGACAGACTCGATTTTGTTTTGAGAGATTCATACTATGCGGGGACAAGAGGATTTGGTACGGGTTCTATAGACCGGTTGATTAGGAATTCAAAAATCGTTGAAAAAGATGGAAAAACTATTCTAGCTTACGATTCAAAAGTTGTCGACGAAATATACACAATCTTGTTTGGCAGATTTATGATGTACAAGAACGTTTACTTCCACAAAACTTCAAGAGCAGCGGACATGATGATACAAGAACTCTTGGACCTTTCATACAAGGCGCTTAAATTAGACGAACGTGTTTTGGACATTGAAAAATTTTTGGACCTCACTGATCAAACAATCATTAACGAAGTTATATTCAATTTCTACAATCTCGTTGAACAATACGGTGGTGGAGAGGATACAAAGCAAGCACTTTTAAAATACGAAATAGATCTTCAACCTCTCGAACTTGACATTGTAATGGCTTACGAAATTGTCGAGAGATTAAAATCACGAAATTTGTGGAAAGTTGTCTTGGAAACACCATTTTCAATAGAAGGTGTCGACCCAACACTCGTAAGCCAAGGTATTGCCGGAGACTTGCTACAAAAAATTCGTCTAAGGCTTGAAAGATGCTTGGAAATTGCCGACGAAGAAGACATGAAAACAATCAAGCACATCCTTGGTAACTTTGATGAAATTTTCAAAATAGATACCCCTTACAAACTTACAATTGTTCATCCCGAAGAGTTTCTGAGAAGTAATATATACATTCTAAAAAAACACAGCCTAATGACCTTTGAAGAATATGTTAGACAGTATCCGGCTTACAACTTCATGAAGAGCAACCTGATACAAATTGTAAGAATATATGTTACGAAGGATATACGCGAGATACTGGAGAAATACAAGATACTCCCTGAAACAGGTGTGGAAGTAACGACGCGATGGTAAATATTGTAACTAGGTAACACGTAAGGAGGTTTTCCAATTTATGGTTTTGTTGTTCGATGTAGGAAATACACATACAACGATTGCTTTAACAAGAGAAGGTAAAGAATTCGAAAAATATCGAATTTCAACCTCAAAGTATGAAACAGAGGACGAACTATACGCATTTTTGAAAAGCTTTTTCAAAGACTATGTTGAAAATTTGCCTATAGTTGTTTCTTCGGTTGTTCCTTCAGTAAATGTTGTATTTGAATATTTTGCTCAAAAATACGGAAACGGAGAAGTCTATTTTGTCAGAGCGCAAGATTATGATAAAATAATATGGAACGTGCACTATCCTAAAGAAATAGGTGCAGATAGAGTTTGCGATGTCATAGCTGCCAAAAAAGATTACGGGAATAACTGTATCGTTATAGACTACGGAACGGCGATAACAATTGAAGTACTTCGAGACGGTGTTTACGAAGGCGGAGCAATAATGCCAGGTTTTGCGATGATGGTAAATGCTCTGTTCAAAGGCACCGCGAAGTTGCCATTAGTCGAGCTTAAACCTTATCCAACGTTCATAGGCAAAGACACGGAATCAAATATCCAAATTGGTGCTATTAATGCAACAATTGGTGCAGTAAAATATGTTATTGAGCACATAGTCAAAGAATTTAGAGAAGCTCCAAGGATAATACATACTGGTGGTCAGTCTGTTTTTGTAAAGAATATTGTTGATGGAATAATCGACAAAGATTTGACACTGCGAGGGATGTACTACTTCTATGAAGAAAAGAAAAATACTGCTCGTAAACCCCTGGATTGAAGATTTCGCTGCTTACGATTTTTGGTTAAAACCCGTTGGTTTGCTATATGTAGGTAGCTTTTTGAAAAGTCTTGGCATAGAAGTCGAACTAATAGATTTGATGAACAGGTACGACCCTGAATTGCCGCTGTATACGAAAGTTCCAAAAGACAAATTCTACGGCACTGGGAAGTTTCCACACATAGAGATTAAAAAACCAGACATATTATATTTCATGCCTAGAAAATACAAAAGATACGGAATGCCTGAAGAACTTTTTAGGAAAAGATTGAAAGAAGTTAAAAATGATATAAGTGCAGTTTTCGTAACATCTACTTTGACTTATTGGTATCCTGGTTATTTTGATACTATACGTGTTTTGAAAGAGGAACTTTCCGTTCCTGTTGTGCTTGGGGGGTTCTTTGCAAGAAATCAGCTTCACATAGCCAAGAAATCTGGAGCGTATGTTTTCACAAAAACAGACTTGAGTTATCTACCTCGCTTTCTTAACGATTTACTTGGATGGAATATTCCCAGCACAGATATTGATTGGTTCACAGACCTGTCACCTGCTTATGAGTTGTATAATAATTTAGGATACGTTGTTTTGTTGACAACACTTGGTTGTCCTTATAGATGTACATATTGTATTGCCCACAGAAATTGGGATAATATGAAATTCAAAGATCCAGAGAAAATATTAGAAGAGATAGAGCTGTTTTCTGAAATGTTAAAGGTCAAAGACATCGTTTTCTTCGACGATGCGATACTTGTGAACAAAGAAAGGCACTTTAAACCTATTTTAAGAAAAATCTTGGAAAGAAATTTGCATAAAAGCCTCAGATTTCATTTGCCAAACGGTATACATGCGCGATTGTTAGACCAAGAAACTGCGGATTTACTTTTTGAAGCCAATTTTAAAACAATCAAACTTGGATACGAAACATCCGGTAAGCTCCAAATTGCAACTGGTGGCAAGGTTAGAGATGAAGATATCATTCGCGCATCGGAAATCCTACACAACGCTGGTTTTACACATAAAGAAGTCAGCGCATATATTATGGTTAATCTGCCTGAGCAAAGCGTTGAGGACGTCAAGAACGCAATAGATGTTTGTGCGAGTATAGATATAGATTTCTCCGTTAACGAATTTACTCCAATTGTTGGAACGGATATTTGGATAGACCTGGTAAACAAAGGAAAGCTTACAGGTCTTGAAGATCCATTATTGCTTAACAATACAGTGTTACCTTACTGGTGGAACAATATGAGTTACGAACAGATACATGAAGTGAAAGAATATGCTAAACAAAAGAAAATTGAACTTGGGTGGAGTAAAACAGAAGTTTGACAGAGCAAAAGGAAAAGTTATTACGTGCATCTTGTTATAAGTATAAGCGCAGGGGAGGGGGACTTCTTTGAATCAGCTTGTTCTTTCTGCTTTGAAGAACGTTATTTATGGCTTTGCTGCTTATGTCTTAATTAGCTGGCCACGTGAGTTTTTCAGATGCCTATTTTACAGAATAAGTGTGGAGCGACTAAGTTCTTCGAACAGACTTTTTCCTCTTTTAAAAAAATCACCCATTGGATACATCGACCCTGTAGGACTATTAACATTTCTATTCTTTGACTTTGGTTGGACTAGGTCTCCTTTAATTGATTACCTCAAAATCAGACGAAAAAAAATGTTCTTTTTCTCAATTTACGGTATTGTTGCTAGCTTCTTGCTAGGAATAATATACGGAATGGTGAGTAGGTTTTCCAACTCTCCGATAGTTTTCAACCTCTTTTACATTGCTTCAAAATGGAGCTTTACTTTATCTATCGTTTCTTTGATACCTCTCCCGCCCTTAGACGGTTCAAGGATAGTCTTGGCGTTTTTGCCAGACAAATCGTATGAGTGGTACATCAAATTTAATTTTTATGGTATCCTATTCATGCTGGGACTTCTTGTCTTGTGGATTTTACCTATGATAATGCACCCGTTAGTTATTTTTATTACAAACGTAACAAACTTTATCATTTTCGGAAACTGGTAAAACGCAAGGGAGCGTGGTATAATGAACGAAAAGGTGCAAGAATTGGAACGTTTGGTAGAGGGCATAGTAACAAGTTACGTGGAGCTGAAAAAAGAAAACGAAAAACTATGGAATGAGCTCAATCAAGCGATTGAGAGGATTAGTCAATTAGAAAGAGAAAAGAACCATTTAGAGAACCTGCTTAGGAATAACGAAGAAATCATAAACAAGCTTGTTGTCAGAGTCAAAGATTTAATGCGCATATTGGAAGTGAGCGAACATGAGGAAGGTTAAAATATCAGTTTTCGGCAAAGATTACGAATTTGCCACTGATGGCTCTGACGAACTCATAGATTATGTACTCAGAAGACTTAAAGAACTTCAAATATCTTACAGAAGTCTTTACGACGAGATTCCGTTTGATGAACTGTTAGTTCTTATGCTTTGTGATTTACTCGAAAACGAGTACAACACTCAAAAAGAACTTGACCAACTTTATAACAGAGTGAAAGAGAAGCTTAGAACGTTAGGCTAAAAACGCATAATCGAAAAAAATCTTACCATGGAGGGGTATAGGAGCAAATGAGAATTGGACTATTCGATTCAGGAATAGGTGGCCTTTCCGTCCTAAAAAAATTGATTGAAACCCTACCGGCTCATTATATTTATGTTGCAGACACTATGCGTGCTCCATATGGCACAAAGTCACGTGATACAATAGAAACTTTCAGTAGGGAAATCATAGGTTTTCTAATGGAACGAAAGGTTGAGCGAATATTTGCAGCATGTAACACTTCAGATTCAACAATGGAGAAATATCGTCATGCTTTCAAAATACCTTATCACAGCATCATACAAGCAGGTGTCAACGCCTCAAAATATGAGCGAGTTGCAGTTATAGGCACCCATACAACAGTTCAAAGTGGTATCTATAAGCAAGCTCTTGAAGAAAGAGGAAAAAAGGTTGCTCAAAGGCCCGCTCAACTTTTCGTTTCATTGGTTGAAGAAGGTATATTCTATGGCAACATGGTTGAGGCTGTTGTTAAATTCTATCTAGAACCGTTTAGAAGGTTTAAACCCGATGAACTGATTCTCGGATGTACGCACTTTCCATTTCTTAAGGATATAATAGCACGCGTTATGGAAAACGTAAGAATTATCGACCCTGCGGACGAAATGGTTAGGGAAGTATCACACCTTGTTGGTAGTGGAAAGCCGTTTGCCGAATTTTATGTAACTGGTAATCCGGAAGAGTTTGAGAAAAAGCTTAAAAAAATCGGATTTAGACATCCTTACCAAGTGAAACATCTTGAGGTTACAGAATTAGAACAGAAGGTGGTATACTTTGAAAGAGCTTGTGATATTGACAGGGTACTCGGGAGCGGGTAAGTCCACCGCTGCTGGTTTGCTTGAAGATTTAGGTTTCTTCTGTATAGATAACCTTCCGCCAGAAGTTACATATCAAGTAGCAAGTCTTGTATTGCCTAGCATTGATAAATTAGCAATAGTCATAGACATTCGAGGATATATGTTTGGGAATGTAAAAAAAGCAATTGCAGAGGTCAAAGAGAGATTTCCTTTCACAAAGGTTGTCTTTTTGACTGCAACAAAAGAAACATTGGTCCAGCGGTTCGCACACACTAGGAGAGCTCACCCACTTTCAAAACAAACCACGTCTATAATGGAAGCTATAGACTTGGAAATAGAAATGATGAAAGACGTTCTTGAAATGGCAGATATTGTTATTGATACCTCTCAACTAAATCCCCACCAATTACGAGAAAAATTGACAAAGCTTCTTGGAAACGTCGAAACCAAAGATTTTACCGTACACATTATAAGTTTCGGATTTAAGTATGGAATACCACTTGATGCCGATTTCGTTTTTGATGTTCGTTTCTTCCCCAATCCTTTCTACATTCCTGAACTTCGCCCAAAAGATGGACGAGACAAAGAAGTAAAAGAATTTTTGAAAAATATCGACGGAGTAAACGATTATCTATACAAAATTAAATCCGTTGTCTCCTTTGCTATTAGCCGATACAGTTCAGAAGGTAGGCGAGAATTGGTGGTTGCAATAGGATGCACCGGTGGGAAACACCGGTCTGTTTATTTTGCCGAAGAATTGGCTTCCCAACTTGAAAAGGAAAACTTCAAAACAACAATTGAGCACAGGGATGTGGCGCTTGGATGAAGGTTGTTGCTGTTGGTGGTGGCACAGGTCTTTCTACGTTGTTAAGAGGCCTAAAAAATTATCCGTTTGAGATAACTGCTGTGGTCACAATAACCGATGAAGGTGGAAGTTCTGGGATACTCAGGGAAGAATTGAACGTTCCACCTCCAGGTGATATAAGAAACAACTTAGTAGCGCTTGCAAATTCTGAAAGCATCTTGAGTGCACTGTTTAACTATAGATTTCAAGATGGTTCTTTGAAAGGGCACAGTGTTGGTAATATTATTCTGGCCGCACTGACAAAGATTACAGGAAGTTTTGCAGAAGCAGTAGCAAAGGCTTCTGATATTCTTGCGATAAAAGGACGAGTTCTTCCTGTATCCTTGCAAATGGCGAGATTGTTAGCTGTTTTCGAAGATGGAGCACATGTGGTCGGAGAAACAAACATTGTGGAATACTGCAAAAATACAAAAAAACGGATAGTAGACCTAAAACTACAAGAACCTGCAAGAATAAACCCAGAAGTTCAAAAAATACTTGAAGAAAGCGATGCAATTATCTTTGGTCCTGGAAGCTTGTACACCAGTGTTATTGCAAATTTAGTCATAGACGGCTTTCAAGAAATTCTCAGAAAGTCACGTGCTGTAAAGATATACATAAGCAACATCATGACACAACCAGGAGAAACGTTTGGATACACTCTTAGTGACCATGTGGCAGAAATTGAAAGGTATGCGGGAGTGTCTATTGATTACATTATCCACTCACTTCCACCAAGAAATGAAGAAGTTCTTAAAAAATACATCGAAAAAGGCTCTGAGCCTGTAAAAGTGGATATTAATGACAACCGCATAATTTTAGGTCACTATTCCTCAGTAATATTTGAAGGCGAATATAGAATCCGTCACGACCCGATTTTGATATCGGAAATATTGTTTAATTTATTGAGCTCTGTTAAAAACCAAAAACCCGAACGAGAATCATCAGATTTCGAGGTGAGGCTGTGAAATATACGTTCTCTGAAGAAGTTAAAGGTGAATTATGTCAAGTTGATGTTCTCAGCCAAGCTGAGGCACAGGCTGAGATTATTGGTTATTTAAAAGGTAAAGGTACTTATGTAAAAACCTCTGTTGATAGTTATGTTTTGCTTGAAGTTGGATTTATACCTGCTGCCAGAAGGGTTATGAATTTGTTACACCTTTTGGGTATAGACAAAAAGAAGCTGACACTAATAAAGAACAAACTCCAACGTAAAAGGGTTCAGATTTTTATCCCGACAGACATACTTGAGAAACTTCAATTGTCTATTCTTTCTATGCCTAAAGAAATACAAGAAGATATTGGATTATTCGGTGCTTTCTTGCGAGGTTTTTTTGTTGCCTCAGGTTCCGTAACAGACCCTGCAAAAAATTATCACTTTGAACTTGTTTCTTATAGTGAGCAATTGCTTCATTTTGTTGATGAAAAGTTGGAAGAATTTCTTGGCGTGATTGGAAAAATCACAAAGTTGAGGTATAATTATAGATACTACTTAAAACGTGGCTACGATATACAGGAAGTTTTGGAATTAATGGGCGCAATTCGTGCCGCAGCACATATAGAGAAAATAACAACATCTCGCGAAATAAGAGCGGATATAAACCGCACACTTAATTTTTTAAGTGCAAATGCCAAGAGAACAGGTGAAAGTAACGCGAAACAACTAAAAATCATCAATGAAGTCATAGAAAGAATAGGATTAGAAAATTTGCCAGATGAGCTAAGAAAACTTGCTGAGCTAAGATTAGAACACGAAGACCTCCCATTATCCGAACTTGGGGAACTCTTTGAGCCACCGCTCACAAAAAGTATGGTATACAACAGATTCAAAAAATTGGAAAAACTTTTGGAGAAAGCAAAAGGAAGTGGTGAGTAAAGATGAGGTGCCCGTTCTGTGGATACGAAGACACAAGGGTGCTTGATTCAAGAGAACTTAGCGAAGGAAGAGCGATAAGACGCAGGAGGGAATGTCCTAACTGTCATGCAAGGTTCACTACATACGAGAGGTATGAAACTGGACCTATTACGGTTATTAAAAAAGATGGTAGAAGAGAAAAATTTGACAGGAGAAAGATATTAAATGGTCTTCTGAAAGCTTTTGAAAAAAGACCAGTCACATTGGAAGATATAGAAAGGATAGTAGACAACGTTGTTTCCACTTTGCAGAAAAGCGGAACGGTCGAGGTAAGCACTGAGCAAATTGGAAAAATAGTTATGGATGAACTGAAAAAAACCGACCAGGTTGCTTATGTCCGTTTTGCATCTGTCTACAAAGACTTCAGAGAAATTGATCAATTTATAGAGGTCATAAAAGAACTACGCCAAGAAGCACAAAAAAGTGGTGAATAAATCTCTAGGAAAAAAGACTACTCACGATTTCAGGAGGGATAAAGCGATGGAAAAAGTTAAGTTGACAAGGGCAGGTTACCAAAAACTTAAAGAAGAACTCGATGAATTAAAACGCCAACTCATGTTTGAAATCCCGGAAAGGATAAAGGCTGCAAGAGAGCTCGGTGACCTTTCGGAAAACTCAGAATACCAAGAAGCAAAGAACGAACAAGGTAGAATCGCTTCTCGTATCAACGAACTTGAACAAATGCTCATGAACGCTGAAATAATAGCCGAAACTTTCGATTCATCAACGGTAAGTCTTGGTGATTGGGTACTGTTGAAAAACCTTGAAACTGGGGAAGAATTAAAAGTCCAGCTTGTGAATCCACAAGAGGCAGATATATTTGCAAATAAAATCAGCATCGACTCACCACTTGGAAGAGGAATCAACGGTGCAAAGAAAGGGCAAACGATAAAAATTAAAGCACCAAAAGGAATTGTTAAGTATCAGGTGTTGGACATAACAGCTGAGTAAAAAGACAACAGTTAGACAAAAACTAAGAACGGGCAAAAAGTCAAGAAAACACGGCTTTTAGGAGGGATTTAGCTTGCTTAAAGATTTCAGAGAACAGCGAATCAGAGAAATTGAAGAACTTCGAAAGATGGGTATAAACCCTTATCCATACTCGTATCCAAAAACTCACACAACTGAAGACATAAAGAAACAGTTTGAACACCTTGCTAACGGAGAAGTCACCGACCAGAGAGTATCTACAGCTGGAAGAATAATGTCTATAAGAGAACATGGCAAAAGTGCGTTCTTCCACATTAAAGATACCTACGGGCGAATCCAAGCTTATGTACGCAAAGATAAAACGGAGAACTTCGACTTCTTCAAGGAACATGTAACAGTTGGAGATATCATCGGTGTTGAAGGAATTGTATTCAAGAGCAATACCGGTGAAATAACGATACTTGTCGAAAAGTTCCAGCTCTTGGTCAAACCACTCAGACCCATGCCTGAAAAATGGCACGGTATAAAGGACAAAGAAATTCTATACCGTCAAAGATACGTCGACATGATTGCTAATGATGACACCATAAAAAGATTCAGAATACGCTCTGACATAATTAGAATGATACGCGAATTTTTGCACCAGAAAGGGTTCTATGAAGTTGAGACACCTATACTACAATACCTTACAGGTGGTGCATCTGCACGTCCCTTTATCACGCACTGTAATGCGCTAGATATCGATATGTACCTGCGAATAGCAACAGAACTACATTTAAAAAGATTCATAGTGGGTGGTTTTGACAAAGTTTACGAAATAGGAAGAATCTTCAGAAACGAAGGTATTTCCTACAAACACCACCCAGAATTCACTTCCATAGAGCTCTATCAAGCTTACGCGGACTACGAGGATATGATGAACCTCACCGAAGAGCTCATAACCTATATTGTTGAAAAACTTTTTGGAACAACAAAAATCACTTACCAAGGTCAGGAAATAGACTTCACAAGACCATGGAGAAGGATAAAAATGAGAGATTTCATAAAAGAAAATCTCGGTGTGGATATACTTGAAGATTCCGACGAAAAAATGCTTTCTGTTCTAAGGACTCACGGAGTTGATGTCGAAATTGAAGATAGAGGGCACATGATAGAGAAACTTTGGGACCTTGTAGAAGACAAGGTTATCCAACCAACGTTCCTGCTTGAGCACCCTGTGGAAATTTCACCACTCGCCAAAAAACATCGGGAAGACCCAAGGGTTACTGAAAGGTTTGAGTTAATAATTTACGGTCGAGAAATGGCGAACGCATTTAGCGAGCTCAATGACCCTGTTGACCAACTCGAAAGGTTTATGAACCAATTAAAATTAAGAGACCTTGGCGATGAAGAAGCGCATATGCTTGATAAGGACTTCATCAGAGCTCTTGAGTATGGAATGCCACCAACAGGTGGACTTGGAATAGGTATCGACAGGCTTGTTATGTTGCTGACAGATAGTCCTAACATACGCGATGTCATTGCATTTCCACTTGTTAGGCCTGAAGGCGATATCGACATAGAAGAAATTGAAATCTCTGAGAAAGCAGAAGAAGGGGGAGATAGAGTATGAGCAAAGAAAGCAAAGATGTAAAACTCAGAAAGCACATAAGTAAGTGGCAGCAAGTATTCATCTGGATTATAGCTATCGCATTTATCGCAGGTATAGCCTTGTGGGCACTGGCAGTCAACTACACACCTGGTTCAAAAAATATAAAAAGAACGTTAGAAGAAACTGTAGGATACTTAACCAAAGATGGAACACCCCTGAAAAACGAAACATATTGGGTATTTCCAGAAAATGTTGAAGAAGTCTACGGTAATCTTTTAGCTCAATACGGTAATCCATCGCTTGACCCTGTAATTGAGGAACCATATGTCAAAACGTTAATCACCGTCGATTTGCTCAACAGAAAATTGATGCTCTACTATGCCGAAGTTAACAAAATCAAACCGGACAAAAATAAAGTAAAAGAAGAAGTCAAAAAGGTCATCGATGAAGTAAAGAAAGATAATGCTAAACTCCAGCAAATTAAAGCCCAATACGGAAGCCTTACAAACTATGAAAAAGAGCTTACGCGCCAAAAGGAAGAAGAATTGACAATACAAGCTGTAAAAGACAAACTTGGAATGGTTACTGATAAAGAAATTCAGGACTATTACAACGAAAACAAGCAAGATATTATACAACAATACACAAAGGCAGAGATATCCTACGTTACGTTCTCTACCAAAGAAGAGATGGAAAAGTTTGTCAAGTCGGCGATGGAAAAAGGCATAACTGAAGCTGCATCTGAAGCATCCTTGACAATGACAGATTACACATTGAACAAAGGTACACTTCCCGAAGAGCTTGAAAACATGATTTTCGATGCTACATCAACACTTGTTTCATTCCCATATAACGACACTTACTTCGTTTTTAATGTTAAAAGTGTGCAAAAAGTCGATACGTTTGAGAACTTCAAAAAATCAGATGCATTCAACGAAATCGTTACGAACCTAAAGAATGAGAGATTCGGGGAAAACTTCAAGAAATGGAAGGAAGAAAACAAAGTGGCTTTTGAGATAAGGGACCCGGTTTACAAAACATGGTACGAAGCACTAACAGCTGAAGGCAAAGATTTGCTCACTACTTACAAGAAACTCTACGAAGAGTTATTCACGGAACAAGAAGAAGTAAAAACTGACATTCCAGCCGAACAAAAGGCAGCATTCTTGGTAGTTGCTGATAGAATTGCAGCTAGCACAGATACATCATTCGATGCAGTAAGGGAAGATGTTAAAGAGTTTGAAAAGAAGATAGTCCTATCCATCTACGACCAAGTAAAAGGTTCTTCTCTCGAGATACTAAGAAGGATGAAAGAATACTTCCCGGACAAGAAAGATGTAGCATTTGATTATTACGCAAAATTGTATGACACAATCAAACCATATCTCTCAGTAGGTGGAGCTTATTACGTAATGAACGAACTCTTCGAAGTTTACCAAGGCTTTGCAGACCTTGCTGAGGCAACAGATGTGGATATTAAGATACGAGCGGACTCTTACTACAAATTGTACGAAATGAACAAGCTTCTCGACGACCCAACAACTGCTAAAGGATACTTACAAAAGCTTAAAGAGCTAAAACCAGATTACAGTATAAACTTTGATTCAGCTGAAAAAGAACTTGAAGATATGATTAAACAAAAAGAAGCAGAAGCGACACAACAATCCACAGAAACAACAAACGAGTCGACACAGACAACCTCTGAATCTACACAAAATGCAAATAACGAATAACAGCGAGAATATCCCCCGCAAAATCTGCGGGGGATAATTTCATTTGGCAAGTTACACTTTGTTCATAAGATTCGGTTTCAAAAAAAACTACTGGAGGCGTTATTATGAAAAGATATTTTAGGATTTTCAATCTTTTACTAGTATTTAGTGTGTTGTTTGTAAGTTCTTTGGTATCAGCAAACGACTTACAGAAATTTGCAGCATACCTTGAAAAAAACGGAACCATTGTCGCTGGAATTAGCCAAGAGGATATCGATGAGTTGTATCAGCTTTACGAGGCATACTATGGTTCCTTTGACCCTCTATTCGAAAAACCTTACGTTGAAGCTCTGGTAATGAAAAGACTTTTAGAAGATAAATTCATCGAGTATCTATCTAATGCGGAAGGTTTATCCCCGGAAGATTTCAAATCTTCTCACTCGGATGTTTCAGAAGAAGAGATGAAAGAATATTACGAAAATAACCGTGAGGAAATACAACAAGAAGCATACGTTGATTTTGATTACGCCGTTTTCGAAACTGAAGAAAAAGCTAGAGAATTTTACAGCAGAGCGAATGAAGTTGGTTTCGAAAAAGCAGTCCGAGAGCTCTCTGAAGCTTCTCCTTCAGAACTTTTGGACACAAATACTTACTCAGGACTTAAAAAATCTGAGACCTCCGAGGCGTTCGTTGATGTTCTCTTCACACCATCAGATAAACCACTCAGAATGCATACAACTGACAATGCCAGTTTTGTATTCTACATAAGAAATCTGAACGACCTTTCAACATTTGAAAAGTTCAAAGCTTCCCCAATGTATGAAGAAGTTCTGATCAACCTTTCAGAAAACAAGTTCCAAAAATATGTGGAAGAAAAAATTTCAACTGAAGATATAAAATTCGTAGTTCCTCCACAATACACAATCTGGTTTGACACGGTCCAAAACGTTCCTGCTGAAGAATTAGTGGAAAAATACTACTCCGCTGTGTTTGACAAATCAGGAAATCTCCTTTCAGTTGAGCCGATAGAAATCTCAGGATTCATCACAGCTATTGATGACGCTAACCTAATTGAAAAATACAAAAGAGAATACGAAATAGCTATAAAGAAACTTTATGATATGGGATACAAATCATTCTTAGTTCTTGCAAGACTTAGGAATTTCGACAATTCCGAACGTGTTGTGCTAGAATACAATGTAGAACTTTCAAAGATTTTGATGGGGTACATAAAGAATGGTGACACACTTTCCGTACTCCAATACATATACTCAAACCTTTCCGAACTTGAGGAATTGAGCAACTCTGAAAATCCCGAGGTAAGACAAAAAGCTCTTGAGTATCTATACAAAATGAACAAAGTGCTCGGTGATGAAGAAAGCGCAAATAAATACTTAGAACAACTACTTGAGGAAAACCCAAATTACGAAGTCGAAGACGAAGAGAAATAAACAAGTATAAAAACTTAAAATTTAGGAGGGAGAATATGCACTGGGTCATCACAGGTGCAAATAGAGGTATTGGATTAGCTCTGACAAAACAGCTCCTATCACAAGGGGAACGTTTGACAGTCGGTGTCAGAACTTCTATGCCTTTTGAACATGAAAACCTCAAAGTATTAAAAGTTGATACATCCAATCCTGTTTCCATAGAAGAATTCGTTTCACAAATAGAAGAACCTATAGACGTTCTCATAAACAACGCGGGTGTACTTATCGAAGAAAAATTTCCCGAAGTCACAGAAGAAGGGATGCTCTTATCATTCAAAGTAAACACAATGGGTCCCTATATGCTTGTACAAGAATCTTATAAGCAAGGTAAACTTAAGGCTGGTGCCAAGATAATTAATATTTCCAGTATCCTTGGTAGTATCGCAAGCACAGGAGGAACCACATCGATTCCATATTCCATTTCAAAAGCTGCCCTAAACATGGCGACAAAATTGCTTGCTCACAGGCTAAAAAATATGTACGTTGTCTCTATCCACCCAGGATGGGTAAAAACAGATATGGGTGGTCCTGAAGCACCTCTGCTCCCAGAAGAGTCGGCTGATGGTATAATCAAAGTGATTCGCAATTTGAACCAGTCTGGAGTTTTCCTCGACTATACGGGTAAAATTCTCCCTTGGTGAATTTTGTAGGATCTACTTCTAAAGAACCCCTATATCACCACTAACAGCAGGTAAATGTTGTCGAGGAGGGGGGCATATGAAAACTTTTTTGACAAAGAACATACTTATAGCTTTGCTTGGTTTGCTTACCATATCCTTGATAGTTGCATTCATGGGGGCTTACAGAAACGTTCCAGGAATAGAGGAATTTAATGATGCAAAAGTTATAGTTAATGGCGAAGAAAAGCCATTCCCTTACTTCGTTGCAGACAAAGAGAACAACCATTACACCATGCAAATCAAGATAGATGGAGCCAAATACAAAGGAAAAACCTTAGCTTTTTCGGTAACAGCTAATCAGTATGTAAAGGTCTACCAGAATGGTATGTTAATCTATTCTATTTCGTCAGACAAAGGGAGCGTCAATCCATGGCATAGGTATTTTGCTCTACCCTTACAAGGAGACGTTATCATTGAGCTTTCCTTCATTTCAAATGGTGGTATTGAACGAAAATTCTACATAGGCGAACATGATGATATTATCAAATTCATCGAACGTGCTAACCTTATTGAAGAGTCGATGTTTTACTTAGGCTCAGGCTTCATGATAGGTCTTTTCATTATCGTGCTTTTATTAGCGCTTGCTCTCAAAGAAAAGACGTTCTTATATGGAGCCATAGTGGTAATCTCACCATTATTGACGAGTATAGATGAGATGAACCTGTTTTTGCATCCTTTCATACTCTGGAAAAAACTGGCCATACTGGGAGCAGCACTCAGTATGTATTTTGCATATCTATTCACAAACGAAATTTTCAAAAGACGGCCTACGAAACTTGAAAAGGTTTACATTTTGCTTTATTGGTTGCTGTTTCTCCCGGTAATCTTAGCCCGAAGCATGACACAGCTAAAAAATTCCTATGCAATTTTCTATCTCTATTCACTCATTTTACTCTTGTCGGTTCTTGTAATACTTGTTAAACGAGTCAAGACCAAACAAGAACAATTGATACTCTTTGGATTCTCAGCTGTTATAGGTGCAACGTTCTTGTCATTACTTTCTGTAGCCAACATTGTTAAGATAGAATTTATGTTCTTCAACATAGGTCAAGTTTTCTTTGGGCTCACCATAGCTATATACGTTTCGGCAAGAACTATAGAAGTCTTTAGGAATACACAAAGCATGAACGAAGCTATCAGCAAACTTATGGATGAACAAACAAACTACATCCAAAACCTCGTCGCTTCAAGGGATAAAGTGAACGAACTTTCAGCATCTTCTGTAAAGTACTTTGAAGAAATCGAAGCACTATATAAAAACCTCAGTTCTTCGGTGCAAAATGCAGGAAACACTCTTGAGAAACTGCAAAACACGGTTGAATACTTCGAAAGTTTCTTAGATGAAATGGTAAAAACCTCTTCTTTGCTGGAAGAAACCGTTGGTAAATCAGATAAAGTTATGTCCGATATTATCTCTATATCGGAAAGCAGCAAAGAAAACTTTTCCGAAATCGAAAATATAGTCACAAACTTTAATCAAATGAGCAATAAATTGAAATCAACATTCGATGAGCTTTACAATGACTTTGCAAAAATAAAAGACATTTCGAACCTTATAAAATCCATAGCAGTTCAAACCAACTTACTCTCCCTCAATGCATCTATCGAAGCAGCAAGAGCTGGAGAAGCAGGAAAAAGCTTTGCGGTAGTTGCGAATGAAATTAGAAAACTGGCAAACGAGGCATCTGAGTTCGCAGAACGAATAGAAAACAACATCACATCTATCTCAAACAGATTTGAAGGTTTTTCAGCAGAACTGCTCAATTTGTTTAAAAATGTAGAAATCATAAGCGAAAGTAACAGAAAGTTCTCGGAAGCTATTTACCGATTCTTTGATAGCGTACAGTTGCTAACCCAAGATTTCGAGAAAGTAGAAGAAACATTTGAAAAACAGTCGTCTGAAATCAGCAATTTAAAAGACAGCATATACGAGATAACAAAAATCTCAGAAGAATTAAAGCAGGCTTTAGATTTATTTGGCGAAACACAAAAGAAGATAGAAGAAACATTCTCCATCATCATGAACCAAATCGTGGAGGTTCAAAACGCTTTGAAAATTTGAAAAATCAACGTGGGGGTGACTTTTTCGTGAATATCAAAAGGGCTTTGATAAGTGTCTCTGATAAGACCGGTGTTGTTGAATTTGCGAAAGAACTCCATGCTCGAGGTGTGGAGATAATAAGCACAGGTGGAACGGCAAAACTTTTGGCAGATGCAGGTATCCCTGTGAAGCAAGTTTCAGAAGTAACAGGCTTTCCTGAAATCCTTGGTGGTCGCGTAAAAACTTTGCACCCTTTTATTTTCGGCGCTATTCTTGCTAACCTCGATGAACAGTCCCATATCGCAGACTTAGAAGAACACTCCATCGTTCCTATTGATATGGTAGTCGTTAACTTGTACCCATTTGAAGAAGTTCAAAAACAGACACGCGACGAAGATACTTTAATAGAAAACATCGATATCGGCGGCGTTGCACTGTTAAGAGCAGCCGCAAAAAACCACAGAAACGTAGTCGTTGTGTGTGACCCAAACGATTACCAAAAAATCATAAAATTGATAGATTCTTGTGGGGACATTCCTCTTCACGATAGAAGAATGTTCGCTCTTAAGGCATTTTATTACACCATGAAATACGATGCCACAATCCATAAAGTTCTCTCGGAACTATTCGCTTCTGAAAAATATGAACACATGACATTTGAAAAATTCTCCAGTCCTCAAACTAGCTATGAAATCCTCGACGACGTGAACGAAAAATTTGTAAAGCTCAGTAAATACACAAAACAAGCCACTGCAATAACACTGGGAGCCATTGTTGTTGCAAGTGAACCAGATTTGGTTATTGGATTTAATGACTCACTTCCGCTCTCCATGGTCAACTTAAAAGCCTCTGGAGGAAGAATATGCGACCTTACAGGGTCAACGCTTGTTTTGAGAAAACTTACAAACGACATGGCGAGGAAACTCAGAGAAAGTACATTCACCACAATCGCATTTGAAGAAATCGAGGATGAAGAATACGCAAAAGATACGCTCAAAGGAAAAGAACTAATTAGATTTTCTTACACAATCGATATCACTGAAGTTGATAAAATACCGATTGCACAGATGGTTGGAAATATGATGTTGAAAAAAATTGTAAAACCGTGGAATGTCTTCCAACTACTCCTAAGCTTCATGCCAAAGAACACATTAATCGCTGAGCAAGATGATGGATTCTTCAAATTTGAAATATGTACAAACAATGCATTGGAAATCCTTGAAAGACTTCTAATTATGACCGAAAAGATGGGAACCAAGATACTAAATATCTATACGAACGCGGAAATTGATAGTTTGTTCACAAAAATTTGTGGTGAAAGGGCTATTAACATTTTCACTTTCTGAAATTAAAAGCCATTAGTTCAATGAGACGGTTTTCAAAATAACCCCCTTAGTCAGGCTTGCGAGCACGCTCGCAAGCTTTTTTGTTAATTCATACAACCTACCTAATTCTCCTTTTTCTTCCGCTCTTTTGAAATCTTCCATGGATGCTTTTCTTTCGTATAGTATCTGTCCAAAAACCCTTTTAACTTCCGCATGAATATCAAAAAACATCGAGTAGGAATACATTATCGCTTCATATATCAGTTGTTCATCTGAAACCGGCAGTATCAAAGGCTTTGCATCCCTTATCATCTGTCGGAACTCCTCTTTATATTTTGAACTATTTAGCAAGAAAGTCATATAACGATCGTACGTGCTATGCGCATTTCTAAGAAATTTTCTGATTTTCGGATCGAAGATATATTGGATAAGTTCTGGAACCGTTCCAGGTCTGACATGGTATGGTTGCATTAAATCTTCGAGATAATGAAGAGCGTACGCAAGAAACCTGTAGCCCCAATACTCATCTCCCTTTTTAAAAGCTTCACGTGACATCCTGACAAAGTGCAAGAAAGATTTATCACCCTCAAAGTATTCAAAGAATGAAACCTTCAGATATGCATGCCTATTCGCTTGTGTATCTCCGATTAAGTTTCTTAAAATCTCTGATTGTTCAACAAAATCCATACCGTTATCTGGGAAGCAAGCATATACAAGAAATACAGCCCATACAGGAAGTCTACCATCTTGAACAAGTTGATTTGGCGAAAAGCTTATTCCACTTTTTCTTACCAAATCTTCGTCAATATTTATCCTTGCCTTATCCGTCAGGATAAGATCTTCTGTCACATACCTTTGTCCATTGTAAGCTCGTTTCTCCAAATAAGTGTATTGCCTTATCTCAACAAGCCTTTGATAATCAAATTCCGGAATAGATGTAACAACCAAAAACGTGAAAACATCGTGACCTCCCCATGCTAAAATTATGCAAGAGGATACCAGGAGCACCATTACAATCGTAATCAATATTATATAACTCTTCATCAAAAACACCTTCCTTAACTTCTTGTATCATGATTATACCATCAGAAATGTCAGAAAATGCCAACCTGGGTGTTATAATACATGTGTATACTTAAAAACAATCATTAAAATACACCGAGGTGATTGCCGTGAAAATTCTTCATACATCCGATTTGCATCTAAGAACGGACACACCTGAAAGATGGGAAGCACTTGAACTCATAGTGAACAAAGCAAAGGAGAATTCAGTTGATGTTTTGGTAATCTGCGGAGACTTATTTGATAGCAAGGAAGACGCCATGAAAAGTTACGAAAAGCTAAGAAAAATATTCTCGCAAGCATCTTTTCAAACTTTAATTCTTCCCGGCAACCATGATGAAAAATTCTACGAAGACGGGCTTTATCTTGGAAACAACGTCACTATTATCTCGAGTGAAAACAATGTCTTTGAATTTGGTGATGTGAAAATAATCGCCATTCCATTTAAGAAGGAATACTCATCTTCTAAGGAAACAATTAAGATAATTCACGAAGCTAACACATATACATCTCACACCAAGCCAAACATCCTACTTTTCCATGGAGAGCTGATAGCACCATTCTATGAACCTGACGACTTTGGTGAAAGAGGTCGTTACATGCCTATAGATTTGAATATCTTCAAATCACTTAATTTTCAGTATATTCTGGCAGGGCATTTTCACACAAAACTCAGCATATTGAAAGCCTCTGATAAATTCTTTGTTTATTCCGGTTCACCCGTATCTATCACAAAAAAAGAAAGGGGCAAAAGAAAAGTTAATCTACTGGAAGTAGGCAAAGAGCCAAAAGAATTAGAGATCGAATCATTCTATTACGAAGAATTCGAAATCAGACTAAGCATATTTGATGACCACAATCCCATCAACAAATTCACAGAAGAACTAAAAAGCTTCAACATCCCACCAAACTGCTCACCCATCTTTAAAATAACCGGTCACTTCGATGGTGCGAAACACGCTCTTAGCGAATCAGAATTAAACTACAAACTACAAACGCTTGCGAAAAACTTCAACACAAAATCTGAAGTCGAATTTTTAGCAAAGGACCTGGGAAGACTTAGCAACAACCCGATATTCGAAAAAATACTCGAGAAGGTTCGAAAAATAAACGATGAAGAACTCAACGAAGAAGACAAAAGACAACTCATCGAGATATTCATTAACGCTATGATATGAAAATAAACTCCTACCGGGAGGGGAACTATTGTGAGAATAAAAGAATTCCACATTAGGAAATACGGGCCTATAATGCTTTCAAAATCATTCCAGCTGGGTAATTTCACAATATTCTACGGAAAAAACGAAAGTGGAAAGACGTTAACAATAGAGGCCATTCTGAAAATACTTGTCGGTAAAAAAGAGGCAAAGGAAAAATATTACGAAAACATTGACCGAGTAAAAGAATTTCCCGCTGGTTATCTCATCTTGGAAGATGGTGAGAGGTCAGTTCGTGTAGAAAATGGAGAATTTTTAAGACAGTTCAATTTATCCCACGAAGAACTGAAGAACACAATCATCATTCGAAACAGCGATTTGAGTATCGAAACCCCTCAAAAAAGCAAAGAATCAGACATATACAGCATAGTCACTGAGAAACTGGTAGGTTCAAGGATATCAGAAATTCAGTCCATTAGAGCAAGAATTTTGGAAAACAGTATCATCACAGAAAGCGGAATATTTAAAGACCAAAAAGACGCAAGGTACAAACAGCGCTACGAAAAAGCAAGGGCTGTAATCCAAGAAATAAATGCACTATTACCTTCTCTTGAAAGTGCCGATTACTTCGAAATAGAAGAAAAAATAACAAAAATACAATCGGAAATCGAACTATTGAAGAAAAAACTAAACACTTTGGAAATTGTGAAACAAGAAAACCTTTGCAACGAACTACTAGAAGATATCCATAAACTCGAGTCGGTGGTAGAAAAGCTAAAAGAATACGAACCTTACACAAGCGAAAAATTGCAAAAACTAATCGAACTCGAAAACGAAATCAAAAACCATGAGGCAAGGGTAGAAGAACTAACAAAAAGAGCGGAACAAACAAAAGAATCTCTCACAAAAATTACAAGCGAGCTATCGGATATACAAAAGAACATTCCAAGGATACGAGAACAATCCGAAATTGCAGCAAAAATAAAGGAAAAAATTTTGATTTACGAATCACAAGATTCAAGGTTTGAACAGTTAAAACGCAACAAAACTCTCTGGCTCATTTTAACTATCTTTATGCTCATCGCTGGAACATTTTCTCTTGTCTTCGCACCAGGGGCTGTCCTCAAAAGCGCGCTTTCTTCCCTTTTCTATGGAATTTCTATCTTCATGCTGTTAAAAACTTTCGAAGCAGTTAAATTAATCAACAACGTGGAACAAACTCTGAGAGAAATTCTAAAAGATGCAACCGAACTTTTCAGAATGCCATTCAATGATGTTACTGAAGTTAAAGCCAGATGCCTGGAAGCTGAATCACAGTACAAAGAAATCCTCCAAAGAGAAAGCCAACTCAGAACAAGTCAAATCGAAATTGAAAATAGCAAAAGTAGTTTACACACCGAACTCGAAAGTCAGCAAAACGCACTTTCAAAAGCTCAAAGAGAGAGGGAGGAACTATTAAATCTATTATCTGTAAAATCACCTGATGAATTAAGACAAAAACTTGACGAAAAATCAAAACTCGAAGGACAGTACCAAGCACTAAAATCCCAAATCCTCACGAAATTGAAAACCTTCGCTGTTAAGTTTAACGAACTTCCAAACGACTTACCAGAACTGTTCGATACGGACGCAATTCGAAACTTAGAAAACCTAAAAGATATTATACACAATTATCTGAAGGAGCTCAGTATCAGCAAATCAAAAGAAACCAAAGAAACAAGAGAACCTGTCGAATTAGTCGAATCAGAGGAAGCGATAAAAAGTAAAATTGACCAACTCCAAAAAGAACTGGAAATCCTAAAAAACAATCAAAGACAACAGCAAGAGAATATGAAATTTATCCTCATTAAAGTCCAAGAATCAAAGCTAATAGACAGTCTATTCGACGAAATACCAGACGTTGTATACAAATCACACCTTGAAAAACTTAAATCACAACTTGAGAAGTTAATTACCTGCATGGATAAACGAAAGAAAATCGAACTAACCGCTCTTAAGATACTCCAAGAAACCGAGGAGGAAGAAAAGAAAAACATATCCGACATCTTCAAACAAAGCAACCTAATAAAGCTCTTCACAGAGATTACTGATGGACGTTACGTAGATGTCGCATACGAAAGTAACCAAGGTAGCGGCAAAATAAAAGTCAAAGATATATCCGGAATCGAATTTACACCCGAACAACTCTCAGCAGGCACTTACGACCAACTTTACTTTTCTATTAGACTCGCACTTGCAGAACATCTCTTTGGAAAAAACAGCGGTGAAAAAGCCTTCTTTATCCTCGATGACCCGTTCGTAAAATACGACAGAAACCGTCTTGAAAAACAAATCAAAAAGCTTGTGGACTTATCAAATCAAGGCTGGCAGTTTCTGTATTTCACGGCAAAAGACGAAGTTATTGAAATAGGTGAAAAAATCGGTATCGATATTATCAAACTTGAGGAATTTATATAGGAAAGGTGACACCAAAAAAAGTAAATGATAGAATTTAAAACGGCGAGCTCGAAATATACAAAAACACGGGAGTCAACTATGTAAAATTAAATTTTGAGTAGAAGACGAAAATGTATGATCGATGTTGAATTTCTCGCGCTTTTTCATCATAGCAAATATCGTCCTTAGCAATTTGTGCGCTACACTCATCATCGCTTTTTTGTATACTAACCCTTGCGCTCGTTTTCTTTGAAAATATGCTTTAAAATATTCGTTGTGTCTCACTACATTCACACTCATCAGCCAAATTATTCGTCTCAGGTGTGCATTGCCCCTTTTGGATATACGGCTTTCTCCTTTGTGTTTGCCTGATTCATCTACGCTTGGGTCAAGCCCACAATAGGCAATTAGTTTTTTGTAAGTGCTAAATCTTGAAATATCGCCAACTTCGGCAAGAAAATACAGTGCGCTATTTTCACCAATTCCGTCAATGGACGTGAGTATTTCAACATCTTGATTAAGCGAAGCACATTTGCAATATTCTTTGAGCATCTCATCAAACTCATTAAGTTGCTGTTGTAAAAATCGAAGTTCCTTGATAGTTTGAATAAGAATCTTCTCTTTCACTGGCCAATACTGAGCGATGGAGTTGTTAGCAAGCTCTTTAAGAGTTTCTGGGGTAAGTTTTAACTTTCTACCGATTGTTTTTGAAAAGAAAACACGTAGAGAATCAATGGAGGCTTTTTGGATAGCTTTAGCAGAAGGGAAAGAAGAAAGCAAATCCAAGATAGCATCATTGTAGATGTTGGTCACTTTTTCAAGTTCAGGGAAGAGGAGAGAAAGAAGCTTTTCGATGTCGTTTTTGACTCTTGAGATTTGATGAGTGATGCTTTCCTTTTTCCTTGCAATATCCCGAAAATCTGAGTTGAGGAAAGAAGAAGTAGGAAGAATGTGATGGGTATAGAAGATGGTAAGAGCAATAGAGCGAGCATCGATTTTGTCAGTTTTAGTTTTCCTAAGCCCAACGGGAAGAGATTTGTTAACAAGCAAAGGATTAAGAACGACACAAGAGAAATCATTGAGAGAGAGGAAAGAAAGAAGGTTAAGATGGTAACAGCCAGTAGACTCCATAGCGATAAGGACAGAAGACTTAGGGAAAACGGAGAGCTTTTGAACAAAGGAGGAAAACCCTTGTTTGGACATATCGAAAGCAGATTCGAAGATGATAGAATTAGGATTTTGGATAGCACAGGCGTTGAACTTATGCTTGGAGATGTCAATACCGACAAAGATGGAGAAGTTTTGAGACATACTAAAACCTCCTTTCGATTGAATAGGTTAAAAGGCGAGGGCAGGGGCCTGCTGAACCAAACCTCCAGTGTGACGAGGGTTAAAAACCCAACCAACTTATCATGGTTAAAGGCAGGCGACAGACTCCCGTAATGGCTTGAAAGCCAAGGGACACTAAGTCGTCCTGCCCTGCCTATTTTTTGACTAAAATATTTATACCATACTTTTACGTAGGAGGAGATATCGTGGCAATTTTAGTAGCCGGAGGCGCAGGATACATAGGTTCACATGTCTGCAAAATGCTAAAAGAGAAGGGATACGATGTAATCATACTGGACAACCTTTCTCATGGACATCGTAGCTTTGCAAAATATGGCGAATTCATACTAGGTGACATCGCAGATGAAAGTTTGCTTGATTTGGTATTCACTAACTACAACATAGAAGCTGTAATGCACTTTTGCGCTTACATCGAGGTAGGAGAATCAGTCAAAGACCCGAACAAATATTATAAAAACAACGTTTCAAACACTATTACATTACTGAACGCTATGCTCAAACACAACGTAAAATACTTTGTATTCTCATCAACTGCTGCAGTATATGGCATGCCAGAGCGTATCCCCATAAAAGAAGACGACCCAAAAGCACCAATTAACCCCTACGGTAGAAGCAAGTACATGGTTGAACAAATACTCGAAGACTACGACCAAGCATACGGTTTGAAAAGCATTCGCTTCAGATATTTCAACGCAGCGGGCGCTGATGAGTCTTTGGAAATTGGAGAAGCGCACGAACCAGAAACACATCTAATCCCTTTAATACTCGATGCTGCTTGCGGAGTGAGAGAAAGCATCAAGATATTCGGAACAGATTACGAGACAAAAGATGGCACTTGCATAAGAGATTTCATCCACGTTAACGACTTAGCAGACGCGCATATAAAGGGTTTAGAATACCTTATGAGCGAAAACAAAACCGATTACTTCAACCTTGGCAATGGCTCAGGATACTCCGTTAGGGAAGTCATAGAAAAAGTCAAAGAAATCACAAAGATTGATTTTAAAGTCGAAGAAACTGGCAGAAGGCCAGGTGACCCAGCATATTTAATCGCCGATAACGAAAAAGCAAGAAAAATACTCAATTGGGAACCAAAATACGACCTCGAGGCTATTATAAAAACCGCTTGGAACTGGCATAGAAAATTGAGAAAAGATTTTTGCAAAAACAAGTAACATAACAAAAAGGCTTCGGTTTTTACCGAAGCCTTTTTTCTTCCTGTCTTTTGTTGGATTATCTTCTGTATCCTCTTGCCCGTGCTGGTCTTTTGGCTGTCCTAAATGCTTGCCCTTTTGGTCCTTTCAAACTTGCCGTATCGATAACTTTTCCATCTACCGTAACCTTTTCAGCCACTATGAACTTCCCTGTCTGCGTTGTTGCTAACTTTCCAACTATTTCTATCGACTGTCCTGCTTTAAGTTCTACTGATTTGAATATTGGTCCTGCGTGGACATCGTACACCACATCTCCAACTTGCACTTTGAGGGTAAAGCCGTTGTTTACATCCCATGTGTACTCCTTGACCGTCCCTTTGAATGTTTGCGTCTCACCGAGTGTTGTTCCTTCTGGTAAGTTTCTGTAGAGCCTTGTTTGCACGCTTTGCTGAACCTGCGTTTGTTGAGTAGTTGCTGACTGATATCTAGCTGGACCAAATGCAAAAATACTACCTACCAAAAGCACACCTGCCGTTAAAACTACCAAGAACTTTTTCATACCTATCAACCTCCTTTTAAGTTTGTAGTTTTCTTTTTCGTTTTTCGTCCTTTCTTACAAAGGACAATGCAATTGTACTCAGCAAACCTTAGAATGTCCTTGTAGTTTCCTGAAAGTTTGCTTAGAAAATAAAAAAAGCAAGCCGATTCTCTCGGCTTGCTTTGGATGGTCTATTTTATCTTGGCGCTTAAAATACTAAACACTATCTTTGATTAGCCTTAAGCATATCCTCAAACTTTTGTTTCAAACCTTTAGGTTCCCATCGTTGTTGAGTTGGAACCTAAGCCCCACGTTTGGATTATCCGGGTCTATACTCAAAACAATGAACGGAAGGTTGTTGATTATCAAACTTACATCCTCGTTTGTTAATTGCCCATCTTTAAGTCTTTGCATAAAGCTCGTATAAGCCTATTTAAAAAATGACTTCACAAGGACCGATCTTCATTCTATTGTACCTTTACAGTTACCCAACAAGCAGAACGATAAGGTCATTCACATTTGTCCCTGTTGGTCCTGTGAGCAGTAAATCTCCTGCGATTTTGAGCGCGTTATATGAATCGTTGTTTTCCAAAAAGTTTTCTGGAGAAAGACCTACTTTCCTTATTTTTTGAGCTGTTTGTCCATCAACAATCCCACCTGCAGCATCAGTTGGTCCATCTGTTCCATCCGTTCCGAAACTGCAAAGTACGACGTTTTCAAGCCCTTCTACTGCAAGTGCAAAAGATAAAGCCAGTTCTTGATTTCTCCCGCCTTTTCCATTTCCTCTTACTTTCACAACAGTTTCTCCACCGAGTATTATCGCTGCTGGTTTTTTCACCGGTCTGTCGTAGTTTTTTATCTCCTTTGCTATGGAAGCCAGAAATCTTCCTGCTTCTTTTGCCTCGCAATCGAGTGTAGTTGTAAGAATAAGGGGGGTATATCCAAGTTCACTTGCAACTTTTTCAGCGCTTTCACAGGCAACCTTTACACTGCCGATTACGAACGTTTCAACATTTGATAATTCTTTTGGAGTTTCCTGCTCCAACGCTTTTAGGATTTTATCACTCACCGTTATGTTATACTTTCTCAGCACCTCAATCGCTTGCTGAGATGTTGTTGCATCCGGATACGCAGGACCAGACGCAATGCTATCAAGCCTGTCACCCAAAACATCAGATAGCACAAGAGAAATGATTTTTGCTGGGTAGACATGCTGAGCAAACCTTCCACCTTTTACTTTCGACAGATGCTTTCTAACAGTGTTTATCTCCACTATATTTGCACCACTTTTTAAAAGTTGTTCGTTCAGCTGCTGGATTTCTTCAAGGGTAATTCCTTCCATCGGCAGTTCGAATAAAGCAGACCCCCCACCAGAAATAAGGAAGAGAACCATATCACTTTCCTTGAGGTTGTTCGTCAATTCAAAAACTCTTTTGGTTGCTATCAATGTGTTTTCATCCGGAATGGGATGCCCTGCCTCGTAAATTTCAAAATTCTCAATACTTCCCTCGGAATGGTTGTATTTTGTTACAACTACTCCATGAATAACCTTGTCGCTAATTCTTTCTCTAAGCATTTCATTAGTTGCCTTTGCCATACGCCATGCAGCTTTTCCAATGGCGACATCGTACAAGTTACCTTTTAAATCTTGAAATTTGGAAATGTTTTTCTCCAACCAAAACTTGACTGTGCTGTCTGGAAGAATTTCTTGTTTAACTTTCTCAATTATTCTCTTTATATCCTCTCTTAAGTTTCTGTCTCCCAAATATAGCACTCCCCTAACTTTAAATTACGAAAAGGCTTATAACCCAGACAGTAACTGCCGCTGTAAAACCTTCGAGTAAGGTACCCAACGTCTGCAATTTGTACCCAGTTTTGACATCCATTTTTGAGAATTGCGTCACTACCCAGAAGTAACTATCGTTAGCATGGGATACAACCATAGAACCTGCTCCGATTGCTACTACCGTTAGTGCCTTTGCCAAAGGTGAAACAAATCCGAGAGAATCCATGAGTGGTGCAAGAAGTGATGATGTAGTGATTATCGCAACAGTTGACGAACCTTGCGCTGTCTTAATTGCAGCGGCAATTATGAACGGCAACCACATTCCCAAATTTGCAGCTGCCAGAGATTGACCAATCACGTTCGCTATGCCAGAGTTTTGTAAAACCTTGCCAAATGCACCTCCAGCGGCAGTGATAAGGATTATAACACCTGATTGTGTAACAGCTTGTCCTACCCATCCACTCATAGAGAGCATATCCTTAACCAGCTTTTTGGGCAAACTGAGCGCTATCAGTACACCAATGATTAAAGCCGTAACCGGGTGCCCGATAAAGCCTATGAATTCTTTTAAAGCTCCTTCACCAAAAGGTTTTGTTGGAAAATCCGAAACCGATTTCAAAAGTATGAGAACTATTGGAACGACAATAGGTAAGAATGCTTTGGAAGAGCTCGGGGCTTCTTTCATTTTCTGCTCAATTTCTTCTTCAGTAAGTTCAGGCTCAGGATCTATATGAACCCTGGCAGCAAACTTTACTGCAAACAACCAACCAACGATTATGGCTGGAATCGAGACAATTAGCCCCATGAGAATCGTTAATCCAAGGTCTGCCCCTAACGCACCCGCCGCCGCAACTGGTCCGGGTGTGGGTGGAACCATAGTATGTGTCGCATATAATCCTAAACTAAGAGCAATTGCCGTTGCAGCTAAGCTAAGATTGGCTCTTTTTGTTAATGCTTTGTTGAGCGGGCTGATTATAACAAATCCCGAATCACAAAACACAGGTATTGAGACGATGTATCCGATAATACTCATAGCAAGTGGGACGTTTTTCTTTCCAGTTACTCTTAAGACGGACTCCGCCATGGTGAAAGCTCCTCCAGACTTTTCAAGAAAAACGCCGATAATAGTTCCAGCAACAATAACAATACCTATGGAACTAACAGTCCCTCCAAAACCATCGGTTATCGACTTTACCACATCAGCAAGTCTCATCTTGGAAAGTAGGCCATATAAAAACGCAGCAAATATAAGTGCCAAAAAAGGATGGAGTTTCCACCTAACCGTGGAGTAAACGATAAAAACTATCGAAAGCAACAACAGGACAACCAGCCACACTCCCATACTACTTCCCCCCTTGCAAAGAGTTCAAGTTTATTATACCACCGCTGTGCGAAGGAATGAAAAAATTGACATTTAGAAATAGATTTTGCTCACCAACTGTGATAAAATAATGTGTAAGACAACATAAAAAGCTACGGAAGACAAGGAGGAATGACGTTGAAGGTTTTCTCGATCGATACATCTACACCACGGGTTGTTGCCTGTTATTTTGATGAAGAAAAAAAGATAATGATTGAGCTCGATACAAAAGCCAAGCATGGTATTCAAGTGTCTCAGGTAGTTGAAAAGATGAAAGAAGTGGATTTTGCCAATTTAGATGTTATTGGAATAGGAATTGGACCTGGAGGGTTAACAGGGCTCCGGGTTGGTATATCTTTTTGCCTTGGTTTGGGAATTAAAAAAAAGTTCGTTCAGATAAGCTCGCTGAAGCTTATCGCAATGAATGCCTTAATGTTCAACGGATACATCGGAGTTGTCAGAAAAGCAAGGGAAGGTTATCTTTACGCCGGGTTATATCATTCCGAAAATGGCAAATTGCAAACAATTGTTGAACCATTTATAGAATCTATAGATGTGGTAAGAGAAAAGTTCAAAGAAGTTGTATCAAATAAACCAGCACTGATACTTGGAGATGGGGCTGAGAATTTTAAGGATATCGGCATCGTGCTTGAAGAACCAAAGTACTCGGAATTCAATTTACCAAGTGCAAGAAACCTATATCTCTTGACTATTGAAGAAATAAACTCAAACAATTTTGTCGATGCCCTGCACATAGAGCCGCTTTATTTGCAAAAAAGTATTGCTGAGTTGAATTTTGAGAAAAAGCAAAGGCAACTACAACAAATGCAGGAAAAATGAGAGGTGGTTCAATGGCTCATCGTCCAGAAACAAATTCAACCGATGCTCTCTTCCCTAATCTTAAGGATATGAAATTAACCCCCATGATGAAGCAATATCTTGATATAAAAAAGAAATACCAAGATTCGATTTTGCTCTTCCGCCTTGGGGATTTTTATGAAGCATTCTTCGATGATGCACTTGTTGTGTCAAAGGTGCTGAACATTGTGCTTACAAAACGTCAGGAAGCCCCTATGGCAGGTATACCCTACCATGCACTGGATAATTATCTGAAAAAGCTCGTAGATGGTGGCTACAAGGTAGCAATTTGCGAGCAGATGGAAGACCCTGCAACTGCAAAGGGTATCGTTAAGCGGGAAGTGACAAGAGTAATAACCCCGGGAACGCTTATCGAAGACGAACTTTTGACAACGAGTAATAATTACATGGCATCTGTTTACGAAACAAAAGCAGGAGAATTGTACACTGTTCTCACCGATACTTCGACAGGAGATGTGATAGTAAAGAAATTTGATAACCTTGAAGAATTTTATGATTTTGTTGAAACACATGAAATCTCCCAAATCATCTGCCCTGAAAGTTTGTATCCCAAACTGAAAGATAGAATCAAAATCTTCATTGACAGGCTGGATGATTGGTATTACACAGGAACAATCGATGCTATCAAAGAAGCGTACGGATTGGCAACAATAGAACATTTCGAACTTGGTGAAGCACATTACCCACTGGGGGCAACAATCAAATACCTCAACTACACACTTAACAAACAAGCAAAGCTGAAAGCACCAAGAGTGCTTGATGAATCAATTTACATGGTGCTTGACTCTTCTACCATCGAGAACCTGTCACTCATTCCAGGTGAACGTGGAAAAAACCTCTTCGATGTTTTGAATAAAACTAAAACCCCCATGGGAGCAAGACTCCTAAAGTGGATAATTCTCCATCCGCTCAAAGATAGAAAAGCTATAGAGAAAAGACACGATATGGTAAGTGCATTCTTTGAAGATACTTTGCTTACAAACGAAATCAGAGAATACCTCGATGGCGTGTATGACTTGGAGAGAATAATCAACAGACTCCAGTACGATAGTGCAAAGCCAAAGGATTTAATCAGTTTGAAGAACACACTAGAAGTTATCGAGCCTTTGCGGGAAGCTTTGGAAAGTAATGAAAACCTGATAAGCCTCGTTGAAGAACTACCAGATTTAAGCGTGGTTAAAGAAAAAATTCAAAACACGTTAAATGATGAAATAGAGGGAGACTTAGGAGAAGGGAAAATCATCCGAGAAGGTGTATCCAAAGAACTTGATGAATACAGAGAACTTCTTTATCATTCGAACGAAAAACTCAAAGAATTCGAAGAAACAGAGCGAATAAGAACGGGTATTCAAAAGTTGAAGGTAGGGTTTAACAACGTCTTTGGGTATTACATCGAAATTCCGAAGGGTCAAACGAAAAATGCTCCGGAAGATTACACACGACTTCAAACACTCGTCAACGCAGAACGTTACACAAACCCAAAACTAAAAGAGTTTGAACAAAAGATATTGGCAGCGAAAGAACGTGTGGAAGAACTTGAAAAGTTGATATTTGCAAACCTCTGCGACGAACTAAAAACATACACGGAGGCATTGAGAAAAACATCTGAAACACTCGCTTGGATTGATATATACACATCGTTCGCCTACATAGCCAGACTCTATGGATACATCCGGCCTGTTCTTTCAAACGGAGAGTTTGAAATACTACAAGGTAGACATCCTGTCGTTGAAAGGTTCGTTAACGAATTCGTTCCAAACGATACTTACATGGATGAAAACTTGAGAATGTACATACTCACTGGTCCAAACATGAGTGGTAAGAGTACGTATATAAGGCAAATTGGACTAATTGCGTTGATGTCGCAGATTGGCTCGTTTGTTCCCGCAAATTTTGCAAAGATTCCAGTATTTGACAGGATATTCACTCGTATGGGAGCAAGAGACGATATATCCACTGGAAAGAGCACGTTTTTAACTGAGATGAGTGAAGTTGCGCTTATCCTCAACAAAGCAACTGAAAATAGCCTTGTTTTGCTTGACGAGGTTGGAAGGGGAACGAGCACATTTGATGGAATAAGCATTGCGTGGGCTATAAGCGAGTATATATATAATGAAGTGAAATGCAAAACAGTGTTTGCCACACACTTCACAGAACTGACTGAGTTGGCCGATATGTACCCAGGAATTAAAAATTTAACTATCGAGGTCAGAGAAACTCCAGATGGTGTTATCTTCCTTCACAAAGTTGTGGAAGGAGTTGCTGATAGAAGTTACGGAATAGAAGTCGCTGCTATTGCCGGCTTACCACAGAGCATTGTTGAAAGGGCTAAAGAAATTCTGAATATAATCGTTGAAAAGAGCGATATAGAAAAGAAAGTGGGCATTTTGAAGGAAGGACAGATGAAGAAAATAAAATCGACGAAAAAAACTGTCCCAGAGGGACAGTTGAGAATGTTTTGATTAAATTAGCAGAGCAAAGGGGGATGGGGATAGTGCTTTATGCTTTGTAGAATACCCGCTTTGGGTATTCTTCTTTTTTTCTTATGCTGTTAAACGAACTAACTGGCACCAAATAACCAACTATTCTCATGTATTCGTCTGATTTGTTTTTCCCACACGTTGGGCATTTGGAACCATAGAACGCATGCCCTTCTTCACATACGCTTATCTTTTGATTAAACGCGAAATAAACCACTCCCATCTTTGCAACCAAATTCACCATACGCCATGCTTCTTCTTCACTTCTGAACGGTGAGTCGATGTTTATATGCAATATAGCCCCACCTGAGACTTTTTTATCGAGTATTCCTGAATATTTTATCCTGTTGAGCATGTCTGTATCAGTTGTAAGAGGTAACCATTGGTTTGAGTAGAGAACATAGTCTGTATCGTAAATAAGTCTGTCTTTTCGTGCCAAAGTAACTGCTGCCTTTTCGGCTGGAACCTGTTCTATATTGAACGTAAATCCATACTTTTCAAACGCTTTATCGTTGAGCTCTCTGATTTCGTCGAGCAACTGAATTGCGAACTCTTCCCCTTCTTTAGTGTATTTCACTCCATCTATATCGACTGTGGTTAAACCCATTATCTCCAAAGCTTCATACAATCCGTTTATACCAACCGTTCCGTACTGTCTGTTCAAATCCATCAAACCCAAATTGTAAAGTGGGAGAACACCTTGCTGAATTCTTTCCTGGATAATATTTCTTATCGTTGCAAGCACTTTTTGAACTAATATAACTTTCTCTTGAAGTTTTCGCATAAACTCCTCTTTCGATTTGGTTTCCAATGCAATTCTTGGCAGGTTAATTGTAACCACCTTGAACGAACCTATGTTCAAATCAGAGCCACCAATAGAATTGACCATTCCCGCTAATTTATCAGGTCCCATCTTGAACTTTAACTCCCTTGTCGAACTTGTTAGCCTACAGCACGAGGCAACTGCATCGATACTATCAGAGACGTACCAGTTCGTATCTTGCCATTTCATATTGACTTTGTTTATGAACCGTGCGCTATCCTCATCGACAAACTTTCCATCTTTGTAGAGCAAAGACGCTGTTAATACAGGGAAGGTAAACATCTGCTTTTCCCTTTCTTTAGATATCCACAACCAGTATTCTTTTTGCAGGGAGATTATATCTTCCACATATTCCGTAATAGCCGAACCATCAGGGTATGTCTCACCTTCGAATATCGTTCTGATGTAATTCCTATCAAGGTATGTGAAGTTTGTATAAGGTGATTGGGTGCCTCTAATAGGTTGGTTAATGGAGTATGTGAATATCTGGAAGTGCTGGTGCAGATATTCCTGAGCCTTATCTTTTGGTATTACTCCGCTTTCTAAATCTTTTCTGTAAAAGTAAGCAAGCCAGACAAAGAAGTCAGGCAAACCAACCGCACCTGATTGCTGGTTGGAAGCAAACATGACAAACTGAATCACATGCTGGATGTATGAAGAAAGGTGCTTCGCAGGGACTGATTTTATACTGTCAATGAAGAACAATCCCTTTTCCACAATTGGTCTTAGTGAGTAAGCATAACAATATGGTTCGAATGCAGCATGGTGAGCATCATGCAGGTATATGTCTCCATACATTTGGTATTTGAGGAATTTTTTTGCGTCCTCTTGCCCAAAGAGTGATTTCATACGTTCATAGATGTAGTAAATGGAATACAATTTTGACCATGGCTTCACAACCTCGTTGAAGTATGTGTACACATTCGTGCTCCTTACATTCGCGTTCGCATCTATTGTGGAATTCAAAATCCCATTATTGAAGAAATGTTCAGTAAACTTCACCACATCCAGTTGCCAGCTGAGACCTTCCAATTCCAAAAACTCTTCAGGCACATTTGAAATTTCATCAACAAAGTCATCTGAAAAGCTGAAAGCTTTTAGCATGTCTTTCAAAAGTTGCATAACTCTTCCCCCTTCTTCTCTTGTTTGTTGATTTTCAAAGTCTCAAAAATTTGCTTAAGCTCCTCTTTGGTTAAGTAAAGTTGATTTGCTGAGGCAGGAAATCCGTCGCGATGATATTTTTGTAGATAACGTCCAAGAACATACTCGTCAAAGTAGTCCAAAGGCACATCAAGTTCTAATAAATCTTTAGGAGTCCTCCAAGAGAAAATAAGCACAACTACTTTTTCTTGGAAAAATTCCTTGACAATTTTTGCAAGCATGTAGGCATACTTTCTGTTCCTCGGAGAAAGGGGCTCTCCACCAAGCAAAACGAGAGCAACTTTGTCATACACATTCAAAAGGGTATCAAGCTTAGCTACCACGTGCTTCACCAAATGAGAAAAATCAACAGCAAATTTTTCATCAAAGTCCCACGTCTCTGGATTGTGACATCCAAAACACTTTGGATATGCGTCGCATCCTTGGAAGTAAACACTCACGGAAGGCAGGCTCGGATGGTCTCCTTGCATCATACGAACAACACGCAAAAGCGGTTTCCCTAATACAGATGATTGCAAAGGTTCTAAAACAACACTCTCGGATTGCATAATCTCCATACACATCCCCCAAAGTCTAAGTTGGCGTTAGATAGAAGTAATAAAAAGCCGAAAGGAAGTCGATAAAACGAAGATAAAATACACTATGTTGTATTATTTTTACCACACCACACAATATATAGTATCATACCCCACCACTTGCTGTCAAGAAAAAAGGGTGGGAATTTCCAAAATCCCACCCAAGATATTGTATTTATTGGCTTTTGACAACTATTCATTGGTGTTGATGTGACGTTTCACAATCCGAGGTAGGCTTTCTTTACTTGTTCGTTCTTTAGAAGTTCCTTTGCAGGTCCTTCGAGAACGATGTTCCCTGTTTCCAAGACGTATCCGTAGTGCGATATGTTCAATGCACCAACGGCATTTTGTTCCACAAGTAGAATAGTCATACCTTCGGAATTGAGTTTTTTGATAATCTCAAAAACCTCTTCAACGAGTATTGGAGCAAGACCAAGCGATGGTTCGTCCATCATGAGAACTTTGGGTCTACTCATGAGAGCTCTGGAAATTGCAAGCATTTGTTGCTCGCCACCGGAAAGTGTTCCACCAAGCTGATTTTTCCTTTCAGCTAATCTTGGAAAGAGTGTAAATATCCATTCAAGATCTTGTTTGATTCCATCCTTGTCTTTTCTATTGAAAGCACCCATCATCAAGTTTTCCATAACCGTTAAATTAGGGAATATCCTTCTTCCTTCCGGGACAAGACAAACCCCCATCCTGTTGATTTGGTGTGGAGGCAGGTTTTGAATATCCTTTCCATTGAACACTATTCTTCCCCTTTTTGGTTTTACCAAGCCAGCTATTGTGGAAAGTGTAGTTGTCTTTCCTGCACCGTTGGCACCAATAAGAGTAACTATCTGACCTTGCTCTACTTTAAAAGAAATCCCCTTAATTGCGTGTATTGCGCCGTAAAAAACGTGGAGTCCTTCAACTTCAAGCACCGGCATTTTCCCACTCCTTACCTAAGTAAGCTTCTATAACCTTTGGGTTTTTGCTAATCTGTTCAGGTGTGCCTTCTGCGATAATCTTTCCAGAATCCATAACTATTATCCTTTCACACACGCCCATGACAACTTTCATATCGTGCTCAATGAGTATCACTGTAAGCTTAAACTCATCCCTGATGTATTTGATGAATTCCATCAATTCTTCTGATTCCTTTGGGTTCATACCTGCTGCTGGCTCATCCAAAAGTAACAACTTCGGTTCTGTAGCCAATGCCCTTGCAATTTCAAGTTTTCTTTGTTGACCATACGGAAGTGATGAAGCAAGTTCGTATGCTAGATGATCGAGTCCAACCTTTTTTAAAAGTTCCATACCTTTTTCTCGCATCTCCATCTCTTTCTTCCTGTATCCTACTTTTGTCACAGCGCGCCAGAACCAAAGACTTCCCTTTATTTTAGGCTGTTTGCCGTGTTTTTTGAGAATCTCATCTGCATCCCTTGTAGAAAGTAGGTGGTGCATCGCTACAAGCACGTTATCAAGAACAGTCAGTGTTCCAAAGAGCCTGATATTTTGGAATGTTCTTGCTATTCCAAGGTGCGTAATTTGATGCGGTTTGTACGGTGTAATGTCTATATCGTCGAAGATTATCCTACCCTTTGTTGGATAGTAAATTCCTGTGATAACATTGAATGCTGTTGTCTTACCAGCACCGTTTGGACCTATGATTCCCAGAATCTCACCTTCGTAAGCAACGTTATCGAAATCATCTACGGCCGTTAGACCTCCGAATTGCATCGTGACATGGTCCATTTTGAGAATTACTCGCCGACTATTGATATTATTTGCTTTATCTTGAACTACATTGCTCATCTTTCACCACTCCTTCTTAAGCTCATTCGCTTGAAGAAGTTGATTATTCCATCCCATGTAAGTTCGCTTCTTCCAAAAATACCCCTTTTCCACACAATCATCGTAACAACAAATAGTACCGAAAGAACAAGCATTCTCATACCTTGAATTGCTGGGAATTCTTTACCAAATAAAGTAAACGGCTGCTCAAAAACTCTCAACCATTCCATCAAAAATGCAAAGATTATCGCACCAACAACTGAACCACTTATGCTTCCAAGTCCACCAAGAACAACCATTATAAGTACATAGTAAGTAAGTAACGGTCCAAAGGTTGTTATCCTTGGGTCGATTGTTGTAAGCCAGTGTGCATAAAGTGCACCACTGACACCAGCAAAAAATCCACTTATCACAAACGACAAAAGTGTATGTTTAAAAACATTTATACCCATAGCTTCTGCAGCAATGGAGTTGTCTCTTATCGCCAAAAGTGCCCTACCATAGGAGCTTTTTACAAGACTAACGATGAAAACTATTGTGACAAATAGCCAGCCCCAACTCCACCAGATGTTTGTGTAGTTCGGTAATCCTTTCAACCCGAGTGAACCGTTCGTAATGGATTGTAAGTTAAGTGCAAAAATTCTAAGCACTTCAGAAAAACCAAGTGAGGCTATCGCAAGATAATCACCTGAAAGTCTCAAAACCGGAAACCCTATGATGAACGCACCGAATGCCGCGACCAAACCTGCGATTATCGTTGCCGTTAAAAAGTCCGTGTGTAAATTTGCAATCAAAGGGCTTGGCGGGGTTATAATAAATATCATCGCTTTCTGCTCTGGTGGTATCGTCAAGAGTGCCGATGTATAAGCTCCAAGCAATATGAAACCTGCATGCCCAAGTGAGAATACACCTGTAATTCCGTTGACAAGATTCAAACTCACCGCCATTATCCCGTATATTGCCATCAAAGAAAGGACCTGCTTTTTGTACGAATCAAACTTCGCATCGGCAATTGCCAGCAGAATAATGACAATTATTAAGAATAGAATTGTTAATCCCAAGTCTCTTTTTGCTTTGCTCTTCATCGCTCTCACCTCAACTCCGGCTTAAACTTTCTCCACAGCGCGTTTGCCAAGAAGACCTGCTGGCCTTACTAAAAGAATCAATATAAGTATAATAAAAGCGAATGCATCTTTGTATTGCATTAATGTTGGGAAGAACGTTATTATCATCATCTCTATAACGCCCAGTAAAATACCACCCAATACAGCTCCACCAATAGAGCCAATTCCACCAAGAACAGCTGCAATAAACGCTTTCAACCCAGGCACAAAACCTGTGTAAGGATAAAAGCTCGGATACCTCAGTGCCCACATAACTCCTGCAAGAGCTGCGAGTGCAGAAGAAATGGCAAACGTGAAACCTATTACGTTATCCACGTTCACACCCATCAAAGATGTCGTAGGTATGTCAGCCGCTATTGCTCTCATAGCCATTCCCATCTTTGTTTTGTAAACGATTAAAAAGAGCACAAAAAGTGCAATCGCTGTTATCCCAAGTATTATGAAAATAATCTTCGGCAAATACACATTACCAATAACAAACGATTCAAACGCTATTGTTTTATTCTGCAAAGCCTCCAAGAATGCCTTGTAATTAGGGCCAAAGAACACCACTGCAAAGCTCTCAATAAAGAATGAAACACCTATTGCCGTTATCAGGGCGGAAATCCTAGGCGAATTTCTCAGCGGTTTGTAAGCCAGCCTGTCGATTAGAACACCTAAAATCGCGGTAGCTCCAAGTGAGATAATCACAGCTAACGGGAAGCTCAGCCTTATCAAAGTAGCACCGTAGAAGGCAAAGTAAATGCCCATAACCATGATGTCACCAAAGGCAAAGTTAATCAACCTCAATATGCCATAGACCATAGTATAACCGACAGCTATCAGGGCGTACAGACCACCAACCATGAGTCCATTGAATAAGTTCTGAACAAAAATCGTCAGGTTTATAGTCAATACAGACACCTCCCCATTTCAAACCTAAACACAAATCAAGCCCCTACCTCACATCACGCGAGGTAGGGGCTTTCAATTATTATTATTGCAAATCCTTAGGTTCTATCCTTGCTGCATATCTGAATTGCCCGTTTTGAACCTTGACTATTATCACATCTTTTATTGGGTTTCCGTTAGCATCTATAGTGATAGTACCGCTAACACCCTGGAAACCTTTTGTAGACCTGATAGCTTCGTTTATCTTCACTGGGTCCTTTGATTTCGCACGTTCAATTGCATCAACAATAAGCATATATGCATCATATCCAAGTGCGGCATTCATAGCTGGTAACATTCCGTACTTCTTTTTGAATGCTTCAACAAAATCTTTTGATATCTTTGTATTCGCAGCTTCTGGAACGTAGTGTGTTGTGAAATAGAGCCCTTCAACCGCTTTTCCACCTATCTTAACTAGTTCGGGTGCATCCGCACCATCGCCAGCCAAGATGTAACCTTTGAATCCCATAGAGCGTGCTTGCTGTGCAATCAAGGCTATTTCATTGTAAAAACCAGGAATCATTATCGCATCGCTACCAAATGCGATTGCTTGTGCGATTTGAGCACTAAATTCCTGGTCTCCCGATTTATATTGAACCTTCTGAACCTGACCTTTATATTTTTTCTCAAAACGTTCAACAAAATAATTCGTCATAGATACGCTGTAGTCCTGTTCGATATCAATAAATATCGTTACCTTTTTAACCTTAAGGTTCTTTCCTGCGAATTCTGCCAATGCAGTTCCTTGGAACGGATCGATAAAGCAAACCCTTGAAACGAACTTCTTACCCTGAGTGACAAGTGGACTTGTTGATGTAACTGCAACTTGCGGAACTTTCCTCGCTTCTGCTATTTCTGCAGCAGCCATTGAATTACTGCTGGAGATTTCACCTATAACTGCGACAACTTTTTCTTTATCTATAAGCCGTGCCATAGCGTTTGCCGCTTCTGTTTTTTCGCTTCTTGTATCAACATAAACAAGCACTATCTTTTCACCTAGCACTGTCTTTTTCTGTTCATAAGCAAGGTCAATACCTTTCTTTGTCCAATCACCAAAAGCAGAAAGCCCACCTGTCATAGGTAGGAGCACACCAATCTTAATATCAGCAAAGAGACTGAGGGTAATCAGGAGAATCAAGATACCGAGAGCTTTCCTCATGCTACAGCACCTCCTGTTTAGTTTTTTGTCTGGATGTTTCATCTAAAATTGGGGGGATATTTCATCCCCCCTTTACTGAGCGTATTTATTTCAAATCGCTTGCTGAAATCTTTGCCGCAAATGCAGATTGCTGGTTCTTAATTGTTAGAATTACTACATCTTTTGTTGGATTACCCGTGTTCGGGTCTATCGAAATAATACCAGTGGCGCCTTGGAAGTTTTTAATTGACCTGATAGCAGTAGCTATAAGCTCTGGTTTTGTCGTCTTTGCTCTTTCAATTGCCTCAACAATAAGCATGTATGCATCGTACCCAAGAGCCGAAAGTGTTGATGGTTTGACGCCATATTTCTTTACAAATGCCTCAGCGAATTTCTTTGAAACCTGTGTTACTGGTGCGTCTGGGTGGTAGTGGGCTGAGAAGTATATACCTTCAACAGCTTGACCACCGATTTTAATAAGCTCAGGTGCGTCAGCACCGTCCCCAGCCAGGATGTAACCTTTGAAACCAAGTGACTTTGCTTGCTGTGCCACAAGAGCTATCTCGTTGTAATAACCTGTAACGACTATTGCTTCACTACCAAATGCAAGTGCTTGTGAAAGTTGTGCACTGAACTCTTGGTCACCAGATTTGTATTGAACTTGAAGCACTTGTCCACCGTATTTTTTAAACCTTTCAATAAAGTAGTTCGAAAGTCCAACACTATAATCTTGTTCCACATCAGTAAATACTGTTGCTTTCTTAATCTTTAGTGTCTTAACAGCAAATTCAGCAAGTGCAGTTCCCTGAAGTGGGTCGATAAAACAAACCCTTGAAACGAACTTCTTACCTTGAGTAACGAGTGGATTTGTTGATGACGGACTTACCATAGGAACTTTTTTCTTTTCTGCTATCTCACCAGCTGCAATGGAATTACCACTGATAACTTCACCAATTACTGCTATAACTCCTTCTTTATCAATCAACCTCGCAATACCGTTCGCAGCTTCCGTTTTCTCACTGCGCGTGTCCATATACACAACTTCTATCTTTTGACCAAGAACCGTTCCTTTCTCTTCGTGTGCAAGTTCGATACCTTTTTTCACCAAATCACCAAACGCGGAAACACCACCAGTAAGCGGCAAAAGTGCACCTATCTTGATAGCGGCAAACATGCTAAGCGAACTAAGTAAAAGTGTGACCACCAAAAGTTTTCCAAGCTTTCTCATACCTACTCCCTCCCACCCTTGAAAAGATTAAAAAACCTTTCCCATCATGGAACGTATGGAAATGTAACATCCTTAATTTTTTTGTTTGTATTTTAACACAATTCTCGGTTTTAAGTCAAGCTAAAATTATCAAAATCACGCAAAATACTAAGAAACAAGTTAGAATAATGATTTGGACAACTTTTTTTGGCTGTAAAACGAGTTTTTTACAAAAAACTCGTTTTCAATACCTGAACTTAGTTAACCTCTGCATAAAAAATCTGCTCTCGAAACAGGATTTTTCAATAAGCTGTTCAGCGACAATAATATGTGAAACTACGGATATGGTGGTATAATTAGAGTGCGAAAGAGCACACTAAGTTTGAAGAATTACTTGCGGGGTGAGAATAATGAACATTCTGCTGGGTGTATCCTCAGGTATCGCTATTTACAAAGCAGTTGACTTGGCTAGTAAGATACGCAAAGAAGGATGGAATCTGAAAGTAATAATGACAGAAAACGCAACAAAGCTTATTAGTCCTATTGTCTTTTCTTCCGTTGGAAATTGCGAAGTGTTCACCGACACTTACGAAATAGAGCGTGGGTGGATTATCCACACAGAAGTTTCGAAATGGGCTGATGTGTTACTTATCGCACCTGCAACGGCAAACACTATTGCAAAACTTGCACACGGCTTTGCCGATAATTTGCTGACAACAACGGCACTCGCTTTTAACAAACCCAACAAAGTTATCGTTCCAACCATGAATTCTAGGATGTACGAAAACGATATGACAGTAGAAAATATCGAAAAATTAAAACAGCACGGATGGAAGATTGTGGAGCCAGAAGCAGGTCACCTTGCCTGCGGTGAGGTTGGGAAAGGGAGATATCCAGAAAATGAAAAAATAATCGAATTCATAAGGATTCTTACGGAAGAAAAGCCTTTGCTTGGAAAGAAAGTGTTAATCACAGCTGGTCCTACAAGAGAGGCTATTGACCCCGTAAGATACATTTCTAACCATTCAAGCGGTAAAATGGGATATGCTATAGCAAAGATAGCAAAGAGATTAGGAGCACAAGTATGCCTTGTATCTGGTCCAACTTGCCTGCAAATTCCTTATTACACAGATTCGTATGTTTCTGTAGAAAGTGCAAAAGAGATGTTCGAAGCTGTTTTGGAAAAATACAAGGAGTATGATATACTTATTATGTGTGCCGCTGTAGCAGACTATTCACCTACTCAAAGTGCGCAGGAAAAAATCAAAAAGACCCAGGACAAACTGATATTGGAACTTTCAAAAAATCCTGACATACTTGAGTTTGTGGGTAAAAACAAGCTACCTGGACAAGTAGTTGTAGGGTTCGCGGCAGAAACTCAAAATATCGTCGAAAACGCCTATGAAAAGCTTATGAAAAAGAACGCAGATGTAATCGTAGCTAACGATGCAAGGAAGGCTATGGGAAGCGATGAGAATCAGGTATACTTGGTTTTTAGAGACAAACCAACAATAATGGTTGAAGGCAAAAAGGAAGAAGTAGCAAAGGAGTTGTTGAAAAGAGTATGCGAGCTATTGTAAAAAAACTAACTGAAAAAGCCAAACTGAGTACTTATAAGACTTCTAAAACTCATTTTGCTATTTTCACTCTTTTGGTTCTACTAATTTTCTACAACACACTATTCGGTGTAGTTATCGAAAAAGTTTACGTGGGTATCAAGTACTCATTTAGAAACTACCGCACCAATGGCGATGTCATCTTCATCGACCCATTCGGCAAAAAAATGGCACTTTATGAACTTTCAAGTAAACAAATTCTCGACTTTTATAACTACATTGGAAACTTTGTTATTGCAGTATACGATTTGAAGGATAGCTACATTATTGTAGATCGTACAGGTCCATATTTATCAAAAATGGCTCTCAGTGGTGAGCTGCTCTCTACTGTAAAATTCGACAGAAGGATACAAGCCAGTATCTTTGATGGTGAGAAAATTTATATACTACTTGAAAGTGGAGCAGCATACACTTTCGATAAAAATTTGAAACAACTCTCTGTAGCTAATTTTACTGGTTCTCCGGCTTATATGTTCTTGTGGAAAGGAAGGCTTTTGGGAACTTACCTTTGGAACGATAATTACGATGTGGAATTTTTGGGTGAGAAACCTCTCAAAATCGGATTAACAACTCCTTCCATTCTTGTAAATGATTTACTTGTTGACACACGAGGTGGTAAAGTCTACAATCTAGCAACTGGAAAAATAACAAAGCTGGCTTCATACATTTCGAGTGCATACTACGACAAAGATTCAGGAAATTATTATATTTGTTCGATGTCGAATTCAACTGTATATGTAATAAAAGATGATACTGTAGTGAATTCATTCCAAGTGCCTTTCACACCAACCCAAGTTTCAAAAATTGGTAATTTCATCGTGGTATTAAGTGCTCCTTACAACAAGGTCATGGTTACAACAAATGGCAAAGACTTTACCGTCCTTGACACAGGTGACTATCCACTTGAGATATTCAAAATCGGCAATTCAAATACATCGTTTGCCGTTTACTGTTCTGATAGCGGTGAGGTTTATTATTACTATTTCTAAAAAACCAAAAATTCACAGCAGATAAGACTGCAAAGGAGGTATAAAAAAAATGAAAGCAGTAAGATGGGTTAACACATTCTTTCCAAAAGTAAAGAACACGCAAACCATAACAGAAGCACTCCACGAAATGAGAAAACATTCTTGCGATTATTGTATAGTTATCGACGAAGATGGAAAATTCGACGGTTTGCTTCACAAGTCAGTAATCAAAGAAGTGGAAATGGACGAAAAGGTAGGGCCATATGTTGTATTCCCAGACTTTTACATCGTCGAAGATTCAACTATCGAAGAAGCCGCGATGATGCTTATTGAAAACAAAGAAACGATACTACCCGTTGTGAACTCTAACAGCGAAGTGATTGGTGTATTAACCATTCAAGAAGTTCTTGAGGCAATGACCGAAATGGCAGCTATGGATGAGCACGGTGTTAGAATTAACCTTACCTTACCGGACAAACCCGGGGAACTAAAGAAGATTATCGACGTGCTTGCAAACAACAAAATCAACATCCTCTCGATTTTGACCATCAAAGACGGTGATTCAAGACTTGTTTCAATAAAGGTTGACAGCAAGGATGCTGAGAGTGTCGCGAGCATTTTAGAGATATACGAAATTCCTTACGAATCCATAGTGGAGGAAGAAGGTTTCTTCTGATAAGAGATTATGGAGCTATTATTTAAACTTGAGCAACTTGAATTCGAAGGTCCCCTTGACTTACTTCTGTACTTAGTGCAAAAGAAGAAGATAGACATCCGTCAGTTGTCAATATCACAACTGGCGGATGAGTTTTTGTATTACGTTAACCAAATGGAGGAACTGAACCTTAACGTCACATCCGAATTTATCGCAACTGCCGCCTATCTCTTAGAGCTCAAATCAAAAAGCTTACTACCGATGAGTGAAAAGGAAAAGAAGGAATACGAATACAAAAGAGAATTGCTCATAAGGCGTATCGAAGAATACGCAAGGCTCAAGGAGTTAACCGAACAGATTATGAACAAAAGCTCTGCTGATCAATATCCTGTCAAAGTGCCATATACCTTCCCTAAGGTGGATGAGAAGAGACTGGTCAAAATCGTCAAAGCGGCATTGCAAGAGGTTGAGGTTAAACAGAAGGTCTACATAATAAAGAAAGAAAATTATTCTCTGGAGAGAATTATGGAGGAAATCGAGGAAAAATACGATGTGGTCAACCTTTTCGACCTACTTAGAAATAGTTCTTCTAAATACGAAATCATCGTAAAGTTTTTAGCTGTACTGGAATTAATCAGATTTGAAAAATACACAATAGACAATGATTTTGTTTTAAGAAAAGTGGTGAGACAAGATGTCGCAAATGTTCAAGAATGATATAAACAAACCAATTCAAAGCTTGGACCCAACAAAGATATCCCTTGTCGAAGCCATTATCTTCGCTTCAAGGGGTGTATCTAAAACTACACTTGCTGAGCTAACTAAAATTCCAGAAGATGAACTTGACGAGATACTTAAATATCTAAGAGAAAAATATGATTCCGAGGAACATGGGATTGAGCTAAAGCAAATAGAAGATTATTACCGCTTCTACACAAAACCACAGTTTGCCGATGCGGTTTCAAAAGTAGCCAGGCGCAGAAATCTTGGTAGCCTTTCGCCTGCTCAACTTGAAATTGCTGTATTTTTGGCAGTTCGAAGACAAGCTACCAAACTCGAAATAGATAGCATGCGCGGAAAGGATTCTTCTAACCTTATAAAACAACTTCTCGTTGCCGGAGTCATCAAAAGAAGGAAACTCGGAAGAACATTTGTCTACAGCTTAACAGATACATTCAAAGATGAAAGTATGATTGAAGAATTGGTAAGACAAGCTGGTGGCGCTTCGTTTGAAAACATAGGTAAAATGCTCTTTGAAACTCCTGAACAATCAGAAATTCGTGAAAATCAAGAAAATCAAGAAAATCAAGAAAATCAAGAACACCAACAACAAGGTCTTTCACAATCAGTCGAATCAAGGAACTTACAAAATGAGGCTTTTGAAGTTGTTCGAAAAGAAGAAATTGAAATACCTCGTGAAGAATAAAAAGCAAACTAAAGAAGGTGAAAATGTTGACTGTTCGTGAAGCAAAGTATCTATCAAGAAAAATAATGGAAGCAGGTGAAATCCCTCTGCTAATCGGTCATTTTGGTGTGGGAAAAACTGATATAGCACGTGAAATCGCCCAGGAGACCGGTAGGAAACTTGTCATACTGGTTCTTTCCCAAATGGAACCAGGGGATTTAATAGGTCTGCCAGCGAGGGATGAAAATAAGACAAAATTTTTGGCTCCTGATTGGTGGCCCGAAGATGGGAATACAATTATTCTCTTGGATGAAATAAACCGAGCTCATAGAAGTATCAGAAACGCTATAATGCAGCTTCTAGTGGATAAAAGGATACATAACCACATCCTTCCAGAAGGCACGTGGATAATGGCTTCCATGAATCCACCTGATGAAAACTACGACCAAGTCGAACTCATCACCGACCCTGCGTTCCTGAGCAGGTTTTTCATCCTCGAGATTCATCCAGACCCAAACGAATGGGTAGAATGGGCAAGGAAAAATCAGATAGAAGAAGAAGTAATAGACTTTATATCTAAATATCCAGAATTTCTCTCCGTTCACGAAAGTGTTTCCCTCAAAGCTTCTATCAAACCCAGTCCAAGGAGTTGGCACAAATTAAGCAAAGTCTTGTCACTGATGTCCGAAGAGGATAAAAAAGAATACCTGTATATTCTTGCAAGTGGTATCGTTGGACCGGAAGCTGCAAAAGTGTTTATAGACAAATCGCTCGCAGGGAAAATACATAGTCCTTCCGAGATATTGTTGGAAGGGAATATCCCTGCATCCTTAGATATCCACCAAGCAAACGGTCTTCTGATTAGGTTAATCGATTACCTAACAACTGTTGACGACAAAGAACTCGAGAAACTTTCAAACCAAGCAGAAACTATCGCGCAGAACCTTTTAAAACTTTCGCATGTCGTACCAAAGGATTCTTTTGAAGCATTCATAAGAATGTTGGTCAACCTCTCAAACTTGCCCGGTCTGAAAGGTGAATTTTCAGATAAATTGCTCAGAAGGTTGATAAGTGAAGTGACTGAAGAAAATAAATGAATCTTTCATTTCCCAAAGAACACCAATCTGCATTAAGATAAACAAAACGTAATGTTAACTAAGATTTAAACCAAAAATCCCATTCTGTGGTATGATATTACTTGTATTTTTATCTTTTTAAGGAAGGAGAGATTGACATGTTTGACCACGAACACAACCATCATCACCATGATCATGACCATGAACACCATGATCACATCGATGCATTCACTCTTATGGACGAGGAAGGAAATGAGCACCACTTTGTTCTTCTCGGAGAAGTTGAGAACAAAGGAAAGACATACTGGGTATGTGAAGAAATCTTCGTAGAAAATGATGAAGTTTCCGAATTTGGAGATACATACCTTTTCGTCAAGACAGAAGATGAAGACGGTAACGTCTTCCTCGACTCAATTGAGAGTGAAGAAGAATTCAACGAGGTAGCAAAAATTTGGGAAGAAATGATGGGTGGCGAAGACTTCTTCGTAGACTTAGACGAAGAAGACGAAGATGAAGACGAAGAAGAGTAATATTTTCAAAATCGTATTGCGCAGTCTTGACCATTTTAGGAGTATTTGGTAAAATAAACATCGGTTAAACGCCCAAATCTTACCTGGTGCAGGCGTAGCTTCAAGCGGTGGAGCGCCTCCTTGGTAAGGAGGAGGGTGTGGGTTCGAGTCCCACCGCCTGCTCCAAAATAATGAAAAGTTGTGAAAGAGGGTACAAAGATGAACTGTACCCTCTTTTGTTTTTATAACTTTCAAAAAAAACATGTTTAATCGTGTTCTTTCATTTTCAACTATCGTTCAAACTGGGAGAAATATGTAGTATAATATTTTGCTACCGTACTTCATATTCTTCAACATCGGAACAATATTTTCACAAACAATATAACTCGTTTTGATAGGGGGAGGCGCTTGTAAGCAGTGCACATATTTGATATTTTAGTTTTCCTACCTTCGATATTTCTTGGCATAATAATGGGTGGAAATGACGCAGGAAACACGTTAGGTGTTACAGTTGGAAATGGAATTTTCAAAGTAAAAAAAATGATAACTATTGCTGCTTTGGTAGTTATAATTGGTGCTTTACTTGGTGGTAAGCCTGGTCTTAAAGTATCTTCGGGCATAGTAAAAGTTGATTTGCCCGGGATGGTTATAATCAACATCTCAGCAGCAATAGTGACGCTATTTTTTCTAAGGAAGGGCTTACCTATTTCCATGACACAAGCAATAGTAGGCGCAAATGTTGGAGTTGGTATTTTACTCAAGAATATCAATACACAACTACTTTTGTACATAGTCTTAGGATGGTTCTCAACACCCGTGGTTGCATTTTTACTTGGTTTCACTCTTCAAAAAGTTTTGGCGACTGTGTTCAGAGGTATACGTAACTTGCAAGTTAGAACTTACATCTTGAGAATTTTCCTGTGGATTTTCACAATATATGGAGTATATTCTATGGGGGCAAATGACGTCGGAAAGATTACCGGAATACTTTATCAAAAAGGCTACAATGCCTATTTGCTTTTGCTAATAGGTGGTTTGTCCTTAAGCGCAGGCGTCATTTTCTTAAGCAAAAAGACAATTTACACACTTGGACGAGAGCTGATAGCTCTCGACGATTTTACAGCAATGGTTACAATAGCAACGCAAGCCCTAACTGTGGGGTTATATTCTCTTATCGGGCTTCCAGTTTCACCAGCCCATGCAATAGTTGGCAGTTTGGTTGGTGTAGGCTTTTCAAAGGGTACAAAATTACAAAACCCAAAAACATTTAACAAAATACTCTTTTCATGGTTACAAGCTCCTGTATACGGTGGAATATTATCCGCATTCATGTATTCAATCTACAAACTTTTGTGGTAGAATATATACGTAAAAAATACGAAGCACGATGGAGGTGTAAAAAGATATGGACTTGAAAGCTTTTATTAGAGACATCCCAGACTTCCCACAAAAGGGTGTTATATTCCGTGATATAACCCCTCTCATCAAGAACCCAGAAGCATTTAAATATGCTATTGATACCATCGTGGAAGAAGTCAAGAAATATGAATTCGATTTGGTTGTTTGTCCAGAAGCTCGCGGGTTTATTATCGGTGCTCCAATTGCTTACCTTCTTGGCAAAGGTTTTGTTCCTGTTAGAAAACCCGGAAAATTGCCATACAAAACTGTCAGCGATACATACGAACTAGAATATGGCAAAGCAGAACTGCATATCCACGAAGATGCAATTCAACCAGGTCAAAAAGTTTTGATAATAGATGATGTTCTTGCTACCGGTGGAACTGCACTCGCACTGAAAAGACTTGTTGAAAAAGTTGGAGGGACCGTTGTTGCTAGTGCTTTCTTAATTGAACTCACATATTTGAATCCAAGAAACCTACTCAAAGACTTACCGATAATAGCTCCAATTAAATACTAAAGGTTTTAATATACTCCATAGACACCAATAGTCGAAGTAAGCATCGCAACATTCATCAAGAAAAATGTTGAAAACACTATTGCTGTATAAGGCAGTATGGAGGTGTGACTCGTGCTAAAATTCGATTTTACGTACACACTTGCGGAAAATGTGCAGGGCGGACTTGACACTGCAGAAATTGATTCATACTCTGCGAAAGTAGAGGAATTTTTAAAAAGGCTCGATGAAAATAAGCCCGGTTTTGTCAATGCTGTGTTAACACGAAAATGGATTGACTCAGTTAACGAATTAAGTGACTTCATATTCACATTCGATAACTTAGTCGTTTTGGGAATCGGAGGTTCCGCGCTTGGTAATATTGCAATTCAAAATGCACTCAGACCTGCAAACTGGAACTCATTGAGCGTTGATGAAAGAAATGGATACCTAAGAATTTTCGTTGTGGATAACGTTGACCCGGATTATTTATCCTCTGTCCTCGATTGCGTTGACCCAAAAACCACGTTGTTCAACATTATCTCAAAATCCGGCACCACAGCCGAACCCATGGCAAATTACCTCATAGTGAGGGGGATTCTTGAGTCATATGGACTTGACCCAAAAGAACACCTTATCTTCACAACAGACCCAGAAAAAGGTGTCTTGAGAAGGCTTGGAAGAGCAGAAGGTATCAGAATGCTTGAAATACCACCAGATGTTGGAGGAAGATTTAGCGTTTTGACACCTGTCGGATTACTTTCAGCTAAAGCTGCTGGAGTCGATATCGAAGAACTGATAATTGGAGCAAAAGATGCTTACGAAAAGACCATAAACTCTTCACTTTGGGAAAACCCAGCAGCGTTAATTGCCGTTACGCACTATCTACATTATTTGAAAAAGCGCAACATATCCGTTATGATGGCTTACTCAAATAGATTGTATTACCTCGCCGACTGGTACAGACAACTATGGGCAGAAAGCCTTGGAAAAATGTATGATAACGATGGAAATAAAGTGCACGTAGGTCAAACACCTGTAAAAGCACTTGGTGCAGTCGACCAACACTCCCAAGTCCAGCTTTACAATGAAGGACCAGATGATAAGATTATCACGTTCCTCAGAACGGAGCAATTTGACAGAGAAATCATAATACCAAAGATACATGAAAGCGAACCCGAACTTGCTTACCTTGGTGGTAAGAAGCTTTCAACATTGCTTAACAGCGAACAACTCGGTACACAACTTGCGCTTGCAAAGCACGGAAGACCTTCAATAACAGTAACATTCCCAAAAATCGACGAATACCATATTGGTCAATTCATTATGTACTACGAACTTGCGACCGTTATCGCCGGTCACCTATTCAACATTAATCCGTACGACCAACCCGGTGTCGAACTCGGAAAGAAAATCACCTATGCACTTATGGGACGTGAAGGTTTTGAGGAATACAATTACTCAGACAGCGCACAGAAAAGAGTTGAGGTAGAATGATGAAAGAATACGTAGAGATTCTTAAGAGTGTTTTCGACCCAATTGCTGTCTTTATAAAGGATGAAGAATTCATAGTCGTTGTAAAAGATGAAAGGAATCTACAACAAGCCATTGCAGAACTATCAAACAAAATTAACGATGATATAAGCTTGGTAGTACTCAGCAAAGAGGAATACGAAAAAATGAGCCACGAAGACTTGGGAGAAAAAATTGTCTAAATCATATATAGCCATTGGTGAACGAACATGGTAGTCTGCATTACCGGGAAGATTGCAACTGGAAAAAGTACTGTGTCACAGTTCTTTGTTCAAAAAGGTTTTGACTATATAAACGTCGATAAACTCGGACATCTTGCCTTTGAAATGAACAAAGAGCATATAAATAAAGTTTTTGGAACTTGTGATAGGAAAGAAGTTGCAAAAATCGTCTTCTCAGATGCCGAAAAGCTTGCGTTACTCGAAAGCATTGTTCATCCCACGATGCTTAAGCTTTTGAAAAATGAATTAGATGCAAGGAAAGGTAAAGATATCGTCATAGAAGCGGCAATTAAACGAAGGTTAGGAATAAACTGTTGCGATATTACAATTACCGTTGTCTGCGATGAAAATGTGATAAAAGAAAGACTCAAGGGAAGATATGAGGAAGAATTAATCGAAAAAATATTGGAAAGACAGAAAGATATCGAACCAGAAGGAATTATAATAATTAACAACTCTTCAATAGAAGACCTACATGTCCAACTTGAGAAAATATACGAGCAGTTAACAAAGAAAGTGAAGGGGTAACCCCTTCACTTTTCTTATTTTTAATACTCACTGCTTCCATTCCCCTTTGTAAACAACAAATTAATAAAACTCCCAACAACAACTCCTATCAGCATCCACGCAATTCCAAATCCAACAGCCCCGCGCGCTAGAACTGTCAATAAGATATTGTAAGTAGCATAGCTTCTAAAATTGAAATACGAAACTACTTGAAGAAGGAAAAAAGAAACTATCGGTGAAATAACAGATACGACAAGTAAATCTCTAAGTTTGGTGTTCAAACCCAGAAGAACAAAAGCAAATATTACAAACATTATCGGATACCATCCTACTGAAAAATTTGGGAACAACAAATAGAAAGTGGCGTATGATTCTATCAATGAAACACCTAGTATGAAAAGTATCTTCTCCATAATCCCCGTATTCTCCCTTCCTTAGATTTGATATTCACGGTCGTCTCTGTATATTTTAACATGTTTTACGAAAATGTGTTAAAATATTAATATGAAGAATCTGAAAACCATCGAGGGGATACAAATGACCAACTTCAATCCTTCGGCTGAAGTTGAACGGATAGTAAACTTTATCAAAAATACAATCCAAAAATACAACTTCAAAGGTGCTGTCATTGGTGTCAGCGGTGGAATTGATTCCGCAGTTGTCTTGGCTTTGCTTGTAAGGGCTTTAGAGCTTGGTAAAGTAAGGGCACTAATTCTTCCGGAACGCGATAGCTCAAAAAACAGTATCGAAGATGCAAAGGCGGTATGCAAATATTTCAAAGTAAACTACGAAATCATCTCAATAACTGGTGTGCTTCGTGCAATGGGCGTATATAGACTATTCCCTCCTGCGCTATTTATTCCGGAAAAAATAAAAATTGATTATGCAAAAAGAAGGTGGCAAAGATACCCCGACCCATACGTTATGGACCTTAAAAACAAAGGCGATGAACTATTCTTGAAAGGCATAGCATATTACAGAGCCAAACACAGGGCAAGAATGTGCAAGTTGTATTTTGAGGCTGAAAAGCTCGGCTATTGCGTGGTGGGAACAACGAATAAGACAGAACTTACCCTCGGATTGTACGTCAAATGGGGCGATGATTCGGTCGATATAGAACCTATCAAACATCTTTACAAAACACAAGTTTACGAACTTGCAAAGTATTTGGGAGTTCCAGAAAGGATCATCCAAAAACCACCAACACCAGACCTTGTTCCTGGTGTCACAGATGAAGAAGCTTTTGGTTTGACCTATCCTGAAATTGATGAAATTTTAATGAAGCTGGATTCCGGAGAAGAAATAAACACAGAGAAAGCAAGAAGGGTCAAAGAACTAATGAAGTTAGCAAAGTATCGAGAACTCAAATCGTTGGGAATCGAAGATGAGCAAGCAACAAGATGAATTAAAGTTCCTTTGTGATTTAACCGTAGTCAAGCTCGGGAAAAAATTAAGAATTCTAGGCTTTGATACCGAGATTATCAAAACAGTAAATCAACAAGCAATTAAGGAACTTCTGAAACACACAAATCGAACATTGGTTACAAAATCAAAAGAGCTGGTTAAGGCTTGTGGCGGAATACTTATCACGAAAAATAGAACATCTGAACAGCTCGAAGAGCTTTTGATGATACTGAACAACACAAATCCACAACTGCCGAATACTCCTGCACGTTGTGCTTACTGCAACGAGGTCTTGGTAGACTGCCCAAAAGAAGAAGTAATTGGGAAGGTCCCCATATATGTTTTTGAAACAATCGAGCATTTCAAACGGTGTCCAAAATGTGGGAAAATTTACTGGCGGGGGACTCATGTAGTAAGGCATTTGGAATTCTTTTCTTCCCAAGGGAAAGAAACTGATACGCGAGGTGATAATAAATGGTAGGCAAAAAAATATGCTATGCGTTAACTGAAATATTCGAGAAAGATAAATACTCTCCAGAAGCGGAGAATGTGGCGAATATATTGGCCGAATTCGTTGGTGTTGAAAAACTCTCGGTAGCTTTTTACGAAAAATCCAGAGATGTTTACAGAATTCTTTTAAGTAACTTTCTCCCTCTCCAATTCAAAATCCCTGTTTCGGACATAGGAGATAGAAATTCACTTTCAAAGTTATCTATACAACTCAAAGATGGCACCATTGTAGAAGCACACGTTGAACAGCTGATTCACAGCTCTGTTGAAACCGGCGATGAGAAGGTTGGAATTATTTTGACGAACGAGATTCCAAAAAAGATGACAAACTTTGCCGAAGTTGTTGATTTTCTTGCATACGCTCTTTGGTTTATTCCATCATACGAAAAATCAAAGAGCTACCTTTCCAAGTATCGTTCCCTGTGGATGCTTACAAATCTATTTGAATCTGCTAAATCGAAAGAAGAACTTTTAGAAGGGTTTCTAAAGGTTATCTCCGAAATCATCGAATCGGAAATCACTGCTGTTTTGAGTCGTACAAAAGAAGTAAACGAAGAATATGATATGATGATTTACGACTCTCAAAACTCACAAATAATTTGTAAAAAGCTTAACCTTTCAGAACTTCCTACTGAAACACTCCGTTACTTCAAAGGTATGGAAAAAATAGTTTACAAACCAAACGGACTGAGTGAACTCTTTGCTACAAAGATTCTATCTGCTCTCATTGTACCCGCAGAAAATTACTGGTTTGTTTTTGCCAACAAAAGAAACACAAATATTTACCTACAAACAAAATCTTTTGATTCAATGGATTTAGATCTCGCTCGTGATTCCGTTAAACGCTTCCTGCTTGCCAAAGGACGTATCGAATTTGAGAAAAGATTGGAAGAAGAGGTTGCAAAACTAAGAGAACTCCGAAAACTCCACGAATCACTCATTGAAGACCAGAAAGAGCAAATTAAGAGGATGAACGCAGTCCATTACATAAGCCAGGCAATGCGGACAATGTACAGCGTCAAGAACGTGTACAAAACTCTTTTGCTTGGTCTAACCTCCGGAAGATTGCTTGGTTATAACCGGGCTTTGTTACTAACGTACGACGAACAGCGTGACGTACTTGTTGGTAAAATTTGGCTTGGTCCCGATACGGAAAATGTCGAAGAAGATTGGAAAAAAGCTAATCTCAGAGCGATGCGCTATGCCGATGTGGTCCAATATCTACGCGAAGAAGCAATGACATTGGAAATCAACAATAGACTTACCCAACAAATTGAAAACAAAATATTCCCATACAAAGCACACCCGATACTTGAAAAATGCGTGCTTAGAAAGAAGATATTTGTTGCAAATGAAAGAATTGTTAACACAATGGGCTTAGAAGTGGCTGATTTAGTCAATCTGTTAGGGGTCAAAGAATTCGCTGTTCTGCCACTTGTTGGACGCGAAGAAGTTTTTGGCGTAGTTATTGTCGACAACTACTACACAAAAAAGCCAATAAAAGAAAGCGATATCGATATCCTCAAGATACTGTCAGATAGCGCAGGCTTAGCAATTGAAACTGCTCAAAACTACGAAGAACTAAGAAATAAAACACTTTCTCTGGAACGTCAAAAGAGCCTTATCGAATATCTGCGCGAGTTTTCCGAATCAATTTTGCAGAATATGTCTTCTGCAATTATTGTTATCGACAAAGAAGGTAAAGTAACCGAATGGAACAAAAGAGCTGAAGTTTACTTCAACCGTCCGAAAGAACAGATGACGGGCGTTGAGCTCAGAGCACTTGGCCCTGAATTTGAAGATATCGAAGAAATGGCGTTCCAAGCAATGAGAATTAAAGAAGAAATAACCCTCAGCAATTACTTGATCCAGGTCGGTGGGCGAGAACGATACTACGATGTGAAAATCACACCTTTCTGGGATGCTGATAAACTCATGCTCAGAGGAGTCATTATTACCCTAGATGATGTTACCGAACGAGTTAATCTGGAAAAGGAGAGGAAAAAGCAGGAAAAGCTCGCAGCTCTTGGCGAAATGGCTGCAAGAGTTGCTCACGAACTAAGAAACCCAGTCTCTGTGTTGGGAGGCTTCATCAAAAGACTAGAGAAAAACGCCGACAACCCAGAGGCAAGGGAAAGGTATATAAACATTATCAAGGATGAAATACTAAGACTTGAAAATATAGTGAACGAGATCCTGGACTTCAGCCGTGAACCAAGGTCTTTGGAATTTACGTATTTCAACATAAACAAGCTCATCAACGACGTATACATTCTACTAGAAGAAAAGATCCGAGAAAAAAATATACTCTTTAACTTTGAAACAGACGCTGAAGAAATTACCGTATATGCCGAATACTCAAGAATGAAACAAGTTATTATAAATCTTCTCCAAAATGCGATTGAAGCAACTCCAAAAGATGGTAAAATATTAGTTGAAACACGTATCAAACTTGATAAAATCATTGTGTCGATATGGAATGAAGGCACACCTATTGACAAAGAAACTGCAGAAAAGCTCTTTACTCCGTTTTTTACAACTAAAGTTCATGGCACCGGTTTGGGATTAGCTATTTGTAAAAAGATAGTAGAAGATGAGCACAAAGGAAAGATCTACCACGAGTCAACAGAGGACGGTAACAAATTCGTCGTTGAGCTACCAAAACCAGAAATGCAGTCAAGTAATGTTGAATAAAATAAAAGGAGGAAATAAAATGATGGAGTTTATGTTAAAAGCCAAAATCCACATGGCTACCGTAACTGAAAAAGAAATCGAATACGAAGGAAGTATTGGCATTGATGAAGAACTATTAGAACTGGCAGGAATAAAAATTAACGAGATGGTCTTAGTATCCGATGTTAATAACGGTAACAGGCTTGTCACATACGTTATCCCTGAACCACGTGGTTCAAGAAAAATTTCATTAAATGGTGCCGCCGCAAGACTTGTTGAAAAAGGTGACAGAATTATCATCATGGCGTTCGCTCTGTACAATCCCGACGAATACAAAGGACCTAAGATAATAATTCTCAACCCTGATAACAGTGTTAAAGAGATAAGGGGATAAAATATCTATATTCCAAAAATTCCAAGGGGGATTCAGATGAATATATCAGTAACCACTTCACCCGATAAAATGGAAGCGTACATCAAAATATCAAACATACTGCCTGGTGAAGAGATTACGCTTGAAAAACTAATGGAAGCAATAAGGGATGCAAAAGTCGTTCACAACATAGACATCTCTGCGTTAAAACATCTTTGTGAGAATCCTGTTGAGGATGTCCCTGTTTTGTTTGCAAAAGGGGATGAACCAAAAAATGGTGAAGATGGGCGAATAGTATTTGAAGTTTTGCAACAAAATCCCTCATTCACCCCTTCTGGTAACCGTGTTGATTTCAGGGAATTTCCTGTCCAAAAAAGAATTATTGTGAAAAAGGGACAAAAAATAGCTACCATATATCCCCCTACCGAAGGCATCCCTGGAAAGAACGTTTATGGCGAACCTGTCCCAGCAAAACCAGGCAATGAAGCAAAAGTATCTTTGGGAAAGAACGTTGCACTCAGCGAAGATGGGCTACACGTAATTGCAACATCAGATGGTATACTCAAAGTTGACCCAGAAAAAGGCTTAATTGAAGTAAGCGAATACTTGGAAATAGAAGGAAATGTTGATTATGTAACTGGCAATATAGAATTTCCTGGGACTGTTTTGATAAAAGGAGATGTAAAACCCGGATTCATAGTTCGAGCAAAGGGTGACATAGAAATACAAGGTGTAGCAGAAGCTTCTACCGTAATCTCCTTAGAAGGCAGTATTAAACTGACAGGTGCAAAGGGAAAAGATAAAGGATTGATAAAAGCAAGAAAGGATGTTCGCCTCAAGTATGCAGAATCTGTGACTATAGAATGTGAAAATCTTTGTTTTGAATCAAACTTGCTGAATTGTACCGTTAGGGTCACAAATTCCATAATTGGTCAAGGTAGAAATAGTGCGATAATTGGTGGGGAGTACGTTGCTACATCCCGCATAGAGGCTGATGAACTTGGTTCAGATTTTGGTGTTAACACTTACCTTGAGGTTGGTGTCAATCCGTACCTCAGAGAAGAGCTCAAATTAATTAACACACAAATAGAAGTCGACAAAACCAGCCTGCAAAAACTTATCAACATCGTCAAACAGTACAAAGAATTAAAAGAACGGGGTGTTAAGCTCTCCCCTGATAAAGAAGAGCAATTTTCAAAAGCAACAAGAACACTTATCAACTTAAGAGAGCAACTCGAAAAGAACATCCAAAGAAAACAAGAACTTGAAAAAAAGATTAATGAAATAAAATATCAGTGCGAGATAATAGCACGCAAAGTACTGTACCCCGGTGTTGAAGTGCATATGCACGATGCAAAATACACAGCCGATATTCCTCTTCCAAAAGTCGTTTTGAGATATGAAGATGGGAAAATTGTCGCAGGTGGATATTCTGGAACTTAACAACTCCAAAAACTAGGAGGTTCGATATGAATTACTGCTTAGCAAAAGCCCTTCCACAATTCCGCCCCATGGTCTGGGGAAATCCTGAATTAAACAAAGAGTTCAATATACCAGAATCACAAACTAACCTTCCGATAGGAGAAATTTGGCTTCTATCCGGTCATCCATTGTATGAAACTACTTTAGAGAATGGTTTAACAATCAATCAATTTGGCCACAACCTATACAATGGTAAATACCCACGATTCCCCATTTTAATTAAACTTGTTTCCACAAATCAATGGCTCAGTGTTCAAGTCCATCCCGACGATGAATACGCGCGCAATGTTGAAGAAGAACCGTGGGGAAAAAGTGAAGCATGGTATTTTTTAACGGATGGGGAATTTGCAATATGTGAAGATGTGGAAAAAATGAAGGAATATATAAATTCTGGACGTATTAATCAACTTGATGAAATTCTCACATTTGTGAAGGTAAAAAAGGGAACATTTGTTAACATCCCAGCCGGAACAGTTCATGCACTGGGACCTAACAGCACTGTTATCGAAGTGCAACAATCATCAGATTTGACCTACCGCATATACGATTGGGGCAGACCAAGGGAGACGCACCTGGAAAAAGCATTGCAGGTAAGCAAGACTATTTCGCTAAATGATATCGTTTTTGAAAATAGCGATACTCTCAAAACGGAGTACTTTTGCATGCAAAAATCGTTATCACAAGATGACCTAAATAGAAACAACCTCATCGTTCACATACCTACACAAATTTCAAAAAACTACTGTGCCAAACTGATTATCAATGAAAATATTTGCAAAGACTACAATAGTTATAGAAAAGTTGGTAACCCAATTGAAGAACTTGGTAGTGGTATTTTTGTTACCAACTTTCTAACAATTTAAGCCATTTGCACGAACATACAAAAGGCATAAAACAAAGCGGGCTTTTCGCCCGCTTTTTTTCGTTTCTATTTCACTGAACTTATTCCCTATCTTTCAGTTTCTCCTGGAGCAAGCTAACTATATCTTTTACAGTCATCAACTTCTCAATTTCATCGTCCTCGAGTTTTATACCGAACTCATCTTCGAAGACCATAACCAAATCAAACGCATCTAGAGAATCTGCGCCAAGGTCTTCAATTAAGTGGCTATCTTCCTCAATATCCTCGATAGGAACGTTCAACTTCTCAGAAATAATCTCTGCAACTTTTTTGAAGAGTTCTTCTCTTTCCATATTTTGCACCCTCCTAACTCTCTCATATTTTTGAAATATTTCCTACTACCCCAGAGTAGAACGAACATTTCCCAGAATAGTTGCAAAGAAAGAAGCATAAATTTTCTTGCTATATTTTAATCAAAGCCATTCCCTTTGTCAATATTTAATTACTGCTTTTCCATAGCCACCAATTCTTCAACAAGCCCGTCGACAAATTTGAACGCATTCTCCCAAAATCCTTCTTTTCTTAGGTCTATACCCACCTTTTCAAGCAATTTTTCCGGAGAATACCTTCCTCCACTTTCCAAAAGTTCTAAATACTTGCCCACAAAAGCCTTTCCTTCTTCTAAATATTCTTGATAAAGCGCAATAACTAGGCATTGCGCAAAGTTGTAAGCGTAAACATAAAATGGAGTTTCGTAAATGTGCGGTATCGAAGCCCACTCGTTGTTGTACCACTCTGGAATTTCAACAACATTTCCGAAAACTCTTTCGAGTTCCTCATGGTATATATTGTTTAACTCATCCCATCCAACGTATCCATTCTTACTTGCTAAATCGTGCGCCCTTATCTCGAAGTTTGTGAACATATTCTGCCTGAACGTTGTTGCAAAAATATCCTCGATTTTAGAGGCAATAAGCGCCATTTTTTCCTCTTTCGAAAGCTTGTTCTTTAAATTATCAAACACCAAAAACTCTCCAAATACAGACGCAAGTTCTGCCAGTGTTAACGGTGTGTCGTGATTAAAGAACGTCTGTTTTCTGGACAACGAACCATGTAATCCGTGACCAAGCTCATGAGCAAGGGTCATAACATCGTACATATCATTTGTAAAATTAGTCAGTACATATGGAGGTAGTTTTGTCGTTGCGTATATACAATACGCCCCGCTTACTTTTCCTTTCCTTGGGTACAAATCTATCCGCTCTTCTTTGAAGAAAGATTCCACTACACTTCCTGCTTTCTCATCGAAGGCATAATAAGATTCCAAAATTATATCTTTCGCCTCTTCAAAACTGAACTCTTTCTTTTTATTCGAAATCGGCGCATATATATCTGCTAAAGTGAGCCTCTCGCCGAGAATTTTGGATTTCCAATCATAATACCTTCTCAAAATTTCTGTCTTCTCGTTTGTTACCTCTATAAGCCTATCAACAATTTCATCACTTACCTCATTTGCAAAATTCATCATCGAGATAGGCCTTGGAAACCTTCTGAGTCTGCTCTCCGTATCGTAATCTCTAACCACCAGGTTGTAAACTTCAGTTAGGACTATCGCATCATCTTGGAACCTTTCAAGGAACAACTTCATTGCTTGTTTGCGTAGTTCACCATTTGTAGACCTTCTCAAAGCCTTTATCTCTTCAACCGTAAGTACTTTCTTCTCTCCGTTGAGTTCCATTTCAAATGTATATGAACTCTGCAACCTGCTGTGTATCTTCGCAATCCCGTCTCTTCTTGAAACGGAAGTTAGCGCAAGCACTTGCTCGGCATCTTTTGAAAGAAGGTGTTTTCTTCTTTCAATGATGCGTTTAATCATATGCTCATAATTCCCATCCAGTTTTATAATCTCTTCAAGCACATCATCACTTAACGATGCGAGTTTAACTTCCACAATTGCATCCTGTTCTTGCAATTCTGATGATAACTGCTGGATAATACCCAAAACCTTCTGACTTTCCACACTCCCAGTATCAACAGAATACTTCATCCACGCATACTGAATAGACTTGGCGAACTCATCCATGTGCTCTTCAAAATCCCTTATTAATTTCGCCAATTGTTGAGGAGCGGTTTCACGTTCTATCTCATTAGCAATTCTTTTTACTTCTTCTAAATGTACCCTTGCATTTTCTATCGCAGCCTCATCATTTGCAAATATCCTTTCTAGTTTCCACTCCAAAGCACATCCCCCCTTGTTCGATTTGTTCGATTATCTAACCATCTGCAGTTACTGAAAATTATTCCTCTTCCTCGCCAATTCTTAACATAGCAAGGAATGCTTCCTGAGGAATTGTCACGTTGCCGATTTCTCTGAGCCTCTTCTTACCTTCCTTTTGCTTCTCTAATAGCTTCATCTTTCTTGTCACGTCTCCACCATAACACTTTGCAAGCACATCTTTCCTAAGCGCTTTGACTGTAGAGCGTGCAATGAATCTTCCACCGGCTTTTGCTTGAATTGGTATCTCAAATTGGTGTTGTGGTATAAGCTCTGCAAGCTTATCGACAAGTTTTCTTGCTATTGTATAAGCCTTTTCTCTATGCGCAATAAACGAAAGCGCATCTACTGGTTCTTTATTAACATATATCGTTATCTTAACAAGGTCGCTCTTTCGATATTCCAAAAATTCATAGTCCATCGATGCGTAACCACGACTGACAGCCTTCATCTTATCGAAAAAGTCAAAAATAATCTCTGCAAGTGGCACCTCAAAATGCATCACAACACGCTCATGACCTGCATTCTCGGTAGACACCAAAGTGCCACGTTTCTCATTCTGCACCAAATTCATCAACTTACCAATATATTCAGGAGGTGTGATTATCGAGAGTTTCACATAAGGCTCATAAATCTCCCTAACTTCGCCTTCTTCCGGGAATTTTGCCGGGTCGTTTATAAAAATCTCCTCGCCACTGTGAGTTACAACCTTGTACTCAACGTTTGGCGCAGTAAGAATAACCGCCATATCAAACTCTCGTTCGAGCCTTTCTCTAACAACATCCATGTGCAACAATCCCAAAAATCCACACCTGAAACCAAACCCAAGTGCCGGTGAATGGTCTGGCTTGAACACAAGTGCCGCATCGTTCAGCTTGTATTTCTCCAAAGCCTTTCTCAACTCTTCATAATACTCTGGCAAACCAGGATACATGCCGGCATACACCATCGGCTTGACCTCTTTGTAACCAGGTAACGGCTCAGGTGCTGGATTATCGGGCTTGGTAATAGTGTCACCTATCCTTGCTTTAGAGACATCCTTCAACCCAGCAATAACATACCCTATATCTCCAGCTTTTAGAATATCGACGGGGACCATCTCAGGTGTAAACGTTCCTACTTCACCCACCTCGTAAACCTCGCCAGAAGACATCATCATTATCTTATCTCCAGCTTTTATCTCACCATCAAAAACCCTAACGTACGCGATAGCACCACGGTATTTATCATATTTCGCATCAAAAATCAAAGCCCTCAGATGCCCATCATCTGCCGTTTTTGGCGCTGGCACTAATTTAATCACCGCTTCAAGTAACTCCTTTACACCAATTCCTTCCTTCGCACTAATTCTAAACACATCTTCGCCGGGTATACCTATCAAATCCTCAATTTCCGCAACCGTTTCCTCAATATTCGCATTCGGCATATCTATCTTGTTAACTGCAGGAATTATCTCAAGATTGTGCTCAAGTGCCTTGTATGTATTCGCCACCGTTTGCGCCTGAACACCTTGAGTCGCATCAACAAGCAAAATGGCACCTTCAACGGCTGCCATACTCCTGTCAACTTCGTAAGAAAAATCAACGTGACCTGGAGTGTCAACGATATTTATCTCATATTCATTCCCATCATCTGCTTTGTAAAACACCCTTAGCGGGTGAGACTTAATTGTTATGCCTCTCTCCCGCTCGATATCCATACTATCCAGATATTGTTCCCTCATCTTTCTCTTTTCCACAGCATTTGTCATTTCCAAAATCCTGTCAGTAAGAGTAGTCTTCCCATGATCAATGTGGGCAATAATACAAATATTCCTTACATTCTCAACCGTCCTCATCTATTCACGCCCTCCGTGTGTTTCTCCTTAGTTTTTCAAGCCAATAACTTCTACAATCGTATACGGTATCTTGATGTCCTCTTGTTCAAACACGCTTTTAATTCTTGATGCTACCGCGTTCAACGTGTCAAAATAAGTCGCACGTTCCGTCCAGAATCTGACTGTCAAAGTTACACCACTGGCATCAAACGATTTAAAAACAACAGCATTTTCAACACTTTCATCCTTAACAACCAAAGGCTCCTCCTCAAGCACACGCTTCAAAACAGAAATTGCTTTCTCCATATTTACTGTATAATCTACCGTCACATCCACATCTATCCTTCTGTAATTACCTGGCCAGAATTTTGTAACAACCCCAGACCAAACCTTCCTGTTTGGGATAAGAATAAGCTTTCCATCGAACGTCTTCAAATGCGTATGGTTCATCTTGATAACATCAACAATACCTGTTAAACCATCAATATCAACAACTTCACTCTCAAAAACTTTCCTTGTCACTAAGACCAAAATACCAGACAGAAAATTCGTTAAAGGTTCTTGGAATGCAAGACCGAGCACGATACCAGAAATTCCAAGACCTGCAAGGTATGGTGCAAGGTTTACATCCCAAATCGCTAAAATAACAGCAATTGCAAATCCATAAACCAGAAAACCTATAATCATCGAAACGGTCTTTGGAGCTTTTACTTCCTTACCAAGTGTAGACGTAAACTTATCGATTGAACGCATTATAACCTTGTGAACAACATACGCGACTGCAATGGTAATGATAGACAGGACAATGTTCTTAATCAACTCTGCAGACATTCCTCACGCCTCCTTTCACATTTTCATCGCTTTAATACATTATCTTAATAGCTTCTCGCACTTCTTCCATCGTTTTCTGAGCTACACTTCTCGCCCTTTCGTTTCCCTCTTCCATTTTTACTTTCACCTCATCATCAGAAATAGCATTATACCTATCCCATATCGGCTGAAGCTTATTGACCATATTCTTCAAAAGCAGCTTCTTACAATCCACACAACCAATCTTTGCTTGTGTGCATCCCTCGTAAACCCACTGCTTTTCTTCGGGATTATCCGCCGTTCCGAACGCTTTGTGATAACCCCAGACAGGGCAAACCTCTGGATTACCTGGATCCGTTCTCCTCTTTCTGTTAGTATCCGTAACCATCGGCATAACCATCTTAGAAAGCTCTTGTTCGGTTGTTATTAAAGGAATCGTATTTCCGTAGCTTTTACTCATCTTCCTTCCGTCCGTTCCTAGCAACTTGGGAACTTTAGAAAGCAACTCTTTTGGTTCTGGGAAAACTTCCCTTTTGAAAATGTAATTGAACCTTCTGGCAATTTCTCGAGTAAGCTCAATATGATACACCTGGTCTTCTCCAACTGGAACACCATCAGCCTTGTAAATCAAAATATCGGCAGCCTGAAGAACAGGGTACATAAGAAATCCTGCGTTCGAAAGGTCCCTGTCTGTAACTTGCTGGCGCATTTCCTTGTAAGTTGGGACTCTTTCAAGCCAAGACAATGGGGTAACCATCGCAAAGAGCAAGAAAAGCTCCGCATGCTCTTTCACAGCCGATTGGACAAAAAGAGTTGACTTCTCAAGCCCAACCGCCATCATCGTCTTTACAAGCTCAAATGTGTTGACTCTCAGTTCTGACGTATCTTCATAATGCGTTGTCAACGCATGCCAATCGGCCACAAAATAAAATGTATCATTCCCTTCATTTTGAAGCTTAACCCAATTCTCAAAGACACCAACATAATGACCAATATGAACCTTTCCAGTTGGTCTAATTCCACTGAGTATGCGCATTAATTTTTCCTCCTTGCAATACGAATTTATCGGAAGTTATTATACCATAAATATATAAAATCAAAAATCCCCAAAGCTGGGGATTGGTTTCTTTACAGCAAATAATCGCGGCTATATTTCTTTGAAACTCAATACATTTATATCAAAATCTTTTAGCAAAGCTCGAGATTATTCTTAAACATTCATCATCCGAAAATCCCTCGCAGTTAAACTTTCAGACTTTTTTGTCGTATAAGATGCTCTCAATTATCCCCTACAAATTTACCATATGTTCCTGATTTAGTGAGATTTTGGCATAATGAAAAAAAAAGCTGGGCTAATCAATCATTACCCAGCTTTTGTTTGATTTATTTTATATACCTTCTCCAATTTTTCATTTGCAAATGTGGATGGTCAGGAAAATCTTTCCAGCTTCCTCCCCACTCTATTCCCAAACTTTCAGCTATCTTTCCGCATTTGTGCCATAGTGTATAATTGTTCCATACTGCCTTTCCATCAATCAGTGGTACAAAATCAACTGCCAATCCATGGCAATGTGGTGAATCTTTGAGCATTGTCACTACTTTGTTTTCCTTCTCGCTTATCGGTGGCATCCCCGCTTTCTTTCGTGCATTGTTGACAACTTCAAGTGGTGCTCTTCCTTGAAGATACAGTGCATATTGCTCTTCTTTCCTTCTGTATGTGTTGTAAATCAACACTTCTATGCCTGCAGTTTTGCAACTTTCGATAAATCTTTCCACAAGAATTCTAAATTCAGGCCTGAGCTTTTGCAAACTTCTTTCCACATCATCACCCAAAAAGATGTATCTACTTTGTATAAGTACAAGTCCAAACATGTTCAAGGCAAAAGTATACACAACCAACGAGCTTTTCGCATTGTTCAAAGTGCCAGCAGTCCCTACATTTGTGTTGGTGAAGGATGATAACGCAATACACACATAAATTGGATATTCTCCTACGAGTGAGTATTTAAAGCTGTTGAAAACAAAAGAGTGAATTATAATCAAAAAAAGAGGGGACAAGACGTCCCCTCGTTGTTTATTTGTTCGACTGTATTTAATAGAAGAATTGCATAAATCCCGAGAAGAAACGGAATTCATTAAGTATACATCTTCTACTGACGTTGTAGAAAACTTTCCTCACATTTTCTACCCTACTAACCCAAGGAACAACCATGTTGGAATCCCGACAATTCCTTCATCTTTGAATGACGTTTCTTGTGTAACAATAATACCTTTACCAAAGCCTTTCTTCATTCCTAGATAATCTGATTTTCTGATGTTTTTCTGGTATTTGACTTCTATCGGTATCAGCTTTCCATTACGTTCGCAAACGAAGTCAATTTCATTTCCCCTTTCAGAATACCAGAAGTAAGGTCCTTCGTAAAGATTCAAGCCTGATGAAACGTCCTCATCTTTTAGAATATGCCGCAAAACCATAAGCTCAATAAGTTGCGGTAGGTCTATCATTTTTCCACTAAGTTCAGTAATGACATCGGCAATAATTTTATCGATTGGATAAACCTTCTTTTGCTTCTTCGGTTTTATACACTTCATCGATGGGTCTATGAAAAAGACGTTGAATGTTATAAAGCTATATGCAAGGTATTCCATGTACTTTTGTATTGTATCTACACTTCCAATACTGCCTGAGAAAATATCAACAAGAGAATTCCACGAAAACCTTTGACCAACTATCTCTGGGAGTTTCCTCAGAATTTCCAGCACCTTTGTTCTTGAACCTATGTACTTTTCAGCATCACCAAGCACAAAATCTTTGTAAATATTTATGCTTTCTTGCACAGTTCCTTTTTCCAAAAACTCAGCTATAACCCTCGGAAATCCGCCTGTGCTGAGGTATCTGAGGAAATGTTCCTTGATAAACCCGTATTCCAATCTAAGTTTGTTGATTTCATTTTCAGTTAATGTAAGGATATCTGCCAAAGAAAGTCTTTCAACACTTATGCCTAGGTTTTTTAAATACTCGTTGAATGTTATTGGCATGTAAGCAAGATCCTTCCCTTGCCCCTTTCTGCCTGGCAGTTTCTCACTCGAATGCTTAAGGTCGTAAGCGGACGAACCTGTAAGAATTACTACACTTCTATCAAACATCCCCAAATCAGCCAGATATTTAATCGTTAGTTGCCAGTCTTTTATAACGGTAACTTCATCTATAAGTATGTAATTCAGCTGATTCGACTTTGAACCATACGTCTGAAGATAGATTGTAAGTATCTCGCTGAATTCAAATCGGTCTTTTATCCCATCACAGGTCAAAAAAATTAAATTTGTGGGTTTTACACCACTTTCCAAAAGATTCCTAATATACATCTTCAAAAATGTTGTCTTTCCTATTTGTCTCGGTCCACGAATTGTGTAAATTCCAGGTTTATCCTTTTGAATGCTTGAGAAAAGTTTTTCAGGGTAGTGCTTGAAAACACTGTGTTGAAAAGCCACGATATACCTATCTGTATAGATTGATTTAGGATCTCTCCACCACGGATTCAAGACATATAGTTCTTCAATCCTCATATTTCCCACCTCTTGTATTTGCTGCTATGCCCGAGAATATTATATCACACACTGTCTGATTTTATCGACTACACTAGATAAAAACGCACGAATTTATCGAATATATTCGATAAAATGCGACAGTTTTTGCAAAGTAGACAAAAACCTGTGTAAGTGGTGCGATAAAAATCATCCGGTAGATGTTTTTTGCCAAGAAAGGTTAAAAGCATAGGAAGGGGGATGAAAAACTAGTGAAGATACAGAAAGGGAAGGAGGATGAAGAATACAAAGAAAAGATAAAAGATTAAAAGCGATAAAAAACATGGCTCTGGTCATTCAAAGTTATCATTCTGCTGTGGAATTAAGTTCAGCGTAACATACAAACTACCGCCAAGTTTTGCTGCAATCTCTGCAAGCTTCTTGACTGAAATATTAGCATCACCTGATTCAAGTTTAGATACCATTGCCTGTGTTACTCCTAACATTTCTGCACCTTTTTCAAAAAAAATGAAATGTGCGTGATACAAATAAGGGGACAAGACGTCCCCTCTTTGCTTATTCATTGGCTTTAAGGTATTTATCAAACCACTCAATGATTTCTTTGAGTCTTCTTAATCTGTGCAGTGGTTTTCCTGTTCTGCTTAAATCGTGGTTCTCACCTTTGAATATCACCAACTTTGACTCTACCCCGTGGTATTTCAGCGATGTGAACATTTGGATAGCCTCTACAAGCCAGCATCTGTAGTCTTCATCTGAATGAATAAAAAGTGTAGGTGTTTTCACTTTGTCTGCATATTTCATCGGTGAATGCCACCAGAGTTTTTCGTAGTTACTCCATGGAGTTGCAAAATGCTGGTCTTCGACAAAGAAATACCCAATATCTGTTGTTCCAAACTTGCTTATCCAATTCGCAATACTCCTTTGCGATACTGCCGCTTTGAATCTATCTGTGTGTCCAATTATCCAGTTGGTCATGAAACCTCCATACGAACCGCCTGTAACACCTATTTTGTTTTCGTCTATGAATTCATATCTTTTAACAGCCTCATCTACAAATTGCATTATATCCTCATAGTCAATCGTTCCATATTTGCCACGTATATCAGCAAACTCATTTCCTCTTCCATCACTACCCCGTGGGTTACAGTAAATGACCACATATCCTTCACTTGCCAATAGTTGCATTTCGTGAACAAAAACCTCCCCGTAAGCTGTCTTCGGTCCACCGTGGATTTCCAAAATCGCGGGGAATTTCTTGCCTGGTTCGAAGTTGAAAGGTTTCATAACCCAGCCCTCAAGTGTTGTGCCATCCTTCGTGTTGAATGTGAAGCGTTCTGGTCGCGAGATATACCTTTCTTTTTGTACCCATTCGTTGAATTGACTGAGTTGCTTTTCTTGCCTTTCAATAAGTTCGTAAAGTTCTTGGAGTTTCATGTTCCTTAACCCAACAAAGAATATCTTTCCATTAGACACGTCAAACCCATCAACCGAACCTGTTTCAAATGTGAGTTGTTCGACGTTCCCGGAAATGTCAAGCCTAAACAACTGAGCATCATGCCATTGGGTGCTCACAAAATACAAGTATTTTCCATCCACCTTAACAATCCTGTTTCCGCCATATCTGCAGTCGCTATTAACACTGTTGTCTATATCTAAGTCAAAATCTGGGGTTATCAATTCCACACGTTGGGTGGAAATATCGAGAACATAAAACTTCGGATTTTCGTTTATACCATATCTTTTCATATCGCTCCCGGCGAATATCACTTTTCCATCGATAAACTCAGCAAGCATATACATGAAGTGGTCGTGGTGAGTAAGTTTAACTGTTTCGTTCTTTTCTACATCGTAGAGAAATAAATCATTTGGCATTTTCATAACGTCTTTGAAGAAATTTGCAATGTATAGGACTGTTTTTCCATCTGGACTGTCGGAAATATATTCAACGTTGGAAAATTCATCTGTGATAGGTATGATGTCTTGAGTTTGAACATTGTATCTGAAAAGCCTTACCCTCTTTTTGTTAGTAAATCCTGCCCCGTTTGCCCAGAACGGGATTTCATCAAGAACTTCATAGTCTTTTTCATCTTTCAATGCTTTGAGCACTTTCTCTTTTTCTTCAGCACTCAGCTTCCAAAACTCTCCCAATTTGTGGTCATATACAGCAGTGAATAAAAACACACTATCGGCTATCTTCTTAATCCGTTCAACAAAAAAAGGCAGCTCAAAAACCCGTTTTGCTTCCCCACCTGAGGTGTCTATTTCATAAAACGGAGTCAGTGGTTCGCCATCTTCCTTTCGCTTTCTATCCTTTTCATCTCTCCATGAAACAAAGAGCAACCTTGAATCATCCAACCAGATTGGAGAGCTGTCCCGATTTGATGAAGTAAGTTGTGATAAAGACCCTGTGGTGGTGTCATAGAGCCAAATGTTAGAATTGTAACTATTGTCGTCTTTGTTCATTTCATGGACAACGAAAGCCAGTTTTCCACCGTTTGGAGAAACCACCAAGCTTGAGAGAAATTTAAATTTGAGCAAATCTTCCAGCATAATTTTTCCCACAATTACCACCTCCATTTAGTTCGTAGTACTTACTATTATTCTACCATATATTCATTAAAATCAAAAAAAGTCCCGGTTTTAACCGGGACAGTTAATTACAATTACTCAATTATCAATCTCTCTAAATGATTAAATGTTGCTACTTTTCTCCAGTTTTTCATCTGAATATGTGGTTTGTCTACAAGTCCTTTCCACATTCCACCCCATTCCATACCCAGATTGAGCGCAATATATCCACACCTTAGCCAAAGTTCATCGTTATACCACTGAGGTTTACCATCAACAACAGGCACAAAATCTGCCGCAAGGCCATAGTTATGTGCCGACACTCTCAGTTTGGTAACCACGTATCTATTCTTTCTCTCATCGATAGGCTCAAGCTTTGCTTTTTGCCTTAGCAAATTCACAACTTCCAACGGCTCACGACCTTGGGCATACAAAGCATTTTGAACTGCTCTTGACCTGTAAGTATTGTAAATCCAAACACTGATGCCTTCTTTTGAACATTCCATTACAAACTTCTCAACATACCTTCTGAACTGGTAATTCAAATTGCTTAATCCTATTTCCAACCTTATTTCCCATCGATATGACTCCAATGATACTGGCAACAGAAGAAAAAAGAAAAGGATAACGACAAAAACAATCTTTAAGACTCCGTTTGGTACTCTCATAATTATCCCTCGATATGATAAACCTATCTGTATTCACAACACTTCCTATCTTATTTTTTGGTAAACCGCTATATTTTCTCCAGCTCTGCTTTTAAACTTCTCAAAATTTGCTGGTAATCTTCTTCACCACTTTCAACTTTGTCCATTAGCACTTCCAATTCGCGCGTGAAATCTTCGCTGACAAATTTAAATTTCTCTCTATCAGAATTGAAGAAGTTGTATACCTTCTCACCAAGAGCTGTGGGTAGTAAGTATCCGTTTCTCTCTATCACATACCCCCTTTCAAGCAATCTACTCACTATTGTCGCATACGTAGATGGTCTCCCAAGTCCGCGCTTCTTCATTTCTTCAACAAGTGAGCCTTGCGTGAACGGATAGACCTTCGGAATAGCACGTATGAATTTGTTAGCTGATACTTCTATTGTCCCTTCTGGAATTCTTGCGAGCTTAACTGGAAAGACTTTGTTAAAGCCTTCTTCAATTATCTCTTCGTACACTTCCATTTCCTGGACTTTATCAACAACTTCAAATTTCACATCGTATCCTTTGAGCACAATATTTTTCATCTGAGAAGCTATGAAGCGTTTGAATATCAAATCATATATCGCAATATGGTCTTTCGTAAATCCCTCAAGCTCACCCGAGTAAATCATCGCTTTGATATCCTCTATATCCAAAGCCCTGGTTGGTCGAATACATTCGTGTGCTCCGCCTTCACCCCACGTTCGCGGTTTGAAGAACCCTTCGCCAAACGTTTCGGAAATGTATTCCTTTGCCACGTTCATTCCAAAATCAGAAACCCTTGTTGAATCCGTTCTGTGGTATGTAATAAATCCTCGCTCGAACAAATCTTGGAGCACTTCCATTGTTCTGGAAACCGAGAGCTTGTATTTCTCAGATGCATCCTTCAATATCACATCCGTCGTGTAAGGTGGTAAAGGTGATTTCTCTATTCTTTTTTCCTCGCCTTTTGTTACCTTGACCACCTTTATCTCATTGAAAAACTTTTCTGCTTCGTGTTTTTCTTCAAATTCAAACCTTAAATCCACCCCATCTTTAGAGATAGTCACAACATATTTCTTTTGCTTGCTTTCCTTTGCGCGTTCTATTACCCATCCAAGAACAGGTGTCTGAACCCTTCCAGCGGACAGGTTACTCCGTCCGAAAAGTCTTTGGATGAGCTGTGAAAGTTCAAATCCTACCCATCTATCCGAAATTCTTCTCACAACTTGCGCTTTGACAAGATTTTCATCTACTTCTCTGTACTCACGTAACGCGTTTAAAATCGCTCGCTTTGTGACCTCGTGAAATTCCATTCGCTTGATATTTTTCGCATATACACTGCACAAGTTCTTCAAATCCCAAGAAATCTTTTCACCTTCTGTATCAGGGTCAGTTGCAATAAGTATCTGTTCAAATTCTTTGCTCGCTTCTCTGATAGCGTTCACTATGCTTTCTTTTCCCTCGATAGTCTCATACACAGGAACATACTTTCTACTACCATCGTTAGAACTTTCCAAAACGCCAAAATAACCTTCCTCTTTATTTAAATCAAACACATGACCAAAAGACGCAGTGATGACCACGTATTTGTCTTCTGTAATAACCTCATACAACTCGTGACCTTCAAGACTGCGGGAGATTGGCTTTCCAAAGAAGTTTGCAATTGTTCTTGCCTTGTGAGGAGATTCAACGATTACAAGTACAGGTTTCAAGAAATCGTCTCTTCTACCTTCTTTCTTACGCACACGCTCTCTGTCGTTATCTATCTCTTTTATCAACATTCCGAAATCTATACTCTGCGCTTCTTTAAATACCACATCTGAGCTGAACCACCAGCGAAGCTTTCTAATCAAATTGTTGAAAACCTTTTTATCATCCACAAGTACATAGCTCAGTCCCTTTGTAATACCACCAACAAAGAGCCTCGAGGTACGTCCAGAAGCTTGGAGATAACCTGTCACATCAGCAACAACTAGATACCACTTTCCACCTTCTTGCCTCAGTGTAATATCATCCGCAGACTTTATTTTCTTGGTAATCTCTTCAGACAGAATAAACTTTTTTATTTCCTCTCTCAACTGCTCCACACGGTCTTTTGGAGGATTTGGAATATTTCCGAGTTTTTTTAATTCCTTCATCCATTTATCTATCGTCATGGTCCATTTTTCTAACTCTTTGTCCCTTGCTATCAGAGGTCTCAACGTCGAAATAGCCAGGAGAATGTGTTTGACATTCCCTTCTAAATCCAAACTCACAACAATCTTGGGAACGCCGTAAAATACGGCGTAGCGAATTACCTCAGGTATGTCCAACCCACGTGCCAGCGGGTTTCTATATGAGGAAATACCTATAAGAACTTGGATTTCTCTATTTTTGTACTTTTCTAAAACTTCTTCTGAAAAATTCTCATAACTTTCGCTTGTAATTCCGTGTTTACTCAGAAGTTCTTTTAATTCGTCAACCTTTTCTTTTCCATAATCGGAAGACACAAATACAAGCCCACCGTCACCGAATTGTTTTATCTTCTCCACAAGCATGTTATCCAAAATCGTTTGATTGGCCCCAACGACTTCGTACACATCCTCAACATTCCTCAGATAGAAAACAGGACGACCAACATCGAACGAAAGAAGTTCCTTGAAGAGTCTTATTCTTTCAGACTTTGGATTGCTCGTGGCAGATGAAACAACCATCACACCTTTTGCTTTTTTCGAAATTCTTTTAACTTGCTCACGTAATGAGTTAATTTCCTCTACATTCTCTTCTGTCACATTTCTCCTCATCCTTATATACTTCATCGTCAACTCAATATCCCTTGGCTCAAATCCCAACAAATACAATGCCTTGTCTATATTCTTCGCTGTTTTCAAGAACGAATCAACATCGTCAACAAAAATAAAACTAAAATCACGAGGAATTAGGTCGACATTTTTGTAAAGGAACATAGAAGTAGTCACAAGTATTTTGAACTGACCATTCGCAAGTCTTTCTTTGTTTTTGTCCTTTTCCTTTTTCGATTCCTCCATTCCTATTACCAACAAATCTTCAGCTGGGACTTTATCTTTTAGCTTTTCATAGCTTTGGAGGACCAGAAGCCTGGTTGGAAGAATAATATAAGACTTTTTGTTGTGCTTTGCAAAGTATATCGCCGAAGCGAATCCCCATGAAGTCTTTCCAATTCCTGTTGGTGCCAAAAGCGCAAATGAGCGTTTCAAAAGCAGCTTTCTTGCCCAGAACTTTTGCAATTCCCAAGGTTCAAACCCCACGTATTTTCTAAATGTTCTTTCCCACTCTTCATACTCTTCGTTCAATTTGCAAAATCCCTTAAGCCCTTTTAAATTACTAAGACGACAAAGGGCTTCCTTGCCCTCGATGTCTTCTTTCAAACAATTTTCACAAGGAAGCCCCTTAACCAACCTTATTGAAGATATATCTCCACCACAATTAGGACACAATTGCTTAAATACTGCCTCTAGTGCGGATGCTTGCTGTGCCACTACCTCCATTGGCTCAATCACTCCTCAATCGTTAGCCCTATGTTGTGTGCACCAAGAAGCGGTGTAATTGAAGCGATAATCACCTGACCAGAAAGGTTGGATATGAACCTTTCAAGAAGATGAGTATCAAGCACGTTGAATGGTTCATCAAACAAGAATACCGGTTCGTAGTGTTTCGTCTCCTCTATGAGCTTCTTAAACGCAAGCACTATTGACAGATACAACAAACGTTTTTGACCTTCTGAAGCATAATGCCTAGCAAGAAGGTCTTTGTAGTAAAGCAAATAGTCATCTTGCGAATGTGGACCTACTGTTGTTACCTTTTCAGCAATATCTTGGTCAACGTAATCCAAGAAATTCTTTCCTTTGAAATCACTTTTGTACTCTATCTTAAACGTTTTGTCCAGATACTTTGAAAGCTCATTAATCATATGCTCTCTTTTTTCCACAATCTTATCCGCCATTATCTGCAAATCTTTCGCTGTTTCTATCAAGTATTCCCTATCTATTAATTCTGGTTCTTGCTTAAGATATTCGTTCCTTTCATCTAACAATTTTTCATATGCACGCAAAGTTTCATAATAATCTAGGTCAAGCAGTGAGAATATTTCATCAAAAAACTCTCTTCTTTGAGCTGGTCCACCATCAACCATGGAGTAATCCCTAAAACTGAAAGGTATAGCAATAAATATCTCCTGAATGTCTCTAAACCTCTTGACCTTCGAACCATCAAGATACGCTACCTTTTCTTTCTTGTCGTCATCTTGTACATACACTATTTCTATCGTGTGTTTCTCTTCACCACTTACTATCCTACCCTTAATTTCAAAATGCTTTTCTCCAACTTTCAATACTTGATAATCTCTTGCGCCTCTGAAAGAACGGGGGTTTGACAAATACGCAACGGCTTCCAGAATAGATGTTTTACCAGATCCGTTCGGACCATAGATAACGTTTATACCATCACTAAACTGGACTGTGTGCTCCGAAAAGTTCCTGAAGTTTTTCACAGTCAGTTCCTTGATAACCATCCTCTTCTTTTCCATCCCATCCACCCCCTCTGAGATAATCTTCCACTACGTATTTTACTACTTTTATCCAAAAATTCAAAATCAGCATAAACATACGGTTCCAAAAACATTGATAAATACAAAGACTCCAAACCATTTTCTCCTGGCCTTTGATTGAATTAACTATGAGCATAAATAAAAAAACCGCGGCACAGTTGCCACGGTACTGATTTCAAACCCACAGTTAATAAAAAAAACCGTGTTTTCTAATTGCCTTCTCCAACTATACGCTTTTTAGTTGTGTAAGAACAACTATTTTTAAATTCCCTGGTACAAAGAGACCAACAGTAAACAAACCCACAAGTGCGAAACACACTATTTAAGATAACAGACACAAACACATACTGCCACCCTTGATTTCCATCTTTGTCAAAGGGAAATTCTTTCCTAAAGGTGTCGCACAGCTGGTACACCCCGAGACGTTGCAGATTTCTTAAGCAAAAAGCATTAGTTCTTCTTTCCAACACCTCACCTCAGCCTAAATACGTACCATTTTGTAAACAAGCCCGATGAAAAAAGCTGATGTTCCGAATATACGCAAACCTAAATTTACCTACTTAGTATATAACTAAAAAGCTCACATAAAAAACTCTTCGCTCTGTTATCTTGAGATAACTGCTTGGAGGTAGCCTGTATGTGTTTTACTAACGTGCTGAAGCAAAAGTCCATTTGCTGAGTATTCATAAATGGCGACTTTTACTCCGCCGATATAAATCCCTGTTTGGATTCCTCCAAATTGACCTTGCCCTTCAACAACCCATCTGAAACCTACCTCTGGTATGTTAACGATTTCTCCTTTAAGCAAATCTGGGTTGATGTATGAAGGACCTAAGACATTTGTCCCAAGAATCTGTTTTTGGGAACTTCCTAAGTTTGTAAGATTATTAACCATGAACGAATAAAATCCTTCAGAAATCGTTTTTGAGTAAACCACACTCATTTGTCCATACAGCATTGTCGCACCCGTCATCTGTTCTATTACAACATACTGATAACTAGGATTCGCCTTTATGAGATTCTCCGACAAACCACGGAACTTCAAATCTACATCTTTCACAAACACAAGCTCCATCTGACCAACAGAAGAACTCGAACCTGATTGTTCAAGGAAACCTGAAGACACTAAGATTCCTTCTCTATTAAATTTATAGTTATATCTCGTAAAGCCTTGGTAATCTCCACTTGCATATGCAAAGTAAAAACCTCCGTCGGGCAAGTACCCTCCTTGGACTTGTACACCATAGGGAGCTGTTTGAGAAAGGTCCGCGAGAAATTTTTCCAAAGAACTTAGTTCCACAAATTGTTCAGAGATGATTTGGCTTGTGTAGTCTATGTTCCCACGCAAATCTGACATTATCTTCCATTCGCAGACAGCAACATAATTCGAAGTCTTATCAATTCCGATAACCATTCTGATAACATACCCTTGTGTGGTGAAACCACTCTCTCCTTTTGTCCCAGCACCAACTTGCATCCTGTACACAAACGTCGTACCGACTTTGACCCAACTTGGTGGTAATGGCAATCTCCCGTTTGTTTTATAGTATTCTTGGATATAAAGACCCAGCGGCTCAGCTGCTTCTACCAAAGTCACGGTTGCAAGAAACAAAAAAAGAACGACGATTAATATCTCTTTCTCAAACAACTTCCAGGTCTTCATACCTCTCCCTCCTTCTACACCTGGATAATGTTAAGCATAGATCATTGAAACTTTCAAAAAACCTCATTATTCTTTAAAAAGTGATGCCACATCCAAATCTTAACAAAACCAAGTTTCCCAAGATAAATAACCAAACACCTTCTTGCCCAAAGTGCGATTTTCCTAACTTTAGCAATAAAGGTCGCTACAAATACAACAACCAGCAATCTAAGTTACTTCCTACTAATTAATTTGACTCTCAACACATACAAAAAGTTCAAAATCACCCGCAAAAGATGAAACAATCGCACTTTTCCTTGTCTTCCCAAACAGGTAAAACCTCTTTGCCCTTATTTGTCTTATCTGCCTTACTCACTTCTGCCTTTCGTCTTTCCTTTTCCATTGAGCACTTACGTATACTGTGGACTTATTAACCCTTATAGTTATTCCAGAAGCCTTGTCAGCGAAAGTTACTAAGGTACTACGAGAGTTTCCATCTCTTTCAGAGAGTAGTTCCTTCCTAAGAGTAGCCTTTCCAGGGTGCGCATAAATAGATATGTTCCGGAAGGCAATTTTTCCTAACTCCTAAGTTAGGCACTCTGAAAAATGTTTTGAATTGACTAATATTTGTGCTGAATCATTTATTCATGCAGATTTCCAACTGGTAAATCGACAAGTTCCTTATTGCATAGCTTAGATACGAGCTTTCTGTTATCTTTTCAATTTGAAATGTGGTGGTAACAATAGGTAGGGAAATTGGTGTTAGACGTTGTGTAAAATACGAAAATAGGCTTAATTTCTTGATTATTGAAAAATCTGCGGTGTGAAAATATGTTGTTTTCTCAGTAAAGTCAAGTGTAAGTAATCTGTAGTCATTCAACTGAGAGTGGTATACTTACCATTGGTTTTTGTTATCCGTCCTTCCTTAACTAACTCCTCCAACAGTGCCTCAAATGTTTTCATTCCTGAAGATTTTTCTTGTCTCCACGGGTACTTGCGCTCAATAGTTACTGCTTTTATTTGTTGCACGGTCATTGGCTTCTTATTCTTTTTCAATATGTTCACTAAGAAATTTTTATAATCGGACTCGTATTTATTGTTTTGCATTGTGCTTTTGGTTTTTGTTCCTATCTGTTCTGAAGTTTCCTTTCTCAAATTGATCGTTGCGTATACTATTTTCTTAATATTGTTTGCCTTGTATCTGCAGCTGTTTCCTTCATCTCCAACTTTGGTAAGTACTTTGTATCGAACAGCGTCTTCAAGCAGTTCTTCAAATTTTCTTTTTAGTTTTGATTTATGTGGTTCGTATATAAATCCATTATTCCTCATCATTAGTTTAATTGATAATGGTGTTTCTTCAGATTTTGTTTCGGATAGGATTTTATGTAGTTCTTTAATGTATTGAAATTCAAACTCCGAAAAGATATGTGAAGGAAGGTAAGCAACTGCCAATCCTGATTTGTTACTTTGTTTGTCATTTGCAATAATCTCTTTTTCTGTCGCTATTCTTTTGTTTATTATTCTCAGAAGCGTGGAATCTACGCTGTTGTGGAGTACATTCATCCAGTGTCCTCTAACATATTCAAATGAAAGCTTACAACCCAAATGCCTGACAATTTCACGAAATTGTGCGATTAGTGCTTCTTGGAATTTTTTCTCCTTAGTAGCATCAGAGTTTTTTTCACTACTATTTTTTTGGTCAATTGAGATATAAATTTGATTTTTAAATGCATTTCCATAAAAGTTTCGAACCTCGGTTAAATCTGAGGCAATTACTACTCGTTCCCCTTTCAACGAACAATATAATTCCTTCAGCTTCGTTAATGCAGCCATGACAGCAAGAAGTTCCGCCTCAACGTTTTTCAACGAAGTCTCTGGACGTCTTAAACACAGGTATTGGATAGTTTCCATCCCTCATAGTCACTTCTAAAACGATTTTAGAACATGTTGAATGGAGAACAAGTTCAATGGTCAGGTTTCCATCCCTCATAGTCACTTCTAAAACTAAATAATCCTGTCATCCTTAAACAGACTATACACAAATGTTTCCATCCCTCATAGTCACTTCTAAAACGGTTTGTAAGCGGATTCATCGGAGGATGGTATGCGTGTTTCCATCCCTCATAGTCACTTCTAAAACCTTACAATATTGGTTAACATAGATAAATATCTTCAACAAGTTTCCATCCCTCATAGTCACTTCTAAAACGGATATGATCAGAGGATCACTACTTGATAACGTATTTGTTTCCATCCCTCATAGTCACTTCTAAAACAAAGGTTCGGTATTGAATACCGGACCACACCAAGGAAGACTATAGTTTCCATCCCTCATAGTCACTTCTAAAACTGAGGAAGGTAAGATTCTCAATGAGGATGAGCTTAGAGTTTCCATCCCTCATAGTCACTTCTAAAACTTTTACAGTAAGGAATTATTCACAACAGTAAGTAGTTACATTGGTTTCCATCCCTCATAGTCACTTCTAAAACCCGTCAAAGAAGCGTTCTACTTTTTCGACTTGCATAAGCACGGGTTTCCATCCCTCATAGTCACTTCTAAAACCTGGAAGAAATCGCGGTTTGGTATGTTGGAGCAGTTGAAGAGTTTCCATCCCTCATAGTCACTTCTAAAACAGGTGGGTATTTAGAGGGTTTAATAAAGACTTCGGTAATTGGGCGTTTCCATCCCTCATAGTCACTTCTAAAACTTTCTTGCTTCTCTTTCTCAATCTTTCTCATCGCTTTGTTTCCATCCCTCATAGTCACTTCTAAAACAAAAAACTAGATGTAGATTTAGAAAAGTATGATATTTCAAGTTTCCATCCCTCATAGTCACTTCTAAAACCTCTATGCCTACGACGGAGAAAACGTCGTAGAAGTTCCACGTGTTTCCATCCCTCATAGTCACTTCTAAAACTCAAGTCAAGGCAAAAAAATCAGCTGTACGATTGGCTGTTTCCATCCCTCATAGTCACTTCTAAAACCGGACGGTATATGAGGGATAAAAGCGATTTCTTCAGGTACTAGTTTCCATCCCTCATAGTCACTTCTAAAACGAAAATACTTGAAGGGTTAAGAAGTTTAAAAAGTCAAAAAGCCAGTTTCCATCCCTCATAGTCACTTCTAAAACTTTCTTGCTTCTCTTTCTCAATCTTTCTCATCGCTTTGTTTCCATCCCTCATAGTCACTTCTAAAACAGTGGAAAATTCCAGGAAAGGAACAGCCAAAGCTAAGAATGTTTCCATCCCTCATAGTCACTTCTAAAACGATAGTATGGTGTTAGGAGGAAGAGTGTCGGTGGAAGTCTTGTTTCCATCCCTCATAGTCACTTCTAAAACTAAAAATGGCGAGGGTAAACTCGCCCTCGCCATGGCAATTCGTTTCCATCCCTCATAGTCACTTCTAAAACCCTGTACAGTGACAGCGAATTAGCTTTCGTAGACAATGTGTTTCCATCCCTCATAGTCACTTCTAAAACTGTATAGGGTGTTCAGTAAAAGATATTTTGATGTTGATAGTTTCCATCCCTCATAGTCACTTCTAAAACTGGTGTTGGGAGGTAGGATGGAGATCACAGTGAGATTTGTTTCCATCCCTCATAGTCACTTCTAAAACTGCCAAAGTCGAAAAGGAGGGCGAAAGTATGAAGATTACCGGTTTCCATCCCTCATAGTCACTTCTAAAACCTGATATACAAGCTATTGCAAACGAAACTTTTTACAACACAATGTTTCCATCCCTCATAGTCACTTCTAAAACGGTTGAAAACTACGGCTTGTTGTTAAATGAATGTGTAGATTTGTTTCCATCCCTCATAGTCACTTCTAAAACTGAAAACATACGGTTCGCTTGAATTTGGTCGCTACCAAGTGGAGTTTCCATCCCTCATAGTCACTTCTAAAACTTACAAGTGATAAGACAAATCAGTTAGGTATACTCGAAGCAACGGTTTCCATCCCTCATAGTCACTTCTAAAACGAAGGTAAAATCTGAAAATTATTTTGAAGTGAAAAAGCTTGTTTCCATCCCTCATAGTCACTTCTAAAACTTTCCCACTCATCATATTTGTCTGGGTCAATCCGTTTCCATCCCTCATAGTCACTTCTAAAACCAGTTGTTGCTTGCTTTCGCCGTCCTCCTCGGGTTAAGCCCTGAGTTTCCATCCCTCATAGTCACTTCTAAAACTAACCATTCGTTAAAATACCATAGTACGAAACCTACGGTTTCCATCCCTCATAGTCACTTCTAAAACGGTGACAAAGCGCTTTTGATTATTGATTCAATGTACTCAAGAGGTTTCCATCCCTCATAGTCACTTCTAAAACTAAAACTATAAGAACGAACTATTATGATTCAGCAAAACTTTATGTTTCCATCCCTCATAGTCACTTCTAAAACAACTAGTGTGTATCCCCGGGGAAAGATAATGGAATAGTCTGTTTCCATCCCTCATAGTCACTTCTAAAACAAGTTAATAGCTTAGCGATTTGAAACCTGCCGGATTTCTTGTTTCCATCCCTCATAGTCACTTCTAAAACGGTTGGCTCCAGCGAGAATATCGTGGTTTCCGAAAAGATGCGTTTCCATCCCTCATAGTCACTTCTAAAACGTGTGAGTGTGACTTCAAGGGAACTCAGGTTTTTAGAACGGTGTTTCCATCCCTCATAGTCACTTCTAAAACATGGAAGTTGAAGGTGCAAACTATCAAGGCTCAAGCAACATAGTTTCCATCCCTCATAGTCACTTCTAAAACTTTACGTGGTAGAAGGTAAGAACGGGGTGTATAGGTTTCCATCCCTCATAGTCACTTCTAAAACTTTGAAGATTTGGAGAGGGCTGTCGAGGTGAGTAATATGGGCTTGTTTCCATCCCTCATAGTCACTTCTAAAACTATCATTACGATTAGTGACGTTCAACAATTAAGAGTTTCCATCCCTCATAGTCACTTCTAAAACGTTATTGAAAAGACAAATGAAGGCTACGTTGTTCGTTTAGTTTCCATCCCTCATAGTCACTTCTAAAACTACAAATTGTCCGATAAGGTTTGAATGTGCGGAATTCGAGTTTCCATCCCTCATAGTCACTTCTAAAACTAGTAGGGGAGTTCGGCGTTTACAAACTACACAAAGAGTTTCCATCCCTCATAGTCACTTCTAAAACTGTATCTTCAAACAAGGAGGTGATTACATTGCGATTGTTTCCATCCCTCATAGTCACTTCTAAAACTGGATCTAAACGAGGAGGAAGAAAAGCAGTTAAACCTTGCGTTTCCATCCCTCATAGTCACTTCTAAAACGATTTTTTCTGGTTTGAAAGTGATACAATCGCTGAATGGTTAGGTTTCCATCCCTCATAGTCACTTCTAAAACAAAGAACTGGTACAACATACGTAAGTGAAGATGGTAGCGTTTTCGTTTCCATCCCTCATAGTCACTTCTAAAACTCATACGAAACTGGAATAAGCATTCAAAAAATCGAAAAAAGTTTCCATCCCTCATAGTCACTTCTAAAACTTGTTGAAAGTCTGAATCCTGCAACGCTTTCCGGAAAGCTTACGTTTCCATCCCTCATAGTCACTTCTAAAACACGAAGATACCAGAGTGTATGTAGAAGCGTACGTAAGTTTCCATCCCTCATAGTCACTTCTAAAACTTTGAAGCTTTACAAAGACGATGTTTATATTGACTTTTTCAAGTTTCCATCCCTCATAGTCACTTCTAAAACTTATTCCTAAGCCAGATGTTTCGGGTTGGAAGGGGGGAGTTTCCATCCCTCATAGTCACTTCTAAAACGGGCTATGTTTGGTTCTCTTGTGCAAGCGGCATATAGTAATTGTTTCCATCCCTCATAGTCACTTCTAAAACAGTTTTATGAAGCTGTTTTAAAGTATTTTGAGAATACCGAGTTTCCATCCCTCATAGTCACTTCTAAAACACCCCACGTCGGCGGCAGGACGTGGGGGGGTATGGGAAAGTTTCCATCCCTCATAGTCACTTCTAAAACCAAGTTGAATGCTGTGCTATCCTGCATTAATTGGTATGATAGTTTCCATCCCTCATAGTCACTTCTAAAACACACTTCTAAGCTTCGCGGCTTTGATAGAGTCAGCGTTAGTTTCCATCTCTCATAGTCACTTCTAAAACTGGAAAAGGTTCGAGTCAACACATTTTATGGCGAACTAAAGTTTCCATCCCTCATAGTCACTTCTAAAACGGGAGGTATGATTATGGAAGAAAAAGTTCAAGTGGAAAACACAGTTTCCATCCCTCATAGTCACTTCTAAAACTATACTCATGTCTTGTTACTCCCTAAATGCTTTATGAGTTTCCATCCCTCATAGTCACTTCTAAAACCAATCCCGAACTGAATAAAGTTTTGCCAATCATTGGTGTTTCTCGCAGTTTCCATCCCTCATAGTCACTTCTAAAACAAACGGGAGGTCGGAAAAATGTTGCAAATACCCATGAGTTTCCATCCCTCATAGTCACTTCTAAAACAAACGGGAGGTCGGGAAAATGTTGCAAATACCCATGAGTTTCCATCCCTCATAGTCACTTCTAAAACGAAGTTTTTATTTTTTTTACACACGTAATACACGTAATACGTTTCCATCCCTCATAGTCACTTCTAAAACGAAAACTTACTTATGTGCCCTTCCAAGCGGAGTTTGATGTTTCCATCCCTCATAGTCACTTCTAAAACGCATTTTATAGTTGGTTTGTGAATAACTATTTAAATGGCGTGTTTCCATCCCTCATAGTCACTTCTAAAACAGGTTGAGATGAAGTTGCATCACGATGGGGGGTTAAATTGTGAGTTTCCATCCCTCATAGTCACTTCTAAAACTATTACGTTGACGTTTAGAGATGATGTTTCAGATAGTGATGCGTTTCCATCCCTCATAGTCACTTCTAAAACTAGTTTCTCAGTTAAAGCCTGCTCCGTACAATCCAAGTTTCCATCCCTCATAGTCACTTCTAAAACCATCAACAATCAAATCAGCAATATAAAAGAAGGAAAATTTGGTTTCCATCCCTCATAGTCACTTCTAAAACGGTGATAATAGACGTCAAAACGTACTATCCGAGTAAAAGTTTCCATCCCTCATAGTCACTTCTAAAACCCTAACCAAAGAAAAAAAATGGAGGTGTTAAACATGGGTTTCCATCCCTCATAGTCACTTCTAAAACTCGTAAAACCCTCATAGATATTATACTACTATTTTTGTTAAATTTGACAGTTACATTTGTAAAAATTAAAAATCTCGTGTTTATGCGTTTTTAGGTTAATCGTGACCGGGAACTATCCCCCGAAAAAATGGCTAAATTTTGTGTGTTTACATAATCGTTACAATATGTGTTTTGGGCAAGTATTATTAGTGCGGTTTTAGGAATTTTATTAATGATATATGAAGGTAAGTTTGGAATTCCTGGCATTTTTTGTTTGCGTTTAAAATAACCTGTATTTTTAGTTGTATTGCAATTTTATGTATTATGGTATATGTTTTTTCGAATAAGCTGTATTTTCAAAGATTTTGGTAAATATGTTTTTCAGAATGTGAGAATGATTGTGTTACTGTTATGTTCTTTCGTGGTATGTAACAAAAAGATGTGATGTATACTAATAGTGTAATAAAAGCTACGTGCAAGGTGTAAATTTGTCAAGTGAGCTAAAGTAAAATGAAACTGAAGAAGAGCTCGGCAATTTACATTGCGCTTTTTTATATTGTCCAACACACCAACCGATATATTGCTGTTCGTTAATTAATATGCGCTTTATTTTGCGCTACACCTCGTGATTCTGGAACTGCCACAGATAACTTTAATGTTCATTGTTTATCCTCGGGTTTCATATTTCTTTCCCCAAGGTAGTTTTCCAAATTCAAGGTGAGATCTTGCACCCAGGTTCCTTTAGGTTTCCTCGCGTAAAGTACAACATTGCTTTTGGCAACGGTTCGCATTACAAAGCGGACTTTCTCTCTCAAAATGCTGTTTATTGTCAGGCATGCCAAATAAGTGGATGTTTAAATTATCCTTAATTAGTTCCTTTTTAAATGTGGATGGTAGAATAAAAAAACCCCAAGCCAGCATTGGCTGTAGAACACGCACTGGCTTGGGCATATAAGGAGTGGATTTTTAAAATGGGTTTTGGGATATTAATTTTCCGTTTGTGTTTCGAATCTGCCGTATCCGTAGTTTGTTTTAGCACCTATTCCATAGAGTTTTAGCATGTTTTTGAATTCAGTTTTTATTCTATTCTTTTCTTCCTCGGTAAAGTCGTTTTCTTTGTCTAGTAGTATTGTAAATCTGTAAGTCGATGCTCCTACGACAAAGTATTGAACTGGAACAGGGTTGTACCAATCGTTTGGTGGAAAGTCTTGACCCATATAATAAGGCTGGAAATGATTGTTTATTAAGTCAATCTCAAGTCTCAAATCTCCCTGTGGAAGTGCATCAAGAAATATGACTAATCCTCGCTGATTTTCTTTTGCGTTGTTCAAATCTGTTCCGAAGATTTTTTTGTAAAGTTCTTTTGTTATTGTTTTGTCTTCTTCCATTTTTTCTAAGAGGTAATGAGCAAAAGCACCTTTTATTGATGTTGCCGGTACAACTGGAATTCCATAGTTTCTTGATAGATGTATGCCTACATCTATTAACGACGGTAAGCCACTTCCAAGAAGTAGTTTGGTTTTTAGTTTGAATGTTCCGTCGATAAGCGTGTGTTTTTTACTATAATTTTTTACTATGTTATTTCTGCGTTCATTAAGTGATTTTATTGCCTGGTTGATTGTGTCATCAATTCTCATGTTATGGACAATCTCTTTAATTATTTCATTTTTCTGGAAATTCTCGATTATATCTTGGCGAAACTTTTTGTAGATTATTTTATCCCAATACAAACTTTTGTTTTTCACTACCTCGTTATTTTTGTTCCCGTGCACTTGTTGAGTCATCTTCTTCACCTCCAAGGTAGATGTCGGCGTATCTTCTAAGCCATTTCACCCCCTCGAGCGCTGCATATTGTATTTTGAAGTATTTTGAGTTCTGCTCAGCAGTACCATCGATAACTTGTTGAGAAAAGTTCTCTTCACCAGTTTGTATTTGTACAAGAGTATCTAGGTGTTTTATCAGTTCATCATGTCCCTTAACCTTTAGAAAGAGTATCGTGCCATACAGACCGTTCTGGATAATCATACTGCCTAAACCTTTAACTGTGCTAAGGTATTTGTCTTTCTTTTCTTTTGAGGATGTTTTATCTATTTCCCTTACACATTCCACAGCTTTTTTGATTACTTCTGTCATTGTCCATTCACCACCTTTAATGCAACTAATCCTTTTCCAACTGTTTCTTTTCCACCGATGTTTATAACTGCGTTGTCAATTTTGGTTTTCAGTTCGTCAAGTATATCTGAGTTGTCTGTCCCTTGTGCTTTTCTATTTGCATATAGTGTTTTTCTTGCTACGAAGTACATTACTGTGTCTTGTGGTAAGTATTCTTCGTACCAAAGCGCTCCAGTAGCAACTGTTCCTGTGTTTTTGTCAATTTTGATTCTTGGAATGATTTCTGTCATTGTTTCAACGATTGCAGAGAATATTTTGTCATTCACGAGAACTATGTCGGTTTTGAGTTTGTTTTTTATGTAATCAACTGTAGCTACATTTTTTGAAATGATTTCCGCAACTTCTTTTAATGTTTCATTCTTTACCGCTTTGAATTTGAAGTCTTCAAGCATTATTTCGTTCTGTCCTTCTGCTCCTATAACGAAAGCCGTTTCATCGTCAATATTCAAATTTTGAATTTTTTCGATTAAGACTGCTTTTCCGATTTCTCTTAGGAACCTTATTAATACAAGTGGTGATGTTACCCACACGAACAGTTTTTCAAGGTGTCTTACTGGGAAGAGTAAAATTTTCGCTTCCGAGAATGCGATTTGTCCGGGTGTTGATTCTTTGTTTTCGTCTGAAGTTGATGGATCACTGCCAAAAATGAGTACTTCTGTTCCTTTTTCGAATGCTAGATTTGATCTGAGAGAACCTTTGATGCCTTGAATTATTGGAAAGCCTGTGGTTCTTTCTCTTTGAATTGGTAAGTCTACGATTCCAACATCCATACCTTTTCCAGCATGAATTTGTGATTCAGCATACATAGTAACAACAACTTTCTCCAAGTTTTTGTTTTCCATACTTCCCAACCTCCTATTTATTGAATATTGGCTTTGAATTTTTCATATGTTGTATAAATGAAACTTCCAAAACCAAAAAGGTTATGCTTACTTTTTTTGATTACGTCTGTTTCTGACGGTATATTTTCAAGATAATACACGGTACCTGGCGCAACTGCATGATAAATAGGTTTTGGACGACCAAAAGCATAATCCCAACCAGAAATAACCATCTTTTTTCCAGAAGCTATGGCAAGTATCTGAGAGCTCCCAAATTTGAGGTCAGAAGGTGCGACACCCCCATCGTATATGGCCGGGGTAATGAGCATTATTGCTGTTTGTTCATAATCTGTGTTTTCAGGTTTGTCAAAAAGTGTTGTGGTTACTTTTTCTACACTTATTCTTGCCCATTTTTGTTTTGCCCCTAAGAATACTCCTTCAAGTTTTTCAAGCTCTTGAACTGTCTCTTTGCTATCAGTTATCATGAAGAATCCACCGTTTTTGAATCTGTAGACATTCATCGTATAAAGCATTGATTCTCTGACTTTTTTGTAGTCTTTTTCTAACGCAATGCCAACTTTTGATTCAATAACAAAATTCTTTGGTGAGCTCAGTTTGAAGCTTTGCCCTTGTTTGTATTTTTCGAGCTCTCTTAGTTCGATATATACTTCTTCTGCTTTTTCGATATTTATCATTTCCGGAATCCAAGCCAAGCCCTTCAATGTAAAATTTCCAACTTTTGTTTCAGCTTCAAAGTACTGCATTCTTTTGTACTGTTTCTCCTCGTTGTTCTGCTTGAGATATACATTCTTTGGTGCGGGGAAGTAATGTTTTTTCTGACCGTTTTCTTCGGAGTAAATAAACGGACCTATTAGTTTTATTTTCCCAGGGTTGTTCTCATCTCCAACGAGTTCTTGAAGTTGTTTTGGTATATTTGGTTTTTTATGATACTGTAGCTCGATACCATGGGCTTTTAGTATCGCACTACGTATTGCTCCATAGAATGGATAAGGTGATGGATACACTGTTTGTGCATAACCGCCTGAACCAAATTGTTTGACTTCACGAAATGCTACCCATTCTTCTGGTTCGAAGTAAACAAAATAGTATTCTTTACTCATTAATTACCACCTCGCTTATCTCCTCGTTTTGTAAATCTAACTGTTAGTATTAGGTCAAATGGATTGGATGGTTTTTCTAATATACTTGAAGTAGCGAACACCCTTTTCGCGTACTCCTTTAGTTCTTTTGTAAATCTTTTGAACTCTTCGGATTTTTTTGACTTGGCATCAGATTTTCTGAGTATATAATCAATAACCCGCTCAAGGAATCTTTCGTCTTCTTTAGCGAGTTCAAGATCACTTTCCAAGATTTTGTAAAATGAGCGATGCGATAGTTTGAATTGCTCTGATTTTTGATATAACTCATAAGATTTTTCTATGACATCCATACCATCTATTTCCCATTTTGAACCAACCTCTTGGATTTGCCCTGACCTTCTAACTATTGCTATGCTAAATGCGTTTCTGCCAAGTTTTTCTTTTGCTCTGTGTTCTTGTTTTCGTGCAAGTTCTATTGCTACTCTAAGTGGTGATTTGTGATTTATTATCGATATTCCAGCACTCATTGTTGCAGTTGGTCCCATCATTGTTGTGTATGGGATGTCATTTTTGTAAAGAATTCCGTTATCAAATTTGTACGTTGTGTTGTCTATTTTGAGTTCTACGTTTCCTATTCCTGAATACATTTTTCTTATTTTGTTTGCACACGGGAGTACTTTGTCTGCTGGCAAGATTGCAAGTACATCATCTCCACCTGCGTATATAAGCATTCCTTGGTATTCGTCTTCAACCACATATTGAACAAGTGAAGAGAAGATTCCAAGTGTTCTTGAAACAGCTTTTTGGTATGAAGGAGTTAATATCGGTTTATCAAAGAAAAAGATTTTGTCTGGGGTATTATTTTGAATTTCTTTCAGAGTTTGAACTGCTTTATCGTGTAGCATTTTGTCCATAGTTGGTGCACTTTCGCCAGAGACCAACTTTCCCATTCTGTCTCCATCCATCATGAGAACAGCAATGTATCCGTTTTTGAGCTTTTGCTGAGTTTCCACAGCGTCCAATTCCAATTCTCCAGATTCAACTTCTTCAGCTATTTCTTTGTTTACATCATTTTCTAATGCTATTTCAAGCACTGATTTAAACTTAACTCTCTCATCGAAAAGCTTTTTGCTTACTAATACATCCCTGAGGAATCTTTTGACCGTATTCACAGTTCCAAGGTAATCTATTTTTACCTCATTTCCTGCTGTATCTAAGACTTCTACACATGCCCTTACTCCAGCTCCAAAATCGTCTGGAATTCTCTGTGCCCCGATTTGTTCGTCACTTTGGTACGGATAGAAATACCTAATAGTTTTTATGGCATTTAATCTCGATGTTAGCACTTTGAACACGTAACGATAAAAACTACCGGCATTTATTTTGTAACCACCTTTTGACTCGATAAACTCAATGAATGAAATGTAGCTTTCAAATTCGCTTATGAAGTTTTCGTCGGTAGTTACGTATTCTATGATATTCCTTACTCCACTTACACTATCAGGTAATGGAATCATTGTTGAGTTGATTATCGGAAATAGTTCGATTTGTTTTTTGTATTCTTCAATATTTTTGAGCCCTATTGATTTTTCGTCTGGGTTTTTCAATCTTTTTTCTAAGACATCAGTTGCTAATTCTTCCCAGGATTTTTTCACAACTTCCTCGCACATATTTATTACTTTTTTTGCTTCCCAAGCCGGAACTATTGCAAGGAATACGTTAGGTATGGAAGCTATTTTTTCGTCCATGAGCGGTTCAGTAAATAGCGTAACACCTAGTCTTTGCAGAGTTCTATAAGCAAAAGCGTTTCCTCTTAAGTATGGATAGACGATATTGTCAAATCCGTAATTGATACCTATAAACTCAATTGCTTTATATGTCAGATAAGAAAGCAAGTAACTACCTGCCCATAAATCTACAGTTTTTCTTGCTTGAGCTATAAGTTCCTGGACTGGTCCTATTGCGAACATAACAAGAGCTGCATCGATTTGCGCACTTTTTTTGCATGATTGCAATGCTGCCGTTATTTCAAGGTGGTCAATGATTGAATGGTTGGGAACACGTGTGTCTGCAGGCATGAAACCAACAAAGTCTGTCAGATAACCAAGTTCCCACCAGAGTGCATGGTAAAATTTTTCATCATCGGTATTTTGCTCTCTTATCATTTTTATTTTGTTTTTAAGTTCTTCTGTGTGTTTTTTCTGTGAGTTTTCATCAGCTATCTTGGAATAAAGTTCTTGTTCTAAAACTGTGATTTTTTCTCCGCTTATTGGATGAATAAAGTATTTAAGTTCGTTCATACCTACTCTAATTTGTCTTCCATATAGTTCATTAGGTAATGGGATTCTGTCGAGTGAACTTCCAACTATGTCTTCTTGACCTCGAATGCTTGGAACACCTGCAATGCTACATAGCTCATTTGCAAGATTTTCATGCGATTTTATGTCAAACGCCTTGAAAACTGGGTCATGAAGTAAGGCTGCTGCTTTTTCTTTCCAATTAATTGCTGGCATTATTGTCACCTCCTAATGAAGAGTACATTTTCTTGAAATCTTTGATGGCTTGAACAAGTTCGTTCCAATCTGAATTTACATAAGCACTTCCCTTATCAATTAAAGTTTCTTTACGTTTCTTTGCCGTGAATCTTAGTTTATAGTACTGGTTAGATAAGACTGCTGAGATGTTACTTTTTAAAAGGATTCCATAAACAATGTATTGGTTATTGTCATTTTTCAGTACAGTGAACCTTATCGGACTCTGTTTTCTACCCACGTTATTTTCAGAATTATCGATGTAGGGTTCGAATTTTGCTGTTATTTTTGTTTCTGGGAAATAATATTGCAATGGCAAGCCAAGAAGTGCCGGTGGAATCTCTAAATGCTTGGTTTTCATTTTCAACATTTCAGGCTGGTCCAGAACACTTTTAAGTTCTTTTACACAATCAGAACCATCTTTTGTTCTTTTTCTCAGGTAATATTTCAATGCTTTGTACCATCCTACAGGTTGGCCTTTACTATTTTTGGAAATATCGAAAAGCTTAAAAAAAACATCAGGAATATTATTCGCTGTGATTTCTGTATTAACAACAACGAAAGCATCATCACACAAGTTTGGAAAATCCAGAAGTTCCTTCATTGGTTTATTAAGGAGTATGAGTACATTCTGAAGAGGTGTATTATTTGTTATTTTTTTGTATTTGATGAAATCTCTTAATGCTTGTTCAACTTCTGCTAAAGTTTCATCAATACGTTTCTCAAGCTTCACATCTTTTGGTAGTTTTTTCACAAACACTATTTCTTCCTTTGGTCCGACGATTTCAAAACCACCGAAACCATTCGTCGTCTTTGCACCAAAACCACCAAGTAAGCTTGTCAATTTTAAAAGGCTGAGTATAACTTTTTTTGTGAAGATGTCTTTAAATGTAAAGTTTAAGGTGAAGCTTTTGGATGGAACTAAGTAGTATGAAGTAACAGGGTTTTTCCTATCAATAATGCCGTACAATGCATAGTTTAATTTTCGTCCACCTAAATCTTTTGAGATGTTTAGACCGTTATTGAGTTGTTTCAAATCTGCCGTGTTATATTCCACCCAAACTCCAAATGGTGCTTTTTTCTTCTGGGAACCGAATATTTCATTTTCAAGTAGTTTCAGTCCAGCGTATTTTTCTTTTTCATAAGTTTGGTAAAGTTCATATAGTTCTTTGTTTTCTTTTGGAGATTTCGGTTTATTAACCTCGTTGAGTTTGTAGATATCAATAATCCTTGGTGCTACTGCTCGAAACCAAAAATGTAGAACGCCTTTAACACTTTGCCCTGTAAGGTCGAATTTTCCAGTTTGTGGGTCTTTTCGTGAAATGATAGGAGTTACAACTCTACACTTTACCTCGGTGTAAATCATATATTCACCTCCTATTTAGGCTAAATATTAACTTTTTAACTTTAGCTTAGTTGTCCGTTTTCTTTTTTTGTTTATCTTTCCATTTTTGGTATTCTTCGTACTCGTTTTTAAAAATCGCATAGACCACACTGCAATCCCTCCCCAATACTGATAGCTATCATGCGAACCAATTTTATTGTATCATTTTTTTGTAAAAACATTTACACTTTTTTGGAAAAAAGTGCGGCGGCGGAACCGCCGCAAAACCGGAAGTTTGTAGGTAACCCTTAGAAGGAGAACGCAAAATCAATTATTGGAAGTATGTAGATTGTGTAGAGTGAAAATGTAAAGCTGTTGTCGTTGTTTACGTATTCTGTCCCGATTCCAATGTAAGGTATAAAGAGAGCGATTGTTCCCCACTGCCAGAAGTTGTTCCAAGAACCTGGTTTCATTGGATTATAGTAGTTTCTACTAACGTATCCTAAAAGAGTAAAGCTGATACCTTTGTAGCCAATTGTCTCGCCTTGTGTGTTAGAAACTGGTGATAGATACGATAACGTCGGAAAGGTTAGTCTGTCTGGAGCACTTTTTGAAGCAATCACTGTCTCAAAATCAATTTCCATCTTTGCATACTTTTTGACGCTATTGATTTCATAGGCTATCATTAACGTTCTTTTTCTAATATTTCCGGAAATTCCGGTCACAAACCAACCGCTTGACGAAGAATACGTGATATGGCTTTGTGGAACGGCTAAGAACGATGCTCTTTCACCTGGTGGAAGTATTGAAGGAACTTGTGGTTGGTCCGATACTATAAACCTTTGCCCTTCTTTGATGAGTCTTGCTGGTTTTCCGTTGTTATCTGTGAAAACAGATTCGTCCCAAATGATTTTTATAGGAACTTCTTGTTTGTTAACGAAGGTAATCTTTAAAACTTTTTGCGCCAGTTGAATAAGGTTCGTGCTACCATAGTGCTGAAGCTCTACCAGTATTTGCAAGTCTTCGTTCTCGAAGATTGCTATGTACTTATCTTCTGAAGTTACGGAACTTGAAACGTTTGTTGCGCTTTGTGCCAAAACAAGTGCTGAAAACAAACCGAATAGGAATACTGCTAAGCTAACCTTCTTATCCACCATGTTAAAAATTCCACCTCCGCTTGATTTTAAGGTTTCTTATGAAAGCAATGTTTGATAACAAAAGTCGTTAACTCAATTTCTAAACTTGCTTCTTATAGTTTCTATCGCCTCCTTTGCTCCTTCGAGTGGAAATTCAAAATAAACCAATCCATTCCCATACCAGTCGAGTTCAAGTAATAGCCTTTTGTGTTGCATAATTTTGGAGATAGAATCGTCATAATTAGCAAAATGTAAGAAGTTTGAACCAACTTTTTGATAGAATGTGGTGTAATTTGGTTCCAACTCATCCCATTTAACTCTTGTAGTTATGATTAAATAACCGTTTCCAATGCTAAAGTCTTCAATATTTGGAATAGTGCTGAATCCAATGTAAATCCATTCGTTCGTTCCATCGTTTCCAATGCCTATCCAAGCTTCTGTGTCGTTGTAAGGGAAAGACATAGGTTTGAGTGATTTAACTTTCGGAGATATGGCGTACCAGACTTCCTTTCCGGTCATTGGGTCTTTTTCACTTACAATCTTCCATTGACTTGAAGAACCGTTACTTGGGGTTTGAACACACGACACCAATAACATAACTGTGAAAAATAATAACACCACAACAGCCCAAGCTTTTGACTTTATCACCGCAATCTACCTCCTTCAAACATACAAATAGTTGAGAAACAAGCCAACCGCACAAATCAGCCCGCAATTTCTAAAAAGTTTCCGTAAACTTCCCACCCCCTCCTATCACATATGAGGTATTCAACGTTTTCCGAGTAATATAACGTTTTGGAAGGAAGAATCTGACATATAAAAACAAAAAAGCCTGGCAAAAGCCAGGCCAGTTTTTTGAGTATTTATATCATTTTTCAATCGTTCATTTCACTTTCAAATCGTTCCGTTGATTCTATTCTTTTCGCTTGCCACAATCCCATAGTCACTTTGTAACCAACCCCTGAGTAAAAAGCGAATTGCGAAAGCACATTAGCAGCGACAAGAAGTTCATCGTCTGAAGGCACCCAGAATACAACTCATCCATTAATCTTTTTGCCTGCGTAAAAATTTATTGTTCCATCTTCTAGAGCTCTGAATTTTAAAATAGGACTCTAGAACATCCAAAATACCTTGCCTTTGTTAGACTTTTGAAATCATTTCGGTAATTCCAGAATGTTACCAACTATGTAAGGTTCCTTTCTCTGCTCATCGTAAGGTCTTTCGTCATATGCTATCACTGTTTTAATTTTCTTACCATACCTCACGTTGTCTCTAATTCTTTCAATCATATAATTCAAAAGTGTTGTGCCACCAGTTAGATTTATCACTAACTCTGTAGCGTCTTTCAACCTCTCAGTTGCTTGCTGAACAACTTTGCTGGTCTCATCCAAACCTTTGAACGGATCATTCACAAGTATCACGTGATACTCACCTTTGAATTCTGCTTTTTCAATAATCTCTGGCACAAGCTTTTCGCCCTGCTCGGATGTGACAATTACAAGTAAATCTCCAGGAATTGATTTCAGAACTGTATAAAGCGCGCCTGGTGTCGTTCCAAGTGGTGAAAGTATAGCTTTCAACTGTTTACTTGGCGTGTAATTCGAAACTATTGATTCGAAATCCTTTTCAATCAAATTTTGAATCTCTCTTTGAATATTCTGAGGGCTTGGCAACGAATCTTTGTTAAATCCAAAATGAGCTATGTGGTTTCGAGCCTGGGCTAAAGTATCATTACTAACCGAAATAGCTTCACGCTCTTCTACGTCGAACAATTTGTCGAATTTTCCCTCTTTGAAAAGCACAACGTTCTTCAAATATTCCCTTGCCAGTCTGGTTGCCATACCTAAATCGTTTGTTTCATAATAGAATTTAAGCAGCTCTCTTTCGGCATTTAATTCATTTTCGCTAAGCACAGGCTCATTTTTAGCGGAATCGCCAGGTGCAAAAAACTTTTCATACCTATCCACAATTGCATCAAAAAGCAAGTCAAACTGCGGGATGAATTCCCTGACGTCTTCACGAACAGCTGAGCCTTCTTCCTTCAGTAAACCCAAGAATTTATTCAAAGACTTGTGAATCATCCTTATTGAACCTAATCTGATTGCTTCAGATACAGACGTTATCGCATCAGCAAGGGACTTTAGCTTTCTGGGTTTTCTGTGTGAAGAGCCACCTTGCTTGTAATATCTTTCATTCCAACTCTTAATTTTGTTAGCCAGGATAGAAGCGTAACCAAACTCTTTAAAAAGCCTTGTAGCATAGATCCAGTCGGCTAAATCAATTAATTCGGTCATATCCTTACATTTCGTCATGTTTGTAGCCCTATCATACTTACCGTACAGAACCTTCATTTCAACATTCTTCAATTCGCGCAAGAACATATAAATAACAACTGCTGTCATGGTAATTGATCTAAAAGAATTGGTGACATCCAAAATAACCAGGTCTCCATCATCTATCAACTCCGCAGCCTTTCGTACAAAATCAGTTACGCTTTCATCTTCCGAAATTTTAATCTTCTGGACTTTGATGCCGTTTTCACTGCAAAACCGTTCAACATTGTACTTATCGTATGTTTTCATAGCTTCCTCAGTCAAGAAAAACGCAGCTGAGATATCCTTGCCTTCCTTCATCTTCAAAAATTCCAACAAAGCAAGTGGGAATAACTCCTGAGATGTTTCAAAATCATCAAACTTAACTATAGCCTTTTGATACGAACTTGTTCCCAAGAACGTAAGTACCTTTACCATATTCGATACCTCCACAGTTGGATTTACAAAACTCCTAACTTTCCATGCCTAAATCTTTCAACACAACCACACTCAAAACCTTCTTACCAAACACAACTGTTTTTGAAAAACGCGTGGAAAGAAACTTTTATCAAACGCCAGCCTGCGTCTATATACCTTATCCTGACTTCCAAAACGACACTCATTGCAAAACAAATAAAGGAAGCAATTTTGCTTGCTTCCCCTCTAGCCTCTTCTAAAACTGGACGTCAATATAAGGTGCTACTAATCATTATACTATATCGAGATTCCAACCCTCATAGTCACTTCTAAAACTTCAAATACTTCCGTTTTCCTCTTTTCTTCGTCTTAATAATGTTTCCATCCCTCATAGTCACTTCTAAAACAAAGTGCAAGGAAACTTAGGAATTTGGTAGAACAGGGAACAAAGTTTCCATCCCTCCTAGTCACTTCTAAAACATTGAGATAAACCTACTAGTTAAAGCTGTGAAAGTAACACCGCTTCCATCCCTCATAGTCACTTCTAAAACTCAAGAAGATGGCAAACAGGAAATACAAAGGGATTTGGAAGTTTCCATCTCTCATAGTCACTTCTAAAAAACCGTAAGACCCTCATAAGTATTATACCATTATTTTTGTTAAATTTGACAGTTACATTTGTAAAAATTGAAAAGCTCGTATTTATAACTATTTAGGTTGAACACGAATGGAAACTATCCCCCGAAAAAATGATTAATTTTTGTGAATTTACATAATCGCTACAAATGATATTTTAGACGTTTTGTATAGTGCAATTTTAGGATTGTGGCTAACGGCGTATGAATGTATCTTTTGAATGTGGTGCGTTTTTTTGTTTTCTTATTGGATAATTGTGATATTTATTTGTACATTGATTTGTCAAAACAGTTATTCTGAATTTTGGATATATGTGTTACTGTTGTGTGTTCACATAGTTAGTAACAAATAGGTGTTGATAATATTAATATTGTGATAACCAAAAGGGGTATGGTTTAAAGGATGGGATTCTGTGAAATGACTTAAGCGATCACAAAAAAAGCCAATCCATGAGGATTGGCTTTTATTTGTTTAAATTTTTCTAACCAGAGTTGCTTTTTACACAGTTACTAAAGGTTACTAATTTCATTAGCCTTCTTTTAGTTTGATTTGAAGTTTTTCTTTTAACAATGCCGAAGGGAAGTTATGCCCCACGGCAAATTTCACAGTGCCTGGTAGTTTTCCCGTGTAAATGAGTTTACCAGACAAGTATAGTTCTGCCTCTTTGCCAATAAGTTCATCAGGCAGATATAGGTTTGCAAAGCCATCAGATACTTCGATTATTATATTCTCATACTTATCAGAAGTCGATGCAGCAGCTATTGAAGGTAGGAGCTTTTCTAATTCTTCCTTTTTGAAAAATTTTGACAGGTCTATTATTTTTTCATCATCTTCATTTTCTGAATGTTCTTCATAGTTAATCATACTACTCAAAAATGCATCGTAAAATATTTTGATTCTATTTATTTCGAAGTTATAGAACTTCTTCCAAATACCTTTGTACCTATTTGCCATCTTCTTAAAATTATCGAGGATTTTTTCAAATTCATCTTTTTTTACCCTGCCGACAACTTCACAATACTTTGGACTAATATAAAAGTTTATTGGAGTTACTTTTAGACTTCTGACCATGTGGTCTATTTCAATTTTGTATCCTGCTCCCCCTAATACCAACTCTGTCGTCAGAAAGATTACATTGTACATCTCTCCGATTTTCTCAAAAACAAGTCCATATACTATGTCCTCACCATAGATAGCCACTATGTCCCCAATCTCTAATTTTTCTGTACCTTGTTCCAATAGTTTCCTAATTTTCTTTGCCCCTTTTTTATACTCTTCAAAAATTTGTTCAAGGTATTTCATTTCATTTCTATCGCTCATTTCTATCGCCTCCAATTTCTTGCAGAGTGTCTCAACAAATTCTTTTACACCGTTCACTTATTAAAACGAATATGGTCACATATTTCTGACTTGTATTTTTGTATTACGATTTTTACAACACTTGGACTGACATTCACAACTTCCTCAAAGAACTTCCTTATTCTTTCTCTTACCCGCTGGTGGGCTTTGTATCTTGCATCAGCGGACGGATATTCTCTAAACTGGGCATCCTTAGAGTAACCTGAGTAATAGATAAAATCGCATAAATCCAGTTCCTTCCCTTTCACGTAACTTTTAAATTCCTCAAAGATGTCTTGAGCTACCAATTTATCGAAGATTTCTTCTGATGTTAGAGCCGTATTGTCAGAAATCACCTCTGACAGCTCGAGCTCATCATCTTCCTCTTTAACGGTCACATCAATAGACAGAGGCTTTTTTTCGCTTGCTTTTCGAAAATCTTCTATTAGGTTGTCAACTATTCTGTTGAAATAAGTTGCTATTTGTAACGGTTCAAAATCCTTCAGTTTTTGCTTGAATTTGAGGATTCTTTCCATAGACTGTTGGTATACTTCATCAACAACTTCTTCCATTTGACCAAGTCCGAGATTTTCAGGTTTTCCGCATGTTTTTTTGTACACTTTCGCGGCAATAAACTCACGAACTTGCTTATCACACTGGGCGGAAAAAGTATTGTTGAACAGGCTCTTGACACACTTTCCCAACCTTGAAAGGTCATACTCTTTCCACACATTCATCACTCCAATTCTCCAAGTCTAACGCGCAACCACTTAGAAATTGTATTTTCTTTTGTCTTTTGTAGTTTTCAATTACGGGTGCTGGAAGTATGAAAACGTAACGTCCCCCGATATTCATAATTCGGCTCTCATTCATAAATATTCTCTCACTTGCGAAGGGGCAACATTCAAAGACTTTGAACACAGCATCTGAATACTTTTTCGTTGACAAGAAAGACACCAAGTAATGGAATCCTTTTTTTTGAATCAATCCTGGTCTTGAAGGACGTTCACCTTTGCGTGAATAATACAAGTCTTTGATTCCCAAATTTTTTGCTACAGTGTTTTTTATATCTGAAAATATAACAAGCTGCGATTTGAAGTTGTATTCATGGAGTTTTTTCATATGCCCTCCCCCAACATCATTGTTTGTTAATTCTAAACTTATTATAGCATTTTTTTAGATGTCAAATGAAGTAGTAATTTTTGTTTATATATCTGGAAGGATACTCAATTGCGTAGTTAAGGGGGATGAAACTAATGTATGTGATAATGGTATACGATGTAAACGTGAAAAGGGTTAACAAGGTTTTGAAAATAGGGCGAAAATATTTAAATTGGACTTTAAGGTCCGTGCTTGAGGGGCTTCTTACGGAGGAGTTGTACGAAAACCTGAAAGAAGAAATAATGAGGGTAATAAATACAGAGGAGGACGCTGTTTATTTCTATTTGATTGATACTTACAATGCGCCTCACAAAACTATTATTGGGGCGACACCAGGTGAGTTTAATTTCATTGAATAGTGTGTTTATTCAATGAAATTTGTTAAACTGTTAGCCTTGTCTTTTCCTATTATTTCCACTTTCAACTTTGTTCCCTTGGGTAGGGAGTATATTACCAATCCGTCGTCGTCTTCTTTGCGGATATACTTCGATACTCTTCTAATTAGTTCTTTTAGAGCTCCTCTTGGTAGATATCCCTCAAACGTTGAGTTCTGTTTCCAAACAAGGAATCTAAGTAGTAATTTGTGAACCTTTGCAACACGTTTCTCGTTTACATCGTACACTAATAAGTATCTTTTGCTCATCTTACTCCCTCCTAAAAAGTTGTCCAAATGAATCCTTCATATATCTAAACGCACAAACTTAGGCATCCTGACAAAGAGAGGATTTGTTTTGTTTTATACTATCTGTCAAAAATCTTTGTCGAATGCGTTTTCTATTTTGGAAAGGTTAAATTTCCAAAGTAGCTTTGGGAGGCGAAATACTATGCAAAAAGAGATTTGCAGATTTGTGGACTATATTATAGAGGTTGAGAACAAGAGGGCAGCGATTTACATCTCAGACGAGTTGGTGTATAAACCAGCTGTAGTAAGGTTCCATGGACAAGAAATCTATCGTGGAAGGCTTCCGTATGTTTTGTTTCTACAGTTACCAGCACACATGTCTCCGGAAGTCGTTGGTTTCCTGTTGCGCATTAAGACCGGCTCTGTTTTCAAAACTTAGGCATGCAAGTAAAAATGATGCCGAGAAGCTGGGAGAGTATCTTCTTTTCTGAAAAAGTCAGATAATATCTCTACCCACAAGCTCTATACAACCAAAACCTGCGGAATTTTTAGAACCAAGCCCTGCATCGTATGCTAATTTAAGGATTTCATAGTCCCCTTCCAGCTCAAGCACTGTTATCCAAGCATCTAACTTCCTTTCTTTGTACCCCACAACCACCCTCTTCGGATTTGGGGCAATGTTTTTTATTCTCAGTTGTCCCTGAAATTCTCTACCAAATGCCGCGTGAAATTTTCTTTTGAGGTTCTCCTCTAACAGTTTTGAAAAGATTTCATCGTGTGGTGAGTGATAAAGTGTGTATTTCTTTCCATCTTTGTCTACTGTCGAATAAACCGTAATTGGAGATTTTGTTGAAACTACGATGTGGTCAGTTTCTGGAAGTTCAAATATCTCAATCTTTGCTGGCACGACAAAATTCCTACCCAATCTAAGGTTTTCGAATCTGCCAACTCTGTCGACAACGAATTCTATTAGTCTTTCGTCTGCCGTCGATATGATAAGGACAACATGGTCAAAGAACTTTATTGTTTTGGTTTGACTATCTATTTGGAACCTTCCAAGAAGTCTGGAAAATGAGAACAGTTTATACAAACGCTTACCAAAGGTGTATCCTTTGTCATGCAAGAATTTTCTGTATTCTTCATCATCAATTAAGTTCAGAACAAATGCTTGCAAAATGTGATTGTATTCTGTTGGAAGTTCCAACTTGTCAAATGTAAAGTTAATGTACACTCTCAAGTTTACTACCTCCAATTTTTTGGGATAATTTAGTAATTAAATTTAGATCCGTGCTATCATACAAAAACAGACCAAAGTGGCCCACTCTTAATCCAACAGCGTTGGCTAAGGCTATCATTTCTTCTGAACCGAACAGCTCAACTTTGTAGATGCTCCTTTTGTAAGGTTTCACAACGGGAATTAAAGCATAGTTGATATTCTTGCCTTGGTAAATGTGCTGTGCCAAAGCAAAGTAGTATTCTTCAATAGCTCTTTGAATGCTTTCAATGGGCTGCTCTCCAAAGTTTTCGTTAGCAAGAACATAACATTCACTGAATGGTTGAAAGACTTTAACTGATGAATAATAAGGAAAAGCACCGCCCAAAGAGGTTTTGAGTAACCTCTTTAAGGCGGAGCCTACAGATTTTGTTGCTAATCGTACCTTTATAGTTGCATCCTTTACAATGTAATATCCATATTCGCTTGCGTATATTCTTTTTCCAAGCACGTGCGAAACGGAATGCGGAACATCTTCCAACATTTGGGATATTTGTTGGATAAGTTCCTCTGTTACTAACGTTGGTGATTTTAAGTCCCATCTCAAAACGATTTCCAGCAAAATTTTCACCTACTTTGCCTTGACAGAGTATGAAGACTTTTTAGTTTTCTAATCAAGAAGTTTTACTTTTATCCATCCAACTGGTAATATATCTTTTGGAGACTCCGATAATCTCACAATTCGCGTGGTTACTGGAAAGTTATTTTCCTTCACTTTTTTGTAGCCAAATAGAATTTTCAAAACCTTTACTTGATCACGTTTCAAAAATCCTCTGTAAGCTGTTTTTGAATAAAATCCACTGTGCCCACCAATTCTTAGAACGAATCCGTTCTCTGTTTCTTTGTTGATTTTAGAGAGTGTGTTATAGAAATTCAATAGCTCATTTTTCTGCTGATAGTTAGAAGCACTAATCTTTTGCTTTTCCATCTCTATTAATATTCGCGCTGCTTCTTTCATAGTATCGACGAAATTTTTTTCGCTTCCAAACACTTGCATTAAATAATCAACAGCTTCCTTCCTTGCACCGTTCTGTAGTAGTTTGCTCAATACGTCTGCTTTGAAAGTTATCCTGCTTTCGACTTTGTTTGAACCAGTGTTTCTCAGGTCATGCAACCATACTTCAAAAAACTGTGGAATACCTTGCTTGGGTCTTTCCAAATGGATTACTTCAACTTTTTTGAATTTTATGTAATTTTTGTCAATAAACGAGCTATCTGAGATTATCAGTGCTTTGAATGGTGATAGTTGCGCACTTCCAAAGACATTGTCTTCAATTTTATTAACTTCTGATTTTGATACGTTAGGTGTATTTAGTGCATTTTCAAAAGGTTCTGCAAATGCTTCATTAGCCTTTATTAGCGCCGTTCTTATTGCACCTTTGATGGAACTGCCAGGGATGTAAAATCTACCAGCGGTGTGGACGAATCTGCTAATTTGAAGAGTCTTTGGTTTTCCATTTTTGTCTTTTATTGTCGGGAATGATGTGTGACTGTAATCCCCGATATTAATTTTTAATTTATCAAATATTTCTTTCAAAGCACCATCTTTTGTTGATGGGTTTAATATTTCATCCATTTTTTCAACAAAGGACTCTACAAACTCATCATTTTCCATGAGCTTATCAAAGTTGAGAATATAGGTCTTACCGCCATCCACCAAAGTTTCAAATTTTCCCACTTTTTCTCCTGAACCAATAAAGACAGGAGAAATAGGTTCAATTATCATTCGCTTTGAAAATGTTGAATTTTTGTTCATACATTATTGCCCCCTTTGAACGGGAGTAAGAAAGCTTTACCATATCTGTAAACCCTATACCCATACGTTTTTTCAAATCCATCGGGAGTTATGTCTAAAATCTTGCCTCTTACCGGCTTTTTAAAAACAGAACCTTCTGTGAACATAACTACCCTTTTCGCCTTTTGGTCAGTTCCAAAGATGTAGCCTGTTCTGTATTTCAGTTCGTATGCATCAGAGATTTCCTTAGCAATTTCTTTGGATTCGTTTGTATAATCGTTCTTTGAGGGAATGTAAGGAGATAATAGCAAATACTTGTCTCCGACCACTGGTAGTTGTACTTCTTCTATTTTGTATTCAAAATTTCCAAATCCATAGGTTCTATCTCCGCCAAGACCTTCGTCAGCTAACAATTTCAGAGAAGCAAGTATTTCTTCCTTTAATTCCTTTCCAACTCTTAGATAGAACCACAGACCGCAGTTCGGAGCAAAGTGTACCTCTGAAAAGTAATAAAGGTTTGATTTCGAATTGATGCGGTTTATACCCGCCCTCGGACGCTCGAAGATTTCAACCGGTCCTTCGAAACCATTTGAGAATTGCACTTCGCTTTTGCTAAGAAATTGTCCATGAATATCTTTCTCTTCAACAGCTATGTTCTTGGTAACGATTTCTTCGTCGACAAATTTTATCTTCTTGAGTTTTTTAGGCTGAGATATTTTTTCTAAGTTAAAATTTTCACCCTTCGGTCTTGGTAAAAAGTATTTATCACCTACATAATAGAATGCTGAAGAGATGAGTAGTTCCGTTTCTTCTGTATTGTCTGAGATATTCTCAATTAGCTCTGCAGTTTTCTCAGAGCCAAAAAGTTTTGAATAAGCGCAAACTAAAGCGCTAAATAAGGTATCTGCGTGGACCATCCCCTCAGAGACTTCACCTACACCGTCGATAAAACCTATGTGTAATGGACCTTTAAATCTTATCTTAACCCGATAGTCCATAGGTATCACTTCCTTAGATAAAAGTTCGTTTACATGTGCCAACGGTTGAATTCAAACCCAGAGTTTATTTAAGTTCTTCAAGCGCTTTTTTCAGTGTTGAATATTCTCCGACTTTTTCCTCCTCTTTATTACCAAGGTAATAATCCCTTTCTCTCTTTAAAACTTTTATGTTTTTAAATTCAATCTTTCCATATCCTCTCGAACCGCTACCGCCAAGATAGTCGTCTTCGAGCAATTTCATAGCTAACAATAAGTTTTTCAGAAATTTATCCCCATCTCCATCGTAAATATCAACTACGAATTCTGCTTTGAATATCGCTCCAGCTGGTACACGTTCTTGTTGCCTTGGATTTGCTCTTGAAGTTACCCTGTTTATTGTGTTTTCGTATTTGAGTTCCGTCCATTTTGTTTCAAGGAAATCAGAAAGTGGTTCAAGGCTTTTTTCATCTAAGTATGCATCCCTAACGATTAGTCTTGTTCTGGCGAATGTGTTATCGGACTTGTTGTCAACAGATGTTCCAAATAATCCACAGACTGGGCAATTAGGATCCGTACATTTGTGAACATTTCCATCTTTACTGACTTTACCGTGGTAGAATTCACTAAGCACCCTCATTTTTCCTTTCAAGCTGCTACCAGGAATATATGGTCTACCCTTTGGATCCTTAATAACTGGGTTATCAAGACCGCCTATTTCCAAATCTTCTTTGCTAGTCCCAATGTGTAAACCCGTTTTAACTTCAATATCAGCAGTAACAATGTATTTACCAACGAAATCCTTTACTTCCATGCTTTATTCCCCCTTTATCGGCTTTTAGAATTGTTTATGGCTTCATAATACCTGTGATAAGCAACAAGTGCTTCAAAGAAGTCCGTGAAAAGATTATACGCTTTTTTTATCTCCACGCCATTTTTCTGTTTGACGACATCAACCACTTTTTTCATTCCTTCAGCAAGTTTTTTGAGCTGTTCCTGATTTCGTTCTTCCCTACCAACATCGTATAGCAAAACTGCCAAGAATTTGTTCAGTTCTCTTTTTAAAATCTTTTCAACATCGGCTTCTTCTAAACCCGAGACTTCAATTTTTTTGACATGGTTGTAGAATTTTCTAAGTTTCGTAGAATTAATCTGGATATTAGAAGCTATATTCCTTGCCTTTTCGTGCAATGTGTTGTAATCTTCTTGAAGATTAGCAATCAGTTCTTTAACTTTTTCAAACTCAGCTGCGACATTTGTACCTGCTCCAGCATTTCCCTGCACAAAACTACTAACCATCTTAACACCCCCAATTTTCAATGCTTTTATTAATGATTAGCCAAAGAAATCTCTTCTTGTTCTTCCTCTTCGCGTTCAACTTTTCTTGTTTCGTCGTGCACCCATCTTACAACTATGTCCAGTTTTGGATAAAGCTGGTTGTAGTTGACAAGTATTGAATCGAAAAAGTCCTTAATAGCCTTTTTTGTTTCTGCGTCTTTTCGTTCCATGAGTCTTCCAACGTAGTAATACAATCTCCAGATTTTGAGTCGTTCTTTTGGTCTGTTTGCGAATACGTCTAATACGTGTAATAAGTTCTTGGTAACATCATATTTTTCAATGAGTTCTTGTAGTTTGTCTTTGAGCTCCTTGGCTTTATCAAACTCTTCCCAGCCCATACACCCCCTTAAGAAATACAATGCAGCTTTTTCTTTGCCATTGCGCTTGTAAGATTTCGCCTTCTCATCAAGTAATTCCCCTGCAATTGTCCCAAGTTTGTATACTGGATATTTCTTGCTTGGAGCTATAGCTATTGCCATTGAAATGGAAAGTTCGTCATTCTTTGAGAACTCGAAAAATTTCTTGCGTATAGTGTCAGCAAGCAGAGGGAGTTCATTCCAAGGGCCTAAAATCATAAAGTCGTCGCCACCAGAGTAAATAACATTACAGTTTTCGTATTCTTCCCTAACAAACCTCTCTAACACCACGCTGAAGAACATTTCTAATTCAGAAGATAATGTGGCAACGTATGAAATTGGAGCACTCTTAACATTTTGCCCAAAGGTTCCCGATAAAGATTTGAATATGCTTCCAAGATTGTCAACGTCACCTCGTAATATTGCCCATCGTTTTACTCCCTTTGATTCATCTGCTATCGTTTCAAGGTCGGCTACAATTGGTTTATCATCTTTTCCAATGTATTTTCTTGAGACATAGCTTGCCATTTTTATAGGATACATCGCAGACATTGGGTCATATGTTCCTTCATGGCTTTTTTCTATTGCGTAAGCAAGCTTGTTAGGTTCATTGTCAAATTTTAATTCAAAGCCAAAGCTTCTGAAAACGTCAAAAACATCTCTTGGCTTTCGGGTAATTTCTGGAATTGGTTCGATAGTGAGATACTTACTGTTTGCCAAATTATATCCAACTTCTACAAACGATTCGCAAAATTCACATTCATATTCATCAGAGCCAACCTGATCCATCCTTCTACCACAATATGGACATCTTGGACCTGAGAAATCTTCGGGCAAGAACATCTCCAAATCGACAACCGTTGCGAATTTTTTGTTTTTCTTCTGTTCTAATAATCTTGCTAATTCATCATGAACATCGAAGTTTAGAAGCCTAGAGAAGTTGATTTTGATACCACCAAGTAAGACAGAGAGGTCCAGACCGAACGCATTGTAAATCTTTTTATCAATTTCGTTCTGGTATTCACCAAGCCTATCAATAGTGCTTGCCGGGACGAGCAGATAGAAATGTCCACCACCACAATAAAGGATGTTGGAATTGTAAAGCCCTTCTTTTCTCACAATGTACTTTGCTATAATTTCGGCAAGATAAGCTATGAAGAACGAACGTGCACGCAGTTTTTTAAGCCCGTTTTTGATTGATGTTTTGTAGATGAAGTCTTGTATACCGGAGATATCGCCTTTGATGACTCCGAAAAGTTCTGGGTCGTCGCTTGCTGGAACATTCTGATTGTTCTGAAGTCTCCTCACTAAATCTTCAATTCGAGAAAGCTCACTGGAAGCATAAACAAATCGGTCGTTTTGCTTTTCGAAAAGTTTATCCCCAAGTTGTGCGTACAAAGCAACGGCGATTGCGGCAGTTGAAGAGGCATGTGAGAAGAGTGATATATCTGGTTCGCTGTAGTAAAATGCAGACGGAACTGTTGAGGTGTATTCTTTGAGTAAGTAATAAAGCCTTTCGTAAACTCCTTCTGGATTTTCTTTCCAAAGATTCTCTAAATCACTATCTTTTAGAAGAGGTTCAAATTCTTTCCAAAGTTTTTCGTAGTGTTCTTCAGGAGTCCCTGTGAATTCTCCTGGCTGCTTTACGGACTCTGCTAATGAGAATCGTGAGAGAGGTCTGTAGTAATCTTCTTTTTGTCGGTTAGCTAAAGATACTCTGGAAATAATCGACTTCATGTATTTTATTTTTTCATCTTCAGGAACGCTGTAGTCGGTACGTTCATTTGAAGAAATTCTGTCGGCTATTGAGACTATCTTTGTCAGAATTTCGTATTCACTTACAAGATTCTGGAGATTATCATGGTGTTTGCTTATTATCGTTGAAACATCTTCGCGGTATGGCAACTTAGAATTCTTGTATATGTAGGCGCCAACAAATTGGTGGGCCAGCCCTGAGCTTGCAGTCTTGATTTCGTAGTTATATTCTTTCTTAATTGCCGATCTCAACTCTTCGCTCATCTTCCCTCTTTGTCTGAATTTACCTATATCGTGAAACAGACTTGCTAAATAAAGTACATCTTTCCATTTCTTATTCCCTTGTCCATTCACAGGCATATATACACCCCCATTTACCATCGGAAAGCAGTGTAAGCCTCTTCCTCTCGTAAGTGTCTAATTAGTTTGTAGCATTCATATCTTATCGCCGTTTTGTAAGACATTTTTTGTCCATTGCCGTAATCAAATGTTTCCTCAAGTCCGTTCTCAAATTCCTTTATGAACTTCTTTTTACCGTTTTCGTTTAAATATACACCCCCTTCAACTTGCCGGAAGTCTTCCTTTTTTATCATTGACTTGTTAACCATATTCAGAATAACTCTGTCAACAAGAATGGGTTTAAATATTTCAGAGATATCAAGTTGTAAAGAAAACTTTCTTTTGTTTGGTTCGTGTAGAAAACTGATAGATGGTTCCAAGGAAGTCTTAAAGATTTCTGACAGAACTACGTTATACAAAAGCGTATTGCCAAAGCTAATAAGTGCATTGATTTCATCTGCTGGAGGTCTCATAGTTCGTTCCTCAAACTTGAAGCCCTTACTCTCAAATATCTTTCCTAACGCCTCGTAGTAAATCTTTCTTATGTTTCCTTCTATTGCCATTAATGCAGCAATAGTTTCTTGGCGATAATACGTTTTTTTCAAAGACTCAATTTTTGATATATTCTCTTGAATCTGTGAATATTTATCCACATAACGTTTAATCAAAGACATCATGTTATCTGCTACTCCAAGCAGTATTTCACGAGCTATAACAATACGCTTTTCCAAGTCTTGATAGTGTTGGAATTGCAGTATCAACATTTCTCCAGTTTTGTTAGTTTCGACGGGATAAAAACATCCAACATATTCGCCGTTGTAATTGTAGAAAAACACTGGCACTTGAGAATTCGAAAATAGTTCAAGCGTTTTCTTATTAAGCTCAACTTCCGAAAAAACCATAAGACATGAAACATTTTTTAAAGGAACGTATACTGGCTTTTCCGTTTCAGATTTTGGTTCTATGTACAAAGCAGAACTCTTTTTTCTAAGATATGCATCTTTAAAAATGTAAACTGTTTGCATCTTTATCCCCCCTGGAGAGGATTTCTGAAGCGGTCCAATTAAAAAACGGGGATACCCAGTAAAATCTGACAGGAGTCAACTATGTAAAATTAAATTTTGAGTAGAAGACGAAAATGTATGATCGATGTTGAATTTCTCGCGCTTTTTCATCATAGCAAATATCGTCCTTAGCAATTTGTGCGCTACACTCATCATCGCTTTTTTGTATACTAACCCTTGCGCTCGTTTTCTTTGAAAATATGCTTTAAAATATTCGTTGTGTCTCACTACATTCACACTCATCAGCCAAATTATTCGTCTCAGGTGGGCATTGCCCCTTTTGGATATGCGGCTCATTTGTGTCTGCCTGATTCATCTACGCTTGGGTCAAGCCCACAATAGGCAATTAGTTTTTTGTATGTGCTAAATCTTGAAATATCGCCAACTTCGGCAAGAAAATACAGTGCGCTATTTTCACCAATTCCGTCAATGGACGTGAGTATTTCAACATCTTGATTAAGCGAAGCACATTTGCAATATTCTTTGAGCATCTCATCAAACTCATTAAGTTGCTCTTGTAAAAATCGAAGTTCCTTGATAGTTTGAATAAGAATCTTCTCTTTCACTGGCCAATACTGAGCGATGGAGTTGTTAGCAAGCTCTTTAAGAGTTTCTGGAGTAAGTTTTAACTTTCTACCGATTGTTTTTGAAAAGAAAACACGTAAAGAATCAATGGAGGCTTTTTGGATAGCTTTAGCAGAAGGGAAAGAAGAAAGCAAATCCAAGATAGCATCATTGTAGATGTTGGTCACTTTTTCAAGTTCAGGGAAGAGGAGAGAAAGAAGCTTTTCGATGTCGTTTTTGACTCTTGAGATTTGATGAGTGATGCTTTCCTTTTTCCTTGCAATATCCCGAAAATCTGAGTTGAGGAAAGAAGAAGTAGGAAGAATGTGATGGGTATAGAAGATGGTAAGAGCAATAGAGCGAGCATCGATTTTGTCAGTTTTAGTTTTCCTAAGCCCAACGGGAAGAGATTTGTTAACAAGCAAAGGATTAAGAACGACACAAGAGAAATCATTGAGAGAGAGGAAAGAAAGAAGGTTAAGATGGTAACAGCCAGTAGACTCCATAGCGATAAGGACAGAAGACTTAGGGAAAACGGAGAGCTTTTGAACAAAGGAGGAAAACCCTTGTTTGGACATATCGAAAGCAGATTCGAAGATGATAGAATTAGGATTTTGGATAGCACAGGCGTTGAACTTATGCTTGGAGATGTCAATACCGACAAAGATGGAGAAGTTTTGAGACATACTAAAACCTCCTTTCGATTGAATAGGTTAAAAGGCGAGGGCAGGGGCCTGCTGAACCAAACCTCCAGTGTGACGAGGGTTAAAAACCCAACCAACTTATCATGGTTAAAGGCAGGCGACAGACTCCCGTAATGGCTTGAAAGCCAAGGGACACTAAGTCGTCCTGCCCTGCCTATTTTTTGACTAAAATATTTATACCATACTTTTACGTAGGAGGGAAATAAGCTTTCTATCTCAAAATCTCGTTTATATCTAACACAGGAACATACCCTGCCTTTTTTGTTTTTCCACCCTTGAAGTAATTGTAAATCTTCCCTGGTACAAAATCTCCTAAAGCCATTCCAAAACCAAAAGCAATCGGGACAGGACAACTTAAAAATATATGGAGTTCGTCGTAGTAAAAGTCGGTGCGTACTATTTGTGTAATTGAAAACAACTCGGAAATAATTTTTTTCCAATCTCCAAGAGGTATATTACCTGAAGCTTCCATATTCTTTGGCATTACATGGATGATAAACCCATCTGAGATATTTTCTTTCGCATATTCTTTAACAGAAGATAACAATTTATGTGAAGCCAATTCGATAGCTAATATAGCTTTTCGTTTGTTTGTACTATATTCCAAAACTTCATATGTAAGTTCTTGCAACATCTCCTTGGACCTCGTAACAGTTTTTATTAACCTTAGATTTTGTTCTGTGGTTAAATTAAGAACAGGAAAGTAATCACCTTGATAATGATAAACTACGAGCTTGTCCTTCGCACCCAAAGCTATCCCAAGTCCGAGAGCAAACGCTGCAGGACCATTAATTGCTATATGCGGTATGCCTGAGTTATCTATCACATTTCTAATAATCCCATAAGACTTTTCAATATGCTCATAAAACTCATCTTCTGAAAGTTCTCTGTTAACTGAATAAGTAAGTGGAGCTCGGTATATTCTCTCAAACAAGTTACAATTTGACTCACAGTCTTTGCCTGAGAATGCTAAAACTCTTTCTTTCAACCTTTTCCACAAGCTTTCAATGTCTTGCGGTTTTGATGAAAATCTTAGCAATATAGGTATATGAAACTCTTTCTCATTCAAAAAATCAATAATTTCTCTTATGTAAGATACATTAATGTAGGAAATCAGTCCAATGTTGTTTTTATTGCAGTATGCTAATTTCTCGTCAAAGTTTTCGACTTTTAAAATCTTTCCATCTTCTGCCACTCGGCCAGTAAAAGCCAAATTTTCTGGTATGTGGTCTACAAGACGACCTACAGCAACTGCCAATTCAAAAGATTCACCTACAAAACCTCTGTCGAAAAGCACAGATATTTTGGCATTGATTTTCTTTTCGAGAACTGCCAAAATATCACTGACTTCTGGATTATTGCTAAACGAAAAATCAACTTTGAACACAAGACATCTTGCTAAAGTCACTTTATCAGCTTCGACGACAGGAAATTTTACCTCTACAAATTTGGACCAAACCAGCAAGTACGCCTCTTCTTTTTTAAGACCTAACGAGCCGTATTCTGTTATTAAAAGGTTAATAGCATGCTCTTTATAATTTTGCGAAAGCAAGAACTTGAAGATTTCGTAAACAATAAGCTTTCGTTGGGGTATATCCTTATCAAGTCGTGATAGGTCTACGGGTATCTCTCCTAAACTAATCTCACCTTTTTTTACAAAATCAAGATATTTTAAAACATCGTTTTTCAAGAGATTAGAATACGCCACGACAGAATCCTCCCAACTTGCACTTATTAAAGTTCTTAATGTGTAACTATAGTTTGAAGTAATTTTGATAATCCTTATATTTATTATATCATATTTGCCAAATATCCCGCCAACAAAAAAAGCGAAATTTAAAGACGAATTTTAGAGCTTCCTAGATAACATCGCTGTTAATCAAGAAAATCATAACAATTTATGTTGAATTTGAAATTAAATCATTCCGCACCACAAATAGTCCACACACCTCTCAAATAGAATACCAGCTTTAAGTCGCTATCATTTCTTCCGTTTTGTTAATACATTATTTATCTATACATCACCTATTTGTTACCTGATTTTTTCTTCTCATCTGTAATTTTTCTTATCCAACACTTAATTCAGATTTTTTATTTCATACCAGCTTTTTTAGCCATTATACATCAAATAATAAAATTTTATTAACTCCAAAACAATCTTTCTGCAATCTTTTTAAACCCTCTTTTCCCGTTTTTACTTCATATTTTATTAATATTTTTTCAAAATCCTCATAAATACATGCCGCATTTTCTGCCCTTTGTAACGATTATGTAAACTCACAAAAAATCACAGATTTTTCGGGGGATAGTTTCCATCTATGTTCAACCTAAATAGGCATAAATACGAGCTTTTTAATTTTTACAAATGTAACTGTCAAATTTAACAAAAATAATGGTATAATATCTATGAGGGTCTTACGAGTTTTAGAAGTGACTATGAGGGATGGAAACGAGTCCAAGAAATAGCTTTCAATAAGATTTACACTCTGGGTTTTAGAAGTGACTATGAGGGATGGAAACAACTGGCTCGTCAAGGACCATACCTCGATAATCAACTTTCCACGAGTTTTAGAAGTGACTATGAGGGATGGAAACTAGAATCCCCTCCTTCATAATCAATAGCCAGTTTTCGTTTTAGAAGTGACTATGAGGGATGGAAACCACTGTCTTTCATCTCCAAGCCGATGTAGATAGTTTTAGAAGTGACTATGAGGGATGGAAACGTGTAAAATCTGGTGGGATACGTTTTTGAACTCTTTCGTTTTAGAAGTGACTATGAGGGATGGAAACAAAAGTTACCGTCTGTGGCTCTACGCCGTACAATCTGTTTTAGAAGTGACTATGAGGGATGGAAACAGAATCCGTCTACCACTTTTATCTCCGAAACTCTGGTTTTAGAAGTGACTATGAGGGATGGAAACCTTTCACCACTATTTCGATGTACAGTCTCTTCATAATGTTTTAGAAGTGACTATGAGGGATGGAAACTTACCATACTGTCTCGCCTCAACCCCTACTCTAATTGAGGGTTTTAGAAGTGACTATGAGGGATGGAAACCATTCAAATTAATTTGTCAATAGTTTTTTACTTGTTTTTGGTTTTAGAAGTGACTATGAGGGATGGAAACAGCAGAGAGGATAGTGAAAAAAGGTGCCCTGCATAAGTTTTAGAAGTGACTATGAGGGATGGAAACCAACGTCCGACTCTCGCTTTTCTTCAAAGAAGTACGACTGGTTTTAGAAGTGACTATGAGGGATGGAAACCCCCTCCTTGAGGATAGTTTTTTCTTTTTTTGAAAAAAGGTTTTAGAAGTGACTATGAGGGATGGAAACCTCAGAAGACTATTCACTTTTCAAAGGCCCGCCCGTTCGTTTTAGAAGTGACTATGAGGGATGGAAACTAAAATTCGTGTTACCTTTAATTCTCTTTGCCATGTGGTACCGTTTTAGAAGTGACTATGAGGGATGGAAACCTGATTTGATTGTTGATGTACCGTTGCACTTCTTGCCGGGTTTTAGAAGTGACTATGAGGGATGGAAACTGTTGACCGTTCACCTTCACTGTAACTTCAAGATACAACGTTTTAGAAGTGACTATGAGGGATGGAAACTCTCATCAAACTCCGCTTGGAAGGGCACATAAGTGTTTTAGAAGTGACTATGAGGGATGGAAACATTTCACGAATGTCAGCAACGGTTGGCTGTTCTTTGAAGGTGGGTTTTAGAAGTGACTATGAGGGATGGAAACAAAGAACAGGATGTAAACATCCTTTTCTTCCCATAATACAAAGTTTTAGAAGTGACTATGAGGGATGGAAACCCGCCGCGTGGGGTGTCACCTCCTTCTTCTTTTTTTGTTTTAGAAGTGACTATGAGGGATGGAAACTAGCGTCAGTAACACGATAGTTGAATAACGGTCTTTTGTTGTTTTAGAAGTGACTATGAGGGATGGAAACGGCGTCAACCCGAGGACGATGGTGAAGGCGAGCAATAGTTTTAGAAGTGACTATGAGGGATGGAAACCCCAACCCTTCCAAACTTTTACCTTTGAGCTGTCCTCCAAGTTTTAGAAGTGACTATGAGGGATGGAAACAATCCACTTGACTTGACAAGTACACTTTTGTACTCATCGTTTTAGAAGTGACTATGAGGGATGGAAACAAAAAAGGCTGGCTTTCGCCAGCCTTCAATCTATCAAAGTTTTAGAAGTGACTATGAGGGATGGAAACCATACGGATAAACTGAAAATCTTTTGGGGTGCAGCTCTGTTAGTTTTAGAAGTGACTATGAGGGATGGAAACCGTGATCCGGAATATGCACTCTCATTCGCCTAAATGCTTGGTTTTAGAAGTGACTATGAGGGATGGAAACATAAAAAAAAGGCGACGCTTTACACGTCGCCTTCTTCAGCCTCCAGTTTTAGAAGTGACTATGAGGGATGGAAACAGGCTGTCCTTACTTTTTAATCCTGACATGATGAGCTTAGGAATGTTTTAGAAGTGACTATGAGGGATGGAAACTGTTGTTTTACTTCTTGTTTTATCTCTTCCTGTTTTGCTTGTACGTTTTAGAAGTGACTATGAGGGATGGAAACACAGATCGTAAAGTCTTTTCTTGATGTACATAACATACCAGTTTTAGAAGTGACTATGAGGGATGGAAACCCAACCGTGGATAATTCTCGAAAAAAACGCTGCCGATTGGGGTTTTAGAAGTGACTATGAGGGATGGAAACTTTTATCATCTGTTTTCGTTGTTTTGAATTTTAGGTATTCAGTTTTAGAAGTGACTATGAGGGATGGAAACTCGTCTAAAAACCACTTTTCACTAACAACTCCCATTGGTACAGTTTTAGAAGTGACTATGAGGGATGGAAACAAAAACCCCTTCTTTCTTTTTTTTACTCATCATCAATGAGTTTTAGAAGTGACTATGAGGGATGGAAACTCTGTAACACTCTTTGGTTTAAATCTTACAGCAATCAACAGGTTTTAGAAGTGACTATGAGGGATGGAAACACTTCAAACAGTTCCGCTACATTTTTCGGTTTGAATTTAACGTTTTAGAAGTGACTATGAGGGATGGAAACATAATCCTTTTTATAACTTCACTTTTCAACATACCTACCAGGTTTTAGAAGTGACTATGAGGGATGGAAACTTCGCTTCAGCGTTTGCTCTGACTGTTGGATTTATTTTTTGGTTTTAGAATTGACTATGAGGGATGGAAACATTATTCCGTCTGGAACTTGCCCTGTTTGATCGAAGTTTTAGAAGTGACTATGAGGAGTAGAGACAATCAACTGAAGCGCTCGTATGCTTAAACGTTATTTCAGCAGAAGGAATAAATAGAAACAAAAAAGACCTCTGCAAATGCAGAGGTGCAATTTTTTTTGTTCTTGAACTTGAATGTACAGTATTAAATAAAAAACCCCAGTGAGCTTTTGCCCACTGGGGTTTGTTTTTATTGTTTATTACATCTGCTCGCTTGTGTTTGTTCCACCTTGAGCTTGTTGTTTGTAGAGGTATTCGCCTATTTTCATGCTTTCTCTTTGCAAGTCGTCGAATAGTATCTTGACTTTTGCGATGTCGTCTCTGTTGATTGCATCTCTCAAGTCCCTAATGATTTCCTCTAACCTGTTCTTTGTATCTGCCGGTATCTTGTCGCCGTTTTCTTTGAGTACTTTTTCGATGTGGTAAGCAAGGTCGTCTGCTTTGTTCTTTAGTTCGACCTCTTCGCGTTTTCTTCTGTCTTGTTCTTCATACATTTGCGCTTCTCTAATCATTCTTTCGATATCTTCGCTGCTCAGTTGATGTCTACCTGTGACAACCATGGATTGTTCTTTTCCTGTGCCAAGGTCTTTTGCTGAGACGTGAACTATACCGTCAGCGTCGATGTCGAACGTAACTTCGATTTGAGGCACTCCTCTTGGTGCCGGTGGAATACCTACAAGCTGGAAGCTACCAAGGAATATGTTATCTCTTGCCATTGCACGTTCACCTTGATAGACTCTTACTTCAACACTTGTTTGACCATCTTCAGCTGTTGTGAATATTTTGCTCTTTCTAACGGGAATCGTTGTGTTCCTTGGAATTATTGGTTCCATCAATCCACCCTTGACTTCAACACCGAGTGTGAGTGGTGTAACGTCTACAAGTACTACGTCTTTGTCTTTTGCACCTTCAGTTCCTGCCAAAATTGCCGCTTGGATTGCCGCACCGATTGCAACAGCCTCGTCTGGGTTCACACTCTTGTTCGGTTCTTTTCCGAAAATTTCCTTGATGAACCTCTGCACCATCGGAACTCTTGTCATACCACCAACAAGAATGATTTCATCGATGTCCTGCGGTGAGAGTTTTGCATCGTTTAGTGCTCTTTCAATTGGTTCTCTTGTTTTTTCAACAAGGTCTCTTGTGAGTGATTCGAACATCGCTCTTGTAAGTTTCATTTCTAAGTGCAGTGGACCTTCAGCTGTAGCTGTTATATATGGCAAGCTTATGTCCGTCTCAAGTTTTGTAGACAATTCTATCTTTGCTTTTTCTGCAGCATCTCTGATTCTTTGGAGTGCTTGTTTGTCGTTTCTTAGGTCTACGCCATGTTGTTTTTTGAATTCGTCGATAATGTAGTCCATTATTCTTTGGTCGAAGTCGTCACCACCAAGATGGTTGTTACCACTTGTCGCGATAACTTGAATGACTCCTCCACCTATCTCAAGTATGGAGACGTCAAATGTTCCACCACCAAGGTCGTAGACAAGGACTTTTCTTTCGCCTTCCATTTTGTCAAGGCCGTAAGCCAATGCAGCAGCTGTTGGCTCGTTAATTATCCTGAGCACCTCAAGTCCAGCTATGATACCAGCCTCTTTTGTAGCTTGTCGTTGAGCGTCGTTGAAGTAAGCTGGACAAGTAATAACTGCCTTTTTAATTTCACCACCGAGATATTCTTCTGCATCTTTTTTGAGTTTCTTGAGTATGAGCGCACTGATTTCTTGAGGGGTGTACTCCTTGTCATCGATCCTCACCTTGTAGTCCGTTCCCATTTTTCTTTTAATGGATTTTATGGTCCTTTCTGAGTTCAAAATAAGCTGACGTTTTGCTGGTTCACCAACAATGATTTCTCCGGTTTTCGTAAACGAGACTATAGACGGTGTTGTACGACTTCCCTCTGCGTTTGGAATGACCTCGATTGTTCCATCCGGTTTCATCCAAGCGATAACTGAGTTGGTCGTACCAAGGTCAATTCCAACAACAAACTCTTTTTTCGCCATATATATCCACCTCCGTAAGATTTTTGTTTTTTTGTTTGCCGAATATATTCTACCAAATTAGCACTCTTTTGTCAAGAGTGATAATTAAAATTTTTAAAAAATTTTGGGGGTGACAGTACTAACCGAAATACAAATGCGACATGGTGTTAGGATTTATCCTATGTAGAATACTTTGTCTATCCTATTCAGCCAACCGTTTAAGTACTTGGGATTTTTGATACCAATGCGTTTGGCATGGTCTCTAAAGGTGAGTCTTAGTTTTTCGATAATTTTGGGAAAATCTGGGTCAGAATCACGTAATGTGATGAGCTTTTCCTTTGGAGTCACAGAATAGGCTATTGAGAAGGCTTTGTTACCGAATAGCACACACATGTGCATCAAAGCCACTTGCAGTCTTACACTTTGATATTTGTAAAGACCGTTGGGAAGGTAATAGCGAATGTATAAGATATTGAATGCGTCTTGCCTTGTAATATGGAAAACATCGATATCAGGGTTGTATTTAGAAGATATCCCATATCTTGTGAATCCTCCTGTTTCATCAAAAGTTAATGCTTCTCCTTCGTAGTCAACGACGCTGTAAATAACGTATTCAACAGTTCTGTCTCTTGCTAATGCCTGCCTTAGGCTTTTTAATTCTTCTTTCATTTGATTGTACCTCTCAATTAGTGTTACTGTGTCTTTTTGAGTGTCCGTCTCAAGCTCAATGTAAGCTTCTTCGACAAAACCTGTTGACTCTGTATTATGTTCAAGCGATGCAAAGTAAGGCTCACGTATGTCTACCCGGACATTTTGCGCTTGAGCCTGCGGCGTTTTGCTGTTTAATAACATACCTAAAACTGAAAAGATTATTAAGGAACTTCCAATAATGATGAAATAAAAAAGGATATTCTCAAGCTTTTTTAGGTTGAGCAACTTTCCGCCTCCGTTTTTCCAAAACTTACAAAGTGAATTATATCATATGGTCCTATCAAATGATTTTCAACCTATATTTTCCAATTTGAACGAAGCAACAAAGATTGCGGTCGTCTTAGCTTTGGTTTTCATCGTGCTATCATGCGTCCCAGTAACGTCACCTAGCACAGCAAAAGAAGTTGTTATCCAAATATCTAGACACGGGCATCTCACAAATGCTCACTTAGTATATACCAAAGATGGTTTGATAGGTCTTCCGTTTTATGTTGCCTCAAACAAAAGTGTTAAGGAGTTGTTCATTCCAACAGATGGAACGAAGATGCTAACGTTTGAATTCTTCTTCTAAAAAAATACGAAAGCGGCAGTCCAAGATGGCTGCCGCTTTTTTGTTTTTTACTATTAATCTTATTTATTTTCTTGAGTTATACACTTTTATTCCTTCACCAAGGATTTTAACCGCATCGGCGAGTTTGTCAGCTTCAAGAACGTATGCTATTCGAATTTCACTCATTCCGGCGCCAGGTGTTGCATAAAATCCACTCAGTGGGGAGACCATCGTTGTTTTGCCATCAACGTTGAATTCTTTGAGCATCCAAATGATGAAATCTTCCGCATTTTCAACAGGAAGTTTGGCTGATAGGTAGAATGCGCCTTCCGGTTTGTGGACTACAACACCAGGTATTTCTTTGAGAGATTCGTAGGTTGCATCTCTTCTTTTTTGGTATTCATCACGCACGGAGTTTGTGTAGTCTTCTCCAAGTGTGAGTAGCCCAATTGCTCCAAATTGTGTTGTTTCAGCAGGACAAAGTCTTGCTTGTGCAAATTTGAGTGCGTTTTTGTAGAATTCTTTGTTCTTTGTAACAAATGTGCCTATTCTTGCACCACAGGCGCTGTATCGTTTTGAGATGCTATCGACCATGATGACTTGTTGTTCGATACCTTCGAAGTGGAATATAGAGATGTGTTTTCTACCATCGAATGTGAATTCTCTGTAGACTTCATCAGAGATTATCACAAGATCGTGCTTTTTGGCAAATTCTACGATTGTTTTCATTTCTTCGTAGGTGTAGACAGTTCCTGTTGGGTTTGATGGGTTAGAAAAGAGTATCGCTTTTGTTTTTGGACTGACGACTTTTTCAAATTCGCTCATTGGTGGCAGTCTGTAGCCATCTTCAGGATGAGCTGTAACTGGAACGAGTTTTACGTTCAGGTATGAAGCAAATCCAAGGTAGTTTGCATAGAATGGTTCGATGGTTACAACCTCATCGCCAGGGTCACAAACAACGCCAAGTGCAAACATTATGGCTTCACTACCGCCATTGGTTACCATAATCTCGTCAGCTGTTACGTGTATGTTGTGTCGTTCGTAGTATTTAGAAAATGCTTCCCTTAGTTCCAAAAGACCTTGGGAGTGTGTATAAGCAACAACTTCTGGTTTGTATTTTTCTATATACTCGTACCAGACCTTTGGTGTCTTGATATCTGGCTGACCTATGTTAAGGTAATAAATCTGTATTCCCCTCTTTTTTGCCTCGTCAGCATAGGGAACTAATCTTCTTATGGGACTTGCCGGGGTTTCAAGTGCTCTTTTGGATATTTTTGAAACCATGTACAATTCCTCCTTATCTTATTATACGTATACCAATTGAGTGTCTACAACCTCTGGCATGTCCAATGGCTCGGAATGTATCAGTTCAATTAAAGCATATTCTTCGGTATACGAAATATCAAGTATGTTAACCCCTATATAGCTCAGTTGTTGCATTTTTTTACCGTACGAAAGGAAATCAATCTTTAATTTTTGCTTGTATACTCTTTTTTTCTCAATTATGCGTCCTTCACTCTGCGCTTTCTCTATTGCAATCTCAACTGCTTTAGAGTATGCATCTATCAGCCCTCTGACCCCAAGCTTTACTCCTCCGAAGTATCTAGTAACAACAACCACTACATTGAGCAGTTGATGTTTCCTGAGAGTGTTCAGCATAGGGAGTCCGGCCGTTCCTGAAGGCTCACCAGCATCGGAGGAAAATTCAAGAATGTTGCCACTGTAAATGACCCGGTAAGCTGGGCAGTTGTGGGTAGCATCTTGGTATTTTTTGTTTATTTCGCTAATAAAAGCTTTGGCTTCTTCTTCTGTTTGAACTCCTTTAAGTGTGGTGATGAATATAGAACGCTCTATGTTTAACTTTGTTTCTATTGTTCCTTCAATAGTTCGGAATCTTTCAATCTCCATTTTGTTTCAATGTACACCTGCCCATTGTCAAGGTTGTAGAAATTTGCTAAGAGCGTTTCTTCATCTACTTCAATTACCAAAACACTTCTCGGAGTGTTGTTTTTTGGGAGCGATGTGCTTCCCGGGTTCAACACATATTTTCCGCTTATTTCCTCTATTTTTGAAACATGCGTGTGACCGTGAACAATGAACTGAGCTTTTGTATCCCTTGCAAATTCTTCGATGTTGTTCTCTTCAAAGATTTCACCATGGACAAGAATGAAGGAGAAATCGCCGAAGTATTCCATAGAAATTTTCGGCATTTCAGGTATTTCTAATACTTTCAAATCAACATCTGCGTCACAGTTCCCACGTATATAGTTAATTCGATACTTTTTGAGCTTTTCGACCAATTCTTTTGGGTTGTACCCTTCCGGAAGAGGGTTCCTTGGACCGTGGTAAAGAATGTCGCCAAGGTGAAAAATACTTGTGAAAGAAGACAAATCAAATAGCTTTTCTAAATCTTCCCACGCTTTTACAGAACCATGTGTATCGCTTAATATCAATACTTTAACGCGTCCCATACCTTCATCCTCCTGTGCTAGGTGTTGTTTTATCATTTTGATTATTTTGTAAAATTTCCAACATTCTTCTGTATTTATTAACCGTTCTGCGCGATATTTGGATACCTGCTGATTTGAGTACAAGTGTAATGTGGGCATCTGTCAATTCACTGTCCAATTTGAGTAGTTTTTCGATTTCTTGCAGCACGATTTTTTTGTTGAGTATTCTTCCAAAAAAGAACCTTAGTGGAAGAATCCCTAGTGGTGTGCTAACGTGTTTATTTCTAACAGCTCTACTAATGGTCGAAACATGCACCCCTAAGAGTCTTGCCATGTATCTCATGGTAAATATCTGAGGGTATTTTCTGTAGCCTCTGAGAAAGTATTCATTTACCTTACGTATTTCTTCGCAAATTCTAAAGAGTGTTTCTTCTCTCATTTGTAACGCTTTAGCTATTATTGGGTCCTTTACTTCTATCTTTCGAACTTCTACCTTTTCTGGGGTCATTATTATATCCGGTTCGATGTACATGAGATTTTCATTAACTGTGTTTTGCTGAATCTCTTCCGCAAATTCTGTGAAAATTAGGTCAATAAGTTCTTTGGCTTGCTGAACTTGGATATTAAATTTTTCTGCCAGTTCCAAAGGTGTAATCCTTAGTTTTCCTGAACTGTCGATGTTGTAGATTATGTATTCAGCTACTTTCTCTTCTTGGTCGGTTAGTCCAAGGTATGGCAATAACTTAACTAAGACCCCGTGGAGGTCTTCAGAATATGGATGGTATGTGTCGTCTATTTCAACCACAGGCAAGTATTTCTCACGCAAGATGTGATACGGTAGCTCAAGTATGTTAAGATAGAACCTCTCCGTTTTTGTGAGTAATAGCTTTTGTTCTAACCTTGGAGTTTGAGAGTTGTTATTTCTTTTGCTATTTGGCATGCCAACCTCACATTGTTTTTCAAAAGTTCAATATTCGCTCTTAAGGTTTTGTAATTACTCAGCTGAGCTACACGCGAAAGAAGATATGGTGTGACTTGCTTACCTGTGATACCTTTCTCTTCGCATTCTTTTAACGCCTGTTTGATGTAAACTTCTACTTCGCTTTCTGATATAGCGTGCTCTTCAGGAATGGGATTTGCTACTAAGATAGTACCTTCTATGCCGAGTTCGGTCTTAGCCAAGTAAATTTTTGCAATTTCCTCTGGCTTTTCAACCACATGGTCTAATTTGTAGGAAGATAGACCTTCGTAGAATATAGGGAATTTATCTGTTCTGTATCCAAGCACGAGTATCTGGAACGTCTCCATGAATTCGATAGTTTTTTTCACATCAAGAATGGACTTACAACCTGCGCTTACAACTATCATATCTGTCTTCGACATCTCCGTTATATCCTGTGAAACATCCCAGTCACCTACGTGTACGCCACCAATCCCACCCGTTGCGAATACATCTATACCTGCCATTTTGGCTATACGCATCGTAGCACTGACCGTTGTTGCAGCACTTTTCTTCAATGCAACCACGTAAGGTATCTCACGTGTGCCTATTTTCAAGGGGTCATCCTCAAGCATATGGCTGATTTCTTCTTCTGTCATTCCCACTATGATTTCCCCTTTAAGAACCCCTATCGTTGCTGGAACAACACTATTTTCTGTGCAGATCTGTTCCAGAGCCTTTGCTGTTTCTATATTGTGCGGATACGGTAATCCGTGAGCAATCACAGTGCTCTCAAGGGCAACAATCGGTTTACGTTTTTCGAGTGCATCTTTGACTTTAGGTGATATCTTTAATTCATGCATCTTCCTCACTCCTGTTGGCTTAGCTGTGTTGTCTTGTTGTGTTCTGATGTTAATTATAACATACATAAAACACTTCGGCAAAAATTGAAAAAGAAGGAGCCAAATGTTTGACTCTTTGGCTCCCCAGATTAAAAGAATTAACTTCTTTTCGAACGATTTAGACGACTAGTTCCGCAGTTCTTCACTTCACACTGAAAACGGCCCTAAACTCACCTAAGTTTTTTATATCCACTATCACTTCATACATGCCAGATGGGAATTTACCAAGTTCTATTGTTTTTGTCGGTGTTGTGAAAGCCTGTGTTACCATATCACCGGGACCTGGTTTGTAAAACGTGCCTGTTACCGTAATTTTTCCAGGATTCTTACCAACCGGATAAACGATGTCTGGTTCGTTTAGCTCTATTTGATACCCACCTGTTGGGAATGTCCCTGCAATCACTTGAAGTAAAACAATGTCATCCTTTGATACTTCTTCACCTTCAGAAATTACTCTGTAACCTGCCTGGGTTCGAACCAATATTTTTATATTCGCACTCTCTTTATCACCATAAATTGGCACGCTTATTTCACCACCTGTAGTTGGTTTTGGTTGTTCAACGACTTGAGAATTGACATACAATGTATACTTTGCTGGAAGGATAACTAGTATCAAAGGTAGACGAATATAGTTTTTGTCACGTATCCCAGCAATTTCTTCTGTGTATTCTTTCTTACCATCAAAACTTACCGCACGGATTTTGAAAGAAGTATTAGCTTGCTGGGTTGATAGAGGTTGGAACACCCAGGCTTTGAGGATGTATCCTTTACTTTCATCATCTTCAAAGAGCTTTACATACTGAACAGAAAAAGTCTTTGTCCCAATCGATTTAAACAAATACTCAGGCAATGTTGTGGTAAGCTTCTTGACAAACAATTCTATTCCCTGAGCAAAAGAAAGTACAGAAAAGACTACGGTAATAGCTAAAACGATTAACAAACAGATGATTCCCTGTGTTCTTTTTGTTCTCATACCACATCCTCCTTTCTAAAGTTCGTGAAAAGCAAATCATAAACCGGATTTTTTGCTGTTCTGTGAGTATTTATAGATTTTCTGTTCATACATCTTTTTATCAGCTTCTTCGTATGCTTTGTCAAAATCTTCAAATTGTGCGTAACCATACGAAAAGCCAATGCCAAGTACATTTCTGCAATCGTTGTATAAGCGGTTTATAATCTTTAACACGTCATTTTCTTTTACAGATTTAAATATCAAACAAAATTCATCTCCACCCAATCGTATGAAATAATCCTGGCTTCTGATATGCGATTTTACAATTTCAGCAAACTTTTTCAGAACGCTGTCACCAAAAATATGACCGTATTTATCGTTGAGAACTTTGAAACCATCTAAGTCAAGTAGGACGAACGTTCCTCCTCTGGGAATTAGATCTATCACCTTTCGATTGTAAACGCCGGTTAAATGGTCGATAAGGTTCTCCTTCTTTAGTTTTTCGTGTGAAATAGATAGGTCCTTAAACTTCCTAATTGTTGCAGTTCCAACGAACACCAGAAAAACGAATCGACCATAATGGATTGTCAGTTCGTTTGTTTGGTTTGTGGCTAAAACATAAAATGTTTGGATTCCTGTGAAGTATAGGAACACGACAGGGAAATAGAATTCTATTAGTTTGTGCTTGAAGATGAAATAAAGTATGATAAACATTAAAACAAGGGAGTAAATCTGTGAGATTGTATCTGCAATGTGGATATATTTAACACTTGTGGAAAACATAGCCACGGATATTAAAATAACAGGTATGGTTTTGAGAATGTATTCAAATTTTTTGTTGAGCCAAGCATTCCCTGTTGAAATGATTAATATAGCAAAAAAGAGATATGTTAAAACAAATACCGGACCTGTTACAGCAAATTCCTCGAATAGGAGGTAAAGCTCTGGGCTGCCAGAGGATTCGCGGTAGGTGAATTGAACAAGTGAAGCTATCATGAAGGCAGAAGCAACTACCAAGTAAAGGTAAACCCTTTTTTCTCGTTCATTAGCACTTTGGTAAGCAATCAAGAGCAAGTAAATAATCAAAGCAGTGGCACCAATACCAGCAATGGTTATTTTGTCCCTGAATAAATCTATTAAGCCTACTCTTTGAATAGCATATTCATAGGTTGCTAAATAAGGTTTACCATACAAACCTACACCAACTAGGCCATGTAAAACAACAGTTATTCTGTTTGGTCTCTCTGGATACAATAAGACCTTTGGAACTCTAACTATTAAAGCCCTGGGCCAAAGATTTCCACTACCGTCCCCGAACGAGGCTGTAAGTACACCATTTACATAAACCTCGAACTTTGTAGCCAAAACTTTTTGGAAAACAATGCAGTTATTTATACCATCGTACTCAAAGGTTCCATTTAAAGTTACTTTCGAAGGTTTAGTTAGTTCAATATACTTCCCTATCTGAGCATCCCATTGTATAATTGGTCCAGCCGGTTCATTTATCAAACCGAGAACAAAATAAAGAACACCAGATAACAATCCAGCAAGTAAAATCAATAGTAAAGATTTTGTTTTAAACATGTTGTTTCTAACACCCCTTTTACTATTCCCACCCGGCATCACAAAAATGATAACAGCGCCTTAATAAATGTCCACACACGAAAATGTTCAAACCACTTTCATAGTGTATTATACCACTGTTAAGATATTTTTATCAAGCCTACTTTAAAAAAGAAAAAACAACAAAAAAACAAAAAAGCCTCTGCTTTTCGCAGAGGCTTTTTGAAGGGGTATTAGGAATCCTGGGCACTACCTACTCTCGCAAGGGGTCGCCCCCTTACTACCATCGGCCCGCGGTGGCTTAACGGCCAGGTTCGGAATGGAGCTGGGTGTTTCCCACCGCAGTATCGGCACCCAGGGTCATTCAAAAGTGCATAGGGTTAAGGTGAAGGATTCGGCCTATTAGTACCGGTTGGCTCCACACCTCTCGGTGCTCCCACCACCGGCCTATCTAGGTCCTCTTCTCGGACCGGCCTTGGAGGCCTCATCTTGGAGCGCGCTTCCCGCTTAGATGCTTTCAGCGGTTATCGCTCAGGAGCGTGGCTACCCAGCGTATGCCCTTGGCAGGACAGCTGGTACACCAGTGGCTCCCTCACCCTGGTCCTCTCGTACAAAGGGCGACCCTCCTCAAGCCTCCTACGCCCGCAGCAGATAGGGACCGACCTGTCTCACGACGGTCTGAACCCAGCTCACGTACCCCTTTAATAGGCGAACAGCCTAACCCTTGGGACCTGCTTCAGCCCCAGGATGGGATGAGCCGACATCGAGGTGCCGAGCCTAGCCGTCGATGTGAACTCTCGGGCTAGACTAGCCTGTTATCCCCGGGGTAACTTTTGTCCGTTGATCGACGACCCTTCCACTCAGTGTCGCCGGGTCACTAGGACCGGGTTTCCCCTCTGCTCGACCCGTCGGTCTCGCAGTCAGCCCGGCTTTTGCCCTTGCACTCTAACGGTGGATTTCCAACCCACCTGAGCCGAGCTTTGCGCGCCTCCGTTACCCTTTAGGAGGCGACCGCCCCAGTCAAACTGCCCACCTGGCACTGTCCCTCGCGTGCTCTCCACACGCGTAGGTTAGAACTCCGCTGCGACGAGGGTGGTATCCCACCGGCGGCTCCCCGGACCCTGGCGAGCCCGGTTCTCAGCCTCCCACCTATCCTGTACACGCCGCAGCAGAGCACAATACCAGGCTACAGTAAAGCTCCACGGGGTCTTTCCGTCTAGCTGCGGGTACTGGGCATCTTCACCCAGACTGAAATTTCACCGGGTCCCCTGCCGAGACAGTGCCCCAGTCGTTACGCCATTCATGCAGGTCGGAACTTACCCGACAAGGAATTTCGCTACCTTAGGACCGTTATAGTTACGGCCGCCGTTTACCGGGGCTTCGGTTCGGAGCTTGCACCCCTCCCCTTAACCTTCCGGCACCGGGCAGGCGTCAGTCCCTATACTTCCTCTCATCGAGTTGGCAGAGACCTGTGTTTTTGGTAAACAGTCGCCAGGGCCTTGTCACTGCGGCTACCTCGGCCTCCCCCAGTTTCCGCCTCGCGGCTTCCCCTGACTTCAACCTACCGTGGCACCCCTTCTCCCGAAGTTACGGGGTCAATTTGCCGAGTTCCTTGGCAAGGGTTATCCCGCTCCCCTTAGCTTTTTCAGCCCGCCTACCTGTGTCGGTTTGCGGAACGGGCACCTGCTAACCACTACACGCGGCTTTTCTTGGCAGTGTGGCGTCAGCTCCGTTGACCCCTTTCGGAGTCTCCCCTTCACGGCTCAGCTCAGACTGCGGACTTACCTACAGCCCTCTTCGCCTAACCGCTTGGAGGGATTTGCCACTTATCCCCAGAGCTTAGCCTCCTGCGTCCCCGCTTGCAGTATCGGTTAGCCGGTGGTACCGGAATATTAACCGGTTTCCCATCGGATACCCCTTTCGGGTTTTCCTTAGGTCCCGACTTACCCTGGGCGGACGACCCTTCCCCAGGTACCCTTAGGCTTTCGGGGGGATGGATTCTCACCATCCTCTCGTATACTCATGCCTGGATTCTCACTTCCGCTTCGTCCAGTAGCTCTCTCGAGTCTACCTTCTCCCTACCGCGGAACGCTCCCCTACCAACCTGCCTTTCGACAGGTTCCGTGGCGATAGTGTTAACTTGTAGTGATGAAAGAGTGTAATTGTGAAAGAATGCGATTGATATTGCCATTGTGCGTTTTCCAAAGATTCTTCACTACACAAAATCCTTGAATATATTTCGCTAAGTTCTTCGTATTCTTCAGCCCTCGCTTGAGTCGGAAAAAGTCTTTCAACAATGAAAACTTAGATTCACATTGATTGTTTTTACCGAGCGGTACCACTACGTGATTGATATTTCTGAACAACAGCTTTACTGCACTTTCATATGCACCAAGTCCATCAGTAATAAGTTCAATGTTTCTAGGTTTTGAATTACCAAAGAACTTCTCGAGCAATACTTTGACTTGTCCCATATCACGATACTTTGAGACATGCCAACAAAGAATTAAGTTAGTTTCGTGATCAACTAATAGCCAAACATAGTACTTTTGTTCTTTGAACACAAGAACAGTTTCATCAGCATGAACTGAGAAAACATTTTCGATGGTAAATGTTGGAAAAAGTACAGAGAATAAAGTACACAATTTAATAACCCATTTGTATATGGTGACATGAGATACTTTGATATTAAGAGAATGAGCAAGAGAGCGATAAGACATATTGTGTTTCATATACAAAACAAAAGCCTTTAAGACGAAAAAGATAGGGAAGCGGAAATATTTAAATTTCTCAGGAATAAGGGTGACTGGTTCGGGGAGGTTAAAAGGTACTCTATCTTTGGTACGACAAGCTCTACAACGGAAGACAACGAAAGAGCGACGGACTTTGTAAATTTGCATAGATTTACCACAAGAAGTGCATTTGGGATAAGGGAAAGGGAAGTTTTTGCGTTTTTGAGAATGGGAGAGTTTGAAAGAATGATGGCAGAGTTTGCAAAGGAATTGTTGGTTACCGTATTTGTCATGACCGTTTTTGTATAAGCTGGTGGAACCGCATTTTGGACAAGAGAGCGTTGAGTTGTTCATATCGGGATACCTCCTTTGTCGAGAGTTGGTTGGGGGGTGTCCCCTCTTTATAAGGATAATGCGGTTTTTGGAAAGTTTCAATACTTTTAGTTAACATTATCTTGAAGAACTGAGGAGGTGGATTTATTGGCACGATTAAGGGTATACGAATTGGCTAAGCAACTCGATATGGATACCAAGGAACTACTCCACGAATTGGAAGAGCTTGGTATCGAAGTAAAAAGCCACATGAGTTATATCGATGAGGAAACAGTTAACATTCTCCTTGATATATATAAAGAAACTCTCGATGAAGAGGAAGAACTTACACTCACTAAATCACGCGAACCTGTAAAAGAAAAAGTTGAAACCAAAAAGCCTCCAGTCCATATAACAGAGGCTGATCTTAAGCTTGATAAATTCGCCGAAAAAATAAAGGTACCTCAAAATAGAATTATACAAGATTTCTTCATGAAAGGCGAAGTTCTCCGCCCAGGTCAAGCTATTTCCGTATCCTTAGCGAAAAAGATCGCTAAGATGTACGACGTCAGGTTAACATTTGAAGAAGAGGAAACATCAGTAAAAGAAGTTGTTAAGCTAGAAAATCCTCTCGATGAACTCAAGAGAAAATTTACAGAAATATATGAAAATAACAAAGATAAACTGGTCAACAGACCTCCGGTTGTAACCGTTATGGGACACGTTGACCATGGTAAGACAACGTTACTTGACCACATCAGAAAGACACGCATTGCTGAAAAAGAAGAAGGCGGAATTACTCAAAGTATAGGTGCTTATCAAGTTATCGTCAATGGTAAAAAAATCACGTTTATAGACACTCCAGGACACGAAGTTTTTACTGAAATGCGAGCAAGAGGTGCACAGGCAACGGATATCGTTGTCTTAGTTGTTGCCGCTGACGATGGTGTAATGCCTCAAACGATAGAAGCATACAACCACGCAAAGTCTGCAAATGTACCTATAATTGTTGCAATTAATAAGATAGATAAGCCAAACGCAAATGTGGATCTCACAAAGCAAGATTTGGTAACTAAACTCAATCTCATCCCAGAAGATTGGGGTGGGGATACAATTGTCGTTCCAATTTCAGCAAGAAATGGAATCAATATCGATACTCTTCTTGAAATGATTCTTTTAGTTGCAGAAATGCAAGATATAAGATGTATACCGGATAGTCCTGTAAGAGCTGTAACCATCGAAACAAGACTCGATAAAGGTTATGGTCCAGTTGCAAACGCCGTTGTCAAAGACGGAGTTCTAAAAGTTGGAGACTACGTTGTAGCAGGTAAAGTATACGGAAAAGTTAAAGCGTTGATAGATGACAAAGGTAGGCGAATCAAAGAAGCTGAACCATCAACACCGGTTATGATAGTTGGCTTTGAAGAATTACCAGATCCACACAGTATCATTTACGTTGTTGATTCAAAAGAAGAAGCGATAGAAATCGTCGAAAAGATAAAAGAGATAGAAGCAAGAGAATTGAGAAAGAAACGCCAGATAAAACTTGAAGAGATACTCAAGAAGATGCAAGAAACCGAAAAGAAAGAAGTTAAACTTATTCTGAAAGCCGACACCGTTGGTTCATTGCAAGCACTTCAGAACGCTATAGCAAAACTTAGAACAAACGAAGTTGATATCGATGTTGTCCACGCAGCTGTTGGAGCTATCAATTCAAGTGACGTCATGTTGGCAAGTGCTTCTGAAGCAGTTATACTTGGCTTCAGAGTGAAAGCAGATAACCAAGCTTCAAAACTTGCAGAAACGGAGGGTGTACAGATAAAAACATATACAATCATATACAAATTACTCGAAGAACTCAAAGCCGCTCTCGAAGGAATGCTCGAACCTGAAGAAGTTGAAGAAAAGACCGGAACTGGAGAGATAAAGAAGGTATTCAAAATACACAAAGTTGGAAACATCGCTGGTGTACAGATGTACGATGGATACGTGGAAAAGAATGGTTTTGTAAGGATATACAGAAATGGCGCACTTGTATTCGAAGGTAAATTAGAATCGCTCAAGCACTATCAACAAGATGTGAACAAAGTCAGTGCACCTCAAGAATGCGGAATTAAGTTCTTGAATTTTGACGATATAAAAGAAGGAGATGAATTGGAATTTTACATAATCAAGAAAGTACCAAGAAAGCTAACAACTGTCACTGAACAAAAGCCTGAAGAAGAATTGGAAGCTGAATGAAGTGTAAAAATCCCCCAGATCGTATCCTGGGGGATTTTTTATCTGGTATTTTTGAGCATTTCTTCCATAAGCCTTAATTCGTATTCTCCATCTTTATCAAGCCAAACATTTTCAAAATCCCAGTTCTTCGACGAATCAGAGATATTTGCTTTTCTTTCAAAATTCACACCATCGTCTGAAAAAACGGATATACAATTTCCAAAGAGTGCTTTATCGGAAATATAATTCACAAAATAATTGAATCGTTCTTTTTGGTTCTTAAAAATCACCTTTGAAAAAACGTTATTTACCTCTCCGCCATCACCTAACTTGTATCCTATGTTATTTATATTTTTTGTATACACGTTAGCGTGAAAATAAACATCCTCTATCTTTCCAAAATTCTCGTAAAACACCCCATTCACGTTGTTATAACTTCTTATTTCCCCGTTGAAGAAACTTTCAAAAATCCTTCCTAAGTTTGATTCTACAATACCGCAAACTGAATTAAAAGCAGTTAAAGAACCAATCATCCCTGTCTTATCGACAAAACCTGTCTTCGAATTCACATAAACAATCCCAGCAACACTATTTCCTTCCATTTGTCCATTAAAAATGCTCCTTGAAATAGTTCCATCATTTCTAAAAACCAAACCAGCGGCATTTGCAAAATTTCCATCGGTTTTGATTTTAAAGGAAGAAGAACTATTTTTAATCATACCACCAGATTTATTCCATGTGCATATCCCAGCGATATCAACGGAATAAAATCTTTCAAATGTAATTTCACCGTAGGTTTTGCAATTATCTATCGTTCCATCTTTTTCATTTTCCACACAAATTCCACTTATCAGATATAGTCTCTCATCCTCAAAAATTTCCGATGCAATCTTTCCTGAAAAAGTACAATTTTCTATCTTACCTTGATTTACAGTCGCGATTCCACCAACTTTAATTGCCAAAATTGTTACTGTATTCGGATAATAATATCTAACCTCCGAACTTGCCTTTGGAGGTTCTTTAAAAAACAACTCAGCTGAAACTTTACAATCTTTGATTTCTCCTTGATTAAAAATAGAGATACTTGAAGATTTTGCTCCAGGTACTATCACCAAGTTTTCAAAAGTTAGGTTCTTTATCTGACCAGTTGGCAATATCTTCTCAAAAATGGCTGAATTACCATCTTTATTCGGTGCGATTTTCAAATTCTTGATAACATGTCCATTTCCGTCAAGTATACCGCCGAAAACTTTTATTGGTTTAAGCTCAACTCCTGAAAAATCTAAATCATTCCCCAAAATAAAAAACTTTCCCTTTGTTTGTATCTTTGAAAGCGAATTAAATTGCTTCACTGTTTTAATGACAAATGGTGAATCTTGTGTGCCGTTACCTTCGGTGAAAAATAACCGTGGATAGTATGTAAGAAATAAAAATAAAACAGACAGCAATACCAAAATTAATAACAATGTTTTCCTCACAACCTATTCCCCCTTTGAATTTTATTTTCATAAATGCTCGTTGTAATTATACATAGTATATTATTTAATGTAAAAGCAACTAAAACAATAAAATTGTAAGAAATCATGAGAAAAGAAAAGAAAAGAAAAGAAAAGAAAACTCTAAGAAACGGAAGAGATTTATCAATATCTCTAATTTAAAGAATTTTCAACAAAACAGTTGTTTTGATAAAATCTTGATTGAAAATGCTTGTAGATAGTGTTAACTTGTAGTGATGAAAGAGTGTAAGTGTGAAAGAATGAGATTGATATTACCATTGTGCGTTTTCCAAAGATTCTTCACTACACAAAATCCTTGAATATATTTCGCTAAATTCTTCGTATTCTTCAGCCCTCGCTTGAGTCGGAAAAAGTCTTTCAACAATGAAAACTTGGATTCGCATTGATTGTTTTTACCGAGCGGTACCACTACGTGATTGATATTTCTGAACAACAGCTTTACTGCACTTTCATATGCACCAAGTCCATCAGTAATAAGTTCAATGTTTCTAGGTTTTGAATTACCAAAGAACTTCTCGAGCAATACTTTGACTTGTCCCATATCACGATACTTTGAGACATGCCAACAAAGAATTAAGTTAGTTTCGTGATCAACTAATAGCCAAACATAGTACTTTTGTTCTTTGAACACAAGAACAGTTTCATCAGCATGAACTGAGAAAACATTTTCGATGGTAAATGTTGGAAAAAGTACAGAGAATAAAGTACACAATTTAATAACCCATTTGTATATGGTGACATGAGATACTTTGATATTAAGAGAATGAGCAAGAGAGCGATAAGACATATTGTGTTTCATATACAAAACGAAAGCCTTTAAGACGAAAAAGATAGGGAAGCGGAAGTATTTAAATTTCTCAGGAATAAGGGTGACTGGTTCGGGGAGGTTAAAAGGTACTCTATCTTTGGTACGACAAGCTCTACAACGGAAGACAACGAAAGAGCGACGGACTTTGTAAATTTGCATAGATTTACCACAAGAAGTGCATTTGGGATAAGGGAAAGAGAAGTTTTTGCGTTTGTGAGAATGGGAGAGTTTGAAAGAATGATGGCAGAGTTTGCAAAGGAATTGTTGGTTACCGTATTTGTCATGACCGTTTTTGTATAAGCTGGTGGAACCGCATTTTGGACAAGAGAGCGTTGAGTTGTTCATATCGGGATACCTCCTTTGTCGAGAGTTGGTTGGGGGGTGTCCCCTCTTTATAAGGATAATGCGGTTTTTGGAAAGTTTCAATACTTTTAGTTAACATTATCTGCTTGTACAAGGGGGGATTTAGATGGATATTTCAAGAATAGACGGAAGTGGATATCTTCCAAGATGGGAAGATGAAATGAGAAGAGCTGTTGCTCAGAAAAAAGCAAGTAACACGATAAAAGAAACAGATTCCAGATGGGAAGATAATCCTGATCCAGCAGGATGGTATGGAACTTCAAACTATACAAAAACTCGACATGAATTCGCAGGTAATTATTATTCAGAGCTTGAACCACAAGACAGAACATACATAACGTTTGGAGGCTATAACGAAGGGATAATATCAACCCAAATTGTAGAACCAGACATTAGAAAAGTAGCTGGTGGTGGAGCACCGTGTGAATTTGATTACGATTGGACAAGGAAATATACCAAATAACAAAGATATCGATTTCAAAAATTTAAAAATAGTACTGTTTTATAGCAATTGCACGGAAAATATTTCTTTCAAAGAATATTGGCTTAAGGTCAAAACAAACGATACTTACAAACTATTTTTGAACAACCAAGAAATATGTTATAATATTTTCGGAGATGAAAAAATAGAACTTGGTAAGAAAGTATTTTTTAAGAAAACATTGAGCAAAGACACAATATTAACTCAAAATTTCAAAATTGATCTTTTGATTTTTGATTCTAACGGTAGACAAAGAACAACTTTTATGCCAGAAATTGATGAAAAATTTACACTTTTAGTCTCTGGAAAGTTTTTCAATAATAGAAATTCACAGTTAAGAGAGACACTCTCTATTGTTCTTAGTATAGACAAAAGAATAGTTTTTCTCTTTACTAAAGAATTAGAAAGAGAATTTCATTTTGAAAAGGATTTCTATTTATTCCCAATTCTTCAAAGATTTCGTGAGAAAGGTAACTTAATTCCCATAGAAATCAAGTGTATGACATTACTCTCGGGAATTTGTCTTTTAGATAAAAATATAAAAGTAGGGAGATTGATTTATAAAAAATGAAAATTAACACTCATAAATTAGTTTTTCTTATCAAGTTCATCTCTATAATTATCGTTAATGAAATTATTTTTGTTTTAACAAGTAGAATATTTGCAAATAACTTTTTCAGATTAATGGCTGATATAGTATTGAATCCAGCAGTTAGGTATGAATTAGCTATTGAAAATAACTCTATTATTTATAAGTTTATGATAAGTTCATTTCTAAAATTTCTTGTGCTAATATCAACTATAAGTTTTTTCTCAAAACTTCTTTTCAAAGACGAAGAAATTTTCACGTTAATCAAAAAGAATTTAAAACTCATTCTCTACCTCACTATAACGATACCTTTTGTCTTTTCAATCTTATTATTTTTAAACTTTCTCATTCCAGATACTACAAAAATCTTTGTAAAATCAAATATAAATTTTTTGCCAACTAATGTTCAAATTGCTTTTCTTTTTCGCTTTTTTATGGGCGCTCTTTATCAAGAATTTTTTTATCGATTTGTATTGTATAAAAATTCAAGAAAGTTTTTCGGAGTTTTTTCGTCATGTTTAGTTGTTAATTTGATATTTGTTGGTGTTCATTTCTCTTCGTTTAATGTGAATCAATTGTTTTTGAAAAGTTTCCTGAGAACAGCCTTTGAAATCCTTATAATAGGTACATTAGTTACTATAATCTTCGAAAGCACAAAAAGCCTTTATTTAGCAACATTAATTCACTTTTTACATAACTTTTTTGGGGCTTGGTATTCGCAAAGGTTTAATTTTCTGATACATTCCAACTTATTCAATTTTATTTCACTGCAAAGTTGGATAGAGTTTTTTATATTACTCACAATTATTCTAATTATAAAACCAATAAAAATAGTTTTCCCAGCTGAGAAAATACGAAAAAATATGACTCCTTGACTTAAAATTTCTATAAGTTCTTCCGCCTGATTTTTTCAAAAGCTTCCAACGCCCTTTTTCTTGTTTCTTCTATCGAAGCCATGGGTAACGGATAATCTTTTCCAAGTTCTAAACCTATCATTTTAAGTAAATACACTGGTGCATTCCATGGCTCATGTATGTATTCGTCTGGAAGTTTTGCAAGTTCTGGTACCCACTTTCTGATGTACATACCCTTCGGATCAAACTTTTTCGATTGTAAAACAGGATTGAATATCCTAAAATACGGTGCCGCATCAGCGCCACAGCCAGCTGTCCATTGCCAACCTTGAACGTTGTTAGCAATATCAGCATCCACAAGTGTATCCCAAAACCATTCTTCTCCAATTTTCCAATGTATCAGAAGATTTTTCGTCAACCAAGAAGCCACTATCATGCGCACTCTGTTGTGCATCCAACCTGTTTTCCATAACTGACGCATACCAGCATCGATTATCGGAATTCCAGTCAAACCCTTTGTCCATTTCACATAATCATCTGTCTTATCCCATCTCCAAGGAAAAGCATCGAATTCCTTTTTCAAATTGGCATTTACCATATCAGGATTGTGATAAAGAACATGGTAAGAAAACTCTCTCCAAGCCAATTCACGCAAGAAAGCCTCCGCACCTTCTGAAACTCCATTCTTTTTACTATTTACAACCGAATGCCAAATCTGTCTTGGCGAAATCAAACCACTTGCAAGATACGGAGACATCAAGGACGTACCATCTAAATCTGGTCTATCCCTGTTTTCTCCATAACCATCCAAAGCATGTGAGATAAACCAATTTAGACGTTTCTGTGCATCTTGCTCACTAACACTCCAGAAATTTTCCATCTCAGCGTACCACTTTATTTTCGGTAACAAGTTCAAATCTTCTAAACGCTCTAAATGAACATCGAACTCCACACCTTGCAAACGCTCTGGTACAGGTAACGGTGCTGACACAACAATTTCGTTTTGGAATTTCTTCCAGAATGGGGTAAAAACACCGTATGGCTTTCCATCGGCGGTAAAGAAACTATTTGGATTATGCAATAAAAAGCCGTCAAAACATTCGACGTTTATCCCAGAAGAAATCAACTCTTTCTTTATATTCTCATCCCTTGATTTAGCCAATGGATCAAAACGTTTATTCCAATAAACCGAATCGGCGTGTACCTCACTGATTAGACTTTTCAAAACAGATGAAGAATCTTTCCCTTTTCTGATAATCAATTTTACTCCTAAACTTTTCAAACTTTCGATCAGACTTAAAAGGGACTTATGTAACCACCATTTCTTTGCTCCACCTAATTCTCTTACATTATCACTTGCATAAATAAACACTGGAACAACTCTTCCCTGTTTAGATGCATAATATAGAGCGGATTATCAGAAACCCTCAAATCATTCTCAAACCAAACAATAATTGTCCTCATACAAAAACCTCCAAAGATTTCCATTGTATCTTATTAACTCCTATTTTACCATAAATTCTTACTCTCTCTTTTTTAGGAAGACTTCATTTTGTTTTGTGATATAATAAAATAAGAATATCGTCAGAAAATTGAGAAACAATTTTTTACGGATTCCAGATCAGCAGATTCCGATGAAAACACTCGCAACCCGACACTCGGAACTTGCGACTTTAAAAGAGGTGTTCCGATGAGACGATTCTGCACCACAGGACCGGTCGATAAAGAAACTTGCTATTACGTTGAACGACCAGTTGAAATGCAAAAAGCTCTTGAATACATCGAAAATTATCGATACTTCACCATCTCTGCTCCCAGACAAACTGGGAAAACTACGTTTTTAAACGATGTAAGAGACAAAATCAAAGACAAATACCTTTCTATTTTTCTTTCCTTTGAAACCTATTTTACCAACAACAAAAATGAATTTCTCAAAGTATTTGTTGATGATATAAAACGAAGCATAAAATGGGATTATGGAAAAGATGTAGATATAGCTGTACCAGAAAATATGGAAGGCATAAAGGGATTGTTTGAAAGATTGTATGAAATTGAAGAAAAAGAGATAGTACTGATGATAGATGAATTTGAGCTGATGAATAATTCGGAAGTAATGAACAGCTTTTTACATGTGATAAGGGGGATATATCACAGAAAAAAAGAAGTGAAATTAAGAAGCGTGATACTGATAAGTGTAGGGTATTTAAGCGGGGTACTCTCAGATAACGCAAGTCCGTTCAATATAGCGGAACACCTTTGGCTTCCGTATTTTACCAAAGAACAAGTGTACGATTTACTCTCCCAACACGAAAACGAAACAGGGCAAATGTTCGATGAGCAAGTCAAAGAATTAATCTGGCACAACGCAGCTGGACAACCAGGATTAACAAACGCTCTTGCATACGATTTAGTCGAAAACAAAGCTAAGAATGAGAAAATCATTACCAAACAACACTTTGATAAAACACTATACGATTTCCTCAAAGTGTACATAAATAGAAACATGGAAAACATCGTTGCAAAGGCAAAAAAAGAACAAGAGATAATGCTCCGTATATTGTTTGACCCAAATAAGGTGGAGTTTGATATAAGCGATGAGAGGATAAAGTTTTTATACTTACACGGAGTGATAGACAACTGCGAAGGAGTATGCTGTGTCAAAGTACCGTTGTATTACAAAAAGCTTTATTCTTACTTCAAACCAAAAATTAATGGTGAGCGAGATTACATGATAACGCTCAAAGACACGATAAAAACGTACATAACCCAAGATGGTGGGATAGATTTAAACAAATTACTTGAACGATACATCCGATACATTGAGCAACGAGGCGGGATAATGTTCAATGGAAGAAATTACTACGAAGGCGTTTACCAATACAACTTGGATCAATTCTTGAGTACGTACGTTGAGATAATCGGAGGGAAAGTGTACCCAGAAGCACAAATATGTGGAGGACGAGTCGATTTACTTGTGAACGTGAACAACAAAGAATACCTGATAGAAGTAAAATCGAATATATGGTACGACGAATATGAGAAAGGGAAAAGGCAGTTGTTGGAATACATAAAAAGAAGAGGATTAAACGAAGGATGGTATGTGATATTTGAGAAAGAAATAGAAGAGAGTAAGTATGAGAAAGAAGAAATAGAAGGCAGAGTATTGCATATCTGGTGGATAAAGACAGGATATGAAAAACCGTCGAGAATGTAAGAAGTTTCGAGTGGCGAGTTACGAGTTGCGAGAAAGTGATTATTTTTTGTTTTTTCACTCGCAACCCGCAACTCAGAACTTGGCACTTGTACCTAAAAAACAAACACTCCCTGAGTATTTTTCAGGGAGTGGTTTGTTCATTTATCCTAAACCTGGGCACTACCTACTCTCGCAAGCGGTCGCCCGCTTACTACCATCGGCCCGCGGTGGCTTAACGGCCAGGTTCGGAATGGAGCTGGGTGTTTCCCACCGCAGTATCGGCACCCAGGGTCATTCAAAAGTGCATAGGGTTAAGGTGAAGGATTCGGCCTATTAGTACCGGTTGGCTCCACACCTCTCGGTGCTCCCACCACCGGCCTATCTAGGTCCTCTTCTCGGACCGGCCTTGGAGGCCTCATCTTGGAGCGCGCTTCCCGCTTAGATGCTTTCAGCGGTTATCGCTCAGGAGCGTGGCTACCCAGCGTATGCCCTTGGCAGGACAGCTGGTACACCAGTGGCTCCCTCACCCTGGTCCTCTCGTACAAAGGGCGACCCTCCTCAAGCCTCCTACGCCCGCAGCAGATAGGGACCGACCTGTCTCACGACGGTCTGAACCCAGCTCACGTACCCCTTTAATAGGCGAACAGCCTAACCCTTGGGACCTGCTTCAGCCCCAGGATGGGATGAGCCGACATCGAGGTGCCGAGCCTAGCCGTCGATGTGAACTCTCGGGCTAGACTAGCCTGTTATCCCCGGGGTAACTTTTGTCCGTTGATCGACGACCCTTCCACTCAGTGTCGCCGGGTCACTAGGACCGGGTTTCCCCTCTGCTCGACCCGTCGGTCTCGCAGTCAGCCCGGCTTTTGCCCTTGCACTCTAACGGTGGATTTCCAACCCACCTGAGCCGAGCTTTGCGCGCCTCCGTTACCCTTTAGGAGGCGACCGCCCCAGTCAAACTGCCCACCTGGCACTGTCCCTCGCGTGCTCTCCACACGCGTAGGTTAGAACTCCGCTGCGACGAGGGTGGTATCCCACCGGCGGCTCCCCGGACCCTGGCGAGCCCGGTTCTCAGCCTCCCACCTATCCTGTACACGCCGCAGCAGAGCACAATACCAGGCTACAGTAAAGCTCCACGGGGTCTTTCCGTCTAGCTGCGGGTACTGGGCATCTTCACCCAGACTGAAATTTCACCGGGTCCCCTGCCGAGACAGTGCCCCAGTCGTTACGCCATTCATGCAGGTCGGAACTTACCCGACAAGGAATTTCGCTACCTTAGGACCGTTATAGTTACGGCCGCCGTTTACCGGGGCTTCGGTTCGGAGCTTGCACCCCTCCCCTTAACCTTCCGGCACCGGGCAGGCGTCAGTCCCTATACTTCCTCTCATCGAGTTCGCAGAGACCTGTGTTTTTGGTAAACAGTCGCCAGGGCCTTGTCACTGCGGCTACCTCGGCCTCCCCCAGTTTCCGCCTCGCGGCTTCCCCTGGGTTCAACCTACCGTAGCACCCCTTCTCCCGAAGTTACGGGGCCAATTTGCCGAGTTCCTTGGCAAGGGTTATCCCGCTCCCCTTAGCTTTCTCAGCCCGCCTACCTGTGTCGGTTTGCGGAACGGGCACCCACGTATCACTGCACGCGGCTTTTCTCGGCAGTGTGGCGTCAGCTCCGTTGAGCCCTCTCGGGCTCTCCCCTTCACGGCTCAGCTCAGGCTGCGGACTTACCTACAGCCCTCTTCGCCTAACCGCTTGGAGGGATTTGCCACTTATCCCCGGAGCTTAGCCTCCTGCGTCCCCGCCTACAGTATCGATACGCAGGTGGTACCGGAATATTAACCGGTTTCCCATCGGGTACCCCTTTCGGGTTTCCCTTAGGTCCCGACTCACCCTGGGCGGACGAACCTTCCCCAGGTACCCTTAGGCTTTCGGGGGGATGGATTCTCACCATCCTCTCGTATACTCATGCCTGGATTCTCACTTCCGCCTCGTCCAGTAGCCCTCTCGGGTCTACCTTCTCCCTACCGCGGAACGCTCCCCTACCAACCAGCTTCCGCTGGTTCCGTGGCTTCGGGGGGTGGCTTCAGCCCCGCACATTTTCGGCGCAGTGCGTCTCGACCGGTGAGCTGTTACGCACTCTTTAAATGATGGCTGCTTCTAAGCCAACATCCCGGTTGTCTGGGACGCACCACATCCTTCCTCTTCACACTTAGCCACCTCTCCGGGCCCTTAGCCGACGGTCTGGGTTGTTCCCCTCTCGTCCGTGGAGCTTATCCCCCACGGGCTCACTCCCGGCATTAGTGTGGTGGCATTCGCAGTTTGACAGGGTTCGCAGGTAACCCCACTAGCCCTATCAGTGCTCTACCTCCACCACAGAACTGCCGAGGCTGCACCTCAATGCATTTCGGGGAGAACCAGCTATCACCGGGTTCGGTTAGCTTTTCACTCCTACCCACAGGTCATCCGAGGATTTTTCACGATCCACCGGTTCGGACCTCCAGTGGGTTTTACCCCACCTTCATCCTGCCCATGGGTAGCTCACCCGGCTTCGGGTCTACCGCACCTGACTCGCGCCCTCTTCGGACTCGCTTTCGCTTCGGCTCCGCCTCTACCGGCTTAACCTCGCCAGGTACGGTAACTCCCAGGCTCATTAATCAAAAGGCACATCGTCACCCTCTCGGGCTCCGACTTCTTGTAGGCACGCAGTTTCAGGTCTCTTTCACTCCCCTTCCGGGGTGCTTTTCACCTTTCCCTCACGGTACTGGTTGCGCTATCGGTCGGCAGGTAGTATTTAGCCTTGGAGGGTGGTCCCCCCTGATTCACGCGGGATTCCTCGAGTCCCGCGCTACTCGGGATCACAGCCACTCCTACGCGTTGCGTTTCGCCTACGGGGCTGTCACCCTCTACGGCCAGCCTTCCCAGACTGTTCGGCTACACAACGCCTCAGAGCGGTCTCAGCCTAGCTGTGTCCCACGACCCCAGCCTCTCGGCTGGTTTAGGCTCCTCCCCTTTCGATCGCCTCTACTCAGGGAATCTCGTTTGATTTCTTTTCCTCCGGGTACTGAGATGTTTCACTTCCCCGGGTATCGCACCCTTTCGGGCGCACGGGGTTTCCCCCGTGCAGGTTGCCCCATTCGGGAATCCTGGGATCAACGCCCGCTTGCGGCTCCCCCAGGCTTTTCGCAGCTTGCCACGCCCTTCTTCGCCTCCTGCCGCCTAGGCATCCACTGCGTGCCCTTAGTACCTTCACCTTACCCTATGCACTTTTCAATGACCCTCTCCCCATTGGTGGAGACAAGGGGATTCGAACCCCTGACCCCCTGCTTGCAAAGCAGGTGCTCTCCCAGCTGAGCTATGTCCCCACCCATGGTGGGCTCGGGAGGAATCGAACCTCCGACCTCACGCTTATCAGGCGTGCGCTCTGACCATCTGAGCTACGAGCCCAGTCACTCAAATCCGAATAGCAGCCACCACCCTCTCCTTAGAAAGGAGGTGATCCAGGCGCACCTTCCGGTACACCTACCTTGTTACGACTTAGCCCCCCTCACCACGTTCACCCTCAACGGCGCCCCTAAGGGTCACCGTCTTCGGGTGCCCGCGACTCGGGTGGCTTGACGGGCGGTGTGTACAAGGCCCGGGAACGTATTCACCGCGGCATGGCTGATCCGCGATTACTAGCGATTCCGGCTTCATGTGGGCGGGTTTCAGCCCACAATCTGAACTGGGGGGTGGTTTCAGGGATTTGCTCAGCATCGCTGCCTCGCTTCCCGCTGTCCACCCCATTGTAGCGCGTGTGTCGCCCAGGACATAAGGGGCACGAGTATCTGACGTCATCCCCTCCTTCCTCCGATAATGTTAACTAAAAGTATTGAAACTTTCCAAAAACCGCATTATCCTTATAAAGAGGGGACACCCCCCAACCAACTCTCGACAAAGGAGGTATCCCGATATGAACAACTCAACGCTCTCTTGTCCAAAATGCGGTTCCACCAGCTTATACAAAAACGGTCATGACAAATACGGTAACCAACAATTCCTTTGCAAACTCTGCCATCATTCTTTCAAACTCTCCCATTCTCAAAAACGCAAAAACTTCCCTTTCCCTTATCCCAAATGCACTTCTTGTGGTAAATCTATGCAAATTTACAAAGTCCGTCGCTCTTTCGTTGTCTTCCGTTGTAGAGCTTGTCGTACCAAAGATAGAGTACCTTTTAACCTCCCCGAACCAGTCACCCTTATTCCTGAGAAATTTAAATATTTCCGCTTCCCTATCTTTTTCGTCTTAAAGGCTTTTGTTTTGTATATGAAACACAATATGTCTTATCGCTCTCTTGCTCATTCTCTTAATATCAAAGTATCTCATGTCACCATATACAAATGGGTTATTAAATTGTGTACTTTATTCTCTGTACTTTTTCCAACATTTACCATCGAAAATGTTTTCTCAGTTCATGCTGATGAAACTGTTCTTGTGTTCAAAGAACAAAAGTACTATGTTTGGCTATTAGTTGATCACGAAACTAACTTAATTCTTTGTTGGCATGTCTCAAAGTATCGTGATATGGGACAAGTCAAAGTATTGCTCGAGAAGTTCTTTGGTAATTCAAAACCTAGAAACATTGAACTTATTACTGATGGACTTGGTGCATATGAAAGTGCAGTAAAGCTGTTGTTCAGAAATATCAATCACGTAGTGGTACCGCTCGGTAAAAACAATCAATGTGAATCTAAGTTTTCATTGTTGAAAGACTTTTTCCGACTCAAGCGAGGGCTGAAGAATACGAAGAACTTAGCGAAATATATTCAAGGATTTTGTGTAGTGAAGAATCTTTGGAAAACGCACAATGGCAATATCAATCGCATTCTTTCACAATTACACTCTTTCATCACTACAAGTTAACACTATCCTTCCTCCGGCTCGTCGCCGGCAGTCCCCTTAGAGTGCCCGGCCGAACCGCTGGCAACTAAGGGCAGGGGTTGCGCTCGTTGCGGGACTTAACCCAACACCTCACGGCACGAGCTGACGACGACCGTGCACCACCTGTGCTGGCTCCCTACCCAAAGGTAGGGTCCCTCACCTTTCGGCTCGGTACCACCAGCATGTCAAGCCCTGGTAAGGTTCTTGGCTTAGCTTCCAATTAAACCACACGCTCCACCGCTTGTGCGGGCCCCCGTCAATTCCTTTGAGTTTCACCCTTGCGGGCGTACTCCCCAGGCGGCTCACTTATCGCGTTTGCTTCAGCACGGAGGCTTCCGCCCCCACACCTAGTGAGCATCGTTTACGGCTAGGACTACCCGGGTATCTAATCCGGTTCGCTCCCCTAGCTTTCGTGCCTCAGCGTCGGTTACGGCCCAGCAGACCGACTTCTCCACCGGCGTTCCTGCTGATATCTACGGATTTCACCCCTACACCAGCAGTTCCGTCTGCCTCTGCCGCACCCAAGCCACGTAGTTTCCAGCGCATTCCCACGGTTGAGCCGTGGAATTTTACGCCAGACACACGCGGCCGCCTACGCACCCTTTACGCCCAGTGATTCCGGGTAACGCTCGCCCCCTACGTATTACCGCGGCTGCTGGCACGTAGTTAGCCGGGGCTTATTCGTCGGGTACCATCAGTCCTTTTTCCCCGACAAAAGGAGTTTACACCCCGAAGGGCTTCGTCCTCCACGCGGCGTCGCTGGATCAGGCTTTCGCCCATTGTCCAATATCCCCCACTGCTGCCTCCCGTAGGAGTAGGGCCCGTGTCTCAGTGCCCTTGTGGCCGGCCATCCTCTCAGACCGGCTACCCGTCGTAGGCTTGGTAGGCCATTACCCTACCAACTACCTGATGGGACGCAGGCCGCTCCCCTGGCGCCTTTCGGCCTTTACTCTCACGAGTCTATGGCGGTTTACCCGCAGTTTCCCGCGGCTATCCGCCTCCAGGGGGCACGTTCCTACGCGTTACGCACCCGTCCGCCGCTATGCAGCCTTCGGCCGAAGCCTCCAGCTGCACCGCTCGACTTGCATGTGTTAGGCACGCCGCCAGCGTTCACCCTGAGCCAGGATCAAACCCTCCAAGCTAATCCTCTTCAGGTTTAATCCTGCTCTTGTTTTTTCGGTGGCTGCTATTCGTATTTCAATGACCGGACTCTTTCTTCCCTTCATCGAGTCGGCTCTCCGTCGCGCTTTGGTAATTTACCACACGCTTTCACTTTTGTCAAGACCCGAAATTCTTTCGCTTAATCTTCCTTAAGCGTTCTTAACGCGTTTCTTAATTTACCACACTTCTTTTGCTTTGTCAACTGGTCTTTTTTTGCTTTGTCTGCTTCGTCCTTTTTTCGGACGGCGATTGCCATTTTACTATGCCTTGTGTTAACTGTAAAGTCCATTACAGTAACGGATTTGCTCTAATCTATGTTACACTATTCAAACATCCTCCTATCCCTCAGGCGTTTTGAAATAGAGTAAAATGCTATAATTTGTGATATTATATAAGCGTTGAAAGTTACAGTGAAGGTGGTTGCCATGGTTTTGTTCAAATATGAAGAGGAATTTTACTATTTTGTAGGTATAGACCCTTCATGGACTGGGCGAAAGCCAACCGCAGTCGTTGTAGTAAAACTAAACAACCAGGTGAAAAAGTTCGAATTACAACGATACATCTACACAAAGAATATTAAGGAAATAGTGGAGACTATCTCATCTTTGGAAAAGCCATCGGTGATAGGTGTCGACGCACCTTTGGTTATAACAAACATGTATGGACACAGAGAGAACGAACTTGAGTTTCTTAGAAAATATCCTATCAAAATCCCACTATATCCTGTAAATAGCAGTTTGTACAAATCGTTTTTCCCAACAACGTTGTACAAGGAGTTAAACAAAATCGGTTTTAGTTTTGAAAACCACAATATTTTCGAAGTATATCCACACGCTACGTTAGGAGCTTTATTTTTTGGAAGATTGTTTAGCTATAAAAGGGGCAAAAAGGAGGAAAGGCTGACAAGACTGAAAGTCATAGAAGAAAAAGTTTCCCAATATGTTGATTTTCCGAATATTTCCTTTAAGTCACTCAAAGAAAGAGAAGACTGTGATGATGCTCTAATCTGTGCTTTGACGGTTTTTCTTCCAACAACTGAAAATTCTCTAGTATTTGGCAGTTCTTCAGATGGTTTGTTGCTTGTACCTTTCCCAAGATTTACTCAAGAGAACAGAGAGGAGTTAGACAATTCATGAAGGGAGCCTATATTTTTGTGCTTACACTTGATAGCTCTGTTGAGCTAAACTTGAGAAAAAATCGTTGGAAATTAAATCCCGGCACATATGCGTACATCGGCTCAGGTATGGGAAGTCTTGAGAAGAGAGTAGAAAGGCATTTCTCGGTGAATAAGCGTGTGCGATGGCATATAGACTATCTAACTTGCTATGGAAAACCTCTTTTTGCGATATTGATTCCTTCAAAAGAAAAGATAGAAGAAAAGATTTCTTTAGCTTTCCAATCATACTTCAGGTGTGTTGAAGGATTCGGTGCTTCGGATTTGAAAGTGAAGTCTAACCTTTATATTATAGACGACTTTCAAAAATTTTCGGAGGTTGTAAATTATTTCCTTGCTCAAGGGGATGAAAAGTCATGAATAACGAAATTTTTTGTGACTTTCGACGAATTCGGGTTTTAAAGCAAGTAGAAAGCCATTTTTCACAAATTAAAGGTCCCGTCGTTTATTGGATGCAAAGAGACCAAAGAGCTTTTGACAATTGGGCTTTGTTATACGCTCAGCAACTAGCTTTAAAAAACAACGTCGGATTGTTAGTGGTTTTCAACATCGTGCCCTCTTTTCTTAACGCTCCTTTTAGGCATTACGATTTCATGCTCCAAGGTCTATTCCAAACAAAGGTTTTTTTAGAAGAGTTAAACGTTCCTTTGGTTTTCACTTTTGGAGAACCGGTTAGAGAGATTAGCAAGTTGATAAAAGAGGTTAACGCCTGCGCTTTAGTAACGGATTTCAACCCACTGAAGATAGTAAAAAATTGGAAAGAAAACCTAATTCGAGTATTGAATATTCCAGTGTACGAAGTCGATGCCCACAATATTGTTCCTGCTTTCTTCGTTTCTCAAAAACAAGAGTACGGAGCTTACACGTTAAGACCTAAGATAAAAAAGTATTTGAAAGAATTTCTAACATCTTTCCCAGCTCCTAAGAAGATGCCAGTATCGAATTTGGAGTTTGAAAAATTATCTGTGTTCAATAACTTTGAGGAGATTTTGAAAAGGTTAGATGTAGACGGAGCTGTTGCACCTGTGAATTGGCTAAAACCTGGATTTACCGAGGGTATGAGACTGTTTGAGGAGTTCTCAAGAAAGAAACTGAAGTTGTACAAGGACCTTCGAAACGACCCTACAAAGGATGTAACATCGAATCTTTCTGCTTATCTACACTTTGGGCAGATTGCTCCACAACGTGTAGCTCTGGAAATAATACAATACGAACGTTATTATCCAGAAAGTGTTGCAGATTTTTTAGAAGAGCTCATAGTTCGCAGAGAACTCGCTGATAATTTTTGTTTGTACAACGAAAATTACGATTCGTTCGACGGGTTTCCTGAATGGGCAAAGAAGTCCTTGAACGCACATAGGAACGATAAACGTGAGTATATCTATTCACTTGAAGAATTTGAAAAAGCAAAAACCCATGATGATTTGTGGAATGCAGCGCAAATTGAGATGGTAAAGAAAGGGAAAATGCATGGGTATTTGAGAATGTACTGGGCAAAGAAGATACTTGAATGGACACGCTCGCCAGAAGATGCTTTGAAATTTGCAATATATCTCAACGATAAATACGAACTAGACGGTAGGGACCCTAATGGATACACAGGAATTGCCTGGGCAATCGGCGGTGTTCACGATAGACCATGGGCAGAAAGACCCATCTTTGGGATGGTTAGATATATGAGCTACGAAGGGTGCAAAAGAAAGTTTAGCATTGAAAAATACATACAATACGTTGAAAACATTAAAAATGCTTAGCTTAACAACTTCAAAAAGAAATTGACAAAAACCGGAACTAGTAAAGAAACGATGAAACCATGTCCAAAGGAAACCAAAGCTGTTTCTCTATCGCTATACATTGCAATAATCCCAAGGAGTGTGTCCATGGACGTCGCACCAGCAACCGATATTGTTCCATAGCGCGAGCGCTTTAGTGCAAATGGGGAGATAACTATGGCTATAAGTTCTCTCAAAACATTTGCAAAGAACGAGATACTACCTATATAGGCACTGTAACTATTCGAAATTAATATCGCCGAAAGACTATACCAACCAAATCCGGATGCTGCAAGGAGTGTTTCAAGTTTTTTGAGAGGAATGAAAAATGATAGTACAAATGCGAAAAGAAGCGTTCCTAAAATTGTTGACAAGATCACAAGAACTATATCTTTAAAGAATCTTTTTTCTATTTTCTCTTTGCTCAAATCTAAACCAACGAGTGCAACAAGAATATACAAAACTACTTCAACAGACCCGGCAGGAAGTTGAAAATGCGCTATCCTACCTATGAGTAACCCAACTAAAACAGAACCAATAAGAAATAATACTGCCATTTATTTTCCTCCCCCACGTCGGAAATTTTTTATCGCTTCTCGTCACTTTTTGGTTTTGTATTTCCAAATGTCTTTTCAAAGAGAAAGCCAAAGATGAAACTTCCCAAACTTCCAGCAAATGCTATCAAAAGCCCGTAAAGCAGTATTGTATCGATTTTTCCGAAAAGTTCATCGTTGCTTCCAATTTCTAAACCGAGTGAAAATAATAGTAGCATTGTCAATACAAGGATGACTTTGTATTTACCTATCCAGTCAGTTTTTACAAATCTTCCCAGGAAAAAACCACCAAAAAATACTATCAGTACCCACCATATCATTCTTGATTCACCTCAGTTTGAATACTTTTTACAAAACGGGAGGCAAGGAGCCTCCCATTTTTGTTTTTTGTTTTTTTGTAAAGCCGGAAATTTTATACTTTATGTTCTTTAATCCTCGAATTTAAATTACGGATGTACTCTGTAAAGTGTTCTTGCAAATGGTATAGCTTCCCTTATGTGTTCTAAGCCTGCTATCCAAGCTATTGTTCTTTCCACACCTAGTCCAAATCCACTGTGTGGGACCGAGCCGAATTTCCTCAAGTCAAGATACCAGTCGTACTTTTCGACTGGCAGATTATTCTCTTTGAGCCTCTCGACTAACAAATCGTAATCATGGATACGCTGGGATGCACCGATTATTTCTCCGTATCCTTCCGGAGCAAGCAAGTCATCGCAGAGAACGACTTCTGGGTTTTCTGGATCAGGTTGCATATAGAACGCTTTTGCCTGTCTTGGGTAGTGGGTCACAAACAAAGGACTGTCGAATTGTTTCGCCAAAACTGTTTCCTCATCTCCACCAAAGTCGTCTCCCCATTTGATATCGAAACCCTGTTTTTGGAGGAATTTAACAGCTTCTGTGTAGGTCATTCTCGGGAATGGCTTTTGAACCTTTTCAAGTTTGGATACATCTCTTCCAATTGCGACAAGGTCATCGTATGCGTTGTTGAGCACGTATTGGACAATGTAGTAAACCAAATCTTCTTGTAATCTTACGTTGTCTTCATGTTCGTAATATGCAACTTCTGCTTCGTTCATCCAGAATTCAATAAGGTGTCTCCTTGTTTTTGATTTCTCCGCCCTGAAGGTTGGACCAAGGTTGTAAACTTTACCAAAAGCCATACAAGCGGCTTCCAAGTAGAGTTGACCAGTTTGTGTAAGGTAAACTTTACCGTAGTCAAAGTAATCTACTTCAAATAAGTTACCTGCTGTTTCACCGATAGCACCTGTAAAGATAGGAGTGTCTATCTGTATAAAGTCTCTTTCCCAGTAGAATTTCCTTATTGCCTTGATTACAGCATCCCTTATTCTCATGATGTGGAACTGACGTTTTGCTCTGAGCCAGAGATGGCGATGCTCCATGAGGTAGTCAATACTGTGGTCTGGTTTTTGGATTGGGAAATCTTCCGTAGGAATTTGAACGGGAATAACTTCTGTGGCAAGGATTTCAACTCCACTTGGTGCTCTTTCATCTTTTTTTACTTTACCCCTAACTATAAGTGAGGATTCTAATCTGAGCTTGTCAGCCTTCTCAAAGTTCTCATCACCGACTGTACTTTTTTCTACAACAACTTGGACAAAACCTGTTCCATCACGAAATTCTATGAACATTATCTTTCCACTGGATCTTTTTCTTCTAACCCAACCTCGCAGTTCAACTTCTTTATCGATGTAATCCTTCAAATCCTTTATGTATACCCATTCCATCATCAAAACCTCCTTGTCACAATTCTTATTCGAAACATTACACTTATTTTAGATTATACCATACAAGCATATTTTTCAACACGGAATGTGTGGTATTATGATATAATTGACCAGGAAAACTGATATCATTTTGGGAGGATAATTGTATGAACTCGATAAAGCGCCTTAAAAAATTCTCAGTTCTTTTTATTCTCATTATTTCTCTAACGTTTCTATCAACAAACTTTGCCTTCCAGATGCGGGAGTTGTCTGAAGGAGAAATAGAAAAGATGTTTTCTGAACTGAAAAGATTGCAAGGATTACCGTATATTTGGGGCGGAGCAAGCAATTTCGGGCTGGATTGTAGTGGTTTGGTAATCTACCTACTTAGAATGCTTGGTCACACTCAATTTGTTTATCAAAAATCTCTTGTTTTTGATGTTACTGCAGACAACCTGTATAAATACAACACCAAACCCATTGCCGACCTTAAGAGCTTGAAGAAGGGAGACTTAATTTTTTTCGATATGAATGAAGATAATGTATATGATCACGTTGTTATTTTTGAAAAATTCGACCAATACGGTAACATATGGGTCTGGGATGCCGCAGAAATGCCAGATGGGATACACCAAAACAAAGTCGATAGACGTCCGTTATCGTCGCTTCAAGCTAGGAAATATGCCTTTGGCAGAATTGTTGTTTTGGACAAGTAAACTATGTTCTAAAAAGACGCAGGAGACAAATGTGATGAATAGGCTGTGGGAATTAATTACGAGCTTCTTCGATTTGTTAACGAGTGCTTTTAAAAAGGCAAAAAATCTCTTGAAAAGGTTTGGTAAGAAAAGTAGTCAAATTCTTACGCTTGCCGTTATTCACTACGACGGACGAGGACTGCAATCAGTTCTAAAGGAATTTTCGCAGGAAGTCAATACAGCGGATGTGCTCATAGCAAGAAACATAACGCAAGATGAATTGAAGTTGGTAAAAAAGCTTTTGAAGAGAAACGTTGTCTTTTTGGATAAAAATGGAACGTTGACTTTTAAACATGGCAGCACTGTTAGCTTTGTACCTGACTTTGATGTTCAAAAGTTGAGGACTCTTGAAAAACACGGAACGAAAGTTATCGTTACTGTAGATAAGAAAGTTGCGTGGATGATTAGTCAGATGTTCCCATTTTATTGCGTTGTACCTGGTGAGCCGTTCCAAGAAACTGTTATAACCGCACCTATCCCTCTCACAAGGAATTCCGACGGTTTTTATTTTTCAAAGGTAGCCTACCGAAACCAGGTCACGATAATTGACCTAAACATTGAAATTCTGAAAGACTTCAAAGTACATTGATAACTTCCGCAAAATAATTTTCTCTCCCGCCATTTTCCACCCAAAAATAGCTTTTTTTAACCGGTTTGTGTAAAATTTTTCATTATGCTTTTGTAATGGCTGGTATGTTCTTGTATGCATTACATTGTAACAATTACTTATTTCGCTAACATGGTGCTACAATTTTATAGACAGGCTCAAAAAAGGGGGGGACTGTATGGAAAAGGAAATTACATTAGAACTTGTCAGAGTAACCGAGGCTGCCGCGTTGATGGCAAGTAGATACCTCGGACGTGGTGACAAAGAAATGGTTGACAAAATGGCTTCTGATGCAATGCGTGGTATGTTAGACTACATCGAGATGAGAGGAACTGTTGTGCTTGGCGAAGGTGAAAAAGACAAAGCACCTATGCTTTACATTGGTGAGCAAGTTGGAAGGTGGGCAGAAGATGACCCAGAGCTCGATATCGCTGTTGACCCTGTTGATGGAACAAGGCTTGTTGCGTTTGGTTTACCTAATGCGATAAGTGTTATCGCAGCAACGGAAAGGGGAGGTATTGAATATCTCCCAACGTATTACTCATACAAACTCGCTGTTGGACCTGAGCTTGCTGGAAAGTTGGATATTAATGCCTCTATAAGGGAGAATTTAAGAGTTGCTGCGGCAATTTTAGGAATGGATATCTCAGAGCTCACATGCGTTGTTCTGAATAGAGACAGACACAGAGAGATAATAGATGAGATAAGAAGAGTCGGGGCAAGGATAAAGTTGATAAGTGATGGTGATATAGCGGCGGCAATTGCAACGGCGCTTCCAGAAAGTAATGTGAATATCTACATCGGAATAGGTGGATCGCCTGAAGCTTTGCTGGCTGCTGCTGCTTTGAAATCTCTTGGTGGAGAAATTCAAGTAAAACTTTGGCCTATCGATGAAGAAGAAAGAACAAGGCTCGTAGAACAAGGATATGACTTAGAAAAAGTTTACAAAACAGATGACCTTATTAAATCCGACAATGTTATATTCGCAGCTACCGGAGTTACAGACGGAGATATGCTCAGAGGCGTTAGGTTCTACAAAAACACAGCAATCACTGAGTCGATAGTAATGAGGTCAAGAACAAGGACAATAAGACGAATTATCGCACAGCACAACCTGAACTACAAAACAATACCTCTCAAGAGTAGTGGCGAGGTAAGGTATATAAATAGTATCAAACGATAATTTTTTGGTGTTGTAAATAAAAGGGCTACCTTTTGGTAGCCCTTTGTTTTTCAGAAAGTAGATCACAATCTAAAGATGTTCTCGCCCGGTTTTACAATCTTTCTCTCACCTTTAATTTTGAGCTCAACTTCTGACGGCGAAGTAATTTGTATGCTGTCTTTTTTTATAAGAACATCTAAAGGTATACCGCGATAGTTAATTTTGAAGTTTACACTTTGCCATTTTTCTGGAAGCCATGGTGAAAAGTTTAATAGCTTATCGCTTTCTAGAGTCATTCCACCGAAACCATAGACGACACATTGCCATGCTCCTCCGGCACTCGCCGCATGGAATCCATTGTTTGTGTTCCCCTGGTTGTCCTCTAAATCAACTAACAATGTTTTCATAAAGTATTTGTAGGCATTGTGAGTGTCGCCTACCTTCAATCCCATGATTGAATACATAGAAGGGCTTAAAGAAGATTTGTGCATTGTTCTTTTCTCATAGTACTCATAGTTTACTTTCATTTCCTCTTCCGTGAATTCCTCAGGCAAAACAAGCAGCAGCATTACAACATCCGGTTGTTTTATCAGCTTTGTTTCACCCAATTTGGTCAAATCTAGACCTTTTGGCCATTTTGGAAGTCCGTTTTCATCCCATTCAGTGATTTCGTACTCCTTTAAACCGAAGTAACCTTCAAATTGTTCTATCAGTTTCTCTCCTTCTTTTCTTGGAATGTAGACTTTTTCAGCTAAGGTCTTCCAGCTACGTACCTCTTTTTCAGTAATTCCCAATATAGTTTTTAACTTCTCAAGTTTTATGGGATCCTTTTCTGAAAGCCATTCGTAATATTCTACAGCTTTCTCCAAGTTCCACTTGGCAAGGTAATTTGTGTAGACGTTGTTATCAACGTGTTCATGAAATTCATCCGGTCCGATTACCCTGCGTATCTCGTATCTATCCTTAATTTCATTGTATTCAAGTCTTGACGCCCAAAAGCGTCCGGTTTCAAGAAGCACTTCAACACCGTAATCTACCATGAATTGGTCATCACCAGTGACAGAGTGATAATGAACCAAAGCAACTGCGATGTCAGCGTTAATATGGAATTCTTCATCACCCGTCCAGATTCTCACAGGATTGCCAAGGTAATCTTCGCCCCACTTCGGAGTGACCTCCAGACCATCATCTGCCGATTCCCAAGGGAACTGAGCACCTTTGTAGCCATTCATTTGTGCGTTCTTTCTTGCACCATCAAGGGTGTTATACCTATAAAGAAGAAGATTTTTAGCGTATTCTGGAAGAGTGTATAAAAAGAACGGGAACATGAAAATCTCTGTGTCCCAAAATACATGACCCTTATATCCCTCACCATGTAACCCTCTTGCTCCTATGCTTACACGTTGGTCATCTGGAGCACAAGCATAAAGATGGAAAAGATTGAACCTGATTCCTTGTTGAGCAAGTTCGTCACCATCAATGAGTATATCCATCCTTTTCCAAACAGACTCCATATGCTCAGTGTGTGCCTTAAGTTCTGACTCAAAACCAGTTCTGATAAAATTGTTCAGTTCGTTCTCCACTTTTTCTCTAACAAAATCAACAACATCCTTGTCTTTGAGTTTTTCTGATTCTAAATCTCTTGATGTGTATACCACTCCGTATTTCTCTATAACAACTTGTTGCCCCTCGGTTAAAAAGATTGTATATCCTTCTTGCGGTATGTCTCCAATTTGCCTGAATTTACGATACCTCAGAACATTCTCCCCCTTATGGTCCTTAGCTAAAATGGCATTTGCCAAGACTATAATATGCCCTTTGTCGTGAGTTTTTACCGACGCGCTGACTCCGGGTTTTAAGTCTTCAACCCTAAGAACTCTGTAGTGCTGTATTTTGTTGTGAGGATCAAGGTAACCGTTGTAAGTTGTTGTGTCGATGCAATTTTCAACAACAATCTTTCCTGAAAAATTCACAGGTGTGATTGTGTATTGTATCCCAAAACGATGGATGTTTGGTCGGCTTACAAATCGTCTAGACTCTATTCTTATAATCTTCCCTTCGACGTTGAATTCATAGAGTGAATTAAGAATGCCTTGTTTCATATCTAGATACCGGTAGTACTTGGTAAGAGGCAAGTAATCAAGATTAAGTTCTTTGTTATCTAAGTAAATTTTGAATCCAAGAGGGTCGGGCAGATTTACAAGTTCTGTGACTTGAGCCAAATACTTGTCAAATATGCCTGCTACGTAAGAGCCTTTCATTGTAAGATTTGAAAATTCTTCCCGTCCTCGCAAGCTTAGATAACCGTTCGCCAATGTGAATATGGTCTCGTACACAAGATTTTCTACAGGATGATACTCTTTACGCTCAACAACCCACACGACTTCTCCCTCCACACAACAGATTAGTTTAGTTTTTTAGAATTCTATAAGCTCCAAAGTCTGGCCTTGAAAAGATTGTATGACTTTATCCGCATCTTTTAAAATCATTGGATCCCCAACACCTATGACCTTCATACCGGCGGATTTTGCTGCCTGAATGCCTGCAACAGCGTCCTCAAAGACACAGCATTCCTCGGGTCTAACATCCATTTCTTCAGCTGCTTTCAAAAAGATCTCAGGGTCAGGTTTAGCTTTTGAAATTTTTGTTCCATCAATTATTGCATCAAAAAAGTCTTTAAGGCCTATTCGTTCGAGTATAGTAATTGTATTTTTGCTTGCAGAACCTATTGCTATTTTTATTCCTGCGTTTTTAAGAAGACCTAAAAATTCCATGACACCAGGTAGGATTTCTTCTCTGGTTATTTGGTTTATGTATTCAACATACCATTTATTTTTCTTCTCAGCTAATTGCAACTTTGTATTTTCGTCTTCGATTCTTACACCACCAATTGAAAGGAGAATTTCCAAAGATTCCATACGACTAACTCCTTTTAAGCGCTCGTTGTCTTTTTCTGTAAATTCGAACCCAAGCTCATTTGCCAATCTTTTCCAAGCAAGATAATGGTACTTTGCTGTATCAACGATAACTCCATCAAGGTCAAAGATACAAGCCTTTGGCTTCATCAACAATCCTCCCTTTTATAACTATTCATTTTAACCTTTTACTGCCACCGCCTTTCCCGTTTCGATAAAGTAGCGCTGGAAAGCCAAGAATATGATAAGCATCGGTATTGTCATGAAGATAGATGCTGCCATCATGTACTGCCAATAAGTATAGTAGGAGGTTTTGAAGAAGTTAAGTCCCAAGGTTAGTGTGTACATCTCCTTGTTACTCATAATTATCAATGGCCATTGAAAGTCATTCCAAGCTCCTAAGAAAGTGTATATAGCAAGTGCACTGAGAGCTGGAAGAGCATTTGGGAGAACTATTTTAAAGTATGTCCTTAATATACCCGAACCATCTATTCGCGCAGCCTCTTCAAGCTCCTTTGGAAAATTCAAAAAGAACTGACGCATCAAAAACAAACCAAACACATTTGTTAGTTTTGGTAAAAACAGACCAGTATATGTGTTAACTAAGCCGTACTTAACGAGAAGATTGTATTGAGGTATCAATGTTACTTGACCTGGTACCATCATTGTTGCCAGAAACATTGTGAACCAAAAGTTTTTCAGCGGGAAGTTTAGTCTCGCAAAAGCGTAGCCACCCAGTGAATTTAAGATAATATTTCCAACTGTTAGCAAACCGGCGTAAATAATTGTATTCATAAGCCACCTTTTATACAGAGGTACAACTTCAAAAATCAGTTTGTAATTTTGAAATGTGAGAGGAGCTCCAAACGCTGACGGTTTTGGAAATAAGCGTATCCTTGGCGGCCAATCAAATATATTTATCCCTTTCTCGACTCCCCGAGCATCCGTGTAGGTTATGGGCGTGAGGGAAACTAACAGCGCCCAGGTAAAAGGAAAAAGTGTGGCAATTGCGTAGCTTATTAAGATGATGTACGATATAATCACGGAAGTTTTTGAAACGCTTCTTACAGAACCTTTCATTTATTTTCACCACCTAATTGTCAGTACTCTTCCTTTATTATCTTTCTCTGAACCAATGACAACACAAGAATTACACCAAAGAGAACTACGGCAAGAGCTGAAGCGTAACCCATTTTTCCGTATTCGAAAGCGTTTTTGTATATGTAGAAAGATATCGTAATATTCCTTAGGTTTCTGATAAGGAAGTAAATTTGATCAAAAACTTGCATACAACCTATTGTTCCCATGATTGAAACAAAAACTATCTGTGGCCTAAGCAAAGGTAAAGTTATCTTCCAGAAGATTTGCCAGCCGTTTGCCCCATCTATCCTTGCTGCTTCATAGATACTTGATGGAATATCTTGAAGACCTGCTAGGAATGTGACCATAAAATAACCAGCTGTCGACCATATATTCATAGCCATTATTGCGAAAAGTGCGATTCTTGGTTCGTTTAGATAATCTACAGGTTGAAATCCGAACCTACCAAAAAGAGCAATAAGTATCTTATTCAAGACCCCGGGTTTTGAGTAAATAAGCCAAAATATCATCGAAAGTGCTGCGGAAGAAGTTATCGCTGGCAAGAAAAAAACTGATTTAAAAAAGTTAACTCCTTTTATCTTGGAATTTGCCGCTACTGCCAAGATTATAGCCAAAAGTGTCTGAATAGGCACAACAATGACTGAATAAAGCAAGGCATTCCAGAATGATGTGTAAAAATACATATCCTTGAACATGTCTTTGAAGTTTTTTAATCCTACGAATCTTGGAATATATTTTGTAAACCTGTCGCCGTGTTTATTCATGTATCTTTTCATGAAATCTGCAATTTTAATTTCGTTAGGCAACTTTCCCTCCCTGTAGTCATTCAATAGATTTAACGAGTCAAAGTATTCCTTTATAAGTTCTTTCTCCTCCTCACTAAGTTTTACGCCAACGTCCAACTCGACAAAATTCACCGGATCGAAGTATTCTAACATTTCATCTATGGTATAGTTTTTCGCTTCTTCCCTCAAAATTCCAGTGTGAATTTCCAAAGCATCATAAGGATTAATTACGTAGGTGTATTTCCGAGCTTCCAGAGGTTGATAATCTGTAAGGCTATAGTAAAATGCAGCAATTATCGGATAAATAGTGAAGACTAAAACTGTTAATATTATTGGTGTTGCAAAAAGGTAACCCACCATCGCCTCTTTTGTTTTGTACTTCATAGCTCAGTCCTCCTGTTTAACAAAAGGGAGGCGAGCGCCTCCCTTTTGCTCGTGCAACCAATTACTTCTCTTTTCCTATCCATTTATTGTAATTTGTCTCAATAATCTTTATTGCTTCATCAACTGTAAGTTTCTGATAGAACAGGTCTTTCAGCAAGGAGTTAATCTGGTCGTTAGCAGTTGCGAACAAACCTGTCGGTGTTGAGACTTTCCAAGGCACACCATATTCTGCACCCTTGTAGAATACTTTCTTTACCGGGTCAGTATCCTTGGCTGCTATGGATTTTCTTGAAGCAAGCACACCTGCCCCTTCAACAAATATTTGTTGACCTTCCGTTACAAGGAATTTCAAGACTTCCCATGCTGCATCCTTGTTTGGTGTTGCTCTATTGATAGCCCAAGCAACTGTGTATATCATTGTTGCTTTCTTTATACCCTTTGGCATTTCAACGATACCCATCTTTTTGAATGTATCTGGGAATGAGCCTTTCATAAAGCCAATCGTCCAAGGTCCTTCCATGACAACAGCACATTTTTCTGTAGCAATTGCTTCACCGAGCCAACCAGAACCAAGTGCAGATGGTTCCTTGGCAACTTTGTATTTTGTAACTAAATCGATGTAAAATTGGAGAGCCTTTTTCGAATTTGGTTCACCAAGGGCTGTTGATAAATCGGGCTTTACAAGTCTTCCACCAAAGCTTATAATAAATGGTATGACCCTGTTGAAATCTGGTGCGAGCGCCAGAGGAGTTTCATAGCCTGCTGCTTTAAGCTGTTGGAGTTTCTTGAGGAAGGAGTCCCATGTCTCATCGTTGGTGAGATATGGGACTTTGTATTTGTCAAATATTTCTTTGTTAAACCAGACAGCGAGCGTTGAAAAGTCTTTAGCTATACCGTAAAGCCTGTTTTGGTACTTGAAAGCATCGATAAGCGACTTATAAAAATCGCTGAGGTCAAAGTTATCTCTCTTAACATACGTATCAAGTGGAAGTAGGACGTTTGCTTTTGCGAGTTCTTCGAATACGTAGACGTCAACATAGAAAATGTCAGGACCAGTTCCGCCAGAGAGCCTTGTCATAAGCACTTGTTTGTAGTCTCCAGCAATAGGTTCCCAAACAACTTCTATCCCTTTCTGCTTACCTATCGTGCTGTTAAACGTATCAACTGCTTTCTTAATGGCTCCTTCTTCAATGGGGTTGCCAGGCCAACCTGAAATAGTGATCTTCGTTACCGCAAAAAGTCCCACCGTCAAAACAACCGCTAGAAAAGCTATCAAAACTCTTTTCATACAAACCGACCTCCTTTTGTAGAGTTGAGGAACTTTTTAGTTCCTCTAACGACTAAATGCGTGCTGATAACTTCGGATTCCACCTGCTCACCTAAAACTAATTGATGAACTTTGTGCGCAACTTTTTCCCCTACCAAATGAATATTCTGGTCGATGGTTGTTATATTAGCGATTTCGGAAAGTAAAATGTTGTCAAATCCTATTAAAGGAATGTCGATGTTTTTTTGTTCGCAAACCCTTAAAGCAGCGTATGCCATAACATCGGAAGTGCAAAAAATTCCATCAATTTCATTTAAGTACTTCTCAACAATGTTTTGTACATTCTTCTCATCATAATTTGCGAAGGCTTTATATACCTTTCCACCAAAACCACTCAATCCATCAACGAACCCTCTAAAACGTTCTTTTTCAAATGGTAACGAAGCATCGCCACCTATGAAAAGAACATTCGTGCACCCAATTTCTTTCAAATGCTCACCCGCTTGACGCCCTCCTGTATAGTTATCTGTATCGACATAAATAAAGTTATTTTTGTTGTTTCGCCCAACACAGACGAAAGGAACGCCCAACTCGTTGAGTAACTCAACTCTTATATCATCATCTTTTATGTCCATAAGTATATATCCGTCAACGAGCTTTGATGAGACCAAGGTTTTATAGTAACTTTTAATGTCACCTTTGGTAAACACATCAATAATAAGCTTAAGCCCTTTTGATGAGAAATATCTCACCGCACCTCGCAAGAACTTGGAAACATATGAATCTTCAAAAACGCGTTCAACACCACTCATCACAGTGAGAGAATAAACACCTGTCCTTTTGGTTCTTAGTGATTTTGCTATAGCATGTGGCATGTATCCGTATTTTTTAGCTATTTCCAGAATCCTCTCCCTAGTTTCTGGCTTTACCTTTTCTGGTTCGTTGAATACTCTCGATACAGTTGCAACTGAGACACCACACAAATTGGCAATTTCTTTCACGGTCATTCTCTCACCTTCTTAGAGAGTTTCACAATAGTTTTTAATGTAATCGATTACAGTAATCGATTACATTAGGAATGTATCATTTTTTATCTTTAAAATAAAACTCGAAAATGTCTCAGAAAAACCAAGAGTCTTTTGCCTTTGAAAAATTTCTTGCTTTTCCTTTTATTATTTAATTTTTTTACCCTCTTTCATAGCATTCTGTTAGACAAGTAACAAGCTTCTTCCTTGCTTCACCCAATTAACGATGTATGGTATAATTTTAATGATGGAGTTTTATTATCCTCCTAATTCTTGTTTTTTATCAATTGACAAACGAGGTGATTTTTTTGGAAATCATAAGGAAGGCAGAAATTTCCGATGCAGATGTTGTTGCGAGTTTAATTCTTGAAACCGGACGTTCGTTTCTGCCGTTGCTTTTTGGCCCTTATGTGAAATTGATACTTGGTAGATTGGTCAAAACTCCCGGAACAGTCTTTTCTTTCGACAGTGCCTATGTTCTTGAAATCGACGAAGGAAAGGTTGTGGGAATAATCGTCATGTTCGATGGAAAAACTATCAGAAAGCGTGCTTTGAAGACCGCATTTGCTCTTTTTCAACTGATGGGTTTTGAGTTTTTTAAAAGACTTCCTTTATTCCGACTTGTCTGGCAACGAAATAAAATTCGAAACAATGAATTTTATGTTTCGCATGTTGCTGTTGATAAGAATTACCGAGGTATGGGATACGGACGAAAGCTGATGCTCTTCGCTGAAGAGGTGGCTAAGCAGAGAAACTTCAAAAAAATATGTTTAGATGTTGAGAATACAAATATACAAGCTGTTGAATTATACAAAAGGCTCGGGTACGTAGGAACCAGAGTAAACAGAATCAACATCAAGAACGTGCGTTTCGTGTTCATCAGAATGGAAAAGGTATTGGCAAGTTAAGTCATTATCTAGTTGAAGTTGAAATTGAGGCGGTGAAATGAATGTTAAAGTGTCCAGGCTGTGGTGCAGAAATTCAATTTGACCATCCCGGCAAACCAGGATTTATACCCTATGAAGTTTACACCAAACGACTAGAGGAAGGAAAAGAAATCGTTTGTCAACGATGCTTTAAGCTCAAGCATTACGGTATGCTTGTAAGTGAAGCCGACGAAGATGAAATAATGGAGTTTATAATGAAAGCTATTAAGAAATTTAAGCATATTGTCTATATCTTTGATGTGTTCGATTTCGAGGGTACGTATAGACCTGAGATTGTGGAGTTGTTGTCCGGTGCTAATGTGTTGTACGTTGCAAATAAGTTTGATACTTTACCAAAAACAGTTAGCGGGAGTCAATTAAAAGAATGGTTGAAACATCGAATACCTGCAAAGAGCTCAGAGATTTTTATCACAAGCACGAAAAATGGTTTCGGAATTAGCAAGCTGAAGAAAGAATTGGAAAATCTGAAAGGTAGCGCTTTGGTTCTGGGAGTTACAAACGTTGGTAAATCGTCTTTGCTTAAGGCTATCACAAACTCAAGTGCGACAATCTCACCTTACCCAGGAACAACCATAGGATTGATAGAACACAGATTAGGTAGTCTTAAGTTATTCGATTCACCTGGCATCGTCGTCAACGATAGAATGATAGACCTCTTCGACCCGGAATGTCAATCGAAAATATTGGCAAAGGGTGAGGTTACAAGGAAGACGTTTAAACCCTTTCCAGAAGAAACTATATTCGTTGGAGGATTGTGCCAAATAAAAGCTAAAATGAAAGATTCTAATTTAAGACCGATATTCCAAATTTTTGCACCAGAGAATGTTACGTTTCACAAGACGAAAAATCAGAACTTCTTGCAAAATTATCCTAAGCATTTCGGAAAGCTATTATTCCCACCTTGTGGTAAAATGGATGTTGAAAAGATATCATTTAAAGAAGAGAAGGTTGTTGTGGATATAGACCAGGAATTGTCTATTTCTGGTCTTTGTTGGATAAATGTGAAAAGAGGTCCTGTAGAGTTTACAATAACCGTTCCTGAAAATGTGAGAATTTATGTAAGAGAAGCTTTAATGAAGCCGAAAAGAAAAATTAACCAAAATTCCGAGAATTAAACTATGAGATTTCAGAGAGGAGGAGTATTATATGAAAAAGAAGGAGATACCTATCGTTGTTGGTGTTAGCAACAGACATGTTCATCTTTCAAGGGAAGATGTTGAGATACTTTTTGGAAAAGATTATCAACTTACCCCGATAAAAGACCTTGGGCAACCTGGTCAGTTTGCATGTAAGGAAACGGTTATCATTGTTGGTCCAAAGGGCGCTATTGAGAATGTCAGAGTGCTTGGACCTGAGAGAAAAGAAACTCAAGTTGAAATTTCTCTTACGGATGCCTTTAAACTAGGTATTATGCCTCCAGTTAGGGACAGTGGTGACCTTGAAGGAACACCTGGTATAGTCATCGTTGGTCCAAAAGGTTCTGTAATTAAGGAGAAAGGTGTAATAGTTGCAAAAAGACATATCCATATGCATACAACAGACGCTGAAAAGTTTGGAGTAAAAGACAAGGATATAGTCAAGGTTATTGTTGAAAAAGGTGACAGAAGGTTAATTTTTGATGATGTGCTTATCCGAGTTAGTGAAAAATTCGCACTTGAGTTCCATGTCGATACAGATGAAGCAAATGCAGCTATGCTAAAGACGGGCGACGTAGTGTATATTGTAGAAGAGATTTAACTTCGTTCAAGAAAAAGGAGCGAGGGAAAACTGTGAAGGTCTTTTACGAGTTCAAGACTTACGAATTCGATGAATCAATGCGAGGTTATGATTTATTGAAGAAATTAGGACTGAATCCTGAAGAGCATTTGATAATAGTGGATGGAGAACTTTACACCGAGGATAGGGTCATTAAAAAGGACAAAGAGGTAAAGATAGTTAAGGTTACAAGTAGTGGTTAGAAAAAAGAAATTTCTCGGTACTCTTTTGCCATTTTGACTCAGTAGAGTCTGCGGTTGGGAGGTCGCGGTGTGGAGATTCCAAATATTTTAACCTTAGCTTTGGGATTATCGGTAACAGCAAATGTTTTTCTCATATCGAAGTTGAAAAAAAGATCCAATCTGAACAAGTATCTTTCAACTCAGCTACAAAAATTTAAGGACCTTTCATCAAAACTCAGAGATATTGTTGTTCAAAGGGAAGAGACCTTCTATAAAAATTTGCATGATATCGCGATTGGTTTTCTGGACGAAGTTGAAAAAAGTTATTTCATAGTTTTTGATGGCGAATATGGAAATGTGGTATCTGTCTTTGGCGATGTCCCAAACAATATATCAAAACGAGTAAAAAAGACAGAACTTCCATTCGCAACTCAACGTGTTTACACTGTCGATAAAGAAAAATTAATAGGACTTTTTCCGAACTTAACGAAAGATGGTTCTGAGAAAACACAAGTTTTAGTCTCGGATATTTTTATTGGAGGGGAACTTAGAGCCAAAATTATCTTCGAACGAAAACGTAGTTTTTTGGATGAAGAAATGGATACCATTAAAAGTTTAGGTTCTTTCTTCACGTCTTTTATAGCAACTCACAGCTATGTGACAAACCAAGGAAAGTTTCAAAAAGACATGATTCTCACAATTATACGTATCCTGGAATACCATGACCCTTACACAAAAGGACACTCAAAAAATGTTGCAACGTTAGCTTCTCTTGTTGCTGAAAAAATGGGACTTCCTGATGAAATGATTAGAAAAACGTACTGGGCTGCTTTGGTGCACGATATTGGAAAGATAGTTATACCTTCAACGATACTAAACAAGGAAGGAAAACTGACACTTGAGGAATTTGAAATTATAAAGAAGCATCCTGTCTACGGTCATGATTTCCTTTCAACATCTTCCGAATTGAGAGAACTTGCCAAGTATGTTTATCATCATCATGAACGGTGGGATGGGAAGGGCTATCCTTCTGGACTTTCCGGAGAGGATATTCCTTTGATATCAAGGATTATAACAGTAGTAGATGCTTGGGACGCAATGAGAAGTGACAGACCCTACAGGAAAGGATTACCAAAAGAAGTTGCCCTAAAGGAATTGACAGAACATGCAGGTATGCAGTTCGATCCAAGTATTGTAAAAATCTTCGTAAGTTTAATCGAAGAACAAGGAATTGGATAGTGAATCTTTGAGAAAATAAACAAAAGGGGGAATTAGATGCTGAAGTTTGTCGTGAGTAAAGCGGAAATTCAAGAAAAGATTTCTATTGCGTCTTCCTCAATAGGTTCAAGAACAGTTGACCCTATCTTGCAGTGTTTACTCTTTAAACCCGTAAACGGCCATATCAATATTCATGCGACAGATTTACAGACATCTGTTATATCAACAGTAAAAGTTGGAGAATACGAAGGCAATGAAGCATTTGCAGTTGATGCTGATTTGATCGACGATATCGTAAAGAACTTGCCAGAAGACGAGGTCATATTCGAATACGCCAATGGCAAGCTTTTAGTAAAAAGCGGAAAGGCAAGATACAACCTTACAACGGTTTTAGATGTCGAAAGATTTCCGATAATAGAAACAGATGAAAGTGGTATAAAATTTAGCATAGATACCTCCATACTAGAGGAAATGCTCGACAGGGTTAGTTTCTGTGCTTCCAGCGAAAGCGCAATGAGGGCACTGAACGGCGTATATTGGGAAGTTCACGGCGGTTTCTTAAGACTTGTTGCAAGCGATGGTTACAGACTTGCATTGGCTGAGCAAAAGCTTGATATAGAAAATGAATTCGACTTCATCATAGCACTTAAAAGCGTAAAAGAACTGGGAAAGTTGCTTTCGAGCACTACTGAACCAACTATAAACATCACATATGACCATTCAATCGTTTCGTTCAATGCAGGAGATGTTACGATGATAGTCAGAACTGTTGAGGAGACATTCCCTGATTACAAACGAGTTCTTCCAAAAGCGTTTAAAACACGGGTTGTACTTAACGTTGATGACTTTGCAGAAGCACTAAAACGCGTTATGGTTATCGCAAAAAGAGGGACAGAAAAAGTGCAATTAAAAATTTCTGATGATGTCATGGAACTATCAAGCCAGAGTCCTGATTACGGTGAAGCAGTTGAAAATATTCCTGTGACAAAAGATGGAGAAGACTTGATTGTAAACTTCAATCCGAAATTCTTAAATGAAGCTATAAAACATATCGATGAAAAAGAAATGGAATTCAATTTTGTAGATAATCTGAGCCCACTTCAAATCAACCCAAGGAACGTAGAAGGATATATGTACATTGTCCTTCCAGTGAGGGCATAAGTTTTTAAAGAAAGAAGGAGGTAACTTTGAGGCGAGGTTTTACTCTCATTGAGTTACTCATAGTTATGTCGATTATCGCTGCGTTGATGTCAGTTGCAACACCTTTAGGTTTGAATGCTCTAGCACAAGCGAAGGCAACAAATGTTGCCGCGAATTTTCGCACACTCCAACAAGCATTAGTACAAATGATAGTGTTAGAACCAAATCCTCCAAAAAATCCAGATGCAGACATTCTGCAGTACCTTTACGAGCAAAAATATATATCAACAAAGCCTTTAGGATTCGAAGTTCGGTACAACGAAGAGAGAAAAGCTTACATAATAAAGTACACTCAGAGCGACATTGATCCACTCAAAGTTAAGAACGTATACAGCTCTATAGAAATCGATGACGCTACAGGACAGCTTGTTCTCTACGTGCCGCTACCATAAGCATTTGAAGGTGAATATATGATTAAATTTGAAAATATATCGCACCAGTTTAAAGATAAAAAGGCTCTTGAGAACATAAATGGAATCATAGACGACGGAGAGGTAGTTGCAATCATCGGTGAAAACGGCAGTGGAAAAAGTACACTGCTTAATGTTGTTGCTACGTTTATAAAACCTTCGAGTGGTAAGTTAATCTACAACGATATGAATGTGTTTGAAAGAAAAGAAAATATTGAAAAATTTAGAGAACTCATCTCTTACGTATCTGAAAAAAGCACTTTTATACCAGAGCTCACTCTCAGGGACAATCTATTATATTTCAAGTCTGTTTTTAGTTCGCAAAGATGCATACACGATATAGCCATGCACGTGAAGATAGATAATCTATTAGACGAAAATCCGAACAAACTTTCAAAAGGCCAAAAACAGAGGTTCGCATTGGCGATCAGTTTGCTTAAAGATGCCAAAATCATACTTTTGGATGAACCGGCGGAAGGACTCGATATCGAAACCAAACAGATTGTGAAAGATTTGGTCAAAGAATTCAAAGAAAAAAGTTGCACAGTCTTTTATGTTACACACGATGAAGATGAAGTGGAAGAAGTGTGCGATAAAATCATCGCTTTGAAAGATGGAAAGGTCAAGTTTTTCGGAACTGTTGACGAGTTTTGGAAAACCTATGAAAAGTTTTATTCGGTAACCTTCGAACCACTTGAGAATCCCGGTAAGAAATTGACTCGTATCATGAACATAGATGAGCTGAAAATAGCACAGGAAAAGATTCGGGTATTGCACATAAGGAATTTGGGATTGAGAGAGATTATCAACATAACTGAAAATGTGTATGTGGAACATAAAGCTACTCAACAGAGGTGAAAGAAATGAGAATGGAAGGGAAACTGGCAACACTAAGACCTATCGAAGTAACTGATGCCAAGAAATTCGTAGAACTCATCAATGACGAAAGAACAAAAGATTATCTCAGTGGTGTTTTTCCAATAAACGAATTCATGGAGGAAGAATGGATAAAAAAGAATGCCATCACCCATAACGCTGTGAATTTCGCAATAGAAGTGGGAAACAATCTTGTCGGCTCAACAGGTTTGATGGCAATTGATTGGGTTGCGCGAAGTGCAGAGTACGGCATAGCAATTTTCGACCCTGCTTATTGGGACAAAGGAATCGGAACGGAAGTTACTCACATGATGCTAAAATATGCATTTGAGTACTTGAATTTAAACAGGGTTTGGCTCCGGGTTTTTGAAAATAACCAAAGAGCTATAAGGGTATATGAAAAGTGTGGATTTATTCAAGAAGGAAGGATGAGACAGGCCAGATATTTAAAGGGGCAATATATAGATGTAATAATCATGGGGATTCTTTCCGATGAGTACTGGAGAATGAAATCGGAATTTTGAAAGGCTCTTTAGTCTCTGCTTTGTGGAAAAAATTTAGGTTTTGTGATATAATAATTTATAATTAGGAGGTGAAAAAATGTTCTGGTATGACCCAACGTTTATAATATTAGTGCCAGCGCTGTTATTGTCTTTATGGGCATCTATAACTGTCCAGTCACGGTTTGCACAGTACTCTCGAGTTAGGTCTAGAATTGGAATGACAGGGGTTGAACTTGCTAGGTTTATTCTCGACTCAGCTGGACTATACAATGTGCGTATAGAGAGAATTCATGGTTCGTTAACAGACCACTATGACCCTCGAGAAAAGGTTGTAAGACTCTCACAAGCAACATATAGTAGCGATTCTATTGCCGCACTTGGTGTTGTAGCACACGAAATCGGACACGCTATACAAGACGCGAAAGGATACACTCCACTTGTTATAAGAAATGCTATCGCACCTGTTGCTCAATTCTCCTCTAACCTCGCTTGGGTATTTTTCATAATAGGGCTTGTTACCGGTATGTTTGGTCTGGCAAAGTTTGGGATTATACTTTTCTCAATAGCTGTTCTGTTCACAATAATTACACTCCCTGTTGAATTTGACGCAAGTAGAAGAGCATTGCAGATTCTCGAAAAGAATTTGCTGATGCCCGCTGATGAACTTAAGGGTGTTAAAGCTGTGCTCTCTGCAGCTGCGATGACCTATGTTGCAGCTATGCTTATGGCTGTTTTGCAACTCATAAGGATGATACTGATAGCAAGAAGAGATTAAAATCAAAAGTAACAATCAAGAAGCCACCTCGAAACTGAGGTGGCTTCTTTTTATTGCTCGTTTAACTTTTTAAGAACCTTTACCATTATGTCGTAGAGTTCGGTGAATTCTGGAAAATATTCATCAAAGATTTTACCTTCCTGTTCTACAACTTCCCAATCTCCTCGTTTTACAGGACCAGTGAGTGCATCTTTTAAATTCTTAGAAGCAATATTTTGACTAACACTTTCAAAGAGTTTTGAAATAACCTTCCTTGAGAGTTCTTCTGAAAAACCAATATCTGTGTAAAGCCTTTGGGAAAGGTAAGCCAAAGCTATTGAAAAGTTGCTTGCAATAACTGCTGCCAAATGATATTCGGCTTTCCTTTCCTTTGGTATCACAACATACTTACCTCCAAGAAGCTCAACCAAGTTTTTTGCTAACTGGAGCCCTCTTTCCACTCCTTCGATACCAAATATCACGTCTCTAAAGTTATACCTTTCATTCGAAACTGCGCAGTTTGGATGCATAGAAACAGAAGACCAGCTCTCTGGTAATATATCAGAAGGCAAAAATCCACTGAAGTGTATCGCAACAATGTTTTTATCAACTTTCTTTTCAATCAGCTTGCAAACATCGGGCAAAGCAGAATCACTAACACCAAACAAGACAATTCCACTAAGTAAAAAATCATCCTCGTACGTTTTTGCTTCTGCACCTATTTCTTTTGCTAAATTCTCCGCTTTATTTTTGTCACGTGATATAACATAACCAAACTTTACCTTTCCAACAAGGTTTCTTGCTATTGAAGATGAAACACGGCCAACACCTATTATGTTAATCTTAATATCAGAAAGCTCCGAAATACTTCCGCTTAGAAGCATAATTTAAGATTTCCCCTCAATGCGTGAGTGCTTTTGGCAAAATTTTGCAATCACATCCCTTACAAGTTCTGAAACTTGTACAGTGTCTGTCAAATTCTGGTTCGATAGAATTTCAGCAATATCTTTGTTTATAATGACTTCAGCATGTTTCTTTATACGTCGCTTAGCTCTTTCATTTATTTCTCCTGTATCTTTCAATTTAATTCTATGGTTCTCGATTTCTCTGTGAAGTTCTTCAATTCCCTTCCCAGAAGTTGCAACCGTTAGTACTATGGGTTTTGAAGCCTCAGAAAACTGGAGAACCATCTCAAGGTTTACTTTAAGTATATGAGCACCTTCAAGGTCTGATTTGTTTATCACAAATATGTCAGCTATCTCCATAATACCAGCCTTCATGAGCTGAATTTCATCACCAGCAGCTGGAGAAAGGACTAACACAACCGTATCAGCAACATAAGCTATATCAACTTCACTTTGACCAGCGCCTACAGTCTCGATAATAATGTAATCAAACCCGTAGAGTTTGTACAGGGTAATTACTCCAAAAACTGCATCATTCAGTCCCCCAACGTTCCCTCGACTACCCATGCTTCTAATAAAGACATTATCATCGGTAAAATGTCGCTTCATTCTAATACGGTCACCCAAAAGTGCTCCTCCTGTGAACGGACTCGAAGGGTCTACGGCTATTATCCCAACCTTTTTGCCATCTGACCTTAGTTTAACAACGTAAGCGTCTGTTAATGTACTTTTCCCCGCACCTGGACTGCCTGTGAAACCAACTATGTGAGAACTGTTTTTAGATAGAATATCTTTGTATTTTTCTTCAATATAAAAAATGAGCTCTGGGTTGTTTTCGATAAGCGTGATAGCCCTTGAAAGAGCAAGCTGGTCCTGAACAATTATTCTGTTTGCCAAAGACAAAATGCTTTCAATTTGGTTGTTCACAAGGTCTTTCCATTTCTTCTCCATTTATCAAGCTACTCCTTGTCCGACAACTTCTTGAACTTTCTTGACAATTTCCGATATCGGAGTGCCAGGTCCAAAGACGGCAGCAATTCCCATCTTTAAAAGTTGTTCCGCATCGTCTGGAGGTATGATTCCGCCTACAAAGACTGGTACATGGAAGTTGTACTGTTCCATCAGCTCTAAAACCTTTTTGCATATGCTCATATGCGCACCTGATAATATCGACAAGCCTATTACATCTACATCCTCCTGAATAGCCGCTTTTACTATTTCTTCTGGTGTTTGACGTAAGCCTGTGTAAATTACCTCCATACCTGCATCTCTTAAACCTCTCGCGACAACTTTTGCACCTCTGTCATGACCATCAAGACCAGGTTTGGCTATGAGAACACGAATTTTTTTATCCATATCCCATCTCCCCTTTCTGCATAGGAAATCCACAATATTTTGATTTTTCTCTTTTTATTTTAGCACGAGCAATGATAATTTCAAACATTGTTGTCTGTAGGTCTAATGCTTTTCAAAAGCTGTGAAATCGAAAAAAGAAGAATTGCTTCTCTTTTCAGAAATTTAGCTATGCAAAGCAATATTTGAGATATTTTCGCTAATCTTCCAATTTCATTTACACATTTCTACAGCAGATGACCACAAGTGTCACTTTCTTAATAACAAATATAAGTTTACGTAAAGAAAATTTAATTATTGTCACGATGTAAATTAAAATTCTCACATTATAATACTATAAAAGTAAATTGTGCAAAAAGGGGGACATTTTATTATTATGTCTCATGGATGTTGTTTATTATCTATCACGGCACAGGGGGAGTGGTGACATTTGATTCATCTCTTGGGGGATTTTTACATCGATGAAGTTCCCGATTGTGAGCTCTCAAAAAGTGAGCTTATAGTTTTTTCTTATCTTATCGTAAAAAAACAAGCGTGGTTAACAGAGGTCCTCAACATCCTTCGAGCTAGTGATTATTATGATGAATCATATATTAGGAAGATATTAAAAAACTTAAATAGAAAATTGAACGGCTACTTTAAGATTGATTTGCTAAAACATTCAAAGATTATCATAAAACACTCTCTTAATGTTGATATTAACATCATTCAATCACAAATCGAGGCACTTAATACGAGAAAGCAAGAGTTTCAAGAAGCTGTTACACAAATCTTGGAACTTTACAAGGGAGATTTTTTACCATTTCTGCATAACCCATGGATAGTTTCTTTCAGAAATCTTTTGAGGTCTCTTGTTTTCTCTGTATTTTTGAAAGCTTATTTCGATTCCAGAATCCCTGATCACATAAAGATTAGATTTTTGAAAATTTTGCCAGAATCCTATCTCTCATTGGCGAATCCCGCCATTCCTAAGTTGATAGCTGAAGGATTTGAATTTTCTACAGTCGATAGAGTTTTCGACTTTTCAGAAGGTTTGGTTGCTGTTAAATTGAAAGTTAAAGAACTAGAGATTCTAAATCAGATACTTTCTAAATACGAAAAAGCTTCCATACTTAGTGATACTGAAATACTTCTTTTAGTTGAATCACAATTAGCCAAAGAAATTCTTACTCTTCACAGTGTTAAATAACAAATTAGAATTGCCGAGAAGTCAGAAAAGCGACAGAGGTGAGAACGTGCTTTATATCAAATTTTTCGGAGCTTGGAAAGTTTATAAAAATGGAAGTGAGTTTAACGATTTTACTTCGAGAAAGGCTTTAAAAATTTTGTTTTACATTCTGCTTTCTGATAGAAGTAAGGTTTCAGTTGAAGAGCTCTTGAGAACTTTTTGGCCCGGTTACACATATGAATATTCTAGAAAGAATTTGAATGCTCACCTTTACTATATCAGGAGAGATTTGGAAATTCCTTACGATTATTTGAAGAACGAAAGAGATTATGTATCTATTAATCTTAGCTATTTTCCAAGTGATTACAGTGAGTTTATGAAAGCTATCGATAACGCTGATGAAAAAAAGCTTCAGAGCTATACACAGGTTTCCTACTTGATGGTCTGGAAGATGATTGGATAAGGAAACACCGGGCTAAATGTCAAAGACTTTACGAAGAGCTTCTCAAAATAAGTTCCAAGACTCAGGAGAAAAACACAAAAGTCTATTCTTCAACACTGTTAAAAGTTAAGATATTGCTGGAACATCAAAAAACAACCCGTGAGAAGTATTTTATACCGCTTGCATTAAAAAAGGACTATGTTAAAGAAATCAAAGTGCGAAAAGGAGATATAGTTCTTGATTTAGGCGATAAACTTTTCTTGATACTTGAGCGAGGCACAAAAAGACCAGAAGAAGTAATTTTTGGTTTCGCTAAAAGGCTAGGAGTAGACCTAAGTCACGTAATCTTTCTTTCAGAAGAAGATGTTCTGAATCAACTCGATTCAAATATCGCGTAAGGGGATGGTGGAATGATTAGGAAGTTTGGTGGTTTTATTTTTGTGTTGTTTCTGGCAAAACTAGTATTCGCACTAGAAATATCTCCCAGCTTAATATATCAAATTGATACTTCGAAATATCAATTTACATACGAGTTCTTTGTAAAAAACGACATTCCTACCGAGTCACTCATAACAATAGAAATCATAGACTTTATAACTGACGGTAGGAGCTATTCGTTTGACGATCCTGATTACAAGTACAGTCTCAAAAAATACGTTCAAGTTAATGAGAAGTCTTTAATCTTGGCAGTTAATGAGCAAAGACCAATCAAGGTTGAGTTCAATGTTCCACAAAATTTCCCCGGTGCAACAGGTGTTTTCGCTCTCAAGATAACGCAAGAAAGTGTCTCAGGAGGAAGGATACAGGTTAGGTTGAATTATATTGTGCCGTTCTTTGTAAGGTTCACAAATATACCTGTGTATCAGTCCTTAGTTATCAATGATATATCCGTCAAAGACCTTCTGACTGAACCTGATGAAAAATACGGTGACTACGGTTCAATAATAACGTTGGAAATCGAGAACAAAGGTAACATCGCATTCATACCAAAAGGGAGTATTCAAATTTCATCCAGAACTCTAAGAACGATTATTGCAGAACTTCCCTTAGATTCGTTTGATTTTGTTGTCTTTCCTGAAAGAAAAACTTTTTACTCAGTATTCATACCGTACATTCTACCTTCAGGAACTATTGATGTTTTGCTCACCGGAAAATCTTACGGGCAGGATTTTAGTATAAGTGGGGCAAAAGAATTGAAGACAGAGAACCAGTTCCTACTTATCCAAACGGTGCCAGATATAGTCTTGTTTTCGGACAATACTAAGAGTGTTACACAGAGTCTGGTTTTAAAAAACCTCTCACCCTACAAAGAAACGTTGCAAGCTAGTATTTCCGAAAATTTTATCTCATTCTTACCAAAGAAATTTACAGTCTACCCATATAGAGAAGTCAACGTTAACATTAAAAATAACCTCAAAGATTTTAACTTCACAGGTGACAAGATATATTTGATTGAGCTCTCTATAGACTCGGGACGAAATATCAGAAATGTCTCGCCAAGTTATGTGGTACTACGTGGAAAGAGCATAACTCCATCATTAAAAGCCTCTCTTAACTCTTCTCAAACAAATTCCATACTCAGTGTTCAGAATACCGGAGACTGTCTTTTGCAGTTCAATGTTCTTTACAATAACCGAATGCTTAATGAAACACCCTTAACAATATTCCCAGGACAGACTATAAACTTGGATTTCGAAAGGTTTGTTAGGGGAAATCTTTTGAAAATAGAATATTTTCCATACGGAGACCAAAAGAAATACATCTTCGATGACTTTTGATAAATCCTTGTTTTGACAGATTGGGGGAACATAAATGAACAGGGGGTTTATATTGCTTTCTTTGTTAATCTTTTTTGCAACTAGGATTTTAGCAATCGAAATATCATTTTTCAATACAAATCTTAAAGATGCACTCAATATGCTTTCTGTAGATACAGGTGCTGTAATTATATATGAACCTTCAATAAGCGGTGCCATTAGTATACAAGTTGAGGCGGAATCTCTCGAAAAAGTTTTAGATCTTTTGTTAATGCCTTACAGCTACTATTGGACAAAAGTGGATGGTGTATATTTCGTAGGAAATTCAAATCCTAACTCCAGTGGTTTCACAAACGTTGCAAGAACCTATCAAATTCCTTTGAGATACAACTCCGCAGAAACAATTATGAAATCCCTTCCTAAGGCTTTCCAAGATTATATTCTCAATCCTGTCAACCAGAATAGCCTACTTGTCTATGCCCCTCCACCATTGGCTTCAAAAATAGCGTCCTTCATCTCCCAAATAGACTTACCAAGAAGGGGGGAAGAAGTGTACGTAAAAATAATAGATGTGAGCGAGCGCTTTCTGAATTCGTATCTAATTGACGTTGGAATACAACCTTCCGTTGCTGGTACAAGCTATATGCTAAACTTTTTTCAAATACCAGTTCTCAGCACAAATCTCTATTTCATTTTGAATCTATCAAATTCTAATATCGACGTTACTGATTTAGAAGTGCTCTATGAAGGAAGAATTAAAGCATTTGACAGCGTTCAAAGTAAGTTATCAGCTCAACGCAACTTCACAACCACGAGGTATGTAGATGGGAAATTAACAAGTGTAACGACTCAAGCTAACGTAGAACTTTCAATTGTTCCCAGATTCTTGTACAGCAACTGCGTGCTAGATTTATCAATCAGAATAGAAGGCTTCCCCTCTGTCAATGAACTGAATACTGAGACACGTGGGACTTCTTTACAAACTACTTTAGGTGTAGAATATAACAAACCTTACGTTGTCGGTACATTTAGTTACGAAAGAGTTATTCAGAAGGAAGGTGGTGTCAGCTTTTTAAAAGATTTACCCATTATCGGTTGGCTTTTTAAAAAGTTTTATAACGAATCTGAAAAGCGATACATTGTTTTCCTATTGTCCATAGGTTCAGACTTAGGAAAAAATAACTTGGTTGGTGATTCGAAATGAGGACTATTAAATTGACCATTTTAATTGTTTTTACCTTTTTTGTAATTTTTGATGCCACTGTTCTTGCTTTAACTGCTAATTTTTCAAATATACCTCTTTCTGAATTTTTGAATTACATATCATCTCAAGAAAAATTGAATTTTGTTTATCCATCCAAGCTGGGAAACGTACCAATCTCAGTTGACCTTCAAAATGTAGATGTCGAAACTGCCTTGAGAATGGTTTTATTACCGCTAAGATTTGACTATGAAAAGGTCAGTAACGATACTTATTTGATAATTGACCTCTCTTCCTATGCTCACATGCCAAATTATGTATCAGTATACGAACCACGTTACACAGACCCTAAAGCATTAAAAGTAATACTTCAAAAGATTGGAATTGAAAGTTTTCTTTTGAATGGCAAACTGGTCTACTACACAAGCACTAAAAATCAGCTATCACAAGTGGCTGATTTATTAGCCAATCTCGATGTAACTGAAAGTATTTCTTCGCACATGCTTTTGGTCAAATTTAGCTACTTTTCATTATCTGAATTCCACTTGTTGAAAGAAATTTCAGCGGAAGATTTCGGAAGAATACTTTTCAAGGAAAAATACAAAAGCCTTTTACAGGATACACATTATGTTTTGTTTAACTATTCTTCTGAAAAACAAAACTCCAATCTTGAAGAATTTTCGGCAAGAGAACCATCACATGAATCTATCCCAGAGTCGATTTTAGCAAATTTCGAATTTAACGAACATGATATTAAGATAAAGCTTGAACTTTTAAGAAAAAATGAGAGTACCATCTTGAAGGTTTCAAACGGCCTCACGGAATCTGAGTTACCACTTTCTGAAATAACGGATGGAGAAAACTTAAATGAAACTTTTGAAAATGTTGTGTTTTTAAAGTCAGGTAACTTCGTTGTTGGCATACAAGCTTACAAAATCGATGCTCGTTCTTTATTAACCAATGAAAATACAATATCTATGATTTCTAATAAGGATTTTAGAAAAATTCAGAGTAACGTTTTACAAAATTCGTTTGAAGTTACAATCAACGCATCCGTTACGGAAGTAACCATAGCAAACGAAAATAAGAGGTTCTATATAAAATTAACGAACAACTCGCAAAATGGATGGACAGACTGGAATGTACAATCCACAGGTGTTTTAGTAAAAATTTTGGATAAAACCTACGCCGGTGTTCTGTTTAACTTTTTTGATAACACTCTGTATTTAGTAATAGATGACGAAATCAATATTTTCAAACAATTCTCTTTAACACCTAGAATCTTGTTTAATGTCAATTCTGGTTCATTCTCAACTTCCATAGGTTCAGAATTTTCTCTATCTCTTTCCGGAGTATCAGTATTAATCAGTGGTAGAATATCGAAAGATTCTTCAGCAATTACACCCATCTTTAACTTCAAAGCTGCTCTGGGATTTAAATCAGGTCTTATCGAATACTGGGTAGGCGTTAATTTAGAGGACAATAAAACAGGATTTTACGGGGCTATTAAGTGGTAAACTAAAACAAAGTGTTTCGCAACCTCTACATTCAGAAAGGATAAAATGTGAATTCCAGTACAACAGGGAATTCTTCTGCTTGCAAGTTCTCCCAGTCTATTTCAAAAACTATTACCAAGTTGCCCTGTAAATTTTTAGGAGTTACCATAAGAACTTCACCAATGCCTATTGTTTCTGAGCCAATTTTCACTTGCTTTGGTACAACCAACGGTTGAATCGAAGTCTCGGCAACATAGACGTTCGCTGAAATCTTAAATTGCTTGTTTGAATATATTCTTATAAATCCAACCACCGATTCTGAATCTCCTCTATCTACGGCTATTGGCTGCGTTTCATCATACTGCCATTCTACCTTTACCGTTTGTTTTACTGTAAAGGTAAAGATTTGACTCCATGTCGTTCCACCGGGTTCAATAAGTGCGTAAAAGGTTCCAGATGCAAAGCTCTTTAAAGCAATCAGTGTAGTAATTAACACAAAGACTTTGAAAAGTTTTTGCTCCATTTTCGTTATCAGCTCCTTAGCAATAAAAGTTAAAGGGGTAAAAATACGAAGGTGAACTCTACTTTGAAGTCTTCAGGCGGTTCAATGTATGAAAAGTATATTACCATGGTTCCATAAACCCATTTGTTTGTGACAATTGTTGGGCTCGATGGATTCATAGATATAAATTGATTTTTTATTCTAACACCAGTTACGGTCACACCTTGAACGTCTAAAACCTTTGGAATTACATAAAATTTGAATTTTACGTTGGAGTATATGTATATCGTCCCTATACTTACTCTTTGGTAAATCTCATCTATAATGAAAGTAGTTCCTTCATCATAATACCATTCTATGTTAATTGTCTGCGATAAAGCAAGAGAACTAAAAATCAAAGCGAACAAAAAAACCAGAATTCTTCCAAATCCGAAAATGCTTACATGATTGTGTATTTTTAGCAGAATCCTCAACTTCTTCATCACCTCTACAAGATTATATCACAACTCATCTTAAAAATAAAAAAGGGGCAAACGCCCCTTTTTGCTTTTTTACTCTTAATCAATTGTTAGAATGGAAGGAATGTAAAGTCAAATTTTACTGAAAAGTCATTTTCTACATTTAATACTTCAGGGTTGAATCCAATCTCAAGTACTCCGCTCAACAGTTTTGTAGAAACTTCCGTCGGAGTTGTCGAAGAGTTTGACAAAACTACTGAACCTACTTTGACCGATACAACATTCACGCCTGATGGGAGTGTGTTACCAATACCATAGTAAAGTTTGAAGCTCTTGTTGGACTTAAATTCAATGTTTCCAACTGTTGCCGTATAGCTTGTGTCGTCAATTGCAAAAGCTTGCGTTTCATCGTAATCCCAAGTGACTCTTATCCACTGGCGAACAAAAAAGGTTAGCGTTTGACTCCAGCTTGCATTCGGGTTGAGTCTCAAGGAAACACTGCCTGCTGCGAAGATAAAACTTGCAAGAATCAATGTGACCAAAACAACAAACACTTTTCTCACAAAAATCCCTCCCTCATTTATATAGGTTGTAAACTTTCAAAGTCCACTTCAAATTATATGGGTTTTCTTGTGCATAACAAAGGAAAAATGATAAAATTTTGATAAAAAATAGTGAGCGGGGTTATCAACCATTGGTACGTTCAAAAAAAGTAAAAGATGTAAGCATAAGTGAGTTAACGCTTGCGTCTGGTTTTACGGGTATTTTATTTCCCAATATCTATATGTTCGTTGTGTTTTTCTATCCATAGCTGTATTGAAGATGCACCAATCTTACAATTTTAAGCATAATAAAAACACTGGTGGCTTTAACCACCAGTGTTTTGCCGATAAAAATATTGGAGTTGTAGCGTTTAAAATTTTTACTCTAATTCCACAAGCACTTGTCCTGTATCTACGTTGTCCCCTTCTTTTACGTATATCTTCTTCACAATACCTGGCTTGTCTGAAACTATATCATTTTCCATTTTCATAGCTTCAAGTATCACCAATTTTTGACCATATTCAACCTTTTGCCCCTCACTAACAAGAACTTTTAGTATGACACCTGACATAGGGGATACTATTTTTGCTCCACCACCAATTTCTGACACCGTTGAAACTGGGGCGCTCTCTTGTTTTACCGGTTTACTTTCAGGTTGAGTAGGTTTTGCTGACTGGACCTGTTGTTGTACAACAGGTTTTGGTTGTTCGAGAATTTGTGGTTGTTGCATCGCCTGGGCTGGTATGCCGAGTTCTTCAACTTCAACAATGTACTCTTTTCCATTAACCCTAACAACAAACTTTCTCACCATCTATTTCCACCTCGCCATCCGTATGTTCTCCATTCTTCCCAACCACGTTGACCTTTGGTTCTTGGTACATTCAGGGAAGCTCTGTTAATGGATCTAATTTTTATATTCGTTCCAAGCATGGCATAAATAGCCGCAAAAACAGCTGCTATTTCTTCTGTTTCATCTACTCCCTCTGGCATAGCTTCTTGACCTTGTTTTTTTGCAACCGATTGCATCAATCCTTCGTTTTGTACTTTAGCAACCTCTCCGGTCATTTTTGAGGACGGAGTTTTTATTCGCTTATTCTTACCTGTTCCAAAAACCTCCATCAATTTGAATATTGCGTAGAGTATTACGAAAACAAGAAAAACAGTACTTACTCCTACAATTGTAACCGTAACCTCTATCGGCAATGCCGTAGGAGTAGCACTATGAGCTACCGATTGGGCTGTTTGAGATAATGTAGTCGCAGTTTCATTGATTAGTTGTGTAGCAAGAACAGTTTGTGTTGCTTGTGCTGCCGTAGTTATTGTTGCTTCTATAGGCATCCGTTTATCACCTCGGAAAGTTTTAAATTACTTAAATCACAGCGGTATGTTTCCATGTTTTTTTCTAGGTCTTGATTCAACTTTCGTTGCGCTGTATTCAAGCGCTTTTATAATCCAGCTTCTCGTTTCTCTTGGGTCAATTACAGCATCTATATAACCTCTTGATGCTGCAACATACGGATTAGCAAAGAGTTGTCTGTATTCTTCTATCTTTTGTTTTCTGGTCTCCTCTGGATTCTCCGAAGCATCTATTTCCTTTTTGAATATGATGTTAGCTGCACCATCAGGACCCATGACAGCTATTTCTGCTGTTGGCCACGCTGCTACAAAATCTGCACCAAGGTGTTTGCTCCCCATCGCAATGTAAGCTCCTCCGTACGCTTTTCTGAGAATTATCGTTATCTTCGGAACCGTTGCTTCACTGTATGCATATAGCAACTTTGCTCCATGCCTAATTATTCCACCGTGTTCCTGTTTTACTCCAGGTAAATATCCCGGTGTATCAACAAATGTTACAATTGGTATGTTGAACGCATCGAGGAACCTTATGAACCTTGCTGCTTTGTCGGAAGAGTCTATGTCAAGCACCCCTGCAAGGTAATTTGGTTGATTTGCAACAATACCCACTGCTTTTCCATTAATTCTTGCAAATCCAATAACTATGCTCTTTGCGAAGTGCTCATGTACTTCAAAGAATGTCCCTTCATCAACGACTCTTCTTATAACATCGCGTACATCAAAACCTTTCTTTGCGTCGACAGGTACAACTGTTTGTATATCGGATGCATCTGGTTCGATTATTTGCTCTTCTACAGGAGGTTCTTCCATGTTGTTTTGTGGTATGTACGAAATGAGTTTCTTTACCAACTCTATAGCATGCCTATCGTCTGACGCTAAGAAATGTGCATTTCCACTCTTTGTGTTGTGAACCAATGCACCCCCAAGGTCTTCTTTTGATATATCTTCACCCGTAACTGCCTTAATAACATTTGGACCAGTAATGAACATTTGAGCTGTTTTGTCAACCATAATTACAAAGTCGGTTATCGCAGGTGAGTAAACTGCACCGCCAGCACATGGACCAGCTATAACTGTAATTTGTGGTATTACTCCAGAGGCTATCGTGTTTCTAAAGAATATCTCACCATACCCGTAAAGAGAGTCAACACCTTCCTGTATCCTTGCACCACCGGAATCGTTTATTCCAACAAGTGGGATTCCCATCTTTAAAGCCAAATCCATTACCTTCATTATTTTTTTCGCATGCATTTCGCCGAGTGAACCACCCATGACCGTAAAATCTTGTGAGAAGGCAGCTACGGGTCTTCCATTTACCTTGCCAATGCCAGTAACAACACCATCAGCAGGTAATTTCATTTTATCAAGCCCAAACATTGTATTTCTATGCTTTACGAATTTGTCCAGTTCTTCAAAGGTTCCTTCGTCAAATAACAACTGGAGCCTCTCGCGGGCCGTTAGTTTTCCTTCAGCATGCTGTTTGTCTATCTTTTCTTGACCTCCACCTAACTCTATTTCTGTTTCTAGGTTTTTCAGCTGCTGTATAAGTTCTTCCATTTCCATCTAATCCACCCCTTTTATCTATAGAAATTGAAGAAATTAATGTTCACCTTCAACAAGTTCAATTAAGACACCGCCTGTTGTCTTTGGGTGCAAAAACAAAACTTTTGTTCCACCAGCTCCCGGTTTTGGTTCTTCTGAGAGTGGCTGAAGCCCATGTGCTTTTGCTAAAGCTACTGCCTCATCGATACCATGAACGTTGAAAGCTATGTGATGTATGCCTTCTCCCTTCTTTTCAAGAAAACCAGAAACTTCGGAGTTTTCGCTCATCGGTTCTAATAATTCTATTCTCGTGTCGCCAACTTTTATAAAGTAAACCCTTAGGCCTCTTTCAGGTAACTCCTCTACTTCCGTAACTTCCAACCCAAGAAAGTCCTTGTAAAGTCTTAGTTTTTCTTTTGCATCCTTTACAGCTATCCCTATGTGGTCTATCCTGTTCGTATGCATAGTTTAATTCACCTCCGCATGGGCTTTACTTAATCTAAAAATTGGCTTAGAATTAATTTATTTACACTTCGTATTGTACAGCTTTTTTTAAACTTTTCAAACTTTTTTAAGCTTCTTCAAATCCAGCCTAAGGCTTTTGCAGTCCTTCTCATAAAGCTTTTGAGTGCTTCCTTTCCAACTTCAGTTTTTACATATATATCCTTGAATTCACTTTTCTCACATCTAATCACCTTCACATTACCCACAGCAATGCAGGTCTCCGTATATGGTTCATCAATTAACGCTTCAAGACCAAAAACGTCTGGAAGCTCCTCTGAAAGTAGTGCTTCGTACGTACCCAAAGAGACCTTTACCTTTCCAGATTTTATAATGTAAACGTATGGTTCTTGCTTCCCATTTTCAATTATTTTATATCCGTCTTCAAACTCAAGCGTTTCCACGCAGCATCACCTCTAAGACTTTCGCCATCTTTCCATATCGCCTGTATATTATGTTCCCTTCTTCTTTATATATACTTTCCAGTGTTTTTACCGCTTCGTAACAGTAATCTAAAAGATGAGGATAATAAAGTAAAACTTTTTTTAGCAAAGCTTTGGCAACATATCTATCGTTTAGCACGATGTAAACTTTTGCAGCTGTTTCAATAAGAAACTTTGCACCGATTTGTTCTTCTGGGAACCGCTCCACAAATTTTTTAACTAAATTGACTTTTGTGAATAGCTTGTCGTCTTCCAAACTCTCTATAAGCTCTATTGCCTTCTCTTTCTCCTCAGGTAGTTCTCCGCCTGATAGGGTTAAAAGAGACTCAACTTGGTTGAGATATTCATCTATATTCTCTGTCTCAAAGTTGAAATCATCGAGGACTAAATTTTCAAAATCTACGGATGTTTGGTATATAATTTTCCTGAGTGCCACAATATTTCGAATAATGTTTTCATAATCGTTCTCTATATCAGTTTCCACGAGTTCTGTTTCTTCTAAAGCTATTATATCGTCTTCCAAAGGAAGCCCGAGTAAATACTCTAAAAGTGCCACGTACTCACCTTTTGTTAAGTCATGGTAAGTGTTATTCCGAGTTTCTCGAACCGTTCCAGAAACTATTTTGAAAAGTGTCTTAGGTACTTCCCCTTTTTTGAAAATTACCCCTTCGATCCTCATTTCTTTCACTTCCCATCATTGCAAAAGTCTTCCATAAAAACCAACAAAGTCTTAACTTCTTTTTATCTTCAACTTTGGTTTTCTGTTGCCAGACTTTTCTCCCTTGCTCTCGTCAATGAGTTTGAATTCTTCGTGAATGGTACTGACTTTTGCAAGCTCTTTCTTTGATTCTTCCTCAGCTTTGTTGTCAACTCTTCTGAGGTTGAGCAGGTAAGAAACTGCCAGCTCGTAACTTCGCATCATCATTTCTGTGAACATCTGATAAGTCTCTTTTTTGAACTCCAAAACAGGGTCTTTTTGTCCGTAACTTCTCAGTCTGACAGACTCTTTGACGTGTTCAACTTCCTCAAGGTATTGTCTCCAATTTTCGTCTATTATTCTTAGCACAATAAATTTTGCGACATGTTCGAAATCTTCTCCGAATTCTTTTTTCTTTACTTCGTATGCTTGTTTTATCTGATTTACCAATTCCACCTTGAGTTTTTCCCTGTCATCAATTTTTTCTAAAAGTTCATCAACATTTACGTAGTCTTTTATAATAGCAAACGAATCTTTCAATCCTTCTTTGTTCCACTCAGGATTTGAACAGAACTCTTCCAATCTTGACTCAACAAAGTTTTCGATTGCTTCTTCCATGAAGTTGTCAACGTTATGTTCCAAAATATAGTCTCGATATCCGTAAACTGCTCGCCTTTGGGTATCTAAAACGCTATCTAGTTCAAGTAAGAACTTACGAACCCCAAAGTTTATGCCCTCTACTTTCTTTTGCACCTGTTCGATTAGTTTAGTCAGCAACGGATGATAAATAGGCTGACCTGGTTCAATTTTGACCATATCCATAACTTTTCGTAGCCTGTCTCCTCCGAATATTCTCATCAAATCATCTTCGAGAGAGAGGAAGAATATCGATTCGCCAGGGTCACCTTGCCTACCAGACCTCCCACGTAATTGGTTATCTATCCTTCGGCTTTCGTGCCTTTCTGTTCCTATAACTAACAGTCCCCCGAGCTCTTTGACACCAGGACCGAGTTTGATATCTGTTCCTCTACCTGCCATATTTGTTGCAATCGTAACCATACCTTTTTGACCTGCTTGTGCTATTATCTGCGCTTCTTTTTCGTGATACTTTGCATTCAAAACTTGATGAGGAATTTTTTCTTTTTTGAGCATTTCACTGAGTTTTTCACTTTTCTCAATCGATGTTGTTCCAACAAGAACAGGCTGACCTTTCTCGTATCTTTTCTTAATCTCTTCAACAATTGCTTTGTATTTCTCCTCGGTTGTTCTGTATATCAAATCGTCCCTATCTATCCTTATCATTGGTTTGTGAGTAGGTATAACCACGACATCTAAACCGTATATCGCTTTGAACTCTTCTTCTTCTGTCTTCGCAGTTCCAGTCATACCAGCGAGTTTTTCGTACATTCTGAAGTAATTTTGATAAGTTATAGTGGCGTACGTTATACTTTCTTCTTTTATCGGAACCCCCTCTTTTGCTTCGATTGCCTGATGTAATCCACCACTGTAACGTCTTCCTGGAAGAACACGACCTGTGAACTCATCAACAATCAAGACTTGCCCATTATGAACGATATAATCAACATCCTTTTTGAATAGGTGAATTGCTTTGAGAGAGTTGATTATGTGGTAAATGCTGTTGACATTCGCTGGGTCATACAGGTTGTCAACACCTAGTAATTTCTCAAGATAAGATATGCCTTCGTCAGTAAGAATTACCGAGCGATGTTCTTCATCCACTTTGAAATGTTTATCTCTTTCCAAACGTTTTGCAATTTGGTAAAAATGTTTATAAACCGCGGCATTGTTTTTCGACGGGCCACTGATTATCAGCGGTGTTCTTGCTTCATCTATAAGTATGCTATCAACTTCGTCAACAATAGCGTAAAAATGACCAGTTTGTACTTTGTCCTCCAAGGAGATAACAAGGTTATCCCTGAGGTAGTCGAATCCGAATTCTGAATTTGTTCCGTACGTTACATCACATCTGTAGGCTTCTTTTTTGCTAACTTCAATAACATCCACCTCAAACGCTTCAACCGCCTTTTTAACTTTTGCTTCGTCCGGTAGAAATTCTCCATCAAAATCCTCGGGCCAAACGCAGTAATTTTCTTCAAGACCTTTTTGGGCCAGCTCAGGATTTTTCCAGACCACTTCATAAGCTTTTCCGGATGTAGTTATGACCCCTACTCTTAAACCAAGAGCCAGATATATTGGACCCATCCACATGGCATCTCTTTTTGCAAGGTAATCGTTCACAGTGACCATGTGAATGTTTCTGTTCATAAGCGAATTCAAAACGACAGGTAGAGTTGCAACAAGCGTCTTACCTTCTCCTGTCTTCATTTCAGCTATCTTTCCTTTGTGGAGTACTATGCCACCTATCAGCTGGACATCAAAATGCCTCATTCCTACCGTTCTTCTTGCAACCTCTCGTGTGAATGCAAAAACATTTACCAGATGTTCATCAAGCTCATCCAAGCTTTGTAAAGTTCCCTTCTTGGAGAGTATGTAGTCTCGCATTTGGGAAAATGACATCTTTCGAACTTCCGGTTCGAGTCTATTTATTCGCTCGACTAACTTTTTCGCTTTCCTAAGCTCCATCTCATTTTTGTCAAATAACTTTTTCAGTTTTCCAAACACTTTTGTATTCCTCCCTACGTCTGCCAATTTTTTCACATCAACAATATTCTACCACAAAAAAGAAAAAGGTCATCCTGCCGTCGGGCAAGGATGACCAGAAAGAAATATTATATTAGAAGTCTATACCTTCGAGGAGCATGTTATTAAGTTCGTTCAATATCTCGTGAGGTGCTATAAGTTCGCCACTGACTTTACTAAGTAATCTCAGTTTTGTTCCAGGTTTTATTAGCTTCACTACTTCGCTTGCGTATTGACCCAAATTCATCTCAGCAACCAACACATTTTGAGCATTGGCAAGTCTTTTTCGCATTTTTTCTATCGGAATAGGCCATATAGTTATCGGTCTAAGCAATCCTACCTTTATTCCTTCTTTCCTTGCTATCAGCACAGCTTCTTTTGCAGACCTTGCCACGGAACCATAAGCTATTATTATCGTTTCAGCATCCTCAGTCATAAAGTCTTCGCACTCAGCAATCTTGTCTATGTGTAACTTTATTTTATTCACAAGTCTTCTGATAAGTTTTTCGGCAGTTTCCGCTGTCGCCATCGGAAATCCTGATTCATCGTGAACCAAACCAGACACATGGAAACGCGTCTTTCCCATTTCTACTAGCGATGGTGGAAGGTTTTCGGCATACTCACTTTCAGAGAACGGAACAAAGAGTTCTTCTTCCTCAAGCTCACGAGCAGAAATTCTCTCAACAACCTCTATCTCACTATCAGGTGGTAAGATGAAATTTTCGTACATATGTCCAAGCACTTCGTCCATCAAAAGTATGACAGGAGTTCTGTACTCTTCAGCCAAGTTAAACGCTTTTATGGTGTATTTGTAAACTTCTTCTACTGTCGAAGGATAAAGTGCGATAATTGCATGGTCACCGTGTGTTCCCCACCTTGCTTGCATAATGTCACCTTGTGAAGGTTTAGTTGGCATACCGGTTGAAGGTCCACCACGCATTACGTTGACAAATACTGTTGGTGTTTCAGTCATTATTGCATAACCTATCGCTTCCTGCATAAGGCTGAAACCTGGACCACTAGTTGCGGTCATAGATTTTACTCCAGCAAGCGATGCACCTATTATCGCAGCAGCACTTGCTATTTCATCTTCCATCTGGATAAATACGCCTCCAACTTTTGGTAATTCTCTTGCCATAGTTTCCGCTATCTCCGAAGAAGGAGTGATTGGATAACCTGCATAGAACCGGCAACCTGCTTTTATCGCACCGTATGCGCAAGCTTCGTTCCCTTGCCAAAAGACCATCCTAGGGTTTTTAGGCATTTTCAACACCTGCCTTGCTCTCTTCAGACACTTCAACAATATTTATAGCAAAGTCAGGGCAAAGATTTTCACACATCATACAACCAATGCATTTGCTATGGTCAGGAACTGCTGGCCTGTTCAGTTCTCCTTGGATAATGGTTTTTGTAGGACAAACATGATAACAAATACCACATGCCTTGCACCACTGATATTTTATCTCAACTCTGTACTGTTTTTTTGCCATTTTCTTACCTCCTCTAAGTCAACTCTTTGAACTACCTACCAAAAATAGCTAAGAAAACACCTGCTGCAACCGCCGAACCAATAACACCTGCAACGTTTGGGGACATGGCATGCATAAGAATGAAATTTGTTGGGTCTTCTTCTTGCGCTACTTTTTGGGCTACCCTTGCAGAATCAGGTACCGCCGAAACTCCAGCAGCACCAATAAGCGGGTTAATTTTATCTTTCAAGAAAAGGTTTAATAGTTTTGCAAACAAAATACCACTTGCCAGTGCTGAAATAAATGCAAACGCCCCCATGCCAAAAACAAGCAGAGATTGTGGAGTTAAGAAAATATCTGCCCTTGCGGATGCACCAACAGACAAGCAAAGCAAGATTGTCGTTGTGTCAAGAATATATTTGCTTGCTGCCTCAACAAGTCTTTTGACATTTCCAACCTCTCTGAGTAGATTACCAAACATGAGCGGACCTACTAAAGTTAGCGACTGAGGGACAATTAATGCAGTAACAAGTGTTGTAATGATTGAAAACACTATCTTCTCAGCTTTTGAGACCTTTCTCGGAGCTTTCATTCTTATTAATCTTTCTTTTCTAGTTGTAAGTAATTTAGAAACTGGTGGTTGAAGTATCGGGATAAGGGCAATATACGAATAAGCAGCAATTGCTATTATAGAGAGAAGCTCTGGTGCAAATTTTGTAGAAATATAAATAGATGTTGGTCCATCAGCACCTCCGATTATACCTATAGATGCAGCTTGTTTGAGTGTGAATCCGAAAGCACGCGCAAGAAGGAATGTTATAAATATACCAATCTGGGCAGCTCCACCAAGGAATATCGTGATTGGATACGAAAGCATAAACGAAAAGTCCGTAAGTGCTCCTATTCCCAAAAAAATGAGAGGTGGGTAAATACCAAGGTCAAGACCTTTTTTTATATAGTACATAAATCCTCCAGGAATAAACCTACCATCGGTGAAAGTTTGTGGAGGGTTCAATATGCCTGTTGCAATCGGTGGAATGTTGGAGAGAATGATACCGAAAGCGATAGGAATCAAAAGTAAAGGTTCCGCATCCTTTTTAACAGCAACATATATCAAGGCACCCGCTATCGCTATCATGAAAATGTTTCCGAGCGTCATCTGTGAAAATGCCGTTGTTTTCAAGAATGTAAAAAATTCTTCCAGCATTTGTCCTGGCCTCCTGATGCTTTATTATTCTTTTTTGGTTGTACTTTTCAATACCCAGTATACTATCACCACAAAGACTTTTCAACTACTAACTAATAGGAGAAAATAAAGTATATGAGAATATTCTTCTGAATTCTCTTAAAATTCAAAGTTTAAATTCTTCAATACTCCATCTTTCATCAGAAATTCGCCTTTAGATACCACACTGACGATTTCCAAATTTTCCTCATTTACCAAGATAAAATCAGCATCGTAGCCTTTTTCGATTCTTCCCTTACTTAGTTTAAAGACCTTGGCTGGGTTGATAGTTGAAACTTCTATAGCCTTTTCCAAAGGCAAGCCCCTTTCCACCACTTTGCGTATTGTATACCAAACTGAGCTAACACTCCCTACGCTGAGTCCTACGACCGTCCCCATTTCGTCAAACTTTGGAAGACTACCCTGTCCATCCGAGGAAATGGTTATATTCTCTAATAACTTATTTTCGTACGCTTTTAATATTGCATCGACTGTGTTAAATTCACGTTTGGAAGGTTCATCGTTTTCTGGTTGGAGAGCTGTTAAATCTATCATTCCACCTTTCGTAGCAAATTCTAATCCTTGTTCGAAAAGCCTTTCGTTTCTACTCATGTGTGTAGGGTACAAGTGATGAATCGGAATTTCTGTGTTTTTAATGATTTCAAAAAGATAATCAATTCCTCTTTTACCAGCACCCACATGGAAATTCACGATACCTGCTTTTCCAGAAATCATTCCACCTACCCTTGCATCTGCTACAATCCGCAAAATCTCCTCAAAAGTGGGCTGAGACGAACGATGATCGGATATGGCTATTTCCCCAACTCCAATAACTTTGTCAATTAAAACGATATCTTTTACCACACTACCAGTAAATGTTACAGGTGGAACACGGTAAGAACCTGTGTATATAAACGTGCTTAAACCCTCATTTTCGAGGGATTTTGCCTTTGCATATAAATTCTCAAGACTTCTAGTAACTCCGTCCGTTCCTAAACAACCAATAACCGTTGTTATTCCGTTCTTAATACAGTCTGAAATCTTCAATTCCGGGGTCCTGGTTTCAAACCCACCTTCTCCGCCTCCACCAGTTATATGCACGTGTGGGTCGATAAGTCCAGGTAATAACAACAAACCAGATGCATCGTAAATTTCTACTTCGAAGGGGAAGAAAAAAGGATTAATGTCTTTGCTTATGTGAATGATTCTATTGTGAAAGATAACATCTGCTTTCCCTACATACTTAGGGGCAAAGATTTTTGCGTTTTTTATAATTCTCACCACTTGGATTCCTCCTTCCTAACTAATAGAACCATCAATGGCTATCTTTTATCCCATACTTGAGTATGAATCCGGGATTCGTTGCAACCGCTTTTTCTATACTCTCAGTGGTCAAAGGAACGCTTTGGAAGTAGCCTCCCCTTCCATGGTCACAATTGTTTCACTCGGAATATAAAGCCTTGCCTTCTTGAAGAGATCCGAAATCTCCTGTTTTTCGCCACCTTTGTAGAAACTTACCAGAAACTGATAGGACAAACAATCCACACATCCTTTTGGATTCAAGCATCTAAAATGTATCTATGCCTTTTGCGGCTCCAAAAGCATACTGAGTAATGTGTGCCAAATAATCAATTCTTTTCTCAAATCCTCTGTAACCACTTGAGGCATCAGTCTCAGTATCAATTAAAAGTAGTTTTTTAGCAATCGAAGGAATTAGGTTTTTCAAAACTTTCTGCGTGTGTTCAAAATTAAAAATTTCTTCAGGTTTGATAGCGTAGAGCGTTACTTCGCTGGTTGAGGTCACCTGCTCTTGCAAAGGAAGATTGAAGAGCGACCATTCACCAAATGTGCCTGAATTAAACTCTTGAACCTTCCTAAAAAGTTTAGTTTAGTTTAGTTTCAAGTGTTCCATCCACCAAATAATACAAATATTTCGGGATTTCCGAATAACCGTATATCTTCATACCCGGCGAGAATACAATAATTTCCATAAATCCCCTTGGACTTTGGTTTGGAGACGGTTTGCCTAAAGAAAAACCGGGCACGGAATGTGCCCGGTCTAATTCTATCATATAACAGCCAATTTCTTTCCAACCTTTTCAAATTTTTCAAGTGCAAAGTCAAGGTCTTCCTTAGAATGCACCGCGCTTATCATTACCCTTATCCTTGCTTTCCCTTTTGGAACGGTCGGATAACCTATCGCTTGTGCAAATATGCCCTCTTCGAATAGTTCTTTACTGAACTGTGTCGCAATTTTTGCATCGTAGAGCATCACTGGTGTTATCGGTGTTTGGCTTACTCCAAGGTCGAATCCCAGTTTCTTCATTTCTGTCTTGAAGTAATTCGCGTTGTCCCAAAGTCTTTTAACTCGTTCATCACTTTCTTGGAGTATCTTTACTGCCTCTAGACAAGCTGCAACATCTGCCGGTGTAAGCCCTGTGCTGAAAAGGAACGGTCTTGCTTTTTGTTTTAGATATCTGACAAGTGTTTCACTCCCGGCAATATATCCGCCAAGCACTCCAAATGCTTTTGAAAGCGTTCCTATCTCCATATCTACTTTACCGTGTAACCCGAAGTGGTCAACAATGCCTCTTCCACCACGTCCTAACACACCTTCACCGTGTGCATCATCAACCATAACAGCAGCTTCATATTGTTCTGCCAGCTTTACAATATCGGGTAGTGGTGCGATATCTCCGTCCATACTGAATACACCGTCTGTAACTATTAGAATTCTTCTGGCTTTTTGAACATCTCTCGCTTCTTTAAGTCTTGCTTCAAGTTCGTTCATATCGTTGTGCTTATAGACATATCTTTTTGCTTTTGAAAGCCTAACACCATCTATAATACTTGCATGATTGAGTTCATCAGAGATAATTGCATCGTTTTCATCACCGAAAATTGTTGGTATGGCCGCTTGGTTTGCTACAAAACCTGACTGCAAGAAAATTGTTGCTTCTGCACCCTTGAACTCAGCAAGCGCTTTTTCAAGTTCTTCATGGATTTTCATAGTTCCAGCAATTGTTCTAACAGCACCTGGTCCAACACCCCATTCTTGAATAGCCTTTATCGCAGCTTGTTTAAGTCTTTCATCATTTGCGAACCCAAGGTAATTGTTTGAACAAAGGTTCAACACCCTTTTCCCGTTGACTACAATCCATGCCCCCTGCGGGGATTCAAGCGTGCGTATGTTGATGTAAAGACCTTCGTTTTTTAACATTTCCATTTCGTCTTCCAATATCTTGTAATTAAACATACTGTTCCCCCCTTCAAAACTAGTTTTTAATCATCAGTCTAAATTCAAAACAACTTTACCACATTGCTTATTTAACATAAGTTCGAAACCTTTTTCCCACTGATCAAATGGGAGAATATGGGTAACTACTTTTGAAAGGTCAACCTTCTTTGTTCGGAGCAATTCGTCCGCAATTCTCCAAGTTTCGAACATGCGTCTACCTGTTATACCGTAGACAGTTAGTCCTCGCATTGTAATTAAAGCATCAAAGTTTATTTCTATCTTCCCACCAAATATTCCAAGTACGGATACTTCTCCACCCATGGTAACACATTTCAGTCCATCTTCAAATGCCTTTCTGTTACCACTCATTTCGAGCAAAACGTCCACACCATCACCAAGAAGTTTGTAAACTTCCCTGACTAAATCTTTCTCAGCAGGATTGATGACAACATCTGCACCATTTTCCTGAGCCATACGAATTCTTAATGGGTCGACTTCCGAAACGATTACTGTACTTGCTCCGGCAACTTTTGCGACCTGGATAGCCATTAAGCCGATAGGTCCCGCACCGGTTATAAGTACTGTTTTACCAAGTAAGTTTGTAACAGAGGCAGTATGGATCGCATTTCCGAATGGTTCCATAACGGAAGCGTAGTCAAGAGGTATCTCAGGAGAGAATCTCCAAAGGACCGTTTCAGGTATAATCGCGTATTCTGCAAATATACCGTTTGTATCGACACCCAAAATCTTAAGATTCTTACATATGTGCATCCTACCGGTTTTACATTGATAACAATGTTCACAAGGAATATGTGTCTCGGCTGCTACCAAGTCTCCAACTTTGACTTGCGTAACCGCGTTACCAACCGCAACAACTTCACCTGCCATCTCATGTCCCGTGATTAATGGAGGAATTATACGTGACTGTGACCATTCATCCCACTTGTATATGTGAACATCCGTTCCACAGATTGAAGCTCGTCTTATCTTAACAAGCACGTCCCTCGGTCCAAGGTCTTCTTGTGTAGGTTTCTTAACTTGCTCCATTACTAATCCAGGACCTGCCACCTTTTTCATTATCGCTTTCATTGTTCCATTCGTTGTCTCTGTTCCCAAGACAAACACCTCCTCTTATAAGAATGTTCATATTTATTAAGCTCTACATTTCAATTATACAACCAACAAAAAAACATCGAAATTCTATCAAGCGCTAAATTAACGAGTATACAAGAGAAAAACCATCAGAAGAATTCTTAATATGGTAAAATTCACTAATTTTCTCAAAAACGTTCGCTACGTGAATTTTCTACAAACTTTCACGGAAATATTTCTGTTATTCGAATTCCGCATAGTCTCTAACATACCGTTCGTTCCTTATTCTCACCTTTTTTCCATCCATTTCTATAATTCCCAGCTTTTTAAGTTCTATAAACACTCTGGAAAGTGCTGGTCTTGTTGCTCCAAACTCCCTAGCAATTTCTTCTTTTGACATATCCATCGTAACGATAGACGAACCCTGCTCGTTCATCAAACGAATAAGATACGAACAAACTTTTTGAACAAGATTTTTCATCGTTATCTCGTAGAATCTATCAGTTACAAAAGTAAATGCATCGCTTACATATCGAAGATAGTTTCTCAAAAGCCTTTCGTTTTTCATCATTAACGAGACAAAAAAGTTTTTATCTAAATTCAGAAAAACAGAAGACCTAACGGTTTCTACATCAACGGGGTACTTCGCATCAGCTGAAAAAATAATCGCAGCTGCCAAAAGTTTTGGCGCAAACATGTGATCTATCTGCAGAACCCTTCCCTCAGGATTCGTAAACAATCCAAATGCTTCGCCTTCGACTAAAAATAGCAATTCATTACATTCATCACCACGCATCCTTACTAATTCCTTTGCTTTGTATCTTTCAATCTTTGCGTTGCGAACAACTTCCTCTATACAGTTCCTCTCCACACCTTTGAATATTTCACATTGTTCAAGAACTTCTATAAACTCCTTATTTGAATTGCCCATACGCATAATATTTCCCCCTTAACTGTTAAGCTTTCACTAATTTTCTTGTTTCCAACAAAAATTGTAACATAGGTTACGGAAAAATGTGGGCATCCCTGCTACAATAACAGTGAACGGTCAAAATAAATCTTTCACAAAGTTTGTAAATTGAAAAACCATGAAAAATTCACTTGTAGGAGGTGTTAGTATGGCGTTGAACATGTTTTGTTACCAGTGTTCGCAAGCGATGAATGGTGAAGGTTGTACGGTAACCGGTGTTTGTGGCAAGGAACCAACAGTTGCAAGATTACAGGATAACCTACAATTTATACTGAAAGGTATCTCTGCATATTACTACCACGCAAGAGAACTGGGTTACAAAGACGAAGAAATAGCAGCATTTCTCAGCGAAGGACTATACTCAACACTCACAAATGTGAACTTCGATGCTCAGGAGTTTGTAAACCTTGCACTCAAGGCTGGTATGATGAATTTCAAGGTTATGCAACTTTTGAAAAAGGCACACATTGAGACTTACGGAGAACCAACACCCGTTGAGGTTGAAACAGGAACGAAGGAAGGTCACGCAATAATCGTTACTGGTCACAATCTGAAGGCTCTTGAAGAATTGCTCAAGCAAGTTGAAGGCACAGACGTTTACGTTTACACACACTCAGAAATGTTACCAGCGCATGGTTATCCTGGATTAAGGAAATACAAGAATCTTGCTGGTAATCTTGGCGCAGCTTGGTATGACCAAAGAGAACTCTTCGACAAAATTCCAGCCGCGATATTGGGAACAAGCAACTGTGTATTGCTTCCCAAAGAATCCTACAAAGACAGGATGTTCACAACATCAATTGCAAGACTACCTGGAGTGAAACACATTGAAGGTTATGACTATTCGGAAGTTATAGCTAAAGCAAAGTCTTTGCCAAAACTTCCAGAACAACCAGGAAAATACAAACTCACAACCGGATATTCAGCAAGCGTTGTGAAGTCCCTTGCAGGAAAGATAAAAGAACTCGTTGAAGCAGGTAAAATCAAACACTTCTTCGTCGTTGGTGGTTGTGACACACCAACAAAACGCGGCGCATATTACAGGGAATTCGTTGAGAAGCTCCCAAAAGAGACCATTGTTATCACACTTGCATGCGGGAAGTTCAGAATTAACGACTTGCAACTCGGAGATATCGAAGGTATTCCAAGGCTTATCGATGTCGGACAGTGTAACGACACAATAGTAGCACTTGAAATTGCAATGGCACTTGCAGAAACATTCAACGTTCCGGTTACTGAATTACCTCTAACGCTCGTTCTCACATGGATGGAACAGAAAGCTGTTGCGATACTATGGACGTTACTCGCTCTTGGACTGAAAGGTATCTACATAGGTCCTGTACTACCAGCGTGGGTTAATAAAGACATACTCGATGTTCTAGTGAATAACTATGGTATAAAACTCATTGGAGAACCTGAAGAAGACATTAAAGCTATTCTTAAGGCATAACTATAACGATGCGGTTCCCTTTCGATGGGAACCGCTTTTATTTTTTCATTGCAAAAAATTGGATATTTCCATCAGCCAAAGTTACAATGACTCCATTTTCGTAAGGTAAAACATCCATCACATATCCTGCCCCTACAGCAAACTTCTCGTATTTTCCTGTGTTTGCATCGATGACAGCCAGCTCTCCGTTGTTAGTTCCCAAAAGAAGGTATCCTGCGTTGACAATTTTTGGGGAACAACCTATCGTTGAAGAACCTATATTACTAGACCAAACAATTTTTCCATTCTTCACGTCTATTTTGTATACTTCACCGTTCATAGTGGAAAGATATATAAAATCTTCAACTTTTTCAACAGCCGAATAACCTATACCTGGTATTCTTAGACTCCAGATCTTTTCTTTTTTTCGTACATCCATCGCATTAACAGTTCCATCGATATTTGAGTAAATCAGTAAAGCTCCAACAAGTGTGGGAGTTGAACTACCAGATGTGTAGTAGGTTTTTCCAATGTTAAATTGGTCAACCAGCTTCCCATATTCATCTATCAAGTAAATATTTCCGTCCCAGGAAGGTTGAAAATAAATATTATCTTCGAAAAACGGCTGCACTTGGAGCAGGCTTTTTAAATCGTGTTTTGCAATTACTTTAAAATCAGAAAGCCTCAAGATGTGGAAATATCTACCAGCACAGATAGCAATCGTAGAATTACCTGCTTTTAATGAATAAACTGGCTCTGACAATTTTATCTGCCTAATCAAATTTCCTTTGCTATCAAAAAAATAAATCTTTCCTTCTAAATCTCCTATAACTACTTGCCTTTTCTCCACTTTTGAATCTCTTGATTCTGAAATTATCTCCACGTTTGCCACAACGGGACCTACACTTTTTCTCCAAACCACGTTACCATTTCTCAAAAAGACCACATTCCCAGAGTAATCAGCAACAATAACTCCATCTTCGAAAAGCGCTGGTTTTGAGTAGATAGTGTCTTCCAAACTGAAATTCCAAGCCTTCTTTAATACATTCTGGTCACTGTTTTGTGCCCCTTCCAATTTAAAAAATCTTTGGTAAATTCCATCTTTACCAACAACAGAGATTCTCAAAAGAACGGAAAAATCAGTTTTTTGAACGTTAGTAAGTGTAACTTCGTAAGTTGAAAACTTCTGTGCGTTGTATTGCAATGCTTGTTCATGTACCAATCTGCCATTAGCCAAGATTCTTATTCTCTCAGCTCCAATGTAATCAACTTTTAGTTTCATCGTATTATCAGAATTATCAGAAGCTTTCAAAAGTTTTATCGTCGCATCAACCAACTGCCGTTTTTTCTTTTCAAGGGGTATGCTTTTAATCATTTTAAAGTTATCGCTTTCAAGGTTGTAGCTCCATAGGTAAGCATTTTCTCTGTCCCAACTTAAGACTGTCATACTTCCATCCTTTGCAGCGCCAAGGGTTTGAAACCATGCACCGTTGTAACTACCAGAATAATCGTATTTATGAACATGCCCAGAAAAGGTAAAAATAACATCGTATTTGGATATTAGATCGATTATTTTCCAACCATCGTCCGTGTATGTTACAGGTCCACCCAACGGATGGTGTGAAAGTAGTATTACCTGTTTACCTTTCGCTCTGGCTCTCTCTAGCTCTTTTTCCAACCAATTTATTTGAGCTTTTCCAATATGACCACCGTGTTGGAAATACATTGTGGTGTCGATACCCAAAAAAATAAAGTTACCAACTTCCTTGGAAAAAACTTCGTAAAGACCTTTCGAAAAATTGTCCGAATTTTCCAACACCTTACTCTTCCTTACCACATAGCTCCAACGCACGTCATGGTTCCCCAAAAGAGAACTATATGGAATTTGTGCTTTTTCAATTATAGATAGCGCATTTTTTAATCCTTTAAATTCTTCATCACTTCCCATCTCGGTTAAATCTCCAAGTAAGAACACATGCTGTGGCTTAATCTCTGTTATTTTGTTTAGCAAACTTTCTATGGTTTTTTGTTTGTACGGAAAGTGCAAATCCGTCAGCAAAATAACGTATCCTTGGTGCGAGAAGAACGGATAAGATTTTACATTTCCATCTTGGCTAAGAAGTAGCTTTGGAGTAAACACAACAAAAACCAAACACAAAAACACTAAAATTCTTATATTTTTGCTTTTCAACTTCCAGGCCCCCTATTTTTTGAGATTTTTACAATTTCATTTCTGAAAATTCCCGCCGTTGCGGTGGGATGGCTTCCAGAATCTTATTCTTTTCACTGCTTCTTAGCTTGGTAATAGCATCTTTTCGGAGATTCAATTTTGCCTTCCTTTTTCAGTGACTTTATCGCTTTATCAACATCTTCTTTTGAAAGTCCAGCTCTTTCCGCAATGTCACCCGGTCTTAAAGGCTTGTCTGATTCCATGAGAACTTTGAAAACCAGCTCCTTCTTATCCATCGGTGTATCCCCCCTAAATATAAAGTGAACCTACTTTAAATTGATACGTGGTATAATTATTATAGCACAAATGCCAAGGGAGTGACTGGTCTGAAAAAAGTAAAGGAGAGAGAAACTATGACTGCGAAAGATATTAAACCAAAATTAGTTGTTAGCAGATGTTTTTTTGAGCACACAAGATACGATGGTGGAATCATCTCGAGTGAAATTGTAAGAAAGCTTGAAAAATACTGTGACTTTATAAAAGTTTGTCCAGAAGTTGAGATAGGCTTACCAGTTCCCAGAGAACCTATAGATGTATTTCTTATAAAGAACGAACTGAGACTTATGAACAAAACAATGTCAGAAGACCTTACGGACAAGATGGTTTATTTCAGTCATAAATTCACCGATAGTCTGCCAAACGACATCGATGGAATGATACTAAAATCCAAGTCTCCATCCTGTGGCTTAAACGATGCAAAATTGTATGGAGAAAACGGGAGAGTTATTTCAAAAACACCAGGTTTGTTTGCAAAAGTGATGCTAGAAAGATTCCCGCATCTTGCCATTGAAAGTGAAATGAGACTTACAAACGATAAGCTGAGATTTGAGTTTCTCACATTCATTTTTACACATGCACGTTTTAGAAAGGTTAATAGCAAGGAAGAACTTGTTGAATTTCATTCAAGGAATAAGTATTTATTAATGGCAAAAAACGAGAAAGCAATGCGTGATATGGGAAAATTGGTTGCACAAAAGGGTTTTGATGACACTATAAAAATTGCATACGAACAACTGCTCGTAAAGGCATTGAAAACACCTTTGAAAGTGCCAAAGGTCATTAATACACTCCTGCATCTATATGGTTATTTCAAAGACAAGTTATCATTGCAAGAAAAAGCGTATTTTATGGATTTGTTAGAAGACTACAAAAACCATATTGTAAACTTACAAACTTTACTAGCAATCCTAAAATCTTGGGCTATACGGTATTCCGTTGATTATGTCTTGGATCAAACATTTTTCGAACCATATCCCAAGGAATTGGACCAACTGAAACTCGAAAGAGAAGTAACTGAGAGGTGAGATAAGGCGAATGGGAGTTGCTGTTAGCACATTTTCACGTTTAATGTACACACTCTTAAAGGTTATGAGATTTTCGAACATCGTTGAAAAGAAAATAAGGGAAAACAACTTTAATAAATCTCCAGCACCACCAAAGAAATCTATCTATAGAATAGCTGATGTTTCTCTTTCGCATATCTTAGAGAGACAGGTTTGGGAAATCAAAACAAAGAATTCAAGACCAGAAACAGTGGTCATCTTCCTACACGGTGGAGCGTACGTTGCAAATATATCTAAGATGCATTGGCGTGTTGTTCAGAAAATAGTTGAAATGATTCATCCAATAATTTATGTACCAGATTATCCTATCGCTCCAGAATCAAATTGGGAAGATACTTATAAATTCATGGATGAGTTATATTGCAAAGTGCAAGAAAAATATGAAGATAAGAAAATCGTTTTTATAGGCGATTCAGCTGGTGGAGGACTGGCTCTTGGGTTTGCACAAAAATTGAGAGATGAAGGCAAGAATTTGCCAAACCACATTGTTCTTTTCTCTCCGTGGCTTGATTTAAATATGAACAATCCTGAACTTAAGGAATACGAGAAAAAAGATGTGATCTTAACTATACGAGGTTTAAAATCTGCCGCTCAAAAATATGCCGCAGGTGCAGATTTAAAAAACCCTTATCTCAGCCCCATCTATGGCGATTTCTCAAAGCTTTGCCCAATAACTGTCTTTACAGGAACAAATGATTTACTGCATCCAGACTCTAAAAAATTACGGGAGGTATGTACGTCTCAAAACCTCCCGCTGAATTATTTTGAATATCCTGGAATGTTCCACGACTGGGTAGTCTTCACGTTCCTACCTGAATCAAAAGATGCACTTAAAAAAGTAAAAGAAATATTAGTAACGGGGGTGAAATTTTAGTAGTTATTCCAAACGAATCTAATTATCTCATCCTGGTACTGCATGACAACGTACGTTGGAATGACAAAGTTGTTGACCATTATGGCGAATGCTACTTTTCTACCAGTCTTTGTAATCATTATCCCTGCTATGTTGGAAACTTTCTGCAAGGTTCCAGTCTTCGCATACAACGTTATATCCCCAAGCCTCCCTTGCATCGTACCCTCTGTTCCTGATCTCGCTAAAGTTGATATGAACCCGTTAAGGCCACCGTGGTTTTTGTACGCGTAAACTAACGTTTGTGCAACCATGTATGGTGTAGCAAGATTGTAAGTTGACAAACCTGAAGCGTCGTTCAACTTGAAAGGATAATATTCTCCGAAAAGTTTCTTGTAAAAGTCATTCATCACTTTGAGTGAATTGTAAATACTTCCCAATCCGTAGACTCTTAGACCCACGGTTCTCAATATTTGTTCAGCGTAAGAGTTGCTACTGTACTTGTTTGCAACCGATATAAGGTTCTTTAAAGGGGCGGATTTAATGACTATGAATTCTCTATAGTCATTTCTTAACTTGCCTATTTTAACTGTACCGTAAACTTTGATTCCGTAATCATTGAGGATCTTCCTAACGTTAAACCCAAAATTCAACGCCACGGCGTTAATATCGTATGGGTTAAATGTATTAGGATTTTCTTTAAGCACAAGTGCATCAATACTTGGGTTTTTGTAATCCCACTCCCAACCGATACCCCATCTTTCATTTGAGAAAAAGGAATTATCAATAACAATATCACCTTCGATTTCTTTAACACCTTCTATTATGAACTTTTTAAAATTTTCACTGAGTATTTCAACACTCATCGAAGGATCTCCGTTGCCTTTTATGACGATATCTCCCCTAATCCTTGGTGAAATGTTACCACGTGGGACATAAACTGTGGTGGTGTAGCGGAACTCAGGTCCAAGCACTTCCCAAGCCACAAGTGTGGAAAACAGTTTTGTCAACGAAGCGGGAATAAAAAGATTATGCTCATTATAGTGAACGAGCGTACTACCATTGTCTGCATCAGCAAAATATACACCGACAAACCCACCTTGTGGTACTTTTGATGTTATAAGTGAATAAATGTCTTGTGATAAACAGAAGGAAGGAAAAAGTAAAAACGACAACAATAAAAATAAGAGAAAGGAACCGGAGTTTTTAATTTCTTTACTCAACAATTTGATGGATGCTCTGGACACCGATTACTTTGCCTCCCATATCAACATACAAAGTATCTTCTGTAATTTTTAAAACAGTTCCTTCAACAATCTGTTCATCAACTTTTATCTTAATCCTATCTCCTTCTCTTGGGACTAAGTATTTCTTCCAGAGTTTTGTAATGTTCTCAGTTTCATTTCTGTAACTTATCAATAAGTTCCACGCATGTTTGTTAATGGCATCAAGTAAGTAAGTGATTTTTACCTTTTTCTTCAGAATATCTTTTAATGAGATTGCAATATCTTTCAAATCATCTGGAATGTCATTGTTCACGTTGATTCCTATACCTACAATTATCGCAACTACTCTGTCGTTAACAGAAACAGCTTCTGAGAGTATGCCCGCAAGTTTTTTACCATTGTAATATATGTCATTGGGCCACTTTATGTAAGCCTTCACTTTCAACTTTTTTAATACTTCCACAATGGCTATAGAAAATACTTTTGTGTATACATGAAGGCCTATGTGCACCTTCGGTTTAAAGAGAACCGAGTACCAAAGTCCACCTTCTGGAGAATACCACGTTCTTCCCATTCTACCTTTGCCAGCTGTTTGCTTAATGGCAACTACTATAGCTCCATCGTGAAAAGACTTATAGTTCCTTTTCAAAAACTCGTTGGTGCTATCGACCTCGTAAAGTACTTCTATCTCTTCTCCTATCATCTCTACACTCAGCTCCCTTTATCCGTTTTCCAGCAAATATACCTGTAAAACTATAATGCTTTCCTTCTCAAAAACTCTTTCAACCTGTGTCTCAAGAAAATTGCGGAAAAAATTAAATAAACCACTGCGCCAAAAATTGTGGATGGAATCACCCAAATACGTCTTGAAGAAATATTAGAAAAGAAATAAGTCGCTACCCCCATGATAAATGCAGACAAGATAATGTACAAATCATCTTTTTCGAAAAGCTTTTTGTTTTGTTCGTTTATCAAAAGGTACAGAAATCCTACTATTCCTGCAACACTTGTAGCTAACGCGACGCCAACTGGTCCATACTTCAAGCCAACAAGAAGGTCCATCACTACATTCGATACAGCAACTATCGTTGTTGCTTTCAAAGGTGTTTTCATATCTTTCATTGCGTGGCGCGCACGTGTCATCGTTGAATACATACCATAGAAAGGTAGTCCTAAGACGTAAGCGTTTAGTACTTGAGCAGTAGTTCTGGTATCTTTCGCTGTAAATTGCCCATATTCGTAAAATAACCGAAGTATAGGTTCGTCGAGAACGATAAGACCGATTGTTGCAGGGACCGTGAAGAACAGTGTCGAAGTTATACCATGTTTTAAATGCTGAGTATAATTATCTCTATCGTTGCTGATTGTTGAGAGTATCACAGTTGCCACAGCCACTCCAAACAAACCATATGGGAGCATATAAAATCTTGATGCATATTGGAGATAGGAAACTCCACCGCCAAGTCCTCGACTGTAATAAGAAACCACGTTCGTGTCAACTATGCTGTTGATTTGAGAAATGGACATCGCTAAGAAACTGGGCCAAAATAGTTTTAAGAACTCGCCTGTGTATTTAAAAGTAAAACGGAGTTTGTGCCTTTTTAACGGATAAGCAAGCGCCAAGAATGCAGCGGCTTCTCCTATTAGAAAGCCCCAAGTAGGTCCGTAAATACCCAAACCTGGGACCAACATAAAGATTATAATTACGATATTTGGAATAATAGGTGTTAAAGCCGGATAAAAGAACTTACCACGCGTATTCTCAATAGAATATGTTATCGCCCACCAAAAGATGAAAAGTATCGAAGGAGCCGTTATCCTTGTCAGAACGCGTATAAGTTCTTTCGTTTTCGGTGCTGCACCTGAACTGAAAAGGTATACGACTATATCTGGGAATATCATGACCGCTGAAACTATAACTAATAAGACTATTGTAAAACTTGTTAGAACGGAAGATAAGAACTCATCTTTGTCTTTAGACTCACTGTAAAGTGGTACAAATGCAGAGGTCATCGCACCTTCACCAAAAACCCTTCGTAAGAAAAACGGGAACAAGATGGCTACGAAATATGCATCTGCTTGCCATGATGTTCCAAATTTTGAGGCCATGAGCATATCTCGGACAAGTCCTAAGACTCTTGACAAGAATGTCGCTATAGCGAATGCAAGGCTACTTAACATTACACTCAATTTTCGACAACCTCCAAAGATTAGGTCAGTTTACTTTGCGTAAGCTATTGAGCGTTTTTCCCTTATCACAACAACCTTAAGTACACCTGGATACTGTAATTCATTCTCTATTCTCGTTGCGATATCATGCGCCAATTTCTCGATTGTTGCATCATCGGTTTTCTCTGGCTGGACAATAACCCTAATCTCCCTACCCGCTTGTATTGCATAGGCATTTTCAACGTATTTATAACTCTTTGCTATCTCTTCAAGTTTCATCAATCTCTTAATGTAGCTTTCTACATCTTCCCTTCTTGCACCGGGTCTTGCAGCCGAGATAGCATCTGCAGCGGTGACAATGGCTGCTTCTGGTGTCATTGGTTCTTCTTCTCCGTGGTGTGCCATTATCATGTTGATAATTTCGTCAGATTCCCCGTATCTTTTGAGAATCTCTGCACCTATAATCGTGTGTGAACCTTCAACTTCGTGGTCGAGTGCTTTACCTATATCGTGCAACAAACCTCCACGCTTTGCCTTATCTACATTCAGTCCAAGCTCAGCCGCGAGCAAGCCAGCAATTTGAGCTACTTCGATTGAGTGGTTCAGAACGTTCTGACCGTAGCTTGTTCTAAATTTCAATCTACCGAGCAATTTAATAATTTCCGGGTGGAGTCCTCCAACACCAACTGCAATTACTGCTTCTTGACCTGCCTCTTTGATTTCTTTTTCAACTTCTGCCTTCGCTTTTTCGTACATCTCTTCTATCCTTGCTGGGTGAATTCTACCATCCTGGACCAATTTTTCTATCGTTCTCCTTGCGATTTCTCTTCTCAACGGGTTGAAAGAACTCAAAGTAACCATTTCAGGTGTATCATCAATAATAAGGTCAACACCCGTTATCTTTTCAAAAGTTCTTATATTTCTTCCTTCTCTTCCTATCAAACGACCTTTCATATCATCGTTTGGCAAGGCAACCGTGCTGATAGTAACCTCACCAGTGTACTCGGGAGCATACCTTTGAATAGCATCAGCAATAACTTTCTTTGCATACTTTTCAGCATCTTCTTCGTATCTTGCTTTAATTTGAACAAAAACTTTCGCAATTTCGTGTTCGTATCTTTCTCTTGCCTCTTGCAAAACTATTTCTCTTGCTTGTTCGTGCGTAAGACCTGCCAGTTTGGTAAACTTTTCCTGGATTTCCTTTTCCTTCGCTTCAAGTTCCTTTGCCTTTGTTTCTAATTCCATTTTTAAGTTTTCAATGAAACTTTCGCGCTTATCAAGCATCTCTTCTCGTTTACTGAGAAGTTCCTCACGCTTCAAAATCCTTTCCTCGAGTTGCTTTATTTCCTCTTCTCTTCTCTTTCTTTCTTTTTCTATCTCTTCGCGAATTTGGTGTGCTTCTTCGCGCGCTTCTATTATCATTCTTTTCTTTATCTCGGTAGCTTCTTTTTCCGCATTCTTTATTATGGTTTCCGCATCTTCCTTAGCAGCCTTTAATTTCTTTTCGATATCTTCTTGAGCTTTTTTTCTGCCAACCGTGCTTCCAAGGTAGAAACCTAATGCCAGACCTACGACCGCTAAAATTATGTATATCAAAATATCCATTACCAATCACCTCCAAAACCATGTCTGTATAGTTTTTCTCGCTTTTTGTGTTCATCTAATCCTTTTGTCAGTTTTTCGATAATCTCTTGAACATCAACTTCTTCAAGAACTTTTTTTATTGCGTCTTCTATTACGTATTCATCTACATGTAGTTGCCTGAGTTCATAGCGTATCCTGTAAGGACCTTTGTAATGTATTACCAAGCTATCGTAAGCATAAAGATACGCAAACTTCTCATCGTCTATAAAACCACTCTCTTTGAGCTTTTCTATTGTTTGGTTTATAACCTCATCTGAAAAGCCTTCTTTTTTAAGCCTGTTTTCTACTTCCCACTGGGAGCGTGCTCTGAATTTGATGAATCTCAGAGCAACGCTTAAAGGATCAGATTTAGCCCTCTTTTTTGAGCTTCTGTTTAACTGTTTACTATTTTGATAGCCTTTTTCGTCTTCCCACTCGTTATGAGACTCAAAACTATCTAAGTTGTTTCTGTTGCTTTGAAGTTCGTATTTACTTTGTCGCCTTTTCCGCATTCTTCGTTCCTTCTGCAACTTGCGTTTCTTCACTTACCGGTTTAGAGAAATATTTCTCGCGTATTCTTTTTTCAATTTCATCCGCAATTTCGGGATGTTCTACAAGATAACTTACAGCGTTTGCTTTCCCTTGTCCAAGAGAATGTTCTTTTCCATCGAGTGCCTCGTACGTGAACCAACTCCCTCGCCTGTCTATAAATCCTTCGTTCACCGCGATGTTGAAGAGTTCATTTTCGCGAACAATTCCTTTTCCGTAGATAATATCGACCGTTGTTGTTTTAAACGGAGGTGCGACCTTATTCTTCACAAATTTAATCGTTACCTCGTTTCCTATGTGTTCGTTTCCTTCAACTATCTTACCTGAAGACCTAACTTCCATCCTCATCGTCGCGTAAAACTTTAACGCAACTCCACCAGTGGTTGTTTCCGGATTGCCATACATAACCCCTATTTTCATACGCGTTTGGTTAATAAAGATAACTACCGTTTTGGATTTGTTTACATTTCCTGCGAGTTTTCGAAGTGCCTGCGACATCAACCTTGCTTGAAGACCTATCTGCGCATCTCCCATTGCTCCTTCGATTTCAGCACGTGGAACGAGTGCTGCAACCGAATCAATGACAATAAGGTCCACAGCGTTGCTTCTAACCAGTTCATCAACGATGTCGAGTGCTTGTTCGCCGTAGTCTGGCTGTGAAATCAAAAGCTCAGAAAGGTTTATTCCAAGGTTTCTTGCATAATTCAAATCTAGTGCGTGTTCTGCATCGACGAAGGCAGCTATTCCGCCAAGTTTTTGGACAGAAGCGATAGCATGGAGCGCTATCGTTGTCTTACCACTTGATTCTGGACCATAGATTTCTATGATTCTTCCACGAGGATAACCACCAACGCCTGATGCAATATCGATAGCGAGCGAACCACTTGGAATAACCTCTATACTTTGAACGAGGTTATCTTCACCAAGAATCATTATAGAACCTTTGCCATACTGTTTTTCAATTTTGCTGATAGCTTTTTTCAGTACATCCTTTTTCATTTCATCTGACATTCTTAATCAGACCTCCCTCAAATTTCAGTTTGTAGACCCATTTGTAAATGGGACCTTGTGGTGTTAATGTGGAACTGTAAATCGTTATTCCATCAACTACAAGCGTTATCTTGGGCGTTTGGATACCTTCAACCAACTTTTCCCAATCATTTGGGTATTCTTTTACCCTGCCTAAAGTAACATGTGGAACGAAGTTGCCTTGCTCATCGTATTTGATTTTGTTTTTGTTAAGCTCTGACTTCATTTCAAGGAATAACCTCTGCAAAGATTTTGTAGGTTCAAGTTTTAAAAATAGCACTCTTGGAGAATGCTTGAATTTGAAATAGCCAAAACCTGCTAAATCCGTGCTGAACGAGGGAAAACCTTGTAATCTTTTCTGAAGAGCATGAGCCATTGAATCAACAGCTTTTTCGTCCATCTCTCCAAGGAAAAAGAGTGTAAGATGAAGGTTCTCCGGTTTTGTCCATGTGGCCTTGAACCCCATGGAAATAAGTTTGTCTATAACCTCCTGTGCAACTTCCCTTATTTCTGGATTTACGTCAATAGCTATAAACGTTCTCACAGTAAACCCCTCCAGGTCCTTTGCTTAAGTACTTTTTAAGCAGTTTTTCAGCGGTTCAAGTATATTCGATTTTGGTAAAGATAAAGCATTCCCGAGAGTATTGTAACAATGGCTACAAAGTATACCAGAACCAAATTCACTTTTCCAAATAATAAGCCAAGAGAGAGAAAGTCAAGTTTTTCAACGAACAGCCCAATTGCCAGAACCATCTGTGATACTGTCTTCAGCTTGCCGAAAATATTAGCAGCGATGATGTTCCCAGCTTCGGATGCAACCATTCGAACGGTACTAACCAATGTGTCACGAAAAACCAATATAACCACGAGCCAACCAGGGAGCATACCAAACTCTACAAAAACAACAAAAATCGACGTAATTAAAATCTTATCACTCATCTGGTCAAGAACCTTACCAAGTTTTGTAACCTGCCCGAGCTTTCTGGCGAAATAGCCGTCCACATAGTCGCTAATGGCTGCTAACAAGAATAAAAAGAAAGCCCAGGCATATAGGTTAAGATACATCAGCAGCACAACGAAAATTGTTGAAATAATCCTCAACCAACTTATCGTATTTGGTAAATTGAAAACAACGTTCGTATCATTCGATAATTTCAAACTAACTCTCCCTCCAAATCATATGTGTCCGCCTCTGTGATTTTAACCCTTACAAACCCTTTTAAATTACTACCTTTAAAAAAGACGTTACCATCTATCTCTGGAGCATCCATGTAACCGCGACCTATGAGGACTCCACTGGCTTCTTCTTCAATCAAAACATCGATAACTTTTCCAACATATCTTTGGTTTCTAATAAACGAAATCTCTGCTTGTGCTTCCATTAACTGATCCAACCTTTTTTGAGCAGTTGTCGGACGAACTTTGTGTGGTAATTTGTAAGATGGTGCGTCTTCTTCATCTGAATACATAAATGCTCCAAGCTTATCAAACTCAACACGTCTTATAAACTCCAATAATTCTTCAAAATCCTGAGATGTTTCTCCTGGGAATCCTATAATGACCGATGTTCTCAGCACCGCTTCTGGGTACATCGTCCTAATTTTCTCAAACAAATCTTCGAGTTCTTCTGGTGTTTTAGTCCTGTTCATAAGTTTTAAAATCTTCTCGCTACCATGTTGGACTGGTATATCAAAGTACTTTACTACTTTTTGGTATGAAAACCCCTCAAGAATTTCGTCCGTTACATGGTCTGGATGCATGTACATAACCCTTATCCAGAAGTCTCCAGGTATATCGTTCAATTGCTTGAGTAGTTCTGGAAGCATCGATTTTCCGTACAAATCAACACCATATCCCGTCGTATCTTGAGCAACCAAGATAATCTCTTTTTTTCCATGTGCGACCAAGTGTTTCACTTCTTTTACTATATCCTCGAGCTTTCTGCTTACAAAACCCCCCTTGAATTTTGGTATTGTACAAAAAGTACAAGCACGGTCACAACCATCAGCTATCTTTACATACGCGTACGGAAGGTCATCATCGACCCTTCCTTCAAAATCGTATACAGCTATGGGATCCGTTACGTACTTTTTGGTTTTCTCAAGGTTGTCCGCTAACACTTTTGGTGGAAGGACGCCAAACCATCCGTCTACTTCTGGAATTTCTACAGGTAACTCCTTGGGATATCGCTGGACCAAACATCCTGTGACAAATATTTTGAAATCTCTTCCTTCTTTTTGTTGTTTTCTTTTGTGTTCAACGAATTCCAAAACTGTGTCTATCGACTCTTGCTTGGCATCTAATATGAACCCACAAGTATCGATAACTACTCCGTCTGCCTCATCTAAATCGTCAACAATTTCATGCCCAAGTTGTTTAATATGGTGCTTAAATAGAGCAAAATCTGCCTCGTTCTTTGGGCATCCCAAAACCACGATGTATAATTTCAAGAATTCCAACCTCCTCACCTAACACGCTTTTCACTTTTCACAAAATTTTGCAGATACTTCTTCCTTTTTTCAAGGTACAGGTCTCTGATTTTCGAAAGTTCAAATTTATAGACTTCTTCTTTGTAATTTGGATAAGTAAAATCGTAATCTTTCCAGGCTCCATTTATATACATCAACGTTGGTTCTGCATATATGCCTTGCCCTATATATATCCTGTGGGGCCACATCTTTGTTGTAGCCAATACGAACTGCATGTGGTGTATATATCCAGGGTCAAGGTTGAACCGTCTTTTGCCATCTACCGCATGCTTTAACTCCAATTCGTTTGTCTTAATCTTTATCGAAGCTAACAGCGACGGATGAATCAACCTTTCAAAACTAATTAACCTTCCTGTTATTCCAGACCCCATTTCTTCGTTGTAATAAAGTGTGTACTTTTCAAAATCTAGCTCTGGACTGATATAATCTATTGGTCCAAAAAGAGATATCAAATCAGGTTTCACAGTTTCAAGCCAATAATCTAACTGTGCCGAAAAAATAAATATCACTAAATTCACCGGCTCAACAATTCTCACTTTTCCCATATAACTTCCACCTCGAAACGTGGTATTTTAACCACCTTCACACGGTTCCCGTAAAGTCGCAAAATGCTCTCACCAAAAACTACATATTTTCCGACATCCAATTGTGCTTCTTGGCTGTGTAAAACCCCATTAAGCACATAACTGCCCCTTAAACCTTCTATCGTCACAAGAGGGGCATTCTTCACTCTTGACACGTATTCATATGTGAATAACAACATAAAAACACTTAGTAGTGTCATCACATAAAACAAAATTCTTATCCACTTTTTCGACATTTCTCCACCTTTTAATTCCACTAGCGATTCAGTAAAAACCCCTGACCTTAATTTTGCCTGCTTCAAATTCTGGAATCCTGGAACCTATGATTAATTATACAATAAAATTCCAAAAAATGAACACCGTATCGAAATAATTAAAAATATCCGCAATTATTACCATTTATGAACCAAAACTTTTTTAGCCAAGAATAACTTCGAGAAACAGCAAAATTATAACCAAATTTACCACTATATATTGTTGGTGGTAAATTTTTGACCACAACTTATTGATTGGTGGTAAATTTCTGGTAAGTTTTTGGTAAGTTTTTACCACCTGGTGGTAAGTTTTTTACCACTATATTTTGTGAAAAACAAAATTAGTTTACTATCCATAGTTTCTTGAGAATGATTCTCAACAAAAAACTTACCAAATTTACCATTAGTGAAAAATTTCACAGCTTTTAGGCATGCCTAATTGCACTTAAAATGTGTATTCATCATTATTAGAAAAATTTACCACCTTTAATGTGGCTTAAAATCAAGCTTTTTCGTAAAAACTTACCAGGGTGGTAAGTTGTAACAAAAAGGTGGTAAGTTGTAATATGATTCTATAGTGCCCTTGGATAAAGACTTGCAGTGTTACATTTAGGTAAACTTACCAAATTTACCACCCATATATATAATACTACTACTAACTTAACGTTATATATATACCTAACGTTAAGGTATAAGGTGGTAAATTCAAAAGTTAGCCATGTCAACCATACTACCATACTACCATGATGGGTTACACTACGACAAGTAAAGAATATGAAAAATTGGTTAGGATGAATCCAACAAAGCGTTGAATCACCCTAACCAACCAAATTCCAAACCAAAAAATCTGAACTCTAAAATCTTGAGAAAGCTTTTTTAGGGAATTTAGTAGATAACGTACATTAAAATTAACCAAAACAAGAAATGGATTGAGTGAAGGTGTAAGAAATTGGAATATTTCAAAATTTTTTCCTGGGAATGTCTTTCAAAAATTTTTCGATGAACACACTCATGTTCTCGTAGTGCGTTCCACCCCAGTAGATTTTTCCACACCTTTCGCATTTGGCAAATTCGTCAAATGTTTCCCTGACTTTTTCAGGAACATGTTCCTGGACATCTCTTTTTGGAACACTTATTAATTTACCGTTGCATTCCATACATCTTGTGAATGGAGCAAACCAATTTTGAAGGCTATATCTGAGAGTTACTTCCCTAAGTTGTGTTTTGGGGTCATCTGAGCGCAATATGTAGCCATAAGTCACTTCGTTTCTTTTCAAAATTCCCCTATCCCTTGTAAGGATGATAAGATTTTCAGAGAGTGCTTTTGAAACGATTTCATTGTCGTCCACAACTCCATACTCGGCACTGATTCCAAGCATTCTTAGGAGTCTTGCAAGCTTTCCAAGGTGAATATCCAAAATAAATTTTGGAACACCTTCATATTTTGGGGTTAAAATGTATTCTTTTGGTATATCCAAATTACATTCTGGATAAACAAAATACATATCTCCATTTTTCACGATTTTATCAAAACGCACAAAGCTTTTTTGTAACGTTATAAAATATACCTCGGTGTGTGGAACACCGAGGCGCTCTACACAATCTTTTATTGTTTGATTAATTCCAGCGTCTAACTGTACGTATTGTTTTCCAACTAAGTCGACCAAACTACCAAAAAATCTGATTGTTATTTTCGTTTCCATATGTCAAGATACCCTCACAATATCGCTAATAAGGGCTCCTGTGGATATGTAAGTTATCTTTTTGCCTGTCTCTGATTCGATAAACTTGACAAATTTTTCAAAATTCTTGTCGTCTAAGCTTTTCCAACCATCGAATTCCACATACTCAGCATGAACATTGGAAATCAAGCCTAAATCATAAGGCATATCTATAACCTTGCCATGCTCACTTGTTCTGTAGTTAACAGCGACCTTTATCTTTTCCATTCCAGCTAAAACATCTGCTTTTGTCATTATCATTTCGTCACAATTGGATATTTCAATTGCGTATCTGAGAAGTGGTAAATCGAGCCATCCACATCGTCTTGGTCTACCAGTCGTTGCTCCATATTCTTTCCCAGCTTTTCTGAGCTCGTCTGCTTCCTTACCAAATAATTCAGTTGGAAACGGACCTTCACCAACCCTTGTCAGGTATGCTTTAAAAACACCTATACGCTTATCGATTTTTATAGGATAGCCCAAACCTGTTTCAACACCTGTAACATTGCAGTATGTTCCGGTAACGTAAGGATAGCTACCCATATCAACATCAAGCAAAACTCCTTGAGTTCCTTCAAACAGAACGTTTGAATTATTTAGTTCAAACCTGATTTCGAGTGGAGAAACAATCTTGTCTTTGAGTTTCTCGTATTCTTCAAAGATGCAATCGTAATCGTCCCATTCTATCGAGTAGAGATTTTTATATAGCTCGCTCACAAAACGCAATTTTTCAAGAGCCAGTTCTTTTTCTTTTAGGTCTACCAGCCTCAATCCTATCCTGTGCACCTTGTCGGCATATGCAGGTCCAATTCCTCTTTTTGTTGTTCCAACAGCCTTACTTCCTTTTGAAAGTTCAAGCTTTTCGTCAAGCATTTTGTGAACAGGCAAAACAATATGAGTTAGACTGGAGATTTTCAGCCTACTTGAGATATCAAATCCTATCTTTTTTAGTTCTTCCACTTCGTCGTTCAAGACCTTCAAATCCACAACGACACCGTTTGCAATATATCCTTTTGCCTTTGTTCTTACGTCAAACGAAGGTACCAAGTGATGGACCAACTTGAATTCACCGTACTCAACTGTGTGCCCAGCGTTACTACCTCCACTGTACCGAACAACGTAATCAAAATCCTTGGAAAGGTACGTCGTTACCTTTCCTTTTCCTTCGTCCCCCCACTGAAGACCGTAGCATGCCACTTTCATTTCTCTTCATCTCCTCTTCCCGTAAGTTTTGTGAGATTTGTATACAAAATTAAGTTTCTTATTCCATTCTTCGAGTTGTTTAGAACTCGACATGGAAATCTTTGTAATCTTGTGGAGGCAAGATTTCTTCGTCGTAATCGGTGATAGAACTCCAACCGTTCCCTTCCATGACCCTTTTGAAAAGTTCAGTTAGTTGCTCCGAATTTCCTCCAGCAACGATTGTTACACTCCCATCCATTTCATTCTTCACGTAACCTTTAACACCTATTGCACGTGCCACGTTCTTAACGAAATGTCTGAATCCCACACCCTGGACAATACCACGAACATTCCACTTTTTCCAAATGGTGCCTTCCATAACTTTCACACCACCTTTGGTCCATTTTCCTTCAAGGTTTTATAGTTTTTCCAAAACACGCTTTTTTTATAACACAATTTTTTGAAAATTCAATCTTGAAATATCGAAGTTTTTGTGTATAATTCTTGCCAAAGGGAACATCAATCAAAAAGTAGTAAGAAGGAGTAATTTAAAGCTTATGAAAGAAATCAAAAGGGCGAAAGTTTTAATAGTTGATGAATACCAGAGCAAACAAATAAGCATGATGGCTATGATGATGTGGCGTACCGACCGTCCGGTATGCCCTTAGTTTGTTGGAAAGCAAAAGGACGGTCGGGTGAGAAAATCACCCGACCTTTTTTTATATCCAAAGAAAAGTTTTACAGGAGGTGATACCGTGAGCAAAATGGGTAGTTTTATTGTAGTTAAGTTCGGTGGTTCGAACTTCAAAAACTTTCAAGGCTACTGCGAAGTAATAGCAAAAATTAAAGAAATACTCGAGTTTGAGAAGGAGAAAACGTTAGTGTTGGTTGTGAGTGCTGCTTATGGTATTACCGATAGATTGTTTAACGCGGTTAACAACTTTCAAAACATTGATGTTCGAACATTTTTGCGTGAACTTTACGATTTGCACTCTTCACTATTATCAATGAGTAATGATGGAAATTCGCATCAAATAACAGAAGAGCTTAAGGATTTGGAAAACAAAGTCTTTGAACTAGAGAAAATATTCGATGCGGTTAAATTACTTCACAAGGTGCCTGATTTTGCAAAAGATTTAATCATAAGCTATGGCGAACGTCTTAACGCATATGTGTTGCAAAAATTACTGCAAAAGGAAGGTCTTGATTTTGAACTTAAGATGCCGGAGGAGTGGATAATAACCGATGGAAAATTTGGAAATGCATCTGTGCTCCTTGAACCCACAAAACACTTGATTGAGAAACGCTTGAATGATTGGAAAAACAATCATTCCATAGTTCCTGGGTTTTATGGTGTATCGAAAGATGGTGATGTAACTCTCTTGGGACGTGGTGGGAGTGATTACACAGCCACTGTTTTGGCATATGCTTTAGATGCAAATTATGTTGTACTTTTCAAAGATGTCAACGGTTTTCTTAGCGGTGACCCGAAAATTGTTGAAAATCCAATATTGCTTGAAAAACTCAGTTACGATGAACTTGAGGAGCTCTCATATTTTGGTGCGAAGATTGTCCATTCAAATGCAGTGGAACCACTTAAGAACCGTTCAATACCATTGTATGTGTGCAGTTTTTCAGGAAATTTCAATCTCAGCAAATGCACGGTAGTTTCAAATGAAAAACATCGTTCTGAGAGGTGTGTGAAGAGTGTTTCGTTTACGGATGATGTAGCAATTGTTCAGTTCTTTGGGGCAAATTTGGGACGGGTTCCAGGTGTATTGGGTGAGATTTCAAAAAGTATGGCACAATTTGGTTTAAATATTAAGTTCGTTATCACATCCCAGACAGCGATAAATCTAATAGTTTCTAAAAAAGACCTCCCGGAAGTTATGAGAGTTGCTGAAACGCTTAGGCTTAGAGAAATAGAGAAAATTTCATACAGAACAGATAAGGCGCTTGTGGCAGTTGTAGGTTACGGTTTACTCGATACACATGGTATAGCAGCTAAAGTTTTTGGTGCGCTATCCAAAGGTGAGATAAACGTTGATATGATTTCCGCAGGTGCTTCGGAAGTTTCGATGTATTTCTTAGTTGATGCTCAGAACGTAAAAGACGCAGTTAGGATGGTCCACAATGAACTTTTTGGTGAGGATTAAACAAAGCGAAGAAAGGGGGAGATGAAGTTGGAAAACTTAAGAAGCATAGAGGAAATCAACAAGAAAATTGCCAGGGGAGAAGCGGTTGTTCTTACAGCTGAAGAAGTTGTAAAACTCGCTAAAGAAGAAGGTATCAAGAAAGTTGCAAAAAAAGTTGATGTCGTGACCACAGGAACATTTGCTCCTATGTGCTCCAGTGGGGCGTTTATAAACTTTGGTCACACGATGCCCCCTATGAGAATGGAAAAGATAAAGCTTGCTGGTGTTGAGGTTTACGGCGGACTAGCTGCTGTCGATGGATACATTGGTGCAACGCAAGAATCAGAGTTCGACAAAACGTTTGGTGGCGGGCACGTTATAGAGATGCTCATAAGAGGGGAAAACCTCTTGCTTGAAGCTTACGGAAAAGGTACAGATTGCTATCCGGGGAAGTATTTCAGAGGATATATCAACAAGGATATGATAAACGATTTCTTCCTATTCAATCCACGAAACGCTTATCAAAACTACGCTGCAGCTACAAATAGTTCTGATAAGACACTTTATACCTACATGGGTAAGTTGTTGCCAAATTACGGCAATGTGAATTATTCAACATCGGGAGAGCTCAGTCCGTTACTTAAAGACCCGAAAATGTTAACGATAGGTATTGGGACAAGAATATTCCTCGGAGGTGCGGTCGGATACGTTGCTTGGTATGGAACGCAGTTCAGAACGCAAGTAAAGGAAAGCGAACATGGTGTTCCTCTTGTTCCTGCACGCACGCTTGCACTGATTGGTGATGCTAAGAAAATGGAACCAAAATTTGTAAAAGGAGCATACTTTAAAAACTACGGAGTGACACTATTTGTTGGTGTTGGTGTCCCGATACCAATCTTAAACGAAGAAATAGCCTACTATGTAAGTCTTTCTAACGAAGAGCTCTACACAGAGATAAAAGATTATTCTAATCTGGAAAGACCTACTGTTGGTGTGGTAAGTTACGCACAACTAAAGTCAGGTAAGGTTGAAATAAACGGTAAAAAGGTAAGAACCACATCACTTTCGAGTTTAGAAAAAGCCAGAGAGATAGCCCATATTCTCAAAAAATGGATACTAACAGGCAACTTCTTTTTGACGAGTCCATCGGTAATGCTTGATGAAGAACGAATGCTGAAAAACCTTTCAAAAGTTGAGCAGATTGTTCCTCACTTGGAAAATGAGAAAGTCGAATATGTTAAGGGTGTGTTTAATCCAAAAGATAAACTGAACGAACACAAAGAATGTGTCAATTGTGGTGCCTGTGTTTCGGTATGTAACCAAGAAGCACTATATTGGGATGGAGATAAGGTGAAATTTGATGAGTCAAAGTGCGTATATTGTATGTTGTGTACCGATACATGTCCTGTTGGACTGAAATTACCGGATGAAAAGTCAGAGACAAAATTTGAAATGCCTTATTGATGAGTTGAAATCTTGGCGAGGGATATACATGGAGTTTGAATTCGAGGGAAAAATGCGAAAGAAACACTATGGGTATGTTGGGCAAGTTGATAAATTTCAAGAAATTCAGATGAGTCAAAGGAAGCTTAGAATCGTCAAAAAGTTTTACAGAAATTACTACTCGGAAAGATTCACAAGATTTTACGTTAAATACAAATACACCGACTTAGCAATAGGTGTTGATAAATTCAACCTCCAGATGCTCGATGGAGTTTATGATTTAGTTAGGAACCACTACAAAGAGCTTGAAAGATTAAGAGAATTCAACAAGGAGTTCTTTGAATCTTTCAAACCTGTTGATGTTTCTCTTTTTCAACCAATAACAGATATAATCCTCGCAATGGCTGAAGCGTCTAAATTAGCAGGAGTAGGACCGATGGCTGCCGTTGCTGGAGCTTTTGCTGAATCGGTTGGAAAGTATCTGTTGAAGATACACGGAAGCAAAGAGGTTATTGTAGAAAATGGTGGTGATATTTATTTAAACGTTCGAAGTGAGGTAAGAATAGGAATTTTTGCAAATTTTGATAGTGAATTCAACAAACTCTCTATTATTTTAGGACCTGGTGAATATGGGGTATGTACTTCTTCTGGAAAAATAGGCCATTCGGTAAGTTTTGGGAATGCCGATGCAGCTTGTGTAATAGCAAGGAGTGCAGTGATTGCTGATGCTTTCGCAACGAAATACGGGAATTTAATAAAAAGCGAGAAAGACTTTGAAAAGGTCTTGGGGCTTGTCAAGGATGATATCGATGAAAAAAGATATATATTGGGTGTATTGTTTGTTGTTAAGAATAAACTACTTGTTTACGGAAATGTGAGACTTTCAGTTTAGTTTTAGTTTTGTAGATTGTAAAACTTTGGAGGTGGGGAAGTTGAAGGTTACGGAAATGGTCAAAGAAAGAAGGATTATATCCATAGAGATAATCCCACCAAAACGTGGCGAGGATGTTGAAAATATCTACAGAACCCTGGATAAGCTTATGAACTATGACATTTCATTTATAAGTATTACAAGGCATCCTGTCGAAGTAGATTACATTGAATACGAAGACAAAATTGTTAAGGTTCATAAGGTCAAAAGGCCTGGAACACTTGGCTTAACTGCTGCGTTGATGAATAGATACAGAATTGATGTTGTCCCTCATCTTATTTGTGTTGGGATGAGTAAATTTGAAATGGAGGATATGTTGATAGACCTGGATATAATGGGGGTTGATAATGTTTTCGTTATACGTGGTGAAACTGCCTCAAGTGTTGAGAATTATAACAAGGGAGATTACAAGTACGCTGTTGAGCTGGTAAGACAAATAAAAGACCTGAACATGGGAAAATACCTCTACACATCAGCTAAGCCGACAAATTTTTGCGTAGGGGTGGCGGGATACCCAGAAAAGCACTACGAATCCCCAAACCTGGAAACTGATTTGAAATTTCTCAAGCAAAAAGTAGATGCAGGAGCGGGTTATATCATCACACAAATGGTCTTCGATGCACAAGTTTATAAAGACTTCGTTGAACGTTGTCGAAGTATAGGCATAAATGTCCCAATAATTCCAGGAGTGAAACCTGTAGTAAGCAAAAGTTCAGTGTTTAACATTCCAAAGAAATTTTTTGTGACCATACCTCAAAGGTTTGTTGAGGCAATCGATAATGCGAAGACAAAGGAAGAAGAGTTTAAAGTAGGAATACGTTTTACAGTCGAGCTTGTTGAAAAGCTTATCGAATACAGTGCTCCAGGTATACACATTTTTACAATGGGGCGTGGAGAGGAGAGCTGTGAAGTAATTAAGCATACTCAAAGCATACTCAAATGAGAATGAGAAATTTTGAGAACTATCGATTGAATGAGTAAAAGTTCACTCTTGCTGTGCTTAATATGAGACAGAAAATCACAGGATGAATTCGATTGGTAAAACAATTTGTGATAGAATATTTTCAACACGTGGTTGAACAGCTGTTGATTAATGCAAGGGTGGGATGTGAATTGGCTGAGTTCGAAAAGCTTGGTAGACTTTCAAAGATTAGGCAAATAATTCGTAATGTTTTTTTTGACAACGTGAAGCTCTCTTACGGGTGCACAGAACCTGTTGCTGTTGGGTTATCTGTCGCCGTGGGGAAAGATTATCTGAAGGGTGAACTGGAAAGGTTAGAAATAGTAATGGATAGAAACACTTACAAAAACGGTTTGGAAGTTGGTATTCCAGGAACTCATCTACACGGCTTTGAAATTGCAGCGATGCTGGCTTATTTAGTAGGTGATTCCAAACTTGGGCTCGAGGTCTTTAAAAACGTGACAACCGAAGTGATTTCTAAAGCGTATGAGATGAAGGATAAGGTTACTGTGAAATACGAAAACGATATGCGCTTGCACATAAAAACAAAGCTTGTGGGAGAGAACGAGGTAATTGTTGAGATAACAGATTCTCATGATAATGTTACTAGAATCGTTGTGGATGGAGATGAGATACTGAATGTACAATCGAGTGTGAATTTCAAAAAAGAAACAGCACGAAGTATCACACTGAACGAGATATTTGATTATGTGCAAAATCCTGAAGAAGATGTCTTAGAGATTGTTAGACAAGCTATCCAATACAATGTCGAGATTTCAAGAATAGGTTTGGATACACAGGGAAATTTTGGAAGAATACTTGAAGGTATACCACGGTACGTTGCTGCTGGTGTTGACCAAAGAATGAGTGGAGCATTATTACCTGTGATGACTGTTGCTGGCAGTGGAAACCAGGGGATTTCTTGTATAGTCCCTGTAGCAGTTGTTGCGGATGAACTTGGTGTATCGCAAGATAAGAAAGAAAAAGCAATTTTGCTTAGTATACTTGTTACCATTTACATAAAAGCTTACACAGGGATGTTAACCCCAATATGTGGAGCTGGTAGCATAGCTTCGGCAGGTGCGGCAGCTGGTATTGTGTATCTGAAGGATGGAACAGTCGAGCAAATCAAGAACTCCATCAACAACGTACTTGCTACATTGTTTGGTATGACGTGCGATGGTGCAAAGAGAAGTTGCGCGCTAAAAGCAAGTATAGGTACTCAGATGGCATTGAACTCAGTCAAGTTGTCTTTGAACGATACAAACATACCTTGCGGAAACGGATTTGCCGCAAAAGATGTGGAAGAAACTATAAGGAGATTGGAACTTCTGACCAATTCTCTTAGAAACTTTGATGAGGATGTTATAAATTTTATAGGACATTGCTAGTAGCTTTTAGCTTTTAAACCTCTCTTCAAATAGCTTTTCCACAAGTTTTATATACTCAGAAATCTTTTCAACATGTTCCAGATAATTAAATTCAGAGTTTCTATCACGCGCAGCATATTCGATATCTTTTGCCAGTTCACCTATTTCTTCAAAACCTAGTGAACGTGCGGAACCTTTGATGCTATGGGCTTCTTGCCGTATTGTTTCAAAATCTCCCGTTGATAGTGCCATAATTATATTGTTTAGTGAGCCTTTCGAGGAGGTAAGAAATGTCTCAAGCAGTTCTTTCTCGAATTCCGGTGTCAGGTCGTATTCTTTTTCGGCTTTTTCAAGTTCTTCCCTTAGTTTGGATATATCGTCTGCAATATCTTCAGCTTGTTCTTTTTCATCAGGTTTAGCTTTTCTTTTTGTCGTTTCAAAAATTGATGATTCAACACTTTTTACAGTTTCTGGTTTTTCAGTTAAGTGACTACAGTACGTCTCAAGAATGCGAGCTATTTCTTCAACTTTTATAGGTTTGACAACGTAATCGTTCATCCCGGATGCCAAAACCTCATCTTTGATGTTTTTCATAGCGTGTGCAGTTAAGGCTACTATCGGAACATCCAGATTGAACTGCCTTATCTTTTTGGTGGCTTCTATTCCATCCATTTCTGGCATGATTATGTCCATGAAGATTAAATCATAGTTGTTCTTTAGAGCTTTTTCTACAGCCTCCTTCCCATTAGATGCAAATTCAGGTTCTATTCCGAATTTTTTGAGTATCTCTGAAATGAGCAGTCTGTTTACTTCGTAGTCTTCAGCAACCAAAACCTTCGCTTTATACTTTTTTATTTCAGAAGTTTTCTTCGTATCTTTTGTTGTTTTGGCTACACACTTTTTCAGTTTAAGAGTGAAGTAGAACTTGCTTCCTTTACCTTCTTTGCTTTCAACATTGATTTTTGAGCCCATAAGTTCCACTAGTTGTTTACTAATTGACAATCCAAGTCCGGTTCCTCCGTATTTTCTGGTTATTGAAACATCAGACTGCTCAAATGGTTCAAATATTTTTTCAATCTTTTCCTTGGGAATCCCTATCCCAGTATCCTTTACTGAGAAGCTTATATATTGATATTCCTCGTCTTCCCCTACCTTTTCGATACGAACAGACACTAGCCCACCTGCAGGCGTAAACTTGATTGCGTTGTTGATTAAATTGAACAACACCTGCTGGAGCCTGACAGGATCAAAAACTAAGCAATCTGCAATATTGTCGTCGATAAAAATATTATAGTCCAGGTTTTTCTCTCTTGCTTTTGCTTCATACAACATGAGTGAGCTTTGAAGTTCGGCTTTTAGGTTAGATTCAACAAGCTCAAGTTGTAGTCTACCACTCTCGATTTTTGCTAAGTCTAGTATATCATTTATAACTCCAAGCAAGACCTCCGTAGATTTTAGTATAGTTGATAGATATTTCCTTTGTTTCTCGTCTAAGTTTGTTTCAGCAAGCAAGTTGGCAAAACCTACAATACCGTTCAAAGGTGTTCTAATTTCATGACTCATGTTCGCCAAGAAGTTACTTTTCGCTATGCTTGCCTCTTCTGCTAATTTCCTTGCTAATATCAGCTCCTGTTCGTATCGTTTCTTTGCCTCAACGTTTGCGATTAATGAAGCTAAGAGCTTGAATATATTTTTCTCAATAGGATGCCAATCCTTATGTTCTTTAGATGCTGCACTTATAAAACCCGATACTTTGTTTTCTAATATTATTGGAGTGATAAGTGCAGCATAGTGTTCTCCGAGTATTCTTATTATCTCTTCGTTTTTTGTTTTTTCTTTTGTAATTACAAACTGTTTTCCTTGCATTAGATTTTCTAACTCTGGACCTTTTACTTTTTCTACATCGAAAGTGATTGTAGAGGTTTCATTTGGATTTTCAGAATAAACCCAAGAACTAATAGATGCAAAAGTTCCCACGTCTTTGATAAACCTGTAAACCCTTAGCCTTGAAATATTTAGCTCTTTGGCAACAAGTTCAACGGCTTTTGAAATCTCTTCATCAAGCTTTTCGATAGGAAGGTTTATGAAGTTTATAGCTAAGTTTATGATAATTTGCTGATACTTTGCAAGCTTTCTAATGACTTCCTGTGCAATTTTTTGTTTGGTGATATCTTTTTGAATAGAAAGTATACCTCTTTTCCCATTGGGTAAAGTGATGCTCGTTTCGTAGAGCTCAAGATACCTAATTTCTCCGTGCTTTCCTACGTTTCTTACTGTATGCACCAAAGTCTTTCCAGAAAGTATCTCTTGGATGTTCTTTTTAACCATTTCGACATCTTCTTTTGGTGCGAGAATTCTGACATTTTTACCTATCAGTTCTTCTTTGGTTCTTCCGTTTATTTTGCAAAATTCGGGGTTCACGTCGATGATGTTACCTTCTTCATCTTCGATAAGTATCCCAACGGGAGCAAATTCGAACAGAGTTTTGTAACGTTCATTTTCTAACATTCTTTCTTGTTCTGAGAGTTTTACATCGGTTATGTCGTGGAAGAATACAACCTTTCCTTTTTCATTACCTTTTTTATCTCTCAATGGATTAGCCCATACCTCAAAATAACGTCCAAACCTTTTGACCACGCCTTCGCCGTGTTTTATGACTTCCAAGCATTCTTCGCTAAGGATGTTCCTGGCTGGTTGGTATAAAATATCACTTTTTCCAACTAGGTTCTTGATAAAGTTTTCGAACGTTTTGTTAGCGCTGATTATATAACCATCCTTGTCGAGAACAACTATCAAATCTTTGGATGATTCGTAAACAATATTTTTTATCTCGGACTCTAAATCAAATCCGTGTAACTTTTGTGCTTCGAATAGTATAATGATTATACTTATCATCAACCCGAAAGGTAGCAAATCGACAGGTAGGTTGAACAAGATATAAACAGCACTTGCAGTAACAGGTATCATAACTGCAGCAAATAAGTGGATTATTGTAGCTTTCCGAAAAACTGTTTTGTATCTATTAACCATTTTTAAGAGCATGTAATAACCCAAGAATGAAATAGTGTAACTGTAAAATATTTGTAGGTAATAGAAAGGTCCTCTCAATATATAATTTCCTTCGACAACATAACCTTTTAAAAAAAGATTATGCAATTCGTTTGTCCAAACGAAAATGGTAGTGAGAACAGGAAGAATAAAGAGTATTGTAATTTCCTTTTTTGTAATTTTTCTTCCTGAGAAAGTCGAAACGAAGAAATACCAGAGCACTGGAATGTACGGAATAGCGAAATACTGTGCTTTATACCAAGAAAACGCATGGCTAATATTTCCTGATAGTAAATTAAGTAATTCCATAGCATAGCCGAATGAGTAAAATCCCACGGCAAATGATGTGATGGCTCCTATTATAGAGATTGGTTTGTTTCGATACCGTAGGAACACCGCTATTGCTTGCAATGAGATTATCGAATTGTACAACAGCAGAAAAACAAAGACTATAGAAATTTTAGGCACTTGAATCACGCCCCTTTTTCCAGATGTATTTTTCTGATATTTTAATATAGTGAATTTGAGTTAAAATTAGAATTACAAAAAATCAAAACACTCAATTTCTTCTTGTCTATGCTAAAATATGAAATAAGGAGACTATTTAATAACCGAACCGTCCGTAGCGAATATGCGGGGGTGTTTTAATTGCAAGAGCTTTTAAATGGGATATTTGCATTGAGTATAGGTAATGTTGTCATGATAGGAGTAGGGGCTTTTCTAATATATATTGCTATCTCCAAAGAGTATGAACCAGCACTACTGATTCCCATAGGTTTTTCTACAATATTGGTAAATATTCCTTTCTCTTCCGCTATTGACCAATGGATGGGCGGAGTTTTACATCGTGGTGTTCTGAGCATATTCTTTGACATAGGTATTATAACAGAAATTTTTCCACTTTTGATATTTATCGCAGTAGGTGCAATGATTGATTTTGGACCTTTGCTTGAACATCCTATAATGTTCCTTTTTGGAGCGGCTGCTCAGTTTGGTATATTTGCAACGATGGTTGTTGCAACGCTTTTGGGTTTTGATATAAAGCAGGCAGCTTCCATAGGTATAATTGGTTCCGCGGACGGCCCAACTTCAATTTACGTCGCGGGAAGATTCGCAAAAGATTTGCTTGGTCCGATTTCAGTGGCAGCCTATTCTTACATGTCGCTTGTTCCAATAATACAGCCACCGGTTATAAAAGCACTCACTACCAGGGAAGAAAGAAGAATAAAAATGGCCCCGAAGAGTTTAAAAGTGAATAAAACCGCCAGGATTATTTTTCCTATTTTAGTTACAATTATTGCAAGCTTAATTGCTCCAAGTGCAGCTGCACTGATAGGCTTTTTAATGTTTGGAAATCTTTTAAGAGAGTGCGGAGTGTTAAACTCAATTTCAAAAACTGCTCAAACAGAACTTGCCAATATCGTTACTATTCTTTTAGGGTTGTCTATAGGTTCAACAATGACAGCTGATAAGTTCCTACAACCTAGAACACTTTACATACTGCTTTTGGGTGTTGTCGCTTTTGTTTTTGATACCGCTGGTGGTGTATTATTTGCAAAGTTCCTAAATCTCTTTCTTAGGAATAAAATCAACCCGATGCTCGGAGCGGCTGGAATTTCTGCGTTCCCGATGTCTGCACGAGTTATTCATCAGTTGGGTAGAAAAGAGGATCCGACAAATTACTTGTTAATGTACGCTGTTGGAGCAAATGTTGCTGGTCAAATAGGTTCAGTGCTTGCTGGTGGAATACTCATAGCACTCGTAGGGAATTTGTAAAATGTTGACGGAGATGAGAGTATGTCGAATGTAAACTTCTTGCTAGCGTTAAAAATAGGTATCACTGGATATTTAGTGCTGATAGGTATACTTTTTTTGTTCTACATTTTGCTAACAGGTTTTGTGAAGTTTTTTACTAGGAGTGATAGTAATGGCTCGAAAAAAGGTGAAGGAAAATCTTCAGAATGAGATCAAAAATATGTTCTTTCTTTTTAGTGAAAATCTACTGCGTATAACCACGAACAGAGAGACTAGTCTCAAAAAAAAGGACTTCGAGCAATTGCTTAAGATAGTTGTTGATAATCTCAGCTTTGTTCATAGCGGAAGTGTTTTATGGCTAGATAAAGATGGGACATATTTCTATTTGGCGGTTTACAACCACGATTACGGCATTTTGAAGAACATTAAATTTACTCCGAAAGAGATGGTTATGAGAAGATTCAAGCACGCGTATGTAATTAAACGAAGAAGTGTTGATTTAATCAAAGAACTTGCAAGAAAACTGAACGAAGATGAGGAGCTTATTCAACAAAAAGCACAAAGTATTGATAACATAAAGGCTTTTATCTCTATCCCAATAAGATCACAAAGGAAGGTGGTAGGTTTCTTCAATTTGGATACTTGTGAACATGAAAATATATTCGAAGAAGTTGAGTTTCAAAGCGTAGCCGAGGCAATGGGAAACTTGCTTTCCACCGTTGTTGAAAAGTTTGAGCTAATAGAGGCTATAAAAGCAAAGAATGCAGAGATTGACAGGGTTAACCTTTTTGATAAGTTAACTTACCTACCTAATTTGAAGAATATAGCTATTTACTTCGATAAGTATTCTGAAATAACGAAACGAATTCCGGTTAAGTTGTATATAATGCTCCTGGATGTAAAGGAATTTGAGAAGATAAACAAAGTCTATGGATATGAATTCGGTGATGATTTGTTAGTTAAACTATCGAAAGTTATTACAAAATCGTGCAGAAAAAGTGATGTAGTTGGTAGAACCAACAGTGATGAATTTGTGGTACTCACCCTTTCAAAAGAAAATCCTTTAGCGTTAATGAAAAGACTCGAAGAAAAGATTTCAAACTTCTCTTCAAAATTAGGAATTAGCTTAGAAGTTCAAATAAGCATAGCTGAATATGGAACAGATGGAAAGGACTTGAACACGCTTATCTCAAAAGCTCAAGAAAAGCTTTACCAAAACCGTGTTTTTGCTGCATACTAGCATAAAAGGGCGATTTTAATCTTAAACCGGAGGTGAAAGAATGGGTAAAAGGGATGACATAAACAAAGAACAGCAAAACCAACAAACCGCAAGAAATTCTGAGCATTTTGAACATTACTACGTTGAAGAACCACAAACTCCTTTAAAAGTTAGAGAAGTCCAGCTTAAGCTGAAAAACGGGCACATCTATTCGTTTAAAAGTCCTTCAGGAGTTTACTCCTTTGGAGATGTTGACAAAGCTACACAGATACTTGTCAATCATCATGCTCCAGTCAGTGGGAAGGTTTTAGACATAGGTTGTGGATATGGTGTAATAGGCATCGTTCTGAAAAAAGAAAATCCCAGCATCGAAATTTTCATGTCTGACATCAACAAAAGAGCTGTTGAATTCGCAAAAATAAACGCAAAAGACAACAACATCGATGCTGACATAAGACAAGGGAACCTATATGAACCTTGGGAAGGGATGATTTTTGACCATATTATCGCTAATCCGCCAATTGTTGCTGGTAAGAAAGTGTGGATGGATTTAATTACCGGAGCCTACGAACACCTAAAGCCTGGAGGAACACTTCAGTTAGTCGCGTATCACAATAAAGGCGGAGAAAGGATAAGAAACTTCATGAAAGAAGTTTTTGGCAACGCCGAGGATATCTGGAAAGAGGGCGGTATTCGAATTTATCTATCCCGAAAAGAATAAATTTAGATATTAAAGGTAGGCGAGTGAATAGATGTGCTTATAGAATTAAAGAACGTTTCTGTTATTTTTGAAGAGAAAACAGATGTTGAAAAAGTGGCACTTAAAGACATAAATCTATCTTTTTCAACAGATGAGAGCATCTTGCTTATTGGTAATACAGGCTCTGGAAAGACAACGCTTATATATTTGCTGGACTTGCTTATAAAGCCTTCTAAGGGCTTTTTACTTTACGACGGTAAGGACCCTTTCTTTTACCCATACGAGTTCCGTAAAAGATTTGGAGTGGCTTTCCAGATACCGGAAAGACAGTTTTTTAGCGAAACTGTTGAAGAAGAAATTACTTACGCTGCAAAGAACTTTGGTGTTCCATTCACCCAGGAAGATATTGAGAAAGTGCTTGAACTTGTAGGGTTAAGAAAAAATATACTTAAGCAATCTCCTTTCAAGTTATCTGGTGGTGAGCAGAGGAAGGTAGCGATTGCATCCATTTTGTTACATAAACCGGAATTCCTCATCTTTGATGAACCAACTGCCGGATTAGACTTGAAAGGTGTCCTTTCGGTTAGAGAAATTCTTAAGAAATTCAAAAACAGTGGCAAGGGTTTTCTTGTTGCAACTCATGAACCAGAGTTATTTGAAGATTTGTGCGATAGAAAAATAGTCTTGAAAAGCGGTACTATTTTGGAAGATGTGAGGTCATCAGTAGCCCACACTTAAAAGGGCGGGTGGTGTGTTTGGTATTTGAGTATAAAGGTATAGATCGAAGTGGAAAAAAGCTGAAAGGAATTGTTCAAGCGGATAGTATAAAAGAAGCATTGGACAAACTTAAGGAACAAGGTATTTTGGTCACCGATATTGTGGAAAAAAGTGAAAAAAGGGTATCTGTAAGGACGTCCGCGGGGCCTGTCTCACCTGGACGCAATGTAGCTAAAAAAAGAACAGTTTTCCAAGTGAAGCTGAAAGATATTGTTCTTTTCGCAAGACAGTTGGAAACAATGATAAGTGCAGGTTTGAGACTTGTTGATGCGATAATGACACTTTCAGAACAAGAGGTGTTCTCAAAAAAATTCAGAAATATACTTAGAGAAGTCGCAGCGGACATGAAAGGAGGTATGTCCTTTTCCGACGCGCTTGAAAGACAAGGAGTGTTTGACTCTATCTTTATAAACATGGTGCGTGCAGGTGAAGAAGGCGGTGTATTAGATGTTACTATGAAAAAAATCGCAAACTATTACGAAGGAATGAACAGATTAAGAGAACAAGTAAAATCATCCATGGCGTATCCAATGTTTATCTTAGGTTTTGCTGTAGCCGTCGTTATTGTGATTTCTGTTTTCATTTTGCCTAAGCTTATCTCTGTCTTTGGTACAACGCCCCAAGGAGGGGTTTTAGGGATGCTTATGAAATTGAACTACATCTTCACCAAAAAATGGTACATATTGTTGCCTATTGTTGTAGTAATTGGTGTTGGATTGAAATTCTTCTTAGATACAGTATACGGTGCGTATTTGAAAGAATTCATAGGAGGATTAATTCCTCCGATAAGAAAGCTGAGGCTCAAGATGGCTAACGAAAGATTTACAAGAACACTCGGAGTTCTCATCGGAAGTGGAGTTCCAATGGTTAATGCGTTAGATATGGCTGCTAAGGCTTCTAATAATCCGAGGTTTATGGCAATAATATCCAAGGTTATTGAAGAAGTCAAAGCAGGAAGTAACTTAAAAGATAGTCTGAAGCGAACAGGCATCTTTCCACAAATTGTGTACGAAATGGTTGGGACCGGTGAACAAACAGGTAAACTCGATGTTGTCATGGAAAAGGTCGCCGATTTCTATGAGGAAGAAATACTGGCTGATACAAAGAAGCTCGTTAGTCTTATCGAGCCAATGATGATTGCGTTTGTTGGTTTGTTTATTGCTTTCATCGCTTTTACAATGTACTCAACGATATTCCAAATGCAAAGTCAGTTTGGGCGATAAATACTTCAAAATCATGCGAGGGTGACTAAGTTTGAACCTCATTGAACTGATGGTCGTACTGCTTATTTTAGGGTTTGTTTTTGTTGCTTTTTCAGCAAGCCTTATGAAAATAGCCAATATTGATTTAACAAAAGAGTATGTAGAAACTGCTGTTTATGCAGGTTTATGGAAATCTCAACTGTACAAAGATTACAAAAGCAACAATTACTGTCGAATTGTCACGGTAGATATGGTAGAGTTTTACAAAGCTTCTGAAAGTTGTCTTTCAGGTCTTGTGGTTAACTCTTTCAGATGGGTAAAAGGTGGGACATACTCAGGGGTAGCGGTTGAACCTATCCTTTTCAAAGTTTCAGGAGGTGAAAAATAATTTGAGCGTATTTTCGTACAGAGTGGTAACATACAGCCTAAACGATGGACAAATCAACACAACGATTGCAAAATACCGTGTGGGAAAGCTGAAAATAAAAAACTATTATCCTCAGTTTGTTCTTGCTGATCCTGAAGACATAACGGTAATAAACATACCGTGGGATATTGTACAAATGACATTCTTAGAGTTACCACCTACCAAAAAAGAAAGGGATCGCATAAGGGCTGCTGAGTTAGAAATCAGGCGAATTTACAATCTCAGTGAAGATCTAGTCGTATCTTGCGTACCTTCGGCTTTCGGTAAGTGTCTTGTATTCTTTTTGAAAAAATCTGATTTCTTCAGATTCCTTAGTTCATACAATATCGATTTTATACCCGACGTGGCTTATCCAAACATTCTTGCCGAACTCTTGATAGTAAAAAAACTCCCTGGAAGATGGGTTTACATTGTGCTTAGCGAGCACACTTCAGGTATTGTAATTATGAACGGTGAGAATATTCTGAACGTAAGAATGATTGATTTATCTTTGAACGAGATTAATCATATTGTCAAAGAGGAGACAGGTTTTGAAATCTTCGAGATAGAGAACAGTGGTAATGAAGAACTGATAGGACAAGCGAAAAAGATAGTTGATAGCATAACCTATGACATACTGGGAATAGTAGGTAGGGAAGTAATAATCTCGATTAACACGACGGAACAAGAAAAACTTAGCATAGAAATGATCGATGGTATCTCCTTGGTATGTCGTTCGAGTATTATCAAAGAAGCCATTTTATCTACCGAGTCTGATATCAAATCAAAACTCTCCGAGGCAATACTTACAGTCCTCCCACATCCACAACTAAGCTTGGCAGACCTCGGGCTACTATACAGGGGGGGATTAGAGCTTGGAAAAGTTAAATCTATCACCTGGTAAGAAAAGGGTTTTGAAACTTACTACATTTTTAATGCTCTTGTTTATATCGATATTGCCTTCCATTTCCATACTATCGTTATCATATTTCATAATGGAACAAAAAATTTCAAAATTGTTGATAAGATATCCGGAGGTTTTCAACAATCTTACGACCGCTGACTCGAGAAATATCGATGCTCAAATAGATAACCTACTTTCTTCTTTGAAGGCTAAGGAATCGCAGTTGAAAAGTGCAAGCGAGGAAATTAAGAATTATATAATAGAAGCTTATAAGAATACATATTTTTTGCATAGCTTTCTCAAATACACATCCACAAACACTAACAGCTATTTTCTAACAAACGTTATTTATGATGGTCAAAGGTTCTACGTAGATTTTTATGAATACGGAACTGAAACACAAATTAGTACTTCTGTTATTTATAACGACCTGGCACGGTTTTATAAGGATGTGCTTGTATCTTTACTAGAGCAAAGAAATTTTTTGGGAGACATGAAATATTTCCACTACATTTGGGAGGGTAGGATAAGATAATGATTCTGATACCAAGAAAAGGCGCGATGATAATTTTGTTTGTTACGTTGATAGTATCAACTCTTGGTAGTCTTCTTTATTTTTCCGGTAAAACATACACTTATGTCTCAAAACTTGAGCAAAAATTTATCGAAGTGAGAAGTGTATCCAGGAATATAGCTCAGCTTGAAACACAACTCAAACAATTAGAGAATGTTAGAGCTTCTGTTTACAGCGTTCAAAGTACCTTTGCCAAAAATGAAATGACTCCAGAACAAGTGAAGGAAAAATTATACGAAGTTCTTTCGAGTGGGCTCCTTATAACTGATTACATCGTTATAAAAGCCTCTTTAAGCGAACCTATAGTATTTAAAAAACTTTCAGTGAAATATACGATGATAATTCGCGGTTCTGAATAAAATTTGATATAAAATGAAAGTGGTGAGAATCAATGGCACTGAACAGAAGAACTGTTATTCTTTTAATAATAGCGATAGTTATATGGGCTGCTGCTATAGTTGTTCTGTATATAAATTATGGTCCCAAAAAAACACCAACATCTACGGCAAGTACAACTCCAGCTCAGATTATAAATGAACAAGCATCGCAACCTGGGAGTATTAATGTACCGAATACTACAACTTCTACTGGTCAAGGTTCTACTAACGTATCTGGATCAACATCAATTGGAGCAACTACAGTTGCTAATTTACCCAGTTTTAGTATTACAGAACTAGCTTCAATGGCGGAATCTAAGGTAATTATCAAGAACGTTTTTGAACCGTATTTTGTTGATTTAGTAAGTTTGCTTGAAGGTGTTTCAGGAACCTTGGAATCACAAGATTCATCAACATTTATAGAAGATATTACTTCTGATAATACACAATATCACGGATACTTAGAAATCAGAGACGGAAGTGCAAGAACAACGAAGGTGTATCTCACATTAAATGGAGAAACAAAAGCTTGGTTGAGTGAGGAGCTAATCGATGGGAAGTACAAAGTCATCTACGTAAGTAGTAAATTCTTGGTTGTTTTGGATACTTCGGATGGGAGGTTAAAGAAAATATCGGTAATGCAGAAATAATAGTTAATCAAACGGGGGGAATGCTTTTGAAAAACACAAGTTTACTCAAACTCTTGGGGGCTCTTTTGTTTCTTCTGATTTTCACAAGTTCATTTGCAGAATTGATAGATCTAACCTACGTTAAAACATCGAGTGAGATAGTAATTATAGTATCTTTTACAAAGCCACCTACGGTTCAATACTATTCGAAGAATGGCAGCAAGACTGTCCATTTCTTCGTTGTAAATGACACTTGTGTAAGCCCTATTTACCTTCCTATAAATGCTGAAAGCGTGGATGCCGTTCAGGTTATACCATTCCGCGACGCTGTGAATTTATTTGCCTACACGCTCACACCTGTGAGTGCCACATATAACGTCACAGGTTCTAGGTTATATATTAGGTTGCCTTTAAGCACTTCTAAAAAGCGTATGACTGCGAATTTTACAAATCTCAAGAGCGAAGTTGTTTTTAAAGATTTAGCTGACTTTTTTGGAATAAATCTTGTTTTATACGATAGTGCGAAGGGAAAACTTGTAAACATAAAAGCGAACAACTCTACTATTGAGCAGATTTTGAGAAACCTTATCACATTAACCGGTTTATCTTATGCTTATTCAGAAGACCAGACCTTGTACGTAGGTTCCCAAGAGGACATTGAAAAGACATTCGCAATGAACTTCCAGCTACCTAGTGGAAAGGTGTCTGTTGAAGAGTTGAGCAAATTATTCACGGAGAGTATCTACGCACTACCACTTTCTGATAAGTCAAAATTATTCACTTATGGAGGTTCTAATGAATACAAGATTTTAGCATCTGCTATAGGCCTAGCCGCAAGAGAAGCTGCTAAGAAGATGGAACCAAAACCAGCATGGTATTATTTCAGTTACACAGCTGACGAGAAAGAACTTGAGGGATTCTTAGAGAAGCTTAAGAAGATTTATGACTTCGATTTTGTTCTTCTACCTGAGATCAAACAGTTAGCTCTTAACGGAACCGACTACGAGAAAGTGCAGGAATTAGTGAAAACTTTGAAACCTGCACAGAAACCAGCAATTGAATCGCAATATAAGACATTTACTACAGAATATCCTCAACGTGTTGCGGAATTTCTCAAACAACTCTACAAGGATATTAATGTCGAAGTTATAGGTGATAAACTTTACGTTTCCGCAGATTATGAAAATGTGGTAAAGAGACTTCTTGAAGACCCTGTCATTGCGCGTCCTTGGAAGGTGATGTTCTCTGATATTTCGGAAGACATAGTCAGGGCAGCTCTAAGTTATTTGGATATAGCTGAGCCAAATTATATTGTGAAGTCATACGATAACACAGTTTACGTGACACTCTTTGTTAATGAGAAGAAATACAAAGAATTTCTTGACCTAGTAAACACAATGAGTTTTACAACAGCGACTGTTAAAGTCGATGAAGCTTTTTTGAAATCATTTAATGTAGTTGTTGTTCAGACCTTTTCTGATGGTTCTAGGTTAGTAAAAGGGAAAATAAAAGAAATAGAGAGGCTGAAGAAAGCAATCGAAGAAAGCATTACGAATGTTGTTATAAAAGCCGAACCATCTGATCCTTCAAAAGATGTGATATCTAAGGTTCTTGGTTATCCAGTTGACATTACAACAGATGGTTATTGGATAATAACTGTACCGAAGCAAGAATATTCAACGATTCAGGAGAAATTTAAGAATATCAGAGAAAACTTTGGCAAAAGTATAATTACGCTGAGCGGTAGATACGATGAAAACGCAGTGGAGATTGCTAAAAAAATTTACGGCGTGGAAATATACACGTTGTCAGATAGATTGATTATCTACGGTTCCCAAGCCCAAAATACAAGGGAATTTTTGGAAAAACTGACAGTTGAAAATTTCATAGTTCCCGTCCAGATTTCGCTTTCAAATGTTCATATCGATTATGTCAAGAAAGTCTACGATGTTGAAATTATCTACTTTCCAGAAATGAATAAAGCCGTAGTTTTTGGACCAACTGAACGTGCTTTAAGAGCAGCCGCTTATTTAAAATCGCTTACCATACAGACAGATTTAGAATCACTAAAACTTCCTAGTTCTTTGAAAAAAGAAGATTTAGAAAAATTGAGTTCGCTCCTGGAACTGAATGTAAAGATAGAAGTTATCGGAGATACTGTATATCTAAAAGGAAGTAAGAACGACATCGAGAAACTGGTTAAAGAAATTAACAAGCTGAGTCTGTCACCGGAAATGATTTACGATGTTATTAGTTACGATGAAAGCTTGGATGAAATTTTAAGGAAACTGTACAATGTGCAAACTTACAAAATAAAATCGGGATACATAGTCTACGGGACACAGGAGCAACTTGCGAGTGTAAAATCTTTCGTAAGTGGTTTCTCTACGCAACTTGAAGTTAGGACGTTAACAACAAAACTCGAAGCAAAAGATATTGAAACAATTATTTCTGTTTACGACCCGAACGTAAAAAATTATAAAATAGCTGATAAAGTTTATTTGGTTGGCAAGAAAGAAAGCCTAGATAAGATAGAAAAAGAAATTTTGCAGTTCGATGTCCAAAGTGAATATAACATCATAAATGGTAAGTTGCTGATCGAAGTTACAAATAAGAATTTGACAGAACTTGTAATGAAAGTAAGTAGTGTGTTTAAAGAACAAGCTATTTTGGTAGATGAATTAAAAACGAATGTTACTTTGCGATTGTTGGTAGCGGATTTTAAGAGCTTTTTGGAATATTTACAGACCTTTGGTGTTACTTATAAACAGACAGACGATGTTTACTTAATTTATTCAAGTGTTCCTCAACAAGCAGTTTTCCAGGGACAGCAACAAACGCAACCAGTGCAACCAGAAGAAGTTATCGTGAAAGATGGACTGATAACAATAAATGCTTCGAACAAAAACGTAACTGATATAGTTTCCCAAGTACTTTCAAAGCTTGGAAAGTCTTACAAAATCGATGATGTACAAACAAAAATTTTCTCTGTCAGTTTGAATAACATAGACTACGAAACATTCAAATCGGTGTTTTCCGAATGGGTTGATATTAAGGAAATTGGTAATGTAGTCTACGTTTCAAAACCTGTATCTGTTAGCGAGTCAAAAGTTTCAGTTAAGAATGGCAAGATTAGTGTAAAAATAGACAATGAACCACTTGGAAATGTTATAAAATCCGTCTTTGAAAGTTTCGGGTATCCCATTATATTCTCCAAACAAATAAACACGACGGCAACGATGTCGCTATCAGAGATAGATTTCGATACTTTCACTTCTATACTTTTGAATTACGGGATAGCGATTAAAAAATCCGGAAACGTGTATGTTGTTGACACTACACCTGAAGCCACAAAAACAAAAACAACGTATACGTTTAATGTAACGCGTGGTGCTGATAAAGTCAAAGCACTTATAGAATTCTACGGTGGTAAAGCAATGGTGAATACAGATGCCGGAATAGTAATTGCTTATGATTTAGATCCGAAAAATGTCGATGATATCAGAAACGTCATCGATAAGGTTTCTAAAGTCAGAATTGTCTCCATCGAAACAAAAGTAGTTGACGAATCTCTTTTGAACAGTCTGGGATTTGATATCTCAACGATTTTGAGTTCAGCTGATTATCTATCGATTGGTACTGGAGGTCTTAGCCTGAAATTCAAGATTGTTGACTTTATGGATTTGCAAGCGCTGTGGAACAAAATAATCGACGAAGCTCAGGTTCAAATTAAAACGTCAGGCAGTAATGTAGCAGCTCCATACGGAACATCTGGAGGAGGAAAACTATTGGCAAACCCAAATATAATGGCAAAGAGTGGGGAACAAGCAAGAATATTTATAGGTGATTCTATACCGGTTGTAATTACTTCTGAAGGAAGGCAGACGATGAACTATTTGGAAGCCGGTATAGAATTAAGAATCACCCCGAGTATAAACCTTGATGATACGATAGACTTGGATTTATATACAACAGTTGGAAACTTTGATTATTCAGTAGTTGTAGGAGGCTTCCCGAAGCAGAACAAAAGAGAGGTCCAAACAAAGATTACACTCAAGAATGGTCAAACACTCATAATCGGTGGACTTGCCAGAGAAGAGGTTAGCAAATCGGAATGGAAAATCCCAATTCTCGGAGACTTACCTATAATCGGTTGGCTTTTCAAAGGTATGCAAGAAAAAACAGAACAAAGAAACATAGTGATATTCTTAACAGCCAAGATAATAGAGCAATAGTCAGTATAAGCATTATCTGAAAGCGCCGGGCAATCCAAATGACCGGCGCTTTTTTAGTCTCTAAGGTATCTATGACGAGAAATTGTGGTATACTAAAAATAGTTGGTTTTTTAAAGGAATTTGTTCAAAGGAAAGGTGAGTAAAATGAACAGAAGACCTGTGGTTGCTGGAAAATTTTATCCTGGAACTCCAAATCAATTGACAAGCATGTGTGAAGCTTTTCTGGGAAGTGAAAAACCGAAAAATCGTCTTGAAAAACCATTAGGTCTTATCTTACCGCATGCTGGGTACATATACAGCGGAAAAACCGCAGGATTGGGTATTAAAAAAGCTGTTGAATTTGGTAAGCCAAGTAACATAATCATTCTAGGTCCTAATCACACAGGTTACGGTGCTTCGGTCTCTGTTTGGAAGGAAGGTGAGTGGTTCGTTCCAAATGGAAGTGTTAGGGTAAACTCTATAATAGCTGAGGAAATAATAGACGGAAAAATAATTGAAGAAGACGAAAGTGCCCATTTGTACGAGCACTCTATAGAAGTTCAACTACCGTTATTAATACACGCATTTGGTGAATTTCAAATAGTTCCCATCTGTATGATGGATCAACGACTCACTAAGGCCCGCTTTATTGCTGAAAGGATAAGAAAAATTCTTGAGAAATATCCAGATACATTAGTTGTTGCTTCTTCTGATTTCAACCATTATGATCCACATGAATTAACCATGAAAAAAGATGAGATTGCTATTACGAGAATAATTAGTAACGATTTGGAGGGTCTTTACGAAGATTTGAAAAAATACGACATAACCATGTGCGGTCCTGGACCTGTTGCGGTTGTTAGAAGTTTGTTTGAAAACGCCGAACTCGTATATCACACTACGAGTGCGGAGTTTTCGCAGGACTTTTCTTACACTGTTGGATATGCTTCTTTCATTTTGTGGTAAGAGTTCAAGAATAAAAAAGCCCAGAGCTCAGCTCTGGGCTTTTTGATTTTTAATCTTTTTCCCTCTTTACTTTTTCTTCAAGCTTTTTAGCTGCAAGTTCTGCTGCTAATTTTGCTTTTTCAGCAGCTTTGTTCATCGCTCTAACAAGGAAGAAGACTATCAAAGCAACGATAAGAAAATCTAAAGCAGCAGAAATAACCCTTCCCCAGTAGATACCGTGCCACTGAATTTCCTCAATTTTTCCAAGGTGCATCTTAGTGAGCACAGGTTGCAAAATGGCAGGAGTGATCAGATCATTTACAAGAGAGGTAACGAGTTGGTTGAGTTTGCCACCGATAATGATTGCTACAGCAAGTCCGATGACGTTGTACTGTTTTAGAAAGTTCGAAAACTCTTGGAAAACCTTTTTCATACATACCACCTCTTCCTGGTAAATTGAAACTTGCTCAATAAATTTCAAAGTACTTTTCTAACCCTCTGATTTAAGCGCTAATTCCAAAGTTTTCCAAGGAAGGAGGAAGCACTTAACCCTCATTGGATAATTCTTCACGTCGTAAAAATTCACAATAGGTCCTAAGATATTTTCGTCAAATTCTTTTCCAAGCATCATATTTTCCGCATTTTTCATGATTTGCATAGCCTCTTCTTTTGTTTTGCCTATGATTTGTTCAATCATTGCATTTGTCGATGCCTGACTTATCGCACATCCGTGTCCTTCAAATTTCACATCGACGATTTTATCACCATCGAAAAGGAAATATAATGTGACTTCGTCTCCGCACGAGAGATTCTTACCTTCTTCGACCTTGTGTGCGTTCTCTATTTTCCCATGGAATTTTTTAAGCTTTGAATAGTCCATTATGAATTCCGAATATATCATTCAAACCACCTCTTTATGTGTTTTAATCCTTCGACTAAGATGTCTATATCTTCCTTTGTATTGTAAAAATATACGCTCGCTCTAACTGTGGAATTTGGGAAATCTATTTTTGACCCACGTGCTAATACACTCATCAGTGGTTGTGCACAGTGATGACCACTCCTTGTTGCGACTCCAAAATTTTCATCAAGTATGTGCGAGACATCGTGTGGATGGACTCCTTCCACATTAAATGATACTAAAGATCTGTGAGAATCATCGATTGGACCGTAAACCTCCACGAAATCAAGTTCTAATAATCTTTCCATTAAGTATTTCGAAAGTTCTGCAATATGTTTTTCTATTTTCTCAAATCCGATAGATTCAAGATAATCTATCGTGTATCCTAGTCCAACAGCTCCTGCAATATGTTGTGTCCCTGCCTCGAATCTGTATGGCAAGATGTTGAAAGTAACGTCTTCAAATGTGACCTTGTCTATCATCTCTCCGCCGTACAAGAATGGTTCTAACTTTTCCAAAAGAGTTCTCTTCCCGTATAACACACCGATACCTGTTGGGGCTATCATCTTGTGACCAGAAAAGACTAGGAAATCTATATCGAGCTTCTTAACATCGATTCTCTTGTGGGGCACTAGTTGTGCACCGTCAACTATGAAAATTGAGTCTTTGAATGTTTCCCTAATCAATTCCAAGGGCATTTCTTGACCGGTAACGTTTGATTGACCAGTGATTGAAACGACCTTTGGATTTTTCAATTTCGCTTTTAGAATTGCATCGGTTGTGATGACACCTTTATCATCTGCCTCTATATATTCCACTTTGAACCCGTAGAATTTTGAAAGCCTTACCCATGGGACAAGGTTCGCATGGTGTTCAACTTGAGATAGAAGAACTGTGTCTTGGGGATTCAACATACCACTTCTTACAAGTGAATTTACCAAGAAGTTTATTCCCAGCGTTGTTCCGCTCGTGAAAATAACTTCTTCTGGGTTTGCGTTAAGAAACTTTGCTATTTTTTCTCTTGCTTGTTCATAAGCAACAGTAGCTTCACTTGCAAGTTTGTGCACTGCCCTGTGGATGTTAGAGTAGTGATTAAGGTAAAAATCCGTCATCTTTTCGATGACGGATTTGCTTTTAAGAGTACTTGCAGCATTGTCCAAATAGACTAACCGTTTCCCATTTACCTCTCTTTTCAACACAGGAAAGTCTTCAAGTATTTTGAAAAACTCTTCATCCGAGAACACTGTCGAGTGCATGCTCAACGACCCCTTCCAGATTGTATCGTTTTAATTCATCTTTCAGTGTCTCAAAGACCCCGCGAACAATCATCTTTTGAGCATCTTCTTTTGGTATACCTCTGCTCATCAGGTAAAAAACCATGTTCTCATCTATTGGAGCACTACTTGCCGCATGTGATGCAACGACATCATTTTCATCAACCATAAGACTTGGTATTGCTTCAACTTTTGCTTTAAGCGAAATCAAAGTAGCATGGTTACTTTGATGAGCCTCCGCTTCTTTTGCACCGCTAAGAATATCCATTATCCCTCTGAAAACTACTTTTGCTTCGTCTGTAAGTACGCCCTTTGCATCAACATTTCCATAACTGTTTGGTTTATAAAATCTCATGAGGTACAGTATATCGATAACAGTTTTTTCATTACCAAGATAGTATGGGCGTATATCGGCATACGCATTCTCTGCGTTAACTCGCATACCAAAGTAACCTACATTTATTTTACCACCAAAGTAGAAATCTTTAACTATCGTTTTTGAATCATTTTCGACGTCTATGAAAACATTTGAAATTAGCAAGTCGTCTTTAGAAGTTCCCAAATAGAGGTTGTATAGATTAAGTTTTGCGTTTCTTCTCACCTTTATTCTAAGATTACCGATGAAAAATGGGTTTTCTACGATTCGGACAAAATTCAACTCTCCATTTCTTATATCAATTAGCGTGTTGTCAAACTGGCTAACGTCGTTGACAACAATCGTTGTATCATTTTCCACAACGATATATTCTCCACTCGAAGAAAAGACATCTGCAAGTAGAACGAATTTTCTGTCAGTCCCCTCGAAGTCAAGCGTTTCGAGTAAGTTCAGACCATCAATATCCAGTGCTTCCAAACCTTTGTATGGTAAAACATTTGGCAAAGAAAGGCTCTTTAAACCTGTCCTTTTCCACATGGGGAACTTATAGGTTAGGTATTCAGAAAGCCTTCTTATTCTCCATTCATCGAGCAGGTTATTCCCACTGGGTTTGAAGTCATCAACCTTGTAATCCTCAGTGTCTATTGTCTTTCTTTGAGGAACAATGCCTCGTAAATTTTGATGCTCCAATCTTAAGGTCTTTTCTATTTTCGTTGTGTTCATACCATTCACCACCCTAATTATCCTATCGAGGATTCAATTTCCATATCGACAAGCCTGTTCAATTCTATTGCGTATTCAAACGGAAGTTCTTGGACAACTGGTTGTATGAACCCCTTAACGATAAGTCCTTTTGCCTCCGATTCACTCAGTCCTCTGCTCATAAGATAGAAAATCTGCTCATCTTTGATTCTTCCTATCTTTGCTTCATGCCCCACATCGGAGTCTGTGTTGTAAACTTCGATTATTGGAACTGTGTCACTTTTCGATTTGTTGTCTATCATAAGACCAGTACAGCTAACGCTTGCTTTTGAACCTTTTGCACTTTCCATAATCTTTAGCAGACCTCTGTAGAAAGACCAGCCTCCACCAATGCTTATACTTCTTGCATCAACGGTCGAACGTGTATTCTTGCCTATGTGAATTACCTTTGAACCTGTATCTATATGCTGACCTGGACCTGCGAATGAAATTGAGATATTTTCAGAAACGGAATTATTGCCTTTGAGTATCGTTGCAGGATAAACCATCGTTTTGTAACTACCAAACGAACCTGAGACCCAGGTCATAACCGCATCGTCTTCCGCTATTGCACGTTTAATTTCAAGGTTGAACATATTCTTGCTCCAGTTTTGCATTGTTAAATATTTCATCTTTGCCCCTTTTTTGACATACACTTCGACTGTTCCAACATGCAGGTTTACAACATCGTATCGTGGAGCAGTACAACCTTCTATATAAGTTACCTCGCTACCTTCATCGGCAATTATAACCGTGTGTTCGAATTGTCCACCGCCAGGGTTACCGAAAAGAAAGTAAGATTGCAGTGGTAGAGGGACTTTCACTCCTTTCGGCACGTAGAGAAAAGTTCCACCGCTCCAGAGTGCTCCATGGAGTGCAGCATATTTGTTATCCGTTGGAGGAACGAGTTTCATGAAGTGTTCTTTGACAAGGTCAGAATATTCCCTAACAGCGGTTTCAATGTCTGTGAATATAACTCCGAGCTTTTTCAGTTCTTCTTTGATGTTTTTGTATATCATCTCAGAATCAAATTGAGCACCGACTCCTGCTAAGTATTTCCTCTCTGCTTCCGGTATACCCAGTTTGTCAAATGCTTGTTTGATTTCTTCAGGCACTTCTTCCCATGTGGTGGTTTTTTTAGCGTTTGGCTTTACATATGGAACTATCTTTGATAAGTCTAGTTCCTCACGGCTAACACCCCAGTCAGGTTCGTGCCATTTTTCGAAAATCTCAAAAGATTTAAGCCTGTGCTCAGTCATCCAAGCAGGTTCGTTTTTTGCTTCTGATATTTCATATATAAGCTTTTTGTTCAATCCCGCCGGCAATTTTATCGCTGGTTGAACATTCACTCTTATCTCAAAATCTTCCCGTTTTTTTAGTTCGTACAAAAGTTCATGGAGGTCACTCATCATTATCCCCCCTATTTGGATGAACTGGCATCAACTGTGCCATTCACTATCGCATATCCTGTTTCTTCTACCTCATATGCGAGTGATTTATCACCTGTCAATGCAACCTTACCATCGACATACACATGGACCTTATCAACATCCAGGTAATTTAAGATCCTCGCATAGTGTGTAATTATCAGCAACGAAGTGCCTTCCTCTTTCAGTTTATTAATCTGCTCCGCAACAATTCTCAACGCATCAACATCTAGACCCGAATCAATCTCATCCAAAATCAAAAGCTTTGGTTTCAGAAATCTAGCCTGTAATATTTCTCCCTTTTTCCTTTCGCCACCGGAGAATCCGAGGTTAACAAATCTTTCCAGAAATTCTGATGGAAGACCAACTTCGTTCAAAAGTGCTTTCATCTCTTTGTCGAGTTGGAAGAAAGTTTTATCCTCTCCGTGTAACTTGCGGTACGCAATTAAAAGTAGCTGGTCGAGTTTAACTCCTTCAATTTCGTAAGGATTTTGGAACGTCATCATTATTCCTTTCTGGGCTCTTTCATCCGTTCTTAAATCGAGTATCGATTCACCTTCAAACAATATATCACCAGTGACAACTTCGTATTTCGGATTTCCCATAATCACATTTGCGAGCGTTGACTTACCTGACCCATTTGGTCCCATTATCGCATGAACTTCTCCAACACCTATTTCCAAGTTTACCCCTTTCAGTATAACTTTCTCTTCATCTCTCAGCTTTGCAACCAAATCTTTTACTTGCAACAGCATAATCACACCTCCAACAATTAGTCATTTTTATCTACTTAGTTATTCCTAATTTATTATACCATATGGTATTGGATTGTAAAGTAGACTATGTATAAATTTTGTAAGATGGGGGGAGATGAGGTATAATAATAAAGCGACATTATCTTAGTATAGGGGGGAGGTTCTATGGCGAAGTCTTCGAGATTAACAACTATGATTATCGTGCTTATTCCAGTAGCGGTAGGTATAAACTACGCAGGTAAGTTTTTTGCAGAGGCTTTGAAACTTCCTCTTTGGCTTGATTCTATAGGAACTGTACTTGCAGCTATGCTTGCTGGTCCGATTGTTGGTGGTATCAGTGGGGCGATCAACAACATTATTTACGGTTTGACTGCTGGGCCTGTATCTTTTATATACGCACTTACAAGCATTGGAATTGGTGTTACAGCAGGTTTGCTTTACAAAGCAAAGATGTTTGAGAACGCGTTCAGAGCTTTGATAAGTGGTTTAATTATAGCTATTGTTGCAACGGTTATATCTGTTCCTATAAATGTCATTTTTTGGGAAGGTCAGACGGGTAATGTGTGGGGAGACGCGCTTTTTGCTTTCCTTAGGTCTAAAAACGTTGGTATTTGGTTGGCTTCTTTCTTTGACGAGCTCGTAGTAGATTTGGTGGACAAGGTTCTTACAGTTTTCATTGCCTATGGAATTTTCAGAGCACTACCAAAATCGTTAATATATAACTTTAGACAGGAGCAGTAACTCATGGTTTGCTTCTGGAGGTTAGGGCTTTGAAAACAGTAAGTCTTTATGTGGACAAAGACACTTTTGTTCACAAGCTTGAACCTGTGACAAAACTCTGGTATGCATTTACATCTGTTATTTTGAGCTTTATATTCCCATCCATTTGGATGGGACTTCTCTTTCTTTCAATTTCCGTTTTTCTTTCACTTGTGGCGCGTGTTTTAAAAAATATGGTTGGATTTGTAAGTGCTGTCTTGGTTGTTTCACTGACGATGTTGGTGATTCAAGGAATGTTTTACAAAGAAAATGCCACGCTTGTTTTTACAATCGGTGACTTGAAATTTTACAAAGAAGGCTTGGTCCATGCAACGTTGCTTATAATACGCATTGTAAATATGATAACAGCTTTTGGATTGTTGATATTAACGACCAGACCTTCAGATATGGTGACAAACCTTGTTCAGAAAGGGTTGTCACCAAAGCTAGGTTATATCCTATCATCAGTTCTCCAAATCATTCCTCAAATGCTCTCCGCTGCATCAACAATAATAGATGCCCAACGTTCAAGAGGTCTTGAGACAGAAGGAAACTTTTCTCAAAAATTAAAAGCTTTTTTTGCTCTTATCGGTCCTCTTGTTTTGAGTTCCCTTGTTGAAGCAAGGGAAAGAGCGGTTGCTATTGAAGTGAGAGGATTCGGTGCCACTAAAAGACCTACATTTGTTAAATTGATACCGGAAACGCGTACCGACAGGTTTGTTAAATTTATAATGAAATTTGTTTTGGTCATCGCTGTTGTTTGGAGGGTTACCTTGTGGATACTGAAGTGAAAAAAATCGTTGTAGAAAACCTTTCATACACATATCCACTTTCCAAAATAAAAGCTCTAGATAACGTTAGTTTCTCGATTTTTCCAGGAGAGTCTGTGGGGATTATCGGCAGGAACGGAGCTGGTAAATCTACGTTGTGTTTGGCGCTTACAGGATTGGTACCTTCATTTTTCGGTGGAAAACGTTCGGGTAGAGTGCTTATCGATGGGACAGATGTGCTTGATATTCCTAAAGAAAAATTGGTAAGAAAAATAGGTTTGGTTCTTCAAAATCCATTTTCACAAATCAGTGGAGCAAAAATGACTGTCTTTGAGGAAGTAGCATTTGGGTTAGAAAACGTTGGCTTGGAAAGAGATGAAATACTTGAAAAGGTTGAGAAAATTCTTCGCCGGTTGGACCTTTGGAGCAAAAGAGACCAAAACCCTTTTGAACTTTCCGGAGGACAGTTACAAAGACTTGCTATTGCTAGTGTGCTCGCATTGGAACCAGAGATTTTAGTATTAGACGAACCAACGTCACAACTTGACCCGCAAGGGACAACGGAAGTTTTTGAAGTGTTATCTGAGTTGAAGAAAATGGGAATTACAATAATCTTAGTAGAACATAAATTTGAAAAGCTTGTTGAACATGTGGACAAGCTTATTTTTCTTCACGAAGGAAAACTGATAGGTTTTAGCACTCCTGAAGAGATTTTTTCAATGAGGGAAATAGATGAATACAATGTTGGTGAACCAATATACACATCTGTGTGTAAAAAACTAAACGCAAGAAAGCCTAATGGCAAATATCCAGTGCATTTTGAAGAAGCGGTTGAAGTATTGAAAGGAGCTCTCAAAAGGCATGGCACAAATGGTTAATGAAAGGTCGATAAAAATTGAAAATTTGTGGTTTGCATACAAAAGCGAAGAATATGTTCTCAAAGGGATTTCGCTTACCATTGATGAGAGACCTACTGCTATTGTTGGTCAAAATGGTGCTGGTAAGACTACTTTTGTAAAGCTATTAAAGGCTCTTTTGAAACCAACGAAGGGCGATATCTGGATATTTGGTCAAAATACAAAAGATACAACTGCTGCAAAGCTTGCAAAGACGGTTGGTTTGGTTTTCCAAAATCCATCGGATCAAATATTCAAAAGCAAGGTTTTGGACGAGGTCATGTTTGGACCGTTGAATGTTTTTAAAGATAAACATAAGGCCTACGAAAACTCGTTAAGGGCTCTTGAAATTGTGGGACTTAGTGATAAAAAAGAAGAACATCCGTATGATTTAACCCTTTCTGAAAGAAAACTTCTTTGCCTTGCATCAGTTCTTGCTATGGAACCAGAAGTGATAATACTTGACGAACCCACTATTGCTCAAGATAGATATTCAACAAAGTTAATATCCGAAATTATTCAACAACTTGTATCATTAAGAAAGTTTGTAATAACAATTACCCATGATATGGACTTTGTCCTTGAGAATTTTTCCAGAACGATAGTTTTTACCGATGGTGTTGTAATATCAGATGGTGAAACTGAAAAGGTGCTATCTGATGATAGAGCTTTGGAGAAGGCGCACTTAGAAGTACCATGGCTTATAAAATTAGCTCGGAGAATTGGTGTTAATTATGATGAGATAAAAAATTTGAGAGTTTGAGAAGCTGGAGGGGATTTCGATGCTGAATTCTTTCGTTTTGCTATTTATCGCTGTGATTGTTCTCAAGGTGTTGTGGGATATCACCCTTGATCTTATAAACATGCGATACTCCACAAGTCCAAATGCGAAGATACCAGATGTGCTAAAAGACAAGATTTCCGAGGAAGATTTTGAAAAAGCAAAGAGGTATCTCAAAGATAGAGTTACCCTCGGGGTGATTATGAAGATTACATCGCTTATTCTCACATTGGTTTACGTGTTTTTCCTATTTCCATTTCTTGAAAAAGTCCTGGAAAGCAAGGGATCATTCATAGTCCAGTCGCTATTATTCTTTGGAATCTATGCTTTGATTGATTATTTAGTTGAACTGCCATTCAAAGTGTATTCCATCTTTGTTATTGAACAAAAATACGGCTTCAACACAACAACTCCAAAATTATTTGTAAGAGACCAGATAATCGGAATCATACTTGGAGTTATCATAGGTGTGCCCATAATTTCCATCATGATGTGGCTTTTGAACAAGTTTACAGTCTGGTGGTGGCAACTTTCGATACTATCGACTGCATTCTTGTTGTTCTTCATGATTATCCAACCGTTAGTTATAGCTCCCCTCTTTTACAAATTTTCCGAATTGGATGATGAGGAGTTAAAATCGAAATTGCGAGCATTGTTGGATAAGTCGGGTGTTAAGGTTCCACATATTTACAAAATGGATGCGTCCAAGCGAACAAAAAAGCAGAATGCTTATCTCACCGGTATTGGAAAGTCAAGGCGACTCGTGTTGTTCGATACGATTTTGAGCTACAATCATGATGAAGTTCTTTCGATTGTTGGACACGAGCTTGGACATCATGTGAAAAAGCATATACCGAAACTTCTGTTAATAGACATTGTATTCATATCATTTGTGCTTTACATTACAAACGTAGTTTACCGATTTATTCTCGAAACGAGAATTTTTGGAGTTTCTCAGCCATACACAGTATTCGCTTATTCTTTTTTATTCGTTTCATCGCTGGTGTTTTTCTTAGAACCAATTTTGAATTACCTTTCCCGAAAGATGGAATACGAAGCGGATGAATACTCTGCCAAACTATTAGGCACTCCAGAACCTTTGATATCTTCTTTGAAAAGATTAGTAAAAGAGAATCTATCAAATCCCAACCCAATGCCACTTTACAAGGTCTGGCATTACAACCATCCTGCACCAGAAGAGAGGATTAAAAGGTTGATGGAAATGGGGGTAATTGATAGAGATGGCTAGAAAACGTCAAAAACAAACTACCTCACTAAGTAGTGTTCTAATTGCAATTATTGTAGCACTTGTTCTGTTTTTCCAATCACAAGGTGAATACAAAAAGTGTTACGTTGTTGAAGTTGTTGATGGGGATACTCTAAAGGTAAACTTGGCTGGTGAAGAGTACAAAGTTAGACTTATCGGAGTTAACACACCAGAGACCAACCACCCTGTTAAACGCGTAGAACCATATGGTCCTGAAGCAAAAGCCTTCACAAAGAAAATGCTAACAGGAAGAACAGTTTACTTGGAATTCGATGTCCAAGAAAAGGATAGATATGGAAGACTACTTGCGTACGTTTGGCTCGAAAAACCAAGTCAGATAACTGATGAAGAGATAAGAACCAAGATGTTCAATGCGATACTTCTTCTTGAAGGCTACGCACAAGTTATGACGGTCCAGCCCAATGTAAAGTATGTTGATTACTTCTTGCAGTATCAACGCGAAGCAATGGAAGCTGGCAGAGGTTTGTGGGGACTTGCAGTGTATCAAAAAAGCAAGAAGAAAAAATAATTCGTGGGCATTGATTAAATACAATAAACTCTTTTTCTTCAAGCAAAAGTGCGCAAAAATCAGATTTTGTAAAGATAAAGAGATGAAAAGAAACAAAGAAGGTAATAAATTAACAGAATTTACAGCTTAAGTAAAGCAAATGCAGTTTTTTTAAACCCTAAGCATTCGTGATATAATTATCATGACCCACACTATTCAAGGGGAGGGGATTGGGTATGAAGAAACTGGCGGTATTGCTCGTGGTCGCTCTATTCATCACTTCTCTTTACGCTGCGCTTGGTTTCAAGATAGGTGTTGTCACGGGAACGGTTTCACAAGGTGAGGATGAGTACAGGGGTGCGGAAAACGTTGTTAAAAAATACGGAAAAGAAATTATCCACGTAACGTACCCAGACAAATTCATGCAAGAGCAAGAAACAACGATCGCAAGAATCGTAGAACTTGCTTACGATCCTCAAGTTAAAGCGATAGTTATTTGTCAAGGTGTTCCTGGCACAACAGCGGCCATTAGAAGGGTTAAGGAAATGAGAAAGGACATTGTTTTTGTTGTCGGTGTTCCTCACGAAGACCCAGCGGTTATTTCTTCCGCAGCCGACGTCATACTTGAAGTTGACACACCTGGTCGTGGAAGGACAATCGTTGAACTCGCAAAGAAGCTGGGTGTTGAAACGATTATCCACTATTCATTCCCGAGACACATGAGCTATAAGCTACTTGCTGAGAGAAAAGACATCATGGAAAAGACAGCTAAGGAAATGGGTATCAACTTCGTGTTCGTTTCTGCTCCAGACCCACTTGGTGAACAAGGTTTGACCGGTGCACAGCAGTTTATACTTGAAGACGTTCCAAGACAACTTGCAAAATACGGTCCAAAGACCGGTTTCTTCTCAACAAACTGTGGTATGCAGGAACCACTCCAGAAAGCAATTCTCAAGCACGGCGGTTATTATCTCGAACCATGCTGTCCATCTCCAACACACGGATTCCCAGGAACACTTGGAATTAAAATACCAGATGATAAGAAAGGTGATATGACCTACATACTTAGAGTCGTAAACCAAAAAATCGTTGAAATGGGCGGTGCGGGTAGGTTCGCAACTTGGCCAGTTCCAATGAACATGCTCTTTGTAGAAGCTGGAGTAGAGATTGCTAAAGCTCTGGTACAGAAAAAAGTTAGTCCAACTAATCTCAACGGTATAAAACTTATAGTGACAGAAGAAGCGAAAAAGAAATATCCAAAAGCTGAGTTGCAGGTTAGAACTCTTGATCCTTACAAGAACTACTACATGTTTATCCACAAATCAGTCATATTTGGAGTTGACAAATTCTAATACGTTTAAAGCCTAACATTTGAAACCAAGGTGTCGGCGGCTGCCGACACCTTTCAATTAAACCTTAGGGTTTTTTGTTTCTTTCTCTCAGTGTAGGACGTCTTTTAGAGCCTTTAAATAGGGGGATGAGCTATGAAAACTGTTTTAGAAATGAGGAACATTTCAAAGTTTTATTACGGGAACCAGGTCTTGAAGAACGTTTCTATCTCAGTGGGAGAAGGTGAGATACTTGGACTGGTAGGTGAAAACGGAGCGGGTAAGTCGACTCTCATGAACATTCTTTTTGGAATGCCGGTTATACATTCCACAGGAGGATTCGAAGGAGAAATTATCTTCGAAGGGCAAAAGGTTGATATAGATTCTCCATCGAAAGCTATGGAGCTTGGAATAGGAATGGTCCACCAGGAATTTATGCTACTTCCTGGATTTACGGTGACGGAGAATATAAAGCTTAACAGAGAAATTACCAGACCTAACTTACTCAGTAAGATGTTAGGGACCAAGGGAAAAAGACTCGAAACTTTAGATATCCCGGCCATGCGAAGAGATGCGCGCCAAGCACTTGATACCATTAAGATGCATTCGATTGACGAGATGGAATACGTTGCTTCATTACCTGTTGCTCATAAACAATTTGTCGAAATAGCGCGCGAAATTGACAAAAGAACATTGAAGCTCCTTGTATTAGATGAACCTACCGCTGTCTTAACTGAATCAGAGGCGGAAAATTTATTGAACATTATCAGATTACTTTCCGAAAAAGGTATTTCTATAATTTTTATCTCTCACCGTCTGCACGAAATACTCGAAGTGGCGCATAGGATAGTCATACTTAGAGATGGTCAAGTTGTTGCTGAGGGCAGGAAAGAAGAGTTTACAGTATACCAAATTGCAGAAAAAATGGTTGGTCGAAAGATAGAAAATGTTCAACTTCCGCCGAGAAAGAAAGAGATAAGTGAAAATAATGTAATAATGTCGATAAAGCATCTGAAAGTTCATATGCCGGGTGAGGAAGTTAAAGATTTCTCGATTGATATAAGAGAAGGTGAAATCTTAGGAATTGGTGGATTGGCTGGTCAGGGTAAGCTTGGAATTGCGAACGGTATTTTTGGACTCTACCCTGCCGAAGGTGATGTGACTTATATGGGCAAGTCTTATCAGTTAAATTCTCCAATGTATGCATTGAAGAGTGGAATTGTTTATGTTTCTGAGGACCGCAGGGGTGTTGGCTTATTACTTGACGAGTCTGTCGAAATGAACATAGTTGCAACCGCTATCACAGCATTTGGAATGTTTACAAAGAAATTCTTGGGCTTTACTGTATACGATAGAAAAGCTATTAGACAACATGCAGAGAATTTGATAAAAGAGCTGGACATTCGATGCAAAGGACCTACACAACCTGTAAGGAGACTCAGCGGTGGTAACCAACAAAAGGTCTGTCTTGCACGTGCGTTTACATTGAATCCAAAGCTCTTGTTTGTATCAGAGCCGACACGAGGAATAGATGTCGGTGCAAAAAAACTTGTGCTTGATTACTTAGTAAAACTCAACAGAGAGCATGGGATTACCATCGTACTTACCTCGAGTGAATTGGCAGAATTGAAGTCTATATGTGACAGAATAGCAATCGTTGCTGAAGGTAAGCTCGCTGCAGTCCTACCACCAACAGCTCCAGATGTTGAATTTGGTTTAGCTATGGCTGGCGAGTTAAAGGAGGTAAAAGTAAATGGGTGAGACTATGGATATCAAGAGCTTAGTTACACAGATTTTTAGGAAAGTCGACATCCCAATATTGGTTATCATCCTTTTTCTATTATCTTTGTTTGTTTTGGCTGCGTTTACTACAATTTCAATACCAGGATTAATAAGCGATTCATTGGTGAGAATTGGTATGAACGGTGTATTAGTTCTTGCTATGCTTCCAACAATTAGAGCAGGCATAGGTCCGAACTTTGGATTACCCGTTGGTATTATTGGTGGGTTGTTGGGAATGCTTATCGTCATGGAAAATCAGATAATGGGACCTATAGGTTTTTTTGTGGCAGTTGTTATTTCGATAGGCTTTAACCTGATTTTTGGTTGGATATACGCTTGGTTGCTTGACAAGGTGCGTGGTCAGGAAATGATGGTGGAAACATATGTTGGATACTCGATAGTTGCGTTTATGTCTATTATGTGGCTTGTGCTTCCTTTTAGAAATCCTGAGATGGTATGGGCAATTGGTGGCGTGGGATTGAGATATACGCTAACACTTCAGGGATACTTTGATAAAGTTTTGAACAACTTCCTAAGGTTTAGAATCTTCGGAGACCTATACTTTCCAACTGGTTTGATACTGTTCTTTGCCTTAATGTGTTTCATTGTATATTTATTCTTCAAAACACGGGCGGGATTGTCTATCGATTTGGTAGGTCAAAATGAAATGTACGCGATTAGTTCAGGTATAAAGCCAAGAGCTGCGCGAAGAAATGCGGTTATCCTGTCAACAGTTTTGGCAGGTATAGGTATCATTGTGTATGCTCAAAGCTATGGTTTTGTACAACTTTACCAGGCACCTTTGTTTATGACATTTCCCGCGGTTGCTTCAATTCTAATAGGTGGTGCTTCAATAAGGCGAGCTACTATAACAAACGTTGTAATGGGAACAGTTATCTTTCAAACTCTTCTGACTGTCGCGTTGCCAGTGCTGAGTCAAGTAACACGTGGTGATATCACCGAGGTTATGAGACTCATAGTCAGTAATGGCATGATACTCTACGCACTGACGCGCGCGCCAAAGGAGGCAAACTGATATGGAAAAGAATGTAAAAAACAGAATAAAATTAATCCTTCTGAACAATATAGTTCCCATAACTTTCTTCGTACTTACCTTAGGGGCTGTTATTGCAGCAAAGATTCCTCCTTTGTTCCTGATATCCGAAGTTGTTCGAAGACTTAGTAGAAATACATTCTTAGTCCTTGCACTTATAATACCAGTTGTTGCGGGGCTTGGCTTGAATTTTGCGATAGTCTTGGGTGCTATGGCAGCTCAAGCTGCACTCTTTTTCGTTGTGGATTGGAACATCACGGGTGTAAAAGGTGTTCTACTGTCAATGATTATCGCAAGCCTACTTTCAATCTTTCTTGGTTGGCTTGTCGGTTTAACACTAAACAGGGCAAAAGGACGAGAGATGATAACGTCCATGATTCTTGGGTTCTTTGCAAATGGTGTTTATCAGCTCATATTCTTATTCTTTATTGGTTCACTTATACCATTTTCGAAGACAGATATGCTCTTACCACAGGGTGTTGGTTTGAGGAACACCGTAGACCTTTATGGGACGGTTGCAGGTGCATTGAATGATATACTCGTTGTGAACATAAAGTTTATAAACATATTTATCATCCCGCTTCTATTTGTAGTGGGGTTGTGTTTATTCATAACCTTTCTTTTGAAGACAAAACTTGGGCAGGACTTCAAAGCAGTTGGTCAGGATATGCACATCGCAAGGACTGCCGGTATTGACGTCGACAAAACAAGAATTATAGCGGTCATCTACTCAACTGTACTTGCGGCAATTGGGCAGGTCATATATCTACAAGACATAGGAACGATAAATACATACAACAGTCATGAGCAGATAGGTCTTTTCTCAATTGCTGCGCTCTTAGTTGGTGGTGCGTCCGTTAGAAAAGCCTCTATATGGAACGCTATAATCGGCGTAATACTTTTCCATACACTCTTTGTCGTTGCACCAAGCGCAGGTAACAGATTGTTCGGGCAGCCACAGATAGGAGAGTTCTTCAGAGAATTTATGGCTTATGCTGTTATCGCATTTGCACTTGCAATGCATGGTTGGAGGGCAAGAAAGGCAAAACATTAATTGAATATCTCGAGAAACAATAACGGGGGACAAGTCCCCCGTTTTTTCATAAGTTGATTACTATTCACCGTTCAAATCATTTTCTGTACCAGTACGAAATCATAACCTTACCTGTAGAGGTTGGTAGTGCACTTATAGCAAACAAAACATCTTTTCCTGAAAGAATAATTAGATAGGAAGGTCCTGAGCTTTTTGCAAGTTCAAAGCGATACCTGTTTTTCCCAAGTTCTTTAACCGTGACATTCTCTGTTTTGAAAGTAAATCCCGAATCGAGGACTAGTTCAACCTCAACACCTTTCTTGCCCTTAGGATACTTAATCTCAATGTCATGTGGGTGTTTCTTAGGTTTTGGCAACTTCACTGATTTTCCTTCAACTAAATCATAAGTGGCTGAGATTCCAACGGAGAAATTTAAGCCAAAATTCTGGCTTAGATAAAACGAAAGTTGCAAAGTTATATCGGGCACTTTTGACTTTTGCTCTTTCGAGGCAGCAAATATCAAGATAAATGATAGTAAAAGCACCAACAGTATGGAAAGACGTTTCATAAGCAGCACCTCCTTGATTTTAGTACATAATAATTATACCACTAATGGAGGTGAAATGATATGAAGGATGAGTTCCTAACCTCAGATGGTATAAAGATTGAGTACGAGTACAACTGCCAGAAAAACGATGATTTGGATGGTGAAACTGTCGCGATAGTCTTTTTGAACGGCATATTTATGCACTATGAAAGTTGGAAAATACTTTCAAAAGGTATTCCTCAAAACATTCCAGTGTTGTTTCACAATTTCCGCTGTCAGTGGGGTTCTGGCTGTGCAGAAGATAAAGAATGTTCATTTGAAAGACATGTGGAAGATCTAAAAGAACTTTTAGATTACCTTGGCATTAAAAAGGCTAAGTTCATTGGCACATCGTATGGCGGAGAAGTTGGTATGCTTTTTGGAGCAACGTATCCAGAATACGTAGAGGCGATGATGATTATCACTTCTACAGCACGTGTTGACAAAGTCATGGAAAGCAAAGTTTTGAGATGGAAAGATGGTGCCAAAAGTAGAAACTCTGAAATTTTTGTCAACAGCTGGCTTACAGATGTGTACAGTGAAGGGTACATAAATTCTATCAACAATCTATCTCAGATTATTGCCTCAAGACTCACAGGATTTAATTACGAAGGTGCTGTGAGGTTGCTCAATGTGTTTCTTAGATTAAACGACCTAAACCTACTCGAGAAAGTCAAGAATTTTGAATTTCCGGTTTTAATTATCTCAGCTGAAGAAGATAATATAAAACCAAAGAAATTTAGCGAAGAAATTTACAGACAACTAAAAAATGCCTTGCATTTAACAATTCCAAATTCAGGACATGCAGTTGTAGTTGAAAAGCCGAAAGAGATTGGTTATTTGATAAGTACATTTGTTAGAAACTGGAAATTATAAAAATTCTTCAATGGGTTAATTAAAACGCGAACGGAGGAGATTTATTTATATGGTGTATATGAAAAAGCACGTAAGTTTTCTCTTATGTCTATTGTCTTTTCAATACTCAGTTCTTCCCATTCACCGATAGTTTCAAACATGTCCGGCACAGATATATCTAACGCTATTCCAAGAAAAGGATGGTAGTTTTGTGTGGTTGACATTCCGAGCCGTAAAAGGCGAGAGTTTGTACTTTCAGGTGGGTACACCTAAAACTGATAAGTACAAAGAATTAAAGCCAGCAGTTGCAATCGTAGGTCCGGGATTGCCAAAAACAAGCAATTTGCCATTTGAAATTCCACATGATATGGGTGCATTTCTATTTGAATCAACAGACCCACCACAAGCGTTCTATGAATCTGTGACCGATACAAATTCCTGGATTCACATTACAAAGACGATAGCTGTGCCAAAAACAGGAAAATACTACCTTGTAGGATATTTCGCGCCTAACGGACAAGTGGGAAATCTGTTTATCACTGTTAGAAAGCCGGAAAGATTCACTTAGGAGGACATTGTCAACGTTTTCAAAATCTTGCCGGAAATAAGAGCGTTTTATGGACTTTCTGGTCTGCCTGGATGAATGATGTTGTTATAGGGTTATCCATAATAGGCTTATTAGCTTTATTGGTATATTTTTTTCGCTAATTTGAAAGGAAACATGAAATAATCTCACTCATAAATATCACTGATACCTCCCAAACCGGCATTTGTATTCTGTTGCATCTTAACTTTTCGATGCCAGTAGAATATTTCTGCTATCTTTGCTCATTCTAACATCGAGTGACAATTTTCTTGTTTTAAGATGTAAATGAGTGTGTTATCTTTCAAAATAACTCCACAAGAAAGGCATGTTGACAACGTATGGTTTAAAAAACACCTACTCTAAAAACAGAGGTCCATATAAGTCTTTTATCAAATCTTTCAGAAGTTTTTGTATATTTTCATCACTTCTCTTGAACAACTTTTTCAAATCTGGATTGATTTCGTTGCTTGGACTCTCCCACGGCCTTATACCGTTCAATTTCCTGTATTCTCCTGAAATCCAAAGGTATTTATGCAATTCTGAAACAGACGTTTTAAAGTCAAGAGAATTCAAAAGCATATAAAAATCGTGATAAAAATCGCTGTAAGTTGAGTATTTCTTGCTAGCTTTAATTTCCTCGTTTAGGTGGTAAACTACCATACGGGTTGTGACGGAATTGTAGATAGGGAATTTCTCACTTAAGAAAATATGAGCTAAAGCTGAAGAAAAGCTTATGTAGTGTTTTTCTTTTCCATTGTCTCCATTATTTCTAAGTACAACAGTTGACAATTTATCCACAAATTCAGGTTCTAAAGTAATCCCTTCCTGCGAGACAACTTCTGATATATGATAGGCAACATCATACACCCTGAAGATATTGGTGTTATAAAGTGAATTTACAACCGCAACTTTGACAAGTGTGGATTGCAGTGTGAAGTCTGGGAAGGTGTTTCTAACTTTTTTAAGTGCTTTCTCAATGTTTAGAAGTTCGCTAGATAAATCGTATAACTTAACGGCCGACTCAACTTGTTCTTTAAATATCTTTATCATCTTACCACCTCTATGGTGTTTTCGACGTGCTATCACTATTCTACAACAAATAGTCTTATTTTGTTCCGGAGTATTTGCAAAAGATTGCTACAAAAAAAGCGGAGCTCTTTACCAGCCCCGCTTTGTTACCTACATTTTAGTTTGCTTTTTGATTATTTGATTATCTCTTCCCAGGCTTTGTTGTACAGATCAATATGTTCTCCAATGTAGTCTATTATTTCGCAGTTGCCAAGTTCGTCGAGCGTGTAGAGTGGCTCAACTTTTTTATATTTTTGTGCATCGGTGATAGGAGATGGTATCATCAAATAGTCAGATATCTGAGCTGCAATTTCTGGTCTCAGAATGAAGTTTATAAATTTGTATGCCAGGTCCTTGTTTTTGGCATCCTTTAGAATTACCATGTTGTCAATCCAGAGTGTTCCACCTTCCTTTGGAACAAAGAACTCAAAATTCTCTAAATCTTCTTCAGGAATCAGTTGGAACACGTTCTCAGGATATCCGTGCACAACCCAGAATTCCCCATTCACAACACCTTGTGCATAAGTTGTTGCATCAAATTTGACGATATTTTCTTTCCATTTCAATATGACTTGCTTTGCTTGTTCGATTTCGTCTGGATTTGTTGTGTTCACCGAATACCCAAGGTATTTCAACGCAGCTCCAAAAACTTCGCGCATATCGTCAAGGAGTGTCATTTTGCCTTTCAAATCAGCACGTTCGTATATACTCCAAGACTTTTCGTAGTCTTTGAGGTATTTCTTGTTCACTATCAAACCTGTAGCGCCCATCATATATGGGACTGAGTATTCGTGATTTGGGTCATATGTTGTTTTAGATAAGACGATAGGGTCGATATTTTTGAAATTTGGTATTTTGCTTAAGTCAAGTTTTTCCAAAAGTCCTTCATTAATCATCATTTTAACGTGGTCACCTGAGGGAAAAACTATGTCGTATCCTGTTCCGCCCGATTTAATCTTTGCAAACATCTCTTCGTTTGATGCATACGTGTCGTAAATGACCTTACAGTTGTACTCTTTTTCAAATTGTTGGATAACTTCTTCTGGGATATAATCTGCCCAGTTGTAGATGCGCAAAACACTTGATTTGTTGCATGAAGAAAGTAAGAAGAATACCGAAAAAACGACTATCACAAAGGCAAACAACAAGAATTTTTTCATGCCCATCCTCCTCCCCGTTAAATTTGCGACCAGAAAAGTTCATTTACTCTAATAATTATAACATAAAGTCAGAAATTTATGTAAAAGCAAAGTTGTAAAACCCAAACGTTTTGGGGTAAAATAATAAAAAACAAATAACCACATCCCACATAGTGTATGGGAACGCCGGTGCAAATCCGGGGCTGCCCAGCAACCGTGAGTGGGGACGAAATCCGCATAAAAGCCACTGGCTCAGGTTTTTGAGCTGGGAAGGCGTGGAGAGTAGGATGATCCACGAGCCGGGAGACCGACTATGTGGGAATCAATTCCCGACAGCTCGGGCTGTTTGGGAAATTTTTTCTTTGATTAATAAAAGCAGATAGTGTTAACTTGTAGTGATGAAAGAGTGTAAGTGTGAAAGAATGAGATTGATATTACCATTGTGCGTTTTCCAAAGATTCTTCACTACACAAAATCCTTGAATATATTTCGCTAAATTCTTCGTATTCTTCAGCCCTCGCTTGAGTCGGAAAAAGTCTTTCAACAATGAAAACTTAGATTCACATTGATTGTTTTTACCGAGCGGTACCACTACGTGATTGATATTTCTGAACAACAGCTTTACTGCACTTTCATATGCACCAAGTCCATCAGTAATAAGTTCAATGTTTCTAGGTTTTGAATTACCAAAGAACTTCTCGAGCAATACTTTGACTTGTCCCATATCACGATACTTTGAGACATGCCAACAAAGAATTAAGTTAGTTTCGTGATCAACTAATAGCCAAACATAGTACTTTTGTTCTTTGAACACAAGAACAGTTTCATCAGCATGAACTGAGAAAACATTTTCGATGGTAAATGTTGGAAAAAGTACAGAGAATAAAGTACACAATTTAATAACCCATTTGTATATGGTGACATGAGATACTTTGATATTAAGAGAATGAGCAAGAGAGCGATAAGACATATTGTGTTTCATATACAAAACAAAAGCCTTTAAGACGAAAAAGATAGGGAAGCGGAAATATTTAAATTTCTCAGGAATAAGGGTGACTGGTTCGGGGAGGTTAAAAGGTACTCTATCTTTGGTACGACAAGCTCTACAACGGAAGACAACGAAAGAGCGACGGACTTTGTAAATTTGCATAGATTTACCACAAGAAGTGCATTTGGGATAAGGGAAAGAGAAGTTTTTGCGTTTGTGAGAATGGGAGAGTTTGAAAGAATGATGGCAGAGTTTGCAAAGGAATTGTTGGTTACCGTATTTGTCATGACCGTTTTTGTATAAGCTGGTGGAACCGCATTTTGGACAAGAGAGCGTTGAGTTGTTCATATCGGGATACCTCCTTTGTCGAGAGTTGGTTGGGGGGTGTCCCCTCTTTATAAGGATAATGCGGTTTTTGGAAAGTTTCAATACTTTTAGTTAACATTATCTAAAAGCAAAAGGGGGGTTTACGTATGGAAAAAGGAATGTTTGAAAACGTTTTGAAAGACAGTATCATGAGACGTCTGAACAATTTGACAAAACCTATTGGTAGCCTTGGATACTTGGAAAAAATCGCTTTGAAGATGGGACTAATCCAGAACAAAGTAATACCAGACCTTCCGAAGGTTAAAAGAATTTATGTTTTTGCTGCCGACCATGGTGTGGTAGAACAGGGGGTTTCTGCTTATCCAAAACAAGTTACATACCAAATGGTTCTGAATTTTCTTAACGGCGGTGCGGCCATAAACGTATTTGGTAGACATGTTGGAGCGGATGTTTACGTGGTTGATGCCGGAGTCGATGGAGACTTTGAATTCACACATCCAAATTTAATCAATGCAAAAATTGGTTATGGTACAGCCGATTTTACAAAAGGTCCTGCAATGACAAGAACGCAAGCAATTGAGTGTATTGAAAAAGGAAAAGAGATAGCGAAGAAAGCGATAGAAGAAGGTACAGACCTTCTTGTTTTAGGTGATATGGGGATTGGTAATACTACAACTGCAACGGCTATTTCTGTAGCATTTGGATTTGATATAGACGAGATTCTGGACATAGGTACTCCTATCGATAACGATACATTAGAAAGAAAGCGTCAAGCTGTAGAAAAAGCTATAGAAATAAATAAACCCAATGCCGATGATCCTATTGATGTACTCGAGAAAGTCGGAGGTTTTTGTATTGGTCAGATGGCAGGATTTATAATTGAGGCAACAAGCAGACATATTCCGGTCGTCGTAGATGGTTTTCCGACAACTGCAGCACTTTTGCTAGCTTGGAAGCTTGAACCTAGTGTGCTTGATTTTGTTTTCGCTGGTCACAAATCTAAGGTGAAAGGGCACAAGGTTTTACTTGATGCTATGAACCTTAGACCAATTCTTGACTTAGATATGAGGCTTGGAGAAGGAACTGGTGGAGCTTTGGCAATTTCTATTATAGAAGCGGCAATAAAGATGATACGAGAAATGGCGACATTCGACGATGCGGGTGTATCGAAAGGAAGTGATTCAGTTTGATACTTATAACTGGTGGAATGAAATCAGGTAAGAGTACGTTTGCACTAAACATGGCTTTAAAATACACCAAACGAGCTTTTCTAGCAACTGGTGTTCCGTTTGATGAAGAAATGAGGTTGAGAATAGAAAAGCATAAAGCGGAAAGAAAGGAGCTTTTCGATACTTTCGAAGAACCTGTCAATGTGACGGAAGTTCTCAAAAATATAGATAACAACTACGATGTTATCCTTTTTGAATGCCTTACAACCTACCTTGGCAACCTTTATTATTATCGACTTGATGTTCAGGAGCGTATTGATGGGCTCGTTGATGTTCTAAGCAATATGAGTAGTGATGTTATCGTAGTCACCAATGAAGTTGGTTGGGGAATTATACCTGAGAATCCAATAGCCAGGCAGTATGCCGAAATACTTGGAAAAACTAATACGCGACTAGCTAAGCTCGCAAAAGAAGTTTATCTTGTTGTCTCCGGAATAGGAGTGCGTATTAAATGAGCCAACTATTAGGTACAACATCTTGGGTCATACCTGGCACTTATTACGAAAACGTTGAGTATATAACTCGAAAGTTTCGTAACTTTGAATTCATTGAGCTACTTGTTTACACTTGGGATGATGATACTTACAGGTTATTTGAGCAAGAAAAGGAGCATTTACGCAAAATTGCACTCGAAAGACAAATTAAATATACTGTCCATCTTCCAACAGATAACATTACGAACGTTTTAAATGCATTTAAATACCTTGAGATGAACTTGGATATAGTAAATTATGTGCTACATCCTTTTGAAGATTGCACGGAAAAGGATAAGAAATTATTCCGCGCTCTTTTGTCACATCCAAAGATTTCTATTGAAAATCTAAAAGAGCGAGTATTTAATCATTTACGAACAGTCTTTGACGTAGGGCACCATATTCTAGGAGCCAAAGTGGAAAACAGCTTCATTGATAACATTGTCGAAATCCATATGATGGGCGTTATTGAGGGAAAAGACCACCAAAAACTTGATTTGGAAACACTTGACAAAGTTTACCAAATACTTTCAGGTAGGCTTTTCACGGTGGAGTATCTTTGTTTTGAAATATTTGATGAAGACGAATTGGAGCAGTCCTTAGAATTGTGGGAGGAATTCAAAGACAAAATTTATAACACTGGGAGCATTGAATAACATGTGGAAAGAAGTCCTTACTGACTTTTTACTTACTTTATCATTTATCTCAAGGCTACCTGTCAAGATTAAAAATATTGACGAATGGGAAAAAAGAATAAAACGAATTCCCGTATATTTTCCCGTGATTGGATACATCCCTGGTACTATTTATTCCATTGGAGTTTTATTGGCTCATTCCTTGAGTAATTACAAATTGCTTTTCATTTTCGGAGCGATGGCTATTGGATACTATTTCTTTGACCTCTTCCATTTCGATGGTCTTCTTGATATGTTCGACGGCTTTTTAAACCAGTCAAACAAAGAACGCAGACTTGAGATAATGTCCAAAGGTAATGTTGGACCATTCGCTGTCTTTTATGGCATGCTCCACATCTTGCTCTTTTACCAACTCATGTCAACACTAAACTGGCAAGCATTCCTTTTTGCCTCTGTTTTTGGAAGATATGAAATGGCACTTTTGCTCACCTTTTCGAAACCTGCCAAACCAAAAGGATTGGGTGCTATGCTCTTTCCATACAACAAGCGATACACAGCATATTCGATGATTTTCCTGATACCGTTACTTTTCATTAGCCCGCTAATGTTTTTTATTTCTCTCGCTTTAACCATAACCACGGCATACTTAATCTCCAGAGTTTCGGAAATTAAAATCGGTGGAATCACAGGTGATGTGCTTGGTGGGAGTTGTTTAATATCCCAAATGGTAGTCTTATTAGCATTTTATATATTCCATGCCTTTGGAAGGTGAGAAGATGTATTTAATGGTTGCAGGTACAATGTCGAACGTTGGAAAATCAACGTTAGTAATGGCTTTGTGCAGATACTTTACAAGAAAAGGTCTAAACGTAGCACCTTTCAAATCCCAAAATATGTCAAGAAAGTTTATCAACATCCAAAACGGGAAAGGGAAAATAGCGATAGCCCAGTATGTTCAAGCAATTGCATGCGAAAAAGAACCTACCATGGAATTCAATCCGATATTGATAGTCCCAAAAGAAGGAAAAACACAGGTTTATTTCATGGGTGAATTCATCGACTACTTAACATCTGAGCGTTACATGTTTGATTCAAAAGAAAAATTGTTTGCGCAAATCAGAGACATGCTTGAGAAATTGTCGAAAAACCATGATTTAGTAATCATCGAAGGAGCAGGTGCGTTCGTTGAACCGAACCTCAAAGACTCAGAGATAGTAAACCTTCGAGTTGCAAAGAGTGTTGGTGCGCAAGTTATTCTTGTTTCGGACATCTCAAGGGGTGGAGCATTCGCACAAGTTGCAGGTACCATCGAACTGATGGATAACAAAGAACGAAAACTTTTAAAGGGCTTTGTATTCACCAAATTCCATGGTGACAAATCACTTCTGAAAGACGCCCCACAAATACTTGCTAAAAGATATTCCATCGAATATCTTGGAACAATACCTTACTTTGAAAACAAAATTCCAGACGAAGATTTGTTGACCAAAAAAGAAGGGGAAATCGCTTTGGATGATAAAGCGCAAATTATCAAAGAAATCGATAGAATAACAGACTTCATTATTGAACATATCGACATATCGAAAATTGAACGCATCATTTCTGAAGGGATGTAAAAATAAATGTTGGATACAATTTTTCTTTCTGGAGAGCTTTTTGCTTTACTTTTTGCCATAGTATACGATTTACTTTTCGGTGAATACCCTTCTCAAATTCACCCTGTTGTTTACATGGGATTCGTTGGTAAATGGCTTGACAAAAAACTCAACAAACCTGAAAAAAGTAACTTCCTTAGGTTTATTTTTGGCATGATAGCGCAGACTATTGAAATTGTGCTTTTTCTGGTGATAAGCTTATCACTCATGGTTATATCAAAAAGTGACAACAAAATTTCGCGAATCTTAGGTTTTTTGGGTTCAATTTACTTACTAAAATCTACATTTTCTATCCGGAGCTTGTATGAGCATGTTGCAAGATGTTACACAGATGACGTAGAACTCTTGAGGAAGAACGTTTCGCTTATTGTTTCTCGGGATGTATCAAAGCTTGATAAAGCTCACCTTTACTCTGCTGCAATAGAGAGCTTGGCAGAGAACATCTCAGATAGCATAACCGGTCCGTTGTTTTATTATTCGCTCTTTGGACTTCCCGGTGCAGTTATCTACAGGGTAGTCAACACTTACGATGCGCTCTTTGGCTACAGGAATGAGAAATACGAGTGGTTTGGAAAATCTTCAGCAAGGTTCGATGATTTATTAAACATCGTACCTTCAAGGATTACGGCTTTTGTGATTTCACTCTTCAGTCCTATCAGTTCCTGGAAATACATCTTAAAATACGGAGCAATAAAGATTAACGCGATGTATCCGATGAGTGCTTTTGCGGGAGTCTTAAAAGTGGGGATTGAAAAAATAGGATACTACAAACTTGAGGGAAAAATACCAGAAAAGGAAGATGTCAAAAAAGCACTTAAATTGTATAAAAAGGTCACTGCGATTATCTTACTCATAATAATAACGCTAACGGTGGTGGTGAAATGAATTGAAAGGCGCAAATAACTTTCGCAAGTTTCATGGCGGTATAAAAGATGAAGATATCTTAGATTTCTCAATTTCTGTGAACCCGTTTGTTCCTGGATTTATACTTCAAGTGCTGAGGAAGAAACTACAAAACCTAAGAAGATACACATACATTGAATGGGTTGAAGAGCTGTTCAGAAAATACTTTGGAAGCAACTGTGTAATCGTTGGTGGTGCAACCGAGGCGTTTCATATACTTGGTTGGACATTGATGGAAGACGCACATGTGATAATCCCTACTCCGAATTACACGGAATACGAAAGAGTTGCAACATTCAAAGCAAAGGAGATTATAAAAGTTAATTACGTTGAAGCAAAAGAAATTGAGCTTGATATTTTAAAAAATGTTTTAGAAACTACAGCAACTAAATTAAAAAAGCACAAGAAAATAATTGTGATTACAGGAAACCCGAACAACCCAACAGGTATATACAAAGATTACTCTAATTTACTCGATTGGTCACTAAACAGATATGGAACCGATGTAATATTTATTATCGACGAAGCGTTTATAGACTTTGTGCCCGAAAAAATGAGAGCAGAATTGGATGAAAAGATATATCCGAACTTAATTTTAGTCCGAAGTTTCACGAAAATTCTGGGATTGCCTGGTGTGAGGGTTGGATATGTGAAATCATCACAGTTTAAAGGATTATTTGAGAAATACCGAATGCCGTGGGCGATAGGCGGAGATGGATATACTCTTTTGGAAGCGATAGTGGAAAATAAACAAAACTACGAATACTTTGTGAGACAAACTCAACAATATTTTGCTGAGCAAAGAGAAAGATTTTCTGAATTTATTTATTACCCATCACTCACAAATTACATCGTTGCCAAAGTAGGTGATGTGAAAAAATTCATCGCCAAGCTGAACAAAGAACGCATGCACGCAAGGGAGATGTTCGATTTTGGAATAAATGATAGTGTCAGAATTGGACTTAAAAAGCCAGAAGATAACGAAAAGATGTTGGATTTTCTTATACTTTGGACAAAGGAGATGAAAGGATGAATAAATCTGTAGAACCAGACCAAAAAGGCTATATCCACGTTTACACAGGTAATGGTAAGGGAAAAACAACAGCAGCTTTCGGTTTAGCGTTGAGAGCGGTGTGCGCGGGTAAGAAAGTGTACATCGGGCAGTTTATAAAAGGCATGAAATACAGTGAACTCGATGCACCGAAATACCTGCCAAATTTGGTAATTGAACAATACGGACGAGATTGCTTTATTTTTAACTCACCTACCGAAGAAGATATCAGATTGGCAAAGCAGGGACTTGAAAAGATAGCACAAATTATCTTTTCTGGCGAATACGACGTAGTCGTTATGGACGAAGTGAACGTTGCAGTTTACTACAAACTCTTCCAGCCAGCAGATGTGGTAGAAATTTTGAAAAACAAGCCAGAACATGTGGAAATCATTCTAACTGGTAGATACGCTCCCCAAGAATTCATCGATATTGCAGACTTGGTAACCGAAATGAGAGAAATCAAACATTATTACCAAAAAGGTGTTCTTGCAAGGGAAGGGATTGAATATTGAGCTATTAGGATTTCACAAGAAAGGATTATAAAACCTTCCATTGTTCACAAATACTCCAATAGCTATAGATATGAACAATATCAATCCAGATATTCCAAGTGCAATATAGTCTTCAAACGTGAATTTCTTTGTAGTATACCATGTACGCTTTTTGTATTTGCCAAATCCTCTCAGATCCATTGCGTTACTTATCTTTTCAACACGCTCAAGGCTGGAGAAAAGTTAACGGGTCTACTCCAGAATTATTGGGTATTCTCAGAACATTTTCTTTTCCCTCGACCTTCTTTTTGTTCCTTTGAGATTACATACAGCAAACATTACCTCTTGTTTTCAAATCTTCATGTGGAAGGAAAGAAACAAACAAATGATTTATGTGCTATAATTTGAATAAGACAGTTGTACAGGTACTGTTCAAAGGAAGGGAACGTATGAGTAAGTTAACTATGATTAATTTTTTCCAAGATGAAATATTAAATTTCCCAAAAGCAAAGCCTTTTCTGAAATGGGCTGGCGGGAAGTCGCAGCTTATCGAGGAACTAGAAAAACGGCTTCCACAGCCGATATTGAGAAGCAAAACGATAGATGTATATGTTGAACCTTTTGTTGGTGGAGGAGCCTTTTTCTTCTACTTGAAAAGTAACTACATAATCAAAAAGGCGTATCTTTTTGATATAAACAAAGACCTTGTAATAGCATACAAAGTGGTGCAAATTTCTCCTCAAGCACTGGTAGAGCAACTCTATTCAATTGAAAAGAAATATTTTTCATTGTCGGAGAATGAACAGAAAAAGTTTTACTATGAGATTAGGGATTTGTACAATATGCAGAAGAAAGAATTCGATTTTTCGAATTTTAACGAAGACTGGATAGTTCGTGCAGCCTATATGATTTTTTTAAATAAGACGTGTTACAACGGTCTTTACAGACTGAATAAAAACGGAGAATTTAACGTACCGTACGGAAAATACAAAAATCCGAAGATATGTGATGAAGAAAATCTTTTCGAAGTAAGTAAGGCTTTGCAAAACACGGAAATTATTTGTGCCGATTTTGAAGAAAGTAAAAGATATATTTCTAAAGGAACACTTGTATATCTTGACCCTCCATACAGACCACTTTCGAAAACTTCAAACTTTACGAGTTATACAGAAGATGGATTTAGCGACGAAGACCAGATAAGACTTGCTAAGTATTTTAGAGAAATACACGAGCGAGGGGCTTATATCTTATTGAGTAATTCCGACCCGAAAAATTTTGACCCAAAGGATGATTTCTTTGAAAAACTTTATGAAGGCTTTATTATAGAAAGAGTTCCTGCCAAAAGATTTATAAACAGTGATGCCAGAGGCAGAGGTTCTATAATGGAATTAATAATACGAAATTATGAAGGTGGAATGGAAAATGGATAGTACATATCTGCACATTCTACAAAAGAAAGGGCTAAAGGTTTCAAATACGGAAGACCTAATGAAAATCTTTTTAGACACACTTCTTGAAACGAACAAAACATACGACTTTTTCGTAGATTGGAAGAAAGTCAGAACTTTTGTCGAAAAAAACAAAGTGGAGATAAATATACTCAACTCGTTGCTCCACTCAGAGGACTTTGATAACGAACTGAGACGAATTCTTAGAAAATATCCTGAGGTTCTCAAGGTTGTTCCTTTATTACTGGCAATTCGTGACAATTCCGTTTCAATAATTTCAGAATTTGATCTGGAAAAAACGAACGTTATTAAACTTGATTTCACAGAACGCAATTTAAGAGAAGAGGAGATTGAGATTTTTGTAGACTTCTTTAAGAAGACGGGGCTGAAAGATTTTTTCCTTAATGTTGCTGATAAAAGTTTGCTTGACTATATCCTGGGTGTTGAAGTCGGTATGGATACAAATGCAAGAAAAAATAGAAGTGGCAAAGTTTTAGAAAACTTCCTTAAACCAATTATTGAAAAAATTGCCAATGATCTAAAGTGTACTTTCCTTACGCAAGAGAAATTCTCCACTCTTGAAAAATACAGCATAAATATTAACAAACTCAAAGACAGAAAGGCGGATTTCATACTGTTAAAGCCCAGAGGAGATGGCTCATATGGAGTCGTAAACATCGAGGTTAATTTTTACAACGTTTCAGGTTCGAAACCGCAGGAGATTATAGACTCATACATTGAAAGACAAAAGGAACTGAAAGAATACGGCTATGAGTTCTTACTCATAACAGATGGTCCTGCTTGGAAAGAGCAAAAAAGCCAGCTGACCAAAGCTTTGGAGAACTTAGACTTTGTTTTGAATACTTATTTAGTTCGTCTTGGGATTTTGGAGGAAGTTATATGCATGATTTAAACGTAGAGTTCGATTTCAAACCGGAAATAACAACCGTATGGTCTTTTCCTGAACGTGGAAAATGGAGCACACATAAAGGTACATACAGAGGTAACTTTGCACCTCAAGTTGCTAGAAATCTTCTACTAAGATATACAAAAGAAGGAGATGTTATTTTGGACCCTATGATGGGTAGCGGCACAACATTAATTGAAGCAAAATTGCTGAAGAGGAGAGCAATAGGTATAGACATAAATCCCACCAGTGTAGAACTTACAAAACGTAATCTTTCATTCAACTGTCCCAATTCTTATGAACCTGAAGTTTTTATCGGTGATGCTCGGGATTTAAGTTTTATCGAAGATGAAACCGTTGATTTTGTTTTGTTACATCCGCCATATTTGAATATTATCAAGTACTCAGAAGGAAATATCAATGGTGATCTATCCAATATATCCGATGTTAAAAGATTCTGTACAGAGTTAGAAAAAGTTATTATTGAGCTTTTCAGAGTGTTAAAGCCTGGGAAGTTTTGTTCTGTTCTCATCGGTGATACAAGAAAAAATGGGCATTATGTACCACTTTCTTACTACGTTTTAACTTTATTTTTAAAAAACGGTTTTGTCTTGAAGGAAGAAATAATAAAGATACAACATAACTGTACCTCTACTCCTTATTGGCGAAAGAAAGTTTCCGAAAATAACTTTTATTTGATAATGCACGAACATTTGTTTGTTTTCAAAAAACCTGAGCTCGGTGAAAACGTTTCGAAGATCAAATATAGTGCAGGGGGTTTTGTTGATCTTCTTTTGAAATACCGGTACACAAAGAATAATAACGGATAACCTACAGTAGGTGGCTTTCGAGGGATAATACTTCAAAAGTTTAACCGTTTCTCCTAGCTCAAAGGAGCTGATTTGTATGGATAACTCTGATGAGGAATTAAAAAAAGCTATCCACACCGTCCAAATAATAGCATACGAAAAGGGTGGAGAAAAATCATTTGGTATTTTCAGCAAGCCTACGTTAGATTATTTTAAAATCGCAAGGGATTTACTAAAAACTTACGGTGACTTAAAAGTTGTTGGACAAGAGTCAAGTCAGTTTGATGCCAGAATAATCATACAAGCTGAAGAAAAAAATAACAGAATCGATGGGACAGTGACATTCGAAAAAGAAGAGAACAGCTGGAGTTCAAAATTCACAATAGACCTTTCAGCTAAGTCAAAAGGGCAACTACCTACGTTTGAGTTTGAGACAATTGTTCTGGAAATATTATCCTACATAAAAGGAAGCGATATACTTTTTGCAGTTTTAAAAGAAAAGGATCTCAACAGAAAGAAAGCAGCGATAAAAGCCATCGGAAATTTGAGTGCCCCAAAATTTATCCCTGCCTTGGTTGAAATCCTCCAAAACTCTCCCTCGGATTTGAAAAAGCTAATCATAGAAACGCTCGGAAAAATGAAGGACCCAAAGGTGGTCCCTCCGATAGCTCTATCTTTGAGAGATGGTGACCCTGTTGTGCGTGCATCTGCCAAAGTTGCGCTTTTTAACGCACTTCGTTCAGGGCTTCCTATTGATGAAACTGTGCTGTTTTTGTTAGAAGATAAGGATGCGGGAATTCGGTCTGCGATTGTTGATATTCTTGCAAATGTAAGCAACGAAACTGTTTTTGAAGCTTTGCTCAAAGCGTTAAACGATGAAAATCCTAATATTCGACTGCGCTCTGTTCAAGCGTTGGAGAAAATAAAAGACCAACGAGCTATCGGACCTCTTTCAAAACTGTTGCTGGACAAAGATGTTGGAATTAGACTTGCTGTGGTTCAGGCGATAGGAAGTATTGGGCATGAAAAAGCAGTTGAATACCTTTCGATAGCTCTGAAAGACAGTGAGTGGAAAGTGAGAAAAGCACTTGCCACAGCTCTTGCAAACACAAATAATCCCTCTGCCACACCATACCTTGTCGAGTTGCTCAAGGACGAAGCATCAGAAGTGAGAAAAGCTGCGGTTGAGGCTTTGCAGATTGTTGGTGATGAAACTTCTATTCCTGCACTTATTGAAGTGCTCAGAGATGGAGATTCGTGGGTGAGAATGACAGCTGCAGAGACGCTTGGACGGTTGGGAAGTTTGGAATCTGTTGAAAAACTTATTGAATTACTTCAGGACCAATCTGCAAACGTCAGGAAGACAGCGCTAGAAGCTCTCGGAAAAATAGGTGATTACCGAACTGTAGAACCTGTTTTACAAAGGCTCAAAGATGATGTTGCAAGCGTTCGAGAAGCTGCCGCAGAGGCTCTCGGGAAACTGCGCGATAGCCGGGCTTTAGAACCGCTCATTGAAATTTTAGAAAATCTAACAGAAGAGAACTCAGTTAAAGAAGCAGCGATAAGAGCTCTTGGGAATATAAGGGATTTTGAGTCAGTTGATGCGATTGTAAGTATGATGAACGATGAAAACCCAAACATCCGCAAAGCAGCTGTTGAAGCTCTTGGAAAAATTGGTGATATTAGGACTTTGAATTTGTTGATTAATACAGCTATTGATTATGAAGAAGAACATTCGGTAAGAAAAGCTGCAGTACTTGCATTGGGTCAATTGGGTGATGAACGTTCAGTTGAAACTCTTATCAAACTTTTAGATGACAGCGATCCAGAACTAAGGAAATCGGCGGCTTTTGCACTCGGAGAGATTGGAAGTTCCCAGGCTGTTGATTCCCTTGTTAAAAAATTCGAAGACGAAAACATTGCTGTGAAATTAGCAGCTATCGAAGCAACGGGAAAAATAAAAGACAAAAAATGTATAGATAATCTTGTCGCTACACTGAAAAGTAATCAGCCAGAAGTGAGAAAAGCTGCAATCCAAGCACTTGGGCAGATAGGTGATGAGGTTGCAATCACGTTCATTATCGAGGCATTGAATGACCCATTCGTTGACGTTAGGAAAACTGCAGCCGAGGCTCTAGGATTAATGAGAAGTAAAAAAGCTGTAGGTTCACTCTTGGAAGCGCTGAAAGACAAAGATAAAGGTGTGAGGATGGCCGTTGTCGATGCTCTAAGCAAAATTGGAGACTCAAGAGTCCTTCAAGAATTACTAGTCTTAACAATTGAAGGCAAAGATGACGGCGCAGGATACAAAAAAGGTGAAGCCCGGCAGGAAGGAGTGACAAGCGTTGAAGGACTCATGAGTGCTTTCTCGTCAGTCTTTGGACCGGAAGCAACAAAAATGCAGGCAGAGCCTTCCAAGAATGAAGGAGCGTTTAAGGAAGAAGACGCAGAAATCTTAATACGAATGGCTAGTGATAATAGATTAGATGAAGACTTACGTCAGCGAGCTATTTTTGTGCTTGGTGAGATGAAAACACCTAAAGCAATAGAAACATTAACGGAGCTACTGAAAGAAAAAAATCAATCTCTAAGAGAGTTAGCAGCCCAAGCCTTAGGAAAGATAAAAGCGCAAACTGCTTTAAAGCACCTGGGGGCTATGTTAAATGATAAAGCACCTGAAGTAAAAAAAGCAGCAATTTGGGCAATAGGAGAAATCGGAGGTATGAACGCAATAGAACACTTAAGGCGTGCTTTGAAAGATAGCGATTTTGTTGTACGTGAAGCTGCCGTTAAAGCACTTGGGGTTGTTGGAAAAGCGAACATTCATGAAGCTTACGAACTACTTGCCGAAGCCCTGAAAGATGAAGATTACCGCGTAAGAAATAGTGCAAAGATAGAGCTTCAGCTTGCTACAAAATCAGGGCTTCCTGTAACCAATGTGTTGATTCAACTTTTAAAAGACAAAAACCTTTTCGTAAGGCTTGCGGCTACGGAAATTCTTAGTTTTTCACAAGATTCTCAGGTAGTTGATGCTCTTATCGAAGCTCTAAAAAGTGAGGATGTTGCAGTTCGTAAGACGGCGGTAGAATCACTTGGCAGAATTGCACATCCAAAAGCGGTTGAGAAATTGGCAAAGCTGGTAAAGGATAAAGACCTAAGCGTGCGTTTGGCGTTAGTTAAAACTTTAGAAAATATCCATGACGAAAGCACAATTGACCCTCTCATACAAATACTCGATGACCAAAGTGACGAAATCAAATTGTTGGCACTACAAGCTCTTGGAAAATACCAAAACGAACAATTAATAAGTGCTGTCGGGGATTTATTGAAAGAGGAAAATAAAGAAATACGCTTAGCAGTTGTACAAGTACTTGATACTATAGGAAAGAGAGAAGCTTTGCGATTTTTGCTTACAGCCATAAACGACGAAGATTGGAGAGTCCGAAAAGCCGGTATTGAGGCTGTAAAAAATATATCAGAAAAAGAGAAAATAGAAGACTCAGGAATAGTAACTGAAATCATTAAGCTACTCAAAGATCAGAACTCGGCAGTTAGAAAAGCTGCTGCTGAAGCACTTTACACAATAGGCAAGTCTCAAACCCCCGGACTTTTGGAAGCATTACTCGAAACTTTGAATGATGAAGATTCGTGGGTGAGGTTGGCGAGTGTTCAAGCACTTGGAAAATTTGGCGGATGGTCAATCGTTGACCAGTTAATAAAAGTGTTGAGAGATCCTGCTCCCTACGTAAGAAGAGCTGCTGCCGAAGTGCTAGGAAAGATAGGTGATTCAAGCACAGCAAATGCATTGATAGAAGTTCTAAAAGATAAGGATTGGAAAGTTCGTAAAACAGTTGTAGAAGCACTTGGAATGGTAGGTGACGAGACCGTAGTCGATGCCCTTGTGGATATGCTCAATGATGAAAGCTCGGAAGTTAAAATAGCAGTATTGGAAGTGCTTGGAAAACTAGCTGATGCTAGTGTTCTTGATATATTGGAAGTAGCAATTAATGACAAAGATGTTGAGGTAAGAAAAAAAGCAGTTGAGGTAATTTGGAAAATAGACACTCCAAGGTCGGTTGAGCTAATAATAAGGGCTTTAAAAGATGAAGACTTGGAAGTTAGATTCAAAGCTCAAGAAGGACTGCTCCGTGTTTGTGATTTCAGTGTGCTTGAAAAAATAGAAAAACTTCTCAAAGATGAGGATCCAAACGTAAGGTGGTTGGCGGTGCAAGCGCTAAAGAAAATTGGTGGGGGATCTGTGCTCAAACCATTGATGGAAGCAGTAAACGACAATGTTTTCAGCGTCAGGTGGTTCGCAATTGAAGCACTTGGAGAAATTGGAAACCAAAAAGCAATACCGGTTCTGTCAAAATTCTTGGCGGACAGAGACTACACAATACGCCGGTCAGCGGCAGAAGCAATAGGAAGAATTGGTGGTCAAGAGGCATACAATGTCTTAAGTGAATCATTAAGCGACAAAAATCCAGAAATAAGGGAAGCAGCTGTTTGGGGAATATCAAAGTTGACAACGCACGAGCCAGAAAAAGCCATAGAACTTCTCATCAGAATGATTGACGACACAAGCCCGAATGTTAAAAGAGCAGCTGCACAAGTTCTTGCAGGTTTTAGAAACAGAAAAGCTTTGGAGGTTGTTATTGAAAAACTTAGAACTGAAGACCAAAATACAAAAAAGATAATATCCGAAGTGCTTGAAGAAACCACAGGAAAGAAATTCGGCCTGGAATATGAAATATGGAAAAAGTGGTTAGAGGAAAACCTATGAAACCAAAGTCGTTTTAAATAAATTGTGAGCTGTTGAAACCTAAGATTACTTATACCAATAGTAATATTTAGTTTTATTTTATGTAACACAAAACAGTCAATCTCAAGTGTAATATCTTGTATCAAAAATATTGATTGCAAATTCTATTTGATGCGACAAATTCGGAACTTGCTTAATTATAAAGAAATATAACAACAATATAAATGCATAATAAAATAAACACAAAAAACCACAAATCTGGCATATTATCGTCATAAACTATTAAATCCATTCCTGTAGGCTCTTGAAATCAAGGTTTTTCAAAACCACTATGTAACGCTTATGTAAACTCGCAAAATTCACCCAATTTTTGCCCCCTTATCCAAAATAAATTTTTTCCAAAAAGCTCATGTATAAATCACTTTTGATTTTTACAAATGTAACTGTCAAATTTAACAAAAATAATGGTATAATATCTATGAGGGTTTTACGGGGCTTTAGAAGTGACTATGAGGGATGGAAACTTATTGAATATTCCGGCATATACACTGTGCCAATAGCAAAAGCTTTAGAAGTGACTATGAGGGATGGAAACGTCTTAACCTCAACGACGGCATCCTCTTCAGGAATGTAGGCTTTAGAAGTGACTATGAGGGATGGAAACGGCATTCCTCTACGAGTAGTACCTATCTCATAATGCTTTAGAAGTGACTATGAGGGATGGAAACCAGTCCTTTGAGTTTGATTCCTTCTACCTCTAAAATCGCTTTAGAAGTGACTATGAGGGATGGAAACCAAGCCTCCCTTTTCTTTCTTGCCCGTTGACCCTTACCACGGCTTTAGAAGTGACTATGAGGGATGGAAACAGAAAATTTCATTTCGATACACCTCCTTTTTTCTTGAGCTTTAGAAGTGACTATGAGGGATGGAAACGCATAGGGTATCGATAGAGCATCAACAAATTCGGTAAATTGTTTATGCTTTAGAAGTGACTATGAGGGATGGAAACTTTGTGGAATTTCGTGAATACTCAACATACTCCCATCTCCCTTGCTTTAGAAGTGACTATGAGGGATGGAAACTCTTTTGCAAGATTTCTGATTTCATATAGGCTCTTTTCCAGCTTTAGAAGTGACTATGAGGGATGGAAACTCTTTGAAATATTTTTTTGCTTTTGTTGGTATTAACATTTGCTTTAGAAGTGACTATGAGGGATGGAAACCTGAAAACCCTATAAACACCGTTTTTACCTTCTACAATATAAGCTTTAGAAGTGACTATGAGGGATGGAAACAAAAAAAGAAGACGCTTTAAGCGTCTTCTCAGACTGTTGACAAAGTATAACTTGTTCAAGTATAATCTCTTCAAAAGAGGATCCTTTCCAAACAGGATCCTCTTTTTTTTACACAAATAGTAGGAGGAATATACATGCTGACCATCAACAAAGATAAATCACGCAGAGAACAAATCGAATCCGTCTCCATCGAGCAACTCGTCCCTCATGACCACCTCGTCAGAAAAATCGAATCCGCCATCAATTTCGATTTCATCTACGACCTTGTCAAAGACAAGTACTGCCTCAATAATGGCAGACCTAGTATTGACCCCGTTGTGTTAATTAAAATTACCATTATCCAATATATGTTCGGCATAAAATCCATGCGTCAAACCATAAAGGAAATACAAACAAACGTCGCATACAGATGGTTTCTCGGATTCGGGTTTTCTGATACCATCCCTCATTTCAGCACGTTCAGTAAAAACTACGAACGTAGGTTCAAAGGAACCGATTTGTTTGAGCAAATCTTCAACAAAATACTGCAGCAAGCAATCGAGCATGGCTTGGTAAATATGGATGCCGTGTTCATGGATTCAACACACATCAAAGCAAGTGCGAACAAGAAAAAGTACGAGAAGGTATTTGTAGAGGAGCAAACCAAGACATACAAACAAGCTTTAGAAGAAGAAATAAACAAAGATAGGCAAAAACACGGATTGAAGCCTTTGGATTTCACACATGAGAAAGTAAAACTGAAGGAAATAAAAATAAGCACGACAGACCCAGATAGCGGGATGATAAACAAAAATGAAAAAGAACACCAGTTCGGATATTCTGCACACATAGCATGCGATAAGAACGGGATAATACTAAGCTGTATAACAACACCAGCAAATGTCCACGACAGCATGGTGTTTGAGAACTTATTCAATAAAACAAAAAAGAACGCTGGCAAATCGAAAAGGGCAGCTTTGGATGCAGGATACAAGACTCCACCGATATGTAAGCTATTGATGGACGAAGGTATAGTCCCGTGCATGCCATACACACGTGCACAACACAAAGAAGGGTATTTCAAAAAAAGACAATTCGTATACGATGAATATTACGATTGCTACATATGTCCACAAGGGCAGATATTAGAATACTCAACAACAAACAGAAAAGGGTACAAAGAATACAAATCGGATCCGAAGGTATGTGAGAAATGTGAAGATTTAGGTAGATGTACAAGCAGTAAGAATCACACGAAGATAATCACCCGACATGTATGGGAAGAATACATGGAAGAAGTAGAGTATTTAAGGCACACGAAAGAATGTAAAGAGTTGTACAAAGAAAGAAGCAAGACGATAGAGAGGGTATTTGCGGACTTGAAGGAGAAGCACGGTATGAGGGTGACGATGCTGAGGGGGATAGAAAAGGTGCACATGCAAGTGTTATTGACTTGCACATGTTTTAACATGAAAAAATTAGCGAATTGGATATGGAAAAAGGGGAAGGGAGGTCCAGGGAAGGGCAAAAATTTGGAAGTTTTATTAGAATTTTTCTCAAAAGTTGTATTGGCGATAATAAAACCCCACCTTTCGTTTATCGAAAAGTGGGGGTTTGTCAACAATCTGATGCGGGCATAGAAATGCCCGCATTTGTTTTTTGCAAATTTAATTTTCGATTATCTTTTTCATTTCTGCAATTACAAACGGATAAAGTTCATCGATTAATTTCTTAACTTGCTCACTACTTTTTGTTCTCCAGTCCCGTTCAATTATATCCGCGACGAGTTTTGTATCTTTTTTCAAAAACGCCTCAAGCGCTTGTTTAGCTAATAAAACCCTTGGTTTTATATACCAGTTGATAACTCTTTCTGGCAGGTGTGTTTCTTCAAATTCGATATTTTCACCACTCACCCATGCGCATATTTCAACAGCAACATCATCGTCTATACCTTTTATCTTACCTTTGTTTATCATATTAACGACGAATCGCCTTTTTGTACCATTCACAACGCTATCAATAAATGGAACATGCTGTTCGCCACTTAGTTTTTCACTATCAAGTAATTCATTAACCATGTTTTTCCAATCATCTTCTAGCCAAGGCATTAAGTTCATGGAATCTTTTACTTTTTCCAACGTAAGACCATTTTCGATAGCTGTTGCAAATTGGTTGATGATTTCGACAACTTTGTATAATTGTTCTACATACCATTTCCAACCTAATTCCGAATCGGCACCACCCCATGGTTCACCATACCATCTTTTCTTTGTTTCTAAATCCCTGTGGTATTTCCATGTCGAATTTCTCACAGTATCGCCTATTGGGAATAGTCCATAAAAATCGTACATATCCCATGCAACAGGTGACAATTGGTCGTCAAATGGATTTGATGGCTTGTGTTGAATTTTACCTTTGTATTTATCGATTTCCGGGTAAAGATCTTTCCCATCTTTTGTTGTAAATTTTGTTAGCCAAATACCGTGGTTGACACCACCCACTTGCCAATCATATTCTTTCACCCCAATTAAATTGGCCAAACTCTCAACTGCATAGTGCCCGTGACAAAAGCCTACCATTTTTATTGATGTTTGCGTCGAAACCAGGGTTGTACCTTCAAACACTGGATTTGCAGCTTGCAAATACCAGGCGTTAGGTGCAAATTTTTCAATCATCTTAGCTATTTTCAAAAAAAGTGAAAATTGATTCCAATTTGTGAGGTTAAGATAGTCAGAAACGAAGTTATAATTTTGCGCATCGATACCTCTGTAGTATCCGTGCTTTTCCCCAATTTCTCTGACTTTGTCAAGGTAACTATGCCCACCAGCCATAGCTGTGTTAATTACGAAATCTGCGCCATCTATTACTTTTGTCATATCCGTTGTAGTTTCTATCTTCAAATTTGCACCGAAAACTCTTGATAATTCGTTGGCGAGTATACCAGTGTTTCTTAGCCTTGCTTCGTCGATATCCATCAGTACAACGTGTGAGCCGCTGAGTTTTGGCATTTTACAAAGGTCCGAGATAATTCTCATCGAAAAAACGGCGCTACCAGCTCCTATGATACCTATCTTCAGGTTGTTCATCGTGTTCCCCCCTTTTTGCTTCGGATAGTTTGGATAGTTTATTAGATTATACCACTTTATTTGTTATGATTTGCACCATTCAAATACTTCATCGACACTTATCGTTGCAAGTGCGATGTAATTATCGGCAGCACCGTAATAAACGTAATACTGACCGTTGTATTCAACCATCGCATCACTAAATACCACATTCGGTACTCCACCAAATATCTCCCAATCTTCTTCAGGTTCAAGTATTGGTTTTTCGCTTCTTTTCAATACTTTCGTTGGATCGTTCAAATCAAGAAGCATAAATCCGAGTCTGTATATCGGTCTTGGTGCATCTTCAACGCCATGATAGAGTAATAACCATCCATACGGAGTTTTTATCGGTGGAGCACCCGCACCAACTTTGAGATTATCCCAGTAACCTTCCCTTGGACCTGCTACTTTAACGTAATTACCCCAATTGATAAGGTCATCGGAATATGCGAACCATATATCAGGGGGGAACCTATGAATCATTATGTATTTACCATTAATTTTCTCTGGAAACAAAGCTGCATCTTTGTTGTCAATTTCATCTTTTATCACAATGCCATATCTTTCCCAAGTGATGAAATTCTTTGTTGAAGCCATTGCAACTCTTGGACCTTTCGGGGAATACGCAGTATAGAGCATATAATATTTATCTCCTAACTTCGTGATTCTTGGATCCTCCACACCGTAAAGTTCATCTTGGCAAGCCGGTGAGAAGACGGGTTTTTCCAACCTGTTGAAATGTACACCATCTGTACTAACTGCGTAACCTATCCTTGAAACCATATCCTGTCCTTGCGCTCTGTAAAGAAGATGGAACAATTCACCATCGTAAACTACTGCGCAGTTGAATACGAACTTATCTTCCCATATATGACCTGGGACTGGTGCTAATAAAGGGCTAAGCGGGTGTCTTTTCAGTTTTAAATCCATCAACATGCTCCTCCTTTCACTCAACGAGTTTATCTTAACGACATTGATATACCTTGCAAGAAGTATTGCCTTAACACAAGGAAAATTAATACCATTGGAATAGTCTGGATAACTGCACCTGCAAGTACAGGACCTATGTAACTTGCGTATTCATGATTGAAAGATGCAAGCAAAACTGAAAGTGGCATCCTGTTGTAATCTTTCATCACCATAAGTGGCCACAGGAAGTTATCCCACGTACCTATGAATGTGAACATTCCAACTATCGAAGCGGTAGACTTTGCCAGTGGTAACATAATTCTAAAAACAATCCAAAAGTTATTTGCACCATCTATCTTTGCGGCATCTATGTAATCTTTTGGGATAGTCTTGAAAGATTGTGCAAACATGAACACGCCCCATGAACTTGTCAAAGATGGTACAATAAGCGCTTGATAAGTATTAAGCCATCCAAGGTTTCTTATCAAAATGAACATAGGTATCATGAACATAAATCCCGGAAAGAGCATCTGGTATATCAGGAAATTGAAAACGTACTTACCAATTTTGAACTCTATCTTTGATACAACGTACCCTATAATTGCTGATGTGATCAAAACAGAAAACGTAACAGTCGTGGTTATGAAAAGACTATTCAAAAAAGCTCTTACAAAAGGTCTTTGGAACTTGTTGGCCATTAGGAATATAAACTTGTAATGCTCAAGGGTGAGCCTTTTTGGTAAAAATGTCGTGTATATATCCTCTGCTGGTTTAAACGAAGACATTACAAGCCATACATACGGGTAAATCCACAAGAACGCAAGTGCCAGAAGCACGACAGTGATAACCCATGAAACGATGCGTTCTCTTTTCATACGAACACCACTTCTTTCTCAAAGAACTTTCGTATAAGCATTACAAGTGCATAACTAACTAAAGCTGTTACTATTGCCACTGTAGTTGCGTACGATGGATCTATTCTCTTAAAAGCAGTGTCGTACATGTAAATCAAGAACGTAGTCGTTCTTTGCATGGGTCCGCCACCTGTAATCATGTACGGTTCGGTGAAGATACCAAACGTTAGTGTGATTGCAAGCACCGTCACGGTGATAAGCGATGGATTGAGTAACGGAAGAGTGATTTTCCAAAATATCGTCTTTTTATCGGCACCGTCAAGCTCTGCGGCTTCGTAAATCGATTGGGGTATCGAGAGCAACCCTGCGTATATTATCAACCCATAGTAACCTATGAATTTCCACGTGATGATCAGACAAATCGAAAAAACTGCCAATTGCGGATTACTGAACCAAGGGATTGTGAATCCAAATAAACTATCTACAAGTCTGTTTATTGGTCCGTTGATAGAAAATAGATTCGAAAACAAAAGCGAATAAGCAACACCTGATGAAACATTCGCAACCAAAAAGCTGAGCATGATGAAAGTCTTACCAAATTTCACCTTTGTCAATGCCATTGCAAAAAGGAGTGAAGCAAATAACACCATTGGTATCAAATAAGCAAGAAAATTCAAAGTATTAAGGGCTATCCGAATGACCAAACTATCGGTGAATATTCTAAGAAAGTTGTTCAAGAATACAAACTGTGGTTTTGAAAAATAATTCCATTTTGTGAAAGCCAAGACAACCATCCAAATGAACGGATAGCCCCAAAAAACCGCCGTGTAAGCTAAGTAAGGAAATATAACCGAATAACCAAATGCTCTTTCCTTCTTACCAAGTTTCGAGCAATTTGACATAATTTCACATCCAATCTTTTCCTCTCTTTTCCTCCAAGAATTCAAGAAATAAAATTAAAACACTCAGAATAATAATTTGTTGATTTCCTTCACAGCCTTATCAAGGATATCGAGTGGTTTACCTTTAAGATACATCAAAGGTTCTATAAGTTGTGTGGTCATAGCTTGTTGAATATCGATAGTCTTATCGATAAGTGCGGGTGGTACGGCGTATGGAACAAACTCACAGTACGCTTTGAAGAACTTGTCATCCATGTACTTTGCAAAGAGCGGATTTGTCGTTAAATCTTCCCTTGCAGGTGGCATCTTAGTCTTTTCTATCCACAGAGCATCGTTTTGTGCATTTGAAAAAACCCAAGAGATGAATTCAAAAGCTTCCTTTTTGTACTTTGATGTCGAGTAAATAACTAATCCTTTTGAATCAGCAAATGTATAAATGGGTTTATCTTTCGGATAATTATCTGGAACAGGTGGTGCTGAGAACCAGATTTCTGGAACAACTTTCGGGAATGTTTCCTTTGCCCAGTTAACTTCCCACGGACCTGTGATCTTACCAAGTATTACACCTTTATAGAATGGATTATCACCGAGCTCAACTGCTGTGTATTTCTTTTCAAACATCGTGTAAATAAATTGAACTATCTGCTTTCCAGTATCATCACCGAAGTTTACTTTTCTTTTTGCAACATCTATGTACGGTTTACCACCAGACGCTGCGTAATAATAAGTTATAAAATCGAACCATCTATCCCACCAGTTTCTTCCCACGACAACTTGCATTGTGAATTTCGTCTTTCCATCTGCAAACTTTTTACTGACTTCGTAAATATCGTTGTACGTCCTTGGTGGGTTGTTGTAACCAAGTTTCTTAAGTAAATCGCCTCTCCACCAGAACAACATCGGGTTTGAATAAATTGGGAAAACGTAATACTTGCCTTTAATCTTCCAACCTTCGATGATGTTTTTCATCTTCCTTGTTTCTATAAGCTTTTGAAAATCAGCACCAAAGGTATCCAATGGATAAATCGCACCGATATCGGCAAGTTGAGCAGCAAAGCCGCTGAAGATGTTTTCAGAAAAATCTGGTGCGTTTCCTGCGGCAATTGCTGTAAGTATCGCCTCTTCCGAACTTCCGGCTGCGGGTATAGTTTGAACTTTAATTTGTATATCTGGTCTTGCTTTATTCCATTGAGCTACGATGGTTTTCCAAAACTCTTCTTGCAAAGGATTTGGTGCAGTCCAAAAGACAAGTTCAACTGCCCACGTCAACGTAACAATCAGACCCAGTATCAAACCGATCAAAACTTTCCTCATACTGACCCCTCCTCGAGAAAGTGTGGAAACGTGTTAAATATTTAATATTTAAATATTTAATATTTAGAAGAATTTCTTTTAACAAATAACGTATACAAACACTGTTTGTATGGATGCAAACTCTGACCTGTCAATAATTCGTAAATCCTCTTTACTGCGTTTAAACCAAGTTCTGATTTCTGAACTCTCAGTGTCGATAACCCTTCTCTTTCCGCTGCTGGTATATCATCGAACCCTATAACACTGATATCTTCTGGAATCTTGTATCCCAATTCTCTGAGTTTTGAAAGCGTTCGAAGAGCTATCACATCGTTTGAACAGATTATTGCTTCAGGAACCCAATCTCTCAGCATTTTTTTTAGAACATTGTCAACATCTTCGTGCAAATCATCGTACTCGTACGTGATAGGCAATTTTCCATACCTTGTCATCGCACTTACATATCCGTTGTACCTATCTCTAAACCCGTAATACTTCAACGGGCCGTGTAAATGCACGATACGATTCAAACCCTTACTTATAATTTCCTTTGTGACAAAGAACACACCATCGTAACCATCACTCACAATGCTATTCACTCGCAATCCGTCTATATAGTGATCAACAAGCACAACTTTTGCTTTAGAGCTAAGCTTAAGTATCTGTTCTTCCGTTGCATCACTACCAACCAATATATAACCATCATGATTTGTTTTAAAATCCCAATCATCTAAACAAATCGTTTCAGTGGAGATCTTGTACATAGCCGATGCACTTTCAATAGCTTCCAAAATAATCTTGTAAAAGACCCCTATTTCCGTTGAAAGTATCTCTTGAATTCTCCTACTTACTACTATCCCAACCTCAAAATTCTTCCTTCTGGCAAGTGCTTGTGCAGAAAAATGTGGTCTATATCCAAGTTCTTTTATAGCTTTAAGCACCTTCAATTCAGTTTCTTCAGAAACATATCCAGTTCCATTGAGTACCCTCGAAACTGTGGCAATCGAAACACCTGCTTTCAACGCAACATCTTCTATCGAAACCATTGTCTTATCACTCCTTTCACTTAAAAACATAAGAACATCACTTTTAATGTTGATAAGCTGTAAGCGTTTACATACTGTCTATATTATACATTTCCGTTTTTGGAATACCAAATATTGAAAAAAGAAGAGAATTATAAAAAATATAAGTAATGTGATGATTAAACTCATTAAACACGTATAATAAACATTTTGAGTAAAATGTTCCACATATTAGAATTGAGATAATTTAAACCAAAACATTATAATATCGTTAGTATGTAAACGCTTACCTATTTTTCCATTTCCACCACATTAGAGGGAGGTGTAGGTATGAAGAGGGTACTTGGGATTTTAGTATTGTTAAGCGGTTTGGTTGTTCTTGGTGCTACCGTTACCATACCAGTTGTTGCTGGAAACGTAGAAGTCCCTGTTGTATTGCAGATGGGAAAATTAGTTGATATTCTTCCTGAAGATTTCGAACCTGACTGGACAAGCTTAAAGGTCATTGTTGACAACAAGGAAGTTCCTTATCAAATTGACGATGTTGATGGTAACAAGCGTGTATCTGCACCAGATTATTTGGTGTTTGTAGCAAAAGGTAACGGTAAGATACAAGTATCGGATCAAGCTGCAAAAGCACCAAGTTATACAAAAGCATTCACTGTTACAAAATCAGACAAGGGTTGGACAATTAAAACAACGGATAACACACTGGAGGTGTTTGTTAACGGAATTGCCAGGATCAACCAGTTTGGAAACATCAAAGCGAATTTGGTCGACGAAATAGGAATTGCGAGGATAGCAGGCTGGTCAAGGTCAACATATTTTGTTAATGGAGACATTGGTAATCAACACGATGAAGAAACATCACAAGGCTTAAGAGCAGTTGACGTGAAAGTTTTTGAACCCGGTCCGGTTGCAGTTGGAATAAAGGCGCTTTTACAATCCGATAAGTTCTTTGGACTCTTCCAAGATTTACTCATCTATGTCTTCAAAAATGGTGATATTTACGTTGACAACAATTTCCTCTTCTACAACTATGCTGATATCATGAAACTTCAGACGATGATTACAAAGCCTATCATTCCTGCATTTGACGATACAGTCCATATACTCCCCGTCTTCAGAAGATTGGCATGGGCAGACCAACTTGGCATTACTCCATACGAATACTGGCTTGAAAGGAATGCCGTTACTTGGATAAACAAGATACCGTACATCGTATTCCCAGCAGGACAGAGTATGAAACCACTCTTCTGGGGTGCAACTTACATATTTGCTTCAGCGGAAAGATGGAGAAGCAACTATTCACCAAAGGGAAAAGTTGGTATCGCAGAGATATTCCCAACAGTGCCAATGGTCAAAGCGGACTATGCAAAGTGGCTTGAGGGAGACACGTGGGTGTATGAAAGTCTTGAGTTCAGAACCGGTATATTCAAATGGGTTGCCGATGAATTCAATGCATATCCAGCCACTGAAAATGTCTATCCTGTATGGGGTACAAAGAAAGAAGCTATGCCAAATAGATACAAAGCGGGAGATAAAGTTGAACATACGATGCTTTACACACTTTACAGCGCAAACTCTGTCGAAGATGCTGTGAAACTCATTGAAGAAAAGAGTAAATCATTCAGGTCGCTTAAAATAGGCGAGTAAGAATTCACCTCTAAGGTCAGGCGAAAGCCTGACCTTTTGTGTTTATCATTCTAAACGGGGTTGGTGATGCAGATGAGAATGTACAGAGCGCTTGTGGTGATGGGAATGTTATTAGCTATCGTGGGATTTTCCAATTTGAACTTCAATATTACACATCTTGAAAGACTATCTGAGTGGTTCGCTCTTGATGGTGAGATGGTCAAGGGATACTGGGTTTACGCAGAAAACAAAGGTAATGCATTTATACCCGTTAGTGCACTAAACGAGGGAGATTTTTGTGTTGATGATGTGGCAAGAGTGGTATTGCTTTATTCCGAGGCGTATGAATTAACGAAAGATAGTAAATATCTGAATTTAGCTTTAGATGCAGCGAAGTTCGTTGTAAAGATGCAAGCAAGTGATGGAGAGTTTTACAACTTTGCATACAAAGATGGCACAATCAATAAGTACGGTATCACGAGTCAGAAATCCGCAGGTTGGTGGGCTCTGAGAGCGTTTTGGGGGTTGTCAAAGCTTGCAAAATTCACCGATGATAGTAAGATCCATGAAGCAGTCAAGAAAACGTACAACGCACTCAAAAGAAAACCACCAACTTCAGCTGATCAATTAGCACTTTACATCCTTGGGCTTTGCAATTATTACGAAGTTTACCAATCATCAGAAGTTCTCAAAGAGATAAATAAATACGCCACAGATTTACTGGATTATGAAATAAAAAACTTCGATAGTTTGAAAGGCTTTTTTACCGTTTACAAAGACAGATTGTTATGGAACGGATGGGGAAACCATTACATAGAAGCACTGCTACGTGCTTACAAAATCACAGGTAACGAGAAATTTCTTTCGGTTGCAGAAAAATCACTCATTTCACAAGCTTCTATTATGATTTCAACAGGTTTGATCTATTCAATCCAAAATTATTTCAAGTTGTACCCAGAATTAGCTTACGCACTTGAATGTACGGCAGTTCCTCTTGTTCTGTTGTACGATATCGAGAAAGATGAAAAGTACGCCTTGCTTTCCTCTTTAGCCATTTCTTGGTTGTTTGGCGGAAATAGACTTGGTGTTAGAATGTTTGGTGAAAATGGAGAAGGTTACGATGGTATGGAATATATGCATTACAACAGAAATGCCGGTGCGGAATCAACAATTTGCAGTCTCAGAACGATTCTTCATGGTATGAAATTACCAGAAACTTACCAAACATTAGCAATGAATCCAGAGTTAATTGGTCGTTCTGGTGTAATTGTACTTGAAGCAGAAGCTTTTGACATTGGCATATCTTCCGCCAAGATGGTAACAGGAGATTACGGTTCAGGTGCGAGCTTACAAATGGACGGAAAAGGGCGAATACGAAAACAAAATATTGAAAATGGAACGTATTATATTCTCTTATCTGGTAATTTTTCTAATACAACGATAACTGTATCTTCCAAAACGAGTGTTAAAAAAGACTTAACTGGTAAGGGACTCTTTGAAATTGGTATCGTTGAGATAGAAGGTAATTTATCTGTTTCAAATTCAAACAGTTGCAACATCGACCAGATAATATTGATTCCACAACAATTGGGAATCTCATTCGATAAGAAAAATCCTAAGACTGTTCTTTACGATATACCATCTCAAACATTGAAGATTAAAAATAGACAAATTTTCACATCGAAGAGCAAAGAATTTTCTTTCGAATCAATAGCTAAACTTGAATACTCCGGAACCTTTGGTTTAGTGGATCTGTCTGATTTTTACAACAACGACGGCATTGGAACACCTCAAAATCCTGCAAACTTCGATAACTTAGGTGGTGTTGTTGGAGCGTATTTACCACAAAACGAAATCGATGAAGGTATTATATACCTCAACAACGTACCATTTTACTTGAAAACAATTGGAATGGATAACATAAGATGTGATGGACAGGTTATAGTTCTTCCGGAAAAACTTTACGTGAAAAAAATATACATCCTTGCTGCCGCCAATCATGGGGATTACAATGTCAAATTCACTATAGATAACTCTGATTATGAACTAAATATACATGACTGGTGTAACTCACCAAAAGATATAGTATTTGATTACAGATATATATCTTCAGGGGAGAAGCAATACATAAAATGCGGTATAGATACGTACGTGTTAGAAATTAACGACTTTGTGAGTAAGATAATCTTACCTCAGCAAATCAATGTACACATCTTTGCATTGACGATTGAAAGATAAAATATAGCTACAATTCTTAAACCACCGGTTTGTACCGGTGGTTTTTTACATGAAAAAATTCCAAATGCATTGCACAAAATTCGCGAAATGTGAGAAAATATATTTAGTCTACCATTCTTAAAAAGGGGGTAAGTGTATGAAAGCGTTAAGAGGTATTTTGATAATTTTCCTTGTTTTGTCCATTTTCTCTTTTGCGGCGTTAAAGATTGATGGTAACAAGGTTGTATTCACATTCAGCTATCCACAGGCAAGTACAGTGCATTTGGCAGGTACATTTAACAATTGGTCGACAAACGCTAATCCGATGAGAAGAGAAGGCGATTTGTGGATAACAGAACTTGAACTTAAACCGGGTACTTACCAGTATAAGTTCGTTATCGATGGTGGTAAAGTTTGGAAAGAAGACCCAGATGCTCCAGGATACACAGATGACGGATTTGGTGGTAAAAATGGTGTGTTTACTCTTGCACAAAAAGATGGAAAACTTGTTATCGTTGCACCAGCAGCTGAAATAAAAGAAAAAGTTGAAATTAACACAGAAAGAAAGGAAAACTTTTCCATCGAAGATAATGCATATGTGGTTATAAAATTCTACAAACCAGAAGCTAAATACGTTTTCATAGCGGGGTCTTTCAACAACTGGAGTATGAGCGATACTGAATGTTACAGCTCTGGCGACGGATGGTGGGAAGCCGTTCTTGAACTTTCAGCGGGTGTTTACCAATACAAATTCGTTGTCGATGGTAAAGATTGGGTGGCTGATCCAAACGCTCCAGCCTACGTTGATGATGGTTTTGGTGGTAAGAACGGTATCTTCGAAGTGTGGAAAGAAGATGGAAAACTAAGAGTTGGTGCTCCAAAGGTTCAGAAAGAAGAAGAACAAACCAAAGTTGAATTACCTAAGGAAAATATTATCAAGTCAGTTCAATACGAAATCGATGGAAAATTATCTGATGTTGAAAAATCAACGGCGATGTACAGCGGAACAGTTATAAAACAAGCTTACGTTGCAAGAACATCAACAGCTGCGTACGTGAGCATCGTACTTGACAAACCAGCAAGAGATTACGTTGGACAAAATGTTCTCTTTGAAGTTTACACCGACGCACCAAAAATGACAGCGTCGAACAGAAAAACATCCGGTGGTACAATACTCAGTAAACCAGTTGGTTTCAGATTCTCACTCAACATGAGAACATGGCAAACAAGGAAACGTGGTACATTCTTCGCAGCTGCAGGAGACGATTCTTGGATACTCCAAGCAAATGTCTTCAAATCAGCAGTTGATGATGTTGTCGAGATTGAAATACCATACGATATACTCGGAATCAAAAGTGGGGAAAATTTCAACATTTACATCGTATGTTCTGTTGATGGAAAAGATGAAGTACTGCCGCAAGAAGGCATAGCTATAAAGACACCTACGATGCTTTCTGGAAATGTGATAGCAAAATTCGCCGATAAAATTGGCGATGATTACGGCTTTGGTACGTACGTTTATCCAAAAGATCCAGCTTTTGCGCCTTACAAAGGACTTTGGGACATAACAGAAGTTACCGTACTTGAAAATGACGAAGCGTACGTTTTCAGCATCAAATTTGCTGAAATGACCAACCCATGGGCGTCACCAAAAGGCTTTTCACACCAACTTGTGAACATTTACCTTGACACAAAGGCTGGTGGAAAGACGTCAACATACAAAGAAGGGGCAAGGGTACAATTCAAAGAACCTTGGGATTACTTCATAAAGGTTGCAGGATGGCCAGATGATAGAATAGTCTTTGCCACAGCCGATGGTAAAGAAATACCAGAAGCTATAATATACGAAGCCGATCCAGCAGATAAAGTGATACATATAATCGTATTCAAGAAATACCTTGAAGTGAAAACTGGTATAAAAGCATACATCTTATCACTTAGCCAAGACGGATATGGTACTGATCACATCAGACCTGTTTCAAAAGACCCAACACAATGGACACTCGGTGGATACCCCGTTGATTCAAAAGACTTTGCACCATACGTACTTGATACAATAGTTCCAGAAGGTCAAAAACAAGAAGACATACTTAAATCATATGTTCCAGGACAATCGTACGCAACATTGATACCAATCGTGGTAAAATGACATAAGCAAACATAATTTGAAAACCTCGCTGGTGTAAAACCAGCGAGGTTTTTGTTTTTTTGATGAATTAGAAGAGATAGTGATATAATATTTTCGAGATTTAAACTTCAAAACAAAGAGGTGAGAATAATGAAAGAACTGCCGATAGGTGTAATAGATTTCAAAGATTTAATAAATGGAAATTTTACATACGTGGATAAGACAAAGTACATATACGAACTGGTGAAAAGAGCAAAAGGATACTATTTTCTTTCCCGACCAAGGAGATTTGGGAAGAGTTTGACAGTGAGTGTACTTGAGTATTTATTCAAAGGAGAGAAAAAACTATTCGAAGGCACATGGATATACGACAAATGGAATTGGGAAAGCTTTCCTGTTGTTAGGCTGGATATGAACGAAATAGATACAACTTCACCGGAAGATACGTACAATTCTCTTTTCTTAAGATTAAAACGTATAGCCAAAGATTACGATGTTTCATGTGTTGACGGCACTATTTCCGATGTATTCTATTATCTTGTGCAGGATATAGGTCGGAAATACAACAAACCCGTTGTCTTACTCATCGATGAATACGAAAAGCCGATATTAGATCATATTTCAGACAAACAAAAGGCACACGAAATGAGAGAAATACTCAGACAACTGTACACAAAAATCAAAAGTCTTGATCAATATCTTCGCTTTGTCTTTCTCACTGGTATTACCAAATACACCAAGGCTGGTGTGTTCTCCACTTTGAACAACCTTGTTGATATATCTTTCCATGAAGATTTTTCTCAAATGCTTGGATATACACAAGAGGAAATCATTCAATATTTTCCTGAGTACATTGATATGGCTTGTCAAAAGTTAAATATGAGCAAGGATTACTTACTTGAGCAACTTGAGAAATACTATGGCGGTTTTTCTTTCGATGGAAAACACTTTGTGTTCAATCCATTTGCGGTACTTTTGTTTTTCTTTCACAAAAGCTTTCTTGTATACTGGAACGATTCAGGAGCACCGAAGTTTTTACATGATTATCTACGTGCAAGGAAAGTCAAGCTTGAAGATATCCTCAAAAAAGATTTACTCATCTCATATATCGAATTGACAAGTAGAGAAATAGAAGAGAGCGTTGCTAAATCTTTCCTTGTTCAAGCAGGATATCTGACATTTTACAAGGAAATAGACAGCGGACTGTACGGGTTAAAAATACCAAACATAGACGCTGGGCAATCATTGTCTCAGATGTTACTTGAATTGAATTACGAATTGGATATAGATGATTTAAACAGAATAGGAGTAAAGATAAAGGATGCTGTGAAAAAAGAAAACGTTGATGGGTTGATAGGTGGATTAAAAGAGATACTTGGTAAGATGAGCTATCGGTTGAGTGAGAAGATAAAACAAGTAACGAAGAATGAAGAACAAGAAGACAAATTAAGGACGATAGAATCGCACTATGAGATGGTGATAAGCGGGATATTATTTGGAAGTGGAGTGTACCATGAGATAGAAAAAGAAGTATCCGGAGGGATAATAGACATTCTGATAGAAAACAACGGGGTTGCGTATATAATTGAGCTGAAGGTTGACAAAAGTGCAAAAGAAGCGCTTGAACAGATAAAGGAAAGAAGATATTATGAAGGATTCACAAGCAAGAAATGTTATCTTATAGGTGTGAGTATAGATAGTCGGTTAAAAAACATAAAGGAATGGACCTACGAAGTTATCGAGGCAAAGTAAAAAGCGAGGTTGATAACGATGGAGAAATTTCCACCTATGCGTAGAAAAGATAGAGAATTACCAGAACAACAAACGTTTGAAATACTCAAATCCGGTGATTATGGTGTCTTAGCAACATTTAACGGCGAATATCCATATGGGATACCAGTAAACTATGCATTTGATGGAGAGTATATCTATATTCACTGTGCTAAAGAAGGTCATAAGATAGAAAACATAAAAAAATTTTCAAACGTATGCTTTACTATTGTCAAAAGCTACGAAATTTTGCCTGATGAACTATCAACTGCATATGAAAGCGTAATTGCCTTTGGAAAAGCTTCAATAGTTGAAAATGAAGACGAAAAGCGCGGAGCACTTGAACTGATAGGAAAGAAATATTCAAATAACTTAGAGAAAATAAAAGGCGAAATCGCAGATTCAATACAGAGAGTGAGCATTATAAAAATAGAAATCGAACACATATCTGGTAAATCAAGAAAAAGATAGTATATCGCAAAATGCGATATCGCATTTTGCGATATATTTTTTTCATTTGTCAGAAATTTCCATCCTGGGTGTCTATATATATGAAAAGGAAAAAATCCCAATAGACTGTTCGGTGATATGAAAAAGTAGGGCAAAAAAGTAAAATTCTTGTTCTTCATCAAGATTTGTTTCTGAAAACCTTTGTCGTTTTTCTTCGTCGGTTTTTGAAATTGGTAATTTTCGTTCTTTGATAGTCAATTTCTAAGCTTTTTTCACTAAAAAATATCTTCACTGTCTCCACATTGCTTTTTTACTTGGATTTGATTTTTCTTTACTTGTTTGTTTTACTGTAGTGCAAATAGTTCTTGATGGTGTTCAAACAAGTAATTCAGTAACGGTTTTTGTATCTTTGTCCAGTTTTTTGCTTGATGTTTTATTCTTAGTTCTCTTTTGATATTGTGCATTACCACAAACGCTTTGATGTAATAAAACACATTCGATAATTTTTTGAATCCTCTTCTAACTTGAGTAAACATTGCAAGAAGACTATTTCTTGATTCAGCTGGTTGATTTTTCTTTGAATCGATGATTTTGTGCTTGATATTGAGTTTTTCGCAAGCTACAGCATAGGAAGGTAGACCGTCAGAGTAAACAAGTTTAGGTTTACATGGAAAGATTAGTTGCAAAGCTTCAAAAGTATCACGATTAGTGGAAACAACAAAGTTAACGATTCTGTACTTACTCACGGCAAAGAAAATGTACAAATTACGTCTTTCATCACCGATTTTGATTTTCTCAAACTTCTCATCGACGTTGATAATATCAGACAGGATAGGAGAAAATACGATAGCTTTAGAAAGATTGATGATCCACTGATAAATAGTAGATACACTTGGAGAGTAACCTTGAGAAATTAAAACATTTCTAATTTGTCTGATAGACAAATTAGAATAGAAAAGCTCAAAGGCATGCAAGCAGACAGAAATAGGATACTTAGGCGAAAAACGGATAGAAGAGAAATACTCAACCAAAGAAAGAGTAAAAAGGTCAACGTTAGTTTTGAAATCACAAGTGCGACAACGGAAACGGACGTAAGAATGACGGACTTTGGAGATTTTCATGGGGCGATCACAATGAGGGCAGCGAGGATAAGGGAAATCGAAGCGTTTCTTACGCTGAGCTTTAGGGAAAGAGAAAGTGCGTTTACATTCAGAACAGATGAAACTGGTAACTTGAACCAAAGAACCATCGGGAGCACGACGATGATAGTGAGCGTTGATGTAGACTTTAGTTGGATGATCGCAGTAAGGACAGCGAGGACGATTGGAGAAGTCGGATTTACGTGGCATAGGGTAATCTACTTTCGTGAGGATGGAGGGGGGTGTACCCCTCTTTAAGAATTATACAACGAATTCGGATGGTTATCATAATTTTATCGAACAGTCTAGAACAGTCTCTAAATTTCAAATTACCCTTTTCATCTGTATAAGGTTCACTTCTGCCAAAAAATCTAACCTTTACCGCTTCTTCCGGCTTTGGAAATTCCCATGGATATCCATTCTTTAGCCAATCATCTGGGAGTTCCTTTTGAAATCCATTTTCGATAGCTTGTTTAAACAGGCCGTATTGATACCTAATCGTGTATCCGTAAGAAAGGCAACCGAGGGTGGCTAAGGAATCGAGAAAACAGGCGGCAAGTCTTCCAAGTCCACCGTTACCAAGCGCTGCATCTTCTTCCAAAAGCGCAATTTCATCGAGAGATACGTTGTATTTACTCAAAAGTTCTTTAACTTCATCTTCCGCTTTCAAGTTCAAGATATTGTTGTACAACAACCTACCTATCAAAAATTCCATCGATAGATAATTGACTATTTTCAGATCTTTCTTTTTGTAGATTATCTCTTCTGTGTTGAGCCATTTTTCGGCAATCAGGTCTCTAACAGAGTAGGAAAGTGCAAAGAATTTCTGTAGCAACGTGGAATACTCCGTTTTTTCCGCCAAGGAATGATGCATGTGGTACTTAAATTGCGTCGATAAGTCTAGTTTTTTGCTATTTCTTGCCACCATCCGCACCCCTTTTCTAAAACTTCAGAACCGTTTCCAACAAAAATCCATCTTAAAATTTACACTAAATTCGAAAAATGTCAAATACACAAGGAAAAACGAACATACTCTTGAATTCTCAAATTTTAGACGATTAAATGTTGTTTTGTGATGCTAATGCCTCCTAATCAGTTCATTTACAAATTCACTCCATTCAATATCCTTCGCCGACAACAGTAACGTGAGGTGGTACTTCAAATCGGCTAATTTGTATATCAAATGCTCTCTATCTTCTCCCATGGCTGCCAATACAACTTCGATACTTTCTTCACCGAATTTTTTGAATCGTATTATAACAAGAACCTTCTACAAGCCAAAATAATAAATAATCATAAGATTAGAAAATATATTGAGCATTAATTAATTAGATTTCTTTTTTTTTTACAATTACTCGCGATTGTCATCAAAAGAAGTTGTACTATAATAAAATTAGTCAGAACATCAAACCGGTTTGATGGATATAAATCAATATTACGGGGAGGAAGTATTATGAAGATTCAAGAAAGAAGTAGATTTCTTTTGATAATGGTAACATTATTTTTTTTGTTCATTAATGGCTCTGTCCTAAAAGCGGAAACTCTGAGATTGCAAAATAATTCGTTCAATAATTCGTTCTCTGATTATCAATTAAATTCACCTTGGCAAGGATTTATAGTGGTAGCAAAGTATGTGTATAAATTTTTTAATATCGTAGGTGTAGTAGAAACTGGAATCAAGACTGTCAGAGCAATTGGGCAAACTACAGAAGAAGCTATATGGAAGCTTTACAATGCAATTCAAGAGGAAGAGATGATGGAGTATAACAAAAAGGTTATTTCAAGTACATTGACTATAGAACAAATATATCCAATCTCTTACTTCACAATGAATAACTTTGAAAAAACCGAAAATGGAGAGTGAAATGAAACAGTCAAAGGATAGTTTTTTAAACCGATTTTTGAGCCATCGTGGTAGAATTTTTGAATATGTAATTTTCGTAACCTTATTTGTAATATTCTTTTCTTTAATAAACGGAGCACAAGAAAGCTTTGTCCCCACATATGGTGGGGTATTTTATATGTTTGTTATTGCATTTTTTGAAGAGCTTATATTCAGGAAATTTTTGTATGGTTTTTTAAGAAAAAGGAAAAATTCCATAATCGCCGCTATATTTTCGTCAGTTATCTTTTCAATTGCGCACACACAATATTATTCTTCACCTCTTTTGTTATTTAACATTTTCATTTTGGGGTTAAAGTATTGTGTAATATTTGACTATACGAATTCCGTTCTTTTTACTTCCTTAATGCACTTTTTGGAAAATGTATTTAGGCAAAAAATTCCAAAACAATTTTTCCCTATTATATCAGTTTCCTATTCAGATTCTGCAGTTATATCTTTTGTTTCGTTCTTTTTAGTTTTGTACTTTTATTATAAGAAAAATTCAACTTTACCTATTCAAAAAGAAGAAAGAAAAAAGCTCAATTTTATGGATTTTTTGCAATGGTGTTATCTTCAATCTCAGCATTTTCTCATTATTTTGTCAATTCCGTTTTTGTACGGGTATGATTTAAAAAAAGAAGAGATATTTATTGATCCTAAGTATAACAATATTCAAACGTACGTGAGCGTTCTTTTTGTTTTAACATCAGTATCGATCTTTATTTTCTACTTCTCTGAAAAATTCAAAAATTTCTTTTCGGTGTTTATGGCATACACTTACACAACATTTTGGTACATATTTTTAAACCTCTTTCTGAATGTAAAAGAAGGAAAAAACATTATAAACTTTTCTATTTTATACATATTTCTTTATGTTCACCTAAGAAAACAAAAGATTATACATAAGCTTGAATACATTCTTATTCCAAGCCTAAGCACTGTATTAATAGTAATCGAAATTGTTTTGAAAATGAAACTTAGTGTAATACTTCTATCAGTAGCAATTTTAGTAGCAATTCTCGTACGTGAAAACGGTTTGTTGTATAATTTTTTAGCTTTTACAATTTCATCACTTATTTCAAGGTTCAGTGGGGATGAATTTCAAATTTTTTACGCTTACTTTTGGGTAATTTATTCTTCAATACTGGTTTTTATTTTTTCATTGAAGTATTTAAAACTTGCATCAAATTCTTCAAAAGTTACTGTCTCCCAGGATGCCTGCTAATTAACTGGTGGTGGTGAAGACATATTTACCAGTTAATTTATTGAAAAGATGATACAAACTCCCCACTTTTCTGAATACCTCCTCAAGTAATACCACAGGATATTCGTATACATGTCCTGATACCATTATTTTGCTTTCTGTAAATTTTTCATATGGCGTCATCCCTTTCATCCCTTTTCCGTTGCTTGGTCTGGCTTTGTTCCACGTGTCTTGCCATCTTTGTGCCTTGTCTAAAAATTCAACCTTATTCTTGCATCTTTCAGCATGGTTCATCAAAAAGTATTCATCATCCGCTCTATGGCTGTTCTCTATTACTCCCATCAAGTGTTTTGCTCTCGGTGGTATTGGACTTAACTGTAAATCTAACTTTTCAAATATCTCGTTCCATTCGTTCAATTTCCTTTCGCTTCCTGCGCAAAACTCCATTCCGTTATCCATCCGTATTTTCATTCTCCATCTTACATTGTGCACTCTTAACCATAACGCTACTATCGAAATGAACATAAATCCAAACGTTGAATTTAATTCATATGAGTATGCTGTAAATCTTGTCCTGGTTGCTACGTCTATCATATTCCATTCGTATCTTGGCAATCTGTAATTTTTCATGTGCTGATATACTTCTTTGGGTAAGCTTTCTTTGTCTAATGGGAGTTTTTCGGTCTTCTTGACTTATCTTCCAAACAATCGTATACAGCTCTTCTTACTGTTGCTCTTGCAATACCTAATATCTTTGCTGTCTTTGATACATTCTGGTTGTTAGCTTCAAAAACTTTACGAACAACTTCTCTTGCTTTTTGAGGGGACAGTTTTCTTAGTTCATGATATGATTATTCATAGGCTGACCTCCCATCCTGGAAGGGATAATGTTAACTAAAAGTATTGAAACTTTCCAAAAACCGCATTATCCTTATAAATAGGGGACACCCCCAACCAACTCTTGACAAAGCAGGTTCCCCATGATGAACAACTCAACGCTCTCTTGTCCAAAATGCGGTTCCACCAGCTTATACAAAAACGGTCATGACAAATACGGTAACCAACAATTCCTTTGCAAACTCTGCCATCATTCTTTCAAACTCTCCCATTCTCACAAACGCAAAAACTTCTCTTTCCCTTATCCCAAATGCACTTCTTGTGGTAAATCTATGCAAATTTACAAAGTCCGTCGCTCTTTCGTTGTCTTCCGTTGTAGAGCTTGTCGTACCAAAGATAGAGTACCTTTTAACCTCCCCGAACCAGTCACCCTTATTCCTGAGAAATTTAAATATTTCCGCTTCCCTATCTTTTTCGTCTTAAAGGCTTTTGTTTTGTATATGAAACACAATATGTCTTATCGCTCTCTTGCTCATTCTCTTAATATCAAAGTATCTCATGTCACCATATACAAATGGGTTATTAAATTGTGTACTTTATTCTCTGTACTTTTTCCAACATTTACCATCGAAAATGTTTTCTCAGTTCATGCTGATGAAACTGTTCTTGTGTTCAAAGAACAAAAGTACTATGTTTGGCTATTAGTTGATCACGAAACTAACTTAATTCTTTGTTGGCATGTCTCAAAGTATCGTGATATGGGACAAGTCAAAGTATTGCTCGAGAAGTTCTTTGGTAATTCAAAACCTAGAAACATTGAACTTATTACTGATGGACTTGGTGCATATGAAAGTGCAGTAAAGCTGTTGTTCAGAAATATCAATCACGTAGTGGTACCGCTCGGTAAAAACAATCAATGTGAATCTAAGTTTTCATTGTTGAAAGACTTTTTCCGACTCAAGCGAGGGCTGAAGAATACGAAGAACTTAGCGAAATATATTCAAGGATTTTGTGTAGTGAAGAATCTTTGGAAAACGCACAATGGCAATATCAATCGCATTCTTTCACAATTACACTCTTTCATCACTACAAGTTAACACTATCCGTTTTAGAAGTGACTATGAGGGATGGAAACGAAACGAATCTGTCAGGATCGTGCAACAGCTCCTTGGTCAAAAGTTTTAGAAGTGACTATGAGGGATGGAAACTTTTTCTGTCTCCTCATACCCATCGTTTCTCAGCAGAAACGTTTTAGAAGTGACTATGAGGGATGGAAACAGTTAACCATTATATATGTACCTGGCAGTAACTTGTACACGTTTTAGAAGTGACTATGAGGGATGGAAACTGTCTCCAACTCGTTTTTCAGCCACTCACCAACTCTGTTTTAGAAGTGACTATGAGGGATGGAAACCCGCGTGGGGTTCCACCTCCTTTTTTAGTTTTTGTTTTTGCCAGGGTTTTAGAAGTGACTATGAGGGATGGAAACTACCTCGGCCCGTTTTTCGGGCCGGATACCTAATCTCAACTGTTTTAGAAGTGACTATGAGGGATGGAAACTTTCTCATCCATTCAGACAATTTTATGAACCTAAAGAAACCCTTCGTTTTAGAAGTGACTATGAGGGATGGAAACCAAGGCGGCATTCGTCTTTGGACCAATCGAAACCGAAGGAAATACCCGTTTTAGAAGTGACTATGAGGGATGGAAACTATCCGTTGCATAATTAATAAATAACCTCTTTGCCATAGTTTGTTTTAGAAGTGACTATGAGGGATGGAAACCCTCTTGATTTTCTAAATACTCCAACACACGCATATAGAAGTTTTAGAAGTGACTATGAGGGATGGAAACTCAGACTACCCCAAAAATCGTACTTCACATGATACAATACAAGTTTTAGAAGTGACTATGAGGGATGGAAACCAACACTGCCTCTTTTCTGAAGCCGCGGTATTCTCTCTCGACGTTTTAGAAGTGACTATGAGGGATGGAAACTCCAACTGATACAACCCCCTTCCGATTTGCTTACATAAAGTTTTAGAAGTGACTATGAGGGATGGAAACTTCACGTCTACTGATGAGAAATTTTCAAGCCCAAGTTTAATTGGTTTTAGAAGTGACTATGAGGGATGGAAACAAAGGAATGCCTTCCACGGTTCTATCAAATTTATGTCTACGTTTTAGAAGTGACTATGAGGGATGGAAACCTTAGTAGCGCTTTCATCATACTTTTTTCTTGCTAAACCTCTTTAGAAGTGACTATGAGGGATGGAAACTTTTTAACGAAAAATCTCACTTTCAACCAAACCATACTTTTAACCTTTAGAAGTGACTATGAGGGATGGAAACCTTCTGGATAAGCTGGCATTCTTGAAGCTTTGATTATTCTGTCGCTTTAGAAGTGACTATGAGGGATGGAAACAAATATATAGCAATACTTACTTCGATTGGTCTAAAGTCATCAGGCTTTAGAAGTGACTATGAGGGATGGAAACGCAACGAACCATTTGGCTTTGATTTTACCATCAATGTCACGGCTTTAGAAGTGACTATGAGGGAGGGAAACAGATCGTTTTGCTGTAATGCTTCCAACGTAGTGTAAATTTTGGTGTTTTAGAAGTGTGTATAATTGATGGAAACTTTTGAAATCAAGCGTTTCAAGCCCATTTTGAATTTTTCTTATGTTTTAGCAGTGAGTATGAAGGTTTGAAACAGCATGGGTTCCTGTGTTATAATAAAAGCGGAAAGCGAAGTTTTAGAAGTTGACTATAAGGGATGGGAACGAAGAGGCAAGAGAAGAAGATGATGAGTATAGAAAATGGTGTTTTAGAAGTGACTATGAGGGATGAAAACAATCCAATATCACTTTGCCGGTTGTTTGTCTGTGATCATTTGTTTTGGAAAAGACTGTGAGAGATGAGAAATCTGAAATGGTTAGGAGATTTTGTTTTAGAAGGGACTAAGAGAAAAGTAGCATGTGAGAATTGATAATACCAAAAAATAAATGCCCTGGTGTTTTTCACCAGGGCGATTTGGTTTATTTTGGTTACGGAATCATATTCCCGGCTGCGATGTAAAGGCTGTACCACTCTTCTCTTGTAAGATCAACATTTTGTGCTTGTGCAATCTTTTTTAATCTTTCTGGATTTGTTGTTCCAACGATTGGTTGAATCTTTGCTGGATGCCTCAAAATCCAAGCAATGGCGATTGCTTCTTTTGAAACGCTATATTTGTTTGCCAAATATTCTAATTTAGCGTTTAAATCAGGGAATAATGGGTTGTCTATAAATACCCCCTGTATGTTTCCGTATTCGTTGCCGTATTGGAATGGAGACCATGCTTGAATTGTTATTCCTTTCAGCCTGCAGTATTCAAGGATACTCCCGTCTCTATTAATTGCTTGATGGAATTTTGTGTTTGCAAATATACCAGAGTCAATCATTCCTGTATTCGTCAAGCTTAGTTGAAGTTGGTTGGTTAGTAATTTGTAGTTCACTGCACTGCTTAGCAATTCAATTTGCATGGAATTGAAATTGCTAACTCCAAAATATCTCACGTAGCCTTTTGAATGAACGTAACTGAAAGCTTCGGCAATTTCTTCAGGTTCCATTAGTGTATCTGGTCTGTGTAAAAGCAATACATCGATGTAATCTGTATCCAATCTTTTAAGAGCTTTTTCAACAGATGTGATGATGTGTTCTTTTGAAAGGTCATAGAACCCGCTTCTGATGCCACACTTTGTTTGGATTATTACTTTATCCCTTGATATTTGGAGGTTTTTCAGTGCTTGAGCAAATACTTCTTCAGATTTCCCTCCACCGTAGATATCTGCGTGGTCGAAGAAGTTGATACCAAGCTCAAGAGATGTAGCAATTAGCCTTTCTACCTCTGAGATTGGCTTATCCCAAATTCTCATACAGCCAAGCCCGATAACTGGAACATCGAGTTCGTTACCGAGTTTCATTCGCTTCATACCCAATCACCTCTCTACATTTTGTAGGCATTTTAATTATACTACCTGAAACAATTACAAGTTCTTTCCTAAAAAAGTTTGCTTTTTACATTTGATAACGCTTAAACGCTGTTTTTTTCTTAAAAAGCCTGTCTTGTATATCTTATTTTTGAATTCTAAATTTTCTTATTTGCACACCAAGAACTGGTAGTATAATAATGTATACTGATTGATGAGCCCTCTAATATTTTTATGTGTGTTAAAATATTTCTGTAAACAACGCGAGGGGTGAGGTTAAATGGAAAACTCAGGACTTAATTTAGGTGCCGAACAAAAGGTCACAGTTGCTGAGAAGGTAAGGAAGGAACCGAATAAGAATTATTTTATTTCGGCGTCTGCTGGCACAGGAAAGACATATACGCTTACGAATTATTACATAGGTATCCTTGAGCAGCATGAAAAAACAGGAGAAAGTGATATCGTTGACCGTATTGTAGCAGTTACGTTTACAAACAAGGCAGCGAATGAGATGAAGGATAGAATTGTCAAAGAGATACAAAAAAAGCTTGAAAGTTTGAGCGAGAATGATAGAGCCTATAAATACTGGAAAGATGTCTATAAAAACATGTCCAGGGCAATTATTTCTACTATTGATAGCTTTTGTAGAAGGATACTCATTGAGCAGAACATAGAAGCAGGTGTTGATCCGAATTTTAAGATAATAAACGAACTGAAGCAGAAAAAATTAATCGACAAGGCAACGCAAAGGGCGATTCAGCTCGCATTTGACGTGTATGATGCCATTGAAAGCGGGGAAAATTACACTGAGAAAGTCACAAATTATTTGTATGGTTTGACAACGGAAAGGAATAAGCGTATACGAGAACTTTCAGATGAACTTGCAAAAAGTAAGGAAGATATTTTTAGGCTGTTTGAAGTTTTTGGAGATATATCTGACGTTGCGGAGAAAATTAAATCTGTTGTTACAAATTGGCGTTTGGAGTTGAATGAATCAAAGGTTAGTGAAAGGCTCTTAGAGGTTTTCGAAGAAGCCGGCGGTGCGTTGCGGGCATTCAGAAATATTTCATTGATTGCAGCTGAGTTTTATGAGTCTGAAACGCTCGATAATTTTGAGTATGATTTCAAAGGTGTGCTTGAAAAGACGCTAAGGGTTCTCGAGAATAGTGCGACAAGGGAGTATTACCAAAAAAGATTCAAATACATCATTGTTGACGAATTTCAGGATACAAACGAGTTACAGAAAAAGATTTTCGATTTAATTCACACAGACAATAACTATATTTTCTATGTTGGTGATAGAAAGCAATCGATATATAGATTCCGTGGCGGAGATGTTTCAGTGTTTATTAAAACGATGAACGAGTTTGAGGAAAAGATAAAAAGTGGAAGAACAGACTATGAAATGCTCTCGCTTAATGTAAACTATAGGTCCCACCCCGAGCTTATAGATTATTTCAATTACATATCCGAAAACACGATTTTCAACAACCATGTATATGAGGCGCTCTCTGAAAGTCCAGAAAAATCGAAGACTACCAACAATAAATCAAAGTCGAAAAAGAAAGACAAGGATAAGTCACAGGCTAATGCGGAGGATATGGGCTTAAATGACGTATCACAAAACATTGGTGAAATACTTTCAACAGAGAGAGATGAAAATATCTACATTCATGAGGTCTTTAGATTGCGCTACCCGGAACTTTACCAAAAACTTTGGTTTATTCGAAAAGACGATGAGTCAAATGCTGCATTTTTCCCAGATTCACATGAGTTTTTACCGGGGGATTTAAGGAGGGTAAATTACGTAACTATCTCTAAAGCATCTTTTTTTGGGAATACCCAAGAAAATGATGGGAACACCGAAGAAGTTGGATTAGATGAAGATGACCAAGGTCCTGGAAAAATGAAAAAGTTGAAAGAGATGGACGAGAGAGAACTTGAAGCCTTTTATGTGGCTAAGGTTATAAAATCCCTTGTTGGTAAAGAAATGACGTTCTATGAAAAACAAGACGGAAAGTTCGTTCCCACTTCAAGAAAGATAACGTTTAAGGACTTTGCTATCCTTTCCTACAAGCTAGAAGGGATTGAGGATGTCTACAGAGAAGTTTTTGCAAAAGAAGGCATTCCTCTTTATATAGTCAAGGGTAGGGGGTTTTACCGAAGACCTGAAATAAAGGCGGTTATATCTGCATTGTATGTTATTCAAAACCCAAATAGTAACTACTACTTCACGCAGTTTTTCTTTACACCTTTCACAGATAATGTAGAACAAAATCCAGAAGTCGGAGTTCAGAATGGTAAGGTTAAGATTTTCCACAAGATAGTGACGAGATACAGAGAGTCAAAACAGCAAGGACTGAAAAAATCACTTTTCCAATGTGCGAAAGAACTTGCCGAAGAAAATGAGTTGCCTGGGAATGTTACTAAGATGATTAAGCTTGTTGCAAAATACGACGAGCTCAAATATTACCTAAGACCAGCAGAAACTTTAAAGTTGTTCGTTAAGGAGAGTGGATATTTAAGAAAAATAGCACATTATCCGAATTCTAGTCAAAGGTTGAGGAATGTTCGGAAGTTGCTTGAACAGGCTACAGAATTCGACGACCAAGCACCAACTTTCTTCGAACTGACAAGGCTCCTTGAACGTATCTCAGAAGTTCAGGAAGTTGAAGCCTCTGAGATTTCTGAAGAAGAAGATGTTGTAAGAATGATGACAGTTCATGCCTCAAAAGGTTTGGAGTTTAATATTGTCTTTCTTGTGAATAACGATGGTGTCGACAGAACCGAAGAAAAGACATTCTTTCCGGAAAGTGAAGATGGAAACGGAAGGTATGTCTATATAAGTCAGTTCCTGGACAAAGCGCTCAAAAAGTTTGAAACATCCAAAGTGACAAAGGAGTTGGAAAAAGAACTCAAAAAACTTCTAGAAGCGGAGGTCATATACGATAAAACTGAAATCTTGAGAAAAGTATATGTCGCCATTACAAGAGCGAAGGAAATGCTTTTTGTTGTGGACTTGCAAAGAAAAAACAGCAAAGGAACTCCTGCTATAAAATATCTAAACCCTAAGGGATTTGAGGAAAAAATTAAGATAATTTCAAGTCTTGAGGAGATTGATAAGCTGGCTGGTGATAATCTTGAATTTGTATCAGAAAAGGAAGAGTTTTCTAAACAAAAAAATATCCAATCTCTTCGAGATTTAGAAAACGTGGTGGATACAAGCCTTATTTTCTCAGATTTCACACCGAAAGCTTACAAACGTTATATTTCACCAACCCTGCTCTATGGTATTAAAGACGAAAAAAGTAGTCTTGAATCTGTTGATGAATCAAGTGAGGATTTTGAAAGTTCAGAGACAATTTCAATCACATCAACAAGCAATTTCGAAGCATCGAAAGCCAAAGCAAGGTTGAAGGCGTTAAATTCGCTCTTGGAGAAAGCTTCTGAAATTGCACGTGGTAAACAAATCCATTCAATGCTTGCGAGTGTAACAAAGTACGAACAGTTGAAGTTACTTGTTGAGCAGAACGTTCTTCCAGAGAATATACTCAATGTGCGTATTCTTGAATCGCTCTTCAATGAAAGTGAAAAGATATTCTCGGAATGGAGATTGGCAAAGAGCATGGAGATATACGATGAGAAGTTAAAAGAAAGAAAAAATTACATCCTCTTCGGTGTTCCAGACAAGGTCTTTTTGAAAGATGGAGAATTTTACGTTGTGGATTTCAAGAGTGCAGACTTATACGGAGAAGCAGAAGAAATCGAACGATACATGTTCCAAGTGAAATTCTATATGACGCTTCTTTCGGACCTTGGAAAAGTTCATTGTGGCTACCTCGTTAGTGTTCCAAGGGGACAGGCGTTGAGAATAGACCCACCAGGTGAAGATTTCCTCGATGAGATAATTGACAGAATTAAGCAATTCGAGGAGTTGATGAGTATATGAGCAATAAGAAAAATGGTAGGATAGCTTACGTTGTTCCTATTGACAGGAATCATTTTGAGTTCGTTGCAAATCAAATTGCAGGAATTTACGAAGAGGACCCTTTAAACTTTCTTTTCATCGGTCCTTCTGGATTTTATGTTAGACAGATTGCAGATAATGTTGCAAGGCAAATCAATAAAACCATCAACAGGGATGCGTTTAGAGTTATCAACCAATACGTTACTGAAGTACTCAGGTTGAACAATTACGATGCGGAAGTTTTTGATAGAGATTTCTACACGGTATACGTTACGGATGTTATTGATAAAATTCAAAGTGATGCGAAGTTCGCTGGTGACAGCCAAAAGCAGATTATTCTGAGGACACTTTCCAAGTCACCAACGGTAATTGAATACATTGTAGACCTTTTCGAAAAAATCTGGGAGTTGAACCTTTATGGAGAAACTGGGAAAACTGAAGCGGAACTGACAGGCACGTATGCGCTAATTCGGGATATAATGCAAAATCCAACGACGCCATTTGCTGAAATACTCAACGAAATTATCCGCAAAATGGAGCAATCTGCAGAAAAACTTAAAGGCAAGAAGATATATGACCCTATAAGTGTTTACAGATGGTATGTAGACCAGGCGGAATACGTAGAACCAAGTAGGAAATACCTTGTTCTGAGCGGATTCCTCGATATCTCCCCGCTTATTCGAAAGGCATTAATGAAAATGATGGAAAAAGCGGAGAATGTATTCTTCTTTGCTTGGCAAAAACCTGCAGATTTTTCTTTCGACCAGCTCGACGAAGTCTACAGCTTCCTTGAGTCTGCTGGATTCGAAATAAAAACAGATTTCTGTAAGCAAAAGATAATATCATTAAGAGAGTTAATTGATAATGTACGACGGATAAAAATTCCGGTTGAAAACGAACTTTACCAATACAATTATGTAGCTGCTCAGGTGAAAAAGTTACTCTTACAAGGTGAACGCCCCGATGATATAGCGATTGTTACGCCATCAGGTTCTGTAGCCAAAAGGCTTATGGAAGAGTTCAATGAAGCGAAAATCCCCTACAGATATAGTGGAAAGATACCTATTACTCAAAGCAAAGTCGTCCAAATCCTCACACAGCCTTTGGAAACGTATTTCAACGAATTTAAAACGGAAAACTTGCTTGCGATAATTGAATCTCCGTTGATACCTGAACGAAAGCTCACAATGGATGAAGTAGAAGACCTTTTCAGGCAATTCGGATATTACTCGGTAAACTTAACACTCAACATCCTGAGAGACCACGAGAAAAGATATGAGATATTCTTTAGAAGCCTGGATAACGAAATAGAAGAAATAGAACGGCAGAAAGAAAAGGGAGAAATAGAAGAAGATGTGTATTTTGAAACTGTAAAGCGCTTGGAACAACTCAAAGAATTCAGGAGCATCATCGAGAAACTCTTTATTATACTCGACGAAATAGATCAAAACAACGGTAAAACAAATTTCTTCGAATGGTATCGAATGTTTATATTGCGATATTCGAAGAACTTTGAAAAAGCTTTCGAAGAGTCAGAAAACGAAGAATCTTTCGAGCACAGAGCGGAAAGGGCTGAAGTTTCCCGCAGTCTTGGGAACGAAGTAAACGCATTTTCGAAATTTGTAGAGACGATAAACAAACTAGAAGATTACGTTGCAAAGATTGTTGAACTTGGTGAAAGAACAAAGATAGAAGGATGGAAAAAAATATACAGGCTTCTCACAGTGATGCTTAATTCTTCGGGCTACAGAGAAACTTTCAAATCTGCGAATGTTGTTGATATTGTTGACCTGTCAAATGCAAGGTTTTTGAGTAAAAAATACAAATTCTTCCTTGAGTTTACAGATGATTATTATCCGTCTATTGAAAAGATAAATCCACTACTTTTCAAAACAAACAGCGAGCGGTCAAAGATCTACGAAATGATAGAGGAGCGGGAACGTAGGTCACTTATACTTTCAGTCATGTTCAGTAATGAATCGCAGTTTGTTGTCCCTCTTGCTACGAACACTGGTGATATGCTTGTTCCTTCGAAATATCTCAGTGAATTTGTGGATTTGGCAAACGAGCGGGAAAAATTTGTTCCTGCTTTTTCGGACATATATTCCGAAATTGATTACGAAATTGAAAAGTTGAAACTCGAAAAATTAGAAAATTCATTGAATTTTGGTTTATCCGAGGCTGACTTCATACTCGGTGGAGTGGAGGTTAACGAGTTTAGCTACAACAAGATAAACACGTATATGAAATGTCCTCTACAGTTTTACTTCCAGCAGGTAGTAGATATTTACAAACCAGGAGCGGCTATTGAAAATAAAAAATCTATTAACGATGGTTTGATTGTCCACCGCGTGATGAACAAATTTTTTGGAGAGTTCTTGAAAAAGACGATTTTTGAGGTGGATGAAAAGCAAGTAATTAGCTGGATAGATGAAGAATACAGAAAACTTTATTCTGAAGGTATTTATGCACATTCCATCCCAAGACAGATGAAGGTTGAAGAAATCTCAAAAAATCTTTTGCCACTTTTAAAAGCATTTGTGCGAGATAAAAAGGTTATAAACTTAAAACAAAGAAGTATTAGTGTTTCTGAGGGGTATCTGGAAGGAGAACCGGAGAAATCAACAACTGGAAGCAAGGAAGAGCTTATTTCAGAAAAAATCCTGAGTCTTGAGAAGGAATTTACAGCACAGTATGGGAAATATTCTTTTGTCGCGAGAGTAGACCGAATTGATGAAGTTTCCGTGTTGGCAAATAAAAGTTCTGAAACTAACGGAAAGACTAATGATTTTTTAGATGATGGAAGTGATGAGGGAGAAGGATACGCAATTCTTGATTACAAATATGCAGATGTTAGAAATTCCGCTATTGAACAGCTGATGTTTTACGATTGGATTTTGCAAAAATCAAACGACAGTGCACTCAATAGTAGTGACAGAGTTTATTTCATACTTTTCTCCCTCAAACCAGACGACAAAGGAAAGTACACCTACGAGTATGAATATGCAAAACGCCAAAACGATAATGATTTACCAAAAATATTCCTACCAATTGGTAAGAAAGGAAAAATATCTGGGTATATTACTTTCGGTTATCAGGTGTTTGAAAACTGGCTTATGGAATTAATTAGTATGATAACAGAGGAAGGTAGATTTACTCCTGTTTTCTTGGAGAGTGATATGAAATCATTTGTTAAACTTGCCATGCGGTTAGTTAACGAAAAAGGACAAGAACTAATCGTTCCAAAAGGTTCAAAGGAAACGAGAAATTGCAGGAGTGCTATAAGTCGTGCCTACAACTGTCCGTATGAGCCTATATGCTCAATGTTCGAAATCTACGGAGTAAAACTGAAGAAGGGGTGATAAAATAGTATCAGCCATTATCTATTTGAGGGGGTGGTCGCTGTGAGAATATACTTCGACAAGGCGTTCCAATTACAAGAGCTTATGCAGTACGCGGCACCGAGTATTATCCAAATAGGTAACGAACTGAAGATCGATTTACATTCGACAAATGTATTGAACTTCATGATGCTTGAGCCTATCGGTGAATCTGTTGAAGAACTCATGGGTGTTGAGTTAAACTGCATAGAATATGACCCAACAGCAAGTGTCGAATTACTAGAATTTAGGAACTTAATCGAACTTGATGAGAAAAACTTTGAAAAATTCAAGGTGGCAAATGTTGTAGCTCGATACGTGAAAAATCAAAAATCTTCGAACGAGCCAAGGTTTTTGAAGGTTGAGAATTCTTTGTATGGTGTTGAAGTTGTCTTAAGTGTCGAGCAAAAGTTTTTGCTTAGCCATGCAGAGTTCTTTGCTCACAAAGGGTTTACCTTTTTACTCGATTGCATGATAGCCTCGATGCTTGGTCAACTCATGAAAAATGAACCAGTAAAAATTTCAAGCGCGGAGCCTTTGATGTATCGCTTAAATTTGGAAAATATTACTGGGGAGAAAGCTGAGGAACTTGGTCGAAGATTTTCCGAAGTTAATGCTAAGATGGTTGATACAATAGATGGTATGTTCGTTTTATTGAGAGGTATTTCCGAGAAGTTTAAAGATAGCGTTTTGGAAAAGCATCGAGAAAGTATAATCCCCATTTTGACTGAAGGTGTTGATTTAGATAAGTATATAAGTGAACTTCAAATGCTTGATGGAGTATTGAAGAGATTGAAAATGTAACTTCTAAAGAAGGGGATTGGATTTGAAATGTTGCAATATGAAAAGTTAATTACGTCTTTAAAAAAGAATGAAAAACAAAAAGTTGCGACGATTTGCTATGCAGAAAATGATGGGAAAATATTGTTTCTACTTAGGAAAAAAGAACCTTTTTCTGGGTATTTGGTGCCTCCGGGAGGACATGTAGAAAAAGGGGAAGATGTTGAATCGGCAACGAAGAGAGAATTTTTGGAGGAAACAGGACTTGAGCCTGAAAATTTGAAGTTGAAAATGGTGACTTCTGAGATAGGACCGGAGCATTATAATTGGATACTTTTTATATTTGTTGGAAAGACAAAAGGAACCGAATTTGTTGAAAGCGAAGAAGGTGAGTTAGTTTGGATAGACAAGGATAGAATACTAAACGAAAACCTTTCTCCAATAGACAAACTCCTTGTTCCGTATATACTTGATGGAACGGACATTGTGTGGAAAGCAGAGATTGAATACAATGGCGAGAAAGAAGTATTTCGGTGGCATGTAATAGAATTACAAAATTTAAATACCAAAAGATAACATTACATATAGAGAGGTGACTCGAAACGTGGAAATACAACTTTGGACTAAAGGAGAAGAAGCGGAATTCTTCAGAACCTATTTAAAGAGAGTCAAACCAGAAAAACTGTTTTATTATCTTAAAGAAGAGGATCTCTATTATGCATATTATCCTAAGAGTTACAAAGGTAAAAAAACAACACTTCAAAGCAGAAATACACTTATCGGAGAATACACTGAAGAATGGGTTTGGAAGCTTCTAAGTAAGGTTATTGAAGATGGTTCTAAAGATCCACAATTTAAAGAATTATTTAAGGACCGAAATCTGAGCGTTATTAAGCATCTTGTATGTGAAGAACTTGGACTGGGTAGTGAATCTCCTGCCGATATAGCTATTATTAGATCAGATAAAGTAGATAAAAATAAGATGAACTCCGAAGATATACTCTTGATTTTTGAAGTCAAAATGTCGATTGTTTGGAATTGGAGCTATTCATCAAAAACAAATGAGTTAGAATGCAAAGGAGATTTCACTGAACACCAAGGTAATCCTTCGTTGTTAAGATCAGACAGCATGTTGAAAGCAATTGGAAAATCTTTAAGCATTAGATTAAAAACTGCTGAGAAATCGCCAATACCCATAATTGTTTTGGGTAATACACCGATAACAGAGCATTATGCAGAAATGGTTGATAAATTTAAAGAGAAGGGAATTATTCAAGGATTCTACTCTTTGAATCCTTCAGTGGTTAAGGGTTTACAATCAGCTAATGATGTCGCACACAGTAAAGGTAGAAAAGAGGGCTATATTATAAAAACAGAACATGAGGGGTTCTTAACAGTGGAAAGTTACGAGGATTTTAAAAACAGAGTATTAACTCTTATGAAAGACTTTGTCGAAAACAAATCTGTATTCCTTTCATGCTTGATTGACAAAGTGGTTCTTGGTAGAATAATAGAAAAGGCAAGCAAAGAGGAGAACTATGAAAAAATGGCAGAAGTCTTTGTTGAGCTTCTGCAGGATGGTGAGTAGAATGCCTAAGAAAAATGGTACTATCACAAGCCCGTTTGGTGTTTCTGGAAGAAGCAACCACGATTCTACACCTTTCTATAACAGCAATTTGTATAGTGGACTACAAAAAGAAAAAAACGTAGAGTATGTCGAGAATCCATTAAACAAAGATGTTCTAAATAAAATTTTCCCTAAGAGTAGTGAAAATATGGATGAACTACCAGATAACAGTGTACATCTCATGGTCACTTCCCCACCTTACAATGTTGGCAAAGAATATGATAAGAACCTAACTTTTACCGAATACAGGGAATTTTTAAAAAGAGTTTGGAAAGAAGTATATCGTGTGCTTGTTCCTGGAGGGCGGGCATGCATAAACATAGCGAATTTGGGGCGTAAGCCATACATTCCATTGCATGCATATATTATAGAAGATATGCTTGAAATAGGATTTCTAATGCGCGGAGAAGTCATTTGGAATAAAGGTGCAACAGCTAGTTCATCTACAGCATGGGGGAGTTGGATGTCAGCAGCGAATCCAACATTAAGAGATGTGCATGAATACATTTTGATTTTTTCTAAGGAGAAGTTTTCTAGGAAAAATCCAAGTGGTAGGAAGAGTACAATAACAAAAGAGGAATTTTTGGAATTCACAAAGAGCGTATGGACGTTTTCTGCAGTATCTGCAAAAAAGATAGGACATCCAGCGCCTTTTCCAATAGAACTTCCATATCGTTGCATTCAGTTATACACGTTCGAAAGTGAAGTAGTCCTTGACCCATTTATGGGAAGTGGTCAAACAGCAATAGCTGCACTCATGACTAACAGATTCTATATAGGTTATGAAATTAATGAAGAGTACGTAAAACTTGCTAATAAGAGAATTGAAGAGATTCGTATGAAACTGGAAAATAATTTTCCACTTTTTGAATGGGCGAGGGAAAATAAGTAATAAGGCGAGTGTGCAAACTCGCCTTTTTGTTGATATTTATATCCCAACTATCAAATACTCGTTTTTCTCAGTCGAGTAATTCCCAACAATCTTTATCCTAATCGGCTTTTTAAAAATGGGTCCGTCGTAAACTACTGTATGATATTCGCCATTTTCACCTGAAAGGTCGATATTGAGTTTTTCGATAAGCTTTAATGTTTCACTTTCTTGTAGGTCTTTTCCAAGCAGTTCTTTGTATTCCTTTTTGGTTGCTATAATCTTTGCTTTAAAGCCTTCTTTCAAAAATTCTTCCAGCAATTTCTCCCTTGGCTCGAGCCATAAGGGTTCTAACGCTGTTACGTTATACGTTTTGCATACACGTTCAACCCAATCTCTGTGTTCTTGTAAGTCGATGTCTCCGAATATGCCTATGCCATTTTGTGTATGCTCTTTTAGAAATTCAAGAAACTCTTGTTCGTAAGTTTCCCAAGCGGCACATCTTATTATGGAACGTGCTCCTATACTTTCAGCCTGCGCTGTGATGATTTCTCTTGGCAAACCGTGTGCACGGGTATGAATGCAAGTTTCATCAAACATGGTGAAGAGAATGTCTACTTTTTTCAGTTCTTTTAAAGCTCTGTTCAGTGCTAAGGCGGAATCTTTTCCGCCACTCCATGAAGAGAAGATAACTTTGTCTTGTGTAAGCAATCGCGATACCTCCAAATCTTTATTCTTTACTTAAAAGTCTTATTCCATCTCTAAACTGAAATCAATGTATTTTACCTCGCTTGTGAGCCTTCCAATAGAGATTACGTCTATATATTCGCAGAGGTATTCTTCTATTTTATCAGGATTCACCCCTCCAGAAAGTTCGATTATCACATTTGGGTATTTTTCCTTTAATGCCTTTGCCACTCGACAAGCTTCTTGTGGGGAAAAATTATCAAGCATTACTATATCTGCACCTGCCTCACATGCCTCGAAAGCCATCTGCTCAGTTTCCGCTTCTACCTCTATCTTTTTACTGAACGAAAGTATTTTTTTCACTTGCTTAACGGCTTCAGAAATCGAACCATAAAGCTTTATGTGGTTGTCTTTTATCATTGCACAATCGGATAAGTTCAATCGGTGAGTATCCCCTCCACCGTGGATAACAGCAAGCTTTTGCAGTTCACCAACGAATGGAATAGTCTTTCTTGTTGCTGCAATTTTGACCTTTCCATTTGTTTTTTCAACGATATTTCTTACTTTTGTTGCCACACCGCTCATGAATGAGAGAATATTCAAAATTGTGCGCTCACATATGAGGAGGTTATAAGCATCTCCGGAAATTTTAGCGACTGAGCCTTTTTTCACAACATCTCCATCTTTACATGAAAATTGTATAGTCAAGTTAAACCGTTTGCATACATCTTGAACAATCTCCACACCTGATACGACGGCTGACGGTTCTTTGAGTAATATCTCACCTGATACATTTTTTCCTCTGAGAGGATATGATGCGAAGTCTATGAAATGCTCATCTTTTCTTATCAATTCAACAATGGCATCAACTATCTTTTCATGCACTTTTCATCACCTTCGCATCTTTTGATTCGGTTATTTCAAGCATTCTTTCGATAGCTTTTCTTGCTTTTTTGGCGATTTCTTCATCTACATGCACTTCAATTTTTTCTTCCAAAAGAGCGACGTAGGTATTTTTAAGATTGTTCTTTTTCATATTGTAACAAACCATACTGGGGACAGGAATGAATATTTTATCTGGATAGAGTTTTTGGAGTTTTGCAATCATTCCAACTTCGGTAACTACGATTAATTTCTTTGCGTTTGTGGTTGCTGGATATTTCTCCATTTGAGATGTACTACCGACAAAGTGTGCTAAGTCTCTAATGCCTTTTGGAACTTCAGGATGTGCCATTATTTCTGCATCCGGATGGAAGTTTATAAGTTGTTTCAGTTGGTCTTCTTTAACATAGTTATGGACATAGCAATAGCCTGTTTCGCCTGGAATTGGGATAATGTTTTTGCCTGTTTTTTCCGCAACATATGATGCAAGGTTTTTGTCAGGACCAAAGAGCACGGTATCCGAATCAATGGCTTTAACAATGTCAACAGCATTTGCGGAGGTGCAAACAATATCTGCGTAAGCTTTAACTTCTGTTCGGCTATTGACGTAGACAACAAACGGAGCATTGTATTTTTCTTTGAATTTGATAACATCTTCCACTGACAATGAATTTGCCATCGGGCATGTTGAGTGCCTGACTGGAACGATAATTTTTTTCTCGGGATTTAGAACTTTCATGACCTCTGCCATGAAGTCGACTCCAAGGAAAAGTATTTTCTTTGCATCTATTTTTGTGACCATCCGTGCCAGTTGGAGTGAGTCACCAAGATAATCAGCAATTTCCTGTAACTCAGGAATTTGGTAATTGTGTGCTACAATCACATACCCTTTCTCATCTGCAAGCTTTCTTATGTCCTCAGGTCTTACGCTCACTGCACTCATCAACATAGTTATCAACCCCCGATTCTGAATTTTTCCGTTCTCTTTTTCAATGCAGCGGCAAGTGACAATGGAGCGAGATAGCTTGTTTTTGGGTTTGGCGATGGTTTGTTCTTATGGATGATTTTGTATTCCCCGACAGATGAGTAGATATTAATCTCGTGTATATTTCGGTCAACGTTTGGATCAGCAACTATACGTACATTGACTTTGTTGAAATCACCAACAGCGAGTGAAAGTGTAACGGAGACGTTTGTGTTTTGAGGAAACTTAGCTATGGCTTCGCGTGCGTTACCTGTGAAGATAGTTTGTTCTTGGACTGTGTCTTCAAGTCCGAATGCTTTTGTAGGTTTGCGCGTAATTATTTCAACTCTTTCTATGAAATTGCGAATGGAGTATATTATATCCAAACCTCCAATTGCTCCCGATGGAATATAAACTGTAGAATCCGAATTTTTCAACTCTGCCATAAATCTGTCAAAAAAGTCTTCGTCAGAAAAAGCTCCAGAACTAATGATGTAAAAATCTTTTCCACTCTTTAGGATATCTAGACCATATTGCTTCACAGCTTCTACACTGGCACATTCAACAACAACATCTGCTTCATTCGGAACGGTAAAATTATTTATTCTTTCACATGGAAGGTTTGTTTGGACTACATCGTAATACCAGCATTTTTCAATATGGTCTTCGAGCTCGCTGTACACAATGTTCGCTATATTACCACCACCGATGAATAGTATTTTCATTTTTGAACGCTCCTTTCAGTCTTAAGTATAGTATCTTTACGATGTTCTAACACAATTATACCTATAATAATACCTGCTGTCAAATTCTGTAAAGTGGCTAATAAACGAAATAGATTTTTTAACTAAAACGGAACTAATTTTGCGAAATGGTTGTAGAATAGTACTATGATCTAATTTCAAAATACATTTTTTGAAGGTTAAATAGCACTATTCTCTCAATTTTTTAAGTTTCGATTACGTTAGGAGGCGATTCTATGAAAAAAGAGGAGGACATAGAATTGAGGAAAATTGAGTTAAGAAGGAGAAAAGCGCTTTCTGCTATCTTTAATATTTTAATTAGTTACGGTCTGGTTTGCGGCAGTATATTTTCGGCTTCGAACTCTCTGAAGGGCTTTCTGCTATTTTTGGCTCTTATTTTTCTTGTCGTTTCCGTTGTCAAATTTCTTTTTGTGAGAGCTTATAGAATCTTTGCACTGATTTACTTGTTTGGATTCTTGTTACTAGCAATTTATAGTTTCAAGGTTATGTTTCCTACACTTATGCTCTATTACCTTCTCATGGCTCTTGCTCACATGTTGTATTTCAAGAAAACGAAGAAAAAAATGTTCTCCATTCTTTCATCGTTATCTTTTGTTTTTTCAGTAGTTGATGCATTGTTAAATCTTCTAGGTCTGCATTTTGCTAGTTTTCTCCTACTTTTAACCCACCAATTTCTCCTTGCGTATGCCTTTTCAAATGCATGGTACATAGATGCATTCTACTTTATACCAAGGCGAAAAGAATACATAGATGAGAATATTTTGTTAAATCGCGAAATCAATTTGCCATTTGAATTGAAACAACCAGCTCGGCTATTTAAAACGTTCGGAGAGATATATTCTTCCCCGTTTGTTGATACTGAAGAAACAGTTTATATCGTGTCTGCTGATGCAACGTTTTACAAGTATGCTTTCGATGGAACGTTAGTATGGGGCATTGAGCTTGGTTCGGAGAGTTTTTCAGGACCCTTTGCTGACAAAAATGGGAATTTGTACATTGTGGATAGCGGTGGTGAAGTTAGAAAGTATACAATTAATGGAGAAAGACTCTGGAGCTCTAAGATAGGGAAGACTCTAACTTTTTCAGCAGCACTGTTTGATGATAAGGTTTATGTGATGACTTTTGATGGAAAGTTATACGAAGTAGATTCGAACGGGAAAAAAGTGGTATTAATAGATTTGTCGGAACCAGTTGAAATTACCCCGATTGTGACAGAAGATGGAATATATGTGGTAACATATGAAGGTAAACTTTACAGATTTTCAGGAGATGGAAAGAAGATCTGGAAATTCAATGTGGGAAGTGTAATGTCTGCACCGGTAACGAATGGCAAAGGTAGTGTGTATGTATGTGGTTGCGATGGATATTTGTATTCACTTAATTCAGAAAATGGAAGTATAAATTGGGTATTTAAAACAAAAGAAATGATTAAACTCTCGCCTACTTTGGATGATATGGGTAACTTGTATGTTGGTTCTGGAAAGGAAGTGTTTTGCATAAATTCAAAAGGTGAGTTAACTTGGAAGGTTAAATTAGATTGTGAAATTTCCGTTTCTCCTACCGTTCTTTCAGATGGACATATATATGTCGGTTGCAAAGGTGGAGATTACTTTGCTTGGAGAAATGATGGGAGAGTTAAATGGTATTGGAAAATGATGACGGGAGTATACGCAAAACCTGTTATGTCCAAATCTGGAAGGTTATATGTAGCATGTACGGATGGAAATGTCTATTTGTTTGAGTGAACTTGAATAAGTTTACCTAGTTGGGAGGTGATATTATTGGATAGGACGGATATATTTAGGATCGGTAGTTGGAAATGGATAATAGTCAGTTTTGGTTTCACTATTTTCTTTGGTTGGTTCATTTTCGGATCGTACAGTACAAACGCTTATATTTCGATCGGGGAAAGAGGTATTGATTCCAAGTTCTTTTTGTCTTCAGAATATATTTCACGCTATGTAGATAAAGTTAGAGAAGCTCAACCAGAAAATTTTGTTTATTTGCATGTTCTTGATTCATTTTTTGCTTTGAGTTACTTTTTTTTTCTTATGATCATCATCTGTCAGAATTTTTCTTAGGCATATAGGAATGGAGAACGAATTTTTGACATTGTTGTCACTATTTGGTGGAATGTTTGACTTGATTGAGAACATATTGCTGATTTGTGTTGTGTTTTTCAAAGAGAAAGTCCTAGTCTACCTTAGTAGGCTTTTGATTTTTGTAACGCCCTCAAAGTTTGTGGCTTTATCCATTTCGGTTGTTGTTTTAGTGATAGGTATTTTTGTAAGTTTTTTTCAAGAAAGGAGAAACTAGAATGGAAACATTACGGATTCTGACGCTGAACTTACATACGTACCAGGAAGTGGTTTTCGAAAAAGGCGATACTTTAGAGATGTTTTTGGGAAAGTATAAACCTATACAGCAAAAGATTGCGAATTTCATTGTTGAGAATGATATTGATTTTGCATTTTTTCAAGAAGCTGGGCAATACATTGACGATTTATCAGACAAAGAAGTGTTTGGAATAAAAATTAAGAAGAGCAATTACGTGAGGATTTTATCTGAACTGATTGCTGGGAAAGAGTATTACTTTGCTTGGGACATTTCACACTATGGTTTTGGTGTGTGGGAAGAAGGGCTCGGGATTATTTCCAGCAAGCTATTTGTGGAGTTCGAAAGTAGGTATGTTTCTAAAGAGAAAGATTTGAGAAGTTTTTATTCAAGGAAAATTGTTAGGGCAAGAGTTAGAGATGGTGATGACTTGATAGATCTTTATTGTGTTCATCTAAATTGGAAAGAAGTGGGATTTGTGGAAGAATTTTTAAATTTGGTAAACTGGATTGAGGAAATTGGAAACGATAGATTTGTGATTGCGGGGGATTTCAACATTCCGTATGGTTCTGAAGAATATCAGTTTGTGATTAACACTAAAATTTTTGGAAAAAGATTAATCGATACCTGGGCTATTGCCAATCCTGAAAAACCTGCTCAACCAACTTTTCGGGGAGACATACTTTCAAAAGCAAGTGAACGGATAGACTATATCTTTATTCCGGAAGGATGGGAAGTGAAGATGTCAGAGATTGTGTTTGATAAAGAAAAAGTATCTGACCATATGGGAATATTTTGCGAAGTTTTTAATAAATGCAATAGCAAAAACAAAGGGGCTTAACGCCCCTTTGCATTTTTAGATTGTCTGAATCCACAAAATCTTTGCTTTCTGTTTTCCAGGGTTTCTCATGTAATGGATGCAATCACCTGAGTAATAGAAACAGTCTCCTTCATTGGCGCGGTATCTTTTTCCATCGATGTAGATATCAACGGAACCTTCGATAACGTAACCGAATTCATCACCATCGTGGTAACCTTCTTGTTCGGTTTGCGCTCCAGGTTCTAATTCAACAATCTTGGCATCGAGTTCCTTATCTTCTACAGCATCCATGAGGATTTCGATATTCACACCCTTTGGTAGGTCGTACACAGGCACACGTTCATCCTTTTTAAATATTATCTTTTTCTGTTCATCGGAGAAGAAATGCTTCAAATCTGTTCCCAGAACGCGTAATATCCTTTCCAGTGTTTCAACCGAAGGAGAGACTTTGTCGCTTTCAAGTTGGGAGATGAAACTTCTTGATAAGTCACATCGGTCAGCCAATTCTTCTTGGGTATAGCCTCTTGCTAAACGGAGTCTTTTCAATTTACTTCCCAATTTCATCGTTTCACCCCTAATTGATTGTACGTTTCTCGTAGTATTCAAAACCATTATACAACAATCCCCAAGAAATTCAGCAAGGACGAAAAAACGGCAGGAGTACTCCTGCCGCAGGGGGTGTGAACATGTCCTTTACTCTTCTTCGATGTATTTCTTAACAAAATTTGGAAGTGCGAATGCTGCTTTGTGGATTTCTTCGTTGTAATATCTCAATGGTTCTTTGAAGTTTCTTACTTTTTCTGGGTTGTAGTCTTTTATCGGGTCCCAACCGGCCTTTGATGCATATGTATAGCTCCAAATTCCGCCTGGATATGTTGGCATAAAGCCAAGATACATCTTAACCAGCGGGAAGTTGGCTTTGATTCTCTTGTAGGCTGTCGAACCCCATTCCCAGTCGTAAGCCATACCTTCCGTTTGTGCGCAGAGAATACCATCCTCTTTAAGTGCTTCGTTACAAGCTTTGTAGAATTCAAGTGTAAAGAGGTGTCCTCCCTGTCCTGCTGTTGGGTCTGTAGAGTCGATGATAATAACATCAAATTCGTTTTTGAATTGTCTTACGAATTTTGAACCATCTTCAAAGACCAACTCCACTCTTGGGTCGTTGAGCTTGGATGCTGTGTACGGAAGGTATTCCATGGCTGCCCTAACAACCATTTCATCGATTTCGCACATGACAACTTTTTCTACACTTGGGTGTTTCAATACTTCTCTAACACTTCCTCCATCTCCGCCACCGATGACGAGTACTTTCTTTGGATTTGGGTGCATGAACATCGGTACGTGGACAAGCATTTCGTGATACATAAATTCGTCAATTTCCGTTGTCATCGTGATACCATCAAGTGCAAATACACGACCGTAGAAAGGTGATTCAAATATGTCTATCCTCTGATAAGGGCTTTGCGCAGAATAAAGCCATCTGTTTACTCTCATGAATAATCCGCCAGGGTCTCGAGAATACCATTCCATGTATAGCATATGTCTTCCTGGTTTGAGTTCCATTTCTTCCATAGGCATTCCCTCCTTTTCCTTATATTTTATTTAGCTTTCTCGTGTCAGATAATTCACATGCATCAATTAAAGACTGACAACTACCTGTTCATTTTCGTTAACAACAGCCTTATGAGATGCAGTCTCAGGAATGCCTATTTCGTCGTATCTGCCTCTTAGGTGTTCAACAACATGCACTCTCTGAGATTTGAAAACTTTCTTGAGATATGTGAAAGCCTTCCACGGATCTACATGGTCACCACATGTAAATAGGTCAACGGCTGCATAGCCGTATTCTGGCCATGTGTGAATTGTCAAGTGCGACTCACTTACAACAACTACACCGCTCACTCCATAGGGGAGGAACCGGTGGAAAGATGAGTTGACGATGGTTGCTCCGGTCTCGTAAGCTGCCTGTTTCATGTGAAACTCGATAGCATCGATGTTATCAAGTATTTCTTTGTCACAGTCGTAGAATTCCGCAATGATGTGTCTGCCCAAGCTTTTCATCGCAATCCCTCCCCGATAAAAGATTTTCTGAATGTTCACTTAAGTAGACATACTTTTTCCATATACATTGGCATGTCTATTTAAATGAACACAATGCGTCAGTATTGCGAACAATATTATATACCCTTTCTTAAGATTTTTTAGTTAAGATAATGTAACAGTTTGTGTAATTTTTGAGTGCTAAATGTGTGTTGAATAGAGAGGTAGATTATAATATTTTGCCTTGAAATTTTAAATAGAAGAATAGTTGAAAGGAGAGGTGGAGTGTGGACAGGCAAGAGAGAAACGCTATGATTCTAACAACTTTATTTATCACCGGAATTGTTGTCTCAAACGTTATCGCGGCAAAAGTTATTAAACTTGGAGTGTTTCTGTTTCCAGCATCGATTGTTAGCTACACTTTTACATTTATAATCGCAAATATGATGTCAGATGTAGTTAGTAAAGAGCGTTCAAAATTTTTAGTTTTCATGGGTTTCCTCGCTCAAGTGACTGCAAGTGGTTTAATTTTGCTGGGATTGTTTTTGCCATCGGCAGATATAAACAGAGGAGAAGCTTATCGGTTGCTTTTGGGAATTAATTGGAGGTTTACACTTGCTAGTTTGTCCGCATACGGAACTTCTCAGTTGTTGAATTACTATATTTTTAATTCTAAATTCTTCAAGAAAGCGTCTACTGCAAATTTAATTTCTGTTCTTGTTGCTCAATTTTTTGATACATTGATATTCACACTTGTTGCATTCATTGGTGTTTACGACGGTTTGTTCAATATGGTGTTGTCTCAGTATGTAATAAAGATTATAATAGTAGTGATAACCAATCCGATATTTTTGTTGACGAAAAAAATGAAAGGTTAAGACTAAAGTAATAGGAAAAAGGTTCCAAAGGAGTTGATAAGTTGTACATTTTTGAAACATATGGGTTAAAGGGTTCAAGGAATATGGCAATTGATGTTGCGCTTGGCCAATTAGCAGTCGAGTTAAACGATGTGATTCTTAGGTTCTATACATGGGAACATCCGACGCTCTCTCTTGGCAAGCATCAGAAGGCAAGCGATGTGGATTTTGATTACCTTGAAGAAAACGGATTTGATATTGTTCGAAGACCATCCGGTGGACGTGCAGTCCTACACTGGGACGAAGTGACTTATTCGATAATTATTCCTCGAGGTCATGAGCTTTTCAAACTTGGAGTACTTGAATTGTATAACCTGATTTCTAAAATCATCGTAGCTGGATTGAATAAACTGGGATATCCTGTAGAATTAACAACGGGAAAAAACAAGCCGTCCAGTCACATTTGTTTTCAAGTGCCTTCTGCCTATGAAATTACTTTGAATGGTACAAAAGTAGTCGGAAGTGCCCAAACCAGAACGCAAGATTACATACTCCAGCATGGTTCGATAGTATTAATCCCACACGAGGAAATCAAACATTGTTTTAAAAGCACAAAGAACCTTGATATACCTTTAATAGGGCTCTATGACCATGCATACAACGAATTTTCGCAGATAGTGGGAAGTTTGAAAAGAGCGTTTGAGAACTATTTTGGTAAAGGAACAGAATTTGACGAAAATTTGCAAACGAAGGTTTTGGAAATCAGCACGGGATTTGAGAAAAATTTCGTTGTTATGAAAGATGAAATTTTGGCAAAGGAATAGAGGGAAGTGGGATTATAGTCAAGGATGGGAAAAACGAAAACATCTTGATTGGTAATGAAACTCTTGGCATATTGTATGTTGTTGGAACACCGATAGGTAATCTCAAAGATATTACTCTTAGGGCTCTTGAAACTCTAAAAAGTGTAGATTTAATACTTGCGGAAGATACCCGAAGAACTTCTCATCTGCTCTCTTATTACGGTATCTCCAAACCTATGGAATCGTTTAACGAGCGAAATTCTTTCAAAAAGATGGACAACATAATTGGGCGTTTGAAATCGGGGATGAAGATTGCCCAAGTTTCTGATGCGGGAATGCCGGTGATTTCTGACCCAGGTTGGAATCTTGTTAGAAGATGTCATGAAGAGGGAATAAAAGTGGAGGTAATACCAGGACCAAGTGCTTTGACAAGTGCGGTAGCTATAAGTGGCTTTCGCGGAACTTATTTTTATTTTATTGGCTTTATGCCAAAAGATAAGAACAGAAGAAGGCTTCTGAGAAAAATCAAGGATAACGAATTGATTGAACGCTTTGCTTTTTTCGAAAGTCCAGAGAGGTTGAAAAAAACGCTGGAAGATGTATACAATATCCTTGGAGATTGCAAAATCTTTATCGCAAGAGAACTCACAAAACTACACGAACAGCACTTTTATGGAACGGTTTCTCAGGCATTGAAGCATTTTGATAAAGTCAAAGGTGAGATAACGGTTGTTGTAGAAAAGTTAGAAGCCACACAAATTCCAGAAGGTGAGGAAAGCCAGAATTTAGAAACCGGTGAATAAATACAATAGAACCATAGGAGAGAAATTATATGCTTAAAATTGAGACAGGGGAATTGAAAGGCAAGACGGTCGATACTGTTCCAGACCCAAGAACAAGATATACATCAGCGATAATTCGAAGAAGTCTGGCAAACATGGTAGATTTTGAAGGAATGACTTGTTTAGACATATGCGCAGGTAGTGGTATTGTAGGTATTGAGATGCTAAGCAACGGGGCACAGCATGTAACTTTTGTCGATATTTCTAGTTTATCTATATCAACGATAAAAAAGAACATCAGAAAGTTAGGTTTAGAAGAAAAAGTTGATATAAAAAAAATTGATGCACGCCGGTTTTTGGAATCTTATACCGGCGTTTTTGATATTATCTATTCCGACCCACCATATGAACTGGGACTTGTTGATGAAATTACCTCGCGTGTTCACAATGTCATGGGAGAAGGTTCTCTCTTTATCCTTCAGTGTTCCAAAAGAGAAAAACCGAGTGAGAGTATAATTGAAAAACTGAGAGTTGTAAAAGAAAAAGACTATGGGGATACTTTGTTGATTTTCTTTGAAAAAGCATGAAATTTGGGAAAGTTGTGATATAATTAGTTAGGGGTGTTAAATATGCCACTATCGTTTGCAAAAAAAGAGAGAGAAGTGATAGAGCGCTTACTTGCTCTATCCAAAAAGACAGTGGAAGCAAGTGTTACGCTAAGAGAATTTTTTGTCTGTTATTTTGAAAAAAGGTGTGACAAAGCTCAGAGTTATTTTCTGAGTATTAAACGCATAGAACATGAAGCTGATGAGCTCAGGCGTGAAATAATTTCTGAAGTTTATAAGGGACTGTTCTTACCCGACATGCGTGAGGTTATCCACTCATTAACAGAATCTGTTGATAAGATTGTCAACAAATGTGAATCCGTTAGCAAGATTATAGATTACCAACGCCCGAATGTTCCTGACGAACTGAAGGAAAAGATGATTAAACAGCTGGAGTGTGCTGTAAAGGCTGCAGAATCGTTTGTAAAGGCAGTTGAGAAACTTTTTGATAATCTTGATGAAGTGAAACATTACGTAGTTGAAGTGGAAGGGTTCGAACACGATGAAGACGTGCTTGAAGAAGAATTGCTAAAATCGATATTTGGTAAAGATTTGCCACTTGCCGAAAAGATGCAGTTGAAGGAATTGGTAATAAACATAGGGGACATAGTTGATAGGACGGAAGACGCCTCTGATATATTGGAGGTATTGTTATTAAAGCTCGCGTACTGAACATGCGCAGTTTTTTGTTAATATTTTCTCTGACGTTTTTAATGTCTTCAACACTCACTTTTGCTCAAGGTAATGATGATTATGGAATCTACTACGTTTACTATAATACTATAGTCCCTGTTTACAAAACGCTTTATAAAATAGATCCCTTTTTCGAGTATACCAAAGTAGTTGAATATAGATGGAAAAGATCAGAAACAAGACTTGTAGAAATTAGAAAACCAAGAAATCAAGAACCTTCGGTAATCCTTATACACGGAATTGATCCTAACGAAATAAATGGAGAATGGACAAACTACAAAAATTACTTTGTCGATACTTGGAAGAGATGTTTACCGGAAGAATATGGGCTATATATTTTTGTTTATCCATCTTTAGATATCCCGTTAGAAGAAAGTGCTAAAAAACTTGTGCAAGAAATTCAAAAGTTAGCCTTAAGCACGGAGCAAAAATGTTTTAATTTCTACGCCCACAGTATGGGTGGATTGCTTTTAAGGTATGCGTTGCAAGATAGTGGTTTTAGGAACCACGTTGCAAAGGTGATTTTTGCTGGAACTCCTCATATCGGTTCGCCATTTGCAAATTTTATTGTAATGAACAAAAAAATATTAAAGCTTAGAAATGATTGGGATTATCTCAAAATGATTTTGATTAGCGCGAACTCGGTAGGAATATTTATAGAAGCGCCAAACTATGATTATTTGCTGTATGGAAGAGAGCATCCAGGTATTCCGGAAACTGTTGAATTTATGAATTTCGCAAGTGTAATAAAAAACAACAATGACCCCATTGTTCAGAATATCTTGAGAACAGAGCCTTTTTCAAGCGTAGTCATGATTTTTCTGAATTCGGTAAGCAGGGTAATATTTCCAGAAGGGGAATTTACAAAAAACGATGGCATGGTTCCGCTGATTAGTGCGACAGCTTTTGGTAAAAGTGAAATATTTGAAGGTTTTGACCATGCGGATTTTATTTTGAGTGATATAATTGTAAAGAATGCAATAGAATTTTTCTATCCAATCGAGAAACCAGAAAAAGTTTCATGGAAGAATTGAAGAAGAAGGTGATGAACATTGCTATCCAAAACCATTAAAAGTGTTAGCTGGACTTTTATAATTTTAGTAAGCTTGTTCCTTCTCACTTCTTGTTCAATACCATTTGTTCCCGAAGTTCCGCCTGCAAGTTATTCAGTTGAGGCGGCGATAAACGTTATCGCAAATAAATACATGTTGTTAGATTCAGGATGGGTAAACGGATTTGGTGATATGGAACTTGGTGAAGGTAGGTATGCAACTTTTGATGGTGTAGATGGATTTTTAATGGTCTTTAAATACGAAGACCCAGACCAGGCTAAAGCATCGTGGGACAAGATAACAAAAAGGTATGGAAACCCTCTTAGGTTGAAGTATTTGAAAATAAATATGGGGACTTACGGTGTTTTTACAATTCGGTTAGAGAACACAGATTTGTACAGTTGGTATAAAGAGAATTGGCTCTTTGTTATCACAGGTGACAAGATTGAAAAATTCGTGATGGACGTGAACAATATCTACAAGACCATAAGAACTGCAAGATAAAGGTGCGATATGAAATCAATGAATGAGGATAAGTCAAAAAAGATGAATGTCACAAAAGAAACGAAGCACATTGACTATTCTATAATCGGGGTAGACGAGGCAGGACGTGGACCATTGTTTGGACCAGTTGTTGCAGCAGCGGTTTATTTCGATGAAGGGGTTTATGTAGAAGGCATTGCTGATAGTAAGGCTTTGAGTGAAAAACAGCGCGAAGAACTTTACAATGAAATTTTTGCGCGTGCAAAATTTGGGTTAGGACTTGCGACGCCAGAAGAGATAGATTTGTACAACATTTTCCACGCTACTGAGCTTGCGATGAATCGCGCACTTAAGATATTGAGCCAATTTGTGGAAATCAAAAATGTCTTTGTTGATGGAAAGAATTTGAAATTGGAATTCCCTGCTGTATGTGTTGTTAAGGGTGATTCAAAAATTTACCAAATATCTGCAGCATCTATTTTGGCGAAAGTTACACGTGATAAAATCATAGAGAAATTCCACTTTCAGTATCCAGAATATAACCTGATAAAGCATAAAGGTTATCCTACACAAGAACATTTAGAACTTCTAAAAAAGTATGGTCCAACACCTTTTCACAGGTTGAGTTTCGAACCAGTGATTAGTTTAGTTTCAAAAAGTCTTCTTGATGATTGGTTTGACAAAGGATTAATTACAGAACCCAGATACAGACATCTTCTTAACTTGTTGGAGGTGGATCTCTTTGGTAACACGAGAAGAGCTAAACGAAAAGCCAGAAGCGAATGAACACAATCTGTTCGAAGCAAAGGTCTTAGATAAAGGTTTTGTACGTCTCGTTGATATGATGGGCGATGATTATGCTGCAGTCAAAGCTGCCCGCGTTTCATACGGTCAAGGTTTAAAGACCCCGGAACGTGATAAGGCCCTGATATTTTACCTAATGGAGCACGGCCATGAAACTCCATTTGAACATATTGTTTTCACTTTTCATGTAAAGGCTCCACTTTTTGTTGCAAGACAATGGTTTAGGCACAGAATAGGCTCGTTCAACGAGATAAGTCAACGTTACACAGAGATAAAAGAAGAAGAGTTCTATATTCCCGAAAATGTTCGTGTTAATGTTCCTGAGGACAGACAAAAGGCAGTTCCTGTGGAAGATGAGGGACTGCTGGAAAAAGTTAAGGATTTAATGGTAAAATCTTTTGAGGAAAGCTATAAGGTTTACAAAGAATTATTGAGTCTAGGTGTTGCCCGAGAACTAGCGAGAATAGTTCTCCCGTTGTCTACTTACACGCAGTTTTATTGGACAGTCAATGCACGGAGTTTGATGAATTTTCTAAACCTTCGTGCAGATTCGCATGCACAGTGGGAAATTCAACAATATGCGATAGCAATTGCAAGGATGTTCAAAGAAAAATGTCCGTGGACATATGAAGCCTTTACAAAATACGCTTACAGAGGTGATTTACTTGAAGCTTAAAGAAGTGTTAGAGCTTGTCGAAGGTAGAGTAGTTGCACCCGAAAATGCAGATTTAGATATAGAGATTTCTAAAGTTGCGGCTTCTGACCTAATGAGTGATGTTTTAGCTCTTTCTGAGCCAGGCTCTTTGCTTGTGACAGGACTTGCAACACCGCAATGTGTGAGAACTGCAGGTGTTGTGGGAATACCAGTGGTTTTAATTGTAAGGAATAGGGATATCATGCCAGAGACAGTAAAGGCTGCAGAACTTTCTGGTGTTGTTTTGTGTGTAACGAAAAAGGGAATGTACGAAGTTTGTGGTATACTTTACTCCGCAGGTCTTCAACCTGCTTATAACCGAAGTTGAAACTTATTTATTGCTTAAGAGGTGGTAAGTTTATGTTTTTGAATTTGGAACCGCTTTACTCATCAATTGTTGAGAACATAAAGGAACGAGTTTCAAAATTACCAAAACCACCGAAGTTGGCTGCCGTTACGTGTCAGCCGGACCTTTCTACACTGAGTTATTTGAGAAGCCAGGAAAAGCAAGCAAAAAGGTTGGGAATAGAGTTCGCTGTTTACGAGGCACTGAAGGCTTCTGATTTAAAATTACTTTTACCCAAACTTTCTTCGGATGATACAGTCAATGGAATTTTTTTGACCCATCCGCTACCATCAGATATTTCAGAATTGGAAGCAGTTTCTCTGATTTCTCCTGAAAAAGACGTTGAAGGAAGGCATCCTATCAACCTTGGTAACATTATGTATGATAACCCTATTTTTCCACCATGCACCGCAGAAGCGGTTTTAAGAATAATAAAATACGTTACGAACCCAGCTGGCAAGACGATAACGATAGTTGGTAGAAGTGTCACTGTTGGAAAACCTCTAAGTATGTTACTTTTGCAAAAAGGAGTAGATGCTACTGTTACTGTGTGTCACTCAAGAACTAAAAACCTTGCTGAAATAACGAGAAACTCAGAAATCGTGGTTGTTGCTATAGGAAAAGCAAAAGCACTCGGCAAAGAATACTTTAGTCCAGGGGCACTGGTTATAGATGTAGGTATAAACGTTGAGAACAATGAAATATTTGGTGATGTGGACCCATCAGTTGCTGAGATTTGTGACCTCACACCAGTTCCTGGAGGAGTAGGTAGGATTACGACACTTGTTTTAATGGAACATACCGTTAAAGCAGCCGAAATGGCAAGAAAATATTGATATATACCTTAGGAGGTGTTTATAGTGAGATTAGTATTCGCTGGTGCACCAGACGTAGGTGCAACGACATCGACAGGAACACAAACAAGTGCTTCAGGAGCTTTGATGCAAATGTTGATAATGCTCCTGATATTCTTCGCAATGATGTATTTCTTGGTTATTTTACCACAAAGAAGAAGGGAAAAAGAATTTAGGCAGATGATTGAGAGTTTGAAAAGGGGAGACACGGTTATTACAACTGGTGGAGTTGTTGGAAAAATAGTTGATATCAAAAAAGATGTAGTGAAAATAAAGAGCGCAAATTCTACTGAACTAGAAATTCACAAGGCTTATATAGCCAAAGTCATCAAGGAAAAGGAAGAGACAAAAGAAGAAACAGAATCCAAAGACTAAACATTCGGGGGAGGGTTTACTGATGCGCTCAGATCGTGTAAGACTCATAGTCTCATTAATTCTACTTGTTGCAGCGATTGTTGCTATGCTCTTGCCAGGTGGACGCCAGGCTAAAGGTCTTGCTAAGCTTTTCAGCCGTATCAAACTCGGTTTGGACCTCAGTGGTGGTGTCAGGCTTGAGTACAAAGTAGATATCGAAAAAGGAGTGGAAAATCCTGCTGCAGTTGTGGATGATGTCTGGACAGTCCTTAGAAACAGGCTCGACTCAGCAGGATACACGGAAGCAGTTGTTAAAAAGAGTTTCAGGGAGAACAATTCATTTATTATCATAGAAATACCTGATGCAACTGATACCACAAAAGCAGAAAAGCTCGTTGGTTCAACTGGTTTGCTTTGGTTTGGCCAGGCTATCGACGAAAGAGATTACGATCCTACAGTAAATCCGGATGATGTTAATCTCGCTTTAAGAGAAGGCGCTCAGTGGTATGCAGATAAAAATGGGAAAAAGTGGTATTTGATAAAGAAGGAAATAAACAACAGAAAGGACTTGGTCCTTGTTGGTCCTAAGGTTGTCGAAGCAGTGCCGACTATAGACCAGAAAGGAGTTGCTAACTACGTTGTTTCTTTCACCCTCGACAGGCAATTTGTTGAGCTGTTCAAGAACATTACAAAAGAACTTTACGTTCCTGAACAAGTGCTAAACGCAGGCACGACTCAATATCAACTTGCATTAAAAAAGAGACTTGCAATTGTGCTTGATGACAAGGTTCAGTTTGTTGGGTTTGTCGTTAGTCCTATCGAAGATGGAAGAGGACAGATTAGAGGTAACTTCACATTCGAAGAGGCAAAAGAGCTTGCAGCGATACTTAGAAGCGGTGCATTGCCAGCAAGGCTTGAAAAGATTTCAGCGAGCCTTATTTCACCAACACTTGGAAAAGATGCCCTTGAACAATCACTCAGGGCAGGTATCATAGGTGGCATACTTGTTATGGCTTACATTTTGATCTTCTACGGTGTTATGGGTATAGTGGCAGTCATAGGTATTTTCTATGCCCTAGCGATTATCTTTGGGTTCCTTGCGGGAACTGGAGCAATATTGACACTCCCTGGTATAGCGGGTATCATCTTCACAATCGGTACATTGGTTGATGGTAACATAATCATTTACGAAAGAATCAAAGAAGAGATGAGAGCTGGGAAAACACCAAAAGCGGCTATCGAAATCGCTTTCTCGAGGTCTTTCTGGACACTATTTGACGCGAACCTTACAACTATAATCGCAGCCTTGTTCCTGTATTATTTTGGAACAGGAACTATAAAAGGATTTGCAGTAACAACCATCGTAGGTATCTTTGCAGCAATGTTCATGAACCTTGTCTTTAGTAAATTCTTACTCGATGCAATGTCCGGTGCTATCAGAGTCAGAAAAGCAGGGGGTGCTCAATAATGAAGATTGATTTTGTCGGAAAGAGATATTACTTCATAGCACTTTCTCTTGTACTTATAGTCGTTTCACTTATCAGTATATTTACAAAAGGATTCAACGTGGGCTTAGAATTCATTGGTGGCAGTGAAGTGATACTCAAAACATCAAAAGACTACACAATTGTTGATGTAAGAAACAAAATAGCTGAGCTCGGCGAAGAGTTTAAAAAAGCAAGAATAATTGAAGTTCGTGCTCTTGGTCAGGAGGAACACAGAACATTTTCGATAATTGTTTCGCCAAGAAACGAAAATGGTGCCTTGAGAACCTACAATGCAGATGAAAAAGCAGAAATTTCAAAGAAGCTAGAAGAGATTTTAGATGCAAAGGTTGTTTCTTTCAACGAAGTTAGTGGAGATGCTGCAGATGAAATTAAAAACTTGACTTGGAAAGCTGTAGTTTTCACTCTCTTGGGTATACTTGTATACGTTGCTCTCAGATTCAAATTTGCATTCGGTGTTGGGGCGGTTGTTGCTCTAATCCACGATGTAATTATTACACTTGGTTTCTTCTCTATTTTCGGTTTTGAAATGAACATAGCTGCGATAGCTGCGATTTTAACGCTTGTAGGTTACTCTGTTAACGACACCATAGTAGTCTACGACAGAGTTAGGGAGTTTGGTAGAAAGTTCAAAGGAAGAGATATGGCATCCATAGTCAACGACAGTATAAACTCGGTTATAATCAGAACAATTAACACGTCACTCACGACCTTCTTTACTGTCCTAATGCTACTCCTCTTCTCAACAGGTAGTATTAAATCTTTTGCATTCGGTATGACAGTGGGCGTTGTAGTTGGAACATATTCATCAATATTTATAGCATCGCCTATTGTTATTAGGTGGGGAAAATCAATATAAAACCAATCTGAGGAAAGCACGGGGGCACCCACGTGCCCCCCTTTTTATAATACAAAAAATAGACCTTGGAGGTGGGATTTTGATACTCTTATTTTCCTCCATAATAGCTGGTGTAGTTTTGATCATCTATCTCACACTTACCGTCCTTGATAAAAGTCCAGGAAATGAGAAGACAGAGAAAATTTCAAGAATCATTCAAAGAGGTGCCAGGTCGTTCTTATTTCAGGAATACAAGGTCTTTTTTCCCATAGTCTTTGTGCTCGCGATACTTTTTGGACTCTCCTCTGGTTGGACAAAGGCAGTTGCGTTTATAATAGGCGCTACATTCTCTGTTCTTGCAGGTTTTTTTGGAATGAGCATTGCCACAAAGTCTAACGCAAGGACAGCGTGGGGTGCGACCAAAGGTGTTGGTGAAGCACTTGATATTGCATTCTCAGGCGGAGCAGTTATGGGGCTTGCCGTTTCTGTTTTAGGTCTGCTTGGTTTGAGTGTGGTTTACCTCATATTCGGACTTGAGGCAGTCAGTTTCTACTCTCTTGGTGCTTCTTTTGTTGCATTGTTTGCTCGTGTTGGCGGTGGAATTTACACGAAGGCAGCAGACGTAGGTGCAGACATCGTTGGAAAAGTTGAGGCGAATTTGCCAGAAGATGACCCAAGAAATCCTGCAGTCATAGCTGACAACGTTGGTGATAACGTTGGTGACGTCGCTGGTATGGGAGCAGACCTTTATGAATCATATGTTGGTTCCATTTTCTCAGCAATAGCAATAGGATACGCATTATTTGGAGCCAAAGGTGTTTACAACACAATTTACATCATTTCCTTTGGTCTTATAGCTTCAATTTTAGCGATTATCCTTGTAAAGGTACTTTCAAAATTGAATACCGAACCTGCTTCTGCTTTGAGAATGGGGACCGTAGCTTCAAGTATTATCTTCTTAGTTTTCTCGTTTGCATACGCAATCATCGAGAAAAATTTAAACCTCTTTTGGACTGTCTTAACGGGAAATATAGTTGGTGTTTTGATAGGTCTCATTACTGAGTGGTACACTTCAGGAAAGAAAGTAGAGAAGCTAGCCCATTCTGCTGCAATGGGACCAGCGAACGTGATAATAAGCGGAACGGCACTTGGTATGGAATCTACCGCTGTTATCACCATATTAATAGCTCTTGGAACCTTGGTTTCTTACAAACTTGCAGGTCTTTACGGTATTGCGATGGCTGGTGTTGGTATGCTTTCAACTCTTGCAATGAACCTCTCTGTTGATGCGTACGGTCCAATAGCGGATAACGCCGGTGGGGTTGCTCAAATGGCTGGACTTGATAAAAGTGTAAGGGAAATAACTGACAAACTGGATGCGTTAGGAAACACAACTGCTGCTATGGGAAAAGGGTTTGCAATTGGTTCTGCTGCATTGACTGCGATAGCACTTTTCGCAAACTTTGGTTCTGTGGCACACGTTCAACAAATCCAACTCCAAGACCCGAACATGTTTATTGGTGCTCTCATTGGTGCAATGTTGACATTCTTCTTTTCAGCACTTACTATGAACGCTGTGGGAGATGCTGCAAATGACATGGTTGAAGAGATAAGAAGACAGATTCGGGAAGTGCCGGGCATCTTGTCTGGAACAGTCGACCCTGATTACGAAAGTTGTATAAAGATTGCTACGAAAGGTGCATTGAAAAGGATGGTATTACCTGCGGTTCTTGCTATTTTGGCACCTATAGTACTCATGATAGGTTTAGGTGTCCAAGCAGTTGTAGGATTACTCATTGGTTCAACTGTTACCGGTGTTGCCTTGGCTATCTTTATGGCGAACTCGGGTGGTGCATGGGACAACGCAAAGAAATATGTAGAAGAAGGTCATCTTGGAGGAAAAGGTTCGTTTACCCATAAAGCAACAGTTGTTGGTGACACGGTTGGTGACCCATACAAGGATACTGCAGGGCCTTCGTTGAACATTCTCATAAAGTTGATGGCAATAACATCCATAGTATTCTACTCAATTGTGGGGAGGTGGCTATAAATGAGAAGAATAGGTGTTCTTTCTGTTGGAAATGATTGTCCAGGTTTGAACCCAGCAATCAGGTCGATCGTTGTTAACGCTATAGAACAAGAAATTGAAGTGATGGGTATAAAAGATGGATTTGAAGGATTACTGAACGATAAAGTTGACATACTTGTTAGAAACAACGTATCAGGTATTCTTCACCAAGGGGGAACGATACTAGGAACTTCGCTTTTTATTCCTGAAAGGGACGAGGATTTAACTGCCATTAAAAACAAGACGATTCAATATGGCATAACTGGATACATAATTCTTGGTGGAAGAAATGCAGTTAGAGCTGCACTGAACCTACAAAGATACGGAATACCATCAATAATCGTGCCTGCAACAATAGACAACGACCTCTCATTTACAGATTTTTCCATAGGGTTCATAACAGCGCTTGAACGTGTAACACAGGCGCTTGACATTATCCATTCGACGGCGGAATCTCACCACAGGGTTATGATTGTAGAGACGATGGGCGCACCTGGTGGTTGGCTCGCAACTTTTGGTGGTCTTGCTGGAGGTGCCGATTTCGTCATAACAAGCTCGGATGTTTTAAATCCAAAAGAGCTTTTAGCAACTATCCAGCACAGATATGAGAGCGGAAAGAGATTCTCAATAGTTGTAGTAGAAGATGGTGTTAAATTACCCGAAGAGATAATCGACGAATGCAAGTGTTCCCACGAAACAGACCCGGCTGAAGTTGTTGGAATATACATAGGTAAAAAACTCAACCTCGAATGGCGATATACAAACCTTGGATACATTCAAAGAGGTGGCACACCGGCAGCAATGGACAGAATCATTGCAACACAACTGAGTGCAAGAGCTGTCGAACTTGTGAAAATGGGTAAATTTTACCATGCGGTTGGTGTAAAAGGTTTTATCGTAACAGAGGTGCCTTATAGTGAAACCCTCCTTAACGTGAGACCAGTTGACTATTACATCAAACAACTTACAAAGCTCTTCTATTAATCTTCCATATTCAGTATATCAGCGGTGGCGTTAATTAAACAACGCCATCGCTTTTTTTTTTATAAAAAAATCGAGCGAAAGAAAAAGCACAAAGTAGTGAATGACAAAATACACAAGGTAAAAACGTCTGACCACAGTATTTTCACAATTTTCGAAGATTGGAACGATAATCTTTTAAATGATATAATAACAACGATATCGGTAACGTTACCAATAAAAACAATACACATTTTTGAGTTATTAAGAAAGGAGTGTTGAGGAGATGGTAGAAAGATTGCCGTTGTGGAAAAAGTGGATGTATGCACTTGGCCAGCTTGGTTGGTCGCTTACCAGCTTTGCTATCGGAAACGCACTCGTTTATTTTTACATGCCGCCTGAGGGTGTGAATTTTCCACAGTATATAACCAGGGGAGCTGTATGGGCTGGACTGACTATTGTGGGACTTGCCTTGGGGACTTCCAGGCTTTTTGATGCGATTACAGACCCTATTGTGGCTACTATGTCAGACAGAAGTAAATTAAAACTTGGCAGAAGAAGGGGATTTCTGGCAATCAGCGTGCTTCCATTTGCGTTGTTTTCTTTTCTGCCTTTCTTTCCACCATCGGCGAGTTATACAATCAACACTATTTGGCTTTTTGCCACAGTTATCGCATTCTACTGGTTTATGACGATGTACGTAACTCCGTTCTTTGCATGGATGAGCGAACTTGGACATGACCCAGATGAGCGTCTTGGACTTAGCACGATGATTTCCATTACATGGGCTCTTGGATACGTTTTAGGAACGCAAATTTACCTTTTCCAAACCGTTTTGGAAAAACGGGGTTTTGAACCCGTTAAAGCATTTCAAACAGTTACAGTGCTTTATGGATTGATAGGTTTTATCTTTATGCTACTGCCTGTTATATTTATCGATGAAAGGCGTTACTGTGAACAACACACGGTAAATGAAGGAAGTTTAGAATCTATAGTCAACGCATTCAAAGAAAAGCACTTTGCAGTCTTTGTTATCCAGGATTTACTTTACTGGATTGGTTTAACAGGCATAAGCCTTGGGCTTGTATATTACATAACGGTCTTGTTGAAACTTCCAAAAGAGCAAGCATCTCAAGTTCAGCTCATAATGTTCCTTTTGTCTTTCTTATTCTACGTTCCTGTAAATTTCCTGGCAAAAAAATTTGGTAAGAAGAAAGTTCTTATGGTTGGGTTTATTATATTTGCTTTAAACTTTGCATTTGCCGCAGTTTTAGGTAAGTTGAATATGTCACCGTACGCCCAGAGTTATATTGTAGGGGTCCTGGCGGCAATACCACTCGCAATATTTGGAATCCTACCAAACGCAATGGTAGCTGATATCGCTGAAGCACATGGAAGAAAGACGGGTAATTACAAAGCAGGAGTTTTCTTTGGCGCTAGGACTTTTATGCAAAAAATGGGACAAACGATAGCGGGACTCGTATTTCCATCTATATACATTCTCGGAAGTAACCAAGTTAACGAATTCGGACTTAGAATCAGCGCTATAATTTCGCTAACTTTAATGATTCTTGGCTATATCGTAATGCTTTTCTATAACGAAAAGGAAATCTTAAAAACACTGGGAATTAAAGTTACGGCACAAGAGAATTAAAAGAGTGAAATGACAAATTAGGTTACATGCTTTCTTTTAAACCCAGCCCCTATATCGTTAGTAATATTCGATATAGGGGCATTTTTATTTTGTTTATGTTGCGAATATTTTCACAAGTAATCTTGACGAGAGTTGTAAGAGGTGATAAAATAGTAATAGATTTGTGAAAAATTATCACGATAAATGTAGAGGTTCTTTACTTTGAAGACAAGGAGGTAGAAGGAGGTAGAGAGTATGTTTGAAAAGAAGGTAAACATCTACAACGTGTTTGAGTTGAGATGCAAAACAACATGCTATTTTGGTGTAGGTGCGATAGATAAAATGAGGGATATTTCTGAGTATCTTTCAAAGCGCGGTATGAAAAAAGTAATTGTTGTAACGGACCCTGTTGCGTACAAGGTTACAGGGGCATGGGATGTTGTAACAAAGTACTTCAACCAATTTGGCATAGAATACGTTCTGTATGATAAAGTTACACCAAACCCAACAGTAGAGCAGATTGATGAAGCAACAAAACTTGGAAAGGAATTTGGTGCACAAGTGGTGTTTGGTATAGGGGGAGGTAGTCCGATAGATACAGCAAAAAGTGTTGCAGTGCTTTTGGAATACGAAGGAAAAACAGGAGCGGAACTTTACGAAGGAAAATTCACCCCGGAAAAGGCTAAGCCAATTATTGCTATTAACACAACACATGGTACAGGAACGGAAGTGGACAGATTCGCTGTTGCCTCGATACTTGAGAAAGAGTACAAACCAGCGATAGCCTACGACTGCATATATCCTCTCTTTTCTATCGATGACCCACAACTAATGGTTACACTCCCATACAAACAAACACTTTACACAACCATTGATGCGCTTAATCATATTACAGAAGCATCGACAACGCTCGCAAGAAACCCATATTCCATACTTCTAGCAAAAGAAACCGTGAGACTTATTGCCACTTACTTGCCACAGGCACTTAGTAATCCAAATGACCTCAACGCAAGGTATTGGCTACTTTACGCATCGGCTATCGCAGGTATTTCTTTTGACAACGGACTACTCCACTTCACACACGCACTTGAACACCCACTTAGCGCAGTAAAACCAGATCTTGCGCATGGGCTTGGACTTGCAATGCTACTTCCGGCAGTTGTGAAAGAGATTTATCCATTTGTTGCAGAGATTCTTGCGGAGGTATACGAACCGATAGTTCCAGGCCTTGAAGGAAAGCCAGGAGAAGCAGAAAAAATAGCAAAAGGAATTGAAGACTGGCTTTTCAATATGGGTATAACGGAAAAACTTGAAAGCGTAGGGTTCAACGAAGGGCATGTTGAAAAGCTCACGGAACTTGCAATGACAACCCCTTCACTTGGCTTATTGCTAAGTGTTGCACCAATAAAGGCAGAAAAAGAAGTAATAGCTCGGATATACAGGAACTCTTTAAAGAGGATGTAAAACATAACGCTCTGGCTTTCGTCCAGAGCGTTCTTTTATTTTTGTACTTTCTTGCGGTTTCATCAACTTACTCGAAGGTATGCTTTTACGTATTCATATACTTCTTCACATATTCGAAGTGCTTCGATTGGAAGCTCTTTGTGGCTGTATGGTTTTGAGATAAGCAGCTGTTTATCTTTGTACACAACACCGACAGATTTAAAGTTCATAAGTTGCTCTTTTAATTCGTAAGGAAGATTGTCAATTGTATTCTTAGGTTTAACGATGAATAATTTTATAAATGCATTTTTCTTAGAAATAAACATCTTTGAGAAAAAATTTCTTGGGACTATTGCAACTTCGGGCACGGACAGATCTATTTCTTTGATTAGCATGCAGAAGTACTTTTGATAGTAATTTCTACTCGAAACGTTCATTTCAAAATATAAGCGCTTTTCTTCATCATTCTCATTTAAGAAAACATTGCTTACACTAAGGTGATATCCTCTTAAAGTGGGATAGTATTTTGCTATACCGGTTTTTATGTGCTGTTCAAATTCTTTATCGTATCCGATATATTTGTAACCAAACCTCTCGACGTATTCTTTTGCTCCATTTTCTCTATTCTTAGATTTTCTAAGAAATAATATCAGTAATATCTCTATTAATGTACTTGTGACAATTATTATGACCACAATTGGAATGAGCATGATTTTACACCCACTCTGCTCGCGATTTTCCAGAAATGTATTCTATCGTTATCTTAATAATCGCTGTATTTTTGCATTCTTCATTTTCTTCTGTCTCATCGATATGGCTGTATTTTTTAGCAAATTGTGGTGAATACTTTTTAACGAGTTCGAAAATAGCCACTTTCTTTTCAGGACCTTCTAACAATTCGGCACTGCCAAATGCGATTGCACTTTCATATGCAGTTGTCAATTTTTCTGGCAATACTTTTGATTTTGCAATTACACTGAAGCTGACTTTCGGGTGTTTTGATATATTCTCAAGTTTTTTGCCATCTAGTGCGCAGTGGATATATATTATTCCGTCTTTATATGCATAATTAACGGGCACTCCGTATGGGTATTCCCCATCGAATGTTGAAAGCACCCCATATTCACCTTTTTCTATTATTTCTAATGCCTTTCCGATAGGAAGTTCTCTGTCTTTTCGGCGCATCATTTTAAAGCTACTAACACCCATTATTTGACGGATTTTTTCAACTATTAACCTTGGAGGGATGGAGCTTACAATAGCTATATTTTTGTTTGTGTACCTATCAAATTCTTCGTAGTTAAGACCATTGCCAAGTTCGTATTCTTTTTCATATATTTCGAAATCTTCATGTGTTTCGATTTCGACAAGGTATTTGACGGATACATTGTATGGTTTTTCGAGTTCAACGAATTCGTCGAGCACGATTTCAGCAGGTTTTTCGCTGATGAAGTATCTTACCTTTGCTGCGACAGGAGTTCTTATCAAATTATTCCATAGAGCTTCGTTAGGTCTTATTTCGTATTCTTCTTCAATTCTTTTGAAACCTTCCATCAACTCCGATTTAAAAGCAACAATCCATTTTTCGTTTCCTGTTTCATCAACCATGTATCTGACACGGCAATTTTTGATATTCTTATCCTTGGCAAAATCAAAAAAGGAGCAGTCCTGTAGATACCATTGGACCACTCCTAGTTTCCATTTTGAAATTGCTTTAAGTTTCTGGGCTTTTTCTTCACTAACGAGGTACTTTTTTTCGCGTTCAATGCTTTCACTCATCTTTAACTGTTCTCCTGTCTACATTTCTTGGCACGATTACATGATGGTTGCCGATTCTACAGGATAATCAATTTCTTCGAGCTTTTGCACTACCCCCTCAATGTTATCCGTTTCAATGACAATTTCCTTCTGAGCAACCCTAATTTCAAAGTTGGTTTCACCGATTTCCTCGAGTGCCTTCGAAATTCTCATTTTGCAGTGATTGCAAGAAATGTCAGGGACTTTCAATAAATATTGTGCCATCTTTAACCCTCCTTCAACCTTCACTTTTGAATTTCTTTCGGATGTTCATAGAATTCAAGATTACTGTTATTGAGCTCATCGCCATGGCTCCTTCTGCAATGGCTGGGTGCAAAAGACCAACCATTGCTAAGGGGATAGCCACCACGTTATACAAAAATGCAAACAAAAGGTTTGTTTTGATTGCACCAAACGTAGCTTTCGATATCGATATTACATCTGAAACTTTTGATATACCACCTTTTGTTATTATGATATCTGCACTATCTATCGCCAAGTCACTTCCACTTCCGATGGCAACCCCAATATCTGCAGCTTTCAAAGCAGCTGCATCATTAATACCATCACCAACCATAACTACTTTCTTACCCGTTGCCTGGTATTTTCTCACAATGTCCATTTTTTCTTCTGGTTTTACATTAGCATAAATTTCGTCTATGCCAACGATTTTTGCAACATGTATTGCGGTTTTTTCGTTATCACCAGTTACCATCACGGGTATTATACCATGTGATTTTAGTTCTTCGATAGCTTTTTTCGAATCTTCACGAACAGTATCTTCCAACGCGAAGAAACCTATGATTATGTCGTTTTTACACACTTCAACAATGGACATACCTCTAGAAGTGTATTCTTCGTAACTCGACACATCCTTAGGTTTTCCAATGAAGTATTCGTCAGTTCCAATTTTTGCTTTCAAACCCTTGCCGTGTATTTCTTCGAATCCGTTGATTGTTTCACATCCATCAGTTGTGTCGATTATTTCAGTTGTGTTTAAATACTCTGAAATGGCTTTAGAAAGAGGATGAGTCGATAATTGTATGATTTGTTTTACTTTTTTGCGTTCGTCAACCGGTAGGTTCTCTACCGCTACACGAGGTTTTCCATAGGTTATCGTTCCGGTTTTGTCAAAAAGAACATATCCTACATTCTTAACCGTTTGTATCGCCTCTGCGTTTTTTATCAAAAGCCCTTTCTTTGCTGCAAGAGAAGTTCCAACTATCAAAGCCATCGGAGTTGCAAGTCCAAGTGCACAGGGACACGCAATGACAACTGTTGTTAAGAAGACGAAAATTGAAAACGACAGTCTATCAATTTCATGCAATGACCATGGCAACATCAAGCGTATCGAATGCGTTAAGTCGCTTAAAGAATCAAAATTGAAATACCAGAGAAATGCACTTAGAAGAGCTAAACTGATAATTGTTGGGACGAAATAATTCGTTATCCTGTCAGCAAGTTGTTGGATTGGGACCTTTGCCCCCTGTGCTTCTTGAACAAGAGCTATCATTTTAGATAGGAACGTATCTTCACCAACTCTTGTAACCTTAATTTTCAAAACACCTGTCAAATTCAAAGCTCCCCCGACTACTTCATCGTTTACCCCCTTTTCAACAGGGATGGATTCACCTGTTATCATAGATTCATCGACAGAAGAATGCCCTTCAACAATTATTCCGTCAGCGGGTATTCTCTCACCAGGTTTAACAAGAGCTAGTAGTCCTTCCTTAACAGCCTCGATAGGAACCAATAATTCGCCTTTGTCTGTAATTATTCTTGCCTCTTTCGACTGTAGTGCCAGCAATTCCTTAACCTGTTTTGATGCTTTGTCCCTAAGGGTAGATTCTATATATCTTCCTACAAGGTGGAGAGAGACTATCATTGCACCAATCGTACCAAATGGGTGTATAGATAGACCAAAGTAAGTAGTAACATTTGTTAACCACGCAGTTACAGCTCCAAAAAATATCAAAGTATCCATATTCGAATGTTTGTGCAAGAGTGCAATTGTTGCACCGCGGATAGTGTCTCTTCCTGCATAGAAAATGACAATCGCTGAGAAAATTAGTTCTATCTCTTTGAAAAACGGGACGTGTTTTCCAGACATGTGCAGAAACATAAGGACCATGAGGGGTATAGTTATTGTAAGAGAAATGTATGTATTCTTTTTGATTCTTTTAAGCCTTTTTTTTTCGATGGCTTCAAGAGGTTCGTCTGAAACCCCGTAACCAACACTTTCGACAGCTTTCTGAAGAACTTCATCAGGTACATCTTTTTCCAACACAACGAAAGCAGTGTTTGTTGCCAAATTTACAGCTGCAAACTTAACCCCATCAACTTTTGACAGAGATTTTTCAACTATCCTTGCACAATTTGCACAAGTCATTCCGGTTATCTTTAAACTCTTTTTCTGCTCCATACATCTTACCTACGCTTTTGAAAAAATGCGTTTCAAATCTTCATCGAAGAATAGGATGATCATAGATACAAAATAAATTCCAATGAGCAACAATTCGTAAAATTCACCAGCTATTTCAAATAGATCCACAATCCCCTCGCCGAACATTTCTGCACCCAGGACTATTAGAACTACACCCAAGAACTTGAAAATCCTCTTAATGTTTATCTTGATAGCATATTTGAACATTGCAAAAACCAAGCCAACTGCCAAAACCAAGCCAATTAAGATCCCAGTTATAGTTTCGAACGAATTCTTCCCAATACTTGCGAGTGTAAATACAACCAACTCTATGCCTTCCCTCAAAACTGATATGAAGGCTAATGAAAACAAACCAATTGAAGATGAACGCCTATCGACATTTTCCTTGAGATTCTTAGCTATGTTTTTATTCTGCCTGCCAATCCAAACAACCACATATGTTATTAAGACTGATGCAATGAGTTTCATTAATGCTTCAAAAAACTCTCTTTCCGCACCTTCCGACGTACTCATTTGTAAATAACTTAGTAGACCTACTATCAAGCTTGCTATAACCCCACCAAAAGTTCCGTAAAGCACATACTTAATCAAAGTGTCCCTTCCAGATTGTTTTAAATATGTGAGTATAATACCAACTAAAAGAGCAGCCTCAAAAACCTCGCGAAAAGATAGGAAGAATGTCTGTAACAAACCAAGCACCTCCTCGACTTATTTGAATTCCCAATAAAATTATATCAAATGTATTGAATAAGTCAATAAGGTAAAACTAATTAGAAATACGAAATAATTTAGAAAAAACAAATATGGACAGAGGATACGATTTTAAGGCATTTAGACGAGGGGTTAATTGAACTGAGTAATACTAAACGTTAAGGTTAGAAGCGAGGAAGAAGTAAAGGTTGTTATTTTTTGCATAGTACATAGCAACATCGGCTTTTAATAACAAATCACCGAAGGATGTTGCATCTTTTGGATAAATTGCTATGCCGAAATTTGCGGATACGTTTATTGTATTTTCTTCATACTGTATGGGTTTTTCGAGTTCGTTAATAACTCTTTCTACAAATTGAACATACTCCTTGCAATCGTAAAGGAGATAAACAAATTCATCTCCGCCAACTCTTGCAAGAAAATCACTTTTTCGCATGACTGATGAGAGTCGCTGAGCTACCACTGAAATAACATAATCACCAGCTTTATGTCCAAATCTATCGTTAACGGGTTTAAAATTCTTCAGATCAACATATACAACGCACACCTGTTTTCCTTCCCTATTTGCTAGTGCGAGCATTCTTTCTGCTTCATTTTCAAGAGCTCTTCTATTTGGAAGGTTGGTGAGCGGGTCTCTCAAAGAGATGTATTCAAGATATTCTTTTTGTTTTTGTAGTTCATTTTCAAGCTTTATCCTTTCGAAAACAACACCAACTTGATTGGCAAAAACTGTAGCTATTCTTATTGAAAATTCATTAAAAGCTTTTTCGTCTTCAAAATTATCAAGGTTAAGGAGAGCTACTATCTCATTTTCCACAGATATCGGAACAGAGAGCATGGCTTTAATTTCTGAGATTCTTCCGTATTTCAGAAGAATTTCCTGACGCTCGTCCATAATTTTTGTAGAATCAAATTCGTCAAGATGCGTGATAATTTTCACTTGCCCGTCTAAGCTTTGTGCAAGTTCTTCAGGTTTGAATTTTACCTTCGATAACTGAGCAAAATCGTAACCTACACACGCAGCAAATTCATAGTAGTCTCCGTTTTTAATCAAAACAGAGCCGGCTTGTGCACCAGGAATAATTTCAACCGCTTTTTCAAGTATGAATTGATAACTTGGAGCAAGAATACCCTTAAGGAGCCCTTGAGTCAGTTCGGTTATCGCTTCAAGGGATTTATTCAATGTTTCTTCCATTTTTAACAGTTTTTGTGTTTTGAACTCGTTTACAAATAACGTAATCGATACAATCAGAACCAAAAAGAGCAGTATTAGGAATATTTCTTTAATAGTCAAAAATCTTTCGTATTTTAAACCATAGACAAAGTCTTTTGATAGTGTTCTATCACCAGAAGAAATTTTTATCCCTTTTATCTGATATTTTTCGAGGATATAGCTTGCGTCTAATTTGACAACAGCAAACTTATCAGGCAAATATGAATTACCGAATGAGTCCAAAATCTTAAAGCGCATCAATAACAAGGTGCCTTCTGATGTGATTTCAAAATAACCAGTTGGGGGATAACCAGAAGAGAACTCCACATAATTCACATATGGATAGTCTTTTCGTATAATTTTCTTGACGTTATTGATGAAATTGGAATCATTATTTTTGAGTGCTTCATAAAGCTCGGTCCATTGGAAATATGCAAATGAGATGTTAACCGCTTCATTTTCAATGACTATACGTGCTAACTTTTTTAAGTTTTCGTCTTCATTATAGATGAAAAAATTCATTCCTATGATGAAAGATATGATAATTGTCAAAAGAAAAATTAGAAATTTCCAATTTGCAAGTCTTAGGAAACCCATCATACCGACCTCTCATAGAATGGATTTTCATGTGATATTATACCACCTAAACAAGTAAAAATGATGAAATGTCTATAAAAATCTTAAGCTCTTGTGATAAAATATAATAAAAAAACCAGAATCCCAGCAACTAAAGAGGTGATATGAATGATATTTACTTTAACTATGAACCCATGCCTTGATAGGTACATTTATGTTGATGAATTAATTGTGGATGATACTATCCGTGCCAAGAAAGTTGTTGATTACCCAGCAGGTAAAGGAATAGACGTTTCGCGTGTAATCAGAGAACTTGGAGGAGTATCGATAGCTATTGCGCTTGTTGGTGGAGCTAACGGTAGAAGGCTTGAAGAGATGCTTGATAAGGAAGGAGTCATATACTCATCCATACGCGTTCCTCAAGAGACGAGAATGAATATTATCTTGGAAACGAGCAAAGGGCAATATCGAATAAGTATGCCCGGTGAAAAAATAGGTGTGAAGAAATTGCAGGTTGTTTTGGAAGTGCTCAATGCCTTGGTGCGCCAGGGAGATGTTGTTGTAGTGTCCGGTAGCCTTCCAAAAGGAGTTGCAGCCGAGTTCTATACTGGAATCATCTTTACTTTAAAACAATGGGGAGCAACTGTTTACTTTGACTCTGATGGAGATAAACTAAAAGCTGGGTTGATAGGCCAACCGGATTATATTAAGCCAAATTTACACGAGTTTCAAAGATTGATAGGCAAAAATGTATCCTCTAGAGAAGAAATTATCTCAGAAGCGAGAAAGGTTATAGAAATTCACGAACTGAAGGCTATTCTTTTAACTCTTGGCGGTGAAGGTGCATATTTTATTTCTAACGAAAAAGTATTGTACACAAAAACCATAAAGGTTCCTGTTAAAAGTGCAGTTGGCGCTGGTGATTCTTTCCTTGCGGGGTTTGTGTTGAAGAAAACAGAAGGTGCTTCTGATGAGGAAGCGTTGAGATGGGCGAACGCATCAGGAACAGCGGCAGTCATGACCCCTGGAACGAGGCTGTGTAGAAAATCCGATGTGGAAAAATTACTTGAGAAAGTGGAAGTGGAGAGAATAGAGTAGAATTTAAAATTATCAAAGAAGAAGGGGTGAGCCCCCTTCTTCGTTTTTGAAAGGTTTTGCTTATATTTTCCTACACCATTCCAAAACTTTTTCTACATCAATTGTTGCAAGTGCTATATAATTATCAGCAGCTCCATAGTAAACGTAATACTTGCCCTTATATTCAACCATAGCATCACTGAAGACTACGTTTGGAACTCCACCGAAAACCTCCCATTCTTCCTCTGGTTCAAGGATTGGTTCTTCACTTCTCTTAAGTACTTTCGTTGGGTCATTCAAGTCAAGCAACATGAAACCTAATCTGTATATTGGCCTCGATGCATCTTCAACACCGTGGTACAGTAACAACCATCCATATGGTGTTTTGATTGGCGGTGCACCGGCGCCGATTTTTAAGTTATCCCAGTAGCCCTGTCTGGGACCTGCTATGCTTACGTAATCTCCCCAGTTAATCAGATCATCGGAAAATGCAAGCCAGATATCTGGTTCAAACCGATGCATCATAACGTATCTTCCGTTTATCTTTTCAGGAAATAGGGCAGCATCTTTGTTATTTACCTCGTCTTTTATAACAATTCCATAACGTTCCCAAGTTATGAAATTTTTAGTTGATGCAAGTGCAACCCTCGGACCTTTTGGTGAATAAGCCGTATAAAGCATGTAATACTTATCTCCGATTTTCGTAATTCTAGGGTCTTCCACTCCATAGAGTTCTTCTTTTGACGCAGGTGTGAATACGGGTTTTTCTAATCGATTGAATCTGACACCATCTACACTTACAGCGTATCCTATGCGTGAGACCATGTCCGCACCTTGTGCTCGATAAAGCATATGGAACAACTCACCGTCAAAGACTACTGCACAGTTGAAAACAAACTTGTTCTCCCACAGATGTTCTGGAACAGGACTTAATATTGGGTTAAGTGGGTGTCGTTCAAGTCTTAACTCCACAATACTTCGCCTCCTTGTTCTTGTTGAAGATTTCACCTTAGGGACATTGATATACCTTGCAAGAAATAGTTTCTAAGTGTTAGAAAGATAATAACCATCGGTATCGTTTGAATCACTGCACCGGCAAGTACGGGTCCGATATAACTTGCATATTCGTGATTAAAAGAAGCAAGTAAAACAGACAAAGGCATCTTTTTGTAGTCTTTCATTACCATCAGGGGCCATAAGAAATTGTCCCAGACCCCTATGAAAGTGAACAATCCTACAATAGATGCTGTTGAGCGACTTAATGGTAACATGATACGTAAAACAATCCAGAAATTGTTCGCTCCGTCTATTTTTGCAGCATCGATATAGTCCTGTGGTATGCTTTTGAAATTCTGAGCGAACATGAAAATACCCCATGAACTTGTTAAAGAAGGTACGATTAACGCTTGATAAGTGTTCAACCAACCGAAGGCCCTTATCAATATAAACATAGGTATTGTGAACATAAATCCCGGGAAAAGCATTTGATAAATTATGAAATTGAATACTGCTTTACCGATTTTGAAATTTATTCTTGAGATAGCATAACCTATGAGCATCGATGTGAATATTACAGAAAAAGTTACAGTTGAAGAGATGAAGAGGCTGTTAAAAAAAGCTCTGACAAAAGGTCTCTCAAACCTGTTTGCCATGACGAAAATGAAGCGATAATGCTCTAGAGTCAATCTTTTTGGGAGAAATGTTGTAAATATGTCCTCTGCAGGTTTAAAGGACGAAATGAACAACCATAGGTAAGGGTAAATCCAGACTATTGCAAGAAACAAAAGAACAAAGGTTATAATGTACGAAGCAATCTTCTCACGCCTCATACAAAGCTCACTTCTTTCTCGAAAAACTTACGAATCAACATAACTAAGAGATAACTCAACAAAGCTGTCACGATCGCTACCGTAGTCGCATATGATGGGTCAATTCTTTTAAAAGCAGTATCATACATATAAATCAAAAATGTTGTTGTTCTTTGCATAGGACCCCCACCAGTTATTAAGTATGGTTCTGTAAAAATTCCAAAAGTAAGCATTACTGCAAGGACTGTCACAGTTATAAGTGATGGATTAAGTAGAGGTAATGTAATTTTCCAGAATATCTGGCTTTTCGTTGCCCCGTCAAGCTTTGCTGCTTCGTACAAAGATTGTGGAATTGACAAAAGACCAGCGTAAAGAATCAGACCGTAGTATCCTATAAATTTCCATGTAATTATAAGACAAATCGAAAAGACAGCTAGCTGTGGATTTGAAAACCACGGGATAGTGATACCGAATAAATCATCCAGCAGTCTGTTGATGGGTCCATTTATCGAGAAGAGGTTTGAAAATAAAAGTGAGTAGGCAACTCCAGAAGAGACATTTGCTACCAAAAAGCTTAACATTATGAATGTTTTTCCAAATCTGACTTTTGTCAGCGCGAGAGCGAAGAGCAAAGAAGCAATTAGCACCATTGGAATTAGGTACGCCAGGAAATTCAGAGTATTAAGAGCAATTCTTAAAACGGTACTATCGGTGAATATTCTTAAAAAATTCTGGAGTCCTACAAATTTTGGTTTGGAGAAATAGTTCCACTTTGTGAATGCAAGAACTACCATCCACAAGAATGGATAGCCCCAAAAAATGGCAGTATATGCCAAGTATGGAATTACTATGGAATATCCGAATAAACGTTCCTTTTTACCAAACTTTGACCTTGCCTTCAAGACACTCAACCTTTTCACATCCATTCGGAAATGTTTAGAATTTTAGGAAAATTTTTTTTAGAACAGAATCCTATTAATTTCTTTTACAGCTTTGTTCAATATATCTTCTGGGTTACCTTTGAGATACATTAAAGGTTCTATCAAATGTGTTGTCATTGCCTGTTGAATGTCGATGGTTTTATCTATCAGTGCAGGTGGAACGGCAAATGGGACGAATGATGCGTAAGCTTTGAAGAACTTGTCATTCATAAATCTAGCAAAAGCGGGATTAGTTGTCAGATCTTCTCTCGCAGGTGGCATTTGCGTTTTTTCAATCCAAAGTACATCATTCTGGACATTTGAGAAGACCCACGATATGAATTCAAATGCTGCTTTCTTGTCTTTGCAAGTTGAGTAAATAACGAGACCTTTTGTATCTGCAAATGTGTAGACAGGTTTATCTTTTGGGTAATTGTCTGGAACTGGAGGAGCAGAGAACCATATATTTGAAACCACTTTTGGGAAAGTTTCTTTAGCCCAATTAACTTCCCAGGGACCTGTTATCTTTGCAAGTATCGTTCCGTTGTAGAAAGGATTTGTGCCTAATTCAACTGCGGTCCACTTATTCTGGAACATTGTATAGATGAACTGCACAATAGCTTTTCCTGCTTCATCGCCAAAATTGACCTTACGTTTTTCCACGTTTATATATGTTTTTCCTCCGGTAGCGGCGTAGTAATATGTGATGAAATCAAACCATCTGTCCCACCAGTTTCTACCAGATATGACCTGCATTGTAAATTTCTTCTTGCCGTCCGCAAATTTCTTGCTAAGCTCATAGATTTCTCCATATGTTCTTGGAGGTTCGTTATAGCCCAAACTTTTTAAAATATCGCCTCGCCACCAAAAAATCATTGGGTTGGAGTAAATAGGGAAGACATAATATTTACCTTTGATTTTCCACTTTTCCATAATGTTCTTCATTTTTCGCGTCTCAATAAGTTTTTGGAAATCCGTTCCGAAGTTGTCAAAAGGATAAATTGCACCAATCTCGGCAAGTTGCGCAGCAAAGCCACTGAAGATATTCTCTGAAAAATCGGGAGCATTTCCTGCTGCAATTGCACTTAAGATAGCTTCTTCAGAGCTTCCAGCAGCCGGGATAGTTTGAACTTCGATTTGAACATCAGGTCGCAGTTTGTTCCATTGTGCTACGACTGTTTTCCAGAACTCTTCTTGAAAAGCGTTTGGGGCTGTCCAGAAGGTTAACTTGACTGCAAAGCTGACTAGCGAGAGCACCGCAATCAGAAACAATACAAATATCCTTTTCATACCTCATCCCTCCCTCGAGTAGTTTAAGCAGTATTTTATAAACTTCTGGCTCCTATATAACGGAACTATTCCTTTTCACATAAGTTGTGTAAATACACTGTTTATATGGATGAATAGATTGCTTACTAAGAATTTCGTTAATCCTTTTTACGGCATTTATACCTAGTTCAACCTTCTGAACGCGCATAGTAGACAAACCTTCCTTTTCGGCAGCTGGTATATCATCAAATCCGACAATACTCACATCGCCTGGAACATCGTAACCCCAGTCCTGTAACTTATGAAGTACTCTAATAGCGATTGGATCATTGGAACATATTATTACTTCGGGCACCCAATCGCGGAGAGCTCTTCTCAAGACGGAATCAATTTCCTCGTGTAGATCATCATACTCAAATGTAATTGGAAGCTTACCGAATTTTGTCATAGCGGTAACGTAACCATTGTATCTATCGCGGAAACCATAGTACTTCAAAGGTCCATGGATATGAATAATCCTGTTAAAACCACTACCAATGAATTTCTTGGTTATGTAGAATATACCATCGTAACCATCGCTGACAATACTGTCAATCCTGAGTCCGTCAATATAATGATCTACCAAAACAACTTTGCCATTTTTCGAAATTTTCTCTATCTCCTCCTCAGAGGCGTCGCTCCCAACGAGTATGTATCCGTCATATTTGTGATGTTTACCTTGAAGAACCTCATCCAATAGAAGAATATCTAATGAAATTTTGTAGATACCTGCAGTGTTTTCAATCGCGTCAAGGATTATTTTGTAGAATATGCCGACATCACTTTGGATGAGTTCTTTTATCCTTTGACTTATAACAACTGCCACGCTGAATATCTTTTTACGTGCCAAAGTTTTGGCTGAGACGTGTGGAACATATCCGAGTTCTTTGACAGCTTTTAAGACCTTAATCTCAGTTTCTTCGGAAACATACCCGGTTCCGTTTAAAACTCTAGAAACTGTTGCAGTTGAAACCCCTGCTCTTTTTGCAACATCATCTATGGAAACCATAATTTGTTCACCTCCGGAAAAAATTTTACCAAATGAAAGACATGACGAAGACATTTTGCTAATGTAAGCGTTTACACATCGAAGATATTATATCAAGTGAAAGAGATAGCTCCAAAAATTATAATACAAAGAGAAAGCAAACAAATTTAATAATAACGAAGAACATAAAAGATTTATGTTTATAATTATCCATAAACTTCATTTTTTTTTAGTTATTATACTTTCGCATAGTGTGTAGTAAAATATATAATAGACGCAGTATGTAAACGCTTACACAGTTCCTTTCCTACACTCTTCCAAGGAGGTGTTAGCATGAAAAAACTTGTTCTATTGTTGGCTATCTTGTTAAGTTTGGTAGTATTTGCTGGGTCCTTTTCAATTCCTGTGATTGCTGGTCAAGTTGAGGTACCGGTAGTTGTGCAGATGGGAAAACTGGTCGACATGCTCCCCGAAGACTTTGAACCAGATTGGACAAGTTTGAGAATCTTAGTAGAAGGTGTGGAAGTGCCTTTCCAGATTGAAGATGTTGATGGTAACGGACGTATATCTGCACCTGACTATTTGGTTTTCATCGCAAAAGGGAATACACAGATAGTTGTTCAGGATGCCCCAGGAAAAGCTGTTGTATACCCAAAGGCATTTGAAGTTGTAAAGGATTCAAAAGGGTGGACGATCAAAGCTGTTGACGAGAGTATAGAAGCCGTGGTAAATGACCACGGACTTTTGCAAGTTACCAAATTTGGCAGTGTGAAAGCAAAGTTAGTTGACGAAGTTGGAATTGCAAGAGTCAGCGGTTGGTACAATTCTACATATTACGTTGATGGAAAACTAGGAGACCACCATGAGGAAACAAGTGGAGCTTTTAGAGTAGTTTCATTGAAAGTGCTTGACCCAGGTCCTGTTGCAGTGTGTGTTGTTGCGGTTCTTAAATCTGAGAAATTCAACGGTCTAAAGCAGGAGCTTGTCACTCACCTTTTCAAAAACGGTGATATTCTTGTAGACAACAGATTCGTTTTTGAAACGTACGCCGATATGATGAAACTCCAAACAATGATTACAAGACCGATTATTCCAGCATTCGATGATACTCTACACATCCTTCCGGTGTTCAGACGACTTGTATGGGCAGACCAACTTAATATAACTCCATACGAGTACTGGTTGCAAAGAAACGCAATTACGTGGGTTGACAACATGCCGTACATCACATTCCCCGCTGGAAGTAGTATGAAACCACTTTGGTGGGGTGCTACTTATATTTTTGCTTCCATGGAAAGATGGAGAACTAATTTCTCACCGAAAGGTAAAATCGGCGTTGCTGAAATTCTTCCAGAAATCCCTGTTGTTCCTGCTGACTATAAGAAGTGGTTAGATGGCGACACATGGGTTTACGAAAGTCTCGAATTCCGTGATGGAGTATTCAAATGGATGCCTGGAGAATTCGAAGCATATCCATCAACAACAGGAGTTTATTCAATGAAAGTTGAGGATATGCCAAACAGATACAAAGCAGGAGACATTGTGCAACACTTGAGATTGTACAGCATTTATAGTGCCAAGAGTGTAGAAGAAGCTATCAAATTCATCGAGGCAAAAAGCAATTCGTTTAGGAGCTTGAAAATAGGGGAATAAAATAGCTGTACTTTGCCGGAGGCCGGTTGTCCGGCCTCTTTTATTTGATTTAGAAAAGATGTGGTTCATAGAGAGGGTGATATTCAGGATGAAGAGGGTGTTTGTTGCTTTTGTTACGGTTATTCTTTCTTACGTTTGCTTTGGAGGTATAATTTTCAACAATACACATCTTGAAAGACTTAGTCAGCAATTCACCTTAAACGGTGAGATTGTAAAAGGATACTGGGTTTATGCCAACAACAAGGGTGATTATTTCGAGGTAACAACAGCCCAAAACGAAGGAGATTTTTGCGTAGATGACGTAGCACGTGTCGTGCTTTTGTATACAGAGGCATATGAAATTCTGAAAGAGGAGAAATACCTTTCCCTTGCAATCGAAGCCTCGAAGTTTGTACTTCAAATGCAAGCAACCGATGGTGAGTTTTACAACTTTGCGTGGCAAGATGGCACAATAAACAAATATGGTGTCACTAGTGAAAAGTCCTCGTCTTGGTGGACTCTTCGTGCTTTTGCTGCACTATCAAAGCTTTCGCAATATTATAAAGATACAAAAGTTGTTAACGCAGTAAGAAAAGCTTACAGTGCAATTAAGAAATCGCCACCTGTATATGGGGACCAACTTGCGATGTATATCCTCGGGCTATCATATTATGTGATTTCAACAAAAGATGAAAATGCGAAAAAGGAACTAATGAAATACGCTAATGAACTTATTAATTATCAGTGGAAAGAATACAAATACTTACCGGGTTTCTTTTCGGTTTACCAAGACAAATTCAACTGGAATGGATGGGGTAATCATTATCCTGAGGCACTTATCGAGGCATACAAAATAGTTGGTGATAACCGTTACCTCTCAATTGCCCGTGAATCTTTAGATAGCCAGGTCCCGTTGCTTCTTTCAACAGGCTTGATTTATTCCATCGGAAGATACGTAAAACTATTTCCAGAGCTTGCTTATGCGCTTGAATGTGTTGCTGTTCCTTCAGTTAAATTATATGAAATGACGAAAGATGAGAATTACGCTTACTATTCAGCATTGTTAACCTCTTGGTTATTTGGTGGAAATAGGCTAAACATAAGGATGCTAGGTGAAAATGGAGAAGGTTACGATGGCTTAGAATACATGCACTACAACAGGAATGCAGGTGCGGAATCAACCATCTGCGCATTAAGAACATTACTATATGCAACCAAACTTCCTGAAGATTTTCAGAACCTTGCGACTAAGCCTGTTATCTTGGGTAGAAATGGAATGATAGTTTTAGAAGTTGAAGCTTTCGATCCAGGACTTTCCAGTGTCCGTTTTATCTCTGGGGATTTCGGCGGTGGTGCAGCGTTTCAAATCGAAGGCAAAGCAAAATTGAAAAAAGAGATATCGGAGATACCGGAAGGTCATTACTTTGCTTTTTTGTCTGGTGATTTTAAAAACACGACGGTGATTGTTTCTTCAAAATCGCAAGTTAAGAAAGAAATATCGGGAAGTGGTATTTTTGAAATAGGTGAAATCGAAGTTACCGGAACTATAAACGTATCTGTTTCTAGCTCATGCCTATTTGATCAAATAATACTGATTCCTCAAAATACAGGAATCACGTTTAAAATAAGCGACAAAGGGATGACATTATACTATGATTTCAATAACAGAAAAACCATAATAGTTGACGACGTTCTTTTTTTGAGCAGAGAAGATAATGTTTTTACTACTTTAACTGTTAAACTAAAGGTTGTAGACACTTTCATTGTGCTTGAGCTTCGAGAACTTTTCAATAATGATGGTTTTGCCATTCCTCAAAAACCTGGGAACTTCGATAACCTTGGAGGTATTGTGGGTGCCTACCTTCCTGAAAACGAAGTGTCAGAAGGAGTAATAGCGATTAAGGGTGTACCTTTTGAAATTGTAGCAAATGGAAATGATAACGTGCGTTGCGATGGTCAAAAGATAGTTTTCCAACAACCAATCAATTGTTCTAAGATCTACATACTAGCGGCAGCAAATCATGGTGATTACAAGGCTGACTTTCTAATAAATCAGAAAGTTTATTCAGTCAAAATCAATGATTGGTGTAATCAGCCTAATGCAGTTGAATTTGACTATCGTTATATGCAAAATGGCGAACGACAATACATAAAATGCGGTCTGAGTCTTTACGAATTGGACATCTCAAATTTAAACGAGGAATTGAAGGAGATAATTCTGCCACGTGAAATTAATGTGCATATTTTTGGAATAACTCTCAAATGATTTGCTCTGACAACTTTAGAACAAATACCAACAATCAATCTGCCGCATTTTGCGGCAGATTTTTACATCTTCTGACCTTTAAAATGCTTAATATTTGATTAGTTTTGCCTGCTTCTTTGTAATTATCAAATTTCTCGCATTGGTGACTTACCTACCTGTTCTATCCTTTTAACAAGGTTGTATAATTCTCTGGAAAACGTTCCAAGTTGTGTAACTGTTTGACTTGAATATGGGAAAATATAAGCAGGTTGAAATTCTACACCTCAAGGAAAAGGAGGGATAAAGATGGCTTGGATGAAAAGATTGGTAGTTTTTGCGCTCCTGATTAGCGTTCTTTCACTTGCAGCTTTAAAAGTCGAGGGGAACAAGGTCATCTTCACATTCACCTATCCACAAGCGAACACGGTTCATCTTGCCGGGACATTTAACAACTGGTCAACCACAGCCAACCCGATGAGAAGAGAAGGCGACACATGGATTACCGAACTCGAGCTAAAACCGGGGACTTATCAGTATAAGTTTGTCATTGACGGTGGTAAGGTTTGGAAAGAAGACCCAGATGCACCAGGTTACACAGACGATAGCTTTGGTGGAAAAAACGGTGTATTTACCCTTGCTCTTAAGGATGGAAACTTGGTTATAGTTGCTCCTGCTCCCGAGATTGCTGGAAAGATTGAAATTAACGAAGAAAGAGAAGAGAATTTCTATATTGAGGATAACGTGTATGTTGTCATCCGCTTTTATAAACCTGATGCGAAATACGTCTTCATTGCTGGTTCGTTCAATAACTGGAGTTCATCAGATACTGAGTGCTACAGTGCAGGCGATGGTTGGTGGGAAGCTGTCCTTGAGTTGACACCTGGTGTTTATCAATACAAGTTCGTAGTCGATGGAAAAGATTGGGTAACTGACCCGAATGCACCTGCGTATGTAGATGATGGATTTGGTGGAAAGAACGGAGTGTTTGAAGTTTGGAAAGAAGACGGTCTACTGAAAGTAGGGGCACCAAGAGTCCAGTTGGAAGCAGAAGAGAAGAAAGTTGAGATGCCAAAAGAAAACATTGTCAGGTCAGTTGAGTACTCAGTCGATGGTAAATTAACTGATACAGAAAAATCGACAGCTTACTTTGAGGGAACGGGAATTTTCAAAGGAGCTTATGTAGCAAGAACATCATCAGCATTTTATGTTGCCGTAGAACTTGATAAACTGGCAAAAGACTATCTCAACCAGAATATTCTTGTCGAGGTATATACCGATTCTCCGAGAATGACTTCTGCGAATACAAAGACCTACAACGGAACGGAGCTTGCCAAAAAGGTCGGCTTTAGGTTTTCCGTGAATATGAAAACATACCCAGCAAGAAAACGTGGTTCGTTCTTTGCAGCCATGGGAGATAACACATGGGTTCTCCAGGCGAATCCATTTAAGACGGCTGTTGATGAAGTGGTAGAATTCGAAATACCATACGACATAATCGGTGTGAAGAGCGGGGAGACGTTCAACGTTTTTGTTGTAGTATCTGTTGATGGGAAAGACCAGGTAGTCCCGACCGAAGGTGTTACTGTTAAGACACCAAGTATGATTTCTGGAAATGTGATTGCCAAATTCGTTGATAAAATCGGTGATGATTACGGCTTTGGAACATACACATATCCAAAAGACCCAGCGTTTGCACCTTACAAAGGACTTTGGGATATAACAGAGGTTACAGTACTTGAAAACGAAGATGCATATGTATTTGCAATTAAATTCGCGGAGATGACAAATCCATGGGCATCACCAAAGGGATTTTCACACCAACTTGTGAACATTTACCTTGATACAAAAGATGGTGGAAGAACTGACACCTACAAAGAAGGCGCAAGAGTCCAATTTAAAGAACCGTGGGATTACTTTATAAAAATTGCAGGTTGGCCAGATTACGGTCAAGTCTTTGCAACTGCCGATGGGAAAGAGATAGCAGAAGCGATAACATACGAAGCAGATCCTGCGGACAAGGTAATATACATCGTCGTATTCAAAAAATTCCTTGATGTCCAAAAAGGCATTAAAGCTTATATACTTTCAATGAGCCAAGATGGTTTTGGAACAGACCACATAAGAGCGATTACACCAAATGCATCACAATGGACACTTGGTGGTTATCCATCAGATTCCAAAGACTACGCACCTTGGGTGCTTGATATCGTTGTCCCAGAAGGATACACCCAAGAAGAAATGCTCAAATCTTACATTCCTGGTCAGGCGTATGCAACATTGATACCTGTGGTTGTCAAATAATCCTGAAGTTAAGAAAAAATAATAACCTGCCAGCTACTGCTGGCAGGTTTCATTTTTTATTTCATTAGCTGATTTCTGCATTCTTTGTCTCAATTCCGAATATCAAAACAACAACCGAGGCGATAAGTGACAAAACAGCAAGCCAAGAAAAGATTTCTAAAAGTGATTTGTTCTGCGCAAACATATAGCCAGCAAACTGTGGAGCCAGGATACCGGCGATTCTTGCAACAACTCCAGCCATACCATTTCCAGTTCCTCTCATTGAGGTTGGGTATAACTCGGGCGTGTAAGCATACACCAGCCCCCAAACACCAAGTGTGAAGAACGAAAGTAATAGGGTAACAACGATTAGCTGGACTGTGTTAGTTACTAATGCCCAAAGTATAGCAGTTACTGCCATACCTAAGAAATATAATGCAAGTGATTTCTTACGCCCAAGTCTTTCAATAAAATATGCGGCAGATAGATATCCTGGCAGTTGCGCAACCATCATGAAGAACGTGAACCAAAGCGATTTTGTTGCGCTCAGCCCTTGCTGAGCAAATATCTTTGGAGCCCAGGAAAATAATGCATAGTAAACAAAGCTAACAACAAACCAGCTTGTCCAAATCATGAGCGTTCGAGCAAAGTAAGGTTTTCTTAAGATATCTAATATTGTGATTTTACTTTCAGGAATTCGTTCAATTTCTTCTCTTAGCTGTATTTTTAATACCCTTTCTAAGCCAACCTTTCCGTGCTTTTTAAACGCGAATTTTGGAGATTCAGGTAAACTGAGTAGAACGGGAAGCAATAAAAGTCCCGATGCGAAGACCCAGTAGGTTATTCGCCAGTTGTTTTGAACTGTCAAAATAGCGACAAGTCCTATCAGTATGCTTCCGATAGCCCAGCTGGCTTCAAGTAAGACAAGGTAAGCACCTCTGAGCCCCTTCCCTAAGAATTCGGCAAAGTAAGCGTTGACAGATGGCATCAAACCACCGTAACCGATACCTGCAAGAAAACGGAAAAGCATAAAGGTGCTTGCTGAGTTCGTGAAACCAAGTGCTGTTGAGAACAGAATTGTCATCAGAAAATAGATTAAATTTGAAAGCTTTCTTCCAAACAAATCGGCAACGAAACCAACACTTAAAGCACCAACAAGCATGCCAAGAAACGTTGAACTCAAAATATTTGCAGATTGCTGGACGGTAAGTACCCACTCTTTACTAATAGAAGGAAGTGTGAATGATAGGGCAAGTACACCAGCAGCGTCGAACATCCACATAAGGGAGCTGATATAAAGTAGACTTTTCTTAGTCTTTTTACTTACGTGCAATCCGACAACAGTATCGATAGTTAGTACATCATTTGTCGGTGAGTTTTTATTCATTACAGCGCCTCCTTTCGCAAGCATTAAGACTTTTCATTTTTGGTTAGAAATCCCAAGGTGTTCAACCTTATATTACAATAAGTGTATTATTCTGTCAACTGCGTAAAAAATGAACGAACTTGGAGAGGAAATAAGGGAAGTTGTCGAACTTTTGCCACTTTTAAGGGAAGCAGATAACAAAGGAGACCGTTTGAAACTTTTCACAAGAGCTTACTCAGAATTTTAGGTTAGCAAAAATTGAAGATTAGATTGTGTAAGTAAAATTGCAAAAAAACGCAAAAACTTTAAAAATTGTCGCTCTGTATGCTTGTAAAGTGTACGGTGCTTTTTAATTAAATTGAAGCTGCGAGTTTTGTGGTAAAATATCAAAAACAAGCGAAATTACAAAGGAGCGGTCGAGGTTGAAAAAAAGTGGTGCGAAAATACAAGAACGTTCGAAAAAGATAGCTTACATAGGTTTAATCCTTGGCTTTCTTTTCGTGTTCGTTTACCTTGGTCATGCAACGCCAAGCGAGTGGACATTCCTTATACTTGCTTCTTACTTAGCTTATGCTCCATACCTTTTGTTTGATAGCTTTTTTGCAGGGTTTTGGACTGTTGTCGGTTTAAATGTACTCGCTTACCTATTTATACCGAGAATTGGATATGTTACTACGTTTACGTTCATTTCTTTTTACGTTCCAGTGAGATATATAATAATGAAGAAATTATCAGCACTGCCTTCCTGGATTTTTAAATACGTTTATTTCAATTTTGCATTTTTTGGTTGGGTTTATGTCCAAAGCAAGGTACTTGGTATCGATATACTTTCACAAACAGCAACAGGTATTGCCAAAGTGATTCCCGTGAGCGAAGCTTTGGTATTTTATGGTATAATTATCTTTGGCAACATTTTTTTCGCAGCATACGAATATCTTTTTGAAAGAGTTGTTCAAGAGATGAAAAGGTGGATTGAAAAGATATTAATAAAATGAATAATTGACAGGTTGGGGGTGTTGTACTTGGCACGTAGTTTGTATGAGCTTCTCAATGTAGAACCAGATACACCCCATATACGGATTGAGGCACTATACAGAGAGTATCTTGAAAAGTATGATCCGAAAAGATACGAAAATAGTCCACTTAAGCCTATTGCTACGGCAAAATACAATGAGCTGATTGAAGCCTATGAAGTATATAAAAGAGGGCAAGGTGATGAAATGATACCAGTTGAGTATTCAAAGTTTGGTGGTTATGCAGATTCTACATTAAAGGGTTATAGACCTGGATATTATTACAGAAGAAATGACGGTTGCTGTGACGATGTGTGTCGATGTATCGGTTGTCTTTGGGTTGGCGATACTTGTTGCGAGTGCATGGGCGGAGATTGCATTTCGTGTATGTAAATTCTTTGATTTTGTTAAGTGGGTGTTTTTATGTTTGGATATGTCAAACCAGAAAAAAGCGAACTAAAGGTTAGGGAACTGAACGAATTTCGTGCGTTTTATTGTGGAGTTTGCACAAGTTTACATAAATCGCGATACCTTGCAAAGTTGTTTCTGAGCTATGATGCTGTTTTTTTCGCACTGATTTTAACTTCGATTAGAGGCAAGATACTTGAATACAAAAAGCGTTTTTGCGGGGTTGGGTTAAGAAATATTTTGTATTACGAAAGTGAAGAGATAAGTCTTGCTGCAAGTAATTTTCTTTTGCTACTGAAATACAAACTTTTAGACGATGTGAGAGACGAAAGGAATTTTGTTGAAGCTCTGCTTTTGAACTTTTTTAAAAACATCACAGGGAGCTCCGCTACTTTAGAATCTCGCCTTCAAGCTCTTATTAGAGAACTTAGTGAGACAGAAAGAAAACGTGAACCCACCGTTGACAAGCCTGCTGAGATTTTTGGTAATATCGTTGCACTGTTTTTTGAAGATTTGGGTGAGCTGTCTTCTGAACAAAGGACGGTGTTAATACATCTTGCCAGGCATATTGGAAAATGGATATACGTGCTTGATGCGTTCGATGATTTGAAAAAGGACATAAGTAAAGGGAACTACAATCCATTGGCTATTCAGTTTGGATTTACCCATGGGATGGATATTCAAGAGTTTATTGACAAGATTAGGCCTAAGGTTAGGGAGTACTTATTCAAGATTTATGATGAAGTGGTCCTTGCTTACAATTTACTTGAGTTGAAGACATACAAAGGAATTCTTGACAATATAGTCTACCTTGGACTGTTTGAAGAGACGGAACGTGTTTTAAGCGGAAGAAAAACATGCAAAAAGCTTTATACGGCGTAATTTTTTTAATTCATCAGTTTGCAATGCTCTCTTGCACTTTTAAAATGTGAAGAGCTATGGTAAAATAAACAAGCTAGCACAAAAAGGTTGTAGAAGTTAGAGGCTTTTTTGAAAAGCCTATTTTTGTTAATCAGGAGGTTTTAGGATGATAAGATGGAACTTGTATTCTTTTGGTGAGTTTATTCCACATTGGTATAAGTGGGAAGACGGAACGAAGTTTGTTGTAGTTTACGGCACATATGAGATAGGTGATTGGGTTTTCCAAGATTCGAAATTGGAGATAGAACTAATTGAGGTTCCAGATGAGATAAGAGACCTAAGAGAAATATACGAATTCCCCTGGGAGAGATTTAAGATACTACCAACGGATAAAACGGTGGTTGTTAGTCAAGGGAACTTAGAGGATATCGCAGAAACAGAATTTGAAAAGTTTGTATTGGGACTTGATAATAAAAGTGAGGGTTAGTAAATTCATTGAGATTCTCCAGGACGATATAAAACAATAAAGCAAAAATAAAGCGGGCATGATTTCGCCCGCTTTTGTTTTATACTCACTTTTACTCAATATAGCTCAGATTTTTGTCATGATTTCTAGGATGAATTTTGCAGTCTTTCTGAGAGTTTCATCTTTTATTTGTGCCATTTCCTCTTCAGATGGTTGATAACCAATTGCTTTGAATAGATTAATCGTAAATGTCTCATAATCCGAGCAATCGGTATCAAAGAAATCGTCCAAGGGCGATTCCAGTAGAGAGATTAATTTTGTTGAAAATGGGAAGTGAATTTCTTCAATTTCGCCGTGGATGTCTTCAATGATGTGGTCTATATTCTTGTCGCCAGAGAGTATGTGTTGGTATAGCCTCAGTATTGCTGTCGAGCATGCAAGTGGAAGTCCTGCCCCCATAGTTGTTAGCGTAATTTTAGTGGCATTCTTTTCCATAATTATCGGTTCAGTGCCTGCTATGTACATACCAGCCAGGATATAGGGGAAGTAATCGGTGCTTGCCTTATTGACATCTTTCAACACAGGTTCAATGTTCAGTAGCTTTATGAATTCTTCAATGATTATTTCTCCATTATCATCGGTTGATTGTATAATAATTTCTAAGGCTTCTTCAAATGGGAAATCGACTTTTTCAAGGATTTCTTCTGATTTTTTCATTTCATTTTCGAACTCTTCATCGTAACGCTTTTTACCAACAAAGAACTGAATTCTCTCGAAGTTTTCTGGGAAATCCTCTTGCACTTTTTCAAAGGTTTCGTAAGCTTCTTCATATAGTCCAAGTCGACGTTGGAGTATGCCAAGCTCGTTGATTACTTCAGGAGCTTCGTATTGTTTAGCTAATTCAAGTAAGAGGTTGTAAGCCTCGAAATGTTTGCCAAGTTTTGTCAGAGTGTAAGCAAGGTTATACATAATCTCGGGTTTTTTAGAAATTTCCAAACCTTTTCTGAAGATTTCTTCTGCTTTTTCGTATTGTTGACGTAGGTTATACACGACTCCAAGTCTCAAGTATGCTTCTGGCATCGGCTCAAATTTTATGCCTTCGGCAGACAATTCGCGTGTCTCCAGTTTTTGAATTATCGAACGGTAAATTACCTCGGCGTCGCTCAGTTGTCCAAGTTCCATGTATATGTCCCCGATTTTTAAAAGAGGGAGTAAGAAGTTCGGGTCACTTTGGTAAGCTTTTGTGTAGGCTTCCATGGCTTCATCGTAATCTTTTTTGGCAAACAACACGTTGCCAAGTTCGTAATACGCAAGTGAGAAATTAGGATTAAGAGCTAGCGATTGTTTAAGTGCTATTTCTGCAAGGTCATAATTTGCCAATTTGGCTTGCAAGATAGCGTTGTAGAAATAGTATCGGTAATCTTCTTGGAGTTCTTTGGCTGTCTTTAGAATTTGCTCTGCTTCTTCAAACTTTTTTTCGTTGATTAGTATTTTGAACTTTTCATATAGAAAGTAAAGCAAATAAGATTTCCAGTATTCGCTCTTTTCTACCTTGTATTGTTCTTGAAGCCCTCTCAGTATCACATCGATTGGTATATTATTCTGGTCTGTTACAAGAAGAAGGTCTTCCGCAAGAATAGGTAATTTAACCGGCAAGTTCAACTTTTTTGCAACTTCCGGTTTAATGGGAAGATATACTATCGCCTTTATTTTCTCCACCTCGCTTTTTGATTAATTCTAATTATCCAAGAGATCCTAATTTTCTTCCTCCGATTATGTGGAAGTGAATATGGTGCACTTCTTGTCCTGCATCTTTGCCGTTGTTTTGAACAATTCTGTAGCTTTCCAAACCACTTGTTTTGGTTACGGTCTTTATGACTTCGAACAATTTCCACATCTTTTGACTATCCTCAACAGAAAGTTCACTAACCGTTGGCACATGCTTTTTGTAAATCACCAGTAGGTGGACAGGTGCAACAGGTCTAATGTCTTTAATGACTATGAAATCTTCATCTTCATACACTTTTTCTGAAGAGATTTCTCCGTTTATAATCTTGCAGAACACACAATCTGCCATATACAACCCCCCTCGAAACTACTAAAAAAGTTATTGTTCTTGAATTTTTGTAATCTTGTTTGTTTTGCTTTCTAACAAGTAGTATTTTGCGTTTCCAACGCTTAATTGGTTGACATTGGTTTTAAATAGGTAGGCAATTGAATAGTTTTCGACTTTTGCGTTTATTAACGACGAATTTTTAATTTTCAGAACACTACCTTTAGACAGCTGTAAGTCTGTAATTTTTGAGGATACAAGAGCAACCGATGAAAGGTCAGAGACCGAAAATTTGTCAAACCGAGAGTTGTACGAAATAACTTTTGATACTAATCCAACTTTTACGTTATTAACAGCTGCGTTGTTTATCACAACATTCCCACAATTTTGAATTTCAAGTTCTTCAATTGATGAATCGATGATATAAACTGTATAAACACCGTTGATTGATACCTTACTAAGCGAGGATTTTCTAATTACTACAAAGTTAGTTAAATTGGCATCAATGTTTCGAAGATTTGAACCGTCTACAAAAATCAGCGCACCCCTGTCTGAGGTAATATCAATTCCGGGACCAATGGCACTAACATAAGCTGAACCGTTATCGGAAACTGTGAGTTTTCCACTTCCCAAGAAGCTAACTAGTCCTGTTGTTACAAGAGCACCCTTGATATTCAGTTCGGCATTGAGAGCGGTGATGATTGTAACTCCACCTTCCAGCATAAGAGCACTTTTCTCGGGTAGTATGGTTTTGCTGATTATCTTGTAAGGTGATTTTGAAGAAAGTAGGAACTTCCTACCAGAAATATTTGTAATCGGGTTTTGTGAATCAAGTATGTCAAGTTTCTCAAGTGTTGGCGGAACAAAAGCAACATCCGTTACATTATCAAAATCATCACTCGCAACTGCCAGATAGAATTTGTCAGAAAGTTTGATTTCGTTTGATTTATCAATGGCTTTCAGGGCTCTTACCGTTGGGTCGTAAAATGTGACTGTGCTGTCAAAGACATACGTATAGACTTCCGTAATTCCATTCAGTCGAATTTTGTCGGGAGCGGTTTTTACTTCAACGGTGTATTTTTGGTCATTTATGGTTATAGTTCTCTTCCCATCAGCCAAGAGCATTCCATCGAGAAATGTGAAAGGAAAGTTTTTTCCATCAACTTTGAGTTCTTTTCCCAGTTCAATTTTGTTAATCCCCAATTTTTGTGGGACTAAAACCCCGGCAGTTGCTATGACTGCCGGGATAATTAAAATTATCAAAGGCAAAATTACAGATAATTCAAAATGCTTTTCTTTGTGAATATATCTCGCAACTCTTTCCATCTTATCATCTCTTCTTATTCTTTCTTCCTTATTTCCTTTCCCCTCTAAGCACGGCTGAACAGCGAGGACATGTTTCTGGGTGTTCTAGGTCTTTACCGGTATCTGGGTGGTATTTCCAACAGCGCTGACATTTTTGACCTTCTGCTCTTTGGACTAAAACATTTGCAAACTGACCGTTTAATCCAGAGATGTTTTCAGACAAAGTCACTTTTGAAACAATGAAGAATTCTTCAAGCAGTGACTCGTATTTTCTGAGCAAGTTTTTCAATTCTTCGTTCTTTGCTTCGATTATTACATGGGCATCGAGTGAATGACCGATAATATCAGATGCCCTGGCGTTTTCCAGTGCTTTCAGCACATCGTCCCTTATGAGTAGCAAATGATCGAATTCCTCAAGAAGCGCTTCGTCGATAAATTCTTTTCTGACTTCTGGCCAGTATTCAAGATGCACGCTTTCGTATCTCTTCAAATGGCTTTCTTGGTATGCTTCTTCTGCCGTGAATGGAATAATTGGTGCAAGAATCTTTATCAGTGCTTCAAGTATGTAGTGTAGAGCAGTTTGAGCAGACCTTCTGTAGATTGAATCTTTTGCCTCGACGTAGAGTCTGTCTTTGAGTATATCTAAATACACAGCACTTAGTTCTGTGGTGCAGTATTTGACAGTTGCGTTGTAGACTTTGGAGTATTCGAATCCTTCGTAGTATTGTGTTATCTGTTCGATGAATTTTTGAAGTCTGCCAAGTGCCCATTTGTCCAATGGGAGCAGTTTTTCGTATGGTAGCAAGTCTGCTTCTGTAAAGTCATAAAGGTTACTGAGCAAATATCTCAGGGTGTTTCTCAACTTTCTGTAGACCTCAACTTGCTGTTCTATTATGTTCTTACCAACCCTGATGTTATCAAAGAAGTCCGTGCTTGCAACCCACAATCTCAATATGTCAGCACCATACTTGTTGACAATTTCCATTGGATCAATTACGTTTCCGAGAGATTTACTCATCTTTCTGCCTTGTTCATCTTTGATGAAACCGTGCGTGACAACAGCTTTGAATGGTGCAGTTCCCGCTTTTGCAGTGGATAAGAATATGGAGCTTTGGAACCAACCTCTGTGTTGGTCATCACCTTCTAAGTATAGGTCAACTGGGAACCTCTCACCTTTGGAGCGTATCACCGCTTCCCATGAACATCCAGAATCTATCCAAACATCTAATGTATCATGTGTCTTTTCAAAATTCTTGCTTCCGCAAGCTGGGCATTTGAAATCTGCTGGAATTAGTTCGTTAACGTCAAGCTCGAACCAGGCATCTGTGCCTTTTTCTTTTACTATATTTGCAAAGTGCTCGATTACTTTTGGCTCGAGTGTAACTTCGCCACAGTCTTTACATTTTACCGCTGGAATTGGTACTCCCCAAACCCTTTGACGTGAAATCGTCCAGTCAGGTCTTTCCTGAACCATTGCGGTGATACGTGTTTCACCCCAAGCAGGATACCATTTAACTTTCTTTATCTCCTCGAGCACTTTACCTCGTAAGTTATTTTTATCAACGGAGATGAACCATTGTGGTGTGGCACGGAACATAACCGGTCCTTTACAACGCCAGCAGTGTGGGTAGCTATGGCTAATCTTTCCCGCTTTAATCAAAGAACCGTTGTTTTTTAGGTCTTCAACTATAACTTTGTTGGCATCCCATATCTTTAATCCTTCATATTTTCCTGCCTCTTTTGTGAATCTACCTTCGTCATCCACGGGCGAAAGAACTGGAAGATTGTATTTTAAACCCGTTTGATAGTCTTCTTCACCGTGTCCCGGAGCTGTATGGACACAACCGGTACCATCTTCAAGAGTTACGTAATCGGCAAGAACGACAACAGAAGTTCTGTCGTAAAGTGGGTGTTTTGTAAGTTTGCCTTCAAGTTCTTTGCCTACGAATTTTTCAACAACTTCAAAGTCAATACCAACATCTGCCGCGAACTTTTGAAGTAGGCCTTCTGCAACAATCCAGTATTCTTCGTCGACTTTTATTTTGACATATGTGTAATCTGGATGGAGCGCGATAGCAACATTTGCTGGGATAGTCCAAGGGGTTGTGGTCCAGATTACAATATACGTGTCTGGTTTATCGACCATTTGGAATTTTACATAAATTGATGGAGATTCGTGGTCGTGGTATTCGATTTCTGCTTCCGCAAGGGCTGTTCTACACGTTGGACACCAATAAACAGGCTTGTTACCACGATAGACGTTGCCGTTTTCCACCAACGTTTTAAATACATCGAGTATATGGTATTCGTAATCTGGGTCAAGTGTTATGTATGGATGTTCCCAGTCACCTTTTACGCCGAGTCGTTTGAATTCCTCTCTCTGAATGTCTACGTATTTCAGAGCAAACTCTTTGCAAAGCTTTCTTATTTCGGCTGGTGATTTTTTCTTTGCTTCTTCTCCCAAGGATGTTGTAACTCTGTGTTCAATTGGCAATCCGTGTGTATCCCATCCAGGAACGAAAGGCACTCTGTAACCGCGCATGGTTTTGTATCTGGTGACGAAATCTTTCAGTATCTTATTCATAGCGGTACCAAGATGGATGTCTCCATTTGCGTACGGAGGTCCATCGTGTAGAAGGTATGTTGGTGCATTTGCTCTTGTTTCCAAAGTCTTTTTGTAAATCTCCTTTTCTTCCCAGAATTTCAACATCTCCGGTTCCTTGTTCACAAGGTTAGCCTTCATTTGAAAGTTTGTTTGTGGTAAGTTCAGCGTTGCTTTATAGTCCAATTTGAGCACCTCCTAATGCAGTTTTATCCTATCAGCTATTTTATAATAGAAAAAAAGGGGTGATGCCCACCCCTTTCTTGAAAGGTGTGGGCACCATTCACATGTTAATCAAACGACTGATTACTTCTTTTAATTCAGTTAAATCAGCAGACTTCACAATGTAGGCATCAGCTGCCCAAGAAGCCATATCGCTTTTGTAATGAGAGTAAGCAGTCAATAGAACCAATTTTGTTTCCCGCCTGATTTCTCTCAGTTTACCCGCAAGTTCCAATCCGTTCATGCTTCCAGGCATCTCGATATCGATAGTAACAAGATCATACTGTTTTTCACCAAATTTTTTTAGCGCTTCGTCAGCATTTTCAGCTTCATCTACTTCATAACCAGCGTCCATTAATTCTTCGGCTATTAGTAATCTCATGTTGGGTTCATCTTCAACTACGAGAATTCTTTTGGGCATACTCTTACCCCCTTTCTCGGGGATATTATACCATATGAATTGTTAATATTTCAACTCATCGATAACAAGTTTCTGTTAATTACCTTTGTACATTACCATAGCTGATATAGCTTTAATATTTATCTTACCGCTAACTTGGTAGAGAACCTTTGTTCCTGCGTTATCTTTGTCAACAACGACGTTCCAAGTCCCATCCGGAAGTGTGAATTGTTGGTCTTTTGTGTCACCGTTGTAGATTACGAGTATTTCCTTCCATGGGTCTTTCTCATCTTTAAGTACAAATGCTACCATCTTTCTTGGACTTGGTAAGAATGTCAGTTTCTTTCTTATATCCTCGGCGGTCCTTTGCCTAAACGCAATGTGTGATTTTCTCAGTTCGATTAGACCTTTGTAGTAATTGAAAACATCTATAAACTCGGCTTTTCTAGCGTAGTCAAGTCCGTTTATGGAGATTGGTGATTTGTAAGAGTTCTCATCGAATTTCTTTGTTCTAGCGAAATCTTGACCTGCATGCAAGAATGGTATACCTTGTGATGTCAACAATATAGCACCAGCAAGCTTTTGAGCGTCTTTGAGCATTTCTTCAGTCCACTTTACCGTTGTATCCGCCTGTGCTGCCAGGTAGTTTTTGTCCCACAAGGTGTGGTTATCATGAACTTCGACGTAGTTGATAGTTTCCTGTGGGTCTTTCGCAAAGCTTCGAATTACTTCGTCGTATTCGATGCTACCTGCAACTCCGCGTTTTACACCTGTTTCTTTGGCAAGAGCGCCCATCAAGAAGCCCTTGACAGTTGCGTTGAAAACAGAACCACGGAGTGCATCTCTGAATTCATCGTTGAACGCGGCGATACCTGTACCACCAACATCGGCTTTTCCAAATCTAATGGGTGCTCCCCAACCGCCCCAAGGTTCACCGTAAAGAACCACAGAAGGCTCTATCTTTGAGAGTTCTGATTTTATCGCAAGCATTGTCACCTTATCCATTAATCCCATCTGGTCAAATCTGAAACCATCAATTTTGTATTCCGTGACCCACCATTTGAGTGTGTCGACTATGTATTTTCTCATCATCGGTCTTTCGCTTGCAATGACATTACCACAGCCACTTTCGTTCAAATATGCACCTGTTTTGTCAATTCTGTAGAAGTAATATGGAACTGCCTGGTCGAATGGAGACATTACACCAACGCCCCATGTATGTGGGAAGACCATATCAAGGATAACCCTTATACCATTTTCATGGAGTGCTTTAACCATTTGTTTGACTTCGATAATTCTTGTGTATGGGTTGATTGGGTCTGTTGAGTAGCGTCCTTCTGGAACTGTAAAGAGGTATGGGTCATAACCCCAGTTGTAACTTCTTTCAAAATCTTTATCAGCTTCATCGCCTGTCCAGAAATCGAACATTGGAAGAATATGAACGTGAGTAACCCCGAGTTCAACGAGGTGGTCAAGACCAGTTGTTACACCATTAGGACCTCTTGTGCCTTTTTCTGTGAGTCCCAAGTAAAGTGCTTTGTTCTTGACGCCAGAATTATCGAGTCCGGTCATATCTGCGATGTGGATTTCGTATATTATCGCATCTTCTGGGGCAACTAGTGGTGGTCGTGCGACTTTTTCCCAGCTCTCTGGATTTGTTTTGCTGAAGTCAATGATAGCACTCTTGGCAGAATTCTTCGTTACCGCTTTTGAGAAGTAATCAACTGATTCTCTATATTCTCCATAGCTGAAGTACCTGATTTTGTAGAACCATCCATCCCAGTTTCCTTCAAGGACGGCTTCCCATGCCCCGTTGCCTATATATTTCATTGGAACAACTTGCGTTGGTTCTTTATCATCCCAATTTTTGTAAAGTAGCACATCAACAGTTTTTGAAACAGGTGACCAAACCCTTATCGTTGTCTTTTCAGGGGTGTATTCAAATCCGAGTGGACCATCGTAATAAATCTTGTCCAAAATTTCCATCATGATGACCCTTGCCGGTTTGTACCCTTCTATCTCTACTTGGACATCTTTGTTAACATCCTCAAGTTTGATAGGTTCAGCGAGAACAACTTTGACATGGTTTGTTCTGGAAATATCCGTCGGATTGGCTTTCTCGACACGAGCTATTTTGAGTGGTTGACCGTCTACCGTAACTTTTGCACCGACTTTTGTTGTGTCGACTTGACCTGTTAAATATGCTTCGATTGTGTATTGGTCCCTAGCCTGTGCAAAGAGCACACGAGGGCTTGTGTCTGGTTTTGTTGTGTAAATCTGTTCTATTCCTTGCAAGAGCCACACCTCCGCCTTACCATCTTTGATTGTTATGAATCTATCCATTGCAACATCTTTTTCTCTCCATTCTCCAAGTCTAACTATTATTCCAACTTTCGTTAATGTCTCCGGGAATTTAACTTTTGCAACAACTCCAAAATCATCTTTTTCTGTGAACTGATAAGCTGCACCTTCTTTTGAAATAGGTTCAACCCACCAAATCCAAAGGTTCCATCCGTCGTAGTTACCATCCCACCTGTGATAATGGATAATCAGCTCTGTTTCCGCAAAGCTTATCGATAATGCGAATACGATGAGCGTAATAACTGAAAGCTTTTTGAGCAGACCCATACTTGAATCTCTAAACATACCCTGACACCTCCTTAAATTGGTGTTTTTGAACAACTATATTGTACCCAAAGTATTATACATTATCCCAGATTTTTTTCTACAAATTTTTGGAAATGTTTCCAGTGAAAAAAGAGACGAGCAGCACCTCAAATAATCGAACTTAACAATTCTTAACATATTAAAAATTTTACTTAATGGACCTCTGAGAAAATAAAAGCGAACTTTAAAACAGGAGGTGGAAGGTATGAGGAAGTTCATTTTAACGATAGCATTTGTTTCACTTTTTGCGGTTTTTGGTTTTGCGACTGCGTTGGTTATAAAAGGTTCGAACACGATGCTTGACATTGCGCAGTTGTGGGTCGAAGAGTTCAACAAACAGAATCCAGACATCAAAGTTACACTTGAGGGGGCAGGTAGTTCAACGGGGATTGCAGCACTTTTTAACGGAACAACGGACATCGCAAACTCCAGTAGATGGTTTAAGGATTCTGAAGTTCAAAAGATGTTTGAAATGAAAAAGTGGTTTGCACCAGTTCTTGTTGCTTGGGATGGTATCGCAATAGTTGTTCACAAGGATTTGCCTATCAAGAACCTTACCATACAGCAAATAAAGGATATCTACACAGGAAAAATTACAAGATGGAACCAGATTGATCCGAACCTTCCGGCGAGAGATATTGTTGCTTTCTCCAGAAACACAGCTTCCGGAACGTTCGAAGTCTTCAAAGAAAAAGTGCTCGGTGATGAAAAGATGTCTCCAAGGGTAAGAATGCTTGAATCGTCTATGGCTGAGCTTGAAACTGTTGCCAAAACTCCGTATTCTATAGCTTACTTTGGTGTTGGCTACGTAGATCAGAGTGTAAAAGTTGTCTCCGTAAACGGAGTTATGCCAACAAAACAAAACATACTTTCTGCGAAGTATCCGCTTTCTCGTCCACTCTTCATTTTCATCGATGTTACAAAAGGTTGGCCTGAAGAAGGACCAGTTGCAGAATTCTTGAGATTTGTTATGTCAAAGAAAGGACAGGAACTTGTTGAAAAAGCAGGGTTTATCGCTGCTCTTGGACAGTAAGGAGGGTAGCAGATACTGAAAAGAAGGTTCTAAAAAACAAGAAAGGGGATGCCATGTGCGTAGAGAAATAAAAGATAAAACGCGCAAAGCTTTGATGGCAATATCTTCAGTCACAGCGATTGCTGCTCTCTTTGGAATATACTATTACCTTGTTAAAGAGTCGCTTCCAGCTATCCGCTCCGTTGGGGCGGAACTCTTTTTATCTGACCAATGGTATCCCGTTTGGGAACCAGGAGAATATGGAATGAGAGCGCTAATTATAAATTCTTTGATTGTAACTGTATTAGGGACGTTATTGGTTGTTCCTGTTGCATATTTCATAGCCATCTATTTACATGGATTTGCAACGAAGAAGGAAAAAGCAATTGTAAGGAGATTGATCGAGTATCTGTCAGGTATACCATCTGTAATCATTGCTTTTGTCTTTCTTACGTACCTCAGTCCCATTTTTCCGGCGATAGGTATATATTCTCCCCAGAATTTGTTACTTGCATTAATAGGTCTGTTCTTTTTGACAATACCGATAAGTACCGTATTAATATTAGAATCCTTAGACAGTGTTCCAAGAGAACTAGAGGAAGCGAGCGCGGCGCTTGGAGCACTCCCGTTGAAGACTTACATGAAGATCACGACTAAAGCAACACTGCCAGGTGTTATGAACGCGATAGTTTTAACGGCGAACAGGATAGTTGGCGAGACAATTGTTGTGTTGCTCCTTGGTGGGGGTGCAGCTATGGTGCCTACAAAACTAACGGACCCGTTTAAGACGTTGACAGCAGCTATTGCAAGTGAAATGCCGGAAGCTGCTAAATTTTCAATTCATTACAGCGCGTTATTCTTTGCAGGCTTGGTACTTGTAATCTTCTCAACGGTATTTGAACTCACATCGGTTATGTTGTTAAGGAGGAACCGAAGATGAAAAAAGTAGATAAATCACGTATCGTTGAAAACAGAAAGACAAGGCTTGTCCTACGAATTCTTACATACATTATTTCTTCACTTATCGTTGCTCTTTTCATACTTGCGTTTGTGCCGGGGTTAAAATACTGGTCGTGGGAGTTTTTCACTCAATTCCCAAAGGAACGTATGACCGATGGGGGTATATTTCCAGCCATTCTTGGTTCAATCTTACTAACCGTAACATCACTTGCGATAGCGATTCCACTTGGTGTGCTGTTGGGAATTGTGCTTTCGGAATATAATTTGACCTATATAAAGTTCGCAGTTACTATTTTGAGTGGTATACCTTCCGTTGTCTATGGACTTTTTGGATTGGGGTTGTTCTGTATCACAATGAACATGAGAACTTCCATTTTAGCTGGTGCCTTAACACTATCTTTGATGGTCTTGCCGGTTATATCATCATCAGTTTACGAAGTGATGCAAGCAATTCCAAGAGAACTTAGAGAGGCTGCATATGCTTTGGGTGCTCGAAAGAGCGAAGTAATATTTGAAATGTTAGTCCCTTCAGTTAGAAACACCATCCTTACCGTTTCATTTGTCAGCGCGGGCCGCGTGATTGGTGAAACAGCACCGCTTATTCTTACCGCTGCTGTTTTCTATGCAACACAATTACCGAAAAGTCTTCTTTCTCCAGTTATGACGATGCCAACTCACATATATTTCTTGACCGCCGCATATGGAAGTAGTGCTCGATGGATGGCAGAAGGAACAGCTTCTGTTCTTATACTATTTATAATTCTTGTCTACTCAATAGCATTTATGTTCAGGAGGGAAAAGAAATGACGGATACAGTGATTGAAATTAGGAATTTTAACGCTTATTATGGTGAGAAAATCGCTGTTAAGGATGCGAATTTGAAAATACAAAAGAACAAAATTACAGCAATAATGGGACCATCTGGTTGCGGTAAATCAACGTTGCTCAGAAGCATCAACAGGATAAATGACTTGATACCAGAGTTCAAAGTGCAAGGTGAGATACTATTTCACGATAAAAACATATACGACCCAGATGTTGATGTGTACACGCTCAGAAGAAGGATAGGGATGGTTTTCCAAAAACCAACGCCTTTTCCAATGTCTATCTTTGAGAACATTGCCTACGGCTTGAAATTGATAGGTGTAACCGATAAAAAGGAACTCAAAGAAAGGGTGCGTAATGCACTTGAGATGGCGGCTTTGTGGGATGAAGTTAAAGATGACCTTGAGAAAAGCGCTTTAAAACTGTCTGGTGGACAACAACAAAGACTTTGTATAGCGAGAACTATAGCAATAGAACCAGAAGTGATATTGTTTGATGAACCCACAAGTGCACTTGATCCGGTTGCTACGCAGAAAATAGAGGCTTTAATTGAAGAGCTTGCCGAGAAATTCACTATAGTCATTGTTACACATAATATAGGTCAGGCGTCGAGGATTTCAGATTACGTTGTCTTCATGTATCGTGGAGAGATAATTGAACAAAACATAACTTCAAAGTTGTTAACCAATCCACAAAATGAAATCACTCAGCAGTTCCTTAGTGGTAAAATAGGATAAATAGGATAATGATAGATAATTATCAGGGGAGGAATACAGATGGTAGACGAAAAGCATCACTTTGAAAAGGAGTTTTCTATGCTTAGAGCTGAGCTTTCTAAGATGGTTTCGTTAGTCACAGATTCGATAGAAATGGCCTCTGTGACATTCGAGAATATGGACCGCTCAATCGCAAGAAAGATTTTAGAACTTGACGATGAAATTGACGATCTCAACAGAGAGATTGAAAACCTTGTCATAGATATAATAGCAAGGTTTACACCTCTCGGAAAAGATTTGAGATATACAATCGCTGCAATGAAACTTGCTAACAATCTTGAAAGAATAGGGGACCATGCATGCAACTTCGCAGAGAAAACATTATGGATTTCGGACAACATGCCTGAATTTAAGCCTTCAGCCTTGGTAAAGCAAATGTTTGGAGAAGTTATCAATATGCTTCAGAAGACGGTTCTAGCGTTCTCGAGAAGGGACGTTGAACTTGCCATAGAAACGTGGCGTATGGATGACGTTATTGACGATTTGGACAGAAAGGTTACAAACGATGTTGAAGGTTTCGAACCTCACACTTTGGTTTTGAACGTGCTTTTTGCAAGGGACTTAGAACGTGTTGCTGACCATTTGACTAACATATGTGAGGAGATAGTATTTATAGAAACAGGAAAGGAGCTAAAAAGCCTACTATGAGGGTTCTTGTTGTCGAGGATGAAAGGTTGCTTGCGGAAAATATAAGCAAGATGCTCAAAAGCGAAGGGTTTGAGGTTGAAATCGCATACAGCATATCTGATATGTACAAAAAAATTGAGGTGTTCGAACCAGAACTAATTGTGCTCGATTTAATGCTACCTGATGGCAATGCATTGAACGAAATCCAAGAGCTCAAGACTGAACTCCCAGAAGTTGGAATTATCATTATTTCCGCAAAGAACACCGATTTGGATAAGATAATAGGTATTGAACTTGGTGCGGATGACTACGTAGGTAAACCCTTCAACACAAGGGAACTTGTTGCCCGTGTGAAGGCGTTTTTTAGAAGAACAAAGGGATTAAAAGAGGTCATTCGTTACGGGAAACTTGAGATATATCCAGAAGATTACACAGTTTTCTACGATGGTAAGAAAATAGAACTAACATCAAAGGAATTTGAAATTTTAAGACTCCTTGCTCAGCGTCCAGATAGGGTATTCTCCAGAGAGCAGATCTTGGAGGAGTTGTGGAAGGACGATTTCGAAGTCTACGATAGAGTAATTGATGTTCATATAAACAGCCTGAGAAAGAAACTCGGGAAGAACTGGATAGTAACTGTCCGTGGAGTTGGATACAAATTCTCAAAGAAAGGGGACACAACCCTTGAATCAGATGAATCCGACAGAGAATAAATTATCACACGCTGAATTAGCGACAAAGCTTCTGGACCATGTTCAGGAAGCGGTTTTTGTTTTAACCGGTTCAAAAATTACGTATGCGAACAAAAGAGCAAAAGAGTTTTTTGGAGAATGCGAAGGTTTGGATTTGTTTGAGCTTCTCATCTTAGAAAAAGGAACCTTGATTGTTGATGCGATACATTCGGACAATTTTGGAAACACCCTGGAATTTGAGGATAGGGTTTTTTCTAGTAAAAAAGGTGGATGGGTCTATTTTCACATTACATATGTAAAAGAACTCTCCACCTTAATTCTTCGTGATATTACTCAAGAAAGAATTCTACAAGAAGCTAAGGACAATATGTCTGTTTTGATAGCCCACGAGCTCAAAAACCCGCTCGGAGTTTTGCTAAGCACGGTATCTGAGATGATTGAGGACGAAGATGATGAGGAGAGATTAAAAAAGTTACTCGCAATTGAGAGGCAAGCACTCAGGCTTAAAAGAATTGTCGAACAGGTTGAGTATATAACCAGGGCACAACTTGGACTTTACACACCTAAGCCTGTTCCAATTAATGTAAGAAGGTTAGTAGATACCGTTTTAGATGATGTAAAAGAGCTCGCCCAAACAAAATCAATAAAGATTGAAAAGCATATAGATGTTGAAAAATTGGTGGCTGATGAGTTTATAATCAGGACTATATTGAAAAATCTTGTCTCCAACGCGGTTAAGTATTCTTTCGAAAATTCAAAGGTTATTATCAAAATTACTGAAGATTACATTTCTATCCGAGACTTTGGTGTTGGGATTCCTGAAGAAGAAATTCCAAAGATATTTAACAGATTTTACCGCACATCAACGGGTGTCAAAATGGCTTCGGGCTCGGGTCTGGGACTTGCCGTGGTTAAACACCTAGCAAATATTGCGAATTACAGAATTGAAGTCAAATCTCAACACATGATTGGAACTGAATTTATTGTATATCTCCGTTCAGAATAGTGTTTTTATGCTAAAAAATAAGCCAGAGAAAACACCCCTCTGGCTTTTTGTTTTGAAGCGTTTAGAAAGGTTGATGAAGATATTAGTAAGTTTAAAACTCAATAAACAATAAAAAGCCACCGCGAAGGTGGCTTTTTTGAATCAGTTTAACGCTTTAGTTATTTTCTTCCTTAGGTTCTTCGACAATAGCTGTCAACTTCCTTGGAACTTTCTTGATTATGTAGAATTCCAGCTCGTCCCCTTCTTTTATATCATCAAAATTCTGGAACTTTATACCACATTCCTGTGGAGCACTAATTTTGTTAACATCTTGTTGGTAATGTTTTAAGCTTTCTATTTTACCTTCGAAGACCAACGAGCCATTTCTGTATATCCTAACAAATCCGCTCTTGTCCACATATCCATCGTAAACTTGAACTCCTGCAACGTTTCCATATTTGTGTATTTTAAAGACCTTTTTAATCTCACCTGTTCCGGTCTTTTCTTCAACTTCTTCAGGCTCAAGCATACCTTCAAGAGCTGCTTTTAAGTCTTCGAGAAGTTTGTAGATGATAGTGTATGTTTTTATTTGAACGCCTTCTGATTCTGCTAATTTCGAAGATTGTGAATCGGCTTTTACTCTAAAACCAAGTATGATGGCTTCCGAAGCTGATGCAAGCATGACATCACTTGTGTTTATTGCACCTACTGCAGCGTGGACGATGTCTATATCAATTTCGTTTGTTCTAAGCTTTGCTATAGCATTTTGCAAAGCCTGGAGGGAGCCAACCGTATCTGCTTTCAAAATAAGTTTCAGTTCCTTCTTTTCGCCTTCTTGCATCTTTTTCAAAATCTCTTCGAGTTTTATTTGTCTCTTCTTTCTCAACTCGCGTGCTTCGATTTCTCTTACCTTTTCTACAATTTCTTCAGCTTTTTCTTTTGATTCAACAACGTAAATGATACTGTGCGGGTCTGGGAGTTCTTCGAAACCAACTATCATAACAGGAGTCGATGGTTCAGCTTGGTTTATGCGTTTTCCTTTGTCATCTATGAGCGCTTTTACTTTTCCGTAAACCTTTCCAGCTACAACGTAGTCTCCCACTTTGAGTATACCATCTTTGACTATCGCATTTGCCACAGGTCCGTATCCCTTATCAAGGCGTGTTTCAATTGTTACAGCCCTTACAGGTTTATCAGGTATGCATCTTATATCTTGCATTTCAGCAACCAGGAGAATCATTTCAAGCAACGTATCAACATTCGTTCCGTTTCGTGCAGATATGGGGACAACGATTGTGTCTCCACCCCATTCTTCTGGTATGAGGTTCAATTTTGTTACCAAATCTTGTTTTGTGAGTTCAACATTTGCGTTTGGTTTATCTATCTTATTGATAGCTACAATAATCGGCACATTTGCAGATTTTGCATGGTTGTAAGCTTCTATCGTTTGGGGCATAACACCGTCATCTGCAGCGACTACGAGAACAACGATATCCGTTGCTTGAGCTCCTCTGGCTCGCATTTCTGTAAAGACTTCGTGTCCGGGAGTGTCGATGAATGTAATCTTCTTACCATTGACCACAACTTGGTAAGCACCAATACTTTGTGTAATTCCACCCTCTTCTTTTTCTGCTATTCTTGTCTTCCTTATATAGTCCAAAAGTGTGGTCTTACCATGGTCAACGTGACCCATCACAGTTACAACAGGGGGCCTTGGAACTAACTTTTCTTTATCTTGGTAAAGTATCTCAAACTGCCTCTTCAATTCATCGAGTGGGTTTTCCAGTTTGACTTCTTCTTTTCCTTGCTCCTCTTCAAATGTGAGGCGAACATCATACATCTTTGCAATTTTCTTTGCAAGCGATACAGAGATTGGTTGGCCAGGTCTGAGAACCTCACCTTTCATGAAGAAATCTTGGATAATTCTATTTTGCGGAACTTTTATCTTTTCCGCAAATTTGTCCAATTTTAGGTCTTCTTCTGTAATATGAACGGGAGGCTTTTTCGCCTCTACTTTTTCCTTTGTTGGTTCCTTTGTTTTAGTTAATGTTACATCTTCCTCCTCGTCGAGCGTTTCCTTGTAGATTTCGAGGAGGATATTCACAGTCTCTTCATCGATAAAACTCATGTGGCTCTTTACTTCAATACCAAGCTCCTCTAGTTCGTGGAGCAATTCTTTTGTATCCATGTCGAGTTGTTTTGCAAGTTCGTATACCCTTAGTCTTGCCAAAAAATCCACCTCCCGTTTAACTCAAACTATATTATAACACACATTCTTTGGATTGTTCAATTCGTTTAACCAATTGAAAAAATCGTGTATTGAATCTTCAACTTTTCTGGGGGTGTATGGTATTATAGATGAGATTTTCGCCTTTGAAAATGTGTAATTCAAACGCAATGTGTGTAGTGCATAAGGAACAAATTCAGTTGGTATTGAAAAGAGCAAATTAGCAATCAATGAAATTGCGCTGAGTATATCTCCAGAAGTGTCATCTAGTATCTTGAACGAATTAAGACCACATAGTTGCGGGAGCTTTGCAAAATCAATGTCGTTACCAGAGACTATGAAACGTTGCTTTGAAATTTTGCTGTAGCTATTTGATATAAGCAGGCTGTATAGTTTAACAATGGCATCGGCGACGTCTCGCACATCGACGAAGTCAAATTTACCATTTACCGTATAACGCAATTTTCCAGTTTTATATTTCAACAGTACTCTTGAGAAATATGATAATTTGTAATCGTATGGTCCAAATATACCTGTTGGAAAGATGATAAAACCATCAAGACCTTCAGAAAATGCCTTTTCAACTTCTTTGGTGGCTATAGCCTTTGATTTTGCATAGTCCCCAACAACACGGGTTTCATCCACTGGTGTTTCTTCGGTTATTAAACTACCTTTTTCAACTTCAACAAACGCGTGAACACTGCTTACGTAAATCAACGGTATTTTCTTTTTCTTCGCAAGGTTTATAACATTTTTCGTTCCTCCAACGTTTACCGAATAGACCAGTTTCTTTTTGGCTGGGGTTATCGCTATAACTGAAGCGAGATGGAATATTGCATCAACATTTTCAAGTGCGTGTGAAAAATCTGAGCGCACGTCTGAATAGAAAACCTCCACTGGAACAAGTTGGAGTGGAAATAGAGTGTCACCTGGCTGAATCAAAACCCTAACCTTTTCACCTTTTTGGAGAAATTTCTTTACCAACACGTTTCCTAAATGACCGGTTGCACCTGTGATTAAGACCATATTTTATCACCTCTATCAATCATTTTGTATTCATTAAGCATTCTTGAGAGTCTTACCATAACATCAAAGCCGAGTTGGAGGTTGGAAAGTTCTTCTTTCGAAAGTAAGGATAGAATCTTGTTAAAAATATCTTCAAACGCTTTCAATAACTTTTTGTAAAGACTTTTTCCTTCATCAGATAGGACAATGTAAAAATGCCTTCTGTCTTCTTCAGATTGAATAGTTTTTATCACCCCTTTTTTGATGAGTGATTTTGTGGCAATGCTAACTGCGGCTTTTGAAATATTCAGTTGCTTTGATAGTGTTCCATTGGAGACTTTATCAGACGTTGCGGAGAATAAAAAGACATAAAGCTCCGTTGTGCTCATACCTTCTAGCTCAGGTATCTCGGGTATGAGACTTACCATTCCAGTTACGATTTCAACGATATTTCTTAAGATGCTTTCTGGATTAAGAGAGTTATCTTCAAAATGTTTAAACTCCACTATCCCTCACCTCCTTAGTTACCTTGTAATCTATTGCCCATATATTTAGACCGTTTATTTTTTAAATCGTTTAATTTTTTAACTATTTTTGACAAATGCATGCGTTACTATCGTTGGTTAGTCTATTCTTAGAACGAAAATATGTGATAGCTTTGTTTAGATTGCAAAAGTTTTGGTATGCTCGTTTTATCTTTCGAATCTTTGAGTATGCAATGTTTATAGTTTCACAAAAAGAGTACTAAAATTGATATGCTTCATAGAAACCTAACTTTGCGACCTTAAGTATTTCAGAGGGGAGGGCTTTTTGATGTCGACCAAGGGAAGGTGGCAGTGGTCGGAGGTAAACAAGACAAATTTTTCTAAGATTAGGTCAACCATTGAAGCTGCGTTTTACGGTAACAACGTAGAGCTTTTAACATCGCGACGAGAGGCATACAAGAAAGCTATAAAATCGCCAGGGACCATAGTCACCGATTTGCCTGTCTACAAACCAGAATTGTTGAACTTAGATGAAGGAACTCGTATTCTTTTGTTCAACGATGGTGCAACCGTAGGTAGGTTTGCTGGTGCGAGGAAGATTATAGGGATGCCAGGGGTTAACGAGGATGCACTTGCAGAAGTACTCAGAGAAGCAGTTTATGGAACGCGTTACAGAAAGATGTATCATGCTATTAGTTACACAGGATTACACGAAGACTTTATGGTTAAAAACCACATACTTATACCCGAAGGTTTTGAGAATACGGTGTATAACTGGCTTTTGAATTTCCAAGACCTAACGCCAGAGTATGCTGCTATGTATGAAAGGTCTAAATTTTTAAATGAGCCGGATATTTATATCTTCACAGACCCTGATTGGTCCCACCCTGATTTTCCCGGTGGACTTGCTCTCTTTGACCCAAAAAACAACTGCGCCGCGCTTTTAGGACTAAGGTATTTTGGTGAGTTTAAGAAGGGTACGCTTACACTTGGGTGGTCTGTTGGGAATAGACAAGGTTACGTTGCTTGCCATGGGGGCTTGAAAAAATATGAGTTCGATGGGAAAAAATACGTTGCAGCATTCTTCGGGTTGTCAGGTTCAGGGAAATCCACACTAACGCACGCCAAACACAATGGAAAATACAAAATCACAATTGTTCACGATGATGCATTGGTGATAAATCTTGAAGACCTTTCATCAATAGCATTGGAACCTTCGTACTTCGATAAAACTTCTGATTATCCGTTAACAAGTGACGATAACAAATATTTACTGACAATCCAAAATTGTGGTGCAACAGTTGACGAGCAAGGAAGAATTGTACCAGTTATGGAAGACATCAGAAATGGCAATGGAAGAGCGATAAAATCAAAGCTTTGGTCACCCAACAGGGTTGACAAGATAGAAGAACCTGTTAACGCCATTTTCTGGATAATGAAAGACCCTGTGCTCCCACCAATTGTAAGGATAGAAGATCCCGTTCTTGCTTCAACGATGGGAGCAACTCTTGCAACCAAACGAACATCCGCTGAGAAACTACTTCCGGGTGTTGACCCTGAAGCACTTGTCTTTGAACCCTATGCCAACCCGTTTAGGACTTATCCACTATCTGAAGACTATGAAAAGTTCAAGGTACTTTTTGAAAAAGGTGTAGAATGCTATATAATCAACACGGGATTTTATTTGAATAAAAAGGTTCCAAAGGAGCTGACTCTAGAAATTTTAGAACTCATAGTCGAGCGAAAAGCTAACTTCGTTGACTGGTTCGGTGGCTTGAAAATATTAGAGATACCCGGCTTTGAAGTAAGAACTTCCGATTACGAATACAGAGAATTACTAAAAATTTCGTTCGAAAAAAGATTGGAATTTTTGAAGAACAAAGATGTCGAAAACCAAGGTTACGACAAGCTCCCAGAGGAGTGCAAGCTTTCTATCCAAAGCTTGATTGCTTATCTATAAAGTATCAATTGTATCAAGTAACGAAGGATAAGTATGGTAATCTTTTATTTACCGAAGAGTAACATTATTGAAATTGATAATTTTTAGACTTAGTATAAAATAGGAATTGATATAAATGATTTTGAAGAAGAAAACTTTCCGGATATTGAGAAAGTGAAGAAGTGAAAAAGTATTATCAAAAAGTTTGCGAAGGAGGTGTTTTTATGGGTTTTCCACTTATAGGTGATAAGGTTCCAGAATTTACGGCAAAAACTACGCATGGTGTAATAAACTTCCCGAAAGACTACGAGGGTAAGTGGGTTGTGCTTTTCAGCCATCCAGCAGACTTTACACCAGTTTGTACAACGGAATTTGTAGCCTTCCAGAAAAGGTATGAAGAGTTCAAGAAACTCAACACGGAGCTTATAGGATTGAGCATTGACCAGGTTTTCTCACACATTAAGTGGGTGCAGTGGATAAAGGAGAAACTCGGTATTGAAATTCAGTTCCCGATAATTGCAGATGACAGAGGTCAGATTTCTGAACTCTTCGGTATGATTCATCCTGGGAAGGGCACGAACACGGTTAGAGCTGTCTTCATAATCGACCCGAAGGGTATTCTGAGGGCTATGCTTTACTACCCACAGGAGCTTGGAAGAAACATGGACGAGATTTTGAGAATGGTTAAGGGATTGCAGGTGAACGATGAACATGGTGTTGCACTTCCAGCAAATTGGCCAAATAACGAATTGATAGGTGATGAGGTTATTATCCCACCTGCAACTGATTGTCAAACAGCCGCGAAAAGACCTCAAGAATACGACTGTTACGATTGGTGGTTCTGCCACAAGAAACTTAAGTAATCAACTCAATACAAAAAAAAGAAGCGGGGATGTAACCTCCCCGCTTCTTCTTCTTTACTCTCGTTTTTTGTCTAACACTTTACACTTTTACACTTTTTTGGTTTTCCAAATATCTCTTACATATTCTTCGATAGTCCTATCACTTGAAAATTTCCCACTTCTTGCTATGTTGAGTAGCGATTTTTTGTTCCATTCTGCCTTGTTTAAAAATAGTTCTTCGACCTTTTTGTGTGTTTGTTCGTATGCTTCGAAGTCTGCTAATACAAAGTATTGGTCTGGCATAGGTGCAAACTTACCGTAAAGCAGGTTTTCATATATATCTACAAAAAGTTCTGGATTGTCTTTGTTGAAGTAACCGTTTCTAATCATATCAAGAACTCTTCGTATTTTTTCGTTTTCCAGATATATACCGAACGGGTTGTAGATACCTTTTCTTCTTGCTTCTTCTATCTCTTCCGCTTTCAGACCAAAGATAAATATGTTTTCCGCCCCAACTTCTTCAAGCATCTCCACATTAGCACCATCAAGAGTTCCTACGGTCAGTGCGCCGTTTAACATGAATTTCATATTTCCGGTTCCTGATGCTTCAAAGCCAGCTGTTGATATCTGCTCGCTCACATTAGCAGCTGGGATTATTATTTGTGCGGCAGAAACATTGTAATTTGGTATGAATACCACTTTTAACTGTTTGCTAACAACAGGGTCATTGTTCACAACGTCTGCAACGCTGTTGATAAGTTTGATTATCAACTTCGCCATCCTGTATCCTGGTGCAGCTTTACCTGCAAAGATAAACGTTCTCGGAACTTTCAAGTGTTTCCCTTCTTTGATTTCGTTGTAAAGATGTATTATATGCAGTATGTTCAAAAGTTGTCTTTTGTATTCGTGAATTCTTTTTACTTGAATATCAAAAAGCGAGGCTGGGTCCAATGTAACACTGAGTTTGTCTTGCACGTATTTTGCAAGTCTTTCTTTATTCCACATCTTTGCTTGGTCAAGTTTTTCTAAGAACTCAGAATCATCAAGAAAAGCTTCAAGCTTTCTAAGTTCATACAAGTCCACAATCCATTTATCGCCTATTGATTCGGTTATGAGTTTTGCTAGGGGTGGATTACATTCAAGCAACCATCTTCTCTGTGTTACACCATTTGTCTTGTTGTTGAATTTTTCCGGATACATCTCGTAGAAATCTTTTAGCACAGTTCTTTTAAGTATTTCTGTATGCAGTTCTGAAACACCATTTATGGAGAATGAGGCAATTGAGCAAAGGTTAGCCATTCTGACTTTCTTTATGTTCCCCTCTTCGAAAACAGACATATTAATTATTTTCTGCAAATCTCCATTGAATTTTTCACTGACATCTTTCAAAAACCTTGCGTTGATTTCCTCAATAATCTGATAATGCCTTGGCAACATATTTTGGAGTAACGGAGCTTCCCATTTTTCCAGAGCTTCGGGCATTACGGTGTGGTTTGTGTATGCTATTGTGTTCTTGACTATTTCCCAAGCTTCTTCCCAGCTGTATCCTTCTTCATCAAGGAGTATACGCATCAATTCTGGAATAGCTAGTGTCGGGTGCGTGTCGTTGAGTTGGATAACCTCTGACTGTGAAAGGTTGCTCAAATCGTTACCAAACCTTCGTTTATGTCTTCTAATGATGTCTTGTATGGCTGCGCTTACAAAGAAGTATTCTTGTTTTAATCTTAGCTCCCTACCTTGGAAGAATGCATCATTTGGGTACAATACTTTTGATAACGTTTCAGCAAGATTTTTCTCATACAAGGCTTTTTCGTAGTTACCCTTTTCAAATTCTGCGAAATTAAATTCATTTATAGCTCTTGGTTGCCACAGCCTGAGTACAGAAACGATATCACTGTTGTAGCCTGTTATGTATATATCGTAAGGAACAGCTAAAACATCGTATGTGTCGACCCATCTGAATTTCAGGTGTCCTTTCTCATCTATGTAGCTTTCGCTTCTTCCAAAGAATTTTACGGTCACCGCTTCTTCTGGTTTAGGAAATTCCCAAGGATAACCGTTCTTTTGCCAGTCATCTGGTAATTCTTTTTGGAATCCGTTTTCGATTTCTTGTTTGAATAATCCGTACTGATACCTTATTGTGTAACCAAAAGAAAGATAACCAAGTGTTGCTAATGAATCGAGAAAACATGCTGCAAGTCTACCAAGTCCTCCATTACCAAGAGCTGCGTCTTCTTCGAGTATAGCAATTTCGTTGAGCGAAAGACCATATGAAGCAAGCAATTCTTTTACCTCATCTTCAACTTGCAAGTTGAGTATGTTGTTGTACAAAAGCCTTCCAATGAGGAACTCCATCGAAAGGTAATTTACAATTCGCAGGTCTTTTCTCTTTAGTATTACTTCTTCAGTATTCAACCACTTTTCCGCTACTAAATCCCTAATAGAATAGGATATGGCTAAGAATTTTTGAAGAAATGTGGAATGTTCTTTGTGTTCTGCAAGTGTATGGTTGAGATGGTATTCAAACTGTTTGGGAATTTCTAAGAACTTGCCATTTATATGTTTTGACTTCGCTGTTCTTGGCACAGTTTTGCACCCCTCTTCAGTAACGTTCTTTATTTTCCCCGCTTTCTCTAAAGCTTTTTTGAACCGGTTCCAATTCAGGTTCTAAAAAAAGCGAAAGACCAGGATAAAGTTTACACCAAAAACTTGAAAAAGTCAAATTAAGGCTATAAATAACCAAATACTTGATGATATTTCACTTTACATCAATAATCTTCTTTAATCTTATAAAACCTCAGATTTTTAAAATGCGACTACATGAAGTAATCTGTTAATTCAGGATGGATTTCGAGTTCATAATCTTCGGAAATAAATTCACTATCAAAGTAAACTTCGAATAACCTTTTCAATGCCGCTTCGACGAGTTGGTTAAGTGTGTAATCTTTTGTGAGTTTGCTGTTCACAATAGCGTATATTTTGTATTGGTCCATAACGACAGCAACAATTGGTTTCGTTTCGTCAATTTCGATTATTTCCGTATCCACTACATGGAAGACTTTATCAATTACAATTGCAGATTGGTCGTCTTTTTCCATAAGCCATTCGATAGGGTTATCTGAGGCAAGGAATCCTGTTAACTTTATTGAGGGAGTTGCTTCAATGGGAGCGTAGAACTCGATACGGAAATTACCGTAATACTTACTGTTGACAGGTTTCAGTTCGATTTTTGTCTGTAATTTTGAGATTTGATTCACTATTTTAATGAGATTGTTTTTCTCGTCTTTGTGTACGTATGTAACGTTTACACCATCTAAGAACTTCATTCTTTCTCCTCCTTTGGTTTAATACAATTTGAATATTTTGATAGGATTTTTGATATAATCAGCTATCATGTGGACCATAACACCAGAAAATGCACTGATTCCAAAAAATACAGCCGAACTGCTCTTTGGAGATGTAAATAAGTAAACCAAAAGACCGTAAATTGCGGCGAATGTTATTGAATGTGCAAATCCTCTATGGGAAAATATCGGGAGCGAGAGAAATAGATTGATGAGGCTGATACCTATCACCATTGATATAGCGACCGAGAGAGCTAATATGCCTTCTTTTGTAATTACACTCAACTGTTGGATGGTGAGCAACTTTTGGTATATAAAGGTTGTGAAAACGTATATGCTAAATGCAAGTGAAATAGCTTTTGTAAAGTTTCTCAGAGGGGCATTAGAACTGTCCAAATCTGGCAAGTCACTTCCAAGAATAAATACAGCATAGCTGATAGCAATTTCTATAGGTGTTGGGGAAAAGCTTTTGTTGAGAAATTTTGAGACCAGACCATATATCAGTAGAAAAGCAGGATATGAAATCATACCTATTCTCAGATGAGCTGTAAGGTTTGGCATAATTTGAACCCTCTCTTTAAATTAGTTTGTTTTCTAAATGTTTTATTCGTTCTTCAATAGAAGGATACGTTCCTGATATGAAGTTTATTTTACCTTGCGCATCTGTACAATTTGGGTCAACGAAGAAGTGGTATCTTATGAATGAAAATTCCGTATCGAATTTATAGCAATTTTCCACCGCCTTTGAAAGTAATTTAATCATAACCTCTTTTCCAAGAATTTTTGCTGCGAAAAGGTCAGCATCGAATTCTTTCCTCACACTTACAAAGACATTTGAAAGAAAACTCAAGGGAATAAATAGAGTTGAAACAAGCATTATTGTAGAGTGAAGGACTATACCGTTTGCAATCTTTCGCTTGTTTATTTTACCTTCATTCCAAACCTTTCGGAGTTTTGTTATCTTTTCGTGAGAGAGCTTGTAAATCAACATTGGGCTTCCAAACGTTCCACTTACCGTGGTCAAGTAATCTGTGTCTTTGTGAATTATATGATAGAGTTCATGAAGCAATAAAGCTTTCAGCTCTTCGGTTTGCAGTTTTTTCAACGCGCCACTTGTAATGCAAATTGTATGTGTATGCTCTCCACGTCCAACGGAGAGTGTGTTAATAGATGGGGAATTTATAGGCATCAGTTCTATGTCAGATTGTATGTTCAAACAAGATTTTAATTCGTTGAGTAAATCCTTAGCTACTTTTATTTCTGCATCTATTGTTTTGTCGTAACTTTTGAGGCTCATGAGCCTGATAATTATCTTTTCAACAACAGATAAACCAAAAAGGACTTGCAACAAGGAAAATAACCCAAAGACGATTGTAAACACAACTACAGTTTTTAAAAGGGTATCTAATATGAGACCAAGTAAAATGCTCAGTGTAAGAAATATCACTATAACGATATACATGGAGATTGTATTTGATAGTTTTCGGTCCAGTTTTGTTTTCTTTATGTTGGATAACTTGGTCATTTTTTCATCCTTTCTACTATTTTTTGATCAACTATTGTTCAAAAGGTGGATTTCTGTAAGCTTCGATAGCTATTGTATTCACTAATTCTTCAAAACTGAGACCGTAGGCTTTGGCAGACATAGGTAAATCACTCAGTTCGGTCATTCCAGGTAGAGTGTTCACTTCAAGAAAGTAGAAAGTTCCATTACTCACAATTCCATCAACTCGCGCGAAGTGTTTACAGCCGAGTTTGTTGTATATCCTCAGTGCGATATCTTCAACCTTTTTTGTCACTTCCTCTCCGATTTGAGCTGGAATTATAAATTCCGTCATGCCATCTGTGTACTTGGCTTCATAATCGTAGAAAAGCTTTTTTGGACGAAGTTCTAGAATGGGTAGAACCGTGGGTTTCCCTTCGATATCGATTATCGATACCGTTATTTCCGTACCCTTTATGTATTCTTGAACAATCATCTCATTATAATTATTGAATTCCAAAGTTAAAGCTTCTATGAGCTCTTTTTCGGAAAAGCAAATATGCGTTCCTATGCTTGAACCTTCTTTTCTCGGCTTTATTACACAAGGCATTCCTACTACTTCTTTCACCCTTTGGATACCGTTTTGAATGAACTCCTGTTTTGGCAATAAGATAAATCTTGGAACAGAGACAATATCGTGAACGTAGAGATTGCAGATGTATTTATCGAATGCGATAACACTTGTCTCCATACCTGAACCTGTGTAAGGTACTCCGACTGAATCGAGGATTGCTTGCAAATGCCCATCCTCTCCGAAAGTACCATGCAATATATTGAAAATGACATCGTAATTTCTAAGTTGCTTTAATTTATCCATAAACGATAAAGTGAAGTCTATTTCATCTACTGTGTGTCCAAAGTTTTTGAGTGCTTGAGCTATTCTTTTGCCACTTCTTATTGAGATTTCCCTTTCTCTTGATATTCCGCCGAGCAGCACAGCTATTTTCAATTATCATCAACCTCCAAGTATTTTAGTGTATCTACGAGCCATTTAAGACTATCACCGACTACGTACTCCTGATTACCAGTTCGGGTTTCAATATGTATTTTTTCGGCTTTTCTTTGAGTTTTCCGGAAATTCGTTTTATCAACGTTTCTGCTGCCAGTCGCCCCATTTCTGCAATAGGTTGTCTCACAGTTGTAATTTCCAGAACTTGGGCGATTGGAAGGTCATCAAAACCACATACTCGAACATCTTCTCCAACTTTCAGCCCCATAGTCCTTGCAACTTCTATTATTGGAACTGCCAAGTAATCGGTTGTTGTGAATATGGCGCATCGCTTAAACCTGTAGAATATGCGTCGCGCAACTTCAAACGTGCTTTCCCAGTCCAAGGGCACGTAGTAAACTTTATCGATACTCCTACCTTTTTTTTCGAGCGATTCCTGGAATCCTTCGAGACGCTCATCAAAAACAGTGCTTTCGAGTTCGTGGCTCTTTCTGTGCGTTACTACGAATATATCCATATCAAAATCTGCAAAGTAATCCCCGGCAATAATCCCACCGTAGTAATTGTCGACCATTATTGAGTCGTAATCATCTGACTCTTGTTCAATGCATACCACAGGGGTTTGGGGTTTTATGATATTACTTAACACCTTGTCAACATTTACAGCATCGACTATAAGCCCATCTGTGGAAAGAAGTATGTCGGAAGACCTCTTTAACGCCTCGTACTTTTTCTCGTTGTAAAGGGGATACAGCAGTGAAGAATAGCCGTATTTGAATAAGACTTCGTCAATAGCTGACATCAATATTTGATAAAAATCACCCTTCATTTCTGGGGTTATCACAGTTATTAGCTGGCTTGAGCCTGTTGACAATCTCCTTGCGTGTGGGTTTGGAAAATACCCAAGGACTTTTATCGCTTCCAACACTCTTTGCCTTGTGTGTTGATCAACATGGGGGCTATTGTTAAGGACTCTTGAGACAGTACCAACCCCAACTTTTGCATACTCTGCAACATCTTTTATAGTTACTCTTTGGAAACTTCTCTTTGTCTTAGCCATTTCAATATCCCTCTCCTCGCGATATCAAATGCAAGAAGCGTGCTTCTCTTTCGTATCATTTCCCTGTTCCCTCTCAAATGATGTGTGATAGTGTGGGTAAATGAATTGGATGAAAAAGCAAAGCAAACAGTTCCAACAGGCTTTTTTTCGGTTCCACCGGTTGGACCAGCTATGCCGGAAACAGCGACGGAAAAATCACTGTTAAGCAGGATTCTGACATTCTCAGCCATCGATTCTACGCATTCTTCACTCACAGCTCCATATGTGTTGATTATAGATTCTGGGACCTTTAATACGGAGCTCTTAATTTCATTCGAGTAAGCCACAACAGAACCTTTGTAAACTTTTGAAACTCCGGGGATATCAACGAATTTAGAAGAAATCATACCGCCGGTGCAAGATTCAGCAAAAGAAATCGTCAGATTATTCTCGTTTAGGAGTTTGTAAACCACATCTTCAATACTATCATCATCGGTAGCATATACATGTTCGCCTAAGGCATTTAGAAGTTCAGAAGCAACTCTGTCTATCTCTTCTTTCACGGTTATACTTCCAGTGAGTCTGACCTCGACGCCTCTTTCATACGATGCCATCGTTGCAACCGTGATATTTGGGTTTGAATAGATGATGTCTTTGTATTCGTCCATTAATACAGCTTCAGGAATTCCTAATGTCTTTATTCTTCTTGTGTAAAGCGCATCGTCACTTTTTATTGTTTGAGCAATGCTTTCAAAGATAGGTATCATTTCGGCGGGTGGACCTGGTAAAAGGAGAACGATTTTTCCGTTTACTTGTAACATTTGACCTGGAGCAGTTCCAACGGGGTTGTTTAACACACTCGCCCCTTCAATAACCATGGCTTGTTTTTTCACACTTTCTGGAGCTTTGCCGTAATATTTCAAAGCCCTCTCCACCAATTCTTGCGCAATTTTTTCGTCTGTAACAAGCTTGCGCCCAAGAGCCCGAGCCATTGCTTCTCTTGTTAAATCATCTTCAGTAGGTCCTAGTCCGCCAGTGGTAATAAGCAAATCTGCTTCAAGCAGACCTGCTCTGAATCTTTCAACAAGTATATCGAGTTTGTCAGGTAGAGTTTCTATGCGGACGACGTAATATCCCAAGGCTTTTAGTTTTTCGCTTAAGTACTTTGAATTCGTATCTACGATAAGTCCCTCGACGAGTTCGTTGCCTATTGAGAATATTATTGCGTTCCTCAAATACATCCCCCGCTTCGATTGGTGAGTGATTTAAAATTAAACAGAAAGAGCCATTAAGAATTATACCATAAAAAAAGAAAAGCTACACCGAAGGTGTAGCTTTTTTACTTATTAAATTTTTGCTTAAATTATGTTATTTGGCGTGCCCGGCGGGACTTGAACCCACAACCTCCAGATCCGCAGTCTGACGCTCTATCCAGTTGAGCTACGGGCACGTCTCTTCTCTAACCATTCAAAAATGGGTGATGAGACGTTTGTAACTCATCACCCAAGCTTTCGGTGTTGGCGGAGAGAGAGGGATTCGAACCCTCGGTGGAGAAACCTCCACACTTGCTTAGCAGGCAAGCGCCTTCGACCACTCGGCCATCTCTCCGCATAATCGTAAACAAGAGGTTTGCAATTGAGCTCTTCGTTAGTATCTTTGCGTTAAGATTGTACCACATACTATAAAAATTTCAAGAGGGAAAGTACAAAGAGAAAGTTGTGGTATAATTAAAAATGAAGGTATTATTTAGATAAATACAGGAGTCAACTATGTAAAATTAAATTTTGAGTAGAAGACGAAAATGTATGATCGATGTTGAATTTCTCGCGCTTTTTCATCATAGCAAATATCGTCCTTAGCAATTTGTGCGCTACACTCATCATCGCTTTTTTGTATACTAACCCTTGCGCTCGTTTTCTTTGAAAATATGCTTTAAAATATTCGTTGTGTCTCACTACATTCACACTCATCAGCCAAATTATTCGTCTCAGGTGTGCATTGCCCCTTTTGGATATACGGCTTTCTCCTTTGTGTTTGCCTGATTCATCTACGCTTGGGTCAAGCCCACAATAGGCAATTAGTTTTTTGTAAGTGCTAAATCTTGAAATATCGCCAACTTCGGCAAGAAAATACAGTGCGCTATTTTCACCAATTCCGTCAATGGACGTGAGTATTTCAACATCTTGATTAAGCGAAGCACATTTGCAATATTCTTTGAGCATCTCATCAAACTCATTAAGTTGCTGTTGTAAAAATCGAAGTTCCTTGATAGTTTGAATAAGAATCTTCTCTTTCACTGGCCAATACTGAGCGATGGAGTTGTTAGCAAGCTCTTTAAGAGTTTCTGGGGTAAGTTTTAACTTTCTACCGATTGTTTTTGAAAAGAAAACACGTAGAGAATCAATGGAGGCTTTTTGGATAGCTTTAGCAGAAGGGAAAGAAGAAAGCAAATCCAAGATAGCATCATTGTAGATGTTGGTCACTTTTTCAAGTTCAGGGAAGAGGAGAGAAAGAAGCTTTTCGATGTCGTTTTTGACTCTTGAGATTTGATGAGTGATGCTTTCCTTTTTCCTTGCAATATCCCGAAAATCTGAGTTGAGGAAAGAAGAAGTAGGAAGAATGTGATGGGTATAGAAGATGGTAAGAGCAATAGAGCGAGCATCGATTTTGTCAGTTTTAGTTTTCCTAAGCCCAACGGGAAGAGATTTGTTAACAAGCAAAGGATTAAGAACGACACAAGAGAAATCATTGAGAGAGAGGAAAGAAAGAAGGTTAAGATGGTAACAGCCAGTAGACTCCATAGCGATAAGGACAGAAGACTTAGGGAAAACGGAGAGCTTTTGAACAAAGGAGGAAAACCCTTGTTTGGACATATCGAAAGCAGATTCGAAGATGATAGAATTAGGATTTTGGATAGCACAGGCGTTGAACTTATGCTTGGAGATGTCAATACCGACAAAGATGGAGAAGTTTTGAGACATACTAAAACCTCCTTTCGATTGAATAGGTTAAAAGGCGAGGGCAGGGGCCTGCTGAACCAAACCTCCAGTGTGACGAGGGTTAAAAACCCAACCAACTTATCATGGTTAAAGGCAGGCGACAGACTCCCGTAATGGCTTGAAAGCCAAGGGACACTAAGTCGTCCTGCCCTGCCTATTTTTTGACTAAAATATTTATACCATACTTTTACGTAGGAGGGAAAAATATGAAGTTTGGAAAGCACACTTCTTTGCCAGAATTTTCTTTTCTTTCTTTCACTAAGTTATTTTCTCTTTTAATTTTGTCTCTCTTTATCTATGTTTACGCATATACAAATTCGTTTGCTGATTGGTATGGTTTGTCCTACATAAAGCCTTCCTTAGTAGCACAAAAGTTTATAGATAATTCTGCCCATGAACTGCCATCTTTTGACAACTTAGTCATCTATTATTCATTTGAATCAAATGCAAATCCCAGGAAACCATTGATAATTTCTAGTGGATTCACTCTGAAGAGTACTATTTTTAACCATTTACCGGTATCTCCGATAAGATACAGTGTTTTTGGAGCAAGTTATGACATTTCTGCGAAGCTGATAGAAACGTTAATTGGTAATATGAAAAAAGGCATCGTTTTTGGTTTTTCGGGAAAGTTAGGTATAAATTATGAAACGGTAAGTCTGCTCGTAGGGAACTCCCGAGATTTTGATGATTTTACAAAGAGTGATTTAAAACACTACAATACCGCATCAATTGTAAACTTAATTGGTTCAATAGAACTTTTCGTTCAATTACCAATGGATTATAAACACTTTCCGGATATGTTAGTGTATGTTGGATACAACATAGGTGCAAGTCTTTTTGGCCCATTTACACCGAACTTTGAATATATCGAAGGAGAATATGAAAGAACATTTAGTAACATCTCTTTTGGATTAGCAGTACGTTACAAATTCTAACTTCTTGCTTGTTTGTTGGACAATGGTCAAGGGTGAGTGTAAATGCGCCTGATTACACTGGAATTTAAAAGAGTTATCTCACGTCCTATTACGTACATAGTATTATTAGGCTTGCCGATACTTTTTATCTCACTCGGTAGTGTATTTTTTAATTCATTTGGTGCGGATAGTTTGAAAATAGGGGTTTACAGTGAAGACAGGTCACCACTTTCCAAATTTACCGTGGGAATTGTCATGTCTCTGTTCCATGGAGGGACAATTCAATACGTCGGTCCAGATTATGTTGAAAAACTTAAGAACGGGGAGCTTAATGCGGTTGTCATAATCCCAAGTGATTTTACTACATCGTTGTTTTTGGCAAGGCAGACGGAAATTAGGTATGTTCCAAGTCCTGTAGATACACAACTTTCGGCAGCAGCTTATCTTGTGTTTAAAAAGCTCTTCGAAGACTTAAGTGGTGGTCCATTTTTCAATCCAAAAGTGCTCCAACAGATGTACACTTCATCGAGTGTGCCTGCTCCAAAACTTGTTACGGACAAGGAAGTGAATTTTAGTCAAGTATTTGCACCAAGTTTGATTCTTTTGATAACCATGTTTGCTGCAATGTTGATAGGTGCAGGTAGTGTGGCTAATGACAAAGAACGTGGTCTATTTTTGTACTATTCCATCGGAAAGATAAAGCCTTATCATTACTATATTGCCAAGTTCACGACTACTTTTCTTATATCTTTCGTCGCGGGTTTGGTTTCCTATTTTGTCTTTTTGATAAATGGTTTTTCCATGAGCATTCTAGTTATCTTAATCATCATTTTATCAAATGCTCTGTTTCATACGGCTTTAGGAATAGCGATATCAGCATTTTCTCAAAACACCATGTCATCAAATCTTATCGCCGCAATTTTGGGTGTTCTGTTACTTTTCTCGAGCGGTTCGTTAATGCCTGTATCATCTTTACCAGAGTTAGGAAAGAAGATTTTGAATTTTGTCCCAATATATAAATCAGTCTACTTACTTCGCATGGCACAGCTTTTTTCAATAAAGGACGATTTCAAAGTTTTGATTACTAAAAATCTTTTTCTTTCGATCATAGGCGCCTCTATTTTTGGCGCATTATCAATTGTGTGCATTAAAAAAGAGTTTTCACCAAAAAAGAGTTAACAATTTGAGAAAAGATAAAAATACTAAGCATAAAAGAATGAAAAGACGGAGGGATAACCTTGGGAGAGATGGTAAAACTGATTTTTGTGCTATTGTTGGTAGTTTTAGTTGTTATCATTTCAGTAAATTCTAAGAGGCAAATTCCGTGGGATTGGCAGATTTCTCAGCACGTTAGTGAAAGTTCCGATACTTTAGCTCCAACCATTGCACAAAGCGTGCAATCCGAAAGTTCAGAAAAAGTTTCACAATCTCCAACAGCCTCAGAAACTTACACTCAATCCACAAGTTCTCAATTTAGCCTGCAAGACGCAGCTGGACAGACCGGATACACTGGCGACACAGAAAACTCAACGACCGCTGCCGAGACTTACGAGGTAAATAATACAACGGGCACACTGTTGATACCACTTGTGACTACCGCAACGGAAACTACCAACATGACTGGCTTGGACATATATAATGAACTGAAAGAGGTTGAACAAGCTGCTAGGAAATATATAAGTGGAGGTTTTAGAATCTCAACTCTCAATTCACAGTCGATTTATTCCAAAGGTTACATGAGTGAGTATTTGGCAAATAGATACGAAGTGGGTTACAAGCTTTCTGGAGAAGGGTACACCATATTCATTAAGCCAAAGTACGAAATTCCCGATAATGTTTTGGAGGAACTTGCAGGGAAACCTAAAATTCGGTTGGATGGACAAAGTGTAGTGTATGAGTTTTGGATAAGGGCTTACAGATAATGGTGGATGATAATTCACGGTAAAAAGGGGGAGGCTGAACACGCTCAGTAAAAGGGGGGAGCAAAATGAGAAGTCAAGTAATTGTTGCGATTGTTTTTGCCGTATTGGTTTCGACTATAGCTTTTTCCCAACTCATTATATCCCATGAATCGGGATTTTACGAGAGCCCATTCCAAGTAGAAATTAAATCAACGGTCGGTGGGCAAATTTACTATACTATGGATGGTACTGACCCAGTCATTGGTAATACAAGAACTGTTGAGTATGAAAGAGCTATACCTATAGTTGAACGATACGATAACACGCTTATTTATATTCCAACATCTCCTTTATATTGGAAAAAACCCGAAGGAGAATTCAAAAAAGCAACCGTTCTAAAGATTATCGAGGTTGTGAACGGAAAGGTTACTGATAGTGCCGTAAGAACATACTTTGTAGGAATACACCACGACTTACCAGTTGTTTCAATAATCACTGATCCCTCAAACCTTTTTGATGAAGAAAAGGGAATTTACGTCCCTGGCAAACTCTTTGATTCCGCAAACCCTGAGTGGAGCGGTAACTACCACCAAAGGGGAAGCGATTGGGAAAGAAAGGCCATTATGGAATATTTTGAAAATGGAAAACTTGTTTACCGAACGGATATAGGTTTGAGGATCCATGGTGAATACACTCGGAATTTCCCGATAAAATCTCTCAGGCTATATGCGAGGAACAGGGAAGGAGAGTTCACTTATCCATTCTTTGGAAGAATAGGTTACAAAAAGCTTATTCTAAGAAACTCCGGCAACGATTGGGAAGCGACGTATATCCGGGATTCAGCAGTGCAAGAAATCTTCAAAGGATTAAATTTTGACACACAGGATAATTATCCGGTTGTTCATTACATCAACGGAGAATACTGGGGGATAATCTATTTGATGGAGTATTACGATCAAAGATACCTGCAAGTAAAACACGGAGTCAGTGAGAAAAACACGGTGATTATAAATGGAGATTTGAGCATACAAGATGGAAAAGAAGGCGGTCAAGAAAGCTTTGTCAAACTCGCCGAATTTGTTAAGGACAACGATTTATCAAGACCAGAAAATTATTCGTATGTTGCGAGTATGATAGATATTGACAGCTATATAGAGTACAAAATTGCTGAAATCATAGCCGGAAATATGGACTGGCCCGGTAATAACGAACGGATGTGGCGAGTTTTGAAACCTGAGGACAAACATTTTGGTGACGGTAAATGGAGATGGATGATGTATGACATGGACCTTTCCTTTTGGGAGCCAACACATAACACACTAAAAGTTGCAATGTATGGTGACCCAAATGTTTGGGTTACTGTAACAGTGGGTGCCACATCGACACTCCTTTTCAGAAGACTATTGGAAAATGAAGACTTTAAGAAGAAATTCCTGGAAAGGTTCGACTATGTACTAAACGTGGTATTTAATGAGGATAGGGTTGTAAAAATCATAGATGAACATGCAAGTCGAATAAAGACAGAGATAGCCTTACATTCCAGACGCTGGGGAAAGCCAGAAATAGACAACTGGGAAAGTGAAATAGAGTGGATGAAAGAGTTCGCAAGGGAACGGAAGAGATATATAAGAGAATACTTGAACGCGATTTTTGGAACTGGAAAATGATTTAGTTACTAAACAAGTATGCAATTACACTGTTTTACAGTTTAGCTGCTTGTTTTACGACAATTTTCCGTATGACATTTTGCTCGTGGGGAAATTATAAAAAAGAATAAAAACGAGCAAAGATTAAAAAGACCGCCTTTTGTCAAAAAATTGTGAAAGGCGGTCTTTTTTTATCCATGCTGATTTCTAGGTGAAAAATCATCATCTGGAAAAAAAGTCTAAATCTTTAATTTTTAGCGAAGTAAAACTTTGTTGTTAATTGAAAGTTCGTATTACTTACATTATGATTTATGTTGAGTTGTTATTCAAGATAGAACTTTTGCCCTTCGAGTTTCTTTTTATTTTTTCTTTAATCCTCAAAATTTTGGGAGGTGTGGATTTCTATGGGCAACAAAAGGTCTGCTGGAAAGACAAAAGATTCTAGCAACTTATCTTTCCACGAAAGGGAACACTGGGGCAGCAAGTTAGGGCTGATTCTCGCGATGGCAGGTAACGCGATAGGTTTGGGAAACTTTTGGAGGTTTCCATATCAGGCCGCCAAAAATGGTGGCGGAGCTTTTATGATTCCTTATTTTGCTGCCTTACTGTTCATGGGAATACCTCTTTTGATAATAGAGTGGTCTATGGGACGATACGGTGGACGGTACGGATATGGAACTATAGGACCTATGGTTTACCTGCAGGCAAAAGAAGGTGCAAGTAAAAAGGTTGCTTTAGTTCTTGGTGCTTTAGCTGGAGCGATTGCACTCTCTGTTGTTGTATTGTTGAACTCTTATTACAACCATATCATAGGATGGACGCTTGGGTATGCATGGTTGACTGCAACTGGCGGATATATGGACCCTTCAGTTGATACAGTCTCATACTTTGTTCATTATATTCAAAGTCCTTCGTTGGTTTTCACTTTCTGGATAATTACCTTGGCGATATTATGGTATGTAGCGCGAGGTGGTGTTCAGAAAGGTGTGGAAAGGCTAGCAAAAATTGCAATGCCAACAATATATGTCTTTGCTTTGATTCTTCTTATCAGAGCACTTACACTTGGCTCACCTGTTAAACCTGAGTGGGCACCCATCAAGGGACTGGACTTTTTGTGGGCACCTCGATGGAATGAACTGAACTGGTCGTCAACACTTGCAGCGGCAGGTCAAATATTCTTCACCCTTTCACTTGGGATGGGTATAATTCAAAACTATGCTTCTTATTTGAAAAAAGACGATGATATAGTAACATCCGCGGTTGCTACTGCTTCACTAAATGAATTTGCAGAAGTAATCCTTGCTGGAACAATAGTAATACCCATTGCCTTTACTTTCCTTGGACCGGAAGGGTTAAAGAGTGGTGTAGGACTTTCTTTCATAGCCTTGCCGAATGTATTTAGAACGATGGTTGGTGGTAATGTCATTGGAACATTGTGGTTCTTGTTACTTTTCTTTGCAGGTATCACAAGCTCTATAGCGATGTTCAATTACTTGGTAGCATTTTTAGAAGAACAGTTTGGAGTCGACCGAAAGAAAGGTTCAAGCGTGATATTCGCACTTTATATACTCGCAGGTTTACCTATCGCGTTGGAACCAATCGTTACGAAAACAAGCGAACTATTATACCTCACAGAGCTTGACAACTGGGTAGGTTCTTATCTGTTAGTTGTTTTGGGATTGATTGAAATAATATCAGCCGTCTGGCTATTCAAGGAAAAAGGTTTAGAAGAAATCAATAATGGGAGCTACTGGAAGGTTCCAAAATGGTTCTATTCAATAGTCATGAAATTGATAACCCCGGCGTTCATAATTGTATTGCTCGTATTTTCAACCATTGATTACGCCAAAAATGGTTATCTAAAAGTAGTGCCAGATTTTGCGAAAAATTATCCAAACTTAATTCCATGGGTCTTTGCCGCAAGGTCAGTTATGGTTCTTGTGTTCTTACTTAGCTTCATTTTGATTTATAGGGCTCTGAATAATATGCAGAAAAATGAGGCAGGTGGGAAACAATGAGCACACCAGCACTTGTTTTTATGCTTGCCAGTTGGGGATTCATAATTCTACTCTCCGCAGCTTCAATAGGGACTATTTTAAAGAACTCTAAGAAAGCGAAATAAAAACTCCAAAAATGCAGCCGCCTTGCAAGGCGGCTGCAATTTAAAGACTGACCTTAATTACTTAGGTTGCAACGTTCCGGCGAAAACTTGCCAGACTAAGATTGTTTTTGAAACAAGGCTCAAGATGATGTAGACTTTTTCACCGTATAAATAGTCTTTCCACTTGCCAATCTTTTTATACTGCAAAGTCATATTTATTGGGAATAGGTTAAAGAAAATAGCGATACTGACAAATATCCAAATCACAAAGTCAGGTGGATTTGATCTGAGTATGACTAGGAATACCACTATCCATGGGATTAACCCAGCAAATACCCCAAAGTAGAATGGACTCCAAACGGTTTTCTCTGTGAACTGATTAATTAATTCCATCAGATATCCAAAGAGTATCATTGTTGCGTTGATTGAGAATATGAGTAGTAAAGTTCCAAAATCAGAGATACCTACGAGCATAGCTATGATGATCATCATGATGGAGGAAGAGATTGAATACTCTGCCCATCTGAATGGGTTAATACCTTTACTCAGGTCTTCGTTGTACTTTTTGTTGAATACCGTAGCAACTAATAGATGGAAAATAAACGTTATGAATGGGAAAGAAGCTATAAGATATGCAAGCTTAACATCGAAGAGATTTTCCACTGCTGGGATGAGACTGCGTGTAGTTTCATCGAATTTCAAAAATCCCCTTGTTATGGTTATTGAAAAGTCGTTTGCAAGAACTAATACCACTATTCCTTGCACAAGATGGAAAATTGCAGCAAACAGATTCATTTCCCTCAACTTGGTAAGTTCACCATTTTTCATCTTAATACCCCTTTTCGTATGTTATATCTCCGGAGGAGTGACCTGCACAACCCAATCCCCCGGATATTTGGTTTTGATTTCACTAATTAAATTAACAACTTTAGATACATTTGTGGTTTTAACAAAGAACTGATAACGATATTTGTTCGCAACTTTAAATACGGGGTGCTCAGAAGGGCCAAGTATTTCTATATACAGCTCTTCTGCGTTGAGAATTTCGTTGTAAACGGCGTCGATGGTTTCTCTGGCTATTTCTTCTGATTGGTTTGAATACATAACATGCACAATATCTGCGAATGGAGGATAATTCAATTCTCTTCTTAACGACAATTCACGCTCGTAATAACCTATAACATCCTGTGCACTTGCGTAAACAATTACGGGATTGTTCGGGTCGTAGGTTTGTATGATAGCTTTGCCTTTTTCTTTTCTCCCAGCTCTACCAATGACTTGGACAAGGAGTTGAAAAGTTCTTAATGGAGCGTTTATATCAGGATAAGATATCAACGCATCGACGTCAACGATTCCAACGAGACCTATTCGATAGATATCCAGTCCTTTTGTTATCATCTTCGTCCCTGTAACGATTTCCAATTTTCCTTCTCTTAAAGCTTCGAGGACTTTTTTCAGTTTTTCAGGAGTGTCAATAATTTCTGCATCTATTCGTCCAATATTTTTACCAGGGAAGAGTTCCCTGAGTTCTCTTTCTATCTTTTCAGTCCCTGTGCCTTTGTCTGTGAATAGTTGAGAGCCACAAACTGGGCACATATTCGGAACACCTTTTTCCAAACCGCACAGATGACATTTCAGCTTTTCGGAATCGGAGTGGTAAGTCATGGAGACATCGCAGTTGTCACATTTCACGGTGTGACCACATACGGCACATTGGACCCTTGAAAATCCTTTTCGACGGGTGAATATCAAAGCTGACATGCCCTTGTTTAGAACGTTTGTAATTTCTTCGTGAAGTGTCTTAGATATCGAAGGAGTCACTTTCTTTTCTTTCCTCATGTCGATGATTTCAACTTCTGGTAATTCTACGTTGAATCTCTTTGTGAGAACGTGGAATTTGTAGAGCCCATCCTTTGCAAGTTTGTAGGTTTCAAGATGTGGAGTTGCAGAGCCAAATATAATGGTTACTGGAAAGTGATGTAGTATCTTTCTCACATCGTAATATGGCTCACTGTTGTTGTAGTATCCTTCGTCTTGTTCTTCATCAACAACGACAAGTTTTAAATTCTTCAAGGGAACGAAGAGGGCACTGCGCGGACCAACGAGGATGTTTATTTCCCCTTTTACTGCTTTTGACCATATTTCTACCCTTTTTGCGTCTGTCTGATAGCTGTGATACACCGCGATGGGGATATCTGGAAAGTGTTTTCGCAGTCTTGCAATGGTTTGTTCTGTTAGTGATATCTCTGGCACAAGGTAAATCACATTACCAAAGTTCAGTGCGTGTTTAATAACATCTAAATAAACCTCTGTTTTTCCGCTTCCTGTAGGACCAAAAAGTAGGTGTTTTAAATGCGTTTTTCGGTCGTTTAATTCTTCTAAGATATTTTCTACGGCTTTGTGCTGTTCGTCCGTTAGCTTTCTTTTACTGTTAAGTTGTTCAGTTGTTTCGTTTGTAATTGGTAGTTCTGTTATTTCAACAACACCTTTATTTTTTAGTTGCACTAAAACACTTTTATCTATACCTTCGCCTTCCAAGTCGCTCAGTATTTCATCGACGGTTGATACTCCTTTTAAAAGCAAATAGTTTACAACTACCGATTGTTTTGAAGTCAATCGTAACTTTGCCAATTCTTCTGGGGAAGCTAAAAGCTTTACAAATTCTTCTTTGCCCCTTGGTCTTGGCTTTTTAGTTTCGAAATCGCGGAAAATTCTAACCAGCCCATTTTCGATGTACTCTTTTGCCTTGCTCATTTTCCTAAATTCTTCGTATTTCATCTTTGGAAGGTTAAACAACGGGTTAGCACTTTCAACAAATAGCGTGAAGTATTTGTCAAAACTGGGAGGGAATGATAAGTCGAACAACCGACCTATTGGATAACCCAGAGAAAGTGCACAGTCGATAAATGCATTTAGTCGGACACTATCTATGAATGAAATATAGTCACAACGTTCAATGATTTTCGGTACCTTAGATGAATTCAATCCTATTTTCTCAAAGTCAATAAGTTCTTTTATGTTACTCTTCCATATTTTTTCAATACTCTCAAACTTTTGAATCACATACGCCAAAGTCTTTTTATTTCTAAAAGATACCACAACCCTTTCTCCAAGGGTTATGTTTTCAGCGGAAGAGTATACGAACATCTTGTTCTCCGAGTAATTCGATATTGCTACAACGTAATACATCGTTACCTGCTCCTTTTGTTTGACTCTCTTGTTTTTTTAATACTGCGAAACTACTGCATCCGAAATTGTCTTTATCGTTTCCATTTTCTTTGTTGTGGAAGTGAGGTAAAAGCCATGGACATATGGTGCAAGCTTTTCAATTATGGAGATGCATTGATGAATTGAGTATTGTTCTAAATGTGCATCATTTTTTTGACGGAAGTATTCTTTTGGAACGAAGACGCCTGGGACTTTTGAGTAATGTTCAAGTTGTTGAAAGGATTCAAAAACCATGAGAGCGATGTAGATTTTAGTTCTTCTGAAAAGTTCTTCAGCTTCAGATTTTTCAAATAATTTTAAAATAGTCTCGGAATTGAAGATAGGTTGCGAGACGAAAAATTGGCATCCATTTTGCATTTTGAGTTCCATTCTTTCCAATGTCTGATTCAAATCTTTCTCAAATGGGCTGAAGACACCTCCCGCATTGAACGAGAAAGAACCAAAGATTTTCAAACCTGCGAGGTCTTCACCCTTTTCGTTCAGTAGTTTTGTTAGTTTGAACACATCGTATATACTAAAATCTTCAATACTCGATGAAAACGGATAGGTTCCAACCCTTGGGTCATCTCCGGAGAGAATCAAGAGATTCTTAATACCAAGCATGTGTGCAGCGATTAAATCACCTTCTATTCGAATTGCATTTCTCGTAGTTCGTGAAAAATGCATCAGCACCTCTAATCCCATTTCTACCAGCATATGAGCAGGTGCTATGGGAGATACCCTTGCACTTCCCATAGGTAAATCTGTGACCGCAATTATTTGAGCTCCTTGTTCTACAGCTTCTTTGCAGAAAGCTAAGTATTTGTCTGGGTTCGTTCCCCTTGGAGGAAGTGTCTCTAGAATAAACCGATAAGCAAAAAATTCGGTTTTATTTGTTTCATCCATATGGTAACACCTCGAGTACTAAGAGTGGGGAAAAATCTAATTAGTTTTCACAAATAAGCTTTCTGGTTGTTTCTGATAAGTATGCTTTTACAATATTGTATTCCCTCTTTCTGAGTTTTTCTAAAAGATACTTTTTCAGAAGTCTTGGCTCCTTTGTTACCTCATATCCTTTCAAGAAATAGTTTTCATCTTTTTCAAGATAGTACATAATTTCATAGTATTCTGGCAGGCGGTTGCTTACATTTTCCATTTTTGCGCGTAAAAGATTTTCAAGGTCTTGTCTTACAACACCTTTCGGAATACCTGTTCTCAAATAGTTGTAAATAGTCAAGCAGGATTCTATGTCGTTAATATTCCTGGACTTTGCAATCTGTTCTTCAAAATAATTTTCTATGTCTTCGAATGCTTGGCCGGCGTAAAGGGCAATATCCATGTGGGGGTCCTTTTGCAACATCCGGAGGTATTTCATATTCTCCTCGACATCAATACCGTGTGTTACGTATGTGACAAGTTTCTGAGTAACGGCCTTCTTTTCAGTTGTGTCTCCAATAATAATAATTGTTTTCACCGGGAGAACTGATTTTACAGTTTCGTCGATATTTAGCCGGATCTCCGGTGGTAGTGGTATGTTGAAGAAGTCTTCAATTTCTTCATTTTTCAAAGGGATAAAGAATAGCCAGGATAGTGGATAAGCTAACACGAAAAGAACAACTTCCGGTAAATTTTTTCGCTCGATGTAAAAAAGAACTGCAGAAATGAGTATGACGATAAGGTTCTCTAAGCGGAATCCATAAAAAAGTATGGAGAAAAGGTTAATGAAAACTATAATTTGGTTGGTACCCGAAATTATTTTAGAGCTTAATTGTTGGCGTTTGTTAATAGAATTCTTTCTGATATTTCTCATCTCTCCGGACCCTTTGAAATCTGCATTTTTAACATACCTCGATTTCATATTTATTGATCAACCTCTCAAGTATTTTTGCCTTTCCTTGAGCGTCGCAGACAGCTAAGAGGGCTCTTAGGACAATTTTACCATTTGTAGGGTATGCTACTAGCACATCGGATTTTCTGAAAGTGTTTACTATGGAGTTGTGGTATTCGGATTTGTAGGTTATACATAATTCCTCATAAGGTATGCCAAATCTTTCTTTTCGTTTCTCGAAGACTTTCTTCTTTTTAATGTAATAATTTTCGTCCCAAGTTCCGTCTGGTTTTTTGTAGACTTCTTCCAGAGCTTTCTCTTCTTGCAGTATTGTCCTGACGTTTGCATACAACCAACCTGCAACAGCACTTATGTATTTTACAAGAGTTTCTGAAAACTTTTCTGGCGAAACATCTTCAACAACGAAAACACCAAAGGCATTTGATTTTTCACCAATTACCACGGCAAACCAAGGCTCGAAGGAAGTTATATCTGCTTTCATTATAACTTTGGGAAGCGTTGAATATCCGTTTTGAAGAGCATCGTAAATGACTCTGGATTTTGTTGTATCGAGTGAATTTGGTAGTCTTTTCTGACCTATGCCAGCTACATACCTCATGAAATTCCCCTCGCAGCGGTAGAGATGAAGATTTTCGAGTTCGAAGAACTCAGCGATAATTTCGACAGCCCTCGTAAGCATTTCATCTACATCTAGTATTTCCAATTCTCTAAGCCTTTCAAGTAAAACTATCAATCCTTCACCTTCAAAGTAAATTCTCATTTGTAATTGAGAGATGACTACTCTCATATCGCCTATAGCAGAAAGTAGCTTCTGGTTTTCCAGCTCCAGTCTTTTCTTATCGTTTTGTAAATCTCTAATCTTTTTATTAAGCATCTCACCAACAACTCCAATTATGAGTCCAACAACAATGGTAAAAATTGAAACGGTATTTAAACTCAGTCCACCAATGTTTTGCACTTGTTTGAAAAGTGTTAGTAGCAGTAACTGGAATATCGAAATCGATACTAAGAAAGGCAGTAACCCATATCTTGCGGACCATATGAAGATGAAGGCAACAAGAAAAACAATTGTAACTGAAGAGCTTATAACAGAAGTGAGGTGCAAGGTAATCACTATAGCAAATGATATTATCAGTTCCAACAGTTGGAACAAAAAGCTTTTCAAGTTTGTAAAGTTGTTTTTTTGAATGAGTTTTTTCAATGCTTTGTTATTCCATAGTTTGGGAGTCTTATGTTTTCCTGTATCATTCAGTTTCTTCAAAATATTTGTTTTCGTGGATAATCACCTGCCTTAAAGGAAGAGATAGTCTGTTTCGTATGAACTCAAAGTGGAGCAAATCTTTGTATACGGCTCTGAATTTTGTCCAGCTGTAAATCACTGCTATGATGAATCCTATAGCAAATCCAATACCGGGGAAACGTATGATAGTTAACATCGAGAATACGAAGTTAATTGTGAATGCGATTATGGAAGCATACATAGGAATATCTGGCAAATCAAAGTAATGAGCAATCAGTGAAACGTAGAGAAAAATACCGTTCGCTGCAGCTCCCACAATACCAAATCTTAAGGCTTTAAGACCATAATCGTTTAACAACAAAGCTTTTGCAAAAGGACCCGAGAGTATTAAGCCAGAAAGCATAAAAGCGAATTGGACTGAAAGAATGAGTTTTGTGGTTGCGTATAAGTTATTATCGAGTGTTTCTTTGGCGAGCTTGATATATGTAAGTGTGCGATTTTCTTCTATCGATTGGTAGAAAGCCCTGTAATTAAAGTAGAAATCAGTTTCTAAGTTCAGCACAAAGAGTGTCAGCGTTGGGACAATAAAGAGATAAGAAATGAACATAGGGATATCATACTGAGGAGCAAAAATGAAACCTTTTGAAATTGAGTATTTGAAATAAGACCATGCGATGAAATCGTCTATCCAGGCTGCCATATAAGTTATGAAACCCGAAACGGCTTGTTTTTTGTATTTTTTTACGGCTTCCAGGAATAGAAGTTTGGTCTCTTTGGAAGGTTTCACAACAAACAAATAGCGCCTTATAAACAACTGGAGCATTGAAGCTATAAACATCAGTCCGAAGTTGTAACCCAAATAAGAAAAGTATTCGCCTCTAAATTTAAAAAGATAAACACTTCCAAACAGACTCAGCAGACTTCCGAATAAAAAACTGAGTACAACAGGAGTAAAAACCCTTATTGCCGTTATGAAAATGACTTGTACCCAAATGATTGTCAAACTTGTTAGAGAATATGAAAACAGAAATATTTTCCAAAGCTCTGTAATTTTATTTATTAGGAAGAAGACAGTTAGGAAAGTTGCGGAAGAAAAGACTGCATATCCAAGAGATGAAATGTAAAGCCCATATATTTTTTCGAATTCCTTTTTGTAGATTAAATCCGCTAGAAACCTCGTTACAGAAGTGGAAACACTGCCGAAGATTATCGTGGAAAAGATAAACGTGTATATGATTGCCGAAATAAAGAACGGTATCTCATTTTGCGGAATGAGTAATTGAATAACAACAAGAGTGACAGAAGACATTATCCAAGGTCCAGCACTAACATTTGCTGAATAAAAGAAACTGAATATATCAGAAAAAAAAGAGTTTTTACTTAACAATTTGTTGAGTTCAAAACCAATCCCCGCCATATTTACCCCTTTTTAGGAAATTATTGGTTACATAGAAATTATAACACAATGTGTGCATAAATAAAAAATACCCCCGGTCCATTATCCGGGGGGTCTTGAAAAAGTTTTTCAACTCTTCCAAGGGGGGATAGGGGGGTCGCTGCACATATATTATCAGATATGTAAGGTAAAGTTTCAAGTATCGCAGTGTTAATGGAATGATACGGTTAGTTCAAATTCATGTTTAGATAAACTAGGTTTGAAGGTTTCGCATGGGTTTTTAACCATTTTTGGGAACAACCTATGTGTTGTTAAGTATAAATGTAGGCACGCGCCATATAAGTTTGCATTGAAATTTGTTTTGGTGTATAATAATTAAAAAACACAGTAGGTTAAGCTTGCTTTTTTTCGAACATTTTCCATTATTTCATATATATTCGGAGGTGAACGGTGTGGTGGTCGTTTACTCGGCAGTCCTGCTTGGAGGACTAGGTTTTGCTTTTGGGTTGTTTCTTTCATATGTTTCTGAAAAGTTCAAAGTCGAAGAGGACCCAACGGTCAAGCTCATTTTAGAGGCTTTACCTGGAATAAATTGTGGTGCATGTGGTTATCCTGGATGCGAAGGTTACGCCAAAGCTATCGCCAAAGGAGATAAGCCTGATAAATGTTTGCCAGGTAAAAAGTCTGGAGTTGAAGAAAAAATCAGGCAGATACTTAGTCAGAAAAATAACTAACTGCTGATTTCTGGAACGTTTTGCTAAAAATTAGAACCTATATATCTTGGGGGATAGGGGATGGGGTTGGATACTTCGCTGAGTATTGTTGCACTTTCTAAGGTTTTTAAGAAGAATATTACGCAGATAGAGCAATATCTGCATTATGAGCCAACAATCTTTGAAGATTTTGAGAACTCCTCGCGGGAATTTTCAGAACTGATTACCAGATTGTCGATTTATTTGCGTGAAACAGGTACTAAGCTGATAACTTACTGGGATGAAGAGTATCCTCAATCGTTAAAGAACATACCGGACCCTCCGGTATGTTTATTTGTTAAAGGAAAATGGGAGTATTTGTCGTATAATCTTTTCGCAGTTGTTGGAACGCGTAAGATGACTAGCTACGGCAAACAGGTAACAGAAAGATTTGTTAGCGAAATTTCAAAACATTTTGTAATCGTGAGCGGTATGGCTTACGGAGTTGATACCATAGCACATTCGAGTGCTTTAAGGTTGAACAGACCTACCATTGCTGTGCTTGGATGTGGCGTGGATGTGGTGTATCCTAAATCAAATAAGATGCTTTACGAACAAATAATAGATAACGGGTGCGTAGTTAGCGAATATCTGCCTTGGGAATCGCCTAAGAAATTCACATTTGTAGAGAGAAATAGAATAATATCTGGTCTTTCGGTAGGTGTATTGGTCACCGAAGCTGGTGTTGAAAGTGGTGCGCTCATAACGGCAAAGTACGCTATTGAACAAGGAAGAGATGTTTTTGCAGTTCCAGGAGATATCTTTAGAACAACTTCTCAGGGGACAAATTACCTTATTAAAAGCGGAGCCTTTGTTGCAACCGAACCTTCTGATATACTTGAATACTACGGCTTTAAAGACCACAGAAAGATAGTTGAACTGACGGATGATGAAGCTCAAATCTTCGGTGCCATTGAAAGTGAGGTAACAATAGAAGAAATGTCAGAAAAACTAAATGTCCCAATCTCGCAAGTTATGCTCATTTTAACGACTTTGGAGCTCAAAGGTCTTGTTTACAGGACAGAACGCAATACGTATGCAAGGGCTAGGTAAACATTAAAAACGGTGTAATAAAACGCACGGCAATATGCGGCGGTAATATCGAATATCGATTGTTAGAGATGTTTTTGCGAACGTATGGAAGGAGGCGAAAATATGCGCCTTGTTCACACAATAGCGGAGATGAAGAAGATAGTGAACGATATCTTGAAAAGCGGCAAAAGTATAGGCTTTGTGCCCACAATGGGGTATCTTCACAAAGGACATTTGAGTTTAGTGGAAGCGGCACGCAAAGAGAACGATGTTGTTGTTGTCAGTATATTTGTCAATCCCACACAGTTTGGGCCAAATGAAGATTACAACAGGTATCCACGTGACCTCGAGAGAGACCTGAGGTTGCTGGAACCAATAGGTGTAGACTATGTATTCAATCCATCCGTTGAGGAAATGTATCCAGCCATGTATTCAACGTATGTCGAGGAGGTTGAGCTTTCAAAGTATCTGTGCGGTGCAAGTAGACCGGGGCACTTTAGAGGAGTTTGTACCGTTGTGACAAAACTTTTCAATATAGTGAAACCAACGAAGGCTTATTTTGGGCAAAAAGATGCCCAGCAGTTCAGAGTATTGAGAAGAATGGTAAGGGATTTGAATATGGATGTTGAGATGATAGAGATGCCCATCGTTCGGGAAGAAGACGGACTGGCTATGTCTTCAAGGAATGTATATTTAAGTCCAGAAGAAAGAAAAGAGGCAACGAGGTTGTATAAATCGCTTCTGAAAGCCAAAGAGCTTATCGAATCTGGGGAACGTGACGTACAGAAAATAAAGAGCGAAATGTTAAAAATACTCGACCATCCACTTTTGAAAGTTGACTATGTAGAGATAGTTGATGAAGAAACATTGAAACCGGTTGAGAAAATAGAGAGGAAAGTCATTGTAGCTCTAGCTGTTTTTGTTGGCAAGGCAAGGTTGATAGACAACATGATTTTTGAGGTTTAAAACAAATAATCTTTAGCCAGGGAGGTCTTGAAGTTGATATATAAGATAGTCTACGGAGAAGCTGACGCAGGGAGTTTTGCAGTGTTGGGTAGATACGCAAACAAGATTTCGACAGCGAAACCTGAAGAATTTGACTCTCTCTTCAAAGATTTGTGTGCTCAAGTTGAAATTCACGATGGTCAAGAGTTCTTCGTTGTGAAGAGACGATATCATGCTGATGGATACTTCTTCGGCTTTGGTGATAAAGTAGGTCCACTTGATAGAAATGGACGAAAATACATCTTCTGGAATACTGATAATTTTACACATCATCCAGGTGCAGACCCGCTTTACAAGTCATTCCCGTTTTACATTTACGTCTCAAAGGATTTAAAAACCAAATATGGTTGTTTTACAGACTACCCAGGGTATTTAGAGATAGACTTGAATTCGAATAACGACAAAACTCTTACTTTTAAATCGAAAGCTAAGGGATTTGTCCAGTATATAATCGTCGAAGATTCAATAAAAAAGATTTTGGAACAGTATCTCAAACTGACAGGCAGGAACGTTGCGTTCCCTATTTGGGCGTTTGGGTATCAGCAATCGAGATGGAGCTATTTCAACGAGAATGAAGTCTTGGATATTGCCAAAAAGTTTAGAGAGAAAAAAATCCCTTGCGATGTGATTTATCTTGATATAGACTATATGGAAAAATACAAAGTCTTTACTTGGAGTAAAGAAAACTTCCCAAATTACAAAAATATGCTGGAATCACTCCACAAAGATGGATTTAAAATAGTGTCGATTCTTGACCCTGGTGTAAAGGTGGAAAAAGGATATTTCGCATTTGAAGAAGGGAAGAATAAGTACTTTTTAAAAGACTACAGTGGAGAAGATTTTGAAGGTGCTGTTTGGCCTGGAAGAGTTAGATTCCCTGACTTTTTGAACAAAAGCGTTAGAAAGTGGTGGGCGAAGAATGCGAAGAAGTATTTAAATGACGGTATAGATGGTTTTTGGAACGATATGAACGAGATAGCAATATTCGCCACGGAAAAAGACTTGGAAGAGGCAAGGGAAAAGTTAAAACATGCAAAATTGGAAGATGGCATAAACCTCGCAGGTATGTTGGGGACTATAGGCGAGATTGGACGCAGAGGACACGGAGAAGACATTTTACATCTTGATGAAACCCCGCACTGGAAAGTGAAAAATGCATATGGGTTGAACATGGTGCGTGCCACATCTGAAATGCTCCAAAAAGAGAATAAAAGACCGTTTTTGATAACTCGCTCAGCGTATTCTGGCATTCAGAGATATGGTGGTGTGTGGACCGGCGATAACCATAGTTGGTGGGAGCATATTCTCCAAGAGATAATTAGGTTGAATTCACTAAGCCTTGCAGGTGTATTCTACAGCGGATGTGATGTCGGTGGGTTTGGTGGAGATGTGAACGCACAACTGCTTATTAGATTCATGGAGTTCGGATTATTTACTCCAATGTTTAGGAATCATTCAGCTATCGGAACAAGAAGGCAAGAACCTTGGGCATTCGGATCAGAAGTGGAAGAGATACTAAGAGAGGTAATAAGATGGAGATACAAACTTATTCCTTACATTTACACACAATACATGTTTGGCGTTCTCAAAAACAGGCCCCTCATGAGACCTCTCTTCTACGATTTTGAACAGCTTGAAGCTTTCAACATTGAGGATGAGTATTTATTTGGAACAGATATCTTGGTTGCTCCTGTATACCGACCGAACATACAAAAACGTTTGGTTTGGTTGCCAAGAACAAGCATAGGAATTTTTGATAGGAAAATTTACAAAAGAGGATGGAACATAGTAGAGACTCCAATCCATTATATTCCAGCGTTCCAGATTAGTAACTCGGCAATACCGATGATTGAACCAACGGATTACGTTGACTTATCGAAAGTTGACAAGATATACTGGAAAGTGTTCAAAACATCCCAGAAGTCAAAAGTTGTTGGCTATTTCTACGAAGATGATGGCACCTCACTTGAGTACAAAAGAGGCGTTTACAACTTAAAACAGGTCGTAATAAAAGATGGATATCTGCGAATAAAAACATTGAACAACAGATTTCCAGTGAAAGAACGCGAATGGGAATTTGAGATTATTGACCAGAAGGGTAATTTTAAGAAAGTTAGTGTAGTGGTGAGTAGTGATGGAGAATATAGGATTCCAATCGAGTGAACCTTTGAATTTTGAAACACTCAGAGATTTTGTGGAATACGTCCATAGCAAGCTTAAGGAAACGAACATCTTATCACAAAGATACAGATTCGTTGCTGATGTTGTTAAGGTGAAACCATACAATGGAGCATTGTATATAACCGTTTCCCAAGAGGGAGTCGATGGAAAGAAGTTTGAGCTTACAGTTATCGTATGGAAGCATCTTTTGAGAGGGATTATGAACTATCTTTATTCTTTTGGAGTTAAAGATATTTACGATTTAGAGCACAAAAAATGGGAGTTTCAAGGAAGACTTTCTTTTTATCCAGATAGATTCCAGTTCAGTTTTTGGGCAGATTCAATTGCACCACAAGGTGAATCCGATATATTGAAAAGACGACAGAGAATAAGGGAAGAATTAAGAAAGCAAGGCTTGTTAATGGAAGTGACGCACGAACTTTCGGAGCTGGAACCTATCAGATTGATTGCGGTGATTACATCAAAAACAGCGCAAGGATATTTTGATTTTCTTTCGAACCTGTTAGTTCCAGATATCTATCGACCTGTAATACATCTATACGAATCTTCAATGCAGGGAGTTTCAACAGCGCAAGAGGTTATCTCTGCCTTGAATAGGATCGAACTTTTCTGCAGAACAAACAACGTGAGATACGATGTAATAGCCATAATCAGAGGTGGTGGAGGACCTAGTGATTTAATGTTTTTCGACGATTTAGAACTTGCCGTTCGAATCGCTTACATGAATAAATATATCCCCGTTTTGACCGGAATTGGTCACGAGAAAGACGAGACCGTGGCAGATTACGTTGCTTGGAGACGGTTTCCTACTCCTACTGCGGTGGCAAAGGAAATCTCAAACCAGTTGAAAGGTTATATAGACGATATGGAGCAAAGCTACAGAGAACTAAAACAAAAAGTAGGTGCCGTTATTGGGGTAACTGAAGCCAGAATTCAGTCGGGAATTTTTAACGTATTGAGTGATGCATTTAAAAACAACATATCAATATTGGTTCGGAATATAAGAGAGTATGCCAAATATCTCACAAGTAAGGTAAGTTTATCTGAATTCGAGGACAGAATCTCTTTTGATTTTGTAAACAACATTTCGAAGAGATTGGAGTCAAAGTTTTCCGAGTCAGAACGATTAATTGCTGATTCATTACACGCAATGAGTAAGGATCTTTCGATTAATATAGAACAAAAGACAAGTGAATTGATAAGTTTTGAAAACATCTCTGCCGTCGTGGATAAGAATTATTTGTCATTCTACAGTAAAACAGAGCAGATGAAAATGGAACTCGAAAGTATAGGAGGACCTTTGAAGGCGTTAGCTGTTGGCGGGGCTTTAATCACGAAAAATGGCGAAATAGTTAGTAGTATAAAACAAATAAGTAGTAACGATGTTATTAAGATTAATTTTGTAGATGGTCAGGTAACTTCAAAGGTGATTTGAAATAGCTTAAGATGTTCATAATCGTCTATAATCAAAAGGGAGGGCTTAGAAAGATGAAAGTTACAGAAACATTTGATATTGAGAGGATACTTGCGTTAAATGAGGAAGAAATCAACAGCCTAACATTTAAGGAACTAATGCAACTAATAGACATGATAAAAAACTACTTTATATCATCAGAGTTGGATATAGAAAAACAGATAGAGCTTTATGCAAAGGCTATACTGCTTCTTACAAGAGCGAGAGAAAAGCTTATCGCGATCAAAAAACAAAAAGAGGAAATAGATAAGAAATACGAGGACTTCCTGAAAAGCGTTGAAGAATAAGATATTTGAAATAATTCTAAAATTCTAACACAATGCTGGATTTAGTAGCAGGTGGGAGAGAATAGGAGGGGGTATATGCGCGAAAAAACTGATAGAGATTTCTTTAGAAAATTTCCGCTTCTCTACGTCTTAGTTTTCTCCATCGGTGTTATTTTACTCTTCTTCGATTTCTCATTTCTATCGTTTCTCCAAAATTATATGACCATTGTTGAGTTTGCAAAAATAGGGGTAAGTATTATTTTAATTGCTTCAAGCATCTTTGAAATCATTTTTTACCTTTTCAGCTTTATTCCACTCTCAAAGTATGACAGAAATTTTGAAGAGTTAAAAACTCTCGTTGTTAGCCAAATCAGAGAAAAAGGTCACAAAATTCTTGGTGAATTTCTCTCATTCCGTCCATGGATGACCGACGAATACTTTGTGAAATCCAACCATGGGGTTCCAAAGTATTTTTATCCCGTCTATTATGTTGTAATTTCTGTTGCTAACAATATGCTGTACATCAACGAAGTTCGTTTTGATATCTTGCACAAGTCTTATCACATTGTTGGTTACAGTATTATACCTTTGAAAACTATTCTTTCGGCAGGTTTAGTCCAGGACAAAATCCTTTTCTCTACAGCTTCTGGTGAAGATTCTTCAACTGCGTATTTTTTGGAAATTCGAAGCTTAGGCGGAACCGTTAAGGTCCCGGTTTTTGAAGAAGAAATAACTAGCAGATTTGGGGATATTAAAAATATCCGTGACGAAACTATCATCAAACTAACGATTATTATCCAAACACTTACTCAACAAAAAGTAATTTGAGAAACTTAGCGGTAGACTTTTAAAAAATCGAGCATAGTTGCTTTTATGAAGAATTAAATTCTCTTTTGAAAAAAGAAGTTGAAAAACCTCTCTATTTGGCGAAAAAAATCAAATTCAAGCAACTTGTAAGTTACAATCATATTGTGGTATAATATGTATCAGTCAATTTGAGATATGCGACCTCAGCTTTCTTGGAAATTGGAAAAGTTTTAAGCTGAAGCAAATTGAGTTCTTAAAGATAAAGCATAGAAGGAGGACTGGTAGATTTGGACCCCATTCTCAGTGTTAGAAACTTAAGCACATGGTTCTATCTTGAAGAAGGAGTTCTTAAAGCAGTCAACGATGTTTCATTTGATTTGTCTCAAAACGAAGTTTTGGGGATTGTTGGTGAAACAGGTTCTGGAAAAAGTATTACAGTTAGAAGTATCATGAGACTTATTCACCATCCTGGTAAAATTGTGAACGGTCAGATTATATACAGAGGCCGTGGAAAAGAAGAAGATATTGTAAAGATGGACGAAGATGAACTTACCGAAATACGTGGTAAAGAAATATCGATGATTTTCCAAGACCCACTTACATCCTTGAACCCACTTTACACGATTGGTGACCAGCTAATGGAAACGATTATGCAGCATCAACATGTTGATAGAGCAACTGCATGGAAACTTGCAGTTGAAATGTTGGAAAAGGTTCAAATTCCCGAACCGGAAAAGCGAATGAACTCGTATCCTTTTGAATTTAGTGGTGGAATGAAACAGAGGGTTGTTATCGCTATCGCACTTTCGTGTAACCCGAAGATACTTATAGCTGACGAACCAACAACAGCACTTGATGTTACCATACAAGCCCAGATTCTTGAGTTGATGAAAGACCTTCAGAAAGAATTGAAGACGGGGACAATTTTTATCACTCATGACCTTGGGGTTATTTCTGCGATGGCTGACAGGGTTATGGTAATGTACGGTGGAAGACAGATGGAATTAGCCCCTGCAGAAGATTTGTTCCACAAGCCGATGCATCCATACACTAATATGCTCTTAAAATCCATCCCAAGGGTTGACATAAAGCAGGACAAATTAGAATCGATACCAGGTCAACCACCGAGAATGATAGATGTTCCCGATGTTTGCCCATTTGCACCAAGATGTCCAAGAAGACTTGATAAGTGTGCGAAAGAATTGCCACCATTTGCAGAACTTGAACCAGGGCACTTTGTCAGATGCTTCAACCCAGTAGAAGTCGGAGGGGATATAAATGCCAAGTAATGAGGTAATTATCAGAGTACAGAACCTAAAAAAATATTTCCCTATATACAAAGGTTTTCTTATCAAAAAGCACGTTGCTGATGTTAAAGCTGTTGATGATGTTTCTTTTGAAGTCAAGAGGGGGGAAACATTTGCTCTTGTCGGTGAATCAGGATGTGGGAAGACAACAACGGCGAGAGTCATGCTAAGACTTATTGATCCAACGGATGGAAAAATAGAAATCATGGGAACGGATATTTCCAGATTGTCAAGGGAAGAACTTTTACCTTTCAGAAGAAAGATGCAGATAGTATTCCAGAATCCAATTGGGTCTTTGAACCCGAGGATGACGGTTGGACAGATTTTGACTGAACCAATGTTGTTTCACAAGATAGTTAATTCAAAAGAAGAAGCTGAACAAAAAGCAATAGAGCTTTTAAGAATGGTAGGTTTAAAACCATTCCACATGGACAGGTATCCACACCAATTCAGCGGTGGTCAGAAACAAAGGATAGCTATTGCAAGGGCACTTAGTGTTGATCCAGAGATAATATACCTGGATGAACCAACGTCGGCGCTTGATGTTTCTGTTCAAGCTCAGATTGTCAATTTGCTTTTGAAGTTCCAAGAAGAACTTGGACTGACATATGTGTTCATTTCCCACAACCTTGCACTTGTTAGGTTTATAAGCCATCAAGTTGCAGTTATGTACTTAGGTAAGATTGTGGAGATGGGAGATGTTAACGAGGTGTTTGATAATCCTGTTCATCCGTATACAAAGGCATTGCTGTCAGCTTCACCAATTCCAGACCCAGCTATTGAAAAGAAGAGAAAAAGAATAATACTTACAGGAAACGTTCCGAGCCCGATAGCAAGACCAAGTGGTTGTTTCTTCCATCCGAGATGTCCATTCAAAATGCCTATTTGTGAGAAAGAATATCCAGAGATGAAATCCGTTTCTTCAAACCACCAGGTTGCATGCCACCTGGTAGATAAAAGGGAGGTGTAGGTATGAGGAAGGTTCTCGTGTCACTTTTGTTGACTTTTGTTGTTTTCTTTGCATTTGCCAACTACCTTGGTTACGACGCAACGGGTAAGAAAGGTGGAACACTCATTCTTCCAACATTGAGCGGTCCAAGGACATGTAACGATACTGTGTCCAAGGAAACAAGCTCCTCAGATGTTATTGCTATGTTCATGGGATGGGGTGGAGTCCTTATTGAAAGGTCGGCTATCGATGGAAAGTTCTACCCCGCGCTTGCAGAAAAGTGGGACGGTCCAAGGCTAACAAAAGATGGCGGTATGGAAATCATTTGGTACCTCAGAAAAGGTGTAAAGTGGAGCGATGGCACACCATTCACAGCAGACGATGTTGTCTTCACACTCAATGAAATCTACACAAATCCTGATATCCCAAGTTCATACAAGGATGTTATAAGAAGTACAAACGGATATTTACCAAAAGCGACAAAGATTAACGACTACACTGTCAGAATGTACTATCCAGAACCATTCAGGCTTGCTCTCAGATACCTTGGTGGAATGTACATATTCCCAAAACACAAGGCGGAAAAATGGGTCAAAGAAAAGAAATTCGCAGAATTCTGGACAGTTGATGCAATCAACAAGAAGGAAATTGTCGGTTTGGGACCGTTCATTCCTGTTGAATATGTGCCCGACCAATACGTAAGGTTTGTTGCAAACCCGTACTACTGGAAGAAGACAAAAGATGGTGTACAACTTCCATTCTTGAAAGAAGTTGTTTACAAGATAATTTCCTCGCAAGATGCACAAAAACTTGCGTTTGAAAAAGGCGAAGTTGATATCTACTCACCAAGAGGAACAGAATTCAACTACTTCAAAGAAAACGAAAAGAAATTCAATATCACAGTTCTTGCATACGGTCCAGCATATGGAACACAATTCATTACATTCAATTGGAATAACAAAGATCCAGCAAAGAGAGAATGGTTCAGAAATGTGCACTTCAGAAAAGCAGTTGCATACGCAATGGACAAGAAAAAGATGATTGATACGCTCTTCAATGGTCTTGCAATTGAACAATGGTCACCAGTTTCCATGGCATCACCATACTACAATGAAAAAGTCACTGTAAAATACCCATACGACCTTAATAAGGCAAGAGCAGAACTCAGACTTGGTGGATTCAGCTGGGACAAGAATGGTAGACTTATCGATAGCAAAGGAAGACCTGTGAAATTCGTTATTGAAACGAACGCTGGTAATACAGTCAGAGAAGGTATGGGTAACATTATTACAGCTGCTCTCAAACAACTTGGTATGGACGTTACGTTCGTTCCAGGCGACTTTAATACACTTGTTAACAGGATGCTCAACGTTGGTGACTGGGACGCAATTATCATTGGTTTGACTGGTTCTGATGAACCACAAGGTGGTAGGAACGTTTGGTCAATTGAAGGTTCGCTCCACTTCTGGAACCTTTCACCAAAGGTTGCTGACTGGGTTGATCCAAATGCCTACTATGTCCCAGATTTTGAAAAGGAAATTGATAAGATATTCGCAGAAAACGTTAGAATTCTTGATGAAAACGTTGTGAAGGACTACTGGGCGAAATTCCAGAAACTTGCTTCCGAAAACATACCGCTTATTTACACAGTTAACTCACTCAGGCTCTTTGCATGGAGAAACACAGTTAAGAATGTCAAGATTACAATGCTTGGTGGAACAACCTGGAATCTTGACTGGCTCTGGAAAGAAGAATAATTCTCAAAAACTATGTTTATCGGGCGGGCTTTCGCCCGCCCATTATTAGATTTTTAATGTTCTGATGGTTTTGTAAGTGTTTTTCAGACATCAAATTGTGAAAGGCATGCTAAAAAGGTGAACAAAGGAGAGGTGAACTGGGTTGATAAAATACATCGCACGCAGGCTTATCATAATGTTGCCAGAGTTGTGGATAATAACAATCATAGTATTTGCACTCATACAACTATCACCTGGGACTTTCTTAGACCAGTACAAACTTGATCCATCTGTTTCCGCAGAGACACTAAAAGCTATGGAAAGAGAACTTGGGCTGGACAAACCGGCCATTGTTCAGTATTTCTACTGGCTTGGTAAAGTAGTTAGAGGTGATTTTGGTTATTCGTTCTATTACAGAAGACCTGTCGCTTCTCTTATTGGCGAACGTTTACTTGGAACGTTTGTCTTGTCGCTCTACTCATTTGTTTTATCATGGATCATAGGCGTTGTTTTAGGTATTGTATCGGCATTGAAGAAGTATACGCTTACCGACAAAATTCTAACAGTTATCGCATTCAGTGGTCTTGCACTTCCAGGTTTCTTCCTTGCACTTGTACTTTTGTATATGGCTGCACGCACTGGTTGGTTCCCAATCGGTGGTATGTATAGCCCAGAAACATCCCGACTCGATGTATGGAATGCATTTAAAGATATTTTCTGGAGAATGCAATTACCGGCCTTCACATTGACATTCGGTGGTTTTGCCGGTTTGATGAGGTATATGAGAGGTTCGTTACTTGATGTCCTTAATGAGGATTATGTTGAATTTGCTAGAGCGAAAGGAATGCCCGAAAGGGTTGTTATATACAAACATGCTTTAAGAAACGCTATAAACCCATTAATTACAATGTTCGGATACAGCCTCTCAGGTTTATTGAGCGGTGCTGTTATTACTGAAACCATATTCTCCTGGCCAGGACTCGGTAGGTTGACATATCAAGCGTTATTGCAAAAAGACTACTATGTTGTTATGGCAAGTACTGTTATTGGAACTGTTTTGCTTGTTTTAGGAAACCTTGTTGGTGACATACTGCTTGCGGCGGTTGACCCGCGCATAAGATACGAGTAATAAGGGAGGCTTTGAGATATGGCTGAAGATAAAAAGAAAAACATCAATCAAGTTCCTCAGAATGATTCTAACGCTACCGTTGAAAGTACAGAGAGCATAGATTTCGAAGAAGTTTACCTTACGCGTGGGCAACTGATGTGGCGAGCTTTCAAGAAAAACAAGCTTGCAATGTTTGGTATGTGGGTTCTTATCATTATGTATATTGCAATGATTTTTGCAGACTTCTTGGCACCATATAACCCATTTACACAAAATTTGAACCATTCTCTAAAGAAACCTACGACGGTTATGATGAAGTATAAAGTTCCAGACCTTAAAACAACGATGGCGCCGTATGTCCTTCCGGAAATTAGCTATATCGATAAATTGGACTACACTCAGAATTTTAAGACCATGCTGTTCCCAAGCAGGATAAAAGTTAAACTGAGCGATGGAACAGAGCTTGCGATAATTGATAAGCATGTTGTTGAAATAAAAGAAGATGGAACAATTGTTCCGAAATACCTTCCAAAAGGAAGGAAACTTGACGAAAGATTTGTTCTTGCAGAATCGATTAAGCTTGTTGTTAGAACAATTGGTTATGCCCAGGTGGATGGTCAATGGGTGCAGTATAAAGATGAAACAGAAGATTTGGATGCACTTGTCTTTGGAGTAGATGACAAGATATTAGAGCAGGGTAGGAACGAGAGGATAACAAATTCAAGAACTGCAAGGTCTTTTGTTGCCCAAAACGAAGGTTGGAAGTTCGGCTTCTTTGCAGCAACCGAACAAGAAGCTATGGAACGTTTGACTGCCGTAAAGCTTGAACAAGCACTTGTAGGTATCAAATATTACGACTCAGATTTTAACGAACACGAGATATCACTTGATGAAGCTAAAATTGTATCCTACGATTACAAATTCTACCCCGTAAAATGGTTTGTTAAATCTTGGGGACCAGACAAGACTGATCCAGGAAGAGTAGGGTATCTTTTCTGGGTTATTCCTCTTCACTACCATCTGTTTGGCGTAGATAACTACGATAACAATGAATATGTGTCAATAAACATATTCGGTGCAGACAGGTACGGTAGAGATGTTTGGAGCAGAATTATTTTTGCGTCAAGAATTTCATTGACCATAGGATTCATAGGTCTGTTTGTTACATTGACGCTCTCACTCTTCTTTGGAGCGCTCGCAGGATTTTATGGTGGGCTTGTTGACGAAATTATCATGAGATTCTGTGAAATTTTAATGGCAATTCCGGGATTCTATTTGCTACTTTTACTCCGTGCGGTGTTACCAATAGACCTACCAAGTTCCCAAACGTACATGCTCTTGATATTCATTCTTGCATTCCTTGGTTGGCCCGGTAGAGCAAGGATTATCAGAGGACAAATTCTGGCGGAAAGACAAAGAGAGTATGTTGAAGCTGCAATCGCGCTTGGGTTCCCAGATACACGTATTATGTGGAGACACATCATACCAAATCTTGCAACATACATTATCGTAAGTTCAACACTTTCAATACCAGGTTACATCCTTGGTGAAGCCGGTCTCTCTTATCTTGGTCTTGGTATTAGGGAGCCCTCAGCATCTTGGGGTAATATGTTGACTGCTGCACAGGATGTTTACATACTCGAAAAGGCTCCTTGGTTGCTCATTCCAGGTGCATTCATATTCATTGTCGTCCTCGCGTTTAACTTTGTTGGTGATGGTCTCAGAGACGCATTTGACCCAAGAGCGCTTGGATGATCATAAAAATAAAATCAGGAATATTCCAAGTAAAAAGTGGCGGGTTTCCCGCCACTTTTTACTTACCGAATTTTTCAGTTGTCATACTTTAACCAATCAACAATCTCTTGCACATAACCAAACGCTAGTGCAACGACTGTATCAGCACCACCGTAATAAATAACAAGACGTCCTGTATCTCCATCAACAAGACAGGCAACTGGAAATACGACATTTGGGACGTCACCAACGCATTCATAAAGCATTTGTGGTGATAGCAAATAAGATTTTGAACGTTTGATAATTTTCCAAGGTTTGTCAAGGTCCAGTAATGCAGCACCGAAACTGTATACATATCCATTGCAGGAGAGCAAAACTCCATGGTAGAAAAGCAACCATCCCTCGCTAGTTTCTATAGGAACAGGGCCAGCGCCTATTTTCAATGATTGCCAAGGTGTGTAACCTGCACCCATAACGAATCTATGCACCCCCCAATGAATCATGTCTGGACTCTCACTGTAGAAAATATCGCCAAAAGGAGTATGACCATTATCCGATGGTCTGCTGAGCATTGCGTATTTTCCATTAATCTTGCGTGGGAATAGGACACCATTCCTATTAAACGGTAGAAAAGCGTTCTCGATTTGGTAGAATGTTTCAAAATCGAAAGTGTATCCCACTCCTATTGTTGGTCCATGGTATCCGTTACACCAAGTAATCCAATATCTATCTTCGATGAAAACTACGCGTGGATCGTATTTGTATTCACTTTCTACAGGCTCTCGCGTTTCCTGGATGAATTCAATAGGTTTGTCCTCTATTTTCCAATTAATCCCGTTCTTACTAAAACCTCTACGTAGGTTCATCCTTCTTTGTTTATCATCTACCCTGAAAACACCAGCAAAACCTTCTTTGAAGGGCACAACCGCACTGTTGAAAATGCTGTTAGAATCCTTCGCTTGGTCTCTTTGGATGATTGGGTTTCTGGAATATCTCCAAACGACGTCACTGCAACCTTCTGGTCTATTTTCCCAAGGAATATTAGGCAGACTTTGAGTAACTATCTTCATATAAATCCCTCCGTTGGATAAAGCATTCGATTTATTCTTTGCTTTCTCCAACCACGGCTGTTGCCAATGGTTCGATCCAGTTTTGAGACCATCTATCGTATATGCCGAACCCTGCACAAAATTCCCAGTACGCATACGAAAATCCAAATTCTTCCGCCATTTTTCGCACACTTTCGGTCCACTTAACCCTTGAATCCATGTCTGCTTTTGAATAAGCACCGAATTCACCAAGAAAGATTGGCACTTTATTTTGCTTTGCCCAATCGCTCACGTATTTGAAATGACTTCTGATTTGGTTGATTTCCCATTCCTCGCCATTCCACTTGACTCCAACAGGTGGAGTGGGATTAACCCATTCGGCACCCTGATGTGTGAAATTGAAAGGTTCGTAGTAATGGAAGGAGACTATGATGCGTTTGTCGTTGACTAATTTTAGACTTCTCACTGCGCTATAGTGTGCCCAGTTTGGAGCATCGATAATGACAATCCGGGTTGGATTGCTCTCCCTGATAACTTTGAGCACTTTTGGATAAAGTTCGTTCCATTTTTCAGCTGTCAAATTCTGAGCAGGCTCGTTGTAGATTTCAAAGAACAGATTTTCCGGGTAATCTTTAAAGAATTTTGCAATCTGTCTCCAAATTTCCACCAAGACATTGCCGTATTTATCCGGTTCTTGATAAAGTTCTTCAAAATGGTGCGTATTGATGATTACTGTTAGATTATTCTCAAGAGCCCTATCGACAACATGCTTAACTCTTTCGAGAAAATTCCTGTCAATATCATATGGTGGCTTTTCGGATATATGTGCTGACCATCTTATGGGAATCCTAACAGAATCAAATCCCCTTTTCTTTATTATCTCAAAATATTCATCCTCAATTCTTACTCCCCAAGCTCCTTCGAAAGGAGCTTCTAAAGCATTTCCAATATTTACTCCTTTACCTATAATTTTGTTGTATTCAAGTGCTGAGTTGCTATCACTTTCAGCAACTGACTGATCCATGCTATTCACTCCTTTGTTTGGTTCATTTTTTCCACACTGAGTGGATGAGATTAGGAGCATAACAAGAAACAGGATGCAAATAAGAACATATCTGAAGTGTCTTTCTACCATACTACTCACCTCTTATAAATCAAACTCTTCACTTTACAACAGCATTTGAAATGTTCTTTACCGACGCACGTTCAACAATTTTTGTTGGAAGAACAACGTTTCGATGTATCTTCGGTCCTGTTCCTAGGATTCTTTCGATGAGAAGTTGTGCAGCCGTTTGTCCCATTTCCCACCTTGGTTGATGTATTGTTGTTAGTGGTGGATACAAAAATTCCGAGTATGGGGCGTTATCAAAACCAATTATCGATACATCTTCTGGAATAGAGAGGCCTAATTCTCTCAAAGCTCGCATCGCACCTATCGCTGACCAGTCGTTTATGCAGAAGACTGCGGTGAAATTCTTTCCATACTTTTTCAAATGGTTCATAACTCCTTCATAACCATGTTCTGGTTCGTATCCTTCATTTTCGCTGAAATAGATTTCTACATCTTTGTGCCTTTCCAAGAACTTTTTTATCCCTTTTTCCCTTTGCACAGCTGCAGGTGAATAATGAGGACCTCTCAAGAAGAGAATCTTTCTGTGACCATTTTGGTAAAGGTATTTTAACGCAGTTAGGGCACCTGAAATGTTGTCTATATTCACCGAGTCGCATAGTATTTCTTCAATATAATAATCAAGAGCTACAATTGGTACACCACTTTTGATGAATGGTTCAATGTAGTTTAAACCACCTAGGAGTTCGCAAAGGATAACTCCATCGATTTTTCTTTTGAAAAACTGGTCAAGAACATGCTTTTCCACTTCTGGCATCATTTTTGGAACAGATACCATCACTTCAAAATTATGCTTGCTTGCGTAATCTTCGATTGCCATAGCGATTTCATTGTAATGATACCCTCTTAAATCAGGCAATAAGACACCTATTGTGTATAACAAATCCGATGCCTTCCGTAAAGAAGGCATCGGTTTATAGCCTAGATGTTTGATTGCCCGAAGTACCTTCCTTCGAGTATCTTCACTGACATTTTTCGCACCATTTAATACCCTTGAAACCGTAGCAATTGAAACACCTGCTTCCCTAGCAACGTCAAAAATGTTGGGCATTCAAACACCCCTTAACTATTTTCATTGGTTTCTTAGAATTTCATCAAATTGTAAGGGTCGTATCCTTTGAACTGGTCTATACTTCTTGTCCTTGCGATTTCTCTGAAAACATACATCGAAGGTCTGGGGATATAGGTTTTCTTTTCCAAATCCGTATAAGCAAGTCCGAATCTTTTACTGTAACCTTTTGCCCATTCGTAATTGTCAATTATTGACCAATGTAAATATCCTCGTACATCGACACCTTCGTTCATCGCCTTTTCAACAGCATAAAGGTGCGAAATAATTACTTGTGAGCGGTATTTGTCTTTCTCATCGGCAATACCGTTCTCTGTTACTATTAATGGTTTATTGTATCTTTCGTATATAGCCTTGAGCAAATAGTAGAGTCCTTCGGGATATATTTCCCATCCGAATTCACTAGCTGGCCTTCCTGAAAGTGCAAAACCGCCTTCTGGACAAGCGTATCCGTAACCTCTAACCGTATACCAGTTAAGCTCGAAATCTTTGAAGTTAACAGGGGTAGGTAATTTGTCAATGACGGAGCGAGTGTAATAGTTAACCCCGATATAATCGATTTTATCCTTTACTTGGTCCATATAATTCCAGTTTGCAAGCCACATCGCATTTTCAAATATTTCTTCATCGTTTGGTTTCAGTGTGTCAAACCATGTAAAGGAATAAATAACTCCAACTGGTTTGTCTGTATGCTTTTTAATAGCATCGTAAGCTAAATTGTGTGCTAAAGCTTGATTTTTAAGGCTCTTGATATACCATTCTGGATTGAAATAGTTCGGTGGGAAACCTGCCATTATTTGGAAATATCCAAGCTGTGCTACAACATGTGGTTCGTTCATGCTTGACCAATAGTCAACAATATCACTGAATTTCCATGCGATGTATTCCGCGTATTTTGCAAATTCTTTAGGAGTATCATCACTTACCCAGCCAAGCTTATCCGTTGGTTTGCCTTTGCGCACCGCAAATGGATCATGGATCCAGAGTGGTAGTGTGAAGTGATTCAAATTGACAAATACTTTTAGACCTTTTGCCTTCATATCTTCCATCATTTTTCTATAATGTTCAACAGCTTCTTTATTTGCAATTTCGTCCAATTTTTCGAGCATCCCTTCCCCAAAAGGAATCTCTTTCGTAGAAGTTGGGAATATTCTCGACCATTCGATACCAATTCTTAAAGTATCCATCCCAAAATCGACTGCAAGTTGATGAATTTTTTCGTAGTTTCTCCAATACCAAGCACCATTTTCTGGTAAATCACCACTCACAATACCATTTAAAAGATTTTCGAGGTCTCTAACCCAGACAAACCAATCAGTCTGGGTATCGAGCTCTTTAATATCATTTGGATTCCCCATTTCAAACTGGAACCCAGAAAGTGACGCACCGAACATAAATGACTTTGGAAACACAAATATCCCTCCTCGTATAATAAGTTCGGTAAAAATTAAAATTGGTCTTTGAAAATTGAATGCATATTTTTTAACACCTCTGGTAAAATAGTTTCAGGTTGCCCCTCCTTGAGACTTTGTTCTCTTAAATAAGATTGCCTAACTAGAGTACAGCTTTTTACTTGCCGGAAAATGTTTTGCCTCGTTTTCTTATGTACCGCGAGGTTGTAAGGCTGTACTCAATCCGGAGGTGATTCCTTTGGCTATTTTAGCTATTGATGTCTCAAAGAACTATCTTTCTTTCTTTTCTGATTTCATCGGTAGTGGGACTGTTGAGAACTCTCCTCAAGGTATTGTTGAACTTTTTAACAAAGCTTTTGCTTCTTCTTCCGATTTTTCTCTTGTCCTTGAATCAACTGGTGTTTTTTCTTTTAATGTCGCTAACTTCTTCTTTCAAAACAACGTACCTGTCTTTTGGGTTAAAACTGATAACATTAAGCTCTATCGCAAAATTCTCAATCGTCCTAAAACTGACAAAATCGATGCTGAACTTATTTTCTCTATCGCTTCTAAATTTCCTGAGTCTTTAGTCCCTTTTGTCAATAACTCATATATCATCTCTGAGCTTCGTAATCTCACCAGACTTTATTTAAAGTTCAACGAAGATATCGCTCGATTGAAACTTAGGCTCTATTCGTATGTTTCTCTTTATTTCCCTAAACTTGACTTTAAACTAAATAAGACTTTCGAATGCCTGCTTAAAGATTATACAATCGAAGAAATCGCAAACATGCCAATTGAAGAGTTATTTGAATATATTGCGAAAATTTCCAGACACAATGTCTCTTCACAAGTCTTAGCAGAAAAACTCCAAACTCTTGCTAAAGATGCCTTGAGGTTGTCTGTTAATCCTTCAAACACTCTGAGAATATCTATTGTTTCCACTATCGATTTGATACAGCACTATGAAAAACAAATCGAACTAGTAAAGAAAGAAATAAGTAAATTACTTAAAGTAATTTCGAACACACTAACAACAGTCAAAGGGATAGGAGAAATAACTGCAGCTGGAATTATAGCCGAAATAGGAGACATCAATCGTTTCGAAAAAGCCTCAGCGTTAGCATCATACGCAGGGCTTGTATGGACAATCAATCAAAGTGGAAATTACAAATCAGAAAACAACCAACTAACGAAAAAAGGGAACAAGTATCTAAGAACATACCTAGTAATGGCAGCGAACGGAGTAAAGACATACGATCCTGTATACAAAGAATATTATCGCAAAAAGTACGCAGAAGCAACAACACACAAACACATGAGAGCGCTAATATTAACTGCAAGGAAATTAGTAAATTTAGTGTATTATTTACTAAAGAACAACGTACCGTATGTACCGATGAAATAGGTAAAAAGAACGAAATCAAGTATGTGAAGAATGAAGGTGAAATATTAAGTTATTGAAAGTCAAAGTGTTGACTAGGTTTTTTATTTTTCTATTTTTTCTCCTCTTGACTTATTACCGGAAATCTTGATTAGAATATTGTTGACTACAGTTTTCACAAATAACTGGATAAATATGGTTGTTTTTAATGATACCTTTTGACGACTTCTAAATCAGAAAAAGGTGATATGTCCTCTGTCACGCAGCCGTTTTACTTTTTCATTATATGCTTGTAAATATTTACGTTACAACCTTGATATAGGTTTTAAATTCTTCATTGTAAAACAACGTAGTAAATATTCATATGTTTTTACAGACCGCTAAATTCAGAGGAAAATTTCCCAACGTTTTGGACTTTTTTGGAATTCTTTCGAAAAAACTATTGCAAAACTTGAAATCATTAGTGGTATAATATATAAAGTGATTAAGTTAATGCTTAGCAAAGAATTTCTAAAAGCATGATTTCAATCACAACCAAAGGGGGGAGATTACATGCGGAAAGTTTTCCTAGGGTTAGTTATTTTTCTTGCTATTGTATCTACCATTGTGTTCTCTCAAGTAACGTATACAACACCATTGGCGAGGTTTTACTACGAACTAAAGGCACTAGTTGAGAATCCAGACGTAAACATTAAAGAAGCGCTTGAATCATTACTTCAAAAGTATGCACCTGTTGTTGAGCCAATCTTACCTCCAGGCGAGTACGAAGAATACAGTCTTAGGTTGTCTGAACTTGACAAAGCTCTGTTAGAAAACGGAATATGGATTACAAGGGCAACTGTTGAAATCTTTAACCAGGAAGTTGTTGAAGGACCCTTCCTTTTGAACTACGACAGAGAGACAGGGCAAGCGACAGGTTTGATAACCAAACTGAAGGCCGGTAAATACAATATTATTGTCAAAGTCCTTGGGCTGATTGATAAAAAAGATGAACGAATTGTTGCATATGGTCGAAAAGATGGAGTAGAAGTTGTGAGAGATAGGATTTCTTTAGCAAATATTCCACTTAACGTCCTTGTGGGTTCTGGTGGAGTTCTAGTCAACGCTCTTATAGATTTCCAAAACACAGAGTTTGTTCCCGGTGAAATCGAAAATGTGGAACCCACCAACGGTGCTACAGATGTGTTGCCAAATGTAACTTTATCCTGGTCTTCAAAACGAGCGAAGACGTATGATATTTACTTTGGAGAAGAAGGAAATATACAGTTGATTGAAAAGAACTACTTTGACAATAAATACGAAGTTAAAAATCTTAAACCATCGACGACTTACCAATGGAAAGTAGTTGCCAAGAACACTTTCGGTGAAACTGAAAGCCCTGTATTTTCGTTCAAAATAGGCGATGCACCAACGGTTCCAGAGAATCCAGTCCCATACGATGGTGCACAGAAGGTTTGGATTGAACCACGCTTAATGTGGCAAGCCGAAAGAGCAGCAAGCTATGATATTTACCTTGGAAAATCACCAGATGAATTACAACTTGTTGCAACTGTTGATGAACCTGAATACGATACGGAACCACTCGAACTTGGAACGGCTTATTACTGGAAAGTTGTAGCAAAGAACGCTTATGGTGAAACGGAAGGACCTGTGTGGAGCTTCTCCACAGGTGACGTTCCAACAAAACCTGAACTTGTCGAACCGAAAGGTGAAAAAGTATGGATCCAGCCAACATTCAAATGGACAAGTGAAGATGCAAAGGAATACGAGTTGTATCTTGGTGTGGAGATAGACAACCTTGAACTCGTAGCTACAACTACAGTAGCTGAAATCACATTACCATACGAATTGCCTATGGACACAACTTTCTTCTGGAAAGTAGTTGCAAAGAACGACTTCGGAACAAATGAAAGCGATGTAGAAGTGTTCAAAACGGGTAAAGCCCCAGAGTTTGTTCAGATTGTAAGCCCACTTGATGGCGAGGAAGATGTCTGGAAAGACCCAGAACTTAGTTGGGAATTCGAGTGTGCTGACGCGTATGATGTGTATCTTGGAAAAGAAGCAACGGAATTGGAACTCGTTGTAGAAGATGCAACCAGCAACACATTTGTTTTGCAAAATCTTGAACTTGGGACAACGTATTACTGGAAAGTTGTTGGAAAGAACAGATTCGGTCAAGCAGAAAGCCCGGTAGTTAAATTCACTGTTGGAAATGTCCCAGCTGTTCCGTACAATCCAGAACCTCCTGATGGTGCTGTTGACCAATTCAACAACTTAGTGGTGAGATGGGAAAGTGCGAAAGCTGATGCGTATGATCTCTACTTGGGCTTCTCGGAAGACACACTTGAACTGTATTTGGAAAATGTTAAAGAAAGTGCAGTTGAAGTTAGGGACTTACTATTTGGAACGACGTATTATTGGAAAGTTGTTGCGAAAAATAGATTTGGCAACACAGAAGGACCTATTTGGAAATTTACAACAGGTCAGGTCCCAGAACAACCAAAAGCTATTTATCCAGAAAACGATGCACAAGAAGTTCCTGTTGATGTAACACTCAAGTGGGTCAGTGAAAGAGCAGAAGAATTCGAACTCTACTTCGGAACAGTTAAATTGGATCTTGTTGACAAACTTGAAACAAATGAGTACACGTTACCACAGCTCCATTTCGGAACTGAATACAAATGGAAAGTTGTTGCAAAGAACATATTCGGAGAAGTTGAAAGTGAAGTATTTACGTTCAGGACAAAACTTCCAACAATTCAAAAGCAAGAAGTTTTAGGTGGAGCTGGTCAAGATACTTCAAGAAGAATTATTAAGACAGCTGATGGAGGATACATACTTGTTGCAAGTACACAGTCCAGCAAACTTCCAGAGTTCAAAGGTGAGTCCGACATACTTGTGGTGAAATTGACAAAAGAACTCGATGTTGAATGGATGAAACTACTTGGTGGAGCTGGCTGGGATGAAGCTGCGGATGTCAAAGAAGTCGAAGATGGATACATCGTTCTTGGATACACATTATCAAAAGAAATCCAAGGTGAATTCAACAAAGGTGGATGGGATTACTTACTCGCAAAACTTGATAGAGCAGGCAATACCAAATGGCTCAAACTCTATGGTGGCACAGGTAACGATATACCATCAAGAATCATACAAACATCTGAAGGCGGATTCCTTATCGCTGGTACAACAAACTCTGTGAATGGTGACACTGGTGGAAATATCGGAACATGGGATAGCTGGTTGCTTAAACTTGATGCAGAAGGTAACATCATGGCAAGCAGAGTATTTGGTGGTTTGGATAGGGATAAAGCAGTAGATGTTATTGAACTTGAAGATGGATATCTTGTAGCGAATGTTACTTACTCGCTTGAAGGTAACATACCATACAACCACGGGACATCTGATATCTGGTTGTTCAAAGTAAGCAAAGACCTCAAAGATATAGTACTTAACAAAGCTTATGGTGGAACTGACCAAGATGAAGTTTCAAGAATGATTAAGACAAACGATGGTAACTTCTTGATAGTCGGTTACACAACATCTGTTGATGGCGATGTTCAAGTCAGTGCAGGTTTCTGGGACATTCTTGTGGCAAAAATTGATCCAAAAGGTGAAATTATCTGGCTCAAGACATTCGGTGGCTTTGAAGAAGACATTGCATACGCGGCTGCAGAATTCCCAGATGGTGGATTTGTAATAGTTGGACACACACTCTCAAAAGTTGATGGTCAAAAAGGTGCCGCTGATATCTGGTTGATAGATATCGATAACGATGGTAACCTTAGATGGTCTAAGACCTACGGTGGTAGCTTAGCTGATTATGCAAGTGATGTATTTATAGACGAAGACGGAACGATAATAATTGTGGGTACATCCTTCTCAAGAAATGGAGACATTGGTAAAAACATCGGCGGTAGCGATATCTGGATATTCAAAGTAAAATAAACCGTTCAAAAATCAAGAATCGGCGCTCGTAAGGGCGCCGATTCTATTTGTTCTTTTTTGCATTTCACTTGTTTTTTTAAAATCTATCTTGAAAAATTCATGTGTAAATGATAAAATACAATATGCCCGAGGGCAAGTGCCGAGGTGGCGGAATTGGCAGACGCGGTTGACTCAAAATCAACAGGGGTTCAAACCCCGTGCGGGTTCAAGTCCCGCCCTCGGCACCAAAAATAAAAGCGGTGGGAAAGTTCCCACCGCTTTTTTTACTTATTGGAGCTATGGCTATCCAAGAAGTCTTAGAACATTCTGTGCGTTTACATTAGACTGTCCAAGTATACCAACTGTTGCTTGTTGCTGGAGTCTTGTTCTAATCCATTCCATAATGCCACGTGCCATGTCTGTGTCTGTTAAAACACTCACGGAGGAGGTGAGGTTTAACATAGTGTTGCTAAGTTCTCGTGCCGCTCCTTCCAGCCGGTTTGTCACGCTACCAACATAGCTTCTTGTATTTGAGACAGTTTCTATTGCTCTATCTAGAGCTTTTAATGCGTTTTGAGCATTTTCAGTGCTGTTAAGGTTCACATTCTCAAGACCAAGAGACTTAATGTCCATGCCCGGGAGGGTGACTCTCATCTGTTGCCCTTCATTTGGACCAAGTTGAACCTGCATATCTCTTATATCACCGCCTAAAACCCTTCTGTTATTATAAGTAGTCTGTTCAACCACCCTGTTTATCCCTTGAGCCAGCTGAGAAAATTCCTGTTGAAGTGCTGCACGGTCACTTTCCGAAAGCGTGCCATTTGAAGCTTGAACTGCGAGTTCTCTCATTCTTTGAAGATTGTTTGAAATGCTTTGAAGACCACCTTCTGCAACATTCATAACCCCGATTGCGTTGTACGTACTTGCCATAGCTTCACGATAACCGTTGATTTGTGAGCGAATACGCTCAGCTATCGCTCCGAAAGCTACATTTTGCTGAATAGGTATCGTTGCCTGTGCCAAGCTTTGCACTTGCCTGTTTTGTTGGGTTTGCAAATTTTGAAGATACCTAATAGCCCACATTCCAACGTTGTTGTTAATCCGCATCACCATCCCTCCCTACAGGCATGGACGGAAAAATAAGCGTAACCAAAAGTCAGTATCTTAATCGAGCCGACGTTTTTCCCTGCTCATTATATTAGACCGTGCATATGCGGAAATCGTTCAAAAGATTTTTGGGAATTTACAGTAGTAGGAGTTATAACTCTGGGAGAAGAAATATAAAGTGCCAAACGCTGAAAGACAAGGGGGAATACTCAGATGTCAGACTTCCCAGAATTATCACAACTTACGGAACTAATAACACAAGGGAGATTCTCCGAAGCCAAGCAAATAGCAGAAAAGCTACCAGATATTGTTCAGAAAGAAAACGCTTTTGGCATGATATATTACTACGAAGGTAAGCTTGATGATGCAATAGAGCATTTCAAAAAAGCAGTTGAAATAGACCCCATCAATTCCGATGTTCTTTTCAATTACGGGAAAGCCTTGTTTGATAAGAAAGACTACAAGGAAGCTTGGCGTTATCTATTACGCATTCACAATAAAGACTGGGCAGTATACGATTTGCTTGGAGATACACAGATTGTCCAAGGGAACATTCCAATGGCACTTTACTATTACAGAAAAGCGGCAGAAATTTCACCACTTGAAGAGATGAAGAAAAAATATCTTGAATACAAAAAGCACTACCATCAAGATGTAAATATAGCGATTCTTTGCTTGCCAGGTCTTGATAATTTTATCCGTGACATTGCGGATATACTTGGTGAAGTCTACAACGTAAGGCTCGTTGTATCAGAGAACGGTAACGAAATAGTGCAGGCATACGAATGGGCAGATATCGTCTGGTTAGAATGGGCAAATGAATTGGCGGTGGAAGTGACGAATAAGTTGGAGAAGAAAGGGAAAAAGATAATATGTAGGCTGCATAGTTATGAGGCACTAACCAATGCCTTTCTGTATAAGATTGTTTGGGATAAAGTGGACACTATTGTTATGGTTGCTGAGCACATGAAAGACGTTTTAAGAATGTATCACCCCGACGTTTATAAGAGGCTCGAAGACAAAATCAAAGTTATCCACAATGGGTTAAATTTGGAAAGATTTAGGTACAAGCCCAGGACAAGGGGATACAACATTGCAGTAGTAGCTCACATAAATTACAAAAAGGATCCAACAATGTGGTTACAAATTATGGGATTACTGAAAAAAATTGATCCGAGATACAATCTATCAATTGCAGGTGATTTCCAGGATTATAGGTATCATCTTTACTTTCATTACTTTATTGAAGAAGCAGGCTTGCGAGACAATGTAAAGTTACTCGGTCATGTTAACAATATTGAAGAATTCTTGGAAGATAAGAATTACGTGCTATCAACGAGTGTGCATGAAAGTTTTGGATATAACATAGCAGAAGCAATGGCTGTTGGTATAAAACCTGTCGTTCATAATTTTTATGGTGCTAAGATGTTGTGGATGGAAGATACTTTGTTCAATTTTATCGAGGAGATCCCACAAATTCTTGAATTTGATTACAGGAGTGAAGTCTATAGAACTTTTGTCGAGGAAAATTATTCCTTTGAGAAACAGATAAGGCAAATTGAGGATGTTCTTTTAAAGGTTTGAAGCATTTTATATTCGTAAACTTAAACTCTCTTCTGGCGGTTCTTTAGTTTCCCACTAAAGAACCGCTAATTTTTTCCGATAAAAATATTGGTAAAAACAAAAGGGCGCCCTTTTGGAAGACAGATTCTGGTTTTGAGTTCTTAAGAATTTAAAGGAAAAAACTCACATGGAGGTGGAGAGTTATGAGGATTAACCACAACATTAACGCTCTGAACAGCTGGCGCAACATCATGATGACCAACATGGATATGAGCAAGACGCTTGAGAGACTCTCTTCAGGTTTGAAGATTAACAGGGCTGGAGACGACGCAGCAGGTTTGGCAATCAGTGAAAAGATGAGAGGACAAATCAAAGGTCTTGAGATGGCAGTAAAGAACGCACAAGATGCTATCTCCCTCATTCAAACAGCAGAAGGAGCACTCACAGAAGTTCACTCAATACTCCAAAGGATGAGAGAACTAGCAGTTCAAGCCTCAAGTGATACGAATACAGACGTTGACAGAAACCAAATTCAAGCAGAACTTGATCAACTGAGAGAAGAAATAGATAGGATATCAAGAACAACAGAATTTAACACAAAGAAATTACTTGATGGAAAACTCGAGGGATTCAGGTTTAACGCTGACATTAAAGAGGTAACTGGTGGAAATATTGACGTTAAAGCATCTGGCGTTGCAACTATTTTAGAGGGAACTTATGTTATTGAAGTTGGTCAGCTTTCCGGTTCAGTTTCCAGCCAGATAGATGTTAGAGTTGTTCACATCGGTAGCAACGGACAAATACAAAATACTGCAGTTGTGAGCATAAGCGATGGACAAGTGACAGTAGGTGGGGTCAAGTTTACTTGGACAACAAATACATTTAATATTGAACAATTTGGTAGAGCTTTGCCACTCAACGAGATTATAGACAGTGCAGTTGTAAGAGTGGAAGGCGTTTATACATCGAATAATCAACTTGTATTCCAGATAGGTTCAAACGAAGGTCACAACATGATTGCTGGTATTGACAACATGAGCGCTGCAGCACTTGGATTATCGACGTCAACACTTAAAGTTACGGATCAAGACAGTGCTGAAAGAACGATAATGGTGCTTGATGCAGCAATACACAGGGTGAGTACAGCACGAGCAGCACTTGGTGCTATCCAGAACAGGTTAGAGCACACGATAGCAAACCTTGGAGTAGCAGCAGAAAACCTCACAGCAGCGGAAAGCCGAATCAGAGATGCAGACATGGCAAAAGAGATGATGCAATTCACAAAACAACAGATACTCCTCCAGTCCAGTATGTCGATGCTTGCACAAGCGAATGCACAACCACAACAGGTGTTGCAATTGATGAGATAATCAATGAAAAGTTAATAAAACCCCAAAAATGGAAAAGCGGGCGAAAGCCCGCTTCAGATTGTTGACAAACCCCCACTTTTCGATAAACGAAAGGTGGGGTTTTATTATCGCCAATACAACTTTTGAGAAAAATTCTAATAAAACTTCCAAATTTTTGCCCTTCCCTGGACCTCCCTTCCCCTTTTTCCATATCCAATTCGCTAATTTTTTCATGTTAAAACATGTGCAAGTCAATAACACTTGCATGTGCACCTTTTCTATCCCCCTCAGCATCGTCACCCTCATACCGTGCTTCTCCTTCAAGTCCGCAAATACCCTCTCTATCGTCTTGCTTCTTTCTTTGTACAACTCTTTACATTCTTTCGTGTGCCTTAAATACTCTACTTCTTCCATGTATTCTTCCCATACATGTCGGGTGATTATCTTCGTGTGATTCTTACTGCTTGTACATCTACCTAAATCTTCACATTTCTCACATACCTTCGGATCCGATTTGTATTCTTTGTACCCTTTTCTGTTTGTTGTTGAGTATTCTAATATCTGCCCTTGTGGACATATGTAGCAATCGTAATATTCATCGTATACGAATTGTCTTTTTTTGAAATACCCTTCTTTGTGTTGTGCACGTGTGTATGGCATGCACGGGACTATACCTTCGTCCATCAATAGCTTACATATCGGTGGAGTCTTGTATCCTGCATCCAAAGCTGCCCTTTTCGATTTGCCAGCGTTCTTTTTTGTTTTATTGAATAAGTTCTCAAACACCATGCTGTCGTGGACATTTGCTGGTGTTGTTATACAGCTTAGTATTATCCCGTTCTTATCGCATGCTATGTGTGCAGAATATCCGAACTGGTGTTCTTTTTCATTTTTGTTTATCATCCCGCTATCTGGGTCTGTCGTGCTTATTTTTATTTCCTTCAGTTTTACTTTCTCATGTGTGAAATCCAAAGGCTTCAATCCGTGTTTTTGCCTATCTTTGTTTATTTCTTCTTCTAAAGCTTGTTTGTATGTCTTGGTTTGCTCCTCTACAAATACCTTCTCGTACTTTTTCTTGTTCGCACTTGCTTTGATGTGTGTTGAATCCATGAACACGGCATCCATATTTACCAAGCCATGCTCGATTGCTTGCTGCAGTATTTTGTTGAAGATTTGCTCAAACAAATCGGTTCCTTTGAACCTACGTTCGTAGTTTTTACTGAACGTGCTGAAATGAGGGATGGTATCAGAAAACCCGAATCCGAGAAACCATCTGTATGCGACGTTTGTTTGTATTTCCTTTATGGTTTGACGCATGGATTTTATGCCGAACATATATTGGATAATGGTAATTTTAATTAACACAACGGGGTCAATACTAGGTCTGCCATTATTGAGGCAGTACTTGTCTTTGACAAGGTCGTAGATGAAATCGAAATTGATGGCGGATTCGATTTTTCTGACGAGGTGGTCATGAGGGACGAGTTGCTCGATGGAGACGGATTCGATTTGTTCTCTGCGTGATTTATCTTTGTTGATGGTCAGCATGTATATTCCTCCTACTATTTGTGTAAAAAAAAGAGGATCCTGTTTGGAAAGGATCCTCTTTTGAAGAGATTATACTTGAACAAGTTATACTTTGTCAACAGTCTGAAGCGGGCGAAAGCCCGCTTTTCTGTTTTTCTTTGCTTTTCTAAGTTTTTAAGGAATATTCTTTATCAGGAGTGAATAATATGTTAGGAGAGTTATCAAAGACTTGAACCAAAACCTCGGAGGTTGAAATATGCCAGGAAAAAAGTGTTGCTTACTCAGTGTTGCGATGATTATGAAAAACGAAGAGCACAATCTTGACAGGGCACTTGGGAGTATTAAACCATATGTTGATGAAATTATTGTTGTCGATACGGGTTCAACTGACAATAGTGTGGAGGTTGCCAAGAAATACACAGACAAGATTTATTTCCATGAATGGAAAGATGATTTCTCAGAAGCAAGGAATTTTTCTCTCCAATTTCCTACATGCGAATGGGTTCTAATTTATGATGCTGACGAGGAAGTTAAGGAAGATTTTGCCGGGATAAGGGAATTTCTCGCAAGTTTGCCTGATGACGTTAATACCGTATACCTTCCCACATTGAGTTATTTGGACTTGGATTTGAAAAAAACAGAGATAGCTTCAACTGCAAGGTTGTTCAGAAACGGAACCGTAAGATACGAAAATATTGTTCACAATCAGCCTATTTACAAAGGCAAGGTTGTGGAAGCTCCCTTCACGATATACCATTACGGATACATTTGGACGCGAAAGCTAAAGAAGAAAAAATATGAGAGAACAAGGAATCTTATAGTCAAACTATTAGAAGAAAACAAAAATATGCCTTCCCAAGAAAGAGCATATTATTTATGCCAACTTTACAAAACAGAGATGATTGGTGGAAATGCGATAGAGCTCTATCCAATAGTTAGGAAGGTAATTGAAATAATTCAAAAGGATCAAAAAATGCCTGCCATTGCTTTTGAGGTTTTACTTATGCATGCTCTCGCTTTAAATGCGAAGGGGTTCAACAAGGAAGCTCGGGAATTGCTTGAATTTTTGATAAGAATAGAGCCTAAGAATCCAGATCCCTATTACGGGCTTTTGGCTGTAAGTGAGGCTGAAAAGAAATACGACGAGATAATATCATATGGAGAAGAGTTTCTAAAACGAATCGAATATGTAGAAAAGAATCCTCAAGAGTTTACTTGGACGATAATTGCGATTAAGTATACCCCTATGGTTCACACTCTTCTTGCTATTGCTTACCTTAAGAAGAAAGATATTGAGAAATTTAAAATTCATTTTGAAAAGATATTTGATAAATCAAAACTTACCACAGCCGAGGCGCAAAAGCTTGTAAATGCTTTAGTCAAATATATTACAGAGGTTGATGATGATGACTTCATAAAAATTGTCCCTGAAGTTGATAAACTTTTGAATGAAGCGCATCAACTTAGTGTGCACCTTAACGTGTTTGATATTGTTGAGCGAGTGAAGAAAATAGGTATACAATTCAACTACGATCTTTTTGAACCGTTCTTGAAGGGAACCTTTGGAAAGCTCATTCTGGAAAATCTGAAGACAAAGAAAGATGGGCTGATGGAATACATCTTTGGTTTGGATGAAGATCAATGGGCAGAGAAGATAGAAAAAATGGGGCTTGAAGCTGTTTTATTCTTTTACGAAAATCTTCCGAATTCCAATCCAGAAAAATTGCGGGTACTAAACAAGCTAAGAAAATCAGAAAACGCGGTTATCAAAGGTGTTAGCCACGGACTAATTGCGGATATTTACTTAGAAAAAGCGAATTTTAAGCTGGCTCTTGAGTATTACAAGACAGCTGCTGAAATCTTGCCAGAACTTGGTAGGTTTGTGAAACCTATCTTGGATGATTTGAAAACGAAATTAGACCCAACAATAGAAGGTATATTCCACGAACTTAAAAGGTTCTACTTTGAAAACAAAGAGCTCATGACGGGGGCACTTAAAGAATTTCCAAAAGAGGAACTTGAAAGGCTTTACCTCATTTCAGACGCAGATTTTGCAAAATACATTAGCGCGACGAATATTTGGAAAAACAACAAGAAAAAGGCAGCACAGTTGCTTGATAGTATATCCAAAAAAGAAGAATATCCATTTTTGGAATACAGGTATGCGAAATTGTTCGAAGATTCGAAGGACCAAGAAGAGTTGAAAAAAGCCTACTTATACCATACCGAAGCTTTAAAGAAAAACACAGTGTTAGGTGATTTAGCATTAGGGGTTTACAAATTTGATAATTTCTACCCGCATGAAGCGTTCGGAAACAAAAATGATGAGATTGTATGGGTTGGAAATATCTCGGAAAAACATTCGGGACTCGGTGTTATCTCACCGTTGCGCGTTTGGCGGAAAGCGAGTAGATATTACTACGTTGAACCCTTCCATATCGATGAAGCGATAAGGATATACAAAGAAAGAAGAGTTGGCTATAACCTTCCGGTTTTAGAAGCCAAAAGAGAAGATATTTTAAAAGTGCTCGGAGAAGTAAATATAAAAGAAATCAAAGTTTACGAGGAAGATGAAAAATATATTGAGCTAGTTAAAAATGTTGCATTAGAAACTGGTATTGAGTATGACGATAAATCAAAGAATATAGTAAGCTTTGAAATTGTAAACATAGCTAAGGAATTGGGTGATGTTGTGAAGAATTTTGAAAGTGGAGTGCTTTTCTATTTTGTTCCGGATTTCAACAATCATGATGATATCGTTTGGTATTATCCAATCTTTAGGTTTATTAGAACAAGAAAGCAAGTTGAAGACGAACTGAGAAAGTCTGGGGCGAAAAAGATTAGGCATTACGTCTTGAACGAGTCTTTAAGAGCTGTTGTTTTTGAAAAGTGATTAATATTTAATCACTTTACTTTCCATGGAGGTGAGGTTATGCGTATCAACCACAACTTATCTGCACTGAACGCATGGAGGCAGATAACGCTTACGGATTCTGATATGAAAAAGGTGCTCGAAAGACTTTCGTCTGGTTTGAAGATTAACAGAGCAAGTGACGATGCGGCAGGTTTGGCAATTAGCGAGAAGATGAGGGGACAAATCAAGGGCCTCGAGATGGCAGTGAAGAACGCCCAAGATGCTATTTCACTCATTCAAACAGCAGAAGGTGCACTTAACGAGGTGCATGCTATCTTGCAAAGGATGAGAGAACTCGCAGTCCAGGCGGCAAGTGACACGAATACCGATGTGGATAGGGCAAGTATCCAGGCAGAACTTGACCAGTTAAGAGAAGAAATCGACAGAATTGCAAGGTCGACGGAATTTAACACAAAGAAACTGTTGAACGGAAATCTCGAGAGTTTCAGATTTACACCAGATGTAAAGGTTGTTGCGCAAGGAAATATAGACCTTGTGGTTAGCGCTGTGAGCTCTGCCGCAAGTGTTGTCGAAGGAACATTTGTTGTTGAAGTGGGTCAGTTCTCAGGCAATGTAACAAGTGCACTTGATGTTAGGGTGGTTCTTGTAAAACCCGATGGTGTAAGCAGTGTTATCACAAGCTATAGTCAAGGTTCTGTTGTGGTTGGCGGTGTAAAAATTGTATGGAATAAGAACAGATTCGATATTTCACAGTTTGGTGGCGGGTTGCCACTTGAAGAAGTAATCGACACAGGTGTTGCGAGGGTTGAGAAGATAAACACAACAGGTAACCAGCTTGTTTTCCAAATAGGTGCAAACGAAGGAGCTAACATGATAGCTGGTATCGATGCAGTAGATGCAAAAAATCTTGGCTTGTTAACCTCTACGTTGAAAGTCACAAGTCAGAATGATGCGGAAAGAACGATTAGTATAATCGATGCGGCGATTCACAAGGTAAGTTCGGTTAGGTCTCAACTCGGTGCAATTCAAAACAGACTTGAGCATACAATAGCAAACCTTGGAGTAGCGGCAGAAAACCTCACAGCTGCGGAAAGCCGAATTAGAGATGCAGACATGGCAAAAGAGATGATGGAATTTACAAAGTTGCAGATTCTTGGTCAGTCTGGTATGTCTATGCTTGCACAAGCAAATACTTTACCACAAAATGTCTTACAATTATTGCGAGGATAATTTCAACATTATCGAAAAACACGAAGCGGGGAGTGGTGCCCCGCTTTGTTTTTTGGTGGTATAATATTTCTAGTATGCTGTCTAAAACGAATAGAGGTGAATTTCATGGGTTTGCTCGAAGTTTCAGGTCCTGTTATGACAGGTCCATCAAGTTCACATACACTTGGTGCTCTCAGAATTGCAAGGTTTGTGTATAAACTGATGGGAATTCCAGAAAGCGTTGTTTTTACTTTGCACGGCTCGTTTGCGTTAACTTACAAAGGTCATGGAACGGATAGAGCGTTGCTTGCTGGTATTATCGGGTTGAAAGCAGATGACCCAAGAGTGAAAGAAGCATATGATTTGGCAAAAGATGTAGGTTTAAAGTATGAATTTGAATTTGCAGACCTTGGTGATGTGCACCCTAATACTGTGTTAATTAAAGCGCATAAAGGAGATTTATACAACGAAGTTGAAGGTTCTTCCATCGGTGGAGGAGCAATTAGGATTACAAAAATCAACGGTGTCGAGTGTTTACTCGCTGGCGATTATCCTGCGCTGGTTGTTGTTAATAAAGATAGACCAGGAGTTCTAAAGGGGATTTTGGATTGCATAAACACGAATATCGCAAATGTCTACTTGCGAAGAGTAAATGCGCTTAAGGGGATAGCTTTAACAATCATTGAGCTCGATGAAAATCCAACCGAGGAAGTTTTAGAATGTATCAGAACTTTGAAGAATGTTATCGAAGTGTATGCGGTAAGGCTTGAAGAAGGTGAGATGATATGAAATTCGCAGAACTAATCGAGATATGGCAAAACACGAATCTTGAGTTCAGTGAGATTATACTTGCTCAAGAGATGATAGAAACAGGTAGAGACCCGGAGAAAGTCAAGCAGGTGTTAAGTAATTTGTTAAGTGTTATGCTCGAGGAAGCCGAGAAGAATTTTGGTAAAAGATTCGAAACGCTTACAGGCTTGACAGGTGATAATGCCTATAAACTTGCGAATGCGAAACCAAAGATGATGAGCGAGTTTAATCATATAGCAACAGTTGTTGCACTTTCAATGGGTGAGTCAAACGCATCTATGGGAAGGATTGTCGCTTGCCCGACAGCGGGTTCGTGCGGTGTTGTTCCAGGTGCTGCTTACGCACTTTGGAAGGTTCAAAGGGCAGATTTCAATGATTTACTTAAATCGTTCATAGTTGCCTCTGGAATAGGGAATGTTGTTGCAAAGAGGGCAACGCTTTCCGGTGCAGCTGGTGGTTGTCAAGCTGAAATTGGAACAGCCACAGCAATGGCATCCGGATTGTTGACTTACTACTATTCAAATGATCCTATCAAAGTTGGGCATGCGGCTGCTTTGGCTTTGAAAGCACTTATGGGGCTTGTATGTGACCCCGTTGGTGGGTTTGTTGAAGTACCATGTGTGAAAAGGAATGGTAATGCTGTAAATGTGGCAATCGCTTCGGCGGAAATGGCATTAGCCGGAGTGGAGAGTGTTATACCGTTTGATGAGGTTGTTGAAGCAATGTACGAAGTTGGGAAATCACTACCTGAATCGCTGAGGGAAACAGGTCTTGGAGGTATTGCCGCCACAAAAACTGCACAAGAAATTGTTGAAAAGATACGTGAGAATTGGAAAGGGACGGAATAAAGAAAAATAGAAAAATGCGTTAAATGGTTTTTGAAATGCTTTGAATTTATTCCCAAATGTTTGTCTTTCTTGGGTATGGTTATTTTAAGAAGAATTGAGAAAAGTTGTGGTTAGGGGTAGAATAAAAGTATGGAATCAGTGTATGTCGGATGTTATTCGAAGGGGGTTATATTATGGCAGAAGTGATTAGGGCTCCAAGGGGAACGAAGTTAACGTGTAAATCATGGCAAACAGAAGCTGCAATGCGCATGCTTATGAATAACCTCGACCCTGAAGTTGCAAGGGACCCAGCAAATTTGATAGTATACGGTGGTAAGGGTAAAGCAGCGAGAAATTGGGAATGTTTCTACAAGATAGTCGAAGTGCTTAAGGAACTCGAAGATGATGAGACACTTATTGTTCAAAGTGGAAAACCGGTTGCCGTTTGGAAAACACATGAATGGGCTCCGCGTGTGCTCATTGCAAATTCCAACCTCGTTCCAAAATGGGCAACGTGGGAATATTTCAACGAACTTGAAGCACGGGGACTTATTATGTACGGTCAGATGACCGCAGGAAGCTGGATTTATATAGGCACACAAGGTATACTCCAAGGGACTTACGAAACGTTCTATGCGGTTGCTAAAAAATACTTTGGTGGAACACTTAGAGGAAGGCTTGTGTTGACAGCTGGGCTTGGTGAGATGGGTGGAGCTCAGCCACTTGCTGTAACAATGAACGATGGTGTGGTAATCGCTGTTGAAGTGGATAAACGAATGATAGATAGAAGGCTTCAAACGGGATATCTTGATACGTGGACAGATAGCCTCGATGAAGCACTGAAAATGGCAAAAGAAGCTATGAATGAAGGTAAACCACTGTCGATAGGTCTACTTGCTAATGCTGCTGACGTGCATCCTGAACTTGTGAGAAGAGGAATCATCCCCGACGTTGTCACGGACCAAACAGCTGCACACGATCCACTCAACGGATACGTTCCGGCAGGTATTTCTTTTGAAGAAGCACTTAAGTTGAGAAAAGAAAATCCACAAAAATACTTGGAGATGGTCTACGATAGTGTTGTTAAACATGTGAACGCTATTTTGGAAATGCAAAAACAAGGTGCGAAGGTCTTTGAGTATGGAAACAATATCAGAAGACTCGCTTTTGACCATGGTGTTAAGGATGCCTTCAATATTCCAGGATATGTGCCAGAATACATCAGAGACCTTTTCAGTGAAGGTAAAGGACCGTTTAGATGGGTTGCACTCTCTGGAAATCCTGAGGATATCTACAAAACAGACCAGAAGGTGTTGGAACTTTTCGGGGAAGACGAGCACTTGAGGAAATGGATAGAAATGGCTCAGAAGAAAGTAAAATGGCAAGGACTTCCGGCACGAATTTGTTGGCTTGGTATGGGTCAAAGAGCTGAGATGGGACTTGCAATGAATGAGATGGTGAGAAAAGGCGAATTGGAAGCTCCCATTGTTATAGGTAGAGACCACCATGACACAGGTTCTGTTGCAAGTCCGTATAGGGAAACTGAGGCAATGAAAGATGGAAGTGATGCAATTGCCGACTGGCCCATTTTGAACGCTATGCTTAACGTGGCAAGCGGTGCGACGTGGGTTTCGTTCCACCACGGTGGTGGTGTTGGCATTGGTTATTCACTCCACGCTGGTGTTGTTATTGTTGCGGATGGAACTGACTTGGCAAGGCAGAAACTCGAAAGGGTGCTTACAAACGATGTAGGAATGGGTGTTGTAAGACACGCCGATGCAGGATACGAAATAGCAATCAGAACGGCGAAAAAACACGGAATCAGAATGCCTATGTTGAAAGATGAATAAGGGAAGTAAATTTAGTTGATTTTAAGAAGGAAGGTTTGAGAGAAAGCAATGTATGTAGGACCTGAGAGGTTTAAAAAATTAGAAAAGATAGATTTTGATACTTCTGAACTTGTCGAATTTTTGGAGAGTAAGAAAGAAAGGCTAGATGTTTACCACCGCCATGTGGCGGTGGTAAGTTGTCATCTTAATCATACTGAACATTTTTCAACTTTCCCGTTTTATATGAATTTCATAGTCACACCTTCCAATGAAAAAATCGTTGGTATTTCGATTTCTTTACCGATGTCATTAACTCCCGCAATTTACAAAATGAACGAATTGGGGAAAAAGGATGAGTTTATCAGGCTTTGTAGGGAGATTACAAACAATCTAAATGAACAGTGGGTTTGTCAATGTGGTATAATAAAATTGCCGTTAAAGACTAGGTTCATAGCGGTTGCTGGAAATGATGGGTTTTTGAACAAGGAAATGTTCAGTGAAAAGGTTTTTGGCACAGAATCGTTTTCTTTTGCAAAGCGTGTTGATGAAAAGGTTTTGGAGTTTTTGGAAAAATACAAAGATGGGAAATACAAAATATGTAAAACCATAATAAACGATGAAGGGATAAATTTCTTTGTTGTTGATAAAAAGGTAACAGATGAGTTCCGTCCATTGTATTCGGAGGTTATTTCTTTGCTAAGAAAGAAATACAACCTTGCCCCTGCCAAGTATTATCCAATATCGGAACGTGTCATTGGTTCGTTTACCCTCGAGTTCGAAACGATTTTTTCCAATGCGCCGTTTGAAAGAGTTGATAGGCTACTGGATGATTATGAGAAAATAAAATCTGATATCGCAAAGTATTTTTGAGCTTGCGATATGAATGGAGTTGAGTAGATGAGAGTAAAACGAATGTTCTACCTAATTTTGGGTTTGTTGTTCGTTTCAAATGTATTGTTAGCCGTTGATTTTCCAAAGCCTACACCATACAAATACATCAACGATTACGTTGGTGTGGTTGAACCTGAGTATGTTCAAAAAATAATCTCGGTGGGAAAAGAACTCGAAGACAAAACCACAGCGCAGGTAACAGCTGTTGTTATTGACTCGCTGCAAGGTATGACAATTGAAGAGTATGCGGTTGAGCTTTTCAGAAAATGGGGAATAGGGCAGAAAGGGAAAGATAACGGAGTTTTGTTGCTTGTTGCGATAAACGACAGGCAGATGCGTATAGAAGTAGGTTACGGACTTGAAGGTGCTATTCCTGATGGAAAGGCTGGACGGATTAGGGATGAATATATCATTCCATACTTCAAGGAAGGTGATTATTCCAAAGGGATTTACTACGGATATTTGGCTCTTGCGAAAGAGGTTGCTAAGGAATACAATGTAGAACTTACGTTTGATGTAGATACAGAGTTACCTAAGAGTTCTTCTGTGGATGTTGATACGATAGTGATAATAATATTTATTGTGACTTTTATCATGTTAGCTTTGTCGAGGCGAGGGGTATGGTACATTGGTCCGCGGGGTCCAATGGGACCGGGTGGATTCGGAGGGTCTGGTAGAAGCTCTGGTGGCGGATTTGGAGGTTTTGGCGGGGGCAGAAGTGGCGGCGGTGGTGCGAGCGGGAAGTGGTGAGGAAGATAGTGAGGTGTTGGCAGTAGATGAAAAGTATTTACAAAGTCGAAAAAATAAACATACTCATATTGGAAGGCCTTGCAATATTCTTTGTTATGCTTGTTCATGCTGGAACTCCAAACTACATTTATGCATTTTTCAGCTACGGACTAGGTTCGCTTGTGTTTGCAAGGGGATACCAGTGGAAAGAACGGAATTTAAAAGATATTATCGCTTCAAGAATTTTGCTTCTTCAAACCTACTATGTTGCCGGTTTCATTAACACACTTATATTTTTACTTATCGCGCCGAGCAACGTAATGAATTATCCAAAACGTGTTTATTTAACAAATTTTCTTATAGGTAGAATGGACAAGTTAGACCAAGTAGCAGTAAACGCGATACCTGTGTGGTTTTTTCTGATGCTTTTTCTAGCAGAGATTTTATTCAATATTGTTGAAAAGAGCAGATTTCTATTGTTCGTTTCAATCTTGGGTTCTTTCGCATTTAGAATTTTTGAACATGAACCGCTACCTTTTAAAATTGACGCTGCGATTGTTTCATTACCCTTTTTCTGGATTGGTCGTGAATGGAAAAAGAGAAATCTTAGTGTTTCCATTGTGGATTTTATGCTTGCAACTGTTGGTTTGATTTTAATAAGTCAGGTCAACGGAGATATTTCTTGGAACAACCAATGGTTTGGCAAAAGTGGGGTCATTTCGTTCTTTGGAGAGATTCTGGCAATAATTATTATTGTGTTCCTCTCTGATTTGGTGAAGAAGATAAAAATTGATAAGTTCTTTTTGAAATTATCCATAAATGCACTTTTTGTGATTTCTTACCATATGCTAGTTGGTAGTTTAGTTTATGTTGTGATGAATTTATTTGGAATAGTTATTTCTGATGTGGTGGGATTCTTAAACAAATTTTGGTATGTTTATTTCTCACTCGACCTAATTTTGGTATACTTAACAATTAGTTATCTTCCCTCAAAAGTAAAGGCGCTGATGATTGGTGATTTGAGGAGGATAATAGGAAAGTGATTTATTCTGAAAGACCACTTGTTTCTGTCGTTATTCCTGCGTATAACGTTGAAAAATTCATTCCGAAGACATTGGAGAGTGTGCTGAGGCAGACGTACGAAAATTTAGAAATAATAGTGGTAAACGATGGGTCAGTGGATAAAACGGGTGTTGTCGTCGAAAGCATATTGGGAAATCAAAACAGATTTCCATATAAGGTGATACACAAGAAAAATGAAGGCGTAAGTGTTGCAAGGAATATAGGTATTGAAAATGCTAAAGGGAAGTATATAAAATTCCTAGATGGTGATGATTGGCTTGTTCCGGATGCTATTGAGGTGTTGGTTGAAGCGTGTGAAAGAAATAATTGCGAGATAGCCTTTGGTGGGCAGGACGTGGTAACTCCAAACGGAAAGTTTTTGTATAGGTATGACGAAACGTATGTTTACGAAGAGGGATTGAAAAACGCAAAGAAGATAACTAAAGATTTTCTTTTGAGTCGAACTCACATAAGTTTAAATTCTTCTATATTTCTTATGGATGTCATCGATACGAATCAGTTAAGGTTTACGAAAGGAGCATTATTCGGAGAGGATAATGAATTTATTTCAAAATTTCTCAGTTTTTCATCTTTTGCTTATGTTTTAAACCGAGCTATTGCGTCAGCTGTATTTAGGTATAGCTCAACTACGAAACAGCCTACTTTAACTTGCTTTCACAATGTCGGTTCAATGAAACGGTTAAGAAGATTTTTCGAAATACGTAACGAATCTGAATTTGTTAAAATCTTAGATGAATTTGTTATTCCGAACGCTTATGCGTGGACCATTGGCAATCTTGCTTTCAATGGATATCCATTTACAAAATGGATCAGGATTGGAAGACGTAGAAATATTCGCGAACAAGTGCTCAAAGTAAAGTACAGGCAGAACCCAACGAAAATGGGTAGGCAACTAAGTTTTATAAGAACGACCTATGCACTTTTTCCCGAATTAACGTACATGCTGCTTAGACTTGCAGGAATTATATTTAAGTCGAAGTCAAGGGTTGAACAAATGTTTGGTTGAAAGCAGGTGATTTTGATTGACTGAGAAGAGATATTTGATAGCAACCGCATGCAATAAGAAATACGAAGATTTTCTCTTAAATCATTGGTTTAGATCTTTAAAAGAAAACGTTAATCTATCAGAGATAGATGTACTTATTATGGATTATGGACTATCAGAAGATGTGGTTCAAAAACTTTCTGAACAAGGGGCTATTGTGTTGGAAGCGACAAAAAGAGATGACTTAATAAATAATGCTCGTTTTTTTGAGCTTGCGGCCTTTTTAAAGCAAAATCCAAATTATGAAAAAGTGGCAATTACAGATTCTGGTGACTTAATTTTTCAAGCTGATATCTCTGACTTATTTAAAAATAACTGTAGAATCGCAGGTGTAATCGAAGAAATCTCACCTGCTATTGTTTCTTTGATCAAGAAAGAATATATACATAATTACGACGAGGTAATTAATGTACTAAAAAATAAAAAGCTTATCAATGTTGGATTTTTGATAGGTTCTAGAGATTTCTTCTTGGAAGTAGCTGAAGAAATGGCTCGTCTAACTAAGGTTGGTAATGTTTGGGGTATTGATACTATTATCCCCAATTACATAGCCTACAAAGAGGGGTTCTGCAAACTTCACCCAAAGTACAATTTTATCCCAACTACAACAATACTAACGTATAAGATAAAGAATGGAAAATTTTTGTTTAAAGATATAGACCATTTAGAAATTATACCAGTAGTGCACAACGCTGGAAGGCATAGTATCTTAAGACCTGTGTTAGATTTTGGGTACGGTGAAGGGCACAACCACCCAAAAATTTTGACGATACTACTGCTTCGTGCTATTTATAAGATACTTTACTTTTTGAGAAATAAATGATTCGGACTAAAATTTTCGTTTAGGTAACATCGCTCTTATCCTTAAACTCTAACTGAAAAAAGCGAATTATTTCTTTTGCTATCTGTTCGACGCTTTCAGAGATAGTGAATTCTTGCATTACAGCGCGCATTTCAAAGTCACTTACTGGGAAATAATCTTTAATCGTTGTTTTGCCAAACAAGTGGGTTGTTTTAAGATTAGGGTAGAGAACCGCAATCTTTGCTGAAGCGTTTGTCAGAAGATCTGTTATTCCACTACGGATTGTTAACACATTTCCTGCAAAGTTGGCGAAGTGAATAGTATCTATAAGCGAGAACCGTGCCGGAATTAGCGGCATATCAGAGAGATAATCAGGAATATCGTTGGCAAAGATGATCCAGCCGTTCGATAACGCAGTTTCAACAACTTGTCGGAAGACACTTTTTATCTCTTTCGTGGTTTTTATGGCTCTCGCAAGTGGAAATATAAACAATTTCTTCTGATGTCCTTCGTATTCGTTTTTTAATTTTATGACATCGCTCGACGCTTCAGGAAAATCGGGGATCAATTTGAATTTTAACCTGTCCTGAATCCCCATTTTCAATCGAAATACGTGCCAAAAGTTGTATCCGTTAAAAAAAAATAGTTTTTCAAACAGCCCGGGGCTGCAGATATTTAAACTTCCAGACTTTAACGGTTGCAATTTCAGGGGGTGTGAGAGAGGAAGCCACGCAAAAAATTCTGCTAAACTATCTGATATTTCAGTTACCTCGTCGATGTCTTTGAAACATGAAACAAGTTGGTGAAATTTTTTAGGAGTTATCAAAACTATCTTTTTTAAATTGTATAGTTGTTTAACCTCTTTACTAAGAGAACAAAAAGCATATATGTCGCCAACATGTGGGGATACAATCACATAGGCTTTATCAGGATCAATATCTTTAGGAATGACCTTAAGCAGTTTTCCTAACAATGAAATCACAAAGATCTCCTCCTTGAGTGGTTGTCTCTATAGTTCGGTTATTCTTATGACTTCCAATTCAAGTTCCGAATCCCTTTCTTTATTTATTGCGTACGCTGTCAATAAGCCTGAAGGTTTAATGTCGTTGATAAGAATTCTCTCGCCTTGTGGCAAACCGAACAAGATAGCGTTATATCTTATTCCATGCTCTTTTAAAAAACTCTCAGTAATTTCGCGATATTCTTCGCTTCTTGATGTAAGTATAATTATAAAGTCAGTTTCCGGTATTTTCTCAAATAGCTCTTTAACGCCTGGTAGTAGTGTATCCCCCTCCATTAGATATCCATTATGTTTTACAAGTGTTCCATCGAGGTCAAAAATCCAGACTTTTGGTAATATGGAAAGAGCGAGCTTAACTTTCACACTCCTTCACCTCTCAGTATTTTCCCTATAAATCCACCAGGATGATTAAACTTAAATTCGTCGATTTGAATATCGAGCCTATCTAATAATTCCATAGCTATTGCTTGAAGTATAAAAAGATATCCAATTGAAGAATTGTTTGGAACAAGGTTCCATTTATCTCCTTCATGTTCAAGATACAGTATAACCTTTTTCTCACTCATTTTTGCAAGTATACTATTTTCATTATAAGTCATTATCCATATGTTCGCACCCTTTGCTTTTAAATGGTCATAGAGATATACTGATTCTTCTGTATTTCCACTTTTTGAGAGGAGAAGAACAAGGTCACCTGCTTTTACAATCCCAAGGTCTCCATGAACGGCATTGTTTGTATGAAGAAAATATGCGGGTACACCAAGAGAAATAAGAGTGCCAGTAAATTTTTCGCATATTGGCACGTTTTTCCCAAGAGCAGATGTCACTATCTTCTTACCGTTCCTTATTGTTTCAACCATTTCTGTTATGAGCTTTTCTAATTCTACTTTGTCAATTCTTTCCACAATTCCTTTCAATGCTTCCAATTGTTTTTCAAGATGGTTCAACATTTACAACACCTCCGCAAGTTTTAACGCACCGTTATAAAAGGCACCGCATATCATATCATAGTCATCCCAAGCGTACGTAGTCAAAGATAACCATATTATTGCATGAAGCAATTTAATCTTTTCTGTCTTATTAATACCCACTATCTCGAAAAATAAATGTTCAAAATTTTCGTAACCGTTTGATTCAATGGCGATTTCTACGCTATCATGAAAAATTTTGAGCTCGAATCTTTTTCTATTGAATTTGTCGTAGTTTCCTACAAGGCTGTAGTAAACTTTTGCAAAGTCATAGTCGGGATCGCCGAATATCTTTGTATGCCCGAAATACCCTCTTGGGTCTATAAAATAGACCATCCCATCATCGGTAACCATAGTGTTCGAGAAAGTTGGGTCACCATGGATTATGGTAAAAGGATTGTTAAAGAATTTCTCTAAAGCCTTTTTAATCTCCTCTTCTAAAAGAAACGGATTCGGGACTATTTTACCGTTTATGTAAAGCTCGGGCTTTTCTGAGTGTGGAATTATGTTTTTTACCTCATAAAGTCTTTCGAATGTTTTTTGATAATACTCCCTATAGTAACTCATTTTGCATGGTGGGATTGTTTGATAACTATGCAGTTTAGAAAGGGCTTCCAGTATTTTAACGAGCACTTCGTGAGTAGGTTGTAACTCAAAAGGATGTTTGGCATTTAGCTTTTCAAGTTTCAAAGGTTTGCCAGACAAAACCGTGGGTATGTGTTCGTATTGGTATTTCGACACGTGATTGTACCAGGCAATCTCTAATTCTGCCAGTTCAAATCCCTTTTTATCGATAGGCTCTTTCACAACCACATTATCTAGCACTGTTACTTTATTAAAAGGCCTTGAAACAGCCTCAGAAAGGAGTTTTTCGTATTCTTCTGTAGTTCCAAATTCCTTGACTCCTCGCAGAACTATTGTATCGAATACCAAATCTTTTCTTGTACTTAAATATCTAACGAATTCTCCATTATCTGGGACATCTTTTATGAGTTCCTTATCCTGAAAGACGAAAAATCCGGCAACGCCATTGGTTATTGATGGCTCTTCACGGAATTCCCCATTTTCGTAAGACCATCTACATGGAAATGTTCCTGACAGACCAACATAATTCTTGGGTTTTTCATCGTTTGGAAGTTTAAAATCATCTGGGAAATAAAGGTCGCACCAGGTGATTATAAATGGTGTTCCTTGTGGTATGTAGCTAAGTGCTTCTTGAAGTCCTGCACACGTGCCCGAACCATGAGCTTTGACCAAAATATAGTTTTCTTTTGCGTATTTTCGCAGGTAGTCTCTAAGTACCTCGTATTTATAGTCACCTATGATAATAAATTTTGAACCCGAGAACTTAGACATCGTGTTCAAGATAAGAGGAGTTCCATATACAGGGATTAAGGCTTTTGGTTTATTGAAAGTGTACTTACCCAATCTGCTTCCTTTCCCGCCTGCTTGCACGATTATGTATTTGTACTCTACCATACATCACTCACCTCGTCTTTGGGTATTTAGGTCTCCTTTTGAGATTATATTACCGTTGACAACCCCAATCCTTATGGTAAAATATATCTTGCCTTGCTTTGTTCAAGGCGTGTTGGGAGGTCGTCTAATGGCAGGACTGCGGACTCTGGATCCGCCAGTGGAGGTTCGAATCCTCCCCTCCCAGCCAAATTTAATACCTATCATAAAGCTCCCGTACGGGAGCTTTTAATTTTTTAAGCGAGTTCTGTTAACAGGTCTTTGATACCAGTGACAACGAAGTTCTTTTCGAACTCAAGTTGTTCGCCCGTTTCCATGTTCTTGACTAATACGATGTCCCTTTCAAGTTCGTTCTCACCAATAATTATACAAAGCTTTGCACCTGTTCTTGCAGCGTTTTTGAGTTGCGCACTAAGACCTCTTTCCATGATTTCAAGGTTCACTGCTATACCTTCCCTGCGCAGCTGCTGTGCAAGTTTCATCGCTTCTATTCTGACTGCCTCTCCTCCAAAGTGTGCAATATAGACTTCATTTATCTTTATATCATCAACATTCACATTTTCAGCTTTTAATGCAAGTATCAGTCTTTCCATACCAGCAGCGAATCCTAATGCCGGCACGTCTTTACCACCAATTTCTTTTATTAAGTTGTCGTATCTTCCGCCACCGGCAATTGCGCTCATCGCGCCAAGTTTGTGATGGTGCACTTCGAACACAGTTCGGTTATAGTAATCAAGCCCTCTTACGAGTCTTGGATCTTCTATGTATTTTATTTCAAGGGCGTCGAGTAATTTTTTTAGTTCTTCATAATGTTTTCGTGCGTTTTCCCCTATGTAGTCAATAAGTTTTGGAGCTTGTTTTGCGTATTCGACGTCTACTTTACAGTCGAGCAATCTCAATGGATTACGTTCGTATCTTACTTTACAATCATCGCAAAGATGCTCCAGGTGCTGAGCATAATACTCTTTGAGCGCTTGTTTGTAATTTGCGCGGTCCTCTGTGTCTCCAAGGGTGTTTATATGTATCTCAAAATCCACAAGACCTATGTCCCTAAGGAATCTATCAACAAAAGCTATTAATTCCGCGTCAGCGAGCGCAGATGGACTTCCAAATATTTCTGCACCAAATTGATGAAATTGTCTTTGCCTTCCAGATTGCGGACGTTCGTACCGAAACATTGGACCGATGTAAAAATATTTTTGAGGGAAGCCTTGGGTAATCAAACCATTTTCGACAAATGCGCGCACAACTGGAGCGGTTCCTTCTGGTCTTAGGGTGATGCTCCTACCACCTTTGTCTTCAAATGTATACATCTCTTTTTGGACGATATCTGTATCTTGACCAACACTTCTGACAAACAATTTTGTCTCCTCAAATATCGGTGTGCGAATTTCTGTAAATCCGTACACCAAAGAAATCTTTCTGGCTTTTTCTTCTATCCAGTACCAATACTTCATCTCTTGGCCGTATAAATCTTCCGTTCCTTTTATTTTTTGGTACACTTCCTTTCCACCTCCGGGATTCTGTTCTTTATCTCATTTTTTGCTTCCTCGTCAACTACTTTCCATTCTGGTCTGATGGGCAACTGGAGTGCTCTTTTATAGATGTTTAGTGCATCGCAAAACTGTCCTTTCTTCTCGAAAAGTTTCCCATACATCAAATAAGTGTAAATGTGTTCTGGGTTGTTATCTAAAGCCTTTTTTAAATATTGCTCAGCGAGCATAAGGTTTGGAAAAAGCGGGACTTCCAAATTTCGAACGCCTGCTAAAAAGAAAGGTTCCCATTCTTTGGGTCCGTATTGCATGGCTTGGTTAAGATGGTAGTCTATTTTTCCAACAAGCGTTATAGCAAGAAGATTATTTTTTTGAACCCTATGGGAGAGTACAACCGCCATCGCATAGTGAAATTTCCAGAATTCTGGATACTTTTTGAGCATTTCATCGGCTAGTTTGTAGGCTTTTTCAGAATAACTGTAATCCACACCGGCCCAACTGTAAAGTTCGCTAAGGGCGATTATGTAATCAGCTTTTTCTATCAGCGTTAACTTTTCAAAATCTAAAGAGCCAAGGAACTGTACAAGTTCCTTGGCTTGTCGATTGCCTATCATGTACTGGATTTTGTAGGATATTTCACTCATTTGTTCGGTACTGGAAAATGCAAAGCTAAGAGCTCCTAAGAGAACAAATAAAATCGTAGTTTCAAACAATTTGGTTATTTTCATCACCAGCTTACTCATCTATTCCGAGAGCCCATTTTCTTACTGCGTAAGCAACTCCTGCTTCGTTATTGGATTTTGTGATGTATCTTGCATATTGCTTAACCTCGCTGTGCCCGTTTTCCATAACTACCGGATAACCCACCATCTTAAGAAGCCCTATGTCGTTGAAGCTGTCTCCTAAGTACATCGTTTCTTCTGGAGCAACGTTAAAGTATTCAAACAGATACTTTATCGAGAGTTCTTTTGAAGCATTTGGTCCGAAGACTTCATAAAAAGTTTCTTCGTTTATCGTGTTATTTTTTACAATGCTTGTTGCATTTCTCACTTCACCAAGAGATTCATTTAAAGCGAGCATTATCCGTTCCTCGTTTCCAACAAGTGCTACTTCGGCAACAGTGAGTTTGTTTTTTAAGTATTTTAACACATCATCGACAATATTCAATCTCCAGCGATTTTGATTCAGATAAAGTGAAAAATTACCGCTGTATGGCTGGTCTATGTACATATCTTTTTCTTCGAGGAAGTCTCTATAGAGTATGTAGAAAATTTTATACTTTCTTGCCGTCTCAATGACCCTTTCGGCAATTTCTGTTTTAAGCTCGGACTTGTATATGACTTTATCTTCCATCCACTGGTAAATAAATGCACCGTTTTGGAAGATGACAGGGACATCGAGTCCTAGTTTTTCGACGTATGGTTTGGCTGAGTAGAAATTTCTGCCTGTTGCAACACTTACGTGTATACCTTTGTCCATTGCTGCTTTTAGTGCCTCGATATTTTCTCTCGGTATATGTTTTTCATCGTTTAAAAGTGTACCATCTAAGTCTGTAACTATGAGCTTTACCATCTCTCTAACCTCCGGACCTTTGTGTTATCTTGAGACAATAACTTTACTGAGGTCGCCCACGATTATCTGAACACCTTTTGGTTTGCCATCGTTCTCTGAGATTTCTACCTTCTTACCTATGACGGAGGAATCTATCCTGAACGAAAGGTTTGAAATCTTAACTTCGTCCATAACGATGGAATTTTCGATTTCGCAGTTTTCAATCATTACCCCGTTACCTATCGATGTGTAAGGACCTATGTACGCGTTTGAAATAGTGCAGTTGTCCCCAATAATTACAGGTCCTCTTATGACACTGTTGACTACTTCTGAATTCTTTCCAACACTTACCCTACCTTGTATAACTGATGAGGCTTCAACGGTGCCCTCAATTTTGAATTCTTCGATAATTTCATCCAAAATCTTGTGGTTTGCCTCTATAAGGTCTTCAGGTTTACCTGTGTCCTTCCACCAACCGTATATTATGTGCCCTTCAACAGTTCCTTTATGTTGAATGAGCCAGTCTATCGCATCTGTGATTTCAAGTTCCCCACGCCAGGATGGTTTGATATTGGCTATACCTTCGAAAATGTCTTTTCTGAATAGATAAAGCCCAATGATTGCAAGGTTTGAAGGCGGTTCTTTGGGTTTCTCGATAGTTTTGATAATTTTATTTCCTTCCATTACCGCTATACCAAAGCGTGATGGTTCTTGGACTGGAGAGAGCATAATCAATGCGCTTAACTCCTTCTTTTCTTCAAATTCTTTTACAAAGGGTCTTATATCGTCCATGATGAGGTTGTCACCAAGGTACATCATGAAATCCTCGTCTCCGAGGAAGTCTTTTGCCATGAGAACGGCATGTGCCAAACCTTTTGGTTCTTCTTGGAGGATGTAAGTCAGGTTGACGCCGTATTGTGAACCATCACCAAGTGCAGCTATGAAATCTTGCCTGTTTTCTGGACTGACAATGATTCCTATCTCCTTAATCCCCGCGCTTTTGATTTTCTCGATAGTGTAGAGTATAACAGGTTTGTTTGCAACAGGAATAAGGTGTTTTGCCGTTGTGTAGGTAAGAGGTCTTAAACGTGTTCCTTTCCCTGCGCAAAGAATAATAGCCTTCACATTTCTCACCCCTTGTCGATGATTTTAATTGAATCAGTTACGTTATTTTAAGAAGCAAAACTATTATATAACAATAGTGTTGGATTTCAAATAGAATTAACCTAAAAACAGACCTCTTTTTAAAGAGCATATCGAAGAATTCTTAAGAAAAAATGAGAAGCTCTCAGGTTAGTTTAAAATAAATCGTTTTTTGTATGTTCCACTTGGATGGTGTAATTTGTTTCCTTAGAACGAACATGCTAGTATTATTGTGATAGAAAGCGATTTTCAATTAATGGTTTTTAGGAGGGATTAAGATGACCAGTTCGCAAGTTCTGAAATTAATCGAACAGGAAGGTATCAATTTCATAGACCTCAAGGTTGTTGACCTCTGGGGTAGATGGAGACACGTGACACTTGCAAGAACAAACTTTTCCGAAAAGACTTTCGTTGAAGGTGTAGGATTTGATGCTTCAAATCTTGGCTATGCCGAGGTCTTCAACAGTGACATGGTTATTATTCCAGACCCCGAGACCGCATTTATCGAAGAATACGATGGTGAAAAAGTTCTTTCAATGATTTGTGATGTCTACGAAGTTGAAAATATGACACCATGCTCGCATGACCCGAGAACAATTTTGAAGAAAACACTTAAGTCAATAAAAGATATCGCAGATGAAGTTTATCTGGGGCCTGAATACGAATTTCATATCTTTGAAGATGTGAGATACGATGTGAAGTCTAACAGAATCATGTTCGAAATTGACAGTTCGGAGGGGTTTTGGAAATCCAGTGAGACAGGGGAATATTTCATTGGGAGGAAGAAAGGTTACCACAGAATCCCTCCATTTGATAGGTTGATGGAAGTCAGAAATGCGATTGTTAAAAAGTTGCTTGAATACGGAGTGCCTGTTAAGTACCACCATCACGAAGTTGGAACTTGTCAAGTAGAGATTGAATTAACATTTGTAGATGCTTTGAAAGCGGCAGATTACACGATGCTTGTCAAACACGTTGCAAGAATGGTTGCAAAACAGTACGGATACTTAGTAACATTCATGCCAAAACCTATGTTTGACGAAGCTGGTAATGGGATGCATGTGCACCAATTCTTGAAAAAGAACGGTAAGAACATATTCAACGGGGATAAACTTTACAATCTTTCCGAAGAAGCTCTTTGGTATATTGGTGGTATGTTGAAAAACGCCCCTGCCCTTATGGCTTTCACAAACCCATCAACGAACTCATACCGCAGATTGGTCCCAGGTTTTGAAGCACCAACGAACGCTGTCTTTGCGCTCGCAAATAGAACATCAGCTATTAGAATTCCCGCTTATGTGAAAGACCCAGAAAAACGAAGAATTGAGTTCAGAACCATAGATGCGACGTGTAACCCATACCTTGGTTTTGCAGCAATGATACTTGCCGGTGTCGATGGTATTAGGAAGAAGATAGACCCAACTTCTGAAGGTTTTGGACCATTTGAAGGAGATGTTTATGAAAAAGAGCTTAAACCTCTTCCAAAATCGCTCGAAGAAAGCTGTATAGCATTGAAAAATAATCACGAATTTTTAACAACATTCCCGAAAGATTTGATTGAACATTGGATAAAAGCGAAATTATTCGAAGAAAGGCAAGTCAGCTCTGTGCCTCATCCAAAAGAATATGACTTGTATTTTGATGTGTAATCTGGTAGTCTATAATAGGAGTTAAAAGATTCAGAGTTACAGAGAAGCTTCCTCATACCAGTACCCCCACCCCCTTGGACTTATAAGTGCCAAGGGGGTTAATTTTAAGATATTACTTGACAAAACTCAATATTGATATATAATCAGTAACGACAAATATGGAGTCAGGTAGTTGAGGAAGGGAATGTGATAAATGAGGAGAAAATGTGCATGTCAGCATCGTGGTGAAGGACATCATGGACCTCATATATGTGAGCAAATAGGTTTTTCCGTGGGAGATTATCTTACGGCGGTTATATTGAAAGAGCTCTCAAAGAAACCCATGCATGGTTACGAATTATACGATAAAATATCGCAAGCGGAATATTATCCATTCAAACATGACCAAAGTGTTATATACAGTTTGTTAAGAAAGCTAAATGCTCATGGGTTGGTGAGTTATTCACTCCAGGAAGGAAACGGTGGGTTGAGGAAAGTTTACGAAATAACAGAAGAAGGTCTTAAATATTTGGAGCAGTTGGTGGAATACATATCAAGACTAAAGCAAGCGTTTGATTTGTTTTTGAATGCTTGAAAAAATTGGCAACTAAAAATCATACTTGAAGGAGGTGTTGGGTATGAAAATTGCGATTCCTACGGACGATGGAAGAACGGTGGCAAGTCACTTTGGAAGTGCTGAATATTTTATGATAGTCGAATTTGAAGATGGAAAAGAAATATCCAGAAGACTCTCAGAAAATCTTCATGCAAGAGGACATGGACATCATGGTTATCACGAACATTACGAAGGACATGGATATGGACATGGTTGGCATCACGGTAATCACGGCTATGGTGGAGGTTATCATCACGGCTATGGTGAAGGTCATCGCCACGGGCATGAAGAGGTATTTGCCTCGACCGGAGAGATTCAAGCAGTTATTGCTGTTAGGATAGGACCACACATGTTTGAGGATTTGAAAGAGAGAGGTATAGGAATTTACTTGGTTCGACCAGGAACGAGTATAGATGAAGCAATTGCAAAATTTACTGCAGGAGAATTGAGAAAAATAGAACCAAGAAAGTAAAAGATGAGAAAACCTTCCAACAAACCGGCGCTTTAAAGGCGTCGGTTTTATTGTTTATTATCAGTCACTGTTATGTTAAAATTAATGTTGAGTAATGAAAAATTTATTCATTCCAAGAGGTGAACAACTTTGCGAGTTTTCCTATTTTTGCAAGTGATTGCACTCATTATCTTCGTATATACAATGTATTTCTTACCTTCAAATTTGTATTTTATCTCTATCGTATCTGTGTTTGTCATAGTGAACACGGTTGGTTTGACTTATTATGTTTTCCGAACTTGGTGGAAGGAAATTCGTAATTCTGGGCAATTAACTAAGGTTTTTTACTTCACGTTATTGGTTACTGCAATTGTCGCTGTGCTCTTTTTATTTTCGAACATATTCAGAATGTGGGTTTACAGGTATACAGAAGATTCGCTTGTGAATTTTTCAAACTCGTTACTTGCTATTTCTACCTTTCTTTTAGTTTCGTTTGGTGTGTCTTATCTAACTTTGAAAAGAGAACTTGAAAAGCAGATTCAGGAATATGAAAAGCTAAGAACTGTCCAGCAAAGACTGAGCATCCAGGTTGTTAGATACAAAACAAATCCACATTTTCTCTTCAATTCGTTGAGCACAGCAATTTCGATGTTGGACTTACGAGTGGAAAGAGAGAAGATTAGAGAGTATTTGTCAAACCTCGCAGAGCTCTTCAGGGTTGTGTTGAATGCGTCCGAAGTCTGGACATTAAAAGATGAACTAGAACTTACCAAACGCTATCTTGAGATACAAAAAGTTAGAGTGGAAGGTCTTGAGTACGAAATTACTATGGGCCCAGCATGTGAGACGGTGAAAATTCCTTCTTTGGTTTTGCAACCAATAGTAGAAAATTCCGTGGTTCATGGAATAGCGAAATCGAAAAACGGCGGGAAGATAAAATTAGAATGTACGAAAGTTAATGGGACTGTTACAATAAAGGTTAGTGATAATGGTAAAGGTGCGGAGAAAATAATTCCAGGAACAGGTTTAAAGCTTGTTCAAGAATTGATGAATGCATTTTCACGAAAAGTGGAACTACATTTTGAATCTTCTCCGGAAAGTGGAACGATTGTTACTCTTTCCTGGGAAGATATTGGGTAACTTAGGAAAAGTTCTTCAAGGGGGGAGTTCATGACCTGCGTTATTGTTGAAGATGAAAAACTTTTGGCAATGGTTTTGGAAAAAATGGTAAAAGAAGAAGGATTAGAAGTGCTTGGTATTGCCAAGGATGCAGAAGAAGCGATAAGAATGATAGATGAGAAAAAACCTGAGATAGTTTTTCTTGATATAAACCTTGGGGAACACGACGGATTCTACGTGCTCCAACATATCAATCACAAACCTTACGTGATATTCACAACCGCCTATTCTGAGTATGCGGTAAAGGCTTTTGAAGAAAATGCAGTGGATTATCTTTTAAAACCAATAAAAAAGGAAAGGTTGCACGAAGCTATTGAGAAGGTTAGAAAGTTGAGCACTTTTGAAAGAGCGAATCTATACGATAACATTCAAAGAGTAAAGGACTTAGCGCAAAGATTAAAAGCTGACAAGTTCATTGTGGAAATCGGTGATGAAATAGTTTTTCTAAATGTTGACGAGATAATCTTTCTAACATCGGAAAAAGGCGAGACGGTTGTTGTTACAAAGAACGAAAAGATGAAGACAAAAATCCCACTTAAAGATTGTGAGATTAAGTTGCCTTACGAAAGGTTCCTAAGAGTGCACAAGTCGTATATCGTTAATGTTGAGAAGATAAGAAAGATTATCCGAAATTATTTTGGTTCGTTAGCTCTTGAACTCTCTAATGGAGATATTATTCCTGTAGGAAGAAATTACAAAGATTCTATAAAAAAACTGCTCGAATAATCGAGCAGTTTTCTGATCAATTTTATCGGTCCTATATTTCCGGCAAAAGCTTTGTCAATCCTTTCATCTTTCCATTATCCATAACACTACCGGATAATATGAATACATTTCTCTTCTCATCTCTTGATATCGAAAAGAGCATACCGTATTCCGTGTCAATTGTTTTCTCAACGACGTTGATAGCATCTGAGGCCTTATTGTATTCAAAAACACCGTACCAAGGAACTTTTTTCTCATAATCGTATTTGTAACCTGCGAAGTAAACCACATCATTCAGTTCTTGAACTTGGCTTTGCGAATTACAAACCACAGAATGGATTCTCACATTTTCTCCAAACGTTTTTAAGTACTCCACCTCTCCGTTTAGGGACAATTTTGCAACGAAGGCTTTCTCGGTTCCAAGCTTTTCGAAATTCGGAACGTTGGAGAATTCATAAACGTAACCTGCGACAAAAACGCTCTCAGCTGTGACACATAAATCCATGGGCCAAAGGGTTTGAGAGTTTGTAAGAACTGTTTGCCAAAGTAGGTTCCCGTTTGTATCATAACTGACAACGTATCCATCGTAACGTGTCCCATCTGTAAATGAGTTACTTGTCCCTGCAACGATTATTTGTTTGTTTTTCTCATCATAACCAACAGCGTAAGCCCTGTCCCAGCGTACTCCTCCAAAACTTCTGTCCCAAATGATTTTACCTTCTTTTGAAAGTGAAACAATCCAGTAGTCGTGTTCTCCAAAATTTTGAGTTACATCTTTACCTTTTTCGTAGTTATCACCAATGAAAACAAAGTTGTCTTCTACTTTCGTTATTTTGTAAGCTCTATCCCAGTCAGGTCCTCCAAATGATTTTTGCCAAATCACATCCCCGGTTTTATCAAGTCGAATGACGTAAGCATCAAATCTTCCTAAAGCGCCTAAACTTCCTGAAGAGGTTGTTCCAAGAAGTAAGAAGCCATCGTCTAAAGGAATAATGTCGTATCCAAAATCATCCCCATCAGCTCCTAAAAGTTTAGTCCACAGAATTTTGCCGGTTTCGTCTATCTTGGTAAGTAATATCTGATATTTCTCTTTTTCATCAGTCATTACTGAACCAATTCCGGCAAATCCATCATCGGTGCCGATAACCCTTGATATTCTTGATTCTAACCCTGTGTCAATTATTACTTCTTTATCCATTGTTACATCCTTTTTGCTATGAGTGCTTTTTATCAAAGACAGCGACGGGTAATTATGTGTGAAAATAAATCCGAAACTAAGAACTAAAATTCCAAGGATTATAAAAAGTAAAATCATAGAAACTAAAATTTTTGACTTTGAGCGTTTTTTTGTTTTCTGTGGTCCCGAGACTGAAAATGGACTTGAAAAGCTTTCTCTTTTAGAGTTTCCAAGGAATTTTTGACTGCAATGTTTGTTGAACTTTCTCTTTTTTTGAAAATTCCTTAGTTTGTCTCTGTCAAGTCTCAAATTTCTAAGCCCCTTTCCTTTGCTATTTCTTCAAGAAATTTTCTTTCTTTAGATGAGACTCTTTTGGGTATTAACACTTTTACTTCTACTATGAGATTTCCGCGCTTTCTTGTTCTTGAGTTTGGAATACCTTTTCCTTTAATGACAATACGTTCATTTGGTTGTGTGCCTGAAGGTATCTCTACTGGAACACGTTCACCATTTGGCAGATTCACATATACAGTCCCACCAAGTATGGCGGTGACATAGTCAATAGGGACAGTTATTATTATATCATCACCTTCACGTTTGTAATCACTTGTTTTTCTAACCCGAACATGGACATACAGGTCACCATAATCTCCACCACTTATTCCAGCGTTACCTTTCCTTGGAATTCTAATTACGGCTCCATCTTCTACACCAGCTGGTATGTTTACAACGGTACTTGTTCTTTTCCTTACTCTTCCAGAGCCTCTACAAATATGACAAGTTTCTCCAGGAACAGTTCCACTACCGCCACAAACGTCACAAGTGTATTGGTTTATGAAGACACCAAATGGAGTTCTGCGCTCTTCACGGACTACACCAGTTCCATGGCATTTTGAACATGTTACCCATCTGCTACCTGGTTCTACTCCTTCTCCCTTACAATTTTCACAAGTTTCGTATCGGTCGTACTCTATTGTGACATCTTTGCCTGTGAATACGTCGGCTTCCGTGATGGTTACCTCAAGATTTATATCTTCTCCTCTTTTGGCGTATCTTCTTCCACTAGTTGTTCTTTGTGTTTGTGATGCGGTCGTTCTGTGACCACCGAAAAATATGTTAAATATGTCATCGTTCAGGAAATCTCTAAAGATGTCGCTTATATCGTCGAATCCAAATCCACCAGTTCTTCCTGAAGGTTCGTACACGTAACCACCCTCGCCCACGTATCCAAATTTATCATACATCGCACGTTTTTGAGGGTCACTTAAAACCTCGTACGCTTCTTGTATCTCTTTGAATTTCTGCTCTGCTTCCTTTTTCTTATCACCAGTATGCCTATCAGGATGCCACTCTTTTACAAGCCTTTTATATGCAGCCTTTATTTCATCCTCAGAAGCGTTTCTTGGCACTCCGAGAATTTCATAATAGTCTTTTCTTGCTGGCATTGCAAACCACCCCTATTTTGTATTTTGATTCTCACGTGTTTTGTTGGTCATTAACTGCATTCTCTTCCTTTTTTCTTGGTTTTATAGCAACACGTACCTTAGTTGGTTTTACAACCTGCCCATTGAATGTGTAACCATCTTCAATGACTTCAAGAATAGTGTATTCTTCAACATCATCACGTTCCTCTTTTTCAAATGCTTCATGGTTGAACGGGTCAAACTTTCCAGAGGCATCAATAATCCTTAATCCCTCGTTTTCCAGTGTCTTTAGAAGTTTTTCATAGATTTTTTCTACTCCAAGTTTGAATTTTTCTAAATCCTTGTCTGAGTCGTAGTATTTGAACGCTCTCTTAAAATCGTCTAAAATGGGTATAAGCGCTTTTACTATACGAAGCGCCGTTGATTTCGTTGCGTCTCTAATTTGCCTATCAACGTCGAGCTTGTAATTTTCAAATGCTGCTTTGATTATGCGTGCAGCGTTCTGTATTTCCTTCAGTTGGTTTTCTAACTCTGCTATCTTTTCTTTCAGTTGTTTGTTCTCTTCTGATAATTCGTTTTGGTTCATTTGGTTCACTTCTTCTCGCTCCTTAATTTCATTTGAACTTTCCAAGTTGTTTTGAACTTGCAGTTGTGTTTCATTTATTTCATTTATTTTCTTTTCTTCACACATGTTCCCTACCTCCTCTTTTAGTTTGAGTTTTTAGACATTCCTCGATACTATAGTGAAATACTCGCTCAGTCTGTTGAGCATAAACTCGAAGCTATCCATAATCAAATCATATCGACCGTATTTGTCGAATATAACAGCAACGCGTCCAACGGGATTATCTTCTGAGTAGAACTGTCCAAGAATTACCGAGAAATCTTCAAGGAACTTCAATCCATGCTCTTTACCGATGTATATGTCGTTCTCAAGCTCAAATAGTTCTTTGTAAAACACGTCGGATGAAACATACACAAGGATGTTTTGTAATTTTTTCAGATTGATTCTATCGTTTGCAAGAAGGTTTGGTAGTCCTTCCGTTATGTAATCTTCGTAGCTTTCAACAGATAACCTTTCCGTGATTTCTAAAAATCCACGACTGATAGTTCCAAAATCGCTGTCTTTGAAGCTATTTAAGTTGTTAAAATTATTGATTCGAGTAAGTATATCTCGCAATTTGGATTTGAATTCGTTCAATGTTAATCCTGTCATCGCTTTGTTAAGCATCTGCTCTATTTTCTCAACATCGTCAAGTTCGGTGTGCTGGATTGGAATGGAAGAACTGAGACCGAGGGATGTAATTATATTCGCAATTGAGAAATTCTTACTCACAGGTGTTACAACTATACGCTTGATTCTTAGCGTTAGTGGGCTGGGCTTTTCAATAATAACCATACCTTTTGTTGAAGAGCTTAACAACTTTGCTGCACCCGTGAGCACCTTTTCCATATCACCGATTGGAAATTTTGCCGCAACCTCCACTTGTGAGCTTTTGGACTTTATCTCTTCCCTGATTTTTTTCAGTTCATTTACGTAAAACCTGAGTCCTTTGTCTGTTGGAACGCGACCAGCAGAAGTGTGTGGCTGGAATATATATCCCGTGCGCATTAAACGGTTCATATCATTTCTAATCGTTGCACCGGATCTCTCAATTGCAGCACTTTCCAAAACCCTTTTTGAGCTTACAGGGGTCCTCGTGTTGATGTATTCTTGCACAATGCAGTAAAGAACTTTCTTTTGTCTTTCGGTGATATCGTTTCCTAACACGGTTATCACCTCTCCGTTTTTCTATCTGTTTTAGCCTAATTTTTGTTATCAGAAATGTTAGCAATCTACACTTTAGTCTGCTAATATATTACCATAAGTGTGAGAATTTGTCAATTTTTGGAGTGTTTTCAGTATCTGAGATATCAGACACAAAGCAAAGAAAAATATTGATGAAAATTTCCTTTTTGGTAAAATAGTAACAGAAAAAATTGTGCGGAATACGAACATTTGTAGATGATTCTACTTTGCCTGAGGTGATAAATGTGAACTGGAAGGTTTATATTTCTGGATTTGCAGTTTCAACGATATTTGGGTTATCATTCCTTTTTACTAAAAACAGTATAGAACATATAAACGTTTACACGTTTTTAGCCTTTAGGTTTGGTGTGGCAACCAGTGTGATGCTATTACTTTGGCTTTTTGGAATCGTAAAATTAACAAAGAAACCATTTTGGAAATTATGGAAAGTAGCGCTATTTCAACCGATTGCTTACTTTGTGTTCGAGACTAATGGACTCAGGTTTACGACGTCCTCTGAGGCTGGGATGTTGATTGCATTAATTCCAATCGTTATAACGATTTTGAGTCCAGCATTGCTGAAAGAAAGAATCAGATGGTACCAAATTCTCTTCGCATTTCTTAGCTTTTTTGGAGTGTTTCTTATCGTCAAAGGTGGGGGATTAGAACAAGGAGCGCTACTTGGAAAGCTGTTGGTTTTGGGTGCGGTTTTCTCCGCAGCATTTTACAATATTTTCTCGAGAAAGCTATCCTCAGAGTTCACTCCTGTTGAGATAACGTTCTTTATGATGCTTACGGGATTTGTCTTTTTCTTTTTCCTGAGCATCGTAACAGGAAATTTCACAATCGCATTCCACCCTGCTGTTGTTATTGGAGCATTGTATCTTGGCATACTTTCTTCAACGGTTGCATTTTTTCTTGTGAATTTCATGCTTAGCAAGGTTTCACCAACGGTTTCTTCTCTTTTCTCAAATCTAACGACGGTGATATCTGTAATTGCAGGCAGTTTCATTCGGCATGAAAGGATTGCTGCAGTACAAGTATTTGGAATGATTTTGATACTTGTTTCGCTAATTCTTAATTCTTATCTGAAAAGCAAAGAAGTTGAACAGAGTAGATAACAAAAAAGCCCTCGGATTTCCCGAGGGCTTTGGTATTATTTATTTTCCTTATATTTCCTCTTCGTCAAGGTTTTCTGGTATGCTGATTTCAATTTCTTCTACTTCTGTCGTAGTTGTGGTTGCTTCTTCTGTTGAGTAAGGTACTCCTTCACGACCTTCGAGGTATGCATCCGCTATCTTACCGGCAATGAGAGCTATTGCTCTTATTGCGTCATCGTTCGATGGTATTACGTAGTCGATAGGATCCGGGTCACAGTTTGTATCAACCATTGCAACTATTGGTATTTTGAGGTGGTTCGCTTCTTCAACGGCTATCTTTTCTTTCCTCGGGTCGACTATGAAGATGACATCGGGTAAGCTCTTCATGTTTTTGACGCCACCGAGGTTCTTTCTGAGTTTTTCAAGTTTCTTTCTGAGTTTGCTCTGTTCTTTTTTTGGAAGCTTGTCGAGTTCACCATTTGCTTCCATTTCCTCGAGTTCGATGAGCTTTTGGATTCTTGTCTGGATTGTGGAGAAGTTGGTCAAAAGTCCACCGAGCCATCTGTTGTTAACGTAGAATCCTCCGCATCTTTCAGCTTCATTTTTGACAACTTGTTGTGCTTGTTTCTTTGTTCCAACAAAGAGGATAGTTCCACCTTTGCTTGCTACGTCTCTGACAAAATCGTAGGCTTCATCGAGTAGTTTGACAGTCTTTTGCAAATCGATAATATAGATACCTTTTCTTGCGCCGTAAATATACGGTTTCATCTTAGGGTTCCATCTTTGTGTTCTGTGCCCGAAATGGACACCTGCTTCCAAGAGCTGTTTCATCGTTACAACTGGCATACCGACACCTCCATGATTTGGTTTTATCCTCCGCCCCCTTGACCCACCGACCTTGCAATTACCTTGCAAGGCACCGAGGTGGGAAACGGGTTGGCGTGTGGATTGGGATACATTTTTAACGCATTCGAATTTTATCATATATTTTTTGTTCGTCAAGTATTTAGTGTTGCAAACGGAAGGCATTAAATGGTAGTTAGTTGTTTTATTACGCAAAAATGTGATAAAATATGTAGCGAGATGCTCAGTCTGAAACTCAGAGGAGGGCAAAGCAACAGTGAAGAGAAAATTAAGTTTTCTTTTTTATTTTTTCTTGATGTCCACTCTTTTGTTTTCGGCGATAAAAATAGGTTATTACGATAACTACCCGCTAACTTACGATGACAATGGTAAGCCTAATGGATTGTTCATAGACGTGCTCAAAAGAGCTGGAATCCTAAGAAGTTTCGATGTGGAATTTATCTTTGGCGAATTTGCTGACCTTATGCAGCAATTGAATAAGGGTTATATTGATATGGTCGTTTGTGTTGCGCATACTCCCGAACGCGAAAAATTATATTCGTTTAACACAGAACCTGTAATTATAAACTGGGGCGTACTTGTTAGTTTTAGGACTCTTGAAGATATAAAAGCAATAGATGGAAAGAACGTTGCTGTTAATCGTGGGGATATATACTATCAAAAATTCTTGGAGATTGCTCAGTCTTTTGATGTGAAACCAAATTATGTGGGATACGACTCGTATGAGAGCGTTATAAGAGCTGTCAACGATGGAGAAGCGATAGCTGGTGTTGTTAGTAGGATAGCTTATCTTGTCAACAATACTAAGTATCCGAAAGTTAGGGCAACACCCTTTGTTTTTAGTCCTGTTCAACTCAAGTTTGCAATTCGCAAAGGTTCTGAAGTAGCCAATAAAGATATTTTAGAAAAGATTGATAAGACGGTTGCAGTTATGAAAGTTTCTGGTGAGTTGGATAAGATTTTTAATTCATATTTTGGCGTTTCAAGAATGGTTGGAAGACAAGGTTTTCAGATGTATTTGATAATAATATTTATAGGACTTTACGTACTTACCATAGCTGGCTTTATGCATGTAATAAAACTCCAAAAAGCTCGCTATGAAGCTGCTTTAGAGGTAAACAGACAAGCTATAGCGAGAGAAAGCATTCTCGACGAAAGTAGAGGGATTTACACTTACAGTATCGGATTAGAAATTTTGAAAAAGTACATGGAACTTTCGAAGCGGGAGAATCAATTGCTCGGAGTTGTTATTTTGGAATTTGAAGGAACAGGATGCGAAGAAAGTAAGGGAAAGGTAGAAAGCATACTTAGGCAAAATGCAAAAGAAGGAGATGTTATAATTCACATATCACAAAATACATATGCGCTGGTCCTTTACAAATATGGTGTTTTCTTTGCGGAACATTTTAGAAGAAAGGTAGTAGATTCTTTGGAAAAAAATAATATACCTTGCAACCTCTACATTGGGTTTGCAAGGTATATTCCAGAAAAAAACATATCGGCGGAAGCTCTCGTATATGAGGCAACTGCTGAAATGGAAAAAGATAAAGAATTCAAGAAAAAGATGAATATTGAGTGAGAGAATAATTAAACCATCTTAATTCCTCCCAAATTTTACGTATTTCATCAGCGTTTTCTTTAAATACTTCCAGTATTTTCGGTGAAAAGTGAGATGGAAGTGTTCTACCATCACCTTTTAAGATAATTTCCAATGCCTCTTCGTGGGTCATACCTTTTTTATAAGGTCTGTCAGAACGCAGAGCATCGTAGACGTCTACGATTTTTACTATTTGTGCCTCAGTTGGTATTTCTTCATTTGCTAAGCCAAATGGATAACCTGTTCCATCGTAATTTTCATGGTGATATAACGCTATGTTTAAGGCTGTTTCAAAACCAGGAACATCAAGAATCCTTCTTGCATAGATTGTATGTTTTTTCATCTCTTCCCATTCTTCTGGTGTTAATTTTCCAGGTTTTAGTAGGATTTCCTTTGGTATGAAAATCTTTCCTATATCATGCAAGCTTGCGAACATGTTTATCTCTTCAATTTTTTCTTCAGACAAATTCAGCTTTTCAGCAATTAATTTGGAGAGGTGTTTAACCCTATATATATGCTGACCTGTATTTTCATCGTAGCCTTCGGCGATAATAGCCAACTTTTCGGAAATATTAACCAAGAGTCTTTTAAATTCCTCGCTTTTGAGTTTTATTTCATCGTAAGAACGCATAAGTTCTTGGTTTGTGGCTTCTAATTCCTCCATAGTTGCGCTCAGTTCTTGTAAGATTGCCGAGAGAGTTTCATAAAATTCCTGGGTTTCGACTAAGTTAAAGTTGCCTGCAGGTGGTAAAGTGCCTGTGTTCCCAATTTCTCTCACGGCAATGGATAACTTATTCAAATCGGAAGCGAAAGGTTTTAGCGTTGCTTGTGTGGCAAAGAGCGTAAAAATAATTACGGTTAGTATAAACGCAATCAAATAGATGAGAACGTAGAATAAAACTTTTCGGTAATCAAAAACAACTTTGAGATAAATTGGAACGGTTAATTCTCTGTAGGAAGAAAGAACGTAGGCTTTATAGAATATGGATTTTGGCCAGTCCCTTTTTAAATATTGGTCCTTAAAGCCTTCTGCAATTATTGGGTCAGCTATCTTTTTAGAGGTATCCAACCTGTTTTCGTAATCTACGTATATGGCTATCTCAGAAACATTTGCTGCGGATAAGTTTGCTAATCCTTTTATAAATCCTTCGTATAATCTTGGACTTAGGTATAACGTGAAAAGAAGATATTCGGTTTCAGAGAACTGTAACCATAGGTATTTGACCACGCGTGATGTCCCTGGAACAAAGCCTGTAATGATTGATATGGAATTTGTAGAATAAACTGTAGGTTTAAATCCAATATTTTTTACAGTTGCAAGATAACCTGTTGCGTTCAAAATTTCTCCTTTTGAGTTCAACAGAGCGACGTCTATATCAACGAAGACGTTTGGAATACTGTATAAAATGGTCTGTGAAAGTTGCTTTTTAATGTTTTCTAAGGCTTCGTTTTTATTTAAATTACCGATAAGCTCCTTGGCTAAAGGAAGGTTAGCCCTTATGTAATCTTCCAGCTCTTCATCATGATGTGAAACTAGGGTATTAAATGTGTCAAGAAAGTTTCTAAAAGCTAAGTCTATCTTTTCAAAATGCGCAGTCGAATTTTCCACACTGTAGAATCTTGTCCAAATCAGTGAGCCAACAAGAACGAATATAGTAACTGAAATTGCAACTAGAAAGTTTTTTATGAGGATACTCTTCTTAAGTTGGTCAACCCTTAACATTACTACCGCTCCTTTTCGTTTGAATCCAGTCATTCTGAAATTGAAATGAGTCATTTTTGAAATTTTTTCAGGATTTGCAACCTGTCTGGGTTTTCATAGTTTAAACAACATCCACTTCCAAAAAGTCTAATTTCAAGTTTTTGTGATTCTTCAAATGCGTTTATTTCATCGTATTTGCTACACAAGTTATCTTCAGTTAAATACTTGCATTGGTTTTTCTCATAGTCCCATTCACCGTAGTAACAAACGGTATGTTTACAGCACCAGCCACACTTTACACATGGTGGGCATGCCGTTTGTTTTGTTTCATCCAACATTTTTTCAAGTTCTTCTACAAAATCATCTGATAATGGCTCTGAGCTACTCATGAGTCTATTGCCTCTCTTTGAATTTTAAGAATATCGGAGCACCTGTGAATGGGTCAACTTGCTCTCTTATTGTTTTCCTTATCGCATTCTGGAAACTCTCAGGCACTTCTAATTTGTTCACGAAGAACAAAAACGTTGGTGGACGTATGTCAACTTGTAGACCGTAGTAGAGCTTTAGTCCGTGAGGTGGTTTGGCTATCATCCTTTGGATAGCTGCGTTTACTGCACTTGTTGGGACTTTTTTGTGGAGAGAATCGTATGCTGTGTTGATTGCTCTTATCAACTCCTTGTAACCAACACGATTTATCGCACTCGTGAAGACAACAGGTGCAAAGTCTACGAAGTAAAGTTTTTCGTTGAACTGGTCCATGAAATCTTTGATTCTTTTGTCTGCATGTTTAATCAAGTCCCACTTGTTGAATACGACCACAATACCTTTACCATTTTTTTCTGCAAGTCCCGCTATTCTTTGGTCTTGTCTTGTTATACCTTCTGTAGAGTCTATGACCAAGACAACGACGTCCGAACGCTCAATTGCGTCTATCGTTCTGAAAGTGCTAACGCGTTCTATAAAGTCTTCGATTCTGCTCTTTTTTCTCAAACCAGCGGTATCGACAAAGAGGTAACTTTTATCACCTATCTTGACAATCTCGTCTATCGTGTCACGTGTTGTCCCTGCAATTGGTGTGACCAATGCACGCTCTTCTTTCACAATCATGTTGAAGAGCGAAGATTTGCCAGCGTTAGGTCTACCGACGATAGTAACCCTAATGAGGTTTTCAAATTTTTGAGTCTTACTTAGGTCGTATCCTTTCTCTTCAAGCTTGGTGATAATTAGTTCAACTAATTCGTCCAAATTCTTGCTTTGTTCTGCAGAAACCGGGAACGGTTCGCCAAATCCCAAGCTGAAAAGCTCTGGATAAACTTTTGAATAATTCTTTTCACTTTCAGACTTGTTAGCAACCAAGATAACGTCGACCCCGGATTTTCTAAGCATGTCGGCTATTGTGTAGTCTTCTGAGGAAAGTCCATTCTTTCCATCGACAACGAAAAGTATTAAATCGCTTTCTTGCAAAGCTTTGAGTGTGAATTCTTTGCTCTTCTCATAAATTTCGTCTTCTTTTCCCTCGAAGATTCCACATGTATCGACCAACTGAAACATTTTGTCAGAATAAACGACGCGGTCAATGACCGCGTCTCTTGTGGTCCCTTGCTCATCTGCAACTATCGATTTTCTCTTACCGATGAGTTTATTAAAAAGTGTTGATTTTCCAACGTTACTTTTTCCAACTATTAGAACCGTTGGAATTTTTGATGCATCTACAGTATCTCTAGTTTTGTTCTCTTGTTTCACATTTTCTTCAGTCTTTAGCTGTTCCTGTTTCTGGTCCCTTGGATTCAACGGCATCCTCTAATTTTCCCTCCATAGTTACTTTTGCTATGTTTGTTTCCTCTGTTGACTTTGCACTTTTCAAAGCGTTTTCATCTTCGTAAGCTTTAGGACTGACGATAATCTTATAGATATCTTTTTGTGGTTCGAGTTTGATGATTTTGCCAGTAATTTCATCATCGATGTTCAAATTATCGTATACTTGCGTTTTTGGTATGTATACCTCCACACCTTCGCAAAGTCCGATGTAACCTTTATCGACAGCTTTTATTATTTTGGCAGTTACTGTATCTCCTTCCTTGTGGCTCTTTGCAAATTTTTCCCAGGGGTTTTCCTTCGCCTTCCTAATGCTAACCCTTATTTTTTTGTTATCTTTGTCAATTGAGAGTATCTGGAATTTTACTATGTCGCCTTCTTTTATCACATCTTCGATTTTATCAACAAAGTTCCAGCATATTTCTGAAATGTTGCAGAAACCAGTAATGTTTGGTTCTAGTTCGACTATGACTCCGTTTGGCAACACCTTGATAACTTTACCAGTAGCTATACTACCTTCTGGATATTTCTGTTCAACCTTATCCCACGGATTTCCTTCAACAGATTTATAGCTCAACACAATTCTTCGCTTTTCAGGGACAATTTCAAGAATCTGCAACTTAACTGCATCCCCGACAGCAACAACATCCGTGATTTTGCCTGGTTTTCCCCAGAAGATTTCGGATATCGGCACTAGCCCTTCTATACCGTCATCTATCTTTGCAAAGAACCCGAAAGGTTTTATTGAGGTGACGATACCTGAGACTTGTTGACCGACCTGGAATTTCTTGGTTACGTTCTCCCATGGATCCGGCGTCAAGGCTTTAAGGCTGAGCGTTATTCTTCTTTTTTCTGGGTTTATTTCTTTAATTTGGAATTTCATGACTTTTCCTGCTGTTAGGACATCACTTGCTTTAGTAGAACTGTTGTGCGAAACTTCGCTGTTTGGTAAGAAACCAGTTAAAACCCCACCTATCTTAACAAATGCGCCACGTTCATCAATCGTTTCAACAATACCTTCGACGACATCACCTTGTTTTTTTGTCTGGAAGAATTCTTCGATGAGTTTTTGGAAAAGTCTTTTTCTGGAAACTACAACGTTAGTTTTTCTACCTCGTTGTTCAAAATTTATAACCGCGAAGTGCATTTTTTCTCTTGGCAGTTCTTCACCTTCTTTTATGTTGGACTCGCTACCTGGAAGGAACGCTTCTACTACATTTTCGATAAGGACTCTGTATCCACCTTTAATTCTTTCGAGTATTCTCCCTGTAACGGTTTTGCCTTCTCTAAACGCGTTGAGTATATCTTCCATCACTTTCCTTTGCATTGGTTTCTTTTCCGAAAGGATTGCAGTTCCTTCTTCCTCGTTGAACTTTTCTATTCTAACAAGGATTTTTTGACCTACTTTGTATTCTGAAAGTTCTTTGTAAAGTTCCTCGAGAGGTACCACTCCTGTTCCTTTCCATCCAAAGTCTACGGTTAAACCTGTCGGTGTGACTTCTGTTACGATGCCTTCTACTATACGCCCCTTCCCCACACGATTCTGCTCCATCGCTTTTTCCGACTCGTTAAGAAGTTCTTCAAATGATGGTTCGCTTTGGTTTTCTAACTGTTCGAAGTTGACCTGTTCTTCTTTAACAGTGTCGTTGAGTTTTTCAAGTTCCGCCATGAAAAGTTCCCTCCCACCGTATTTTTCAAGAATATATTTAACGATGTTGTTGACATCGTTATTTGATGTAGAAGTACCACTCAAAATACCAATCTTCGAATCTGCGTTCGAAAGAATTTCAGAAAGCTTAGAGTCAACGGAAATCAAGCTTTTCAGTTCTTCAATATCCTCAACGTGAATAGCGTTACCCCGTTTCTCTAAAGCTAACTCGTAAAGTTTCTTCGTGTTAGAACTATTCTTTCCACCTATTACTATTGTTAAATCACACATCTCACCGAATTTTTTCGCAACATCTTCTCGTTCAATAGTAACATTGCATATGGTATTGTAAATACTGAATTCTGCATCTGGGTTCAGTGTTTTCATCGATTTTACAAACTGCTCATAGCTATCTTTAGAACTCGTTGTTTGGCTTATGATTGCCCATCTTCCAGGTTCAACGCGAACAGACATTTTTGTAATTATTGCGTCTTCGACATGTCCTTTTAGCGCAATCATTTCTGCATGAAGGGTATTACCGTAAGCAATTATTTTGAAACCATTAGCTCTAAGTTTTTTGGCGAGTTTGAATACATTCAAAACTATCGGGCATGTTAAATCAATTATTTGGTATTTCTTTGAAATTTCACTTAACACCTTTGGTGGTAAGCCATGGGCTCTAACAACAAAGATAGTGTTGTCAAAAACAACATCTTCCTCGACTTTCAAACCAAGCTCTTTGAGATGGTTCATAACATTTTTGTTATGAACTATCTCACCATCAGTAAGGACATTTTTTCCTTCCCGAAGCAACTCTTTGACCTTTTCAACAGCTCTTTCAACGCCAAAGCAAAATCCAACAGGTCCGATTATTACATTTGGCACGAATATCTCACCTTACTGTCTTTTGAAAATTTAGACTGCACCGCTCTTTAATTATTTCCAGAATCTTTTGAACTACATCTTCAACACTTAGATTGGAAGAGTCAATTTCAATAGCATCTTCTGCCTTAACCAGAGGTGCTATTTCTCTGGAAGAATCGAGTTTGTCCCTCTCTATTATTTGTTTAAGAAGCTCATCGTAGCTAACTTCTAAACCTTTGCTTTTGAGTTCTTCATATCTTCTTTTTGCTCTGACTTCTGGAGAAGCGATGAGGAAAATTTTAACTTGGGCATCTGGCATGACGACAGTACCTATATCACGCCCTTCGGCAACGATGCTCCTCGTGGCACAGATTTCTTTTTGAATTTTTGTTAAAAATTTTCTCACTACAGGGTTTGCACCGTAACGTGATGCGTAAATGCCTGCTTCTGCTGTTCGTATCTCGTCTCCTACTTGCTTGCCATTTAAATAGTACTTTCCATCTTTGTATTCTATTGAAACGGTACTTAACGTCTTTTCGATTTCTTCCGTTGAATCTGGACTCACACCACAGTTATGAAGATAAAGCCCAACGATGCGATACATCGCACCCGTATCAAGGTAATCAATCCCCAGCCTTTTGGCAATTTCTTTTGCAACAGTAGTTTTTCCGGAGCCGGCTGGTCCGTCTATTGCGATTTTACAATGCAATTTATCATGCCTCCTCAACAGTCTGCACAATTTTGAATACTCTATCGAGTCGTGTCATTTCGAATATTCTCATAACGGTTTGTTTTAGTGAGGCGAGAACGAGTTCTTTTTCGGCCATCCTGGCATCTTTGTAGAGTGCAACCAAGCTACCAAGACCAGCACTGTCAATGTAATTTACTTCCGACATATCAAGGACGATTTTTGGTAACTTTGTTTCATTTATGGCATCTTTAAGAAACTTTTTGACCTCTCCAGAATGGTACGCATCTATCTCGCCGTGAATAGAGATAATCAGTTTATCCTTTTCTTCCCTTTTGTCGAACTTAATAGCCATAGACACACCTCCCGTTGTTAGTGGTATTCCAAGTTTTATATCATTACCTCAAAGAGATTCCAAGCTCTTCAAGCTGTTTTTGTGAAACTGTCGATGGTGCGTTGGTTAATAAACAAGTCCCACTAGATGTTTTTGGGAATGCGATAACCTCTCTGATACTATCAGCCCCAACTGCTATTGTTACTAGTCTGTCCAGTCCAAATGCAATTCCTCCGTGCGGAGGTACGCCGTATTTAAGTGCTTCCAAGAAGAATCCAAATTTCTCCTCCATCTCTTCTTTTGTCAAACCAATTATATCAAAAACTTTCTCTTGTATATCCTTCCTGTGAATTCTTATACTTCCCCCACCGACTTCATATCCGTTTATAACCATATCGTACGCATGTGCTCGGATTTTTGAAAGTTCCACTCCGTTTTCTAAGTCTTCTACGTATGGCATTGTGAATGGATGATGTCGAGCGACGAATCTATTCTCTTCTTCGCTCCATTCAAGGAACGGGAAGTCTACAATCCAAAGGGCATCGAAACCTTCCACTTTGAAATGCTCTTTTCCTATCTTTAGCCTTAGAGCACCCAATGCTTCATTCAGCCTCTCTCTATTATCATGTGCTGCAAGTATGACAACGTCTCCTTCCTTCATTTCGAATGCTTTTGAGATTTCCAAATATTCATTTTCTAAATACTTTGCTGTCGTTGATGCGATTTGACCATTTTCAATTTTAAACCAAAGAATGCCACCTAGGCCGAAAGTCTTTACAAATTCTGAGTATTCGTCAGCTATTTTTCTACTCATAGGTATGTGTGTTTTAAAACCTTTTACTGAACCACCTTTTGCAAGAACATCTGCCACGATTTTGAACTGCGTGTTAGCGAAGTGAATTGTTAGGTCATGTAGTTCCATTCCATACCTTCGGTCAGGCTTGTCTGACCCATATTTTTCCATCGCTTCTTCATATGGGATTCTATCAAATTTTTCGGGAAGGTGTATCCCCACCTTTGAGTAAATGTATCTTATCAGGTCTTCGGCAAGGTTCAGGACATCTTCCGTGTGGACAAAAGACATTTCTATATCAATTTGGGTAAATTCAGGTTGTCTATCCGCTCTCAGGTCTTCATCCCGGAAGCAGCGTACTATTTGGAAATATTTATCCATTCCTGAAATCATGAGTATTTGTTTAAATAACTGCGGGCTCTGTGGAAGGGCGTAAAATGTCCCCTTTTTCAAACGAGATGGAACAAGAAAGTCCCGCGCACCCTCTGGGGTACTTTTTGTAAGGTATGGAGTTTCAATTTCCAAAAAGTCTTTGCTTGTTAAGAATTCTCTAGCATAGAACGCCATTTTGTGCCTGACTATGAGGTTATTTGCCATCTTTGGATTTCGAAGGTCCAAGTATCTGTATTTCAAACGCATTTCTTCCGAAACTTCATCACCCGGATAAAATGGCGGTAGTTCGGATTTTGAGAGAATTTCGATTTTTTCCGCGAGGATTTCTATCTCTCCGGTAGGTTCAGAGGTCACCGCTTCATTTGGCCTTGCTCGAACAATGCCTTCAACATTGATGACGTCTTCTCTGGAAATTGTATTGACAATCGAGTAAACTGGTGAATCCGGATTTACAACAACTTGCGTTTTTCCATACCTATCTCTGAGGACTATGAACTTAACACCGCCGAGGTCTCTGATTCTGTCAACCCAACCCGCAAGTTTCACTTGCTTTCCTTCGTCTTTTAAGCGGAGCTCACCACAATTATGAGTTCGATACATCTATTTACCTCCCTTTAGTGTTCGCATTCTTTTTACTTTTTCGAAGATTTGTAAGATTCCCAGTCTTGCAAGAATCTCTTTATCCCAACATCGGTTAACGGATGCATAAACATCTTCTTAAGCACATCGAATGGAACTGTTGCTATATCCACACCTATAAGTGCAGCTTCCACAACGTGCATTGGGTGTCTTATACTTGCGGCAATTACTTCTGTTTCAAAACCATAATTAGCGAAAATTTGCATGATTTCTTCCAACAATTTCAGTCCATCGTTACCGTTGTCATCTATTCTTCCTACGAAAGGACTAACATACGTTGCACCAGCTTTCGCTGCGAGTAAGGCTTGGTTTGCACTAAAAACAAGTGTCACGTTTGTTCTTATACCTTCGGCTGATAGTATCTTCACAGCTTTTATTCCATCAGGAGTCATTGGAATTTTTATTACCACATGTTCGTCGATTGCGGCAAGTTTTCTAGCTTCTTCGACCATGCCTTCCCAGTTCAAAGAGATAACCTCAGCAGAGACAGGTCCTTGGACAAGCTCGCATATCTCCTTTATACGTTTTTCGAAATCTGCTCCTTCTTTTGCTATGAGTGTTGGGTTTGTTGTAACTCCATCTACTATTCCCCACTCCACTCCCTGCCTTATCTCCTCAAGATTCGCTGTATCGAGAAAGATTTTCATATCACTCCACCCCCTATCAAAGGTTTAGATGAACCAAAACCTTTGGTAAGATTATACCATACTTGTTTTAACTTTTGAAAGCCTGACTTAAACTTTTTTGTTGCTAAGTTCGTTGTAAACTTCTTCTTTGCCGAACTTTATGCTTTTGTTTAGAGCGTATGTGTATCTATCGTTACCATGGTAGAGCAGCAACGATTTTGAAAGTCCATTGTCGTAGTATGTTTTATCGTAATGTATTCCAACAATTTCGCCGACGTATAATATATGGTCTCCGTATGTTTTTTGGTCTACTATTTTGCATTCATAACAAGCTATTGCGTTTTCTAAAACAGGCACAGGAAGAACTTTCCCATCAAAGTATTTTAGTTCGAATGTTTTAACTTTATCTAAGTCCTTTCCTGATGTTCTTCCGACAAAGCCGGCTATTTTGTAATCTTCGAACTTCAGAAAATTGACAGAAAATGCATCTGTTTGTTTTATAAGCTCGTTTGTGTATCTTTTTGGTGAGATTAAGATACCATATAGCGGCGGGTCAAAAGAAAGTTGTGTATGCCACGCTACGGACATGAAATTTACCTTTTCGTCAACCTTGACTCCTATTATAGCAACAGGAAATGGGTAATGATAATAATATTTACCACTTCTCAGTTCAAATGTTAATTGGTTCATCCTCTTCCCTCCCAATGTCGTTTTGGCTAAGTTTTCTTTTCATTTGCTTTGTTATCAATTTTAACACACAACGGTGTATTTTGTTGAATATGTGATATAATTTCCTCGAAAGAGCAAGGAGGTGTTCACATTGGAAGAGAGGGTTTTGAATTCCGAGGAATTTAAAAAACTGACACTCAGAGAAGCTATTGAATTTGCAAAAAGTGACGATTTAGGAATACTTGTGAAAAGAGCGTTAGAAGTCATTGAAAAAGAAGACAAGATTTTGAATGCGTTTATAAGTGTAAACAAGCAAGCTCCAAGAGGAGTCCCTATAGGGATAAAGGATAACATAAATGTTCAAGGAATTGAAACCACATGTGCATCGAAGATATTGAAAGGATACATTGCTACCTACGATGCTACGGTCGTGAAGAAACTCAAAGAAAATGGATTTTCTGTTGTTGGAAAGACAAATCTCGATGAGTTTGCAATGGGAGCGAGTACAGAGTACTCCGCCTTTGGACCAACAAGAAATCCGCATGACACGCAAAGAGTTGCGGGCGGAAGTAGTGGAGGCTCGGCTGCGGCTGTAGCATCTGGAGAAGTAGTTGCAGCGCTTGGAAGTGACACAGGAGGTTCGATTAGACAACCAGCCGCCTTTTGTGGTGTTGTAGGTTTTAAGCCATCTTACGGTTTGGTCTCACGATACGGACTTGTCGCTTTTGCTTCTTCACTGGACCAGATAGGACCTATCACAAAGACGGTTGAAGATAGCGCGATATTGATGAACATAATTGCGGGAAAAGATGAAAATGATTCTACAACAGTTGACAGAAAAATCGATTTTACGCAATTCATAGGGAAAGAATTGCCAAGAATGAAAATCGCCGTTGCTAAACAATCTTTCAATGATGGGGTCGAAGAGGGCGTAAAAGGAAAGATTGATGAATTCATTAAATTCCTGGAGAGCTTAGGACATTTTGTTGATATGGTTGATTTGGACGAAATCAAATATTCGGTCGCAACTTATTACATAATAGCCCCTGCGGAGGTAAGTTCAAACCTGTCGAGGTTCGACGGGGTGAAATACGGTTTAAGGGTTTCAGCAGAAGGGTTAAGAGAGATGTACGAAAAGACGCGAGGGATAGGGTTTGGTGACGAGGTGAAAAGAAGGATACTGATTGGAACGTTCACACTTAGTGCTGCTTACTACGATGCGTATTTCGAAAAGGCTCAAAAAGTTAGAAGAAAAATATCGACGAAGCTCAACAGTGTCTTTGAGCAGTACGACTTCATCGTTACACCCACATCTCCTATCGTTGCTTTTAAAATAGGTTCTGTTAGTGACCCGCTTGTTTATTATATGATGGACATATTCACAATCCCTGCAAATCTTGCTGGATTACCAGCAATTAGTATTCCTTTTGGTAAAGTGGAGCATCTACCTGTTGGTATCCAAATAATGGGTCCGAGATTTTCTGATGCCAAGGTCTTAGGTTTTGCCGATTACATTGAAAGGCATTTAAGAGAAAAGGGAGCTTAGATGCTTTAAGGAGGTTGAATGTTGGATGGAAAAGGCGAAGAGATATAAGCCTGTCATAGGACTTGAAATACACGTTCAATTGAGCACAAAAACGAAGGCATTTTGCAACTGTAGTGCGGACGTATTCGATTTGGAACCTAACACTTCGATATGTCCTGTATGCACGGGTCAGCCCGGCGCTTTGCCTGTACCGTCAATGGAGATGTTTGAGTTAGGAGTTAGGTTAGGATTGGCTTTGAATTGTAAGATAAACAGGTTCTCAAGATTTGATAGGAAGAACTACTTCTATCCGGACTTGCCAAAAGGGTATCAGATTACTCAGTTCTTTTATCCACTTGCTGAACACGGATTTTTGGAAGTTGAAGGTAAAAAGGTTCGAATAAGAAGAATACACTTAGAAGAGGATGCTGGAAAATTGATGCATGCTGGAGATAACATCACCGAAGCTGATTACTCACTCGTTGACATGAACAGATGTGGGGTGCCGTTGGCTGAAATTGTTACTGAACCTGATATAGAATCTCCAGAGCAAGCAAGGATATTTATGGAGAAACTAAGGAGCATTTTGAGATACATAGGCGTAAGTAGTGGAGATATGGAAAAGGGAGCTATGCGTTGCGATGCAAATATTTCAGTCGTAGACACTCTAACGGGAAAGCAGAGCAACAAAGTAGAGGTCAAAAACATGAACTCTTTTAGGTTCGTTGAAAAGGCTCTTGAATACGAGTATGAACGCATTGTAGAGCATTTGGAAAAAGGGCTAGACGTGGAAAGGGAAACAAGAGGCTGGAATTTAAGCACTAAAACTACGGTGAGTATGAGAAGTAAAGAAGAAGCACACGATTACAGATACTTTCCAGAACCGGATATACCACCTGTCGTGCTTGATGACGAGTTTATTGAGAAAATCAAAGCAACAATTGGGGAGTTGCCAGAACAAAGGCTCAAAAGATTTGTAGAAACTTACGGTTTGAACACAAAAGAAGTTTGGGCACTTGTTGAAGACAAAGAGATTGGTGACTTGTACGAAGAGGCTGTGAAAAAATCAGGAGAACCTAAAGAGGTTGCAAACTGGTTCTTAACAGAACTTTTTAGATTGTATGGCGAGTACGAAAAAGAGAAGCTATTTGTTAGTGCAGATACGTTTGTAGAGGTTATCAACTTAATAAAGGATGGAACCATTTCGCGGAATATGGCAAAGGACGTTTTCCAAGAATCGTTACTCACAGGTAAAATGCCAAAACAAATAGTTGAAGAGAAAGGTTTAAAACAGATAGACGACACTGCGTTGATAGAGCAGATTGCAAAGAAGGTTATCGAGAGCCATCCAAAAGAGGTTGAGACTTTCAAAGCTGGAAAAGAAGGCCTCTTTGGTTTCTTCGTTGGACAAGTTATGAAAGAGCTCAAAGGCAAGGCAAATCCAAAGACGGTGAACGAAATATTGAACAAATTGCTAAGAAACTAAAGTCTATTTTCTTGAAAGGTTTTGAGGGGGGGACAAGATGGATACATGCAAAAGCTTAAGGCTTGTGTTACTAACTCTGGTATTCTTTTTATTTTCATCAACAATAGGTTTTGGTGACGTAGCTGAGGATACTGTAAACGTCCTGAAGAGTGTGAATCTTGAAATACAGGGCATGTATAATGCTATTTCGCTCAATGTGTGGAATGCATCCTTAGTAAATGAAAATTCCAAGTGGGCGGTAGGATTAAGGTTGCACGATGAGAATGTCAGAAGTGAAGCTTATAAGCTGGGATTTATAAACTTGAAGCGTCCTGTTGACAAAAGTTACTTTAATTTACTAGCGTTTGTTGGGCAAGTGCAAGGAGTTGCTCTTACGATAGGATATGAGAGTTATTCTATACCTGTTACAGGTTTTGAAAAGACTTACTATATTTCCACAAACCAGGTCTTGCAAACCGAGTATTCCAAGACATGGCTGGCTTTACCAAGCTTGCCATTAGGTGATTTGGTTATAGGACCTTTCGCGTTGAACTACGAAGGTTTTTCGCTCTCAAAACTAGGGAACGAGCAGCCCAAGGTCGAGGTAAACATGAAGAGGGGATACGCCCTAATCGATACATTACCTCTCAGCTTTGTGCAGATAGGCAACATCTATTCACTTGGCATTTTTGTATTTGCGGACAAATCACTTGAGCAAGGAGCAATCGTGAATCTTGGATGGGACCTCGATGAAGGAAGATTAGTAGGGCTTCTTGGAGGGAGAATATTTATAGACTTCCAGGATTTCAGATTTTTCTTCTCAACCTTTGGAACTTACGTTCCATCTTCTCAGAACCTAAAATACGGTGTTTGGTTTAGGTTCCTTTCACCGTTCTCAGGGGATTTGATAATCCAAAACAACGTGGCTTATTTTAAGCTTAGATTTTCTGAATAATTCAATGGAGAGGTTGAGTAAATCAATGCTTTTCAAGAGTCTTCAGGAAGGATTAGGGGTATACATACATATTCCATTCTGCAAAAGTCGTTGTGTATACTGTGATTTTGTGAGTTTTGTAGATAGAAGTTACGATGAGTATACGGAATACTTGCTGAAAGAGGTAGAGATGTATAAAGAGTATCTCAGTGAAGGTGTTACAACATTGTACATAGGTGGCGGAACTCCAAGCATATTTCCTTTGCAGAACCTTGCCAGGATGGTTAAGTCCATTTCTATTTATGCAAAAAATAGTTTTCAAGAGTTTACGATAGAAGTTAACCCCGACTCTTTCGATTTAAACTTAGCTGTTGAATACAAAGCGCTTGGAGTAAATAGACTGAGCATGGGACTGCAAAGTACAGATGACAACGTGCTTAAGAGGTCTGGTAGATTATATGATTTTGAAACATTTTTGAGAAAGTACGACATTGCCCGAAGGTATTTTGATAACGTGAATGTAGATTTTATTGTAGGATTACCTGGAGAAACATGGAAAACTATTCAAGAGAACGTTAGGTTTGTGAGCGATTTTGTGCCTGACCATGTTTCCGTTTATATGTTGGAGATTCATTCAGAAAACGGTGCCGGTGTACTAAAAAAGCCAGACGAACAGACGTTTCAAAGGTATGATGAGTTTTTAAATGCACTAAGAGCACTTGGATATGAGAGGTATGAGATTTCTAATTTTACCATCAACGGTAAATATTGTTTACACAATTTAAAGTATTGGTTTAATACAGACTACATAGGTTTGGGTGTTGCCGCAGGTGGTCATATAGGTTTTCTGAGGTATAATAACTTCGAGAAATTGAGTGACTATTTTTTGGCAATCTCCGAAGGTAGATTACCCAGGTCTTACGAAGTGTTCAATACACCCGAAAGAGAAGCATTAGAAACACTCTTTATGTCGTTAAGAACAAAATGGGGTTCTGACCTTGAGTATGTCAAACGAAAAACAGGTGTAGATCCAAAGGATGTACTTGATATCCTTAAAAGAAGGTTTGAATTTTTTGATGGTGAAAAACTTACAGAGCAAGGTATGGACTTTAGTAACCTATTTTTCGTAACACTTCTTAGTGTTTGGGAGGAGTATTTCAAGTGAGAGCAGAACTCAAAGCTACTCTGGTCACTTATCTGGTGCTTTTTGTTATTGGAGCTTTGGCAATGTATAGCTTGGACCTTGCGAAAGAACAGGTTTTCAATACCTCGAGCAATTTTTTTGTAAAACATGTAGTCACAATGGCTGTTAGTCTGTTTCTCATGCTGATTGTAAAGAATATACCTTTCAGTTTTTATGAAAGGTACGATAAATGGCTCTATGCGATTGGTATTGTTTTGCTAGGGGTAGTATTTCTATTCCCTCCGATAAATGGTGCACACAGATGGATACACATCGGAGGGTTCACATTACAACCTTCCGAGTTTGCTAAAATCATACTAATACTTTATCTATCGATTTATGCGAAAAAACACAAAGCAAAGATGTCTGAAGTTTGGACAGGAATGTTATTACCGCTCTTATATGCATTGGTTTACGTCGGTTTGATTGTCCTCGAACCGAATTTAAGCACAGCCATGTTTACGTTTTTGATAGCCGCAGTTACTTTGTATTACGGTGGTACGAAGCTAAGGTATTTTCTTGTAGCTGTTGTAGTAATTGTTATTGCAGTTGTAATTGCTTCAACGACAGGTCTATTGCATTCTTACCAGCTTGGTAGGTTGCGATACTTCTTCAGTGGGGAATTAGCACCGCAGGTAGAGATAGCGCTGAAGACTTTGAAAAACTCAGGACCAACAGGTGTGGGAATAGGTAACAGTTGGTTGAAGGTTTATGTTCCTGAAGCGGAGAGTGATTTTGTCTTGGCAGTCATTGGAGAAGATTTTGGCTTTTTTGGTATAATCCTTGTTTGTGTGATGTACATGTTTTTGAGTTATTCACTCATGAGATTGGGAAGTTACATAGAAGACACAGCACTTCGTGTCTTTACTTGGTCGTATGCAACAGTTATACTTTTCCATGTGACAATAAATCTTGGAGTTTTCGCCGGGCTTTTCCCGGTGACTGGTATCCCGCTACCTTTTATAAGCACAGGCGGAAGCTCCATGATGGCACTTTTGATAGGCTTTGGGATAATACTCTCAGGATTATTTGGAAAAGAAGAGAACGAAAAACGGGAGAATATAAAAATTTCAAAAGAAGGAGAGAGCATGTAAAATATGTTGGAGAAAAAAATAGCAACAGATAGACCGTTAAAGATAGCTGTTGCCGGCGGGGTTACTGGCGGGCATTTTTACCCAAATCTAGCGGTGTTGGAGGAGTTCCAGAAAAGAAGAGAGATTGAAGTATTATATTTCTGTGTTGAAGGTAAAATAGAAGAACGGGTACTTCCAAAGTTTCATCCGGAGTTCAAAAGGTTCAGTGTAAGGGTAAAGGGCTTGCGTAGACCGATATTTCATCCAGAAAATGTGCTAAGGTTTTCGAAGTTGGTTTTAAATTCGATAATCATAAGAAGAGAACTTGAAAGATTTTCTCCTGATTTTGTCTACGTATCTGGTGGTTATGTAAGTTATCCAGTTGCTTTAGCAGGTAAAAAGCTCGGTGTTCCTGTATACGTCCAAGAACAAAATACTATACCAGGGAAGGCGAACGTAACTATTTCGAAATTTGCTAAAAAGGTCTTTGTCTCATTTGAAGAATGTGTGGAAAAATTTCCCCAAGAGGTGCGAGAAAAGATAATGGTTACTGGTAATCCTATCTGGGCAAGGGAAGGGAAGGTAGAGCTAGTTTACCCCACGGTGATAGTTATAGGTGGTAGTGGCGGTAGCGAGTTTCTAAACAAAATTACGTTAGATATTGCAAAGTTACTGCCAGGTGTGCATTTTATTCTGTCTACCGGTGGCAAGAAAGTAGAAGGAGATGTTCCTGGTAACGTTCAAGTCGTGGATTATATAGAAAACATGTACGCATACTGGCGGAGTGTTGACTTGGCGATAACACGGGCTGGTGCAACAACTATTTCTGAGCTGATTTACTTTAACGTTCCTGCTGTTGTTGTACCTTGGGAAGGTGCTACTGAATCTCACCAGGTTGTAAACGCAAAAATCATTGAAAGAAAGGGACTTGGAGTAATGATTAAGGAAAGTGAGTATGAACCCGACAAGTTGGCTGAAACGATAAAACAATTACTGGCAAAAGGTAGGAATTTTCAAGAGCGCGAAAATCCTGCGAAGAGAATAGTAGATGAGATAGAACGAGACATATTAGCCATTTAGTCCTGTGAAAAACGAACATAATCTACAGCATGGAGGCATGGAAGATGGGATTTGAAAACGGCAAGAGAGAAAAGAAAGAAAAGATACACTTCATAGGTGTTGGCGGCATTGGAATGAGTGCACAAGCGATGCACGAACATTTCACTGGGAAAGAAGTCTCGGGTAGTGACCCCTACAGTTCTGAGAGAACGCAGTATTTGAGAAGTCTTGGAATAAAAGTTTACGACAAACATGAAGAAACGAATGTAGAAGGCGTGGATGAAGTCGTTATGACTCCCGCTATTCCCAAGGACAATCCGGAATACGTTGCGGCAATTAAGAACAACATCAAGATAACAATGCGCATAGACCATTTTAGAAGGATTTTGGAACCGTTCAAAGGTTTCGCTGTAACTGGAACGGATGGCAAATCTACAACTACTTCGATGCTCGCAAACAGTTTGATAAACCTCGGTGCTGACCCGTATGTTTTCTTAGGTGCGTTGCACAACAAATTGGAGCACGGAAACTACAGAAAAGGATCGGAAGAAACAAAAGTTGTGGTTTACGAACTTGACGAAAGCCAACCAGGATTTGAGCAGTTTTGTCCTGATTATTTAATAATAACCAACATACGTGAGGACCACTTAGAGAATTATCGTGACTTGGAACATTATTACAGCTGTTTCGAAACGCTTATCAAAAATTCGAAGTTCGTGGTCACATTTGCGGACGAAGGTAAGTACAAAGGACATGCAACATTTGGGTTATATTCTGGTGATTTCAAAATGGTTGAACGTAAACAAGAAGGCTTCAGGCAAATTGTTACAATAATTACCCCATGGGGGGAGAAAAAACTGTTTTTACCCGTGCCTGGATATCACAACGCTTTAAATGCACTTGCTGTTGTCACTTTACTCTCAAGTGTGGGGTACAATATAGATGATGTGCTGAACTCTTTCCATGATTTTACACTGCCTGGCAGAAGGTTCAACGTAAGTTACGACAACCCGAGCAGAAAGCTTACGATCGTGGATGATTATGCGCACACAGCGGAAGAAGTTGAAGTACTCTTAAAAACAGCCAAAGAGGTTTATCCAGACAGAAAGGTCGTTGTCATATTCCAACCACACCGTTATACAAGACTGAAGAGGGAAGCTGAGCGGTTCAGTAAGGTTTTACAGTTAGCTGATGAAATATATGTCACGGAAGTTTACGGTGCATTTGAAAGCAAGAACGGGGCGAGTGCAAGAAAAATTGTAGAGAGTATCCCCAAGGCAATTTTTGTAGAACAATTAGATGAATTGAAAAACCTGAAATTCGAAGATGGAGCAGTCTATATGTTTGTAGGAGCAGGGGATATATATAATGTATCGCAAGAGATAATAAAAGTTTTAAGTGTTCAGTGATACCAAGAATGTCCACATTAAAAGATATGGCAGTCCCTAAGAATGGGGAGGGTGGTCGGTGGTATTAAAGGAGATTTTCATAAAAGGTTTCAAGTCGTTCGCTGACCCAGTTCGATTGGAGGTATCAGATAGAGTAACAGTTGTTGTAGGTCCCAACGGCTCTGGAAAATCAAACGTGGTCGATGCGATACGTTGGGTGCTCGGTGAACAATCTATGAAAGAAATCCGTGCGCAAGAGCGCGAAGATGTGGTATTTTGGGGAAATGAGAAAAGACCACCCGCACAATATGCTTACGTGGAACTTGTTTTTGAAGATAACGGGAATAAAGTTTCTATTGCTAGGGAATTATCACGTGACGGGACAAGTAGGTATCTGCTCAACGGAGATGAAGTAAGGCTTAAAGATTTGAGAGAGCTACTGATGACACACGGGTTTGGAAAAAACCCGTATTCTATTATTGGTCAAGGTCAAATCGATAAGATAGTATCCGCCACACCCGAAAGTTTGCGTGCAATAATAGAAGAGATTGCTGGAATTGGTATCTATCGAGAAAAGAAGAAAGAAGCATTAGCAAAACTCGATGCAACGCAAATCAACCTCAGTAGGATAACAGATGTGCTTTTTGAGGTTGACAAAAATAGAAAATCACTCTACTTGAAAGCAAAAAGAGCAGAAAGATATCTTGAGTATTCTCAGGAATTAGAAAATGTGAAGAAAGAATATTATGGAGGAGTCTATCGTTTAGAAACCCAAAGACTTGCCGACATGGAAAGTTATTTCAATGAGTTGAACATCTCTTTGAAAGAGAAACTAAAGCAGCTTGCGCAACTTGAAATGAATTGGTCTACTCTCCGTGAGGAATTCAACCAGATAGACGTGGAAATGGAAAGTTACACAAAGACTTTGGAAGAGTTCAAGATACGAGAAGACCAGCTCAGGGAGATTAGAGAGAAATTTACAAAGAAACTCAATGAGCTTGAAAGTAAGTATATTGAAATAACAACACGTCTTGACATGTTGACGGATGAGGCAAATTCACTGAAAAATAGATACGAGGAAATAAAACTCATCGTCTCAAAAATAACGGAAGAGATTAATGAGAAAGAATCCGAGCTCTCAAAACTTGAAAAAGAAAAGAGCGAAATATACACGCAGTATTCTGAGCAAGAGAAGGAGATACTGAAAAAGAAACAAGAATACGAGGAGATAGAAAAAAGCCTTGCAAAAATCCACAATGAGATAGTTCGTTTGACGGAAACAAACCAAGATATCAAGCACCGACTTGAAATGATTCAGAGTCAAAGAACGTCCAAGGAAACAAGGAAGCAAGAGCTGGAGGAAGAAATAAACGACCTTGAGAAACATTTGCTTGAAATCGTAGAGAAAGAGAACGAACTTGTGAAGGAATTAGAGGTTGTCAAAAGTTCACTGGAAGAGTACAATCAAAGTAAAGAATTGAAAACTCATCAGCTGGATACGATTGTGCGAAGGCAGAAAGAAATACTAGCAGAAATCGATGTTTTGAATAAGCAAATCTCAGAGTATCAAGGATTTGGTTATTCAATAAGGAAGATATTCGAAAACAAAGACATATTTAAAGGACTCATAGACGTTGTTGCCAATCTTATTGACTTTGATAAATCGCTCTCTACAGCTTACGAAACACTTTTGGGCGGAGCGGTGCAACATGTTGTTGTAAAAACCGCAGAAGATGCAAAACAAATAATCGACTTCTTAAAAGCGGGTGAGTATGGTCGTGCCACTTTCATACCCTTGGATTTGATAGACGCTTCATTTTCGCCTATCAGCGGTATTGAACACGAGCCGGGATTCATTGGATATGCCGCGAATCTTGTAAATGTATCAGCAGAATACAGGAATTTACCACTTTATTTATTTGGTAACGACATAATTGTCAAAGATATCGACTGTGCAATAGAGATAAAAAGAAAGTATGAAATCAGGTCAAGGATTGTTACACTCGATGGTGAACTCATCTCAGGTCGAGGGGCTATCAGTGGTGGAAAAGCGAAGGAAGATTATTCGAACTCGTTGATAGCAAGAAAGGTTAGACTAAAGACACTACAAGAAGAACTTGAAAAGTTAGTTAATGAGAAGAGCAAAGTCGAAAAGGAGATTGAAGAAATCAGTAAAGAGATAAAGCAACTTCAAGAAAATATGGCAATAATAAGAGAAGAGCTTGCAAGTGTGTCAAGTAAGTCTCTCTCATCCAAACGTGTGCTCGAAGAACTCCAGAAAGCACTAAGGGATGTTACAAACGAACTTTCTGACTTAATCAAACTCGAGGCAGAATACAACGGAAAGTACGAAGGTAATATTGCTCGAATAGAATATTTGGAAGAAGAAAGCAAAGTGCTGGAAGAAAAACGAAAGGTTTTACAAGCAGATGTCAGCGAATTTTCAAAAGAACTAGAAGAGCATAGGAAAAAATTGGAGATTCTAAATGAAAATATCGCAACATTACGTGCGGAGTTGAAAAACCTTGCTGAAAGAAAACTACAATACACAGCCGAGAATGATAGAATAAACAACAGGTTGGAAGAAATTGCTAAAGAGGTGGCCGATGCTAAGTACAATATATCGCAACTTGAGCAGGAAATAAATGACACGAAGAACTTCCTAATAGAAAACGAAAGGGAACTGGAAAGTTTAAAAGCAACGGCACAGGATATCTTCACAAATATTAGAGAAAGAAAGAGCGGAAAAGAGGAAAAACTACAACAACTCCAGACATTGGAAGAGGAGATAAGCCGAATAAAAAGTGAGATAGAATCAACAAGGGAAAGAATCCATGAAATGGATTTAAGAATACAAGAAATTAGATTCAGGATTTCAAATGTTCCCGAGGAATACAGAAATCCCGTAGAGATAGAATCTGAGAGATTGGATGAACTCGCTCAGCTAATGAAGGATTTGGAGAATAAAATAAAGATGCTCGGTGCCGTTGATTTGAGTGCTATTGATGAATACAAGGCTGTTGAAAATGAATATAACGAGCTTGTGAAACAGAAATTGGACCTGGAAGAAGCAAAAAGGAAGTTGGAAGAACTCATTGAACAGACCGATATCCAAGCAAGAGAGCAATTTTTAAACACATACAACAGAATTAACGCAGCCTTCAAAGGATACATAGAAAACCTGTTCTATGGTGGAACGGGTAGTATGAGATTAATTGACGACGGGAATATATTTGAATCAGGCATAGAAATCGTGGTTTCAAAAGCTGGTAAAAAGGTCCAGAAACTCCAATTGCTCTCTGGTGGGGAGAAAGCGCTTGTTGGAATTGCACTTATAATGGCGATGCTTGAATCTAACAAAGGGGTTTTTTACGTTCTTGATGAGGTTGATGCCCCACTTGATGATTACAACTCAGAAAAGTTCAGAAGACTTTTGGAACAACAACAGTCGCAGTTCATAGTAATAACGCACAACAAGCTGATTATGGAAGCTGGGGATATTGTGCACGGGGTAACTATGGTTGATGGCATTTCAAAAATCATTCAAGTGAAGATGGAGGAGGTAACAGCATGAGGTATCTATACTTTTTGCAACAGTTTTTTGAAAGACTTCCAGCACCTGCGTTTATTAAAGACAATAAAGGACGTTACCTGTGGATAAATAAAGAACTTGAAAACGTTCTGGGGTTGCCGGAAGAAAAGATTATAGGAAAGCTCGAGAGCGAAATTTTTGGTATTGAAGAAATTGAGGAAATCGATAGGAAGGTCAAAAGAACTAGAAGAAACCACTCACATGAGATAGTTTACAACGGAAGACATTACAACATCCAGAGAATGCCTATCAGACTTGGTGATGGGAACTACGGTGTTGCCGGTGTGATGTTCGATATCACACAAAAGGTTCTTGAACAGAGCTTGTATAAACTACTGTCTTTTGTTGAAGAAAAAATTATGGAAGCTTTGGGTGAAGCTGATGGAGATATAGTTACGTTTGTAACGTCTTTTTCCAGAAAATTCCATGCACAGTATCCTCACGTTGCAGTTGTTCTTCTAATGAACAACGAATATTTAATAGGGACAAAAGATGAAAAGATTATAGAGAAGGCAAAAGAGATTAACGAAGTTAAAACATTCGTCCACGATAAGAAGACTTATCAAGTTGTTCCTATCGACCGTTTCAAATTTGTTGTTCATGTGCCTGAGCACTATACAAGCATGGCAAAAGCGCTGGCAGGATTCTTAGGTTCTTACGTGCTTGCTGCGTTAAAAGTTTTGGAAAATCAAAAGGTCTACAAAGATGTTATAGAAAAACTCAATTCAGTTACCAAGATTATCGAGCTTTGGAACAAAACCCAAACACTCGAAGAATATCTAACACTCATGCTCGATGAACTTGTAAAAGTTATCCCAGAAACGCAAAAGGCTTCTGTGTGGCTTTTAGAAAATGACGAATACAAGTGTGTCGCAGTTTACAACTACGATGATGAAGTTAAGAATCTTGTTATAAAGGCTTCCGAAGACAGTTATGGACCGCACATTGGCGAAAACAAAGTTGTGGAGTTGTTGGATGCATATAAGTTAAACAGGGAAAGTAAATACAAGGACCTCTGGGAAAAAACAGGGGTTACCTCTCCGAACTTTATTCCCTTGATTGGTAGTGTTAAGGTTGGTGATAAAAAGGTAATAATTATATCGCTTGATAATTTTGAAGGTAGTCGTTTTTCGGAGGCCAGTAAAAAAGTTTTGCAGATTTTTGTTGAATTGCTCTCAACATTCTTGTCTTCAAAGGAAAAATAAGTGGGAGTAAAAGGAGAGCAGAGAATTTGTCATTCCGCCTTGAAAAGTTACTGTCACTAAGGCAAAAGGAAGAAGAAGCTTTAAAAAATGAGCTTAGCAGAATCAGGGCAGAAATAAGAAAGTTAGAAGAAGAGATAGAACAGGTCAGCAACTCGAAAAAAATCACAGAAGAGCAACTGCGCAGTGGTGTTCAAACCGGTGCGCAGGTTGCTTTTTTAATCTACCTTGTTCAAATGTACGATGAACATTTGAAAAAGCTTAAGCTGAAACTGAGTAACATTCGTAAGATAGAGGAAGAAACCTTAAGAGCTTATCTTGAAAAACGAACCGAGCGCAGAAGTTTCGAAAAGCTCAAGGAAAGATATGTCAGAGCGCAGTTGCTGGAAGCTGACAGAAAAGAAAGAAAAATAATAGATGAAGTGGCTCTACAAAAGTACATAAAAAGTTTAGAAGGGCGTTGAAAAAGCGTGCTGAGTAGGAGGCGTTTAACGTTCAAATATGCTTGAACTCACGAAGATAATATCTGCTTTTATTGTATTTCCAGGATTTTTCGTTACATTTTTTGCGATTTTAGCATTTTATTTTTTTCTTAAGAAGAAAAAGCCATTAAAACCTCTGAGAGGTGCTTGGTTACCTATTCTATTCCTTTCACTATCTGTGTTCTTTTACATGGCTTCCTCAACCTGGTTCGTGAATTTGTTTTCTAAGGTTCTATACATTCCAGATACAAAAGACAAAGGGGATTACATCGTTGTTCTTGGTGGAGGAATTGATGAATACTCTGGAAGTGTTGAGGTAGGGAAACACACACTTAGGAGGTTGTATAAGGGGTATTTACTTTACAAGTCAAAACCAAGAAAGATTGTTGTTACGGGTGGAGTGGTTTCAAAAGGTATTCCGGAAGCTTTTGTTATGAAAGATGTGTTAATCTCATTTGGTGTACCTGAGGAAGATGTTATTGTTGAAGATAAAGCAAGGAACACCTTCCAAAACGCACAGTATACTCATAGTATAATTGGAGACAGACCTATTACTCTTGTGACGAGTGTAACACATATGAAGAGAAGTTTGCTGTCGTTCAGGAAATTTTTCAAGGAAGTTTACCATATCCAAAGCGACGTGCCTCTTGATTTTCGAAATGCCTTTCTTGATTACATACCCACATACAGAGCCTTTTATACTTTTTGCAATATAGTGTATGAGTTGGTTGGGATTCTTCAGTATGCGATTTTTAAGAGCTAATTTAATTTCTTTTTATTAGAGAGGTGAGAGACAAATGTTTCCACTTTACGATACAATACCAAGTTTGAGAAAACCTGTTGTGAATTATATGATTGTGATAACCAATATCCTTGTTTTTCTCTATGAATTAACATTATTTTGGGATCCAGAACTTCTCCAGGAATTTTTCTACACGTTCGGATTTGTTCCAGAGCGTATGTTCTATGCATTCCCTGTCTTACAGATTTTCACACATATGTTTGTCCATGGTGGGTGGTCGCATATAATCGGTAATATGTGGTTTTTGAAGATATTTGGCGACAACGTCGAAGATGCCATGGGGCATTTTAAATTCTTTCTGTTTTACATAACGGGTGGAATTTTTGCTTTGTTTTTCCATGTAATATTTAACCCGTTCTCCCCTTATCCATTGGTGGGTGCTTCTGGTGCAATATCCGCAGTTATGGGTGCTTATTTCATTTTGTTCTACTATTCACGCATAGTTTCTCTTGTCTTTTTCATCCTTCCATTTATCGTGGAAATTCCCGCGGTGATTTACTTATTTGTCTGGTTCTTACTGCAAGTATTGAACGGTATGTTAGCTGATGTCACAGGAACAGGTGTTGCCTACTGGGCACACGCTGGAGGTTTTATCTACGGCGTTCTTGTTGGAATGAGAATCAGGAAGAAAAGGTACTGGTATTGATTGCCATCGGTAAACTTTGAAAGGGGAGAGGGATTTATGATTTCTGGTAATTGGATGACCAAAAGAAAAAAGAAGATAATTATTATAAGCACAGGTGGAACAATAGCAATGGTGAAAAAAGGTAGGACTGTTGTTCCGTATGACAAGGGGAATGCACTTGTTACAGACATACCCGAACTTTACGATATCACCGATGTGGAGCTTTACGAATTCTCTAATATTCCAAGTCCTTACATGACTCCAAAGTTGATGTTTGAACTTGCAAGAAAGATAGATGAATTTTTAGAAGAAAAAGGATACGACGGAGCTGTCGTGACGCACGGAACTGACACATTGGAAGAGACAGCTTACTTTCTTGACCTCGTGTTGAAGACGGAAAAGCCCGTTGTCTTGACAGCGTCAATGAGGAACATCAGTGAGCTTAGCACGGACGGTCCACGAAATGTACTTTCATCTGTACTTGTTGCTTCTTGTGATGATAGCTACGGAATGGGGGTTGTTGTGTGTTTGAATGACGAAATACATGCGGCGAGGGAAGTGACAAAGACATATACGAGTAATGTGGCAACGTTTGATTCTCCAGGTTACGGTCCACTTGGCTTGGTGGATGAGAACAATGTGATATACTTTAGAAAATCACTGACAAGAGAGAAGATACCGACCGATAGAGTAGAGGAAAGGGTAGCTGTTGTTAAGACTTTTACAGGTGATGATGGCACAATTTTGCGTACTGTATATGAAATGGGTTACAAAGGGATTGTATTGGAGGGTTTTGGACGCGGTAACGTTCCACCAGAACTTGCTGATGTGGTTGAAGAGATTGTAAAAAAGGGAATTCCTGTGGTAATTACATCGCGATGTTTCAAAGGAAGGGTGTATCCAATATACGGATACACAGGTGGTGGCGCTGATTTGAGAAGACGAGGTGCTATACTCAGTGAACACCCACTTGCTCAGAAGGCAAGAATTAAACTGATGGTTGTCCTTGGAATTACGAACGATATAGAGGAAATAAGGAAATACTTTGAAAAGCACATAGGAGGGGTGGTAAGTGAAGTTGAGCATTAGACAACAAGCACTTCTCATAGTGCTTTTGTATGCTGCGATATTTTTCATAGCATTTGCAATTTCAAAAACATTGTTATACGTCTTCGTTTTTTCGCTGATATCCATATTAGTGGTAAATTTCATCTACAAAAATTTGCTGAAGATAAAAATCCCGCATCCTATCTCTGTGACTTTATCACTGATTATATATTTTGGAGTGTTAGTCTACGCATTTGTCAACATCATACCCTTAGTTGTTAACCAAATAGGCTCTTTCTATGAGTTCATGAAGAAGATTCTAGATTCAAAATATTGGGAAAATTACTTGGTTGACAATCCAGAACTGTCCAAAGTTATAGGTAACTTAGCTGACTGGGCAAGCCCAAGGATTTCAGAGCTGTTCAACAATTTCCTTTTGGATTTTGCTAAGAAACTTCCCGGTATTGGCGTTATTATTTTTTATAGCATACTCTTCACAGTCTACGTAACGATATACACTAAATGGACAACAAAATCACTACCAGGACTTTTCCCCAAGCGAGTTAGACCTCTGATAGAGGATTTCCTTACAAAATTGGGAAATTCTTTGCAAAGTTATGTTGATGTGATTCTTCTTGGAGCACTTATCGTAGGCGTGAGTTTCTATTTCCTTTTCACGATTTTCCTTCCAGAGTATACAATCCTACTTTCCTTTTGGGGATTCATAACTAATTTTATACCAATAGTCGGGGTTGTTATTGAGTGGATACCTATTCTGATAGTTACACTGGGATTGGGTTTCAAGAACTTTTTGATAGTGAATTCAATCGTTGCTATAGTTCATTTAGGTGCGTTTTTGTTCTTCATCTTTATCATGAAACACAAAGCTGATATCAACCCGGTTTTGATGTTGATATTCATCTTCTTAGTAGGGTTGGTCTACGGATTAGTTGGAACATTCTTCGCTGTGCCTGTTGCCATATTTTTTGTGACATTGTGGAACGAATTTATCAAAAGCGAGTTGGATGAAACAAGAATTTGATATCTTTTGATATCTTTGTTATTCAAATATGTGTTTTTCTTCAGGGAATAGTTTAGATTTAACCTCTTCCCTATATTTTTTAATAGCATCTAACATTATCTCGTAAGTGTTTGCGTATCTTTTTACGAATTTCAAATTCATTTGAGATAGACCTACGATGTCATGGAATACAAGAACTTGTCCGTCGCAAAATCTTCCAGCTCCAATTCCTATGGTTGGTATATTTATGCTTTCCGTTATCTTTTTTGCCACGCTCTCAACAACGAGCTCAAGAACGATTGCAAAACATCCAGCTTCTTCCAAAGCTTTTGCATCTCTCAAGAGCTTTTCTTTGCTTTCGTTTGTCTTACCTTGTACTCTGTGACCACCGAGTAGATTAACCGACTGGGGAGTAAAACCAAGATGTCCCATGACTGGTATTCCAGCACGGATAATTTGTCTTATTGTGTCTGCGTATTCTTCTCCACCCTCGAGTTTTATTGCGTTTGCACCGGCTTTAAGCATGAGTCCTGCATTTTCAACAGCTTTTTCGATGCTAACCTCATAGGATAAAAATGGCATATCCCCAACGATAAATGCTTCAGGAGCACCTCTTCGAACAGCCTTGATGTGCATTAGCATTTCTTCCATACTCACAGGTATTGTGGAATCGTAACCAAGCACAACGTTTCCCAGGGAATCACCAACTAAGATGATATCAACACCAGCTTCTGATGCTATCTTTGCAGTTGGGTAGTCGTAAGCTGTTACCATAACAATAGGTTCTTTGCCCTTCATATCTATAATCTTCCTCGTGTTAACTGCTCCCATTTTCCATCACCCCTTGCATTTTGGAAAAACAACTTCAGATAACAAAATTATACCACCTTTGTGGTATAATGACTACACATGGAAGATGTGTAGGAAAATTGAGAATAGACTAAAGGGGGTTAAAAAGATGAGATGGGTTTTGACAAATATCTATTCTTCATTTGAATCAGAAGATTTCAAGTCTGATTTAGTAAAGTTTGAAAAGGAGCTTTCAGAATTTCTAACGTGGATGGATGAGGAACTTCAATCAACAGAAAGAGTTGAGGAAAAGTTAGAGTACGTTATCAACAAACTTAACGAACTTTCCTTGCTTGGAGGGAAGTTGTACAGTTTCGCCAGCTTGACACTAAGTGCGGATGCGAACAACGAAACAGCAGCAAAGTATCTTGACATTATAAGAAGTAAATTTGTAGACCTTTCAATCGCAAGGACAAAGTTTAGGAAGTTTTTGAAGCAGGTAGAAATTGAAAACCTCGAAAATACCTCTTCAGAGGTTATTAAATCGCACATGTTTGTGATTAAAGAACAAAAAATGTTGTCAAAATACATGCTTTCTGAAAATGAAGAGAGAATCATCAATATGATGAGACTAACAGGTGGAAACGCATGGAATAACTTATATGAAAAAACAACATCAAATCTAACCTGCGAAATGGAAATAGACGGCGAAAAGAAAAAATTGCCTTTAATGAAAGTTAGAAATTTGGCGTACGATAAATCTCCAGATGTTAGAAAGAAGGCGTATGAATCAGAACTCAGGGCATGCGAAAGTGTTGCTGATGTTGTGGCACAGTGTCTAAACAGTATAAAGGGTGAGTTTTTGACTGAGGTGAAACTCAGGGGATATTCATCACCTCTGGAACCTATGCTTTTTGAGAATAGAATAACTGAGCAGACATTCAGCGCTATGATGGATGCTGTTAGAGAAAGTATGCCAAAACTGAGAGAATACCTAAAAAAGAAGGCAAAAATGCTTGGATACGATAAAGGTTTACCTTGGTATGACTTATTCGCACCACTTGGTGGATACGAACGAAAATGGAGTTATGAAGAAGCTAGAAGATTCATAGTGGATAATCTCTCAACATTTTCAAAAGAGCTTGGAGACTTCATAGATGATGCTTTTGAAAAAAGCTGGATTGATGCAGAGACAAGACCAGGAAAACGTGGAGGAGCGTTTTGTGCATCAATAAAAGCACTTAAAGAATCAAGGATACTCATGAGTTTTGACGGAACTTTGGATAATGTTCTTACACTTGCCCACGAGCTTGGGCATGCTTTCCATAACTATTGTCTGAAAGATGAAACACCTTTGAACAGTACTACCCCCGCTACTTTGGCTGAGACGGCATCGATTTTCAATGAGACGTTGCTTCTGAACATGATAAAGAAAGATGCGAAAAGTAGTGAAGAAAAGCTTGCACTTTTGGATAAAGAACTATCCGATGCAGTCCAGATAATAATAGACATATACAGCCGGTTCTTGTTCGAAAAGACAGTCTTTGAAAAACGCATATCAGGTCCTCTTAGTGTAAAAGAGCTTAAAGAGATTATGATAACTGCTCAAAAACAATCCTACGGTGATGGACTAAACGAAGAGATTCTTCATCCGTTCATGTGGCTTGTAAAACCGCACTATTATTCTCCAACATTCCACTTCTACAATTTTCCATACACGTTTGGTATGCTCTTTGCATTGGGTGTTTATGCCAAACGCGATGAACCAGGTTTCTTTGAAACTTACAAAAAGCTCCTTGCTTCCACAGGTAAGGGCACGGCAGAAGAAGTTGCAGCCAGCGTAGGGATAGATATAACCAGAAAAGAATTTTGGCAGTCTTCTCTGAAAGTGATAGAAGAGGCTATAGAAGAGTTCTTAAAGATTTAGTTTGGGACTATTTTAAGTGGTGGGGTGGTTTATTTGAACAACACAAGTGTTTACGGCTCAGTTGAACAAAGCCTGTTCGGACATACGCAAGAGGGTATACCTGTTCACGAATACACACTAATTAATAAACACGGTTTAATGATGAAAGTCCTTTCGTTGGGTGGCATTGTTCGTGAGTTATGGGTACCGGATAAAAACGGAAGGTTTGTTGACGTTGTACTTGGGTTCAACAGTGTTGAGGAATACGAACGCAATCCGGGATACCTCGGGGCTATTATTGGTCGGTTTGCAAACCGAATTGATAATGGAAGATTCCAAATTGATGGGGTTACCTATCAACTGGCATTAAACGACGGTGGTGGGAAAAGACCCAACGCGTTGCATGGAGGTGTGAAGGGTTTTGACAAGAGGGTTTGGAAAACCTTTGCTGAAGTAACTCCGGAAGGTCCGAAGGTTATCTTGAAACTCCGCGGTCACGATGGAGAAGAAGGTTATCCTGGAAATCTGGACGTAACAGTTATTTACACTTTAACTAACGAGAACGAATGGAAAATAGAGTATTTTGCAACGGCTGACAAACCTACGATCGTAAATTTAACGCAGCATACATACTTCAACCTAAATGGTGGTGGTAAAATCTACAATCATTGCGTTCTAATAAGAGCAGAAAAATATACCCCAGTTAATGAGAATTTAATTCCAACAGGAGAAATTGCACCAGTTGAAGGCACATCCTACGATTTGCGAAAGCAAATAAGTATAAAAGAAGCTATCGCTCGGCTAAGGAATGAATATCCAAACCTGAAAGGATTTGACATTAACTATGTGCTTTCGGAAAACCACGAAAACATTGAAAGATTTGCAGGAAGCGTATACAGTGAAGTGACCGGAGTAAGAATGGAGGTCTACACAACTCAGCCTGGGTTGCAGTTTTACACGGGAAATTACTTACAGGGGTTCCAAGGAAAATATTGTCAAATCTACGATGAGCATACGGGTTTCTGTCTTGAGACTCAGCATTTTCCGAATTCACCAAACCATGAAAACTTTCCAAAAACAGTGTTAAGACCAGGGGATATATACCACTACGTAACACGTTTCAAGTTCTTGATAGGCTAACCCTAAGGAAAATTGTAAACAAAAGCCCCCGATTAATTATTCCGGGGGCTTTTGCAATTTTCTAGTTAGTGACTTACGCATTCCCTGCTATATCAAGGTTACTGATTAAAACTGAAGGTGTTATTATTCCCATAAACGCGCGTATATCATTTCCAATATCTTCAATATTACCAAGCATTTCTAAAAAGTTTCCAGAGATTGTTATCTGCTCAACTCCATGCGTGATTCGACCACCTTCAACTCTGAACGCCTTAGCACCCAGTGAGAAGTTACCGGATATTGGATTAGCTCCCGAGTGCATGCCTTCAACCTCAATGATTACAAGTCCATCGTCCAAGGATTTGAGTAATTCGTCAAACGACTTGTTACCGGGCTCAACATAGAGGTTGATTGGTTGAATACCTGTTCCCATAGCATTTCCGGTTGGTTCAACACCTTCTTTTTTCGCGGTCTTTAGATTATGCAGGAACGTTTTGAAGACACCATTTTCGATGATTGTTTTCTCTTTCGTCGGAACGCCTTGTGTATCAAAAGGCGCACAGCTTATGCTCAATGGATGATACGGCAAATCCTTGACTGTCAGAATGTCACTACCTATCTTTTCTCCAATCTTCCCTTTCAAAGGTGATAAGTTCTTCTGTGCGTTCTCAGCACTAATCATAGAAATGAGCATTCCTAAGATATCTGAAAAAACATCGTTTCTAAGAATTACTCGATACTTTCCACTTTTAACAGATTTCGACCCAACGAGTGCAAGAGCTTCGTCACGGGCTTTTGAACCAACGAGGATAGGATCGATTGCTTCCGGTTTTCTTCCAATAGCAAATTCTACCGCTGACCTCGGTGATACATCTTTTGCAACTGCCATCGCGTACATGAAGCCTCCACCGTTTGTGTAGGACAAATCAAGTCCAAGTGTGTTGGCTAATCTCATTTCGTTCATCTGTTGCCCATAGACCGCCATATCGTTTATTATATCCGAGCTTTTCCTAATTTCTTCATGAGCTTTCTCAACGTAAGATAACCTTTCTTTCACAGAGAGTTTTTCAAAACTACCATCGTACGGTTCAATCTTTGGATATTCACCTTTACCATCGTAAAAATACTCTACATCTTCACTATCGATTATTGCGATATTGCTCAGTGCATCTTCAAAAACCTTTTCGGGGTCGTCCAGAGTTTCTGTATAAGACATTCCCAGCTTTCCATCTTTCAAAAGTTGTAGAGTGATTTTGAATTTACCGGCGTCTGTGTATTGGTCCATCGTGCCATTTTGATACCTAACCTGGAAGTTTTTGTTTTGAGAGTAACTTAACTGTGCTTCCACACCATGTGCTTTTGCAAGTGCAAATATTTTATCTTTGAATTGTTCAAATGTCATGCATTTCGCCCCCCAACGATGATTTCCCTAACCTTTATCGTCGGTTGCCCAACGTCTGCTGGTATTGAACCACTGTAAGAACCGCACATACCTTGACCTCTTGCAACATCGTTTCCAACCATCTCTATTTTCTGGATGATTTCGTATCCTTTTCCTATCAATGTGGCACCCTTTACTGGTTTTGTTATCTTTCCGTTCTCTATTAAGTATCCTTCGTTTACAGCGAAATTGAATTCTCCCGTTGCCGGATTCACAGAACCTCCGCCCATCGTCTTTGCGTACAGACCATATTCTACCGAGGCGATGATTTCTTCTGGATGATAATCACCCGGAAGGATGAATGTGTTACTCATTCTCGATGTTGGTGCGAATGTGTAGTCTTGACGTCTTCCACTTCCCGTTGAAGGCATTCCCATCCTTCTTGAACCGAGTTTATCTATCATGTAACCTTTGAGAATCCCATTTTCGATTAGCACAATTCTTTGTGTAGGTGTTCCTTCATCGTCGATGTTTGCGCTTCCCCATGCGTTCGGAATTGTTGCATCGTCAACAGCGCTGACGCATTCCGCTGCCACTTGCTGACCAAGTTTCCCAGCGAAAACAGACATTCCACGCGCAACAGAAGATGCTTCTAACGCATGACCGACAGCTTCGTGGAAAATAACCCCGCCAAATTCGTTCGAGATTACGACGGTCATCTTTCCGGCAGGTGCTGGTTGAGCGTCAACCATTCTTACTGCGATTCTTGCTGCCCTCACACCAGCTTGTTCAACATCGATTCTTTCCAAGAATTCTGGTCCCATGGCAGCACCTGGTCCATAAAATCCGGATTCCATCTGCCCATCTTTTACAGCAACTGCGTTAATCATCAGCCTTGTGCGTACTCTGTTGTCTGTCACAAATACGCCTTCTGTGTTGGTAATTAGCACATTTTGATCGTAATCCCAGTATCTTACAACAACCTGGGCTATCGTTGGTGAATATTTCTTAGCTGCCTCGTAGGCTCTTTTCATATAACCAACTTTCGTCTCTTTTCTAACTTGTTCTGGTTTCCACAAAACAAAATGCTTGTTTTCTAACTCTTTCTTTCTCAAATCGATGGAGAAATCCTTGAATTTAACCTCACCAAGAGCTTCCCCTACTCTCTTGGCAACAGCGAGGATGTTATCTTTCGATAGGTCGTTTGTGTATGCGTATATTGCCTTATCCCCGAGAAATCCCCTTATACCAATTCCGAACATTCTACCCGTTTGTGCCAGCTCTACTTTGCCATTTTTTAATTCGATGTTCGTAGAATACCTATCTTCTACAAAGACTTCTGCAAAATCCCCCCCGTATCTGAGAACCGTTGCCAAAATCTCTTCAACAAATGGTTTGTCAAATCTGTCCAACACAATCTCACCCCTCTTCTCACAGTTACCAACAGCATCACTACCTCGTAACTACATAGTTCGCTTTTCGAACTAATTGTTTAGATTATTATACCATATCTAAGGAAAGTTTGTCAAAATCTGTCATAAACTGTTATCTTCTTTCAAAATAGCTATCCAATTGGTCAAACGTGATTTTCATCATTATTGGTCTTCCGTGAGGGCAAGTGAGGAGATTTCTACGTTTTATCTCATCCAGCAACATTTTTGCTTCATCTACGCTGAGTTTATCACCGGTTTTTACAGCTGTTTTGCATGCTTTTGATGCAAGAACGTGTAAGATGCTCCTTGGTTTGTTGAAAGGAATGCGGTATTCTTCGAGCATCTCAATTAACGTTTCCTGAGCCTGCGTTATTTTTAAAAGCGAAGGGATTGATTTCAGCACAACCTTTACGCTGTTCTCAGATTTCTCCGTTTCTAAACTGAACCCGAGTTCTTTTAATTCATTTTCTAAACTTTCCAAAACACTTGCCAAGCTCTTTCCAATAGAGAACTCCACAGGTATCAAAAGATTTACTACTTGGAATTGGCGTTCCTTTAGTTGTTCGTAGATAATTCTTTCGTGGGCGGCGTGGAAGTCGACAATGACGATTCCGTCACTATCTTCGAAAAGGATGTATCTATTTTTTATTATTGTAAACTCGCCTACTTTTTCTAAATTTGTGGGGCTCACAACGTGCGGAAAGAGAACAGATGGTTGTTTTGAAGTTGTGAAATCAAAAGGTTTTTCATAATTTTGGACATTTCGATATTTTTCTTCGTATCCGGTAACACCTTCGAATGAATAGCCTGGTTCTCTAACTCTGTGAGTTTCTGACCGCTCAACAATTCTTTCAACATCCCTAAAAACGGTTTCGTTGTTGATATGGAATATTTTGGATTCATCTTGGTTATCACTTGTTGGAGCAAACGGTTTTGGTACATGATTCTCAATTTTTTCAACGAGCATTTGAAATCCTTCGAATTTTCTCAGTGTATCTCTTACACATCTGGCTATAGCATCGTAGACCATGCGAGGTTCGGAGAATTTAACCTGCAACTTTTGTGGGTGGATATTCACATCTACTTCTCTTGGGGAAACTTCGATGAAAATTACAGCGAATGGATGAGTGCCTTCGATAAGAGCTTCCCCATACCCACGTTCAAGAGCGATATGGAGAAGGTTATCTAAAACGAAACGCCCATTTACAAAAAATAATTGACCAGAACGATTTTTTCTAAAAAACTGAGGTGAAGAGATTATGCCAGAGACTCTGATTATTCCATCTTTGCAATCCTCGATTATCTCAAAAGATTTCACTTCGGGGAAAATCAATTTGAATCTTTCTAATAAGTTTGATGAAGGTGCGTTGTAGATAATTTCGTTGTCGACTTTGAATAGGAATTTTATTTCAGGTTTTGTGAGCAAAAACCTTTCAATTACTTCAGTCACCATTCTTCTTTCGATTTTTTCCGATGAAAGGAACTTCCTTCTGGCAGGAATGTTGAAGAATAAATCGAACACTTCAACGGTGGTCCCTCTTTCTCTGAGGGTTTCACTGACCCTTACAACCTTTCCTCCAACCATCTCAAGCTTGTTGGATTCATTACCGTTGGATGTAGTTATCACCAAGCGCGATACTTCTCCAATAGAAGCAAGTGCTTCTCCTCTGAAACCATAGCTTGTGATATTGTAAATATCTTCTATAGAGGAGATTTTACTTGTTGTATACCTTTGAACAGCAAGCAGAAGGTCTTCTTTTGACATACCGGACCCGTTGTCGGAGACCTTAATATAGCTTTTCCCACCATCTTTTATCTGCACTTCAATATTGCTAGCACCCGCATCTATGGAGTTTTCCACAAGTTCCTTAACAACTGATGCAGGGTTTACAACCACTTCACCAGCAGCGATTTTTGAGACAACTTCTTCTGGTAATTTGATTATCCTTCGCCCATCGTTCATACTTGGGTACCCCTTTCTTGGCATTATCTCAAATCAATTATATCATCTCCACTGCAAATGAAAAAAGCCTGCCGAATCTGATTCCGGCAGGCAGAATACATATCTGAACATTTTTAATCTGTTTAGTAGATGTATTAGTAGATGTAATATTTACAGTCCGCCTGACATCGTTAAAGCAAAGCCTATTCCAGGTGTTGAATTGCTTGATGGTAGTAAAGAATTTGTTGTCGCTGTGAGCTTTAAATCTGCATTGAGTAGGAAAAGGTTCATTCCAACACCTATGGTGTGTGAGTAGTTTATCTGGTTATATCCAAGCATATAATATGCTCTCGCAATACCGATGTTCAATCCTGCGTAACCTTTTACAGCCCAATTACCGTCGAGCCAATAGCTTCCCATAACTCCCCACATGATGAATCCGTCATTTTTGAAATAACCTGTTATTTGAATTGGTGGAGTGATACTAGCAGGAGTTAACAATCTTGCGACCGTTGGTTCAGAAATGGAATAAGTTGCTTCAAACGTAATATCTGTTCCTTGTGCAGTGTATGTAACTTTTCCATCACCGGTTACTTCGAATGCATACCATGCCTTTGCGGGAGTTATAACAATATTCCTCACTGCGACACCGAAGTTATCATTTCCATACCCAATCTCAACGGACAAACCATAGTTTTCAAAATGGTTGAGTTCATCCATTAAGCCGTCGATGTTCCCGGTTCTGACATCGTTCAGTGATACGAGGCTGTAAGCGCGAATCTTTCCAACACCGTTAAGCTCAGCGTATGCTGGAGTTGAAGAAGATGTGTAACTTACTGTCATCATAGTTTGTGACGGGTCGCTGAAAAGAACAGGGACAAACGCATTGCCTGCGACGTAGAAATCTCCAAGCAGTAAAGCAATACCACCATTTGCCATGATACTTGCGTTGAGAAAGTCTTCTTTTGTGTCATTGTAAGTGTGGTCAATGAGAGTATCTTCTACAAGCAGCTCAGCAAATGTCTTTGGCAGTTCCAAGGATATATTACCATCTACACGCACATAAGGAACAAGCCTGAGTGCCCCGAGTTTTAAGTTAAGATACGTTCCAAGACTGATAGGTGCAGACAGTTTAAAACCATTCGCTAAGGCATCAGCAAAAGCGGATTCATTGATGTTAACTTGTTCTTCATTCAAGAGAGCGTTGATGTTGTCCAGTGTTAGGATATTTTGCCCGAGTTCAAACTCCACAAAAGGAACAACCTTGATAAGTGCCGTTAAATCGTGTCTTACGAGCTCCACATTTCCGAAAAGGCCAAACGGCTGAATCACAAAGGAAAACGCTGCTGAAAAAACAACGAGCAAAAAGACTAATATACTAATTCTTCTCATCTCAATCACCTACCTTCAATTTCCAAGTTTGACTTCTGTTGCAACCTTCAAATCAACAGCGATGTAAGGAGCAATATTCAATTTACCGTTGTAATTCAATGAAATTGTTGAACTTGCGGGAAGTAGTATTTTATACGGTACATTGCTATTGGAAATTACTTGAAGCTTGTCGTTCGGAATTGTAACAATTGGCTGAGACACCCCAATTAACGTTGAAACCTCATCGTTAGAACCAAGTTTTAACACCGCTTGTAATCCCGTGGTATTTGAGTAATATCCGAATTTGAGCTCTACTTTGTTCAAAATATCTTTGACGTTATTGAGTGTGCTTAAATCAACTGTTCCAGATTTTATCAATATCTCGTTTTCTCCTGTTGATGCGCTAAGTGGCAGTGCAAACTCTAGAGATGCAGTGATTAAGCTATCTTTTGTCAATGTACCCGTGCCGGTTTCTATAATTATGGATAAGCTTAGAGGTGCACCTTCACTAATTAGTTCTTCTATAATAGTTCCAATATTTTCTTTTTGCCCTTTGCTGATTTTAAATTCTTTACCAGAAACGTTTAGAGTTACTGTTGCCGGAACAGTTGTTTCGGTTATATTAAAAGTTACTGTGGCGTCAACGTTTATATCTAAGTCCTTAACGAACGCAAAATCATCTTTAAAAATATCTCCGAAGTTTATTAACGTTCCAAGGTCTTGCTCAAACGTCTGACCTTTTAAATTAACCTCTGAAATTTCGAATTGTTCTATTACTGGTTGCACTATCAGCTTTACTCCTTCTCTTATATCCACGTTACTTACCGTCACAGTAGTAGGGACAACGGGAGTTATTGTCATTGTAAAGTTAGTAAACGTTGAAAAATCGAAGACTTTGTCTACAGCACTCAGGACGATAGTGCCAACTCCAGACAGGTTATGTGTTCCATTTCCGGTGTCGAAAATATTGGAGGTAACATTTAAAGAAACACCTGAGATATTTGTTACATCGTAATTGAGTTTAACTTTAATAGTTGCTTTAACAGAATTTGCAAAATCCTTTACCGATGAAGGTACTGGTTCATTGATTGTTACAGGATCAATGCTAATACCTGTAATTTCTGCGTTTGAAATTTTTATCGTCTGGTCTTCAGGCAGTTCAAGAGTGTAAGATATTTCATTCGAATTAACATTACCACTTATTTGCGCGTTTATAGTTGAAGGTAAAGAAATTCCCCCAAATGGTAATACGATTCCACCTGAAAGAGAAAGATTGTTACTTCCAAACGTGCCTGATACAGCTGTAAGTGTTACTCCGCTTAGTTTCAACAACATATAACCACTGTCGTTGGTAAAACTTACCGATTGGACATTGCTTGGCAAAGGTACGGTTACATTTAATGGGTAGTTTTCTATCTTTGTTACATTAACATTTGGTGTGATTGTTATTGAAGGTGGTGTTCTTAAATCTGCACTGACTGTTCCCGACAGTTCTACAACACCGTCGAGCACGATACCGTCACCAACTGTGAATAATTTGGTGCCATCAAATCCTATATTGCATGTTAGATTTAATGAGGAACCAGAACCTATCGTGATTGTTCCTGATTTTGCTGTGTAGCTTTGTGATATATTTCCGCTAAATCCTAATATGTTCAAATTCACATCAACGTTACCACCTAGTGCCAATTTCCAGGTGCCAGTTGTAATCGGTATATTCTGTGTCACGTTGATTGAAATTTTCCCGTCAGAGAGCTGAGTTGTATCAAGGTTCTTAAAGTAGTCCACCTTTTGATTTAAGAACTTCAATGTAGCTTGGGCTAAGCCGCTGCTTGATGAATCGAATTTTATTTTCACGGTTGATGTTTTTTTAATCATAACGTTAGTTAAATTTTTTGTGCCATTCACTGTAATTGGATAGCTTACTCCATCGACTATCATGAATGCGTTAGAAGCGGAAACACCATTGATTGTAAATTGCACATCGACACTTTTCAGATTTGCTTCGCTAAATATCAATGAGTTTAGCACACTTGATGGTAATTCGATAATATTTGTCCCGTTCGCCACAGGCATGGACTGATTTTCAGCAATTGTGAAACTGCCTATATCTACTGCATCAACAGATACTGACTGTTGAATTGGCTGAAGTGTTGGCAATGTAACTTTTCCAGTGACCGTTGAGAGAAAATATGAACTATCGACTCTATACTCAAAACTTTGCTCAAAGCTTTGGAATTCTGTTTGTATGGAATTCTCTATATCTTGTAAAAATGTCCCTGGGCTGTATTCGATGGAAGTTGCGTATTTGATACTTATAGGGTCTGCTTTGACAACAGATAAACCGGGGATACTTTCCTGTAGCAGACTATCTACAAAATCCGATACTTTCAAGTCCAGTGTTGTAATTGGGAACTCCAAATACTTCGTATACTGGACTTTTACCTTCTCAGGTGCTTTCGAAGGTAGTTTCAAACCGCAGGAAAACAAAAAAAGACCAATGAGTACAGCAACGAACACTAAATATAGCTTTCTCATGAATGTCACCTCCCAAATGATGTACTATTCTTTGGAAAATTATTTCCTGTATATTTAGACAACAAAATTTCAGAATTGTTCAATTCAATTATACTTCAAGAATTTTAAAACATAAATTGTAGGAATACAAGTAATTGTGGTAGAATATTACACATGAGAATGTGAAACAAAGAGAAGACCTGATTTACAAAGCGAGGGGGAAAATATGGCAAATATATTCAATTCAAATTTTGAAACTCTTAAGGTAGCGATGGATGTTCAGATGAAGAGACAAGAACTTCACGCTCAAAATATTGCTAATGCCGAAACTCCTGGATATAAACGAAAATATGTAGCATTCGAAGAGTATTTGCAAGAATCTAAAATGAAATTGAAACTGACAACAACAAACCAAAGACATCTTCCAACATCGCCAAAGATTGTAACTGCCAAGGAAGTTACAATGAAAAATACCTCCTTAACCAATGACCAGAACAACGTTGACATAGACATGGAAGTCACAGAAATGGTTAAAGATGCACTTAGATACCAGGTTCTCTCAAGATTGATGAGTGCAAATATAGATAGATACAACACGGTGATTAGGAATACTAGGTAATTTTGTGGTAAAATAAATTGAGAGGTGAGATGATGCAAAGTGAATTCAATATAATGAACATTTCATCAACAGGGTTGTCAGCTCAAAGGTTTAGAATAGAGCTTATTTCTACAAACATAGCAAACTCGGAGACGACAAGAACAGAAAAAGGAGAACCATACAGAAGAAAAGTACCCATCTTCCAAGAACTTGTAAGAAACATCCAGGGAAGGCGAGAAAATTCAGGTGTAATTGTGAAAAGTGTTTACGAAGACCCTTCGGAATTCAGAATCGTTTATGACCCAACGCATCCGGATGCAGATGAAAATGGGTACGTTAGATTACCAAATGTGAATATAATTCGTGAAATGGTGGACATGATAAACGCACAGAGAGCTTATGAAGCAAACGCCACAGCTATAAACACAACGAAGGCAATGATAACTTCCGCCCTGCAGATAGGGAGGTGAAGTAAGTGGTAGATAAAATCGGAGGGATTAACCATCTAAAACAGAATATTTCGATTCCAAGTGTTAAAAAGCAAAACGAAAGTGATTTTAGCAAAGTGCTTTCAGATGCGTTAAAGAGTGTGAATGAACAACAAAAGAATGTCGAGAAAATGGCTGATGATTTTGCCATGGGAAAGGTGAGCAACATACACGAACTCATTGTTGAAGCAGAAAAGGCATCTATATCGCTAAGGTTAACTGTTGAAGTGAGAAACAAGATAGTGGAAGCCTATAGGGAAATTATGAGGATGCAGTTCTAAAATAGGGGCATTCTACGGATGTTCAGAAAAGTTGGAAATTCTGAATTTTATACTTGTTTAACATAGCAAAATAATAAGCGGGGCTGTAAGCCCCGCTTTGTTATATATCAGCTCGAATTTTTTATTATTGACCTTTGACAAATGGAAGAACGAGTGCAACTGTACCGAGAACAACGCCTATCCAAGCAATCATGTTGACATTGTTAACTTTTTCCTGAACTACGTTAACTTTTTCCTCGACTACTTTTGCATCTGCTTTTGTATCAATCTTTGCTTGCAGGTCTTTCTGAGTGTTTTCTATAGCTTTTCTGAGGAGGTAATCAGTATCACCAATTTGCGCTGCAAGACCTGTGAGTATCTCGTTCAATCCTGAAATCTGTTCTTGCAAATCTGTGACACTTGCCTCGAGTGTATCAACTTGTTCTCTGTCAGCTTTCATGGAGAGGTTGTCGTAAATATTGACAATATCTTGGTCGTGCATGTCAAGTTTGAGGGTTAGCGATTCTATTGAAGTTGATATTTCCTCAAAGCTTGCGAGTTTTTCTTGAACTGCTGCGATCTGTTCGGAGAGAGTTCCAAGTGTGTCGTATATCTTGAGGATATCGCTGTCGTGGATATCAAGGGTTACTTTAATATCGTCAAGCATCGGGAGAATTTCGTCCATAAGTTCAGCTTTGATTTCTTCTTTTGATGACATCAAGGAAACTTCGACGTAAGATGTTATTCTTTCTTCAAGTGCTGCAAGGTTAGCAGAAAGTTCATAAAGCATGTCTCTAAGTGCTGGTAATCCTGTATCAATAGTGCTTTGGATGTTGAGAACTTTTGTCTCAAGTTCGGAAATTCTCTCATCTAATTCTGCCAACACTGTTTCAAATTCATCTGAAGAGACCTTTGTGCCTAATACATCGTAGATCATGTTTGTGTACTCTTCCAAAAGCTCAATCCTGTTGAGCAGGGTTTCCATATCTAGCTGTTGTGCGAAAGCGAAAATTCCAAAAAGAACGACCGCAATAAGAATCCCCAGTTTCTTCATACTTAATCCCTCCTTCTGAGAAATGTGATAAGTTTAAAACGCGAAGACAAACTGTTAAGTAAGAAAAAGAAATAATTCCAAACTCATGGTGACAAAATTTCAATAACACCAACCAAACTATATTATAGCACTACTTTACAAAAAGTTGTAAATAAATATCTTTAAGATTTCCACGAAATATTGTGCTTTTTTTGTTGGAAAAAGAAGAAATTAGCTTAATGTGTTTGTTAATCGTGTTTTTCCAAGAATTAAAATAATATCTCTTCACCTAGCTCAAGGTTCTTGACATACTCTCTATTATATTATATCATATCATTGCCCTTGCTCGGTTGTGGGAGTATTCCCCTACTTGGCAAGAGGATATTAGATGGAGGTGTAGTAGATGGAAAAGCAGGACATCATTAAAGAATTCCAGATTCACGACACAGACACGGGAAGCACGGCAGTCCAGATTGCTCTTCTAACCGCACGAATAAGACATTTGACAGAACACCTTAAGAAACATCCAAAAGACTACCACTCCAGACGCGGACTCATGAAAATGGTTGGGCGCAGAAGAAAGATGCTCAAGTACCTGATGAAGAAAGACCCAGAACTTTACAAACAACTCCTTGAAAAGTTGTCATTGAGAAAGTAAAAAATCAAAATTCCAAAGGGCGGGTAACCGCCCTTTACTTTTGGATCGGCAAAGGAACTACCGAAGGGGTGTAGAATAATATGAAACCAGTTGACTTGTATAAACTAGAAGCATACGATTACGACCTTCCCGAAGAGTTAATTGCTCAGGAACCTGTAGAGCCACGGGATCATTCAAGGCTCATGGTAGTGAACAGAAAAACGCAGGAGATTGAGCACAGAATTTTCAAAGACATTGTGGAATATTTAAATGCGGGTGACCTTCTGGTATTTAACACTTCGAAAGTAATTCCAGCAAGGATAATAGGTAAAAAAACTACAGGTGCTAAAGTTGAACTACTGTTGCTTGAGAAAATTGAACCAGGTGTATGGAAATGCCTTGTAAAACCTGGTAAGGCGGTAAAGGAAGGTACAGAAATTATTTTTAATGTTTACAGCAACGAAAATGTTGTGACAGCCAAGTGTGTAGGAAGGGCTGAAGAAGGTACACGACTTGTTGAATTTTCAACACAAAATGATCAAGAAATCTTTGCGATAGGGAAAGTTCCATTACCACATTATATAAAAAACGATAATATAGATTTCGAAAGATATCAAACCGTGTATGCAAAATACGAGGGTAGTGTTGCTGCTCCGACTGCTGGGTTGCACTTCACAGAACAACTATTAGAGAAGATTAGAGAGAAAGGAATTCTTACTGCCGAGGTTGTTCTCCACGTTGGCATTGGGACGTTCAGACCAGTCAAAGTAGAAGATATCCGTAAACACAAAATGCATGAAGAGTATTACGTTGTTCCTGAAGAAACAGTTCGTATAATCGAGCAAGTAAAAAACAAAGGTGGCAAAGTTTTTGCGGTTGGAACCACTAGTGTGCGAACATTGGAGACCATCGCTCGGCTACCCAAAGCGCCATCTTATTCTGGAAAAACAAATATATTTATCTACACACCTTTCGAGTTCAAACTTGTTGATGCGTTAATTACCAATTTTCATCTTCCAAAATCATCTTTGATAATGCTTGTTAGTGCATTTGCAGGCTACGAGCTGACAATGAAAGCTTACAAAATTGCTGTTGAGGAAAGGTATAGATTCTTCTCTTTTGGCGATGCTATGCTTATACTTTAAGTTAACAAAAAACATAGAATAAAATGTAACATACCAGCAGGCGGGAAGGGTGTATAATTATTAATCGAACATCGAGCGAATAAGCACTTAACAACAGAACATACTGATGTCTTTTTCAGATAAGTTCAGATAAGCGATACTCAACATACCGGCTTCCAAGAAAAGAGGTTTTGAAATGCGGATACTTGGAATAGACCCAGGATACGGTATTGTAGGTTACGGGGTTGTGGAGAAGATTGGCAACAAGATAATCCACGTAGCCCATGGTGCAATCACAACTGGTAAAGAAGAGCACTTTGAAGATAGATTGGATTACATTTATTCTGAGATTTCAAACATAATATCAACTTACAACCCTTCGATCGTGGCTGTTGAAAGTTTGTATTTTTACAAAAATGCGAAGACCGCTATTTACGTTGGTGAAGCACGTGGGGTTATCCTTCTTGCGATAAAACATTCCGGAATTCCTTTTGTTGAGTTCACCCCTCATCAGGTGAAACAAACAGTAACAGGATATGGTCGAGCTGAAAAGTCTCAAATCCAAAAAGTTATGAAAATGCTCTTAAAGCTTGACAAGGTCCCTAAACCGGACGATGCGGCTGATGCGCTTGCTGTAGCCTGGTGCGCTGCCGTAACCTCTGCTGGTCCCGGTCAGTTAGGTTTATTGAACCAATTTAATCGGTAGTGATAAAGGCACAGATGTTTCAAAAAGTTGCAGCATATTTCCGAGGTGGGCGATATGTATCACGTGTTTGATGTTTCGAAAAACCTTAAAGATATCTCAAAGAAAATAGGTATACAAGCAGAAGGGTTAATCAAAAAGATAATTTACGACCGAAAAAGAGAGTCGGTCTCTTTTGTTATAGAAGATTTCAAAGGTGATGCGCATTCTTTGAAAAGCGTGCTTGAAAATTTCATCGGTATTCACGTCGATTTAGTTCTTGAGAATGAAACAAAAGGACAGATAGAAAGCTTAGAGACACTACATGAAAAAGTAATGCAGCAACTAAACGGTTCAGGAAAATACGTGGAAAAGATAGAGATAAACGGAGAACATCTCAGGATATATGCTCTTGGTGAGTTCGGAAAGGCGCATGTGATTTCCAGACTGAAAAAAATAAAGCATTCTCTACCATTTAAAGAATACACTATTGACGTTGTTGAACAAACCTATGAAACTTCTCCAAAAGATTTAGCGGTGAATGGAGTATCACAGAATTCTGCTTATTTATCTCAAGCAAAAACGAGTGAACAATTTAATGGAAATGATGAAAATAGCACAGTGCATCTTCCGGGACCTACCGAACTTACGAACTTCAATCCTTCTGTCCTCAAAACACTCTACAGCCCATCAGAGCCCCCACAAGTTAAAAAGAGAGCAAAGCTTTACGGAAAGATTTTCAAAATTGATAAAGTATCTGATGAGATAATCAATGTATACATCACAGATAAAAAGGACTCCATCCTTGGTAAAGTCTTTAATTCAAAGGTAAAGGAGTTGGAAGACCGCCTTGCAGAAGGTGGTTGGTATATATTCAGCGGTTCGATTAATTACGACAAGAACGGAAATCTCTTTTTCAAAATAGATTCTGCGACAGAAATCCCTTCACTTGATAGAATGGACAATGCTACTGAAAAACGCATAGAGCTACATGCACACACAAAGATGAGTGATTTGGATAGCGTGCTCGATGTTGCCGAATACGTCAAAACAGCGAAAAAATGGGGTTGGGAAGCTGTCGCAATCACAGATCACGGGAATGTTCAAAGCATCCCAGAGTTTTACGAACTTGCAAAGTCAGAGGGTTTAAAACCCATCTTTGGTTGTGAACTTTACATCGCGAATGACCCAAAGAGGATAATGATAAACGAAATAGAAGGTTCGATAGAAAACGCCACTTATGTAGTTCTTGACTTAGAAACGACAGGTTTGAACCCCAGGCTTGATGAAATAATGGAAATTGGTGCCGTAAAAATTGTGGAAGGGAAAATTTCAGATGAATTCCACACATTAGTAAAACCAACGACGCTTAAAGAAAAAAGTTTGCAAATCACTGGTATCACAGAAGAGATGTTGAAAGATGCCCCGGAAATTGGTGAAGTAATTGACAAGCTCTGGCAATTTTTAAAAGATGCCGTTCTTGTTGCACATAACGCAGATTTTGACATCAGCTTTTTGAAGCACACATTTGCAAGATTTGGAAGGGAGTTCAACCCACCGTATATAGACACTCTTAGGCTGTCTCAAGCACTCTTAAGGAACCAAATGAAAGCGTTTTCGCTTGACAAACTTGTTGAACATTTCAAACTTGGAAAATTCCAGCATCATAGAGCATTAGACGATGCAAGAGTAACCGCAAGGGTATTCTTAGAACTCGTTGAGCTTTTGAAGAGAAAATCTATAACTACTTTTGACAGAATTAACAAACTTGTCGAGCATATAAATCCACTTTCAAAACATCCTCAGCACCTAACAGTTTTGGTGCAAAACAAAACAGGTCTTAAAAATCTATACAAGCTAATCTCAAAGTCCCATACAGAAACGTTCTTCGCAGTGCCACAAGTGCTTCGCTCGGATTTAGAAAAGCACAGAGAAGGCTTGTTATTGGGAACCGGATGTGCAAATTCTGAGGTATTTGAAATCGCTCTTGAAGGAGATAAAGACGCACTAAACGAAATTTTAAAGTTTTACGATTATGTTGAAATCATGCCTCTTGATACGATAGTCTCTGAAGAATTTACAAAAGAGGAAGCAAAAAAAGCTTACAAGTTGTTGTATGAAGTTGCTAAGGAATTAAACATTCCCGTTGTGATGGTTTCAAACGCACACTTTTTGGATCCTGAAGACATAAAGGCACGTAAAGTGTTATTGGCTCCACAAAGTAACATTGAGGATGCCGATGCCAATTATTATTTGCGCACAACAGATGAAATGCTCCAAGCCGCGATAGAAATTTTCGAAGATGAAAAAATAGCAAAAGAGGTTGTAATTGAAAATCCCAGAAAGGTAGCTGGACTTATCGAAGAAATCAAACCTCTTGAAAAACAGTTGCACCCACCAAAAATCGAAGGCGCGGAAGAAAAATTGAAGGAAATGACCTACAAACGTGCATACGAACTGTATGGAAATCCATTGCCTGAAATCGTTGAGAAGCGGATTGAGAAAGAACTGAACAGCATTATAGGTCATGGGTATGCAGTTCTCTACATGATTGCTCATCTTATCGTTAAAAAAGCGGGCGAGGATGGTTATGTTGTTGGTTCAAGAGGTTCGGTCGGTTCTTCTCTTGTTGCGCACCTTGTTGGAATAACCGAGGTCAACCCGTTGCCAGCGCATTACAGATGTCCTGATTGTAAATATTTTGAGCTCCATGAAGAAGTGGGCTCAGGATACGACCTTCCGGACAAACGTTGTCCGAAATGCGGAGCAAAATTGGAAAAGGCGGGTCAAGATATACCGTTCGAAGTCTTCATGGGATTTGAAGGCGATAAGGTTCCGGATATAGATTTGAATTTCTCAGGCGAATACCAAGAACGCGCGCATAAATTCATAGAAGAATTGTTTGGTAAATCACACGTTTTCAGAGCGGGAACGATAAGTACGATAGCTGATAGAAGCGCAATTGGATATGTCCGAGCGTATATGGAAGATAAGAACGGTAATATTGTAAACCCGCTCAATCCAGCCGAGCAAGAACGTTTGGCTATGTATGTCACAGGTGTTAAGAGAACAACAGGTCAACATCCAGGTGGACTCATGATTGTTCCAAGCGACTACGATATACACGACTTCACACCCTATCAACACCCTGCAAACGATAAAAAGTCAGGAGTCTACACCACTCACTTTGCTTACGAAGCTATCCATGATGACCTGGTCAAACTCGACGCGCTTGGTCACGATGACCCGACGATGATAAAACTGCTGTATGAATACAGTGGTGTGGACCCCATGACTATTCCTATGGATGATAAGGCTACGATGAGTATCTTTTCTTCAGTCAAAGCTCTAGGCGTGGATCCAGAAGAGCTTGGAACAGATGTTGGAACAATCGGCATTCCAGAGTTTGGAACGGATTTCGTTATGGGCATGCTAAGAGAGACAAAACCAAAGACCTTTGCAGAGTTAGTACGTATATCGGGATTATCACACGGAACGGATGTGTGGCTTGGGAACGCCCAGACGTTGATTGAGAAGAAAATAGCAACACTTTCGGAAGTTATCTCTTGTCGTGATGATATCATGATTTACCTTATCCACAAAGGTGTTCCACCGTCAAATGCATTTAAGATAATGGAAAACGTGCGTAAAGGTAAGGGACTGAAAGAGGAAGAAGAAAAACTGATGAGAGAATACAATGTTCCTGAATGGTTCATCGAATCCTGTAAGAAAATCAAGTATCTCTTCCCAAAAGCTCATGCAGTGGCTTACGTGAGCATGGCCTTCAGAATAGCCTACTTTAAAGTCCATTATCCACTTGCGTTCTATGCAGCGTTTTTCTCAACAAAAGGAGATGAATTCGATGCAGAGCTGATACTAAAAGGCAAAGAAGCGATAAAGAAAAGGTTGATGGAACTCAACAACAGTCCAAAAAAGGATGTTAAAGAGAAGAACGAAGAAAAGGTCCTTGAAGCTGCACTTGAAATGATTTTGCGTGGGTTTGGATTTAAAAAACCTGATCTGAGAAGGAGTCATCATTCAAGGTTTATAATAGATGGAAAAGATCTGCTTATACCGTTCAACAAAATTCGCGGAATAGGGGACAACGTAGCAAAATCGATAGTCCAGAAAAGGGAAGTCAAAATGTTTACATCCATCGAAGACCTCATGACAAGGGCAAAAGTAACCAAAGCACAAGTGGAAGTACTCAAACGATTGGGTGTATTGGACGGGCTACCAGAAACCGACCAAGCATCTTTGTTCTGATTTATTCCGATTTATTTTTGTTTATTACATTAAATAATTCGCTTTGTTTTGGCTCCTTAGTTAACTTTGAAATGTAAAGAAATTTCTTTTTTGGTATTGCAAAACTTAAAGAAGATATGCTATAATAAGCACTGAATTGATTAAGAGGAAATACAAACTTCGAAAGAGATTTGGAGGTGTTCTGATGTTGGCAGTAGTTTTACTAGTCATCCACACGATTATTGCATTAGGTCTTATTTGGATGGTTATGCAAGAAATGACAAAGTTTGCAGAACTTGGTGGAGCATTTGGAAGTGGTGCAGCCTATACGATGTTTGGCAGAAAAAAAGGATTAGATACATCAGGTAAGATAACTGTTGCGTTGGCTGTTGCGTTCTTTATTATGTGCTTTTTAACATCTTGGGTATTGTCCAGGTAATTGAAAAATAAAACTTTACCAAAGAGACGAAACAATTAACTAAGAGGGGTGTATCTGTTGTCCACATTAAAACTTCCTCCCGAAGAACAACTAAAAATATTGAAAAGAAATTGCGTAGACTTGGTTTCAGAAGAAGAATTGCTTGAGAGATTGAAATCTGGAAGGCCCTTGAGAGTAAAGTTGGGAGTAGACCCTTCGAGGCCAGATTTACATCTGGGTCATGCAGTAGTTTTGAAAAAACTCAAACAATTTCAGGACTTGGGGCACCAGATTGTATTAATCATTGGTGATTTTACCGCAATGATAGGTGATCCATCAGGAAGAAACACAACGAGACCTATGCTTTCAAGAGAAGAAGTTCTACAAAACGCAAAAACATACGCAGAACAAGCCTTCATGATTCTTGACAAAGACAAAACGGAAATTCGCTACAATAACGAGTGGCTTGGTAGAATGACATTTGCCGATGTTGTGAAGTTGGCTTCAAAATACACAGTTGCAAGAATGCTTGAAAGAGAAGATTTCGCAAAACGGTATGCTGAAGGCACACCTATCAGTATCTCTGAGTTTTTATACCCATTGGCACAAGCTTACGATTCAGTTGCTATCCAAGCGGACGTAGAACTTGGTGGAACAGACCAGCTATTTAATCTTATGGTTGGAAGAAAGATACAAGAAGAATACGGACAACAACCACAGATAGTTATGACAATGCCGATCATTGAAGGAACAGATGGAAAGCTCAAAATGAGTAAAAGCTATGGAAACTACGTAGGTTTTACAGATGAACCGAAGGATATGTATGGTAAAATAATGTCGATACCAGATGAATTAATTGTGAAATATGCAAGATTGCTAACAGATGCGGATGAAGATTTTCTGAGTAAGATGGAAAAAGAGATAAACGAAAAGACAGTTAACCCAAGAGACTACAAAATGTGGCTTGCAAGAGAAATAGTCAGACAATTCCACGGTGAACACGCAGCAAAGGAAGCGGAAGAATATTTCGTTACGGTATTCCAGAAAAAAGAAATCCCCGACGAAATGCCAGAAAAAGTTGTTGAACCAGGTGAATACAACATTGTGGAACTGCTCTTTAACCTGGGAATAGGCACGAAAAGTGAGATAAAAAGATTAATTATGCAAGGCGGAGTTTATTGGGATAACAGCCGTATTGACAACTTCAAAACAACAGTTTCAGTTGTTAGTGAACACATACTAAGAGTCGGAAAGCGTTTATTTATCAAAATTGCAGCTAATCAGAAGAGATGAGTTTTTGTTAAGTTGTCAATGGATTAGTAATTCTTCAGTGGAAATGTAGAAAAAATTTGCATCGTTAACGGACCCTGTGGTATAATATATGTGCATATTATGTGCGTTTGTGGTACAATAAATGTGAAATTAGTAGTTAAATGTAGATCACTATAAAGGGGGTAAGAGCATGAAAAAAGTTTTGACGATAGCTGTTGTTCTTTTAGTCCTCAGTATATCCATGGCAGCTTTTAGAGATATTCCAAAAGGGCACTGGGCAGAATCATTTGTAACCAGATTGGAAGAAGCTGGAATTGCAACTGGCTTCCCTGACGGAACCTACCGTGGTGACGAAGCAATAACAAGGTATCAGATAGCGGTTTTCCTTGTTAGAACTCTCGATTACGTTTTCCAAACGGTTGAAAGTAATATCAATGAAAAAGTGAGCGCATTAAAGCAAGATATTGAAGAACTTCAGATTGCACTCGAAGATGCGAAAGTTGTTCTTGATTTACATGACCAGGATATAATTAAGCTGTATGATCTGGTAAATTCGCTCCAAGACAAGTTCAACTACACAGATGAAGACGGCAATCAACAAGAGATTGATCTTGTTGCATTAAAGAACGACATTCAAGCGATAAGCGAGATTCTTAACGGATTAGCTGCTCAACTCGGTGATGTTGATTATCTATTGAGAAAGCAAATTGCTGACACAACGAAAGACCTGCAAGGAAAGATTGACGCTATAAACAAAAATATCGCGGATATAAATAACCAACTTGCAGCTTTACAGGAAGCACAAGTAATTTTTGAATCGAGGCTTAATGATCTCGATGAAACAATTGCAAATTCTTACGCTATACTATCAGATGCCATTATGGGAATTCAGGAAGAACTCAACACAAGCAACAACGAAATGAAAGATTTATTGGAAACAAAGGCGGATAAAGAAACACTTGCGACGCTAGTTTCAAGAGTTGAGTTGCTTGAAGAATATGTAAACATGATTTATGATGTGCTTGGGACAAAGGTTTCTGCAGAGGACTTTGAAGCAGCCATGGCAGGGTTAGACGATAGACTTTCTGAACTTGAAACTAAGGTGCTTAATATTCAGAGCACTATCGATACGGGATTACCAGCGATCAGGGACATGCTTTATGAGCTTTCTTCAAACTTGGCATCGCTTGAAGAAAGGGTAACAACATATACAGATGTTAGAGTTGAAGCTGTTGAAGAAAACCTTGGCATACTGGCAGAAAGAGTTAACCTGTTAGAAAATCAAGTCGCAAGCCTTGGACAGATTGTTGAAGAAGTCAAAGCTGACAAAAGCGAAGTCGAAGATGTAAATAAGAAGTTAGAGGAACTAAAAGCTGAGAAATCCAAAGATGTAAAACGATTGGAACAGTTGGCGCAGTGGGGTATTGGGCTTGGTATTGTAGGTATAATAATAGGTTTGGTTGGTTGGTTCAAACCGTAATTTTGTTAAAGCTGTCGGCATTTATGCGAGGCTAGAAAGAATATAAACATCCAAAAAGGGGGGATGGTTAAGAAGTTTAACTTTAAAAGCTTGATTTTCCTTAGGTTTTGTTAATAAAGATTTTCACACCTAAACTCACAGGAGGAGGGAGAAGGTTATGAAGAAACTTTTAACGTTTTTGGTAGCACTTTTTGTAGTTGTTAGCGTCTTTGCAGCAGAAAAACCATTCACACTTGGTCCAAACGTAAAGTACACGGGAACAGTTAGCTTCTCACTTGGTGTAACAGAAAACGGTGTTGATATTAGCGGTGCATTGGTAAATGTTAATGCGTCTCTACCATTCGGACCAACAAGCGATACACAAGCTGGAGCAACGTTCGGTATAACATACACACCTTTTGGTGGAGTTAGCCTCACACTCTCGAGCATCACATTCTCCACACCATACTTTGGAGCATTCTACAGCACAGGTAAACAATTTGTAAGTGATTACTTCACTGGTAGAGTCTATAATCCTGATGGAACAACCCCATGGACGACAGCAATGGAAGATTTTGCAGATTCATTAAAACTCACGTTACCAGCAGTTGCAGGACTTGAAGTTTACTATCTTGACAAAACATCAGAAGGCACAGCAACATGGTTTAGCGATATGGTTCTTGTGAAATACACAGTTGCTGATTGGACAATCGTTGGTGGAACATACAACACAGGAGACACAACAACACACGAATTTGGTGCAGAAGTAAGAGGTGCACTTGACCTTGGAATACTCAAACCAAACCTCACAGTATTCGGTGGTATGGTTGAAGATGCAACAGAAATGATAGCAGCTTTCGATGTCAATTTCTCTGGTTCACTCGAGCCAGTTAAAGGACTTACTCTTGCTCCAACATTCAAATTTGCTGAAAACCTCGACAAACTTGAATACAGATCATCGAACATCGCAAATGAAAAATACTTCAGCCTTGGTGTAACATACACAACAACATTTGCACCAGTTACATTTACAGCACAAGTTACACCAAAAGTAAACTTTGCTACAGCAACACCAACAACAACACTTCCACTCGACGAACTTTCAGCACAAGTAGCAGTTGCACCAGTGACATTCTATGTCAAGACAACAAATGCTGACCTTCTGACAGAAAACCCATTCACACTCTATGTAAAAGCATCTTACGCAGATGCAATGATTAATGCTTCAGTTGCAGCAAGCTGGGCAGATGTTACAGAATTTGCAACATACACATACATTCACGGAACAGTAAGCATCAAGGCAACGCCAGAACTCACCCTCTACTCAGATGTTCGCAAGATTATAGCCACGGAGAACGACTTTGGATACAACGTTAGAGCAACATATAGCATCACACCAAATGTAAACTTGACAGGATTCTATGGAACATTAACAAAAGATGCATATGGTGCTTACACAGTAATCAATCCAGAACCAACATGGAATGTTAACCTTACATACACGGCAAGCTTCTAATAACAAGTAGAATGCAATTTTCAAACCCCGTCCGAAAGGACGGGGTTTTATTCTTCCAATTGAGGATAGCTATTAAAAAAGAATTATAGCATTATTCAACACAAAAAAGCCCTTCCATATGGAAGGGCTTTACAACTCAAATATTAAGCAACTCTTATCTTTTTATCGAATAGAATGCATTCAGTCCTTTGTAAATTGCCGCATCACCGAGTTCCTCTTCAATTCTAAGTAACCTATTGTATTTTGCAATTCTTTCACTTCTTGAAAGTGACCCGGTTTTAATCATACCGGCATTCGTTGCAACTGCAAGGTCTGCGATGAATGTGTCTTCCGTTTCTCCGCTTCTGTGAGAAATGACGTTTGTCATACCAGCGGTCTTTGCCATCTCGATTGCATCGAGCGTCTCTGTAACTGAACCTATCTGGTTGAGTTTTATTAGTATTGAGTTTGTGGCAAAGAGTTCAATTCCCTTGGCAAGTCTTTTGACGTTTGTCACATACAAATCATCGCCGACGATTTGGACCTTTCCGCCAACTTTTTGTGTGAATTTTACATAACTGTCCCAGTCTTCTTGTTCGAATGGGTCTTCGATAGAGATGATAACGGGCCAGTATTTGTCGATGAGCATTGAGTAGTATTCAATAAGTTCATCGCCAGTTTTTTCAGTTCCGTCGATGTTGTATTTTCCTGTTTCTTCATTGTAGAACTCACTTGCTGCGCAGTCGAGTGCGATGAAGATATCTTTTCCAGGTTCGTAGCCTGCTTGTTCAATCGCTTTTATAAGCAATTGAATAGCCTCTTCGTTTGAAGATAGGTTTGGTGCAAATCCGCCTTCGTCACCAACGGCTGTGACGTGTCCAGCATCTTTGAGTATCTTTTTGAGTGTGTGGAATACTTCTGCACCGTATCTGAGTGCTTCTTTAAATGAAGGGGCTCCTGCTGGAACGAGCATGAATTCTTGTATATCAAGGCTGTTATCTGCGTGTGCTCCACCGTTTATAACATTCATGAATGGGACGGGAAGTACCTTTGCATTTGCTCCACCAAGGTATTTGTAAAGTGGTAATCCTGCACTCTCAGCAGCCGCTCTTGCAACCGCCATTGAAACACCAAGGATAGCGTTTGCACCAAGTTTTGATTTGTTCTCAGTGCCATCAAGCTCAAGGAGAACCTTGTCGAGATAGACCTGGTCAAAGGCATTAAGTCCAACGACTCTCGGGGCAATGATTTCATTTACGTGTTCAACTGCTTTGAGAACACCTTTACCCATGTATCTTTTTTTGTCGCCATCTCTTAATTCAAGTGCTTCAAATTTACCTGTCGAAGCACCACTTGGAACTATCGCACTACCAAAGCTACCATCTTCAAGAAGAACTTCAACTTCAACTGTTGGATTTCCGCGGGAATCGAGCACTTCTCTTGCCCTTACATCGATAATCTCTACGTACATAAAAACACCTCCTACTTGTTTTGATAAAAATAAAGTTTAGAACCTACCGACATTATACCACACATTTGCATTAGTGACAATTTTCACCAACGTAACAATCGATGATACGATATTTTTGCACTTAGACTATCTTCACTTCGTGTGGTTTTAAGTTTATACCCTCAAACGATTCGTTGTGCCCAGCGATATTTGCGTAAACCCTGAACCCATTATCTCCATCCGTAACGGTGTAAGCGACAACAAACGTGTTGTGTGTTACATGTTCTACCCATGCGTTTGTGAGCCACTCATTTTCTTTTCTGAATTTTGTCCAAGCCATTACTTCACTTAGCAGGCTACCTTCTCTATTGAGTTGTTCTTCAACAGAAACTCCTGTAAATGCTCTGTTAAATCTGACAGCCTTCCAGAACGTCTGACCTTCTCCTGAGAGTGATGCATACCATGGGAATGGTTCTATAACGTCCTCTGTGAATATGGAATCGTAGATGCCTTTCATACCCACTTCATCACCGTAATAAATAAACGGAACGCCGGGTGCTGTCATGAGTAAGCCGAAGAAGACTTTTCTTTGTTCCTCTTGTTGAATGAGGCTTGCGAGTCTATGCATATCGTGGTTACCTGTGAAGTTGCTTGGTAGGTAAGGCTTTTTGCTGAGCGTTCTTTGGAAACAATCGACGATTTTGTAAACTGCTCCATGTTGCATGGATTCGCGTATGGCTTCGGTGAAATAGAAGTTGAACGAACAACCAATTGTTTGCGCATATCTGTCGACTATCTCCGGGTCGTCCCACACCTCTGTAACAGCGAATACATCTGAGCCTTTTACTTTTCTTGCTTTGTCCATAACAAGCTTCCAGTAAGCGACATTTTTGTCGTGATCGTATCTAAATCTGCCTTCCCTTATATCATAATCGTAGATGTGCTTGGCAGCATCGAATCTGAACCCATCAACGCCTTGGTTGAGCCAAAATTCAACGATTTCAAGTGATTTTTCGACGACTTCTGGATTTTCGTAATTTAAATCAGGCGAAGAGCCTCCGAAAACCCCATAATACCACTTTCCATTTCTGTTGTGCCAAAGTAATTCTTCATCCCAGTGTCTTTTTTCGCTTAAATTGAAGTGTGGTTGAGCCCAGAGAAAATAGTCTACGTATGGTTTTTCACCGTTCATCGCCGCCTTAAACCAAGGATGCCTATCTGAGACATGATTGAGTGGAAGGTCAATAACGACCTTTATTCCTTTTTCGTGGAGCGCATCAACCATCGCTTTGAAATCTGAAAGTGAACCAAATGAAGAGTTTGTATCAAAATAATCTATAATATCGTATCCATGATAACTTGGTGATTTGAAATGTGGTGTGAGCCAAACAAGGTCAACGCCGAGCATCTTTAGATAGTCTGCTTTCTGGGCTATACCTTTGAAATCACCGATCCCATCATCGTTTGAATCTGCAAATGACCTAACAAATATCTCGTAGCCAATCATCTACCTTCCCTCCAATTTAGATATTGAAAGCATGTTGGGAAATTATTGTCCCATAAGCTTTTTGACTATCGCTTTGAAATGGTCTCCGCGTTCTTCGAAGTTTTTATACGCATCATAACTTGCACCAGCTGGCCCCAAGAGCACGTAATCACCTTTGCCTGCCATTTTTGATATTTCAACAACGGCTTCTTCGATATCTTTGTATCTTTTGTAATTAATCTTTCGTTCTTTCAAATACGGCTCAATCTGGTCTGCAATTGGACCGACTATAGCAACGTGTTTGCACTTTTTCTTTATTTCGTCTGCCAATTTTGTGTAATCTTCGTTTTTACCCTTTCCTGCGATTATCAAGAAAAGATTCCCATCGAAATTTTCGAGTGCTTTCAATACTGCCGCAGCGTTTGTAGCTTTTGAGTCGTTGTAATAATGCGCACCGTTTATCGTCCCGCAATACTCCATTCGATGTGGGAGCGGTACAAAGTCTTCGAGCATGCTCATTTCAAACGGAAGATTTAGGACTTTTAAAACAGTTTTCGCAGCGGCGATGTTTTCGACATTCTGTTTTGTTCGAATATGGAATGGGATATCATCGAATTTGAAATCGGCGGTGAATGGAACACGTTTGGCTTGGACGAGCGAGAGCCTTTTGAATGTTTCCATGTCCTTGGGATTGTAGATGAAGTGGTCTTCGTTGTCTTGAAACTTTGTTATTTTAAATTTCGATTCAATATAATGTTCCATTGATGGATGCCAATCGAGATGGTTGGGGTATATGTTTGTTATAACTGCCACGTGCGGTTTGAAGTATTCTGCCCAATAGAGCTGGAAACTACTGATTTCTATAACAAGATACTCAGGTTTTTTACCTTCAATCAGAACCTGTGCTATTGGTATGCCGATATTTCCAGAGAGTTGAGAAGTTGCAGATTTTGAAATGAGATGGTGAATCATAGATACAGTTGTGCTCTTTCCAACGGAACCTGTGACAGCGATGATGGTTGGCTTCCATTCGAGGTTTTTCGTGAAGTAAGTGATTTCTGTGTCAACGTGTTTGCCTAGTTCCTTTGCTTTCATGAGAATGGGATGGTTGTATGGAACACTTGGGCTGGTTAGTATAACGTCTGCTTCGAGGATTTTTTCACTGTTGGTTCCCTCTTCGTAAGGTATGCCAGATTCTTCTAAGTATTTCTTGTCCTCTTCTGAAAGCTTACCACCTTCGCTTACAAAAACTTCCTCCCCAAGTGATTTTAAATATCTTGCCGCATATTTGTTACTTAACCCAAACCCCAGGAGTGCGAATTTCAAACAAATCACTCTCCTTTTTAAGTCTAAATTTGACTGAATTTTCTCAAATTCTGAATATATTTTATCACAAAGTAGGTTGTGAAACCGATTTTTGTGGAAATGTTCAATGAATGTTCATATTTCTAATTTCTAAGCCTATACTCTTGTTCTGAGATTTTCGAATATTGTTTGACTTTGCGAATTGTTTTATGATATACTATACTTTAGTACACTATACAAATGTAAAGTATATATTATCAAACGTTATTGTTGAATAATAAGCAGGGGTGATATTTATGCTTTACAAGTGCGTTGCTTTGCTGGATATGGACGCTTATTTTGCTTCCGTTGAGGAAGCGAAGAATCCTTCGTTGAGAGGGAGACCTTTTGCGGTAATTGGGAATGGTGAAAGACCTATAGTGATAAGTGCGAATTATGTGGCAAAAAGCTTTGGAGTGAAGACTGGGATGGTTATAACACAGGCACGAGAACTGTGTCCAAAGATTATTTTTGTGAAAGCGGATTTTTCACAATACGAGTTCACAACGTTGAAGATTATTCAACTTGTTGAGAAATACTTTCCTGTCTACAAAGAGGCAAGCATAGACGAGGTGTATATCGCTGTTGATAGTGTTGGAGATGTATCGTATGGGTTGGAAAGGCTCAAAGATTTGAAGGAAGAGATAAAGGAAAGGCTCAACCTTACTTGCACAATAGGAGTGGGGCAAAATCCGATAATTGCAAAGAGTGCGTGTGAAATAGCCAAGCCGGATGGTTTCTTTGTTGTTCGAGATTTTGAGGAATTCGCAAAGGATTTACCAATAAAGAATGTAATAGGGATAGGTAAGGAAAGTGCAAAGATTTTAGAAGAGTTAGGAATAGAAACGTTGGAGCAATTTTTGACCGATAAAAGGTTGGACAATTTAAGTGGATTTCAAAAATTAAAGACGTTGATTTTAAAAGAATACACAGAGCCTGAATTTTTCAAATTTGTCCCTCCAAAGAGCGTTGGTCATTCGCTTTCGTTGGATAGACACGTGAGCAATTTGGATGAGTTACTCGAGGTGTATAAATATCTTACATTCGGTCTATACGCAAAGCTTTTGAGAGGGCGGATGGGCGCAAAGAGTGTAAGTGTGTATTTAAAAGATAGATTTGGCTCTTTTTCAATCTCCCGTTCGTTTATTTTCTACACAAACGATTTTCTTCTCATCTCCAAAGTTGTTGAGAATTTGGTCGAAAAGTTGTTCAAAGGGTATCCCGTTTCGAAAGTAGGCATTTCTCTGAATAATTTGAAGTTAATCGATGGTGTTCAAAGTTCGCTATTTTGGGACGAACAACAGAAAAGGTTTAAGAAATTGGCAGAATTTGAGAACATCTTTTTTGGAGGCTATTTTGTGTTGCGTACTAAAAAGATAGTTTAAGGTTATTTTGAGATAATTTAGACAGCTAGAAGTTTTGAGGTGTTATAATTAATAGGAGAGCAATTATAGGAGCTGAGGATATGTACGAGATAATCGATGTAACAGAATCTGTAAAGGTGTTGAGGGCGCCTGTTAATGTGGTGTTTTACTTCAAACACAACATGGGGAAAATCGAGTGCTTGGTTATCGATACCGGAAGTAGCAGTGAGTATGGGAAAAAGATACAGAAATACCTTGAAAGCCAAGGTGTGACTAAGTTATCTATACTTAATTCACACTTCCATGCAGACCACATTGGAGGAAATAGTTTTTTGCAAGGGAAAACCAAGTGCAAAATTTACACAACGGATTTTGAAAGTGTTTTCATTGAACATCCCCAGCTTGAGCCTATGTATCTCTGGGGAGGACCTCTTTTTGAAGGAATAGATAACAAATTTCTAATGGCAAAACCTTCAATAGTTACAGACATTGTAGAATATGGTTGGTCTTCTGAACTCGATGTTGAAATCATACCACTCAAAGGACACTCTTTTGATATGGTTGGAATATTGATTGATGATGGTGCAAAGAGGGTGTTGTTCGTAGCCGATGCTGTCGTTTCTATGCAAACAATAGAAAAATACAAGGTTTATTTCTTATATGACGTGCGCGAACATCTGAAAACTCTGCAAGGTCTAAATAAATGGGTAGAAAACATAGATGTTATCGTACCAAGTCACGGTGAGATTTTTGACTTTAGTAAGGACAATTGGCAAAGTTCAAAAGAGGAGTTTTTAAAACTAGTGAGGGAAAATGGGAAGGTTATAGAAGATATTTTAAACTTTATTTTGAGAATTCTCGTGGAACCGATGACGATAGATGAGATTTTGAGCGAGATTGCATCTAACTTCTCAATTCCAATTGATGCAACATCTTATGTGTTACTGCTCCAAACTCTCAAAGCCTATTGTAGTTATCTGGTTAGTGTAAACGAGGTAGGTCTTACTTTTGAAAGAGAGAAATTAGAGTATATTCGGATGCATTGAGCTAAGAACCAAAAATCGGAGGTTTGAATGCAATGGAGGGATTTTTAAAAAAACGTTCGGAAAATGTGCGTAAGGTTACCTTGGTAGTATTATTTGCTGGTGTTTTGTTCTGGGTTGCTACTATATTTTATTTCTCAACCCGACCGCCTGAAGAATCGCACCAGCAATCGAGTTTTGCGTATAATGTTATAAAGAAAATCGATAGTATTTTGGATTTTTCCGACACGCAGCTTTTCAAAAGAGTTGAGAGAAAGTTGAAGTTGATTTGGTTTGGAACAGAATACGTGCCAGCGGAGATGTTGATTAGAAAGACGGCACATTTTGGGTTGTATTTTGTATTTGGATTTTTAGTTGCCTTAACATTTTTTTGGTGGAAGGGGGACATAATAATATCGGGGATAACAGGTTTTACAATTCCTTCAACGTATGCGATTTTTGATGAATACAACCAAATTTTCTATCGCCGGGGTTCTTCACTCAACGATGTCGTTATTGATGCTTTTGGAGCATTAGTTGGTGTTGTTGTATTTTTCTTGCTACTTGCTGTTTTCTGGGGAGTAAAAAGATTAATTAAGGTGTTCAAATGAACTTGTTCGAGGTTGTTAAAGACGGCTGAAGGTTGTTGATTGTATCTTAAATGTTGTTTTACCTGAGAGGTGAGAAGATGCGTATGAAAAGCATGCTTAAGCGGATCTTTAGTAGTTTTGTAGTGGTTGCTTTGCTTTTGTTTAGTTCTCCAAGTTTCAGTCAAAAAATCCTCTACACATACGCTCAAAATGCTGAACCAAAGTTCATGTTAAGTGGTGGCAATATAACAGGTCTTTGCCACGACATCGTTCAAGAAATGAACAAAGAACTGAGAAGTGAAGGGATTCGGATAGAATACAAATCGAAAGAGTTGAGAAGTATCTCTGAAATTTTTAACGCACTTTCGAAAAATGAGATTCAAATATTTATTGGAGCTGCTTATAGTGAGAAACGCGAAAGTTATGCTACGTATCTCCAGCCTCCACTTTACGGATTGAGAGAGATGTTTCTTGTTAATTCAATGGATTTGATGAGATTTGCTGAGAGACAGTATGTAAAGATAGGTGTTATTGGTGACACAGTAACATCAGAAAGCTTACCTTCTATTGGTTTAAGGCAGGAAGCTATTGCGTTCAAGAGCATAAACGACGCTATCAAAGCACTTGAAGGCAATGAAATAGATACAGTGTTTTATTCCAGCCTCGCGCTTGGATATACACTTAAAAATTCAAAAGGAAAATTCGAAACCTTGAAAGATCCTTCGGAGAAGTATTACCATTACGTTGTTCTTTCAAAGAGCGTAGACAAAGATGTTGTGGCTAAGATACAGATTGCTTTGGAGAAATTACACAAAGATGGAGTAGTGAGGGCACTTATAAAAAAATACGGTCTGAATGATTATGTCATTCCTGGGAACGTTGTTGAGATACTTGCGGTTGATTGGGAACCATACGAATGGTACGACACGGTAAGGAAAGAATGGGTAGGTGTGGATGTTGACGTTGTTAGGGCAGTTTTAAGTAAGATGGGGTACGAGGCAAGTTTTTTGACATTTCCATGGTCAAGGTGTGTAGAATTGATGAAAATCGGAGCCTACGATGGAATTATGAGTTTGAGGATTACCCAAGAACGCTTGGCGTTCTTAAGATTTCCAGAAGAACCACTTAGCACAGGAAAGGATGTTTTGTTTAAGCTTAAAAATTCAAAAATTAACTTTTCACGTTTGGAAGATATACCAAACAGCGTGTTATGTGGCTATAGCGAAGGTTATGCTTATGGCGACTGGTTCTGGGACGCAAAGTTCAAAAAGATAGCTGTTCCAGATGACATCACCGGCTTTAAGCTTTTAAAAAGTGGTAGGATAGAACTTTTTGTCTCTAACTCAATGGTTGGGAAAGAATTAGCAAAAGAGTTAGATGTTGATGTCGAGTGCTCACCTGTTTTTGGAGAGAAGATGATTTATTACTTGGCTTTCTCGAAAAACTATCAGGGAAGTTATCTATCAAACGTTTTCTCTCAAAGATTGAAAGAGTTTAAGCTTACAGATGAATATTTGAGAATTTTGAGGAAATATGGGATAACTTATGACGATTTTTGGAGATGAAAGAGATTGTGATATAATGATATTGAGGACCAAAATAAGATGGCGTGCGTTAATTTTTATTTGACTTAGTTTTTTGATGACCTTAGTAGGTGATAATATGAGAGACAAAAATAAAAAAGGAAAGACTGACAGGATTTATTTGGTTATTAACATCGTTATACTCGTAATTATCACCATCCTTTTTGTATGGTATGCAACCAATTACTACAGTAGTTGGAAAAAACAAATGGAAACTTTTATGAAAAACGTTGCTGTTAGCCTTTCATATCCTGCTTGGACTTATGATAAAAGAGTGATTGAGCAACTTGCCGCAGTTGTGATTGAAAAAGAGGAGATAGTATCTGTGGTAATTTACGATGACAAGAACGACAAGCTTGCGGTCAAAGAGAAAGAGTCGAAGCTGACAACGTTTGATTTATTATTTGGAACAAAGCGATTTGTTAGAGTGTTTAGTTTAATCTATGCAGATACCTACGTTGGGAAGGTTATTTTCACTTATACAGATAATTCAGCTAGGAAATTTTTGGTTGTCACGGGAACTGGTGCTGTGTTATTCTACATAGTATCTTTCCTTTTGGCTTCAAATGTAAAAAAGAATAAAGAGCTTGCAGCCATGGTCGATGAACTCAATGAACTGAATGCCGAACTTGAAGCAGCATTTAACGAGCTCGAAGAGACACAGAATAAAATAATCAACGCAGAGAAAATGGCTGCGTTAGGGAAACTGATGGTAAATATTGCACACGATATTAACACTCCTGCGGGGATTATATATTCCTCACTGACTGAACAGCAAAATAGACTTGTTAACGTAGTAAAGAAATTCGAAGCGGATGAACTCACCGAAGAGGAGTTCAAAAGCTGTGTAGACACAATATTAGAACTAACTCAAATAATGCTCCGGAACGCGAGAAGAATCATAGAACTTGTCCAAAGTTTGAAACGCACTGCCTTGAACGAGATGGTACAAACATGGTCAGAAATCAATGTAAAATCTGTTGTTAACGATGTTTTGAACGCAATGCACCCGAGGTTGAGAAAGACAAAGATAGAGGTTGTCACAGAGATAGATGATAACCTTGTAGTTTACACCATCCCAGGCGCAATAGCGCAGATATTGATGAATTTGATAGACAACGCAATAGTCCATGCTTTTGAATACGATAATCCTGGCAAGATAATGATAAGGTGTGAGAAGATAAAAAGCCAAAGTGATAAAGAATATCTGCTCTTAACATTTTCGGATAACGGGAAAGGGATGGATGAGGAAACGAAAAAACGAGCTTTTGAGCCGTTTTACACAACTGATAAAGAATCTGGAACAGGCTTGGGGTTAAGTATCGTTTACAGTCTTGTTGTCGATGTACTCAGTGGCGATATAGAACTTGAAAGTGAGATTGGAAAAGGGACAACATTACGAATTAAAATACCTTTGACAAAAAAGAACGGGTGATTTGGAGGTGTAATTTTACCCCTATAAACACCAGTAACTTTTTTGCTATCTGTGAGGTGAAGAAAACGTGCCTAGCTTCTTGAAGAAATCGGCATCAAAGGAAAGTAACGGGGAATTTTGGAAAATTTTGGTTGTAGATGATGAACCCGATGTGCATGCTATCACATCGGTGGTTGCTAGGGATATAGAGTTCGAGGGAAAGAAGGTAAAACTTTACAGCGCGTTTTCTTCAGAAGAAGCTAAGAAAATACTCCAAAATGTGCCAGATATAGCCTTGGCTATAATTGACGTTGTTATGGAAAAAGATATGTCAGGACTTGAATTGGTTAGATATATCAGAGAGGAGTTGAAAAATCCATATATAAGGCTTGTCATCAGGACAGGTCAACCAGGGTTCGCACCACCAAGAGAAATTGTTCTTAAATACGATATAAATGACTACAGAGAAAAAGCAGAGCTCTCAAGTAATGGTTTGTTTACCATGATAATCGCAAGATTGCGTGAGTATAGGGACATCGTGGAACTTGAAACCCAAAAGAGACTTTTAGAACGTAGCGCATTCTATTCCTCTGTTGTGCTCAATTCGAATGTTCAAGATTTTGAAGATACGTTAACAGAAGCACTGGACAGCTTTTCTAAAATCCTAGGATTGACTGTGAAGATTGAGAAACTTGGCGAGATAAAAACTGACAAATTCAACGGAACTTTTCCGATTGTAAATCTGTCTTGGGATCATGACAAGAGCGTAGAATTTAGTTTGAGGAAAGAAAGAGACATAAGCGAGAAAATGAAAGTAGAATTTTCTAAACCGCTGACACTCCATCAATTGAATATCATATCTATGTTTTTGGAGCGTTACTTAGTCACTGTAAATAATTACGTGCTGTCAAAAGATTTAATAGAAACACTCTACAAAGTAATTTATATCATTTCAGAAGTTACTGAGACAAGGTCGCTTGAGACTGGCGAGCACGTAAGAAGAGTTGGAAAGCTTGCTAAGTTGCTTGCATCAAAATTTGGATATGAGGGGGAATATCTTGAGTTCTTCGAAATCGCCGCAATGCTCCACGATGTTGGAAAAATAGGTATACCGGATGCTATTTTGAATAAACCCGCGAAGTTGTCGGATGAGGAATTTGAAATCATGAAAAGACACACGGTCATTGGTTATGAAATTCTTTCCACTGTTGAACATCCGCTCTTCAAGTTGGCTGCAAATATCGCACTTTATCATCACGAGAATTGGGATGGAACAGGGTACCCGAAAGGATTAAAAGGGGAAGAGATACCACTTGAAGGTAGAATCGTTAGTATAGTCGACGTCTACGATGCACTACTTTCTGATAGGGTTTATAGACCTGCATGGAGTGAAGAGGATACGCTTAGATACATAAAAGAAAATTGCGGTAAGAAATTTGACCCAAGAGTGTGCGAAATCTTTTTTGAAAACTATGAAGAGGCTAGAAACTTATACGATTTCAAAAATTCAAAAACTGAGTGATCAGAAAAAAACTAGTGCACCGTTATTAAATCTTTCAACTTTTCGAATGTTTTTTCACCTATTCCTTTTACATTTTTTATTTCTTCAATGCTTTTAAAGGGACCATTGTTAGTGCGGTAATCGATAATCGCCTGTGCTTTTGAAGGACCAATACCGGGGAGCTTTTCAAGTTCCTCCAAGCTTGCTGTGTTAATGTTAATCTTTTCGTTGCTTAAACTTACCTGAGTTGGTTGTAATTCGTTATTCTTTTGCTCAATAGACTCGTCTTTATTTTCTTTTTCAAGAGTGGTTACATGCTGAACAGTGTTGTTTTGAACTTGAACGCCCAAGTTCTCAACTTTTATTCGTTCTTTCAATTTTTCATAAGTTTTTTGACCTATCCCGGGAACGTTCATCAGGTCTTCCGGTTTTGTAAATGGGTGCTCTTTTCTGTATTCAATTATCGCTTGTGCTTTTGCAGGTCCTATTCCCGGTAGTGTCTGGAGCTCTTCAATTGATGCGGTGTTCAACTCTATTATCGATGGCACGTAGTTACGTTGGGTTTGTGCAGTTAAGCCATTTTGGTTTTCACTTTGTTGGTCATTTAAACTGGAAACTTGGGACTTAAGTCTGTCGTAACTGGGATGAAAAAATACACCTGAGAAAACTATCAGTGCGGAAAATATCAAAAAGAATGTGTGCTGTTCTTTTGAAAATTTCTCATAAGCACTTTTAAAGAATTCCACAAAGGATTTTAAAAACGAATTCGAGAAGCGAGAATCAGAAAAGTTGCGATTTTCCTTCGATCCAGAACCATAAGAAAAATTCCCAAGCGTAAACATGATTTAAATCCCCCTGAGACACACCCCGTTCGTTTTGCTTGTCTTTTACCCTCCTATTCTGCTTACCTTTGCCCCTGCTATGTGACCGTATTTTGATAATTCTGCCCAGTCTTGAGAATAATAAAAACTCTTCGCTTGGTTTTCGTTGGTGAAAATGCCAAGGCAGATGACATATCCTGCGTTTGTGGAAATACTGAACGCACTTATGCCCAGTGTTCTTAAATTAACCACTGATTTGAACGCTTCTTTCGAACTGGATATTGGGTCCGTTTTTATCGTCCAGAACCCCTTGGAAGGATTTAGCTCGGGCATCACATTGGTCGGTGTTACGATAATATATTTGCTCTCACTAACGCGATCTAATATATAGTTTTGTGTTAATTTGGCAATCTTTAGAGCTGTTTCTCCATCGACGATGTATACATAAGCATCCGTCAAAATGCTTTCTGGTAAGTTCTCTGCCATTCTCGAAACTAAAAGGTTGTAATCGAATTTTGTGATATCTTTGAGAAATTTGTTTTCATCTTGTTCTGGCTTTGGTTGTTGAGTTTCCGATACAGTTAATGGAGCTTGCTGCACTGTTTTGCTTTCGGAAGTTTTTGCATCTTCAATAGAAGTCGTCTTTGTTGCTTGTGTGAGAGGTATCAAATTTTCTGTTTGCTCGCTTTTTTGAGCTGGAATCTGTAATGCTTGTTCAGATTTAGTTGTGGTAGTTGTAGTATCAGTAGCAAAAGATACCGATGGTGTGAGTTGAGAAAGTGTACTTTCTGGAGCTGGCTCAATGATTATTATAGTTTGGGTTGCCGTTTTCAGAGTTTTTTCAACGGGTGGATTAGCGTTAGCACCTAAGTCTTTTATCACAACCTCCACTTTTGATTTTTGCATTTTTAAGTAAAACGCATACAAAGCCAGCGATATAGTGGCTAACGAAAGGACTATGATAACAACCGAGAGGACTTTCAAATCAAAATCCGTTATTTCTTTCCATTTTCTTGAGCCTATTGGGATTCTTTGCTTCATCCTGAATTATAGCCCCTCTTCACAATATTTTATGGTAAGTTCTATCGTAGCTTCCACATCTGGTTCGTAGACCATTTCATTTGGAGTGTGGATATATCTTGTAGGTATCGATATTGTAGCACTTGGTATACCTGCTTTCGTTGCCTGATAACCAGCCGCATCTGTACCTCCGAATATCAACACTTCCATCTGGTGTGGTATGTTGTGTTTTTCTGCAAGTTCTTTTAGTTTGTCAACAATGTATCTATTGCTTATAGAAGCCATGTCTTTGATTTTTATGCAAGCACCTTTCCCAAGTTCCATAGGTACTCTCTTCAATCCTTTTGGCGTATCTCCAACACCTGTAACATCAATGGCTATTGCAACGTCAGGGTCTATATCGTATCCAGCCACGTGGGCACCAATAAGTCCCACTTCTTCTTGAACGGCAAAAACACCGTATATAGTGTTAACAGGTTCTTTGATACGTTTGAATACCTCGATGATAACTGCACATCCGATTCTATCATCCATAGATTTGCTTATTAAATATTCACCTTGTTTGTGGAAGTAGCTATCAAATGTTCCAAATGTTCCTATTGGGCAAAGTCTTTGAGCCTCTTCTTTTGATTTCACACCAACATCAACAAAGAGTTTTTCAAACGACATCTTTTGGATGTTGTTTTGAAGTTCTTCAGGTGTTTCACCTTCGATTCCTACAATACCAATAACATCCCCAAATCTCAACCTCGATTGGTATATCGTGTATGGAGAAACGCCTCCGACTCTGTCTATTTTGAGAAAACCTTTATCATCAATATTTGTAACAACAACGCCGATTTCATCCATATGAGCATCAAGAAGGACTTTTTTATCACTCTTTCCCTTCTTCCATACAATTAAATTACCAATCTTGTCTATTCTGTAACCATCGATGTGTCCTTCAAGTTCCTTGAGGATTACCTGGGTTATCTCCGATTCTCTTCCACTTGGGCTCTTTGCCATCGTCAGTTTCTCAACCAATGTTTCCAACACAATGAACACCCCCGTTTTGTTTTTAGTTTTGTGCTTGTTTTTTCACTAAATTCAATTATACCACAACTTATGGATGGGACAAACAATTAATTAAGGTTTAAACAACACAATCTAAACACAATCTAAATTTTTCGAGCACTTTTGTGTGGTATAATCAGAATTGCAAAAATTTTCGATTTAATCTAAGGGGAGCGCGAGAAATATGGCACTTGAATTGGAAGTGCTCAATGAATGCACCTTGTGTCCGAGAATGTGTAAAGTAGATAGAAGAACCGATAAAGGTGTTTGCACAGTAGGTTATCTCCCAAAGCTTTCCAATATCGTCTTGCATAAAGGTGAAGAACCACCTTTGTCAGGAGAAAAAGGTGCCGCCGCCGTGTTTTTTACAGGCTGCCAGATGAAGTGCATATATTGTCAGAACATGGGTTTTTCACAAAGGGGTGTGGGGTTTGAGATTACAGTTGAGGAGTTAGCTTGCGCATTTCTAAAGGTCCAAGAAGCGGGTGCAACAACGCTTGATTTGGTCACCCCAACCCCCCATCTACCCTGGATTATTAAGGCATTGGATATGGCTAAGGAAAGAGGCTTTTCATTACCTGTTGTTTACAACACATCAAGCTACGAGCGTGTGGAAATACTTAGAGAAATCGAAGGATATATTGATATATATCTTGCCGATATAAGGTACACGGATAACGAGTATGGAAAAAGGTATTCAAAGGTGCCAGATTACTGGGATGTTGCACAGCAAGCAATTGCTGAGATGTATCGGCAAGTTGGTCCTTTCGATGAAGCGAGGATGAAAGGGTTGATAATACGAATACTCGTTTTGCCAAACAACGTCAGTGGTCACGAAAAAGCCCTCGAGTTCGTTGCTAAACTTGACAAAAGAATACCTGTTGCCTTGATGTCTCAATACATACCACACTTTGGTGCAAAAAATGACCCATTGATAGGCAGAAAGATAACAAAACAAGAGTATGAAAGTGCCCTTGATAAATTAATAGAACTAGACCTCGATGGTTGGATGCAACTCGATGAAAAAGAAAGAGTTACAACAGCACCGGTTGATTGGAGATGCAGGTTATAAAATTATAAAGATTCGCAGTTCCTAAATCCAAAAAGGAGAGCCATCGTATGAGTGGAAGTTCATTCACAGGGATAGACCCATCCGCGACATTATCCGTTACTGTTACTCGTGGATGTCCACTTAACTGTGCACATTGTGGCGGTCATTATTTAAAGCATATGGTTCACGTTGAAGAACTGGAAAAGTATGTAGACAGATACAAATCTTTCCTCATCAGTGGTGGAATGTTACCAAATGGTGAAATACCTTTTGGCACATACATAGGTTATTTAAAAGAGCTCAAGGAAAAGCATGGTCTGAAGTATAACTTCCACATTGGGTTTCCTATACAGCCACCCTATGAAATTGAAGAAGTTGCCGACGTGGTGAGTTTTGATTTCTACGCTGATAAGAATGTTCTTAGAGAAGTATACGGTATAGAGAGAGGACCTGAGCAGATTCTGAACGCGGTTTTGCCATTAAAAGTGAAAAAAGTGCCACATGTGACGATAGGTGTGTTATGTGGTAAAATATCTCACGAGGAGAAAGCGATAGAAATACTTTCGAAATATTTCGAAAGTATTGTGTTGAACGTATTTATTCCTACTCCATTAACAAAGTATGCGAATTGTCAACCACCAGAAATCGAAGAGATAGTGCAGATATTTGCGAAAGCAAGTGATTTATTTAAGAATGTTGTGCTCGGTTGTATGCAACCGAAAGGTGAATACAGAAAAGTGTTACAAGAAAAGGTGCAAAAGTACGCAGGGTTCATTGTGAAGCCGATAACGAAAAGTTACGATTTCCAAGGTTGTTGTTCATTCTATGTTATATGATTTTGGAGATAAAAATACGAAGAAGTGAAGGTGACATATATGAAAAAGAACATTCTTGATTTTAGCTATGAAGAACTGGTTGAAGAATTTTCAAAGTTTGGACTTGAAAAATTCCGGGTTGACCAGGTGTGGGATTGGATATTCAAAAAAAAGGCATTTGATTTTAACGGGATGACAAATTTATCGAAGGAACATAGGGCTCTGCTTTCGGAAAGATTCTACATAGGAATACCTGAGTTGTTGGATATGCAAATTTCCAAAATCGATAAAACTACCAAATTTCTCTGGCAACTGGAAGATGGCAACACTATAGAATCCGTTTTGTTGTTCCACCCTGATAGAGTAACTGCTTGCATCTCATCTCAAGTCGGTTGTCCCGTTAAATGTGCATTTTGTGCAACTGGTCAGAGCGGTTATGTCAGAAATCTTTCTGCTGGTGAAATTGTTGCTCAAGTTATTGCGATGGAAAAAGAAAGGCGTGTGAACATCGGTAATATCGTTTACATGGGTATGGGAGAACCGCTTTTAAATTACAACGAAGTGGTAAAAAGTGTGCGTATATTGAACCACAAGAAAGGTAAGAATATAAGTATGAGAAGAATTTCGATATCAACGGTAGGTATACCGGAAAAGATAGTGCAACTTGCGAACGATTTGCCCGAGGTAAAACTGGCAATTTCGTTGCATGCACCAACGAACTACAAAAGAGACTTGATTATCCCTATGAACAGAAAGTACTCTGTCGAAGAGATAATCCATGCTGTCAAAGAATATCAAAAGATTACCAAAAATCGAGTTACATTTGAATACATTCTCATTAGGGAATTCAACGATTTTGTGGACGATGCAGAAAAGCTTGCGGAACTTCTCAGAGGTATAGGTGCTTACGTGAACCTTATTCCTGTTAATCCTGTTGAAACCGACAGCGAAATCAAAATGGAAAGACCACATCACTGGGCTATTGAACGGTTCAAAGAAATATTAGATAAGCATAACATCGAAAACGAGATAAGAAGAGAAAAGGGAACAGATATAGACGCAGCTTGTGGGCAGCTGAGAAGAAGGCACATTACAAGCAGGAAAGCGAAACAGACTAAATAAGGGAGTGGTGCTGTTGATAGATAAGAGAATCAAAAAATCAAACGGTTCTTCAAAGAAGAAAAAACACATTGGCGTAACTATCATCTCTTTCCCAGTCTTAGTTGTAATAGTCATAATTCTGGCGATTATTTCAGGATTACTTACCTTTTATCTGGTAATGTTCCTGGAAACCAAAAAAGGGACCGTGCTACTTCCAAATTTTGTAGGGGCTGATATTCAGATTGCAGAAAGACAGCTGAAAGATTTGGGTTTCAAGGTTGAGAAAGTTGGAGATGCAGGAAGAGTAATTAATATGGACCCACCAGGAAATACCGTTGTGAAAAAAGGGAGAAGAGTAAAGCTTTTCACAGAAAATGCAGTTCAAAAATCTCTTATTCTTCCAGATTTTAAAGGGACATGGTATGAGAGTGTTCAAAAGATATTTGATTTGATGGGAATACACTCAACCATCAAAAAGGTCCCAGAGGCGGAATTGGGTGGCACAGTTATACAAACATCACCAACTCCTGGTAACAAAGTCGTCACGGGCGATATTGTTACATTGTTTGTAAGTAGTGGATCTGGTAAAACAGACACGAGCATTCCTGAAAACGCTCAGAATTCAGCTGAATCGAGTGATATAAAGTTGCCATATTCTGCATCAGAAAATGCACTGGAGGTTATACCTCCATCTGTCCCTACTGAATCTCAAAACTTTGGACAGACTGCCCCGACACCTGTTTCTACACCAGAGGATATCGGGAAACGTCAGGAAAACCAAGAAAGTACAAATAATTCAAACTTCCAAGGGGGGCAGTTTTAAAATATGAAACAGGGAAGAAGATTGGGAAGAGTTATCAAATTTTATTCTAACCTTTTGGTTGTACAAGACCTTGAAAACGGTGAAAAGCTTCTGTGCAAGCTACGTGGTAAATTCAAAAAACAAGGTATCAGACCTATTGTTGGAGATGTTGTTGAGTTTGTAAGGGTGGTTGGTAACGAAGGTGTTGTGGAAAATATTCTCAATAGAAGCAACGAACTCAAAAAGCCGAGTGTTGCAAATGTGGACCAAGTGGTTATAGTTACGACCCTTGAAAAGCCGGAAGTTCCATACGATATACTTGATAGATTCATTGTTCTGGTGGAATATGAGAATCTACCTATTGTTATAGCTCTCAACAAAGTGGATTTGTTGTCCGAAGAACAGATACAAAAATTCGAATCGATATATGGGAAGCTTTATCCAATAATAAAGACAAGCGTGACTCAAAGGATAGGTTTAGAGGACCTAAAAAGGTATCTTACAGGAAGAGTATCTGTCTTTGCTGGGATGTCTGGTGTTGGAAAAAGCAGTTTGTTGAACGCGTTGGAAAGTACACTTAGACTAAGAACAGGCGAGATTTCCGAAAAACTGGAACGAGGCAAGCACACAACAACTGCAGCTGAGCTACTCTCACTTTCTTTTGGTGGGTGGGTAGTTGATACTCCTGGATTTGCAAGTCTTGAGATTTCACACATAAAGCCTTTGGAACTACGCGAATTATTTATTGAATTTGAAAATGACAAATGCTTTTTTCCAGATTGCTTGCATTTGAACGAACCAGAATGTTATGTAAAAAAGGCTGTTGAAAAGGGGAAGATAAGTTCTACAAGATATGAGAGCTATGTGAAATTCTTAAATGAGTTGCTCGAGATTGAAGAAACAAGCGTATGAGTTTAAAAACCCCAAGATTTGTTGGGTTTAAAAATAAAAGCGCTCCACATGATTTTTGGAGCGCTTTTCGTTTTTTTATCTAATCGAAGAGTTCAATGAGCTTTTTGAATATAGCATTCAGTTTCAATTGTAATGATGTGTTGATTATTGATGGCATTGTAAAGTCGATGAAGCCTTGTTGTATTGCTGTTTGGTAGATTTTTTCCAACTTGTCAGCCATTGTATTCATCGACCAGTATTTTTCTACATATTCAATACCTTTCTTAGAGAGTTCTTCTCTTCTTTCCAAAGCAATTTTTATTGCTTGATAAAACTCCTCTTCATCGATACCAGTGGTTAAGGCTCCCTCGCCATTCACAAGCACATTTGCTATGCCTTTGTAAGCTATTGCAACAACGGGTGTGCCACTTGCTAAAGCTTCGAGAACGACCAATCCTTGAGTTTCTGTGAGAGATGCGAAGACAAACAAATCCGCAGCTTTGTAGTAATCTTTAATCTCTTTGTGGGGAATGTATCCTGTGAAGATTGTTCTACCCATAAGTCCTTCATCTTCAAAGAAACTCTCAAGAGCTTTTCTTTCCGGTCCGTCACCTACAATTAAAAACCATACGTTGCTGTTTTCATGCATATAACGAGCAACCACTTTTGAGAGGAACTCTAAATTTTTCTCCTTTGCTAGTCTTCCTGCGTACATAAGTAAGGTGACATCTTGTGGTATGCCATATTCTTTCCGAATATCCTTTTCTGGCGGTTGAGAAAATTCTATCGTATCGATACCCGTTGGAACAACTTCAATGGGTCGCCGGACACCGTAAGATATAAGTTCCTGTTTTATTTCCTCTGTGGGCGCTATGACGATATTGACTTTGTTGCAAAACCATTTTGAAAATTCTTCGACGGTTCTTCTATCTGGAGTAAACGGTGGCGGAACGTAATGTCTGTATTCCGTTAAAAGCGTGTGATAGGTATGAACGTGTGGCAATTTCAAATCTTTTTGGACCTTTAGTGCCCTCATACCAAGTGCCATAGGGTCGTGGCTGTGGATTATCTCTATTTTGTTTTCGAGTGCAAATTCTATAATTTTTATATGATTTGCAAAAACTACCTTGTGTTGTTTTTCAAAAAGAAAAGGTATGCCTGGAACTAAAAGAATTTTCTCTTCACCTTCCGGTTTTACAGGAGCGACTATAAAGACCTCATGTCCTCGCATCTCCAAATATTTTTTTGATAGATAAATAGAAGTAGCAACACCATTTATTTGAGGCAAGTACGTATCCGATATCATCAATATCCTCATCAATTATCCTCCTCATTGATGGCATGGTTCGATGCTTCAACTTTTTTTGTTTCACGATACGATTTCTCTGCTGTGTTAAGGTACCAGCAGAACGAAATAAGCAGAGCACCTATAAGACCTGCTGATGTGACAAAGCCAAACTCTCTAAGCAACTGCCCTTGAGCAAATATAAAACTACCAAATGAAGCAACCGTTGTGAGGACACTCATAATGACAGCTTTTTCTGTTTTTATGATACTCTCTTTTCCGTATCGAATGCTATGGTCTAATTCAACTAAACTGTCAACACCTATTCCTAAGAATATTGGTAGAACGATAAATGTAATGAAGGTTGTTTTGATACCTATAATATAAGAAATACCAAAGGCTGCAAGAGTGTTCAAAGTTGTCAAGAATATTATATTCCAAGCTTTTCTAACATTTTTAAAGTCGATGTAAAGGATTATAAATTCTATCAAAAAGACTATACCAAAAACCCAAGTTGTAGAGATTAGCAATTCCTCAATAATTCCATAAAAGAGGGTGGTGTATCCGTAAGTTTTTATGTTTCCTATTTTTTTAATCGACTCGAAGAAAATTTTTATGTTGTTGCCCGTCCAAATTTCTATTGCGGGTGTCACAAACGCAAGCAGGTATTTTTTCCCGTGGATATCCTCGTAGAACAAACTTGGGATATCTTTCTCCATGAGTTTAAAAAGGTCTTCTGTTGACGAGATATTTTTTATCACGTCAACTGTTGAAACAAAGCTTTCGTAAAGACCATACTTTCTAAAGAGAATTTCTAAAAACGGTGTATTAGTTATCTCAAGAACTTGAACGTAGATGTTGGATTTTTCCTCTGCTATCTTTTCAGGATTGTGGATAAACGTAAGTATTGAAAAGTCGGAAGTTATCAAACCATGTTCCTTGAGTTTCTCAAGGGAACTCTGCAATTCTTCAGACGTTGCTGCTGCTATGACTATATCGCTGGAAGCAATGCTACCAAACTTTTTAGATATTAGTTCGCTGGTAATATTTGTTTCTGATTTCTTTGGGACCAAGCTGGAAGTTGTATATGAGAAATTTATGATTGAGTAAATTCCAACAGCTGCCAAAAGCAACGTAGTTATTATTGTCAATGTCATTAGTACACGGCTCTTTCTTACTATATCAACCACTCTCACATAAGTTTCCCTTTGACGGCTTTTGAATTTTGGCAAGAGCATATTGTGAGCTATTGGTGCAAGTGTGTTAAAAACAAAGAAGTAAACAACAACACCGAGAGCTACGGAAAAACCCATCTGTTTAATTGCATTAGAAGGACTCAAGAGCATTCCAAGGAATGCAAGTGATGTCGTTGCCATAGATATGAACGATGGTCTAAAATTTTCAATAAATGCATCTACTATGCTTTGATGTGAAACACCTTCAATATTGAATCGTTCCTGGATTCTTGTAACAATATACATGGCGTAATCAATGCCCATTCCCAACAGCATAGCGTTAACGAAGGTGGTTACTATATTCAATTCTCTTAAGAATAAGGTTATAAGTCCAAGTGTGATACCCATTGCCATTAAAAGTCCTGTAAAGAGGATAAGGAGCTCCCATATATTGCCAAAACCGAGGATTATTATAAGTATAATTGCGACAAGAGATATGAAAGTAGTAAGCGTAAAGTCTTTCGATGCCTGGAGGTTTGCTTCGTATGTGGACATCACACCGCCAGTAAAATATATTTTAACGTTATTTTGGTTTTCGAATTTCCTTGATAATTTTTTCAGCTCTCGAATAGCCTCAGTAACGAATTTTACATCAGACATGGGTTTTTTCATGGAAAAATTCATGACTAAAAGTTCTTTGTCGGGTGAGAGCAAATAATATTTCTTTATACCACTTTTTTCTACTATACTCTGGATATAGCTGTGCAAATCATAAAGTGCAGAACCTACATTTCTCCAGAATCTGAAGTCAACGAGTGTTTTCGGTTCTACCCTCATAAGTGACTGGTAGTACCTAATGGTATCGTTGATAGTTCCCTCGCCAAAAGAAAGCATTCCATATTTAACCAACGTTTCTGGGTTGTCAAATGGCTCTGCGTGGTTTACATACGGGGTATTCTCAAAAAGTTCTTTAATCATTTTGGCAATGGTATCTGGGTTACTTGTTTTTACACCATCAATGGCAACTATTAACGTATTAGAAGTTACCTTCTCTGAAGTATATTTCACAAGGTCCTGGAATCTTGGATCGTCCTTCGGTGCTAATCCAGTTATATCTGCGTTGATTCTCAATCCTAAAATAGCGTAAAGGCCCAGTAGCGTGGAAATTATAATTAATGTCAGAGCAACCTTTTTTTGATTGCTAAGAATAGTTTCCACATACCATTTAGCAAACCTTTCCAACTCAGCTCGCCCTCCATACTAAAAGTAGTAACAATGCTAATCCGTTGAATATAATTACAGGGAAACGCTTCTGAAAATGCGGTTTTATGAAATTACCAAGCGTATAACATACCACATAACCGTATTGGAAAGAAAATCCATACCATCCGAGTCTAAACGCAAAAATCGGAGTTAATGAGTATACGATAAGCCTTTGAACTTCCTGGAAAACTTCTTCTACATCTAAGAACAAACTTGAGAAAAAGACAAGGGTTGGAAGGTAAAGCATGAAAAAGTTAAAGACCTCAGGGTCTAAAAGAAATACTCCCAAGTTCAAGTATTTGGCAGACCATGGATAAAGAACGATTAAGAATAAAAGTGCTATAAGTGATTTTATCATTTCGTTAGTTGCTGTTGATTTTACTTTTGCCATTAACTGGATCTCCCCTTGTTTTCCTGCATCTATAAATTTTGTTTTAGTGAGCTGGAATTTGTGTTGCACCCACGAACTCTACATTGTATTTTTCCGCGATTAATCTTGCTATCTCTTCGTCGGATTTGCCCAGTCGAAAAGATGCATTTGTTCCGTTGAGCGCTTTCCACAGAGCGTCACCAAAGGTTTTGTCTGGAAGATAGGGCTCTCTACTTAAGTATATTCTTGGATACCATAAAAGGTCAATATGCTTGATTTTATACTTTATCCATTCTAATCCATATCCCCACCAGTAGTGCCAAACCTTCTTTGTTACATATTTAGCAGCGCGTCTGTCTTGAATCGAAAATATCATTTGCTCAAGAGTTTTTGAGTCGTCATATACTTTTATTTTTCTTTTGTATTCGAGAAAAAACAGTTGCTGATTTATCTCGTTCGTTTTTCTTAAAATGAGATACTTATAAGGATTTCTCAAAAAAAGAGACGGAGAAGGTAAAACCTCCTCCATCGTTACGGGTTTTCTTTCCGGAATCAAAATACCTAAAGTGACAACTGAGAAAAGAAAAAAGACAAATGCATAAAATTCTAATCTCATCTCTCAAACTTCGCTTTCTTTTTGTTATACAACCCTTGACTTGTCGAAACGATAAGGCGCTTTAACAAACTCGAAAGTTCACTACTTGAGTTGTTTTACAAGGTAATCGAGGGCAACTTTTACAACGGGATCATTCTGGTCAACTTCTATCTCGGTTAACGTGTATGCTTTAGCATCAATCTTTCCTGGAGTACTTGTTGTTCCTTGTGTTTCCTCTACTTTGATATTTGGTTCAATTCCGACTTTGTGTATATCTTTTCCAGATGGTGTTAAGTAATGTGCGATTGTCAAAAAGACAGTTCCACCGTTGCTAAGTGGGAATCCTCTTTGCACGGACCCTTTTCCAAATGTCTTCTGACCTATGAGTGCAGCTCTTCCGTTTTCTTTGAGCGCAGCGGCAACGATTTCCGAAGCGGATGCAGAACCATTGTTTATGAGAACTACCATAGGAACCTTTGGATAATTATTGCCTTGACTAATATAGCGCTCGGTGATTTTTCCGTCTCTATCTTTTACAGAGACGATAACCTTACCTGCGTCTAAGAATTGATTTGCCACGTGAATTGCAACATCAAGCAACCCGCCAGGATTATTGCGCAAATCAAGAATCAATGCGTCTATCTTCTTGTCATAGAGTTTTCTGAGAGCTTTTTGTAATTCGTTTGGGACAGGTTCGTTGAATTTAGTTAAAAGAACATAACCTATCTTTTTGTTTCCATATTCTGTTATCCCTGACTTGACTGGAACTATCTGGATGATTTCTCGAACTATAGTAACCTCAATAATCTCACTTCCGCGTTTTATTGTCAGTTTTACGGAAGTTCCAGGTTTTCCTCTCATTTTGTTAACCGCTTCCATGTACTCCATTTCGCTCACTGGTTGGTCGTCGATACCGATAATAAGGTCTCCTGCTTGCAGTCCTGCACGCCATGCGGGTGTTCCATACATTGGACTTACAACTTTAACGGCTCTGTTCTCACTGTCGTAGGTTACTTCGATACCAAGCCCGCCGTATTGACCTTCCATTTCTATTTGTTGTTCAGTCATCTGTGATGGTGGGTAATAGTAACTGAAATCATCTCCAAGACCTTTGATCATACCATCTATAGCGGAGTCTATGAGTTTGTTGAAATTAACGTTTTTGATGTCGTAGTAGTTGTAATTGATTCTATAGAGTGTTTCGTAAAGTGGCGAAATGTAATTCAGCAGCTCCTTATCAGAGGCACCAGATAGAATCATACTTGATACAACAACTACAATAGCTAAAAAGACGTATGAAAGAACTCCCTTAAAAATCTTTCTCATACTTCACACCTTCCTTCCAAATTGCAGAATTTTAAATGTTTACATTCTCGTTTTTATTTTCACTTTGGATTATTGCCTCTGTTTCTTTCATTTGCTCTTCTCTTGACTCTTCTTTGATTTTGACAAAAGAATTCACCTTTCTTGCGAAAATCATATAAGTTGTGTGTGCAACCATTCTGTCAACAGGTCTCAGTCTATTTGGGTAAGGTTTAAACTGTCTCATCAAAGTTTCCCAAACTTCGACATCTATGAAAGGCAATTCGTACATTTTCTCAAGCACCATAGAGACCTGATTAACCGTTGGGCAGATTACACCTATCCGTCCCCCTCCAGCTAACGCTTCCCAACAAACTTGTATGTAATTCTCAGGGTCTGGCACATCCAAAAGCAGTGCATCTACGTTTGTTTCGTCAAAGCCGAAAGCAATATCACGCAATTTTAACTCGACCCTATCTATAAGTCCCCATTCCGTGAGGTTTTGAGTTGCGAGTTTGTAGAAATCTTCCCTTCTTTCGTAAGCATAGACTTTTCCTTCGCTTCCCACAAGCCTTGCCATTGCTGCACACATAGCACCACTACCAACACCGGTATCGATAACTCTGCTACCCGGTTTAATGTCCAGTTTCATTACAATGTAGCTCGAATCCTTGGGATAAATAATTTGTGTTTTTCTTTTCATCGAGAATATGTCATCGATGTAAGTGGGTTGTAAGAGGTAATAGGATTTGTTTGTTTTTCCTATAGTAATTACGTCCCCGTAGTTTTTTCCAATAATTGTATCGAATTCAACAACACCGAGGTGGGTTCCTTTCTTTTTTCCCGCCTCAACTCTAACAAGGAACTTAGTTCCATCTTCGCCATATAGCAAGACTCTGTCTCCATCCTTTATCAACTTGTTCACACCTGCCTTCTCTTTTCAGTCACTGTTATTTATTTTTAATTTTAGCATGGGAGGTCAAAAGTTCAATAACTACTAATCCAGCGATTAATAGACCAAGAATGTAACTTGATGATTGTATGCCAATGACATCTATAAGACTCCCTGCTAAGATAACAGATATGTATACTCCAAGAAGATTTACTGGGCGGGATTCAAATCTATTCGTTTCATTATTCGAATTGTATTCTGATAGAAATCTCACTATTCCCGGAAGGGTAAAACCAAGACGCTTTTGTATTTGGTGACAAATGAGGAAACCAACTAAGAAAACAGAGGTAAATAACCAACCTGTTGTTGGAAGTATGAAAGTTGTTGCATAAATAAAGAGTGCAAATGCAGTACTCACAGGACCTAATAGGTCGAGCTTTTTAGAATAATTTTTGAAAAAGGTGACTAAAACAGTGTTTAAAACGTAGCCTAGAACAAAGAAATATAAAGTTTTGGCAGAATCAAACTCGGTAGGTATACCTTTGCGAATGTTTAGCAAATACCATGCATGCAAAGGTAACAGGAATTCAATTTGGTAAAGAAGCACTTTCGCAAGTCCGTATTTTAAGATTTGCTGACTACTTGTGTTAAGCACCTTCCAAGAAATCTTCTTTGCCTGGAATTTATCGTATATTTCCGCTTTTTCACTAACACTAAGCTCTACTTTGTATTTCTTATCCTCAACTATTAAAAATGCCACAGCAAATACGGAAAAAAAGAACAAAAGACTGGCATGTGAGACTATTTCCCTATTCGAATCTGTTGTCAAAAGTCTGACGGAGTAACCGTATGACCAAACCGCACCTATAATACTCCAAAGCGTGGGTTGAAGATTTAGTAGCATTCGGTTGAAATAATTCTTTTTGTCCTCTAACATGCCAAGCAAAGAAAGTGCGTAGATAAATAATGAAAAGTTGAAGGTTATCACAACAAAAACGAGACTAAATAAATTTTTGTCAACTGTTAGCAAGTTATAAATTGTGGAAAGCAAAAAGGCAGACATTGTTCCAAACACAAGTATGTATGGTGTTCTTCGACCTATAGCTGTTCTGGTCATTTCAAAAAGAAACAGTATTTTCTCTTTGAAGAAAGCTATTAATATCAGCTCCGAATAAAAGCTTCCAAGCAAAATCGACTTGGGAATAGAAGACTTCAGCAAGAAGTTGAGCATTATGTAAATGTATGTTGGTATGAAAAAACCAATCCCAAAAAAGCCAAACGATAGGACGACTATGTCTTTAATATCTTCTGTTCTCAATTTTCTTAGGTTATACCTTTCACTACCTTTTGTTGCCATCAATTACTCACCTCCGTGCCGTTTAGTTCACGGCACTGCAGTGTAACTCCATTTTGGGCTTCTGAAAACATCATTTGTATCTTTCGACTGTGAATTTGTATATTTCAAAATCATCGTCAAATATCCCTGCTTTGAGTTTAGCTATGCGTATTTGTTCTTCAACCGTATCTACACCTTCTATATCTGGCAAAAGTAATCCTCTTCTCCATCCTTTTTGAACGATTATTCCATACTTTTTTGGGTCAAGTTCAGCGATACTTCTCACCGGTTCATATGGGCTAAGAACGTCAACGTTAACGATGATGTTATCAAGCTCGTAAGGTTGGACTGGTGGAAACCTGGGGTCACGAGTTGAAGCTGCTATTGCGTTGTCACGAATCTCGTATGCAAGATTTTCACGAACGGGCATAAATGTTCCAATGCATCCTCTTAACGAGCCATCTGTATTGTGTAAGGTTACAAAACATCCAGCCCTTCTTTCAAAAAGCTCTTTGGGTAAACCTTCGTGTGGTTCTATAATCCTTCTGTGCTTGACGTAATTTTCTATCACTTCTATAGCCCATTTTACGTAAGGGTGCTCGCCTATCATATTGGTCCCCCCCTTGCCACAGTAATCTTGCCTTTTGATGTTAATCATGGCTTTTGCCTTTTCATAAGGTCGATTATCAACTGAACTTCTCCAACCCCCATCTTCATTTTCTTGGCAATTTCAATCGGTTCCAAACCACTCAGATACATGTCGAATATTAATACTTCTTTCTTGTTTTTTGCAACGTCTTCGTTATATTCGTTCTTTTCATAGCTTGCTGCATATTCGTCAACTGTTTCTTTCATTGTTTCAAGGACACGTGTTGAGGTGGTTGATTTGTTTTTGAGAACATATCCTTGTATTAATGCCTTTTCGTCAGCGGAAAGCTTTGTATCGATGTCGGAGACATTTTCAGTGGTCTCATTTTTGCTATTACCTTTAAAGCTTTCGTTTTTGAGTTCTGGGTTAGATGCTGTTTCACTTGAGATTTCTGTTTTTTGCAATAGGTTTTGCAACTGGACTGCTAAGGCAGCCAATGACACATACTGCTCGTTTAAGTCTTTAATCAAAGCTTTAGCTTCTTCCATTTTCCTATCAAGTTGTTCAAGTTTTGAGTCAACGAAGATTCTCACCTTTCCGATAAGTTCTACGAGTTTTTCTTCTTCCTCGTCTATTGCAGTTTTTTCTGTTCTTTTCTTGAAGCTTTCCAATATATAGGTAGCCCATGCAAACACTAGGGAACTTATCGATGCTAAAACTACAAACCAGTGGAAGGCTGACATTTTTATTCACCCTCCTTTTGGTGGTCCTGGAGGGATAATCTTTTATATACGATTCTCGGGAAGGTCTTTATATCTTCTCCACTCCAAATAATCAAGGTTCCAAGATTTTTTGTTGGCGTAGGTTCCACGCTTTCAATTCGAACATCTTCCGGCAAATGTACTTTAAACGTGGAGTTTGCAACAGAGTTCATGCGAATCTGTCCCATGTCAAAGATGTAGGTATCGTTTTTTGGTTGCACAATGCCTTTTAGAACGACTGTTTCGGTAATCTCTAAGATACTCGCATTGTTCTTTATGTTTGACTTAAAATCCAGTACTTCGATTTTCTTACCTATGTCTTTTGAGATTTCGCTGAAGTATTTTTTGAACGTTTCAAGAGATGTTTGTTCATATGTTGTTAGATACTCTTCTTTCTTTTTCTCACTCTTGAACTTTAAACCACTTAAGGTTGTTATCGTAGCAACATCAGTGTAGCCAACCAAAACATCAGAGTTGTAGTATTCAACGGTGAAGTTAGGACCTCTGAACATCAGAGTTATAACATCGGTAATAAGGAAGAAAAGAACTATGAACACAAGTAAATAAATCATTGTTTTATTTCCCATGTCACACATCCTTTCACCAATCGTTTCATTTAATCGAAACACCTGAGTTTATCCTTTTTGATAGACGTGTTTCATCAATTTTTTTGTTTAAATCGTTTATCACTTTCGTTATAGCATATATCACTATCAAAAATTCGAACCTTCCTGTGAACATTCCTATTATCAATGTCCACATGGCTGTTAATGGCATATTTGGAGATGTGACACCACAGCTAAGTCCAACACCATCCATAGCAGAAGCGAATTCAAACATCGAATTCAAAGCACCGTATCCGTGTAACATGAGTATAAATGAACCAATGACAAATGTTATCAGATAAAGTGATACGACAAGCAAAGCTTCCCGAATATTGTCATCGCCAAAGATAATTTGTTGTTCGCCTTTGAATATTATCTTTTTCCTCACCGTGCCTCTTGGCATAAGGAACCCTTTTACGCTATCGTGCAGAGTGTTCAGTATGACCCAAATACGGAACTGTTTGATACCACTCGATGTTGAGTCCATCATACCGCCAGATAGCATAAGTACTATTAGAATAAACATAAACGGCGAGAAAGCTATCCATTTCTCTTCATTTAACGGCAAAGTTTGGAAACCGGTTCCACTTACAGCCGAGACCGTTTGGAAAAGTATATACCTTAAAGCCTTTCCAAAGTTTTCGTAATACTTTCCTATAGCGTAAACAGATAAGACAATTGCTGAACCAAATGAAGAACTTATCAATAACCAAGGTTCGCCATTCTTTAAAACAGCCTTAATATTTCCTTTCCAGAACGCATAATGTATTCCAAATCCTGTTGCCCCGATAATCATGAGAACTATTGTGACGATTTCTATCGCTAGGTTATTGAACTCTCCTATACTACCGTTGCGAGTGGAAAACCCGCCAGTTGCTAATGCGGTCATCGTATGATTAAGTGCTTCAAACCAATTCATCCCGGATAGTCTCAAAGCGATTGTCCCAGCAATTGTGTAAGCAAAGTAAATTTCAAGTATCAGCTGAGCGGACCTTCTTATGTTCGGTACAAGATTGTCGGACCTACCTTCTGATTTATAAAGTCCTAAAGCCCTTGGACCCAAGACCATGCCCAGCATCAAGACAGCGAAACCTGCACTGCCTACGTATTGTGTAAATGACCTCCAAAATAAAAGAAGTTTAGACAATTTGGTTACGTCTGTGAACATCGTTAATCCTGTGCCAGTTAGTCCACTCACTGATTCAAAAACAGCTTGAGAAAACGAAAGATTTCCTAACAAAATATGTGGAATGGCGGAAAGTAGCGATATCATAACCCACGTGAAGATCGTAAGTACAGCTCCTTCTCTATATCCTATGGTTTCTATTTCTTCAACTCTCACTGCGAAACCAGTGAAGTATATGATAAAAGAAAGCACAGCAGTAATTAAAAAAGGATAAGCGTTTTTGATTTCTTCTGGATAAAAGATGCAAAATACCGTAGGAACTAAAGCCATAAACGCATATTGAAACATAACAAGCGTAAACGCTTTATATATTCTTAGATAGCTTTTCAGCATTTATAACAACCTCCAGAAAATTCGGTTGCTTCTACATATGTATTCCATTACCGATTACTGCAAAATTGAAGAGCGAAACAAGCTGTTTACGAGCTAAAAAATGATAGAACCTCCATACGCTTTTCTTCTCGGCACACAAGGACAATCTCGTCACCAGGTTCGAGTGTAGTTTCACCACGAGGTATCAAGAAATTATCGCCTCTTTTTATCCCTACTATGACCACATCTTCTGGCACGCTAAGTTCCTTAATCTTTTTATGGACGATATTTGAATCCCATGTTAGAGTGATTTCCAATATAGCTACACCTTTAGAAAATGTTTTCTCTTCAAGGTCACGTGTTATCTGGCTTCCGAAAAGCAATGGTTCCAAATTTCTCATAATCAAATCTGTTACACCAAGCGTTCTGATACCAAAGCGTTCAAATAAGTCGAGATTTTCAGAGTTGTTTAATAAAGTAACTACGTTCTTTACTCCGTAATATTCTTGAACCAAACGAGCGATAAAGAAATTTTTTCTGTCTCTTTCCATAAGTAGGACAACAATATCGTTTGGCTCAATCCCAAGCTGGTCGAGGACTTTTTTTGATGTGCCGTCCCCGTTGACAATTGTAGCATTAAGTGTCTTTGAGTATTCTTCACATAAATCTTGGTCTTTGTTAACAAAATAAACGTCGTAACCTTGTGCTATTAATCTTTTAGCAAGAAAGTAAGGGACTCGTTCACCACCAATAATTATTATCTTCACTGTTTTTCACCAACCTTTGGTTCAACGTGTTCAAGGATATTGTGTTCAAAGGTATCTACCGTTAAATCGATTGGTGAGATTACATCAATACCACTCTTTATGAAAAGTGGCACATTTTCTCTGTCATTTACAAGGGAGATAACCCTTGGAATTCCAAATATCTTTGCTCCAACCAACGATACAAAGTAATTAGTTGAATCGTCCTCTGTTGTTGTCACTAGTAAGTCCGCCTTTATAGCTTTTGCCCTTTCCATTGTTTCACGTTCGGTAGCATCACCTATAACTATAAAACCACCGTAATCTTCGGGCAGTAGGTCTAACGTGTTGGGATTTTTATCGACCACAGTGACGTTAAACCCTATTCTTGAGAGCCTGGTTGCAACTTCAAGACCGACTTTGCCACAACCGACTACGACAACATAAAACCTAAGCCCAACAGGTATATTTATGTTAATCGGACTCAAGTTCATCACCCTTTCGGTATCCCTTCATGTTTATATCTAATGCTTTTGCTGCGTTCCTATGACGCTCAGCCAGTTCAGAATTTCCACGCTTTTCGAGAATTTCTGCCATTAGATAGTGTGGTATCGGTGAAGATGGCATGAGAGAAAACATTGTTCTGACAATTTGTTCTGCTTTGTCCAAATCACCTGGAAAATTAGAATGTATTAATCCTTCAGCTTCTCTTAAGTATCTTTCAAATGACTCTTTCTTGTAGTCAAGCAAATCTTTGATTTTTCTCCGCAATTCATCCTGAGTGAAAGGCTTAGCTAAATAATCTACAGGCGCATATTTGCAAACTTCTGCAATGTTTTCGGGTGTTGCAAAAGCCGAAATAATCAAAACAGGTGTAAATATTCCTCTTAATCTTAATCTTTTTATGAATTCAATCCCATCAAGGTTCTCGTCATTCTCAAACTTGATGTCGGTTGTAATCAGATCGAACTTGTATCTATCACAAAGTTTCAGAGCGGTTTCAACGTTTTCTGCTTCGACTGGATTGCACTCGTAGGCAGTGGAAATCATTCGAACCAACAAGTTCCTAACGTGCTTTTCATCATCAACTACCAGGACATCTATCATCTTACTCGCCCCCTTCTTTGGAAATTATACCACTTCTTTGGAAATTGTACCACACCTTCGTTTTTTATGCACTCCCCGTGGTAGAATAAGGAAAGCTTTGGGATAGCAATTCATTGGAGGTGGAAGGTATGAAAGGGAAAGCTTTTGCAAATTTCTTGAAATCTGTAGTAGGTTTGCTACTTTTTGGATTTATGTTCAGTTACGTTTTAGATGCTGTAGGCTTCTCTGATGTGTTAACTCAGTACAAGGGTGGATGGGCTGATAAGGTTTTGTACATGATAATGATTGACCGTTTTAACGATGGAGAACCTTCCAACAATAACCAGGGAAAAGGTGAATACAACCCTCGTGACGGAGCGAAATACAGCGGAGGAGATTTGAAGGGTATCATCGATAAAATCGACTATATAAAAGGTCTTGGTGTCGATGGAATTTGGATAACACCACCTGTGGCTAATCAGTGGTGGGATCCATGGGTAAATTACGGTGGATACCATGGCTACTGGGCAAGAGATTTTAAAAAGGTTGACGAGCACTTTGGAACACTTGAAGATTACAAAGCGCTTGCAGATGCACTACACAAGAATGGAATGAAGTTAATCCAGGACATTGTTGTTAACCATGTTGGAAACTACTTTAGATTCAGAAACGGGAAATTCGAACTGAACACTGGAAGTATACCAACGTCAGCACCAACTCAATACCCGTTCAGTTTGAACAATTACAACGACCCTGAACAGAGGCAGAGAGCTATATACCACTGGACACCTGATATCAACAACTACTCAGACCCTGAGCAAAAACTCAACTACCAAATGAGTGGTTTAGATGACCTTAACACTGAAAACCCAGAAGTTGTTGAAGCATTAAAGGATTCTTATGCATACTGGATAAAAGAAGTTGGGGTTGATGGCTTTCGTGTGGATACAGCAATGTACGTTCCCAAATCCTTTTTCGACGAGTTTTTCAAAGGCAACGGAGAGATGTTCTCCTTGAAAGAAGACTTTATAGCCTTTGGGGAAACATGGCTTTCTTCAAAACCATACGAGAATGTATCTGACTTTGAGATAGCTTCCTACTTTGACCACGGTTTTAATTCTATGCTTGATTTCACCTTGATGGAAGAAATTAGACGCGTAATAAAAGGTGGTCAACCAACCGATTTTCTTGCTTACAGACTCAAGGTGCGAAACGAGACACTAAAAAAAGGTCTACTTGTGACATTTATTGATAACCACGATATGGAAAGGTTTGGAAAAGGTGCAACACCGAATATCACCATGCAAGCTCTTGGATTGTTGTTGACACTACCTGGAATGCCAGTTATATATTATGGTACAGAGCAGTACTTTGAAGAAACGCGTGCGAGTATGTTCAAAGGTGGATGGGGGTCGTTCGGTCAAGATCACTTCAACACCGAGAGTGATATGTACAAGTTTATCAAGAACGGTATCGAATTCAGAAAATCACACCCGGCAACAAGATACGGAGAAGTTAACGTGCTTTTGTCGGAAAAAAGAGGTGCAGGTTTGTTAGTTTATACATTGAAATCTAAAGAGGAGGAACTGTTCGTTGTTTTAAATACGGCGAACGATGCAAGGATAGCAAATTTCAAAACGGATTATGAGCCTGGAACAACCTTGGAACCTATTTACAATTTCAGCGGAGGCGTAGGTACTCCTCTTGTTGTAAAAGATGGAGGCTACGTGTCTTTGCGAATTCCAGCACGAACACTGACAGTTTTCGGTATATTAACCGAGAAATCGGAACTCTACAAAACTAACACAACTATCAGTTTGAACCTTTCAGACGGTGAAAAGATAACCGCACTGAAAGAAATAACCGGGACGACGAATGCAAAAGCGGTTTATGTTTACATAGACAGAAAAGTTGAGAACGAAATTAAGATAGAACCAACAGATGGGAAATTCGCATTTACAATAGATCCATTCAAACTCGACCCAGGTGAGCATGTACTACTTGTCAGGGCAGTTGGAAAAAACGTTAAAGATACAGTTTACACTGATGAAATAAGATTCATAGTTGAACTAGAAAAGAAATTGTTAGCTGAAACGAAAGACCCTCTCGATGATGACATAGGGTTTACAGGAACTTACGTTTACCCAACCGATGCAACATTTAAGCGGCAGATGGATATTGTTGAAGCGAAAGTTGAAAGCATTGGTAGTACGTTGGTAATTTCTATCAAACCAAGGGACTTAACAAAAACCTGGGGACCACCAAACGGCTTTGACCACGTTACATATCAAATATTCATCGATGACCCAACAAAGAAAGGCACGGGGGTTTTGCCTTTACAGAACTATGAGTTCGATAATTGGGACTGGGATTGGGAAGTTTTTGCAACTGGTTGGTCGAGTGCGATTTACACTTCACAAGAAGCATCAAAAGATAGATTTGGGACGCAGATAGGTTCTCCCGAAGTTTTTGTTGAAGATGGTTGGGTAAAGATAATCATAAAAGGTGACTGGCTTGGCAATCCTTCATCTTTCGAAGGATGGACAATATACGTGACTAGTTGGGACTACGATGGTATTGAAAACAAATTCAGACCACTCCAGCAAGAACCAAAAGCCTACATCATGGGTGGAGGGAATCCAACGGATCCACTAATAATGGATGACCTCTGGTTGGAAATTAAATCAAATCAAGATTGATTTGTAAGTAAACAAAGCCCGCCATCGGCGGGCTTTTTAGATTTTTTAGTTAGTGTTTTTCTTGAAAACCTTTGGAATCGTTGTCAAACTGAAAGAATATCCCTCTTTTACAATCCTGACCTCAATAAAAATTGCTACGTTCTTTTTTATGTTGCTTTCTTTAAGTATGAATTCAACCATTTTGTCCCCGTTTTCACTAAATTGTATTTGCAAATCTGTACTTTCCCATCGTGCCTTTCTGAAATCCAGCGTATCTGAAAGAGCAATCCATCCCTTTGCGTATTCTAACTCTTCAGATGTTCTAAGGATTATGCCGTTTTCGGTCTCTTTCCACGATATCTCTGGAAGTTTGTTTATTACAGACAGTGCAAAAAATGCTCTGAGAGTGTTGAAAAATTCAACCTGATTACTTACATTGTGTGCCTCATTTGGCATAACGTATGCATACCTTGGGATAGGTAAGTCGTAGAAATATAGCTGAGAAGAATCAACAACCCAATACGGGTCGTTCGTGCCTATAACGACAAGTTTTGGTATGGTGAGTTTATCTTTGTAATAGAAGGGGTCAATTGCCCTGACAATTTCTGGAACTTCGGTTTGGGAAGATTCAGCTATCATTCTCGTGAGGCCATACCTTGTGTAGTCTTTTATCTGTTCACTGAATGTTCCATAATGTTCGAGCTGTTTTCGCATTTGTGCGGGCATGTTTAGATTATCGTACACGATTGGAACTATCGCAAGAACTCTTTTTTCGATAGCACCTGTCAAATATGTTGTCCAACCTCTTTTGGATGCGCCAGTTACTAAAAACTTTTGAAGTTCGATTTGTAATTCTTTTTTGAGAAAGTCCTGAGCACAGTTCATCGTTGCAACGACAGCCTTTACCATGGGAAAGAGCAAGGGCCAATCTTCCTCGCCTGTTTCGAGGTATTTTGCTAAAGTGTAAGCAATCAGGGCATCTTCTTTGAGACCAAATAATGGTTGGTTTGGTACATCCCATAGTATCACAAACGGAGCGCCGATACTTTCAATAACGAGAGCGTATTGGCTCAGGCTTGCCATGGGATCTTTTGGTGCCGAACCAGATACCATAAGGATTCCATGGTTTTTGTAAGCTAGATTTCGTGGGATGTATATACCCACTTTGTGGTTCCATTCGATGCCTCTTCAGGTTTGACTCTTCACGTTCAAAACATAGAGCTTCCCTCTGAGAAGTGAAGTTGAGGAAGAAATTAGAGTATAAGCAGATGTATCTGAACTTTCCAGGTACTTTTCCAGAGAAACGGCAAAAGAATCATTGGGAGAAAGCAAGAAGAGAAAAGTGAGAATAACTAGTATCATGAGCCTATTTGCTGGACTTTTATTTTCCTGAGTTTTTGTCACTTTGCTCATCGTGTTCATCCCCCTTCTTTTCAGGTATCGTGATGATTATCTTGGTGCCTGTTGCCGGCGAGCTCTCTAAATCTATTTCACCTCCAAGCTTTTCAACAACCAATGTGTAAACTATGCTCAACCCAAGTCCTGAGCCAACACCTGGTTTCGTTGTAAAGAAAGGTTCGAATGCATGCTTTTTTGTTTTTTCGTCCATACCTTTTCCATTGTCTGTAAATGTTATCTTTATCACTTCTTTCCCTTCGTCAGTGACTATTTTTTCTGCTTTTATAAGTATCGTACCTTCTTCATTTTCATCGAATGCATGCATCAATACGTTGTCTATGAGATTAATCAAAATTTGTGCAAGTGCACCCGGAATGCTGTAGACGACCAAGTCGTTTGGTATTTCCGTATATATTTTTACATTTGACTTTCTAAGTTTCGGATACATAGCCCTTAGGACATCTTCTACTAACACTTTCAGATTCACAGAAGAATAGTTTTCGACCATCTCGCTTATAGCAACGCGTTTGAGACTCTGGACGAGGTCGATTATTCTTCTGATATTTCTGGTCATTATTTCCGTTAACTGGTATAAGACATCAACCTTGTCTAAGAATTCACTTTCGGTTAGTTCCTCTGAGAAGAATTTATTCTTCAAATCATTTAATGTGTGTTCAACTTCTGTTAGTGACGAGTAAATCACCCCGGCTGGTGTGTTAACATCGTGTGCTATATTTACCATCATCTTACCCAATGCCGCCATCTTTTCTGAGTTTATTATTTTACTTTGTGCTTCCTTCAATTCATTAAAAGCGGCTTCAAGTTCGTTGTTCATTTCATTGAGTTCGTCTACCATTTTCTTCAATCTTTCATTTTTTTCAACGTTTATGGCAAAAAGAATAATCACGACTGAAAACAAGATTGCCAAAGATGTACTGAGCGTTATTATCGCGTGGGAAAAACCTCTCAACCTGACGACATTGTTAGCTTCTTCAACTATCTCGGAATATGGAATGACTGCAACTACCGTAAGATTATATTTCGCAACTTTGCGAAATGTTGCGAATTTTTTAACTTGAAAAGTATAAATTCCTTCTCCTTTTTCATATTTCATTATCATTTCAGCAAAAGATTTTGTCCAGCGATTATTCGCTAAATCGAAGTTCCCAACATATTCTTCCATAGGATGTGCTACCGTTAATGTGCCGTAGAGTAACCCAGCGTAACCGGATTTTCCAAATTTTGTCTGCACTATCAATTTTTGGAGATCGTCTGCAGGATAAAGTCCTATCAAAATCGCTTTCGTTTTTCCATCTGGACCTTTGATTCCTACCAGAACGGCGATGTTTTTCTTTCCTTTGTATTCGTATAGCATGTATATATCATGCTCCTTTTCACCTGAAAAAATCATTTCAGTTACCTTAGTTGGTATAGACATCTTCACTAATCCGCCTTCGGAGACGACACGATTATCTTTCAACATAATAAATATTTCCAGATAACCTTCCAAACGCAAAGCGTTGTTAGCGTTTGCAACTTCCCTTTGCAGCAGCCGAATTGGTAATTCATCCATAGCGCCCTTGATGTAAATCGAAAAGTCATTATCTGCAGTGTATTTTACAAGGGGTCTCACTATTTGTTCTAAATATTTCTCAATATCTGATGTTATTTTTTCGACAACAGTCGTTTGGATTCGAGATATCAGATGGATTGCCACAGAATTAGCTAGCAGATGAGCTATAAGTATTACAATTCCCAAGGAAAGAATACTTGAAATCACAATAGCTATTATTAGACATGTTTTTTTAGATTTTAAAATCTTTAACAATCTATCGCCTCCATGCATTTTTAGTTTTTGCAACTTTTCCATAGGGTTTGACTATTTCTACCAATATTATATACCATGTGATATAATATCAAAAGAAAACAAAGTAATCAAACTGTCTGTTAACAAATTTGTGATTAGGAGGTGAACAGATATGGAAAACTTTGTTTTTCACAACCCAACGAAATTAGTCTTTGGAAAAGGAACCGTTGAAAAGATAGGTGAATATCTGAAAAAAGATGGGATAAGAAAAGTTTTGATGCTTTACGGTGGAGGTTCGATTAAGAAAAATGGTGTATACGAAAAGGTTGTTAGGTCGCTCCATGATAATGGTATAGAAAAAGTAGAGGTTTCTGGTGTTAGACCTAATCCTGTTCTTTCAAAGGTTCACGAAGCTATACAAGTTGCACGTGAGAATAACGTTGAGGCGATTCTTGCAGTAGGTGGAGGAAGCGTTGTCGACAGTGCAAAAGCAATAGCAGCTGGTTTCTATTACGATGGCGATATTTGGGACGCGTTTATAGGTAAGTACAATGTAAAGAAGGCACTTCCTTTGTATGTTATCCTTACGATGTCAGCTACAGGTACTGAAATGAACGGAAATGCGGTTGTGACAAACGAAAAAACTCAAGAGAAGTTTTACTTTAGCTCAAAACACGTCTATCCGGTCCTTTCGATTGTTGATCCGACTACACAATACAGCTTGCCAGCGAATCAAGTTGTGTATGGTGCGATAGATGCGATAAGTCATGTTATGGAGTATTACTTTGATGTTGCTGGTAGTGATTTAATTGATAGAATAGATGAAGGTATAATTAAAACACTGATGGAAACCACAGAGGTAATACTCAAAGAACCTGAAAACTACGAAGCTAGGGCAAACTTCTGCTTAGCTACAACGTTAGCACTCAATGGTTTGACAGGTTTGGGCACAACAGGTGGAGATTGGTCTTCTCACGAGCTTGAGCATGCTATAAGTGCGTTCAATCCTGATATCGCCCATGGCGCAGGTCTTGCAATTGTATTTCCTGCTTGGATGAGTTACGTTAAAGAACAGATATCTGAAAAACTTATCAAGTTTGGTAAGAATGTATTTGGTATGAGTGGCGAATTCTCACCAGATGATGTTATCAATCAACTTAAGAGTTGGTATAAGAAAATTGGTGCTCCTGTAACATTGAAAGAGGTTGGTATCAACAAGGAAGATATAGAAAAAATTACTCAACTTGCCAACAAACACGCGCCATTTGGAACAGTTAAGGAACTGAAGATGGAAGATATCAGAAAGATATACGAAATAGCCTATGAATAATCAAAGACATACTAAAAAATGCAAAGATGGGAGGTATTAGGAGTGCGAAAAACACTTGAGGAACTAAAAAGACTGAGCGTTCAGTGTCGTGGCGATATTCTGAAGATGACCTACGTAGCGAACTCCGGGCATCCCGGTGGGTCGATGTCTTCTATCGATATGCTATTAGCTCTTTATTCATTCGCCAATGTTTATCCACAAGACCCTTGGAATGAAGATAGGGATAGAATAGTCATAAGCCACGGCCACATTTCACCAGCTGTTTATTCAACTTTAGCAGCTTTTGGATTTGTCGACAGAGACGAAGTGATAGCGGGTTTCAGACATCCAGCATCTATATTTGAAGGACATATCACTCGTGGAATTCCTGGTGTGGAGTGGACCACGGGAAACCTTGGACAAGGCTTGTCGGCTGGTGTTGGTTTTGCTCTTGCTGCAAAGTATAAAAATAAGAATTACCATGTTTACGTAGTTATGAGCGATGGAGAAAGTGCTAAAGGGCAAGTTCAAGAGGCAAGAAGGACTGCAAGAAAGTATAAACTCGATAATTTAACGGTATTAGTTGATTACAATGACATTCAAATTAGCGGACATGCACATGAGATTATGTACGTCGATATAAAGGCAGAGTTTGAAGCAGCTGGTTGGAAGACAGTAGAGATAGATGGTCATGATTTTGAACAAATACTTGCAGCACTGAAAATTGCAAGGGATGATGGTCATCCAACGGCGATAATTGCTCATACCGTAATCGGTAAAGGTGTAGATTTCATGGAGGATAAACCTGATTACCACGGGAAGCCTTTAAACAAAGAAGAATTGGAGAAAGCGTTAGCTCAACTTGGTATTGAGAACGATGTTGAGAAATATTTAGAGATGCGCAAAAAATTACCAGTTGAGACTCACAAAAAAATAAAACTTTACTACGATGTGCGTTTGGATGCTGGCAAAGCCAGGGTATACGATAAAGCAACGGACAACAGGAGTGCACTTGGTAGGGCTATCGCAGACCTTGCTGTGATTAATGACAATGTGGTTGCCGTAGATTGTGACTTGAAGGGTTCTGTGAAATTGGATTTTTTGGACAAGGAAAGACCTGACAGAATAGTCGAAATAGGGGTGCAAGAGCATAACGCAGCTGCTTTGGCTGGTGCGATGTCTGCAGATGGCATTGTTACATTCTTTGCTGATTTTGGTGTTTTTGGGATTGATGAGACGTTCAACCAACACAGATTGAACGCAATCAACAACACAAACCTTAAGGTCGTTGTGACACACTGTGGAATCGATGTAGGAGAAGATGGTAAAACACACCACGCACTTAACTACATCGGTGCACCACTTGCATGGTATGGCTTCAAAGTGATAGTCCCAGCTGACCCGAATCAAACAGATAGGGTAGTTAGATACATAGCCAAAGAATATGGAAACTTCGTTGTCGCAGTTGGAAGAAGTAAAGTCGAACCAATAAGAAAAGAAGACGGAAGTCTGTTCTTTGATGAAAATTACGAGTTCAAATATGGAAAAATGGATATCCTGAGGGATGGAACAGATGGTGTGATATACGCTATAGGTTCCGCTGTCCCACATGCACTTAAAGCCCATGAAATTTTGAAAAGCAAAGGTCTCAATTTTGCGGTTATCAACGTGAGTTGTCCATATGATTTGGATGAAGAAGTGCTCAGAAAATACTCGAATTTTGTTGTCACGGTTGAAGACCACAACGTGCTGAACGGGTTAGGTAGTCTCATAGCCCAAAAACTTTTCGAAATGCGCATACTACCGGGTAGGTTCATCAAACTCGGCTTAGATGATTTCCCTGTTTCTGGTGATGCAAAACTGCTCTTTAAAATCTACGGACTAAGCGGAGAAAGGATTGCCGAAACCATCGTTTCAAAATTTCAATGAGCTGTGTTGTAAGATTGTAAAAGAAAGTGCGGGAGGGATACTCCCGCATTTATTTTTAATTTTTGGTGAAATACTTGGAATTTTTGGAAATTTAATGTATAATATTATCAGCAAAGCGTAGGAGTGGTTTAAATGCCTAGGAGTATGACAGGATATGCAAAGGTTCAAAGAATAATTGAAGATTACAAAATTACGTGCGAAGTGAAGACGTTGAATTCAAAGGGACTTACAATCGACGTCTCAATGAATTACTTTCTTAACTCGAAAGAGCTTGATGCCATAACAAAGATAAAAGAATACATTTCCAGAGGGAAAGTTAGTGCAAGGATTTGGGTGAAATTCATCAAACCAATCCAAGTTTCTGTTGACTACTCTCTGCTCAAAACATATTACGACGCGCTTTCCGACATCAGAGAGAATTTGAACATTCCAATGCCTGTTAGCTTAGAACATTTACTTACATTCAGAGATGCATTTCAATTTGAGATAAGTAACGAAGAGATTGAAAATGCTTGGCAACATGCGAAAGCAGTTTTGGAGGAAGCACTGATTGAGGTAGTCAAGGAGAGGAAAATCGAAGGTGAAAAACTAACAAAAGATTTGGTAGAGATGGTAGAAAAGATGCAGTCAATTGTGGAGAGAATAAACGAAAAAGCGGTGGAGATTCCAAAAGTAGTTGCGCAAAGGATTAAAACAAACACACGTGAGTTGCTACCTGATGATATAGAGCTTAATAGAGAACTTTTTGAAAGTGCGGTTGCACTTATCGCCGATAGAGCAGACATACGCGAAGAGCTTGTCAGGTTGGATAGCCATCTCAAAAGAACGCGCGAGTTGCTCTCGAAAGATGAACCCATAGGTGACATGCTGAATTTCATATCACAAGAAATCCTAAGGGAGTTCAATACGATATTATCAAAGAGCAGATTCACCGATATTACCAACCTCGCACTTGAAGGAAAATATTTGGTTTCCCAATTCAAGGAGCAGATAATGAATATCGAGTAACGATGCAACCGTGATTTTGAAAACATGTTCTATCAATCTGGGAGGTGTAGATTATGTTTGGATTAATCAACATCGGTTTTGGTAATGTCATTGCTGGTGACAGGGTTATCGCTATAGTCAACCCTGAGAGCGCTCCACTTAAAAGATTGAAAGAAGATGCAAAGAACGAAGGAAAACTCATAGACGCAACATATGGAAGGAAGACAAGGTCCATTCTCATCACGGACTCAAACCACATCATACTCAGTGCTATCCAACCTGAAACAATTGCGCAAAGATTTATCGAATCCATGGTTGAAATCGAAAAACAACTCGAAAAGATAAGAAAGGGCTAAGATTGGGATGGATGGTAAGGACTTTGATGTGCAAAACGAAGTCCATGCGGAAGGAATACTGTTTGTTATAAGTGGTCCGAGCGGTGTTGGTAAAACAAGTATTATTAGATCCGTTCTTGAGAGAGTTGAGCGAGTTGTCTTCTCCGTCTCGTGCACAACTCGAAAACAAAGACCTGGAGAGATACACGGAGTGGACTATTTCTTTGTGTCGCACGAAGAATTTGAAAGAATGATAAAAGAAAACAAATTTATCGAATGGGCAAAGGTTCATGACAACTACTATGGAACACCTGCGGAGATGGTCTACGATAACATAAGAAAGGGTTTGGATGTGATACTTGACATAGATGTTCAAGGTGCTTTAACTGTTAAGAAGAATTTTTCGGGTGCCAAGTTTATTTTTATTGCACCACCAAGTTACGAAGTTCTTAGAGAGAGGCTTAAAAAAAGGGGAACGGAAACAGAAGAGAAAATACAAAAAAGGTTAGAAACTGCCAAGAGGGAGCTTAAGTTCATACCAGAATTTGAATACTTAATAATCAATGAAGACTTAGAAGAATCGATAAGAAACTTGATGTCCATAATCTACGCAGAAAGATTAAAGTTTGAAAGGATTAAAAATACTTCCAAAGTGAAGCGGTTGATGGAGGAGGTGCAATAAGTGAGCCGACTTGTTATACAATACGACAAGCTTTTGGAAAAGATACCATACAAGTACGCAATACCGATAGTTGTTGCAAAAAGGGCAGAAGCGATAAACGATTTTGCCAAACCGTTTGTCACAACACCTGACAACTACTCTGTTAGCATCGCTTTCAAAGAACTCCAAGAAGGATACATTAGAATCAAAAACGAAGACGTCTTGAAAATACTTCTGCCTGATGTAAAATAAGGGATAAGTGTGCGCAGAGGAACCGGTTGGTTCCTCTGCGTGTTTTTAATAGTGTTGGCAATGATAAAGAATAGAAATAAAGTAAAACTTAGATTCACGTGGGGGGAAAAAAGATGTGTGGTATAGCTGGTGTATGGAACGTTGACGAGGCGTATAACGTTATTCATGATGTTTTACTTACGCTCCAGCACAGAGGTCAGCAATCCGCTGGTGTAGTTGTGAATGGCTTCAAATCAGTAAAAGGTGAAGGGTTGGTTGAAAATGTTTTAACTTCGGAACGTTACATTCCTGGCACTAAGGGAATTGGGCATGTGCGTTATTCCACCTATGGCTCACTCGACGAAATCCAGCCGATAACAGCCCACACTCTCAAAGGAAGAATTTCTGTTGCACATAATGGAAATATAGTTGATGCAGATGAAAAAAGAAGGTTCATAATGGAAAGTGGAGGTATATTTGCAACCACACTTGATACAGAGATTATCATCCATTATTTTTCAATCGCTCCCTACGCAAATCCACGCGAATCACTTCAGTGGGCCCTTTCCAGGATAAAGGCGGCATATTCGATAGTGGTTTTGCACGATACATTCCTTGCAGCTGCAAGAGATTCCTTCGGCATCCGTCCGCTCTTTTACGGCAAGTTTCAGGAAGGCTATATTGTAGCGTCTGAAGATGTGGCATTGAGGGTTTTAGGTTGTGAAGAAATAACGGAAATTGAACCTGGAACTGTTGTGTTTTTTACCGATAACAAACCTCCTGAAATTGTCAGATTTGCTAAACGCGATGATAGATTTTGTTCATTCGAGTTTGTCTACTTTGCTCGCCCTGATAGTAATTTCTATGGTGTGAATGTGCATGAGGTTAGAAAAGCGTTAGGAAGAAAACTATACGAAGAACACAAACTTCAAGCGGATATTGTTGTTCCTGTTTTGGACAGCGGGTTTTCCGGTGCGCTTGGTTACAGTCAAGCATCTGGGATACCAATAGAATATGGATTGATAAGGAACCATTACATTGGACGGAGTTTTATCATGCCGAAGAATAGGCAGGACATCGTTCGAAGAAAATTGGCGGCTTTAAATGCTGTGCTCGAAGGTAAGGAAGTTTTGTTAATCGACGACTCAATTGTTCGTGGAACGACGATGAAGCTGATAGTTGAAATGGTGAAGGAAGCTGGTGTCAAAAAAGTTTATGTCGGCATACATTCACCACCTGTAGTTGGACCTTGTAACTATGGAATAGATACATCAAGAAGAAGTGAACTGATAGCCTCTCAAAATGACCTTGAAAAACTCCAGGAGTATGTTGGAGCCGATAAGTTGGTTTACTTGTCTGTTGAAGGGTATCGAGAAGTCTTTGAAAGCTGTGGGGTGCGTGGAATATGCATGGGGTGTTTCGATCTGAACTATCCAGTATGAACAACATTGAACAGTCTAACAAACCAAGCATAGTTGTTCTTGCTTCTGGCAATGGAAGCAATTTCCAAGTGCTGGCAGAAAAATCGCTTTCGGGAGAACTCATTGCTAATGTGAGGGCACTTATCGTCGACAGAGCATGTGGAGCAATTGAGAGGGCAAAGAAATTAGGTATAGAAGTAATAATTCTTTCAAAACCTTGGTATGAGGATTTTGAAAAAGTTATCAATGACTTAAAGCCAGACTTGGTAGTTTTGGCTGGGTTTATGAGAATTATCCCCGAACATATAGTGGCTAAGTATTTTCCTAGGATTGTGAATATCCATCCATCTTTGCTTCCAGCCTTTCCGGGAAAGGATGCGATAAAACAAGCGTATGACTATGGGGTCAAGGTAACGGGAATTACTATACATTTCGTCGATGCCGGTGTTGATACCGGTCCGATAATCTTTCAAAAAGCTATAGAGATTGAGGAGAGTTGGGATTTAGAAACGCTGGAGTCAAAGATTCATGAGCTCGAGCATGAGAACTATTGGAGGGTAATCAACAATCTACTTCAAAAACCACACAAGATAGAAGGAAGAAAAGTTAAGTGGGGGGTGTAAGTTTATGGAATTTTTGCAGGTGGAAAACGTTAAGAAACTTGAGCTTGAAAGGTGCGATATCGAATTGAGGTATGGTGAAAACGCACATGAGAGGGCTTTTATCTTCGGAAAGCCTCAGTTTGAATTGTTGCATGAAGGAAAACAACTTTCATACAACAACATATTGGATGCAGAGGCAGCATGGGTCCTTGCCAAAAACTTGCAAACAATCGGCGGTGGCGTAGCGGTTATAAAACACCAAACACCTTGTGGGGCGTCGTATCTGAGAACTGGTAGCGATGAAGAAAAAATACATACCATCACAAGGGCAATTCAAGCGGATAGTGAATCGAGCTACGGGGGTATACTTGCAACAAGCTTTCCATTTACTCTGGATATGGCTAAAGCTATAAACACCTACCTTGAAGTTATCGTTGCACCGGAATTTGAACCACAAGCGGTGGAATACTTATCGAAAAAGAAAGTCAGGCTTATAAAGCCTAAGGAATACACACCGTATGCTGGAAAAGTTGCGTTTGGTAGTTTGGTTTTATCTGAAAGAAAATTCGAAGGTGAACCGGAATTACTTTTTGGTGAGCCGTGTGATGTTAAAGATATAAAATTTGCACTTATTGTTGTGGAAGCGGTGAAATCTAACGCGATAGTGATTGTGAAAGATGGTGTTACTGTTGGTATCGGCGGAGGGCAGCCATCGAGAAAAAGGTCAGCGTGGATAGCCACAACTCTGGCAAAGGATAATGCAAAAGGTGCGATAGCAGCATCTGATGCATTTTTCCCATTCACAGATGGTTTGGAAATACTTATCGATGCAGGTGTTAAATGTGTCGTTGCCCCGCTCGGTTCTATACGGGACGAGGAAGTGCTGAATTTTGCACGGGAGAAGGACATAACGTTCTACAAATCCCCAATAAGACTCTTCAGACACTGAAAGCATGGTTGAAGAACGTATTTTTGGGAGTGAAGATACATGAGTGGAGTTAGAAAGGTTAAAAGAGTGTTGGTCCTTGGAAGCGGTGGAAGGGAACATGCTATTGGATGGGCGTTCAAAAACGCTGGTTGTGAAGTTTCCTTTTACCCAGGTAACGCTGGAACAAAATTGGAGGGTAAAAATTTAAATATTAGCGAAGCAGAGCTTCTCAGTGGCAACATCTTAGGTGAGTTTGATTTGGTAATTCCGGGTTCAGAGGATTTCTTGGTTAAAGGTATCGCAGATGGAAGAATAAATGTCTTTGGGCCAGATTCGGCTGGTGCTAGACTCGAAGGTTCAAAGTGTTTTGCAAAACTCTTTATGGAAAAATACAATATACCTACTGCAAGATTCCAAATTGCGCGAAATAAAGTCCAGTTGGTTGATGCACTCAAATCATTCACACCTCCTTATGTTATTAAAGCAGATGGGCTTGCGCAAGGTAAAGGTGTAATAATAGAAGATAACTTTTCAAATGCAGTTGAAAATGGTAGCAAACTTATGGATGGAACTCTAATTCCAGGGGTTAGTGGTCCCGTGGTTGTGGATGAATTCTTAAAGGGTTGGGAATTATCTGCCATTGCCATCGTAAGTGGTCGCAAATTTGCACTGCTACCGTTCACCCGTGATTACAAACGTGTCTTTACAGGCAACAAGGGACCAAACACCGGTGGGATGGGAGCCTATGGGCCTGTTGAAATAAATCAGAAACTGGTCGAGAAAATTCGAACCATATTTGATAAAACATTGTTTGGATTGGAAAAAGAAGGAATTTACTACAAAGGTTTTCTTTACATAGGTCTTATGATTGTAGATGAAGAGCCATACGTTTTGGAATACAACGTCCGACTTGGAGACCCAGAAACGGAAGTAATAGTTGCTATGGAACCTGAAAAATTTGTGGGAAATGTTCTGAAGGCTTTTAATAATGAAGACTTTGAGGAATACAAATCGTCAAAATTCGCGGTTGATGTGGTCGTCGCTTCGGAAGGGTACCCGGAAAGTCCCAGAAAAGGACAAAAGATTGTGATTGAGAATATAGAAAATAGTGAGAAAGAGGGAAACATACTCTTTTACGCCGGCGTCAAAGAGCAAAATGGTGAATTGGTTGTTTCCGGAGGAAGGGTTCTACATTCTGTTGGAATTGATAACGAATTGGGAAAGGCGAGGGAAAAAGCATACAAAAACATACAAAATATACACTTCGAAGGTATGTTTTACAGAGATGATATTGCTCTGTAGTTTGTTATTCTGGGTAAACATGCGGGGTGAGAATATGAATGATGGTGGTATGAAATACACATACTCAGGCTCGGGTGTAGATGTTCTTAGAAATGATGAATTTACCGATTATATCAAAAGTGTTGTCAAAATTCCAGAATGGGTGGTTAAAGAACCTACAGGATACGCCACAATTTTGAATTTCACAAATCCTCCGATAGTATTGACAGCAGACGGTGTGGGCTCAAAGTTATTGTTACATATTGAACACGGCAGATGGGAGGACGCAGCCCAAGATTTGATAGCGATGAACTACAACGATATAGTGTGTGTGGGTGGACTTCCAAAGGCATTTGTTGACTATTTAGGTGTGAACCATATAGACAAAGACCACTACGAATTTGTTAAAGCACTCGCTAAAAAGCTTTCAGAGTATGACATGGCACTTGTTGCTGGTGAAACGGCAGAAATTCCGTCCATTTACAGCGATAGAGATTGGGATGTTGCAGGTTTTTGTGTAGGTACACTCCAAAGAAGGATACCTGTTGAGACGATAAATTATGAAGACTTAATAATAGGATTACCTGCCAGTGGGTTTCATTCCAACGGATGGTCACTGATAAGAAAAATCTTAAAAGAAGAAAAGATAAGTATCAAAGAGTTGGACTTCGACCTTTTGAAGGGTACTAAGATATACAGCGAAGTTACAAAAGTCTTTGAACTTGTTAAAGGTATTGCCCATGTTACGGGGGGCGGTATTTTAAGAGCATTAAGGAGGGTATTGAAAGACAAAGGATGGGAAATCACCATAAGACTACCAGACTACATGCGATGGGTGTTGAAATACGTCGAAATCGAAGAAGGTATGCGAACATTCAACATGGGTTATGGGATGATTTTGATTGTCTCGAGGGAAATTTTAGACAAGGTTTTAGAAATCACGGGTGGTGAGGTTATAGGCGTGGTTAGTAAAAATACAAAAATTGTGGTACAATAGTTGCGAATTCAGAATCAAAAAATTGGAGGTGGAGAAATTGAAGTTAAAACCATGGGTTATAACACTCATTGTGATACTTGTCATAGCTTTGATATCTATTTTTTGGGCGATAGGCACTTACAACAAAATAGTTGCTTTGGAACAAAAAGTTCAAGAGAGCTACAGCCAAATTCAAAACCAACTCCAGCGAAGGGCGGATTTGATACCAAACCTCGTTGAGACTGTAAAAGGTTACGCTGCACACGAAAAAGAAATCTTTGAAGCGATTGCCGATGCACGGTCTAAGTTAATAGGTGCACAGACTCCTGAAGAACAAGCAACCGCCGATGCACAGTTAAACAGCGCGTTATCAAGATTGCTTGCCATTGTTGAGAATTATCCAACGCTCAAAGCTGATGCGAATTTCAGACAGCTGATGGACGAACTGGCAGGAACAGAGAACAGAATAGCTGTAGCAAGAAAGGATTACAACGAAGCCGTTAGGGAATACAATGCGTTTATAAAAAGATTTCCCAATATGTTGATTGCAAATGCGTTTGGTTTCAGAGAGAAACAGTACTTTGAAGCAAAACCAGGAGCCGAAGAAACACCAAGTGTGAAGTTTTGAATATTCAGACTCTGAATTGCCTGGACTATTGCGAATAAAAGCTTGGGAGCCCGGTATACTCTGCCGGGCTTTCTGTATTGTTTTTTTGGTCTTTAAGCTTCTTATTAAGTGATAGCTTGGATGTTGTATAATAATCTTGTAGTATTCTTTGTAGGTGGATTAAAGGGGGCTCAGGAGTATGAAGATAGATTTACTTTTTGCAGAAATTGGCTCAACAACTACTGTTTTAACGGCTTTTCATTTTGGTTTTAAACCGAAAGTAATAGCCCAGGCGGAACACTGGACCACAGTTAACGAAGGTGATGTGACAATAGGTATAGAACGCGCTCTTAGAAAGATTAAGGAACAACTTGGTGAAGACATCAGTTGGGAGAGGTTTGCAGCAACAAGCAGTGCTGCAGGCGGTTTGAAGATGACTGTTCACGGGCTTGTTTACGATATGACTGTTCGCGCGGCAAAGGAGGCAGCCCTCGGTGCGGGAGCGGTTATCAAATATGTGACGGCTGGGAAAATGGATGAGTTCCATTTGAAAAAGGTAGAGTCCATACAACCTAAATTGATTCTTTTGGCTGGTGGAGTTGACTACGGAGAAAGTGAAACGGTTATCCACAATGCGAAGATGTTAGCTAAATTGCCACTTGATGTGCCTATTGTTTACGCAGGAAATGTTGCGGCAGCTGAACAAGTGGAATTCATACTTACAAATGCAGGTAAAAAGGTCTACGTTACTGAGAACGTTTACCCAAGGATTGATTATCTCAACGTAGAACCAACAAGAAATGTTATAAAGGAAGTGTTTGCCGAACATATTGTAAAAGCACCCGGAATGGATAAGATAAAAGATATGGTGAACTACGAAATTATCCCTACACCTGCTGCAGTTATGATAACAACAGAGCTTGCCTACGAACATTTTGGTGATTGTTTGACAATAGATATCGGTGGTGCAACAACAGATGTAGATTCTGTTACCGACGGCTCTCCCGAAATACAGGAAATGCTCATTTCTCCTGAACCTTTTGCAAAGAGGACCGTTGAGGGCGATTTGGGACTATACGTAAACGCACACAACGTTATCGAGATGATTGGCGAGGAGAATTTAAGAAAGCAATTCGAAAATTACGATGAGCTTGTCAAAAGAATAAGTCCGTATCCGGCAACTGAGCGTGACGAGTATTTCATAAGCAAGCTGGCAATGTTCTGTGCACAACAAGGGTTGAGAAGACATGCGGGAAGTAAAAAACACCTTTACACTCCAACAGGTAGAAAGACGATAGCTGAAGGAAAAGATTTGACCGCTGTTCGTGTAATCTTTGGCACAGGTGGTTTTCTATCAAGGTCTAAGCATGCAAAGGAAGTCTTGGAAAGTTTAAAACATCTTTCAAAACTGCACCCAATGGAGTTGTTACCCTCGGAAGAGATAAGTTTGTACAGAGATAAACACTACATATTTGCTGCAATAGGACTTATTGCGAGTAAAATAGATAAAGATATAGCAAAGCAACTTCTTGAGATGGATGTTGAACTATATTAAGAGGAGGAGAGAAAATCATGAGCGCTGTCGAGAACAACGCAATGAAAGAAAAAGTACTAGTTATAAAGACCGAAGAAGTGGAGAGGTTGTGCAAAGGTAGAACAGGAGTTGTTGAGGTTCCTCAGGAAGAATTTTTTAGTGTGCTAAAAAATGGATTTTTTGTTGAGCGGGAAATAGCAGAATACGACGAAACGATAAGGCAAGTGATTCCATACATCGTTCTAAAAGAAGGAGACGAATATATATTCTTTAGGCGAACTGCAAATCAAACTGAGAAAAGGCTCCACAATTTAATTACACTTGGAGTTGGTGGACATTTGAATATAGAAGATTCACAGGACCCAATTGAATGTTTCGAAAAGGGTTTAAGAAGAGAATTATCAGAAGAAGTTGATGTTGAAGTGAAATCACTGAACTATGTAGGTTTAATAAACGAGACTGAGAATCCTGTGAGTCGTGTTCACGTTGGTGTGCTCTATATTGCAGACGTTAAATACAATGGGATAGTTGAGAAGGAGAATTTCGTAGAAATCAGGTCGAAAAGATTGGAAGATTATATTGAGGAGATGGAAGGATGGGCGAAGGTGGTAGCATTATACTTAGAACATTCGCAAAGTTAAACCTTTGCCTGGATGTTTTGAGAAAAAGGGAAGATGGTTATCATGAAATAGATTCGTTGTTTCAAACGATTTCGCTTTTTGATAGGATGACTGTCAAAATAACACGTGGAGATGGGGGTTTAAAATTAGAATCAAACGTTGAAATTGAAAATAACATAATCGAAAGAATTTGGAGATTGGTTAATATCACCGACTACGATGCACATGTCTTGCTTGAAAAGAATATACCCATTGGTGCAGGACTTGGTGGTGGTAGCAGCAACGCTGCAGGATTTTTAGTAGCTTTAAAAACTTTCAGACTTATAAGCGAAATAGATGCGTTTGAATTGGCAAAATCTGTAGGTAGTGATGTGCCTTTCTTTTTGTACGGTGGTACTGCAATTGTTTCAGGCAGGGGGGAAATAATCGAAAAGGTCGAACCACTTGAAGGTTTCAACGTGGATGTGTATTTTCCTGGTTTTTCGATATCAACAAAAGAGGCATATGGGAAGCTGAGAGCGGAATGGTTTGGAAAAGCACCAATGAAAGCAACTGAACTATACGAAGCTTATCGCTCCAAAGATTTGGAAAAGATAAAATCAGGGACCTACAACATCTTCGAGAAAGTTATCCCTGAAGGATTGTTAGATAGGATAGAAGTGTTAAGAAGTGAGAACCCCGCAGCACTCACTGGTTCAGGTAGTGCCTACTTTGTTCTAACACCACAAGGCAAGTACCACTTCACTAAGAAAGGAGTGGTGATTGATGCCTTTGAGGAAGATTAGATGGGAAGAATTGATCGTAGATAAACGTATCGTTCCGCAGTTAGAATCTACTGAAGAAGTTAAGAAAACTCAATCCTTCATTGGACGTGAAAGAGCTGTAAAGGCTTTGCGTTTTGGACTGGATATGGACAAAGATGGATACAATGTCTTTGTCGTCGGACTACCTGGCACCGGTAGGAAGACGTTTGTCAAACATTTTGTTACTGAATATGCCCAGAGAAAACCCGTGCCGTCGGATGTTGCTTATGTAATGGATTTTGATGACCCACAAAAAGCAAACACACTCTTTTTGCCTGCAGGAAAAGGTGTTGAGTTCAAAAAAGATATGGAAAAACTTGTGGAAAACTTAACGGAAAAGATTTCAAAGGTCTTTGAAGGAGAGGACTACAAAGCACGAAGAAGAGAGATAGATGAAGAATTCGAAAGTGAACAGGAACGTATAACGAAAGATTTGGTTGAAAAAGCACAGGCATTGGGCTTTTCGATTAAGTTCACACAAACCGGTGTGAATTACTATCCCGTTATGAATGGTAAGGTCTTAAAAGAGGAAGATTTTTCGGCTCTGAGCGAAGATGAGAAAAGAAAAATAGAGGAAAATGAAAAGAAAGTTCAATTATTAATTGAAGCCGCCGTGGAAAATGTACGTAAACTTGAGAGTTTATACAAAGAACGTGTGAGAGATTTAAATCGGTATGCATTGTTGTTCGCTACGGAAGAGTTTTTCTCCGTAGTTGAAGAAAAGTACCCGTTTAGTGATGTGAGGGAGTTTATACAGAAAATTAAAGAGGACATAATAGAAAAAGTTAGTTCAACAAAAAAGCTTGTAGACCTTGAATATTATTTTAGAAGGGCTTACAACGTAAATCTCGTTGTCGATAACTCGGATTTGAATTGTGCTCCAGTAGTTTTCGAAGACACACCGACGTATCATAACTTGTTCGGAAAAATCGAATATATTGAGCGTGAAGGGATGCTTTACACGGACTTCAATATGATTCGCCCTGGTTCTTTGCACAAGGCAAACGGAGGTTTTTTGATTGTTGATGCAAGGGAACTACTCGTGCATCCGTTTGTATGGGACAGGCTTAAGAAAATCCTTTTTTCAAAACAACTCGAGGTTGAGAACATCGATACAGCATATGGTTATTCGACGATAGCAACTTTAAGAACGGAACCTATACCACTGAAAGTTAAAGTGATACTCATAGGAACACCTGAGATATATGAGCTATTACATGAATACGACCCAGATTTTGAAAAGCTATTCAAGGTCAAGGTGGAAATGGACTGGGAACTTGATGCTACCGTTGAAAACATCTCGGATTTGGTTGCTTTCATTACAGATTACACTCGAGAAGGAGAGCTTTTACCTGTTAGAAGAGGTGCGATAGAAAAAGTAATCTGGTATTCGGCGAGACTATCTGGCGATAGAACAAAACTTTCAATGAGACTTGGTGCATTGATTGACCTTTTGGAAGAGGCAAACTTTTTTGCCACGAAGAGGAATTCCAGGTATATTGAATACGAAGATGTTGCACGTGCTTTAAAAGAACGAGAGGAGCGTTTGAAGCTTGTTGTGGAAAAATACGATGAGATGTTTCGAAAAGAGGAACTCATGATAGACGTATCTGGTAAAGTTGTAGGACAGGTGAACGGATTAACTGTTATGAACTTCGGTGATTTTGAATTCGGTTTGCCAGTGAGAATAACAGCGAAGACGTATCTTGGTAGTTCCGGCATTTTGGATATCCAGAGAGAGGCGGATTTGAGCGGTCAGATACATAGCAAGGCTGTGATGATTTTAACAGGGTATCTAGGTAGTAAATATGCTAAGAAAGTGCCATTCTCGATAGGTGTTTCAATTTCCTTTGAACAGGTTTACGGATATGTTGAAGGTGACAGTGCATCACTTGCCGAAGTGTTGGCGATTATCTCTGCGATTTCCAAAATACCACTAAAGCAAAACATAGCGGTTACAGGATCGATAAACCAACACGGGCACGTTCAACCAGTCGGTGGGGTTACCGAGAAAGTGGAAGGTTTTTACCGTATTTGTAAAATAAAGGGGCTCACAGGTAATCAGGGAGTTATCATACCAAAAGCGAACGTAAGGAACTTAGTTTTGTCTGATGAGGTCCTCGATGCGATAAGAAGCGGGTTGTTTCACATTTGGACCGTTGATGATGTGGACGAAGCAATTGAGTTGATGACCGATATGAAAGCAGGAATTATGAACAAAAACTACGAATATCCACGCGGCACGGTGAATTATTACGTTGTCCAAGCACTTAAACGTTCTCACGACATAGCTGAGGGAAAAGGTAAAGAGAAAAAGGCGAAGAAAAAACGAGAAAGAATGTAATATATTTTGAAAAGACTGATAATATGGGACTAAGTAGACTATTCTAAAACTTGTGGTATAATTTTCCTTGTCTTGAAGTAAAATGTAAAATCCTTTTTTAGGAGGAGGCGGTCGAATTGAAAAGAATCGCAGTGATGACAAGTGGAGGAGACTCTCCAGGAATGAATGCCGCTATCAGAGCTGTTGTAAGATATGGTATCAAGTCCGGTTTGGAGGTTTATGGGATTAGACGTGGATACGCTGGTCTTCTTGATGAGGATATCGAACCGATGACGTTTGCATCCGTTGGTGGCATTATGGAAAAGGGTGGAACGATTTTGAGATCGAGTAGGTGCCCCGAGTTTGTTAGGAAAGAGACTAGGGCAGAAGCGGCAAAAATTCTAAAAAAACATGGTATTGAAGGTTTGGTTGTCATTGGCGGTGAGGGTAGTTTACATGGTGCGATGTTCTTAGAGGAAGAACAGAAGATACCTGTTGTTGGAATACCTGGAACAATAGATAACGATATCGCTATGACTGATATGAGTATAGGTGTAGATACCTGTCTCAACACGGTTGTTGATGCGATACAAAAACTAAAAGACACTGCCAGTTCACATGAAAGGGCTTTTATAGTCGAAGTTATGGGTAGGTCTTCGGGGTATATTGCAACGGTAAGTGGATTAGTAACCGGAGCAGAAGCGATAATTATCCCGGAGGTTCCAGTGAATTACGAAGAATTGGCGAATAAATTACTGGAAGAAAGGGAAAGAGGAAAGATTAATTGTATCGTTGTTGTTGCCGAAGGTGCGGCGAGTGCATACACTGTTGCAAGGCATTTAGAATACAGGATAGGATACGAAACAAGAATCACTATACTTGGTCATATCCAGCGTGGAGGTTCCCCAACGGCATTCGATAGGCTCCTTGCTTCGAGGATGGGAGTGGCAGCTGTTGAGGCTTTGATGCGTGGAGAAAGTAGTGTCATGACTGCACTCCAGGGTGGAAAGATAACAACGGTCAAACTTGATGAGGTGTTGAAAGAAAAGAAAAGACTCGATATGGAATTAGTAAAGCTTGCCGGGATACTTTCATAAAAATGACAGACAGAAGGTGTAACTTTGATAGTCAAGAATGGTTATGTCTGGAACGGGACGATTTTTGAGAAGAAAAACCTTTACATCGAAAATGGTAGGTTTGTGCCTCATTCAGATACCGGACCTGTGGTGGATGCCACAGGTCTATTTGTAATGCCTGGATGGGTAGATTCACACGCGCACGTCATAGGAACTGGAATGAAAATTTTGACACACGACCTGACGAGAGAAAATCTTTTCGACATCCTTACAAAAACAAGAGAGTCTTCAGAAAGTTTTGTCATTGCACGTGGTTGGGAAAATCTTCCAGAAAAACAACTACTCGATAAGGCGACTGAACTGAAGATTCCGGTTTTGTTAGTGCGAAAATGTGGACATGTTGCCTGGATAAATAATTATTTGAAAGAGAAAATAGGAAAGAACAGAGATGAGGATAATTTACTCTTTGAAAAAGAGATAGAAAAGGTTTGGAATTTCTTTGGAGATGAGTTTTTCTCAAAGGCATTTGAAAAAGGACAGGAAGAATTTCTGAAACACGGTGTTACCCAAGTGCACTCAGATGACTTTCATGGTGTTAGTTTTGAGACGCTAAAAAAGCTCTTAAAAAACAGCAAAATTAGAATCTTTGAAAAGCTCTACACCTATGAGCCGTGGAATTACGAGTTCGGAGAATTCGGCATTTCGAAAATTGGTGGTATAAAGCTGTTTGCCGATGGTTCGCTTGGTGGAAGGACTGCATGGATGTTTTATCCATACAAAGACACAGGCAGTTTTGGTATGAATACGTTGCCGGACAATTTTGATGAGATAGTGGAATTTGCAGAGAAAAGAAATATACAATTAAATATACACGTGATTGGTGACAGGGCACTTACGGAAGTTTTAAACAGACTTGAGAAAAATAAAGCGAAGTCAAGACACAGGTTGATTCATTTGCAATTTATTTTGAAAAAAGATTTTCCAAAGTTGAGAAGTTTTTATCTCTCAGTCCAACCACACTTTTACTTTGAAGATATCCCGCTATTGGATAACGTTTCTTTTGAACTTGCCTATCCATTTATCCAAATGCACAAATCAGGATATATAATGGCATTTTCTACAGACTCTCCTGTTTCACCGGCTGATCCAAAGTATGTGCTTGAATATGCGTTTAAGATGGGGTTTACAAGGGAAGAAGGGATTTATTACTATACCGAAGCAGGTTCTAAGATTGCTGGATACAAATGTGGAAGAATAGATATAGGGTACTGCGGGGACTTTGCTTTATATGACGGTAACGCTTTTGAAGAAGACCCTGTTGCCGTGTTTGTAAATGGTGAGGAGGTAATAAGAAGATGAAAATAGACTATGGCAAATATTTTGAAAGACCAGAAGATGATTACTCTTTCGATGTCATTGTAATTGGTGGTGGGCATGCCGGAATTGAGGCAGCTCTTGCTTGTGCAAGGCTTGGACTAAAAACAATGCTAATAACAGGAAACCCTGACAATGTAGGCTGGGCTTCATGTAATCCAGCCATTGGTGGTTCAGCCAAAGGCATTGTAGTCCGAGAGATAGACGCACTTGGCGGAGAGATGGCAAAAACTACTGATGAAACCATGATAAATGTGAGGATGCTCAACACAAGTAAAGGTCCAGCGGTTCAAGCGTTGAGGGCACAAATAGATAAATACGCTTATTCTCGAACGATGAAAAGAAAATTGGAAAATCAAGAAAACCTGCTTTTACGTTATGGGATTGTAAAAGAACTTCTCGTTGAGAAGGGAAAGGTTGCAGGTGTTGTCGATTCGTTTGGAATAGACTATCGTGCGAAAGCAGTCATAGTAACCACAGGGACGTTCCTTAGAGGGAGGATATTCATCGGTAGAGAAACTATGGAAGCGGGTAGAATGGGTGATTTTTCTGCACATGGGTTAACAGAATCGCTTATAAACTTTGGTTTTAAGGTTGGGAGGTTTAAGACAGGAACGCCTGCGCGTGTACTGAAAAGAAGTATCGACTTTTCAAAAATGGTAAGACAAGATACAGATGATGTCCCTTGGGCATTTTCCCATTTCAACGAACCTAAGGTTCTTTCCAAAGACTATCCATGTTGGTTAACTCATACCCTTCCTGAGACGCACAAAATCATACGTGATTACCTGATATTCTCACCACTCTATGGTGAAGTAAAACTCATCCAAGCAAAAGGGCCAAGGTATTGTCCATCAATAGAAGACAAAGTGGTGAAATTCGAACGTGAAAGCCATCAAGTTTTTGTTGAACCAGAAGGGAAAGACACAGAAGAGTACTATTTAAATGGTTTGTCCACAAGCTTACCTTACGCTGCTCAAATTAAGATGCTTAGAACAATCCCGGGACTTGAAAATGTCGTCATTGTTAGACCTGCTTACGCAGTTGAATATGACTACATCGACCCAACACAGCTTTATCCCACATTAGAATCAAAAATTGTTGAAAATCTTTATTTCGCTGGTCAAATTAACGGAACCAGTGGATACGAAGAGGCGGCTGGTCAGGGGATTATAGCTGGAATAAACGCAGCATTGAAATTACGCGGAGAAGAACAACTGATTTTAAAAAGGTCTGAGAGTTACATTGGTGTCATGATTGATGACCTTGTAACAAAGGGAACAGACGAACCTTACAGATTACTCTCTTCGAGAGCAGAGTACAGATTGCTTCTTAGACACGATAACGCACACCTCAGGTTGGCAAAATACGGTTACAGAGTTGGTTTAATTCCAAAGTGGTTTTACGAAAGAGTTTTGGAGATAGAGCGCGAAGTGCAAAGACAGTTAGAAAGACTTGAGAACGTCAAAGTCCCACTTTCAGGACAGGTGAATGAGCTTTTGGTGAGACTTGGTTCAGCTCCTTTGAGTGAAGGAACGAGATTAGCAAAGCTACTCAGAAGGCCTGAGATTAAATACGAAGATATAAAAATCTTAGACCCAGAGCCAATTACAGACAGAGAAGTCCTTACACAAGTTGAAATACAGCTTAAATACGAAGGATATATAAAAGCTATGCTGGACCAGGTGAAAGTATTTGAAGAATACGAAAATTTACATATTGGAAACTTAAAGTTTACAGAAGTGCCTAATTTATCGACCGAAGCGCGCGAAAAGTTAGAAAAAATAAAGCCCTTCTCAATCGGACAAGCAATGCGAATCCCCGGAGTAACACCGGCAGATATTATGGCATTATTAACCTATATTAGGAAAAAATAAGAATTTTTACAACTTGATGGATGAAAAATGGGCAGTGGCACCCTTATTTTGACAGAATGAGATTTTATGGTAAAATATAAAGTGATTTTTTTGTAACAATTAGAATAAGGGGTGGTAGGAGTGCGAAAAATACTAGTATTCCTGATGTTAGCGATGGTTGGATTGGCATTAGCTTTTTACATAAACTATCAAGTGCAATCAGGTGATACTTTATACGGTATCTCGAAAGGTTTCGGGATACCTATTCCAGTTATTCTTGATTGGAATCCGGATATATCACCCTCGAGTTTAAAAGTGGGGCAGAAGCTGAAAATACCTTTTGTCCCAGGAATTATGTATAAACCAGTCAGAACTTTGACACTCTCAACTTTGGCTAAGATATTTTTTGTTGACCCGGAGGAGATTTTGGAAGTAAATCCTGCAATTGGAAATAGTGTACGAGCTGGTAAAGAAGTATTTGTCCCACTTGGTAAAGTAAATACTTCATTCACGCAACTTGTAGACTACATATGGCCCGTTTACGGTAGTATCAGCTCGGAATTTGGTTGGAGAATCCATCCGATATATAACAAAACTATGTTTCACAGCGGACTAGACATAAAAGCAGATAATGGTAGTCCTGTATTTGCAGCTAGGTCGGGTGTTGTTAAATTTGCTGGATGGAAATCGGGATACGGAAATGTAATAATCATCGACCATGGTAACGGTATCGAGACTTACTATGCTCATCTTTCGAAAATCAATGTCTTCGTCGGTTTGAGAGTTGAAAAAGGTGATTTTATCGGAAGAGTTGGAAGCACAGGTACATCAACAGGTCCGCATCTGCATTTTGAAGTTAGAGTCAGTTCAGAACCAAGAGATCCCGTAGCTTACTTGCCAAGAAACAATACTTACGTTATGAGGAGGGTACTTTCTGAGTAATTTGAAGAACAATAAAGTTTTCAAAGAGATGGTCTTTACGTTTGATGAGTCAAAGCAAGATATTGTGGATGACATATTATACGGTGAATACGATTATTATGAGATAGAAAGCAGCGAGGGGAAATTCCTCGCTATTGTTTTGTCATATGAGGAGAAATTGGAAGAGCTCAAGAATGCTCTCACAGATGCCGGGTTGGTTTTTATTGGGTATAGGGAAACAAAGCCCGAAGATTGGTTCAAAAACATAATAACGGAACCTTTTGAGATGATAGAAGGTGTCTGGGTAGACCCAGAAGAACATCATTTAGAAGAAAAGAATGGAATCATTGTTTTGAAAATACCACAAGGCTTGGCTTTTGGTACAGGGCTCCATCAGACAACAAAGATGTCAGCAATGTACCTTAAAAAGTACTTAAAACCCGGCATGGATGTTCTCGATCTTGGTTGTGGCAGCGGAATACTGGGAATACTTGCAAAAAAATTGGGAGCAAGAAGAGTGTTGGCAGTTGATAACGACCCCCTTGCAGTTGAGGTTGCGCAGGAAAATGCTTTAAGAAACAACGTGGATATCGAAGTAAGATGGTCTGACCTTTTTTCACACGTTGATGGAAAGTATGATATAATCGTCTCGAACATCATTGCGGAAATACTTGTCGAGATGTTAAAGAGTGCTAAGAACTATCTGAAAGAAGATGGGTTGTTAATATTATCTGGAATAATTGTTCAAAAAGCGAACCTTTTTGAAGGGTATAATATCGTCGAAAAAATGGTGATGGACGAGTGGAACGCGTTAGTGATAAAGATGTAAAAGTTATCCACTCGCAACTTGGTAGAAGTGTTGATAATGTTCTGGGAGTTGAAAAACGCTGCTTTTGTGGTTTTCCACAGGTTGTCCTCAGCTATCCTATCAGAGATGGCAAACCTTTTCCCACAATTCATTACCTCACATGCCCTCATTTGAGAAAAGAAGTTTCTAAGTTGGAAGAAAAAGGTTATATCGCCAAGTACGAAGAACTAGTTAAAAGTGATCCAGAACTGTTCGAAAAACTTCGAATTGCACATGAGAAAGTTATATCAAAAAGACTGGCTTTATTGAAACCCGAGGATTCTACTTGGTCTTCCGTTTTGTCTTCCGTTGGAACAGGTGGAATAAGGAATTGGAAGACGATAAAATGTCTTCATCTCCATCTTGCAGATTATCTCGCAGGAATTGACAATCCAATAGGTGAGATGGTGTATAATCTTATTGACCAAAAAGAATGTGATAATTGCTACTGTAAAAGTTTTTAAGCCTTATTTTGGTTTTTAAAATTACTAAGCGCGTTAAGAGCATTCTGGGGGAAGAGGTGAACAGAATGGAAGGGGCGGTTTTTTCCACTTTTTCTAATATCTTCCTACTTTTTGATTTTCAAAATCAACCGGTAGATGTCCAACTTGTGTACAAAGAAGCGCAGAAGTATGGGAGAATCGTTGGCGGAAAGGCTTACGGTTCTTGGTCGAAAAATAAAATGGCAGCATTTGCGTTGTACAACTACGGTATAGAACTTGTCGAAGTGCCAGAAGCAGAATTTTTGCCAAATAAGAAAGGAAACGATATAAGATTAGCAGTGGATTGCATAGAACAAGCGCTCAGAAATAACATTGTAGATACATTTTTCCTTGTAACCGGTGATGCAGATTTCACTGCGTTGGTGTATAAACTCAAATCGTATGGAAAGCGCGTAATTGCACTCGCAAGGACGAAGTCAACAAGTTATGAGCTCGTTTCTGCCGTTGATAAGTTCATACCCTACGAGGACATTGTGAAAAACGAGAATCTCACTGACCCTGTGGACAGATTGGCTGAAGAGATGGAGATATTCTTAAAACGTTCCGGAAAGGAATTCACTCGTGACAACCTTTCTCGCTTTTTAATTTCTTTTAACATCAACCCTTCCAAATACGGTTTCCAGACCATGCACGAACTTGTTGACGAAGTTTACGAGAGGAAAGTCCAGAAACCTGAGAGGCTGAAGAATATAAAACAAATGGTTCTGAGAGCGGTCTTGTATGAGTCATTAAGTGAAAAGACACTTCCACGGTTTGCGGAAGATAACAAAATTCCCATAGATGACCTTAAAGCGGCAATTGATATCCTGGTTAACGATAAAGTTTTACTACTTTCAGAAAGCGGTTACGAGATAAATAGAAATAAAGCCTTCTTTGCAACATTACTTGAAAAATACCCAATAGTTGCTGAACATCTTTTGGAATTTGTTGAGAAGACTTACAAAGCATTTGTCAATGGAAGAGTCAAAGCCTTGAACCAACTTTTACAAAGCGAGTTTAAAATCTCGTCAAGCGAATTCAAAACATACGTCGAAGCTGTGAAAAGAAGCGGATGTTTGAAAGGTTTGGATGAAAGTGACTACATATCATATTCAACGCCCGCAAAAATAGTATGCGACCTGGAAATGTTCAAGGTTTCTACATTTGCCTATTTTGTAAAGCGCATACTGTCCCAAACATTCGTTTTCAAAGAAGAAATGGCTTACATAAAGGAGTTAGTATTTTCGAATAATGAGATGTTGTTTGAGAAAACACTGGACTTTTTACAACAAACTGGAGAGGTTATAGAAATAGGAGGTGTGTATTTCTACTCACCAGTATGAGAATAGAAATCATCGTCCCAGGAAAAATTTCCAAACATCTTGTGCCAGCTCAAGAATTCTACGAAGAAAAAATCTCGCGTTTTGCAAAAGTTGAGGTGAATTTTGTCCCACTCGGAGGAGATATCAACACACTCGACCCAAAGGTAATAATCTCAAAAGAATCAGAGCACATATTGAAAAGGCTGAAGGAACGTAAATACACACTTATTGACCTTTGGGGAAAACAGATGACCAGTGAAGAATTTGCTCAGTATATGGATAAAGCTTTTATGAAAGATTCTGAACTGGTCTTCGTCATAGGTGGTCCTCTCGGTATCGATGAAACTCTGCGAAAAAACGCAACCGAGAGAATTTCTTTTTCTAAGATGACATTTACTCATGAGATGTGCCTGATTCTTTTGCTTGAGCAAATTTTTAGAGGGTTTAAAATTCTAAAAAACGAAAAGTACCATTACTGAGCTTGGCACTCAAGTAAAGACGAATTATTGCCGATAATTAACTTAGGAATGGTTATAAAATCTTTGAAAGGATGGTGAAGTGCATGATTGACAAAATCAACAAAGTAGGGATTCATAGTGCTCAGAACGTGCAGGAAGTTAAAGGAAAAACGGAGAAGAACGTAGAAAAATCTAAAGTGAAGGGCGAAGCAAAGAACGTAGCTGATTCTATTATTCTCGAGGAAGGAAAGAAAGTTGCTGAATACATTGAGATGGCTAAAAACTATCCTGAAATTAGAGTTGAACTTGTTAACCAAATTAAACAAGCAATTGAGAACGGGACTTTCAAAGTCGATGTAGAGAAGATAGCAAAGAAGATATTGGAGGGATGAGATAGTGTTAATTGACAACTTGAAAAATGAAATTCGGGTATTTGACAGTATGATTCAAGCCTTCAGGGGGCTTGAAAGTGCTGTTCTCAATAGACAAACGGATATGCTTTCGAGGTACGCAGTTACGATAGAAGAGCTTTCTTTGGAAATTTCAAGGTTGGAAGATGAAAGGGATGTTATTTTAAAGAAAATGGGTTACCAAAGCGTCAAGGATTATATAGATAAATCAACCGCATCCGATGCTCCGCAAATAGCTTACCTTGCTGCTGAGATTGTTGAGAAGCTCAATGAATTGACGATTGTTATGAATAGCATAAGGCAAATCTTTGAATTTGAAAACAACTATTTCGAGTTTCTCAACAATCTTGTCAGAGGTGTTAACCCATCCCCAAATTATTCTTTTAACCAAAACAAACAAGGTGTATCTGCGTATACTACAAACTACAACACTTCCAGATACGACAGTTTAAAGTAAATTACCAGTAGTTTTGTTCCCAAGTCAACAAAGGGAGTGATAGAATTTGCCAGACATCAGCTTATTTGGAACACTAAACACCGGACTCCTTGGAATTTACGCAAGTAAGTTGGCAATGAACGTTGTTGCACATAATATAGCAAATGCAAATACACCCGGTTTTTCAAGGCAAAGACCGGAACTACTTACCATGCCCCCCATTCCTATAAGTTCGCTCACCCAACCTTCAATTCCTTTGCAGATAGGAACGGGTGTATATGTTCGTGATATCAAAAGGGTGAGAGATGCGTTCCTTGATATACAATTCAGACAAACAAACAACAAATACAATTACTGGGACACAATCACTGCGAATCTTCATTTCGTTGAACAACTTGTTGCTGAACCTTCTGAAGCAGGAATTAGGTATTTGTTTGATTCGCTCTGGTCAGGAATTGAGGAGGTTATAACAGACCCAACAAACACTGCTGCGAAACGCGGACTTGTAAGCAGGGCGGAGGAGTTGGTCCAGCATATCCAGGATTTGTATATGCGTTTAGAACAGTTACGTGTGGATTTAGATAACGAAATTGCTCAACGCACACAGCAAATAAACGCGATGGTCAAAAGGCTTGCTGATATAAATGCGAAAGTAAGAACTGCGGTGAGTTTAAGATACACTCCGAACGATTTGCTTGACGAGCGAGACAGAATCTTGGATGAGTTGTCAGACCTTGCCGATATATACTACTATGAAGATAACGCTGGTCAAATAACGCTGAGGATGGGTAACCAGATTGTTTTAACAGGACAAGATGTTGTTGAATTGAGAGCTTTGGAAAGACCGTTTGGCAAAGGGTTTAAGGAAATATTTGCAGGAAATTCGAAAGTGGTATTCAACGATGGAAAGTTGAAAAGTTTATTTGACCTTCGCGATGAAATTCTTGTCAAATACATGAATAGGCTCGATGAGTTTGTGCTTTCTCTCACTGATGAGTTCAATCTAATTCACCAAGATGGTTTTAACGGCGATGGAAGTGTTACCGGTTTAAAGTTTTTCAACGACATCTCTGCTGAGAGGATTGAGGACTCTAAATTGTATCGTTTGGCTGGGGCAAAACGTGTTGAAAACGGTCCTATCAAGTTCATCTCTGGTATGAGTGATAGGAAGGACTTCAGTGATATAACAACGAAACCTTTTATCGAAAAAGGTGCGATAGTGTTCTTCGATGGGACAGAGAAAATCTTCGCTGCACGAGTTAACCCATACGATAAAGTTGAGGACTTCCAAAATACACTTTTATCGATTTCCGATAGGTGGTTTGACTTAAAAGTTGGTGCGCACGGTGATGGTGGATACAGACTCTACTTTGAATCTAATCAGAATTTGAGAAATACACTCGCACTTGACTTCAACGGTAACATGTTCAACACTATGGGTTTTGCAACGAAAAACGTTGATGTTTTTGTTATCGATAGGAAGGATTTCAAAGTCAGTTCTGGGAGCTATAAGATAGCTGTCAATGGAAAAGAGGAAATCTTAAACATCACAGCAGCTACAACGCTTGAGGACCTGGCAAATCAGCTTAACGCACATTTTGGGAGTGATATAAAGGCATTTGTGCACGATGATAAGCTGCTTATAATCCCAACCAAGGCGAACGAATTCGATCTAAAGAACATAAAATTGTCGGATTCCGGAGGATTGTTCACACAAGCTAATATCCATAAGGAAACGTATAAAGCCCTTGACACATCTCGTGAAACGCTTGAGAACATCGTAGGTAGGAGCCAAGCCTTCTCTATCAGGATTGGTGCAACAGAGATAAGAATTGACCCAACAAAGACTACACTACGAGACTTGGCAAAAATGATAAACGAGGCAAATACAGGTATCATAGCAGATGTTACGCCGCATGGAAAATTTGTTTTGCGCGGTTCCAGGTCTTTGGATTTTGAATTAAAAAAGGTTATTCAAGGTCCTGAAGCACTTTGGACGGCACTTGGATTTATAGACCCGGACGGAAATCCTTTGAACGATTGGGATGAGGGGTTTGTATTTGTTAATCCATTTGAACCTCCGAAAGACCAGAGAATGAGATACATTAAGGCGGATGCGTTATTCATAGACAAGCAAGTTCCAAAAGAACCATACAGGTTTGTCGAAAAATTCGCAGTCAACTCAACGATTAAAAGTAATCCCGAGACGTTAGCTGTGGATATCGGATACACTGAGGAAAACTCAAACTGGGATGCAAAGGTCTTTAAGCCTTCCGGTCGTGCAAACACAGGTATTGTTGAACTCCTTTCAGCTTTGAGAAACAAAAAAGTTCTCAACGATGGACTGGAATCATTTAACGAATATCTTGGTAGTGTTGTAGCAGAACTCGGTGTCGAAAGTGAAACTGCAATGAAGATAAAGAGCAATACCGATTTGATGAAAAAAGAAATTGATGGTGAAAGAGAAAGGGTAAAAGGTGTTTCTTTAGATGAGGAAATGGCGAATATGATAAAATACCAGCAGGCGTTCAATGCAGCAGCAAGGGTGATGACCGCTGTGGATGATATGATTTCAAGGGTTATAGATAAACTAGGTTTAGTTGGAAGATAGTATATTTCTTCGTCTTGATAGCGGGAGAGGTGATGTGTATGAGAATTACGAACAACATGATAAACGAACGAACTCTTTTCAATATTCAGCAAAGTTTGTACAGAATCGCACGAATGCATGATAAACTCTCTTCTGGAAAGGAAGTCCAGTATCCTAGCGATGATGCTGTTATTGCTACAAGAGCTTCTAATATATCAAGCAGATTGAGAGAACTCGAACAGTTCAAAAGGAACGTTGACCATGTCAACAACTTTGTCCAATCTTACGACACCACACTTCAAGAGCTATCGAATGTCTACCACAGAATCCGTGAATTGATGGTCCGAGGTGCGAATGGCACAAATGCTGTTGACGAAAGAAATTCGATAGCAGCTGAGCTCAAGGCGTTGAAAGAGCATCTCATCGAGATTGCCAATACAAGGGTAGGGGATGAGTATATCTTCGGTGGTGCAAGGTCAGAGCTGAGACCAGTTGATGAAAATGGTAACATACAAACACCCATAGAAGCAAATGTAAAAAGGAGAATCAATGCGTTAGGTTACACTATTACTTATGGAGTAACGGTTTACGACGTCTTTACCCTTGAAAACGGTAAGACTGTTTTTTCCACTATCGATGATGCAATAAACGCGTTATACGAAGGAAATGAAAGAAAGCTTTCTGAGATATCTTTGAAAGAAATCGGTATTTTGGAGCGTTCAGTTATGGAGCATTTTGCATCCGTTGGTGCAACGTCAAGAATGGCAGAGATGGTAGCTTCCAGAATAGAAGATTTGAAACTTTTCAACACTGAATACCTTTCAAAAGAGCAGGATGCAGATTTAACAAAGGTTTTGACGCAACTGAGTATGCAACAAGCTGTGCTTGAGGCTTCTTTAAAATCAGCAGCTATGGCCATACAAAAATCACTTGTTGATTTCGTTGGTGGATAACTTTTGGATAATTTTAAATAAGGGGAAAATTTTGAGATGAATCTTGGAAGATTTTCTTCAGAGATTTTGCGAGGGATAAAAACTGCCGATACACCGTATCACAAGCCGACGCACGCGTCGGCTTTTTTAGTTTGGTATTCTAAGCCAACAAGTGATGTGAAAACCGTTGTAGAACTTGGAAGTGGAACGGGAATAGTTGCATTCGCACTTGCCAAACTGTATAATCTTACTGTTGAAGGAATAGAGATTCAAAGTGAGCTTGTTGAACTTGCAAACCTTGGTGCAAAGCTAAACGAGGTTGATGATAAAGTAAAGTTCAGAAATCTGGATGTTAGAGACGTGAAATATTTTTATAAACCAGAGACGTTTGATATGGTTGTATCGAATTTTCCGTTCCATTTATCAGGGAAGGGTAAGGAAAGCCCAAGCAAAATACGACGCTTGAGTCGCACAACTGATTTAGAAACAATAAAGAGTTTTACACAGAGCGCCTCGTATTTGCTAAAGAACCGTGGAACGTTTGTTTTTGTCTTTTCACCAAACATTTTAACAACAGTCTTGAGTTATCTAAGTGAGGTAAATCTCACTGTGCAAAGAATGTGCTTTTTACATGGGACACCTGAGAAAGAGGCAAAATTGGTGGTTGTTAGAGGGAAGAAAAACGGTGGGCAAAATCTGATAATTGACCCACCACAGTGGGGGGTGTAGTTAGATGGTAGAACGATACGCACTTGAACCATTGAAGAGTTTATGGACTTTAAAAGCCCAGTATGAAAGATGGCTCGAAGTTGAGCTTGCTGTGGTTGAAGCATACGAACAAGTAGGCATTGCACCGAAAGGAACAGCTGAAGAAATTAGAAAAAAAGCGTTTATTGATGTGGATGACATATTAGCTACAGAGCAAGTGGTTGACCATGATGTTATTGCGTTTATAAAGTCCGTAACAAAGAATATGGGAGATGAAGCAAGGTACTTCCATTATGGACTAACTTCATCTGACGTTGTTGACACGGCTAATTCACTCGTTCTTATCCGAGCAACAGATATCATTTTGGAATCGATGGAAAAGCTAAGATTGGTTCTATATGAGAAAGCTCTCCAATACAAAACACTTCCTACGATTGGTAGAACACACGGTGTTCATGCGGAACCCACATCTTTTGGATTGAAGTTTCTCTCATGGTATGCGGAGCTTCTCAGAGATATTGAAAGACTAAAAAGAGTTCGTGAAGAGATAGCTGTTGGAAAATTAAGTGGTGCTGTTGGCAATTACGCAAATATTTCTCCGGAAGTAGAGAAAATTGCTCTTGAAAAGCTTGGACTGAAACCTACGCCTGTAGCCACACAAGTTATCTCGCGCGATTATATAGCACATTTGCTTGCAACATTTGCTATAATTGCAGGTTTAATTGAGCGCATAGCAATTGAAATAAGGCATTTACAGCGCACGGAAGTGCTTGAAGCTATGGAACCATTCAAAGAAGGACAGCGAGGTTCTTCAGCTATGCCTCATAAGAAGAATCCAATCCTTTGTGAACGATTAACGGGTATGGCGAGGTTAATGCGAAGCTATGCACAAGTTGCCTTTGAAAACATGGCACTCTGGCACGAAAGGGACATTTCACACTCATCTGCGGAAAGATACATACTCCCAGATTCAACAATGACAATTTACTATATGCTTGAAAAAGCAAGGTATCTAATTGAAAATTTGAGAGTCTTTGAGGAGAAAGTTAAAAAGAACATAGATATAACCCAAGGATTGGTTTATTCTCAAAGGATACTCCTTGCACTTGTAGAAGCTGGAATGAGTAGGGAAGAGGCTTACACACTTGTTCAAAAATATGCTCTGGAATGTTGGGAAACAGGTGAGTCATTCAAAGAGAGATTACGTTCTGATGAAAAGATAAGTCAATTAATCACTGAGGAAAAGTTTGAGGAATTGTTCAAACCAGACTACTATCTTAAAAACATTGATAAAATCTACGAAAGGTTTGAGAAAAAGTAAAAAAGCGGGCTTTAAGCCCGCTTTTTCCTTTAAAAAATTACATTGTTGATTCTTCTGTTGTGTAATCTGTTGATTCTTCTGTTTCTGTTGATTCTTCTGTTGTGTAATCTGTTGATTCTTCTGTTGTGTACTCTTCTTCATACCCTTCTTCATCGTATTCTTCTGTTGTGTAATCTGTGCTTTCTTCTGTTGTGTAATCTGTTGTTTCTGTTGCTTCTTCAACTGTTGTTTCTGTTGCTTCTGTTGCTTCGGCAGATGCCTTGCTCTTGTTTGCTGCTACTGCCCAGATGATAGCGACCACAATAATAGCGATGACGATAAGTGTTACTGTCAAACCTTTTTTGGATGCCATAGCTCCAACCTCCTTTTAATAAGTTATGAAAAAACTAAACACCTTATTTTTTGTTTTCACGCTTATTATATCATTCTCAATGTAACTTTCAATAAGCAATTAGTGAAAAAACTATGTTAAATTCACATTAAGTGTATCACTCTACCGCACTAATAGTAAGATTGTTTTATGTTACATTTTTTCAAAAAAGAATTCTAGAACTACATTTTTTAAGTCTTGTTGTTCGCATTGCATACTAAAGTATAAACGAGCATAACAGAGAGAAAGCGAGCATAGAGGGGCTATAATTGCATCTCTTTGGTTATAGCAACTATCATACACTTAGAAACGTTTGAATTGCGATAGTGAAATTGTGTAAAATTAATAAGAGAGCTCTTGATTTAACGAAAAGACCAATTTGTAACGGGAGGGGATTGTGATGAGAATAGTAACTTGGGGCTTTGGTGCTATGGGACGTGGTATTGCAAAGAATATTATCGAAAGTAAGTTCATGAAACTGGTGGGGGTTATCGATAAAAATCCAGAATTCATAGGTAAAGATGTTGGTGAATTGCTTGGTCTTGGAAACTACGGTGTTCGTGTAAGAGATTCTATTGATGTTATTGAGGAGACAAACCCAGACCTTGTAGTTATCGCAACGAGTTCGTTTGTTAAAGACGTTCTTCCACAGATTGAGTACGCAGTTAAGAACCATGCAAATGTTATTACAATAGCTGAAGAAATGGCATTTCCGTTTGATTCCCATCCGGAAGAATCACTTTACATGGACAGCTTGGCAAAAAGATACGGAGTGACGATACTTGGAACCGGTGTCAATCCTGGATTTGTTCTTGATACGTTAATCATTGCTCTGACGGGAGTCTGCACAAGAGTTGACAGAATAGTTGCAAAAAGAATAAACGACCTATCACCGTTTGGAAAAACAGTTATGGAAACGCAAGGAGTTGGCACAACACCAGAGCAATTTGAAGAAGGCTTGAAAAAAGGCACCATCGTTGGTCATATTGGATTCCCACAAAGCATTGCGATGATAGCAAGAGCCTTAGGTTGGAATATCACAAAGATAGAGGAAGAAAGGAAACCTATAATTTCTAATGTCTACAGGGAAACCCCAGTCGTTAAAGTTGAACCTGGCATGGTAGCAGGTTGTAACCATTCAGCAAAAGCATACGTTGGAGACAAATGTGTCATTGAGCTTTACCATCCACAGCAGATACACCCGCACCTTGAAGGTGTTGAAACAGGAGATTACATAGAAATATACGGAGACATAAACATAAACCTTTCTATAAAACCAGAAATTCCTGGAGGAAAAGCAACAATAGCGATTGCAACTAATATGATTCCAATAGTAATTGGTGCACAACCTGGTTTGAAATGTATGGCTGACTTGCCAGTCCCCAGGTCTATTCTTTCATTCACAAGATAAATATGGAGGTGAGCTCAGTGCTCGCTAACCTTGCCAAAAAAGGTGACTGGGTGCAAATTCAGGTTACTATACTACATCCTGAAGAACGTGCTCCACAAGTGCCTGAGGATACAAAAAAAGTTCCACTCGAAATGAGAGTTAAGGGATTTTTACAAGACGAAGTGGCAGAAATAGGAGCGACTGTTACCATAAAAACGATGACAGGAAGGTTGGTTACAGGAAAACTTGTGGCAGTCAACCCAAAATACGAGCACGACTTTGGTGAACCTGTTCCTGAACTCATAACGATAGGGTTGGAATTAAGGGAAATTCTGGAGTCATCGGATGGTGATGACAAATGAACAAAGATAGGTCTTATGCTGCAGTAATGGCAAGACGTGCTGAGATAATGCGAAAGGCTGTAGGTATAGATTACGAAAAATTTATCATAGAAGGTATCGCATTTGACTATGAAAAGATGATGGAAGAAGTCGGGTATTCTTTGGAAGAAGTTAGAAAAATCCAGGCTGAAACATGCGTTGGTAATACACCTTTGGTAGAGCTTAAAAACATAAATAAACTCATCAAAAAGATAGCTCCAAAAGGCAAAGGTGCAAGGATATTTTTGAAAGACGAAGCAACAAATCCATCGGGAAGTTTCAAAGATAGAAGGGCGGCAGTAAGTGTATATCATGCTCAAAAGCTCGGCTATAAAGGAGTTATAGCTGCCACAAGTGGTAACTACGGCGCTGCTGTTGCTTCTCAAGCTGCAAAAAGGGGTTTAAAGTGCATAATAGTCCAGGAATGTTACGACAGCCAATGGCGAGGTCAACCTGAGATTCTTGAAAAAGGACGTGCATGTGAAGCATACGGGGCAGAAGTTGTGCAACTGACGGTAGGACCAGAGCTATTCTACTACACGTTGGTATTACTTGAAGAAACGGGTTACTTCAATGCGTCGCTCTATTCTCCGTACGCGATAGCAGGCATTGAAACACTTGGGTATGAAATTGCTGAGCAAATGAAAGAATTGACCGGTAGATTTCCTGATGCCGTTGTTGTAACACATGCAGGTGGAGGGCTAATAACAGGGACTGCACGAGGGTTAAGAAAAGCCGGAGCAACGCAAACGAAGGTCATTGGTGCAAGTGTTGATTTGAGAGGTCTACATATGGCAAGTGACACGGACTTTAACAGGAAATACTTTACAACAGGTCACACGGGATTCGGCATACCGTTTGCAGTATTTCCAGATAGGTCCGATGTTCCAAAGAACGCAGCAAGACCTCTAAGATACATGGACAGATATGTGCTTGTGACCCAAGGAGAGGTTTTCTACGTTACGGAAATGCTCGCTCAACTTGAAGGATTGCAAAGAGGGCCTGCGGGCAACACATCACTCACAGCAGCGATAGCACTTGCCCTTGAGATGGATGAAGACCAAACTATAGTGGTTAACGAAACAGAATACACAGGTGCTGGTAAATTGCCGTCAGCTCAGCTCACATTTGCAAAGAAGATGGGTATGATTGTAAAACGTGGAGACCCAATAAAAGAAGATGTGCCCGGGAAGGTCATAGCAATTCCGGAACATCCTTCGCAAATTGGTGTTATCGAATATCCTGTTGAAGAGATGAAAAAGAGCTATTTGAAAGAACTTATCAAACGAGAAAATAGAAGTGAATTCACTGAAACTGAAATGAAATTCCTAGAAGAAGATTTAAGAGCAACAAGAGAAGAAATAATCAAGTGGATAGAAGAAGTCAAAAAGAGTTTATAGAAAAGAGCAAAGAGCTGAATGGGGAGGGAAACGGATGAAACCAAGACCGGATGATTTCGCAGAAAGGTCTAAACATCTTCAAAATATGACCGATGAAGAACTCAACGCTTACTTTTGGCATCTTGTCGAGAAAGTTGTTGACCCGCTTGTCGAACTTGCTAGAACACACACAAGTCCGTCTATTGAAAGGTCAGTTCTGTTGAGAATGGGATTCAATAGTCTGGAAGCTAAAAAGCTTGTAGACATGATTTTCGAAAGGGGACTCCTTGGAAAGGGTGCCGGTCACATCGTCTGGAGAATAGCGAAAGAACACAACATCGACTACATTGAAGCGGGAAGAAGAATGATAAATGGAGAATATTGGGACGATGTTGACAGGATATTCAAAGGGGTGAAGAAGAATGGATAAACTCGACCCAAAAGTTCCAATCGATGTTGAAGAAATATTAAAAGACCTCGATAAATACCGCCCAAGAAGAAGAGGCTGGACTTGGAGAAAGAAACTTCCTGAAGGAACAAAGGTTGATAGATACGAATATTACCAAATAAGTGAACCTTTGAAAAACAGCATTCCGTTGCCAGCTGCGCACTATTTCAACAACATTGACCCACAACCGGACGTTGTCATCACAAGTGAAATCGCTTCTGGAAGGTTCGAAGATGACATCAGAAGAATGCGCATGGCAGCCTGGCATGGTGCGGACCATATAATGGTTATTAGAACTCTTGGCCAATCACACTTTGACGGTCTTATCGAAGGAACACCGGAAGGTGTTGGTGGAATACCCATCACAAGAAAGCAGGTCAGAGCGACAAGAAAAGCGTTAGATTTGATAGAGGATGAAGTAGGAAGACCTATAAACTTCCATAGCTATGTCTCTGGTGTTGCAGGTCCCGAGATTGCAGTATTGTTTGCTGAAGAAGGAGTCAACGGTGCACACCAAGACCCACAGTACAATATTCTTTATAGAGGTGTTAACCCTGTTAGGTCTTTTGTTGACGCAGCGGTTGCTAAGAAGATAATGGCATGGGCAAACATGCTACAAATCGATGGTGCGCACAACGCAAATGCATCAGCAAAATTGGCATGGACCGTTATGCCTGAACTTCTTGTCCAACATGGTATCAACTGTATGTTCTCGGTAAAGGTTGGCATGCCAAAAGAAAACATCGCGCTATCAACTGTTCCTCCAGTGATTGCACCACTACCGGAGATGAGAATAGATTTACCATACGCTGTAGCGCTTAGAGAACTCTTTAAAGGTTTCAAATTCAGAGCTCAGATGAACACAAGATACATCGAATCAGACTTGTTTGATGCAACGAGGGTGCACGTTCTGAATGTCGTACTTTCAAGGTTGACAAGTGCAGACTTACAATCAACAATTACCCCGGACGAAGGAAGAAATGTGCCATGGCATATAAACTCCATCAGAGGAATCGAAACAGCAAAGCATACTCTCCTTGCAATGGATGGTATAAAGAAATACGTAAAGATTGACCAAGAAGCAATCAGAGAAAAAGTCAGAGAGCTGAAAATGAGAGCTATTCTCATGCTTGAAGAGATTCTTGAGATGGGCGGTTATTTCGAAGCACTCGAAGCTGGTATGTTTGTTGACAACGGATACTATCCGGAAAGGCTTGGTGATGGAATTGCACGAAAGAAAGACGGGGAAATTGCAGCTGGAACCGTTGTTCCAAGAGACCCAGATTACATGGCTCCAGTTTGTGAACACTTTGGATACAACAACCTGCCTGAAGGCATAGAAAAACCGTGTGACCTCATTGGTGGTTGCACATTCCACAAGCCAGAAAAGATACAGTTTATTGATGAACTCGACGAGACAGATAACGTGAACCTCAGATTACAGCGTATAAAAGACATGAAAGCAAGGAACGTTATCAAACCGGAAGTCGAATGGTATTCAGATGGCTGGATTCAGCTTGACATGACATTCGCATTGCCAGAAGAATATGCAGAGGCAGCAGCGCTTGCGGTTTGTGAGAAGCTCGGACTTGAGGACCCAACGATTATTGCAAAAACCGTGCTACATCCTGCTGAAGGCACGTATGTCGAAGTTAAAGCAAAAGTTCCTTTTGAAATAAAAATAGACGAACTCAAACTGCCGAAAAAACCAGAAACCCTGCCAGAAGAAGAGATATTCGAATATGTTGCCAAACGTCCAATTAAAGTGGTCGCTGCAACGGTTGGGGAAGACGAACATTCAGTTGGATTGAGAGAAATCCTTGATATTAAGCATGGCGGTATTGAAAAATACGGAATCAAATACGTATACCTTGGCACGAGTGTTCCACCTGAAAAACTTATCGATGCTGCAATCGAAACCGGCGCTGATGCAATCCTTGCATCCATGATAATCACGCATAACGATGTTCACATCAAGAACATGCGAAGGCTCAACGAACTTGCGATAGAAAAAGGAATCAGGGATAAAGTGCTAATCATTGTTGGTGGAACGCAGATAAACAACGATATGGCTGTAGAAAACGGTGTTGATGCTGGATTCGGAAGAGGCACAAAAGGTATCCATGTCGCTTCGTTTATTGTGAAGAAGCTCAAAGAAAGGGAAGGAAATTAAAAAATTAATGGAAACTCAAATCTATTCCAGGGGGGATTAGGATGTACGAAGCAACAGATTGGACGATTATACCACCTTTCAAAAACGAACCGTATGTTGATTTTTCCATTCCTGAGAATGAGCAAAGGATGAAAGAAGCACTCGAAAAAGTCTACAAAGATTTTGGTAAAGAGTATGACATCGTTATCGGGGGTAAGCCGTATAAAACAGAGAAAAAGATTAGGTCAATTAACCCAAGCAAACCAGACGAAGTTGTTGGTATTGTAAGCAGTGCAAATGAAGAACTGGCAGAAAAAGCACTTGAGGCAGCATGGGAAGCGTTTAAAACATGGAGCAGGACACCTGCACATGTAAGGGCAGAGTATTTGCTCAAAGCTGCAAAAAGAATTAGAGAACGAAAGTTAGAATTCGATGCGGTAATGGTATACGAAGTTGGAAAGAACTGGGTAGAAGCAGATGCAGATACGTCTGAAGCAATCGACTTTTTGGAATTTTATGCACGCGAGATGTTGCGCTATGCATCGGAACAACCACTCGTCAGAATTCCGGGTGAATACAACGAACTAAGATACATACCACTTGGTGTTGGCATCATCATTCCACCATGGAACTTCCCACTTGCGATACTCGTTGGAATGACAAGCGCAGCAATAGTTACGGGCAATACGGTTGTTTTGAAACCAGCAAGCGATAGTCCGGTGGTTGCAGCGAAATTCTTTGAGGTGCTCCAGGAAATTGGATTACCAGATGGTGTGGTTAATTTCTTACCCGGAAGTGGTGCGTTGGCTGGGGAATACTTGGTCAAGCATCCAAAAACGAGGTTCATAAGTTTTACCGGTTCAAAAGACGTTGGACTTCGCATACACGAACTTGCTGCAAAACCACAACCTGGTCAGATTTGGATTAAACGAACGGTCCTTGAAATGGGTGGAAAAGACGCTGTCATCGTTGACGAAACCGCGGACTTAGATGCTGCTGCAGAAGGAATCGTTGTCAGTGCGTTTGGATTCCAAGGTCAAAAATGTAGTGCAGGTAGCAGGGCAATAATTGTTAAAGATGTATACGACAAAGTAATTGAAAAAGTCCTAGAAAGAACATCGAAGATAACGATAGGAGATGTTAGATACAAAGAAAATTGGCTTGGTCCGGTGATAAACAAGAGTTCGATGGAAAAGATAATGGCCTACATCGAGATTGGCAAGAAAGAAGGACGGCTAATTTATGGCGGAAATGCAAGAGAAGACCTTGGAGGCTATTTTATAGAACCAACTATCTTCAAAGATGTTGCCTGGGATGCAAGGATTGCTCAAGAAGAAATCTTCGGTCCTGTGCTCGCTATAATCAAAGCAGAAGATTTCGACGATTCATTAAGAATTGCTAATTCGACAGAATACGGACTTACAGGTTCACTCTATTCAAGAGATAGAAAACGCATCGAAAGGGCAAAAGAAGAATTCCACGTTGGTAACTTGTATTTCAACCGAAAATGCACGGGTGCACTTGTCGGAGTCCATCCATTTGGTGGATTCAACATGTCCGGAACTGACAGCAAAGCAGGAGGAAGAGATTACCTTGGTTTGTTCTTGCAAGCAAAGGCGATAAGTGAGAAGATATAAAAAGCGGAAAAATGATAACATTTATAAACTCGGCTGGTAGTAGCAAACCAGCCGAGTTTTTGCTTGACTTGGAATTTTTCCAAAGTTGTCTATATAAGCTAACGAGTTAATAAAAGAAGATTGAACGATTAAGTATGCTCAGCGAAGTTAAATTTTTGAGTATCTTAAAATAAAAGAAAACTTGCGAAAAAAAGTGATTTTCGCAGTTTTATTCTTTTTAGCGCAAAAAATAGAAGAATGTAAGAACTTAAAATTATCTTAACATTTGTGGTATAATAATAAGCTATAATGAACTACCCATCCTGTAAGGTTACTCTTCGTGAAAGCATGTTTAAGATATCTATTCTTTGGGGGGACAGTGTATGCTTATGCGTAGACTGATTTTTATATCGGTTTCGGTGCTACTGTTCATGGCTTTGTTTTCATTAACATCTTGTCAACCTGGTGCTCAACCTCAACAACCGCAACCACAACCTGAAGAAACGGTGTATAAAAATATTGAAAAAGTGAAAAACGATCTCCTGGTTTCTTCAGAGGATACCGAAACTACGGTTAACCTGAAAGGCTATGTTGTTTATAGGTTTGAAGATTCAAGCTTGATTCTTGCAAATGACAAGACCGCGATAATGTTCAAAAATTCAGGTTTGAGTTCCAAGTATGTCGGGAAAGAGATACAATTAAAGTCTGTGAAAGCGGTTTACAAAAACAAAGCATTCTACCTTGAGAGAACAAGCTCTACGGAAATATTTGTAGACCTCTCTGGTAAAACCCCACCTCAAGCTAAGAATCTGAACGCCTCAGGTGAGCTTCCTGCACCATCTCTGAAGGAAGCATTTGCGTTAATGAACGGTTTGTATTCAACGGTTCGGGGAACTATTAGGTTTGACAGCGATAGCAACAAGTATTTTGTAACATACTCTATAGGGACAAAGAACCAGGTATTTGAAATCTCAGATGAATATTCTATCAGTTTAATAAACCAGTTTAATGTTGATAAACCCATCACAGTTGATGCTGAAGCCACCTTGACGGGATATCTCTTCTACGAAACCAACTCTTGGAAATTCAGAGTCTCCAACGCAGAAATTGAAATACCGGCTCCTGATGTTAATGTTGGTATTAACATTCCTGAATACGTTCCACCTGTTGAACAAGCAACTGTTACGTATTACCAAGCTGAAAAGAAATTGTTAGTGGAATACACTTACACGCTTCCAGACGTTGTGTTCATGATATACAAGGAATACAACAATCCATCGAATGAGAATGAAAAGGTGTATGAATTGATTGGAGAGACAACAAGTACGACCTTTGAAAAAACAGAGTTTGACTTAGAAGAAATCAGTGGAATTGGTGTTAGAGTGCTTAGCGCTGATAAAACAAAAGAAAGTGAACTATTCATTATCTCAAGGGATAAGTTTATCGTTAAATGATACTTTAATGTTTAAAGAGCTTGGAAAGGAGAGAAAATTACTGTGACAAACAAACTAAAAATTGTAGTTTCTTCCTTGGCAGTAATTTCAGCTTTTGTGTTAGTTTTGACTTCATGTTCTGTAACCTTTACCAATACACATCTCTTTCAAAAGAGTTATGCGGTGAGTGTTACTATAAACCTTCCAACGGATGTTTTAAATACAAGTAAATCAAGCAATGCATTACCTTATTCCTTTTCTAACAAGCAAATTTCGATGGTGCAGATTACTATTTTGGAATCAGGTTCTGTTGTTGAAACAAAAAATGCAACCCAATTAGGGAACTTCACTTTTAACTTAGCACCTGGAACATACACTTTCGACGTAAAAACTTACTTTAAAGATTCAAATCAAGACAAATTGTATTTCTATGGTTCTTCAACTTCCACAGTTGATGCACAAAATACTAATATAATAATCGACACAAAACTTGCTTCAGGAACAATACACCTGAATGTATTACCAACGGATATAACATTTTTTACTGAACATGCGACAGTGACTCTCCAAAAACTCAACGGAACTGCTGTTCAATTTACGCAAGTCGTAGGTAAGCCCTCTGGAAATTTGGCTGTAGAAGTTTACCCTGGTATCTGGCAAGTTACCACGGAAGGAATTCTTACTTCGCAAACAAATTCGAATGATAAAAGATATTCCAAGGTTCAACAAAGCAGGCTTGTCTTTGTTGATGTTTCCGAAGATGAACAAATCGTTGAAAAGCTTCTTGTTCCTTCGGAAAGTGACATCGGAAGTTTGTTATACGTAAATACTGCAGATGTCCATGACGGGGATACGTTCAAGGTAGGGACACAGTCATATAGATTGATAGGCATCGATGCTCCGGAAGTCCAAACAGGTTCAAAACCAAGAGGAGAATACGCTGATGAATCAACAGAATTTCTTAAAAGCTTCGTTTCATCCGGAAATGGATACGTTCGTATTATTAATAAAGGAATAGACAGTTATGGAAGATATTTAGTCTACCTTCTTAACAACACTGGAGAAAAATTTTATCCGGAAGAATCTCTGAAAAACGGACTTTCAAGGCCTTTACTTTACCAAGAAAATGTTGATGAAAGGTTCACACCACGCATTGTAGATGCTTACAAATTAGCGTATCAAAATAGAAAAGGTATATTCTCTAAATATGAAAGTGCACAGATTGTTGAACAATCAACTCAAGACAAAGACAGCTATGTGGGAAAAATCGTATGGCTAAAAGGGCAAATTACGAACATTTCAAAAGATTCCACGGGTAAATACACATTGACACTCGACGATGGATGGGCAACAGTTGAGTTGCGCAAAGAGGAATACGATTACTTCGTTGCTCCATTCGATATGTATTCTTTGAATAACAAACTTGTCAAGTTTTACGGAGAGCTTTGGCCCGGTAATACGAGTGGAACATATAAAATCCTTTTGAGAGCATCGTTTGAAGTAGTTTTTATTAACTGAAATTTCACTTTTTTGAAGGGGGAGTACTGTATGAGAAAGTTTTACTGGGTAGCTTTAGGTTTAACGATTTTACTGGTGCTTTTCTCTTGTACACAAAAACCTGTGACGGGTCCTGTTTCAGTTAAAGTTAACGTGAACTTACTGAGTTCAACAACTGTAAAAGCCTTCGAACCACGTTTAACAGGATACTTCTCCGACATTGAAAAGATTTACCTCACGGTCAAAGACTCAAGCAACCAAACCATTCTTTCAACGGAAACCACAAACAAGACAAACCCATCGTTCAGTTTTACACTTCCAAATGCAGGAACTTATAGCTTCTATGTTGAGGCAAAGCGTTCGGACAACACAAGAGTTTTCACAGGACAGAAAGAAAATGTAACGATTACAACCGGAAACAACGAGGTGGTAATCGATGGAATTCTTGTCAACGGAACATTGAAAGCAAACGTAGAAATCGATAGCACGGTATGGGAAAGATACAATGTAGATAGTGCGGTGCTTGAGTTTAAGAAAGACATAGCGACAGAATGGACACAAAAGAGCTTAACAATATCCAGTACAAAAACAATGGTAGAAGAATTACTCTATCCATCAATGTACACGGTTAGATTCAAAATTAGCTTAATTGCTAAGGACCAATATACAATTCCAGAAAATTGGAGTAACATGTCAAATCCTGCACAAGTGACGATTCCAATCGACCCAGATAGAGTAAGAAACGTCACATTTAAAGTTGTCTTCGATTCTGAAAGAAATGAACCCCAGGTGATTGCCGTTCTAACGCAGATAACACTCCCGTATGCACCAGAAGTGAGCAATCTCACGGCAGTTTGGAACAAAATCAGTAATGAACTTATACTCTCATGGAACTACGAAGAGCAGAATGCAACATTCTATATTTACAAAGAGCTCAAAGATAACGATAACAACACATATTACGAATATGTTGGCAATACGCAAAACAAGACATTTACTATTGTTAACTTCACACAAAGCGAATATGACAGAATAAACGGTATTGCAATCAACGCGGTTGTAGATGACAAGGAAAGTGGATTGAAAGTGCTTGAAAAAACACAAATCACAGAATTGCAAGTTCCAAACGCTCCAGGTAACGTAGCAGGAAGTTATGAAGACTACTCACAAAAGCTCACACTCACTTGGGATGCTGTTTCAGGACAAGATGTAAAATACAAAGTCTACAAGAAGCTAGCAACAGATAATGACTTCATTCTTGTTCAAGATAACATCACTACAACAACCATTACAATTGACCTTCCATTGACTGAGTGGAACAACCTTGAAAAAGTAGCAGTTAGTGCATACAACAACGATGGCGAAAGTCAAAAGACAGAACTTGAAAAATCAAACATTACACTCTCTGACTTTGCTGGTGGAAGTGGAACGGCAGATGAGCCATACCTCATAGGAAATGCAAGGCAGTTGCAGAATATAGGCAAGTCTGAATATTTGAATACAGGTAAATATTTCAAACTGATAGCCGATATTGACCTTACAGGTGTAACTTGGACACCGATTGGAACATATAGCTCAAATCTTTCAACAAGTGCATTTGTTGGAGTGTTTGATGGAAATGGGCACAAAATCATGAATATATCTTTCAACGATACTACAAAGAGCAATGTAGGTTTGTTTGGGTATCTCTACAATGCGACGGTGACGAATTTGATAATTGAGAATGCAAATATTACAGCAAAGCAATATGTCGGAGCTCTTTCTGGTTGTGCAAAAAACTCTACTGTTGAAAAAGTTGGTGTAAGAAATTCAATTTTGAGAGCTGAAAACAGTTACTATGCTTACGTTGGAGGTTTAATAGGTGATGTTAATGCGGATAATTCCTCAACGAATACAATGATTATTCGTCAATGTTTTGCAAGCAATGTGACAGTATCAGCTCCGAATTACGACAATGCACGTGCAGGAGGATTGCTAGGAAGGTTCTACGCTAATGCAGTTGAAACAGGAACTATTGAAAATTGTTATGCCACAGGAACAGTGAATTTCATGTCAACGACGAGTTCCAACATAGGTGGTTTAATTGGGCTTGTGTCCAAGAACACAACTTATGGAGGCTCAGTCAAGATAGCGAACTGCTATGCCGCTGTTGCTCCAAATATGAGTGGTAATGCTAACTGGAAAGGTTTCATAGGCGGTAGTAGTGTTCCTGCTACATCTGATAGTGGTAATAACTTTTTTGATACAGACGTTGCAGGAGAAACAGCTGGTTCTGCTTCAGCCAGTTTGCAAACAGGTAAACCAACATCCGAAATGAAGCAGCAAGCAACATTCTCTGGCTGGGACTTTACGAACATCTGGAAAATCGATGAAGGAAACGACTATCCAAGATTGAAATGGGAATTTTAATACAACCCAAATGCGATGATTATCCAAAAACTCGGGGCTCTGCCCCGGGTTTTTGGCCGAATGACCAAAAATTATTTTTCATATCTCGGAGGTGGTATAGGTGAAAAAATGGTCCATTGCACTTCTGGCTCTTTTAAGCGTGGTTTTGGTTTTTGTCATAACAAGCTGTGTTCCACAACATCCATCACTTTTGTCGGTTAAGAACATCTACGATGCAAAGCTAAAGATTTTGAACTCGGCAGGTCCGGTATTGCTCGATAAAGTTGAAGGAACAGTTATTTATGTGTCAGGTAGTGACGCAATCATTCACGATGGGCAGACTGGTATTTATGTCTACAAGGCAGGGTTCTACTCTTCGGATGTTGGAAAGAAAGTCACGCTGACTAATGTTATAGGAACAACATACAGAGATTCCGTCCAAATAGACTTCAGCAAGGGTGGTTATAAAAACTTTGCAGCAGAAACACTTACAGTTGAACCTACCGCTTTGACAATCGACATTGCAAATAATGTAAGCATTACAACTCGTGCTCTCTGGGATTTCCAATACGTTAAGGTATACGGTATACTCAATGGTGGAAAGATGACATTTACATATGAGTATGATAAGGTAAACAAAAGAAAAGCAACTATCAATGTTGCTTCCTTAAGCTCAAGTCTCTTCCTTCCTTACACCTATGACACGGAAGCTACTTTGACAGGTTATTTGCAATTTTCAAATGGCGCTTGGAGTTTGAAAGTTCTAAGTGCAGAAATTGGAGATAGCTATCCAGGGGTTGGTGTTTTTGTTGACGAAGTAGTTGATGGTAAAACGTTTAAAGTGGGTGAGCAAACTTACGAACTTATAGGAATAGACGATAGTGTAAATCCTTCAGCGGCAAAGACGAAGCTCGAAGAATTTATAAATTCCCAACCAGAAGGGATTGTCCAAGTTCTTGTGAAGGGTGAAAAGAATGGAAAGAAATACGCTTTCTTGTTCAGCAAGGATGGTAAGACTTTGTATCAAGAACAGGCTCTGAAAGATGGTGTTGTTGTTCCAAACCTTGCTGAAGAATGGGAAGATGCGGCAATATATGAATTGCTAAAGAATGCCTACAAATCTGCGTACTCTTCTAAAAAAGGCGTTTATTCGACATTCTCTGGAGCTTCGGTTATTACGGTTGAAAGTTCAAACACATACATTGAAGGCAACTATGCTATCTTTTCGGGAACAGTATCAGATGTAACTGAAGACGCAACAGGAAACGTTAACATTAACGTTAGCAACTGGCTCAAAATAACAATATCGGCAGGTAACTTCAAATATCTGTTTAGTTCTACGTTTGAACAGTTCAAAAATTCGCTAGAAGGTAAGGTTACTAACTTCTACGGTAAAGCCAAAAGAAGCGAAGGAATACTTGAGATGCCGTTGTATGCTGAATGGGAAATGTTCTCGTTCGAATCAGGTTCCGGAACACAAGATGATCCATATATAATCACAAAACCTGAGCACTTAATTAGCGTAAGGGCGCTTGCAAGTGCTAACAAGTATTTCAGACTCGAGGCAGATATAGACCTTGCAGGAGTTGATTGGACACCGATTGGAACATATAGCTCGGATCTTTCAACAAGTGCATTTGTTGGAGTGTTTGATGGAAATGGGCACAAAATCATGAATATATCTTTCAACGATACTACAAAGAGCAATGTAGGTTTGTTTGGGTATCTCTACAATGCGACGGTGACGAATTTGATAATTGAGAATGCAAATATTACAGCGAGTAGCCGCGCAGGAGCGTTAGCAGGAGCTTCTAAACTTTCTAAAATCTACAGGGTTAAGGTTGTTAAGAGTTCTGTTAGAGTAACATACAGCGGTTCTGGCTATGGTGGAGGGCTGATTGGAGAAGCGATAGATGGGACGGAAATTGAGGAATGTGCAGTTAGAAATACTACAGTTTCTGGGGTGAAATATGCAATTGGAGGATTGCTTGGTAGGTTAAAAGTGAATTCAGGTCAGCCTGCGGTAGTTGTGAAGAATTGCTATGTTGAGGGAGGACAAGTGAGTAGTGATTACTCAAGTACAACAGCCTCGGCAGGATTTATATGTAATTTCAGCGCAACTTCTGCAGCAGATGCGGTGATAGAGAACAACTACGTGGTTGCTTCAATAACAAACGGTAAGGCTTTCATAGCATACAAAGAAACAGGGAGTACTGATCCAGTTGTGACAAGTTCATATTACGATACACAAGTAGTAGGTTCAGGAGTTAGTGATTCATATGCAACAGGTAAAACAACATCCGAAATGAAACAGCAAGCAACATTCTCTGGTTGGGACTTTACGAACATCTGGACAATCGATGAAGGAAACGACTATCCAAGATTGAAATGGGAAAATTAGTTTTTACGGGGAGGGAGTTAAGTTGAGCGGCAAATTAATCAGATATGCTGTCTTAGTTTTTTCGATTTTTTTGGTTTTAATTTCATTTGCCTTCAAAGTTGATTTCAAGTTAACAGGGTATTTAACCTACGACATGAACTTGGGAAATCTTGATAATTTCCCGATAGCCTATTGGACAATCACACCACCAGCACCTTTTGATTCCGTGGCAATCAAATTTACCGATTATCTAACATATTCACATGCCACCTTTAAGCTCTTTGACTATGATTTCATCGTCCCGAGGTATTACTTCGTTGATACAAGGCTTTCTGTTAATATTCCATACATTCAGACTATCTACCTTGCAGCGGGTAGGATGAGGCTTTCAAGAGGTTTGACTTCTCAATACGAGGGTGTTTCGCTCGGAGGGCTGAAGTTCGACACATACAACACCTCAAATACATCACCAGGGCTTGGCGGATTTGTCGGTTATGTCTATGGCAAATTTGATGGTTATTCATACGAAGTAGGTGGAGCATACAGCACAGAAATGAAAACTTTCGCTCTTTACGGGACCCTTACAACCAATTTCGGTCGTTTTGGTGCATACTACGAAACTCGCTACTACCAAGTATCTTTGAATTACTCCAATTCCCAGAAGATATCATTTGGAACTGTTGATTACTGGGCTGGTATCGGTGCAGCAACGAACACAATTAATGAACCAAGCTTTTTGGTCGGTGCCAAACTTACATCCGGTCCTTGGTTTGCAGCTGGTCAGTTTGCTTGGATTGGAGCAAATAAATACGATTTGAGTTTTGCAACAGGAGAACCCTCAAACCCGAATGCACCACGCTCTTGGAACGTTATGGGTGAAGTTGGATACAACTTCCCAGGATTTTACGTTGGTGTTTTTGCCAAATACAACAGCAACTGGGCAAGCAGTGGTTGGTTGCCACTCTATGGTGTGAAGCTGAATGTTGGAGATTTTTCGCTTTCATTTGCCAACGGTGACTTGTATGCTTCTTCTGCACTTCCAACAACACAATTTGCTCTCCTTAAGCTTACGTATACATACCAAACAAGCATAGACCTACTTGGTGCAGCTCAATCGCTTGTCGCAAGTCTTACTCCAAAACCAGCAGTTCAAGAAAGCAAGCAACCGACAACAATCAAAATTGCCGACCTTTACAGTATGCCGGAAGGTTCAAAGGTTACTGTCACTGGTACTGTCCTTGCACCAGTTGGATTGCTGAGCAATTCAGTAACATATATCCAAGATGAAACAGGAGCGATAATGCTGTATGGAAGGTCTATTCCTACAACTTTGAACGTGGGAGATATAGTTGTTGTGAGTGGTTCAACGAAAGTCTACAACAACATTCTTGAGATAGTTGTAGATAACATAAGTGTGGTTGGTAAAGGAAATATAAAACCTGTTGAATTAAAGTCTCTTGACAAGTCTTACCTTTCAAATCTTGTATATGTAACCGGCACAGTTGAGAGCGTTGGAAAGGATAATTTCATTGTAAATGCCGGTGCTTTTAAGGTAAAGGTTTACATTAAGAGTGCAACAGGAATTAGTTTGGCTGGTATTTCAGAAGGAAAGACCGTTAGGGTAACGGGTATATTCACACTATTTAAAGACGAATTTGAAATCCAGCCTTTGAAACAAGAAGATATCGAAGTAAAATAAAATTGACGTTAAAAGCTACATAGGAGTGAAGAAGGGGAATGGTTTTTAGAAAATCCAAAACAAACGCTGTATTTTTTCTTGTAATCGCTGTTAGCCTGGTTCTTGCCCTTATACTGAGTTCTTGTTCACCTCAAGAAACAGCGATAAGTAATGTTGAAGTGCTCGATGGGGATACACTGAGAGTTTCAGGACTATCATTTAGAATCATTGGAATCGACGCACCAGAAATTCATGAAGGAGATAAGCCGATAGGTGAGTATGGGCAGAATGCAAAAGATTATCTTTACTGGTTCGCAAGTCAATTTGAGCTTTCGTACGAGCAAAAGGGGAAAGATAGCTATGGAAGGATTTTGATTTACCTTTTTGGAAAAGATAGGCAAACCGGTGTGAAGTATCTTTATGAAGCATCACTTACTGAGAATGGATATGCTCGACCCTTGATTTACGACAGCACATCAGTTCCAAACTACACTAAGGCAATCGTTGACGCTTACAAAAGGGCATACGAAAACAGAAAAGGTATATTCTCGAAATACGATAACGCACCAGTTATCGACAAAACCAAGGCAAGCCAGATGAGTTCCTATAAAGGTAAGATTGTTTGGCTTGAGATGGATGTTAGTAATGTAAAATTTTCTAACGATACTTACTACATCTATTCGGACTTTGCGCTTGTTAAGATAAGAAGTGGTGAGTACAACAATTTATTCAATGGGTACAACCTCTATGGTCTAAAGGGTAGAAAAGTGAGATTTTACGGTGAACTTTGGTATGACAACTACGAAGGGAAATATATGATTATGCTACGCGCACCGTTTGAAATTAAAATCGTCAACTAAAAACAAAAGGGAGGAATTGACGGTATGAAAAAGCTTTTGATAACGCTTTTGTTGGTAGTGAGTGTTGTATTTTTTGCGCAGAACTTAGTCAAAATTGCGGATATTTACAAACTAAAAGAAGGCGAAACGGTTGAAGCAACTGGTATCATCCTTGCCCCAGTTGGAGTGCTTGGAAATTTGACAACGTATATGCAAGATGAGACCGCTGGAATCATGTTATACGGCAAAGTTTTACCTGTTGACTTAAAGATAGGTGATGTTGTTAAAGTTGTTGGCAAAACAAAGGTCTACTATGGAATTCTTGAGATTATACCAGACAAAGTAGAGGTCATTGGCTCAGCTACACCAACGGCTGTTGAACTCAAAGACGCGGACTTCAAAAAATATCTGTCCAACCTGGTTGTAGTTACAGGAACTGTGAGTTCTGTTGAGAAGTACCAGTTCAAAGTAAAGACCGATAAGTTCGAGATTTTGGTGTATATAAGAAAAGAAGTGCCATTTAAAGTTAATACGCTAAAAGTTGGAGACAAGGTTTCGGTAACGGGTGTTATGTATCTGTACAAGGATATGTATGAAATACTTCCAAGGATGCCGGAGGATATAAAGAAATTCTAAAAAAAAATGAGTGTAATTTGCATGAATGCATGAGAAAGCCAGCTGGGAGAAAACCAGCTGGCTTTTTAAGGTTTTTAAAGGTTTTTAACAGTTTTAAAACGTCTGCTAATAGAAATATGTTAAAGTCCTTCTGGATAACTCCCGGGGAGGAAGCGGGGGAAATCAAAATGATGGAGGTGTTGAGTATGAAACTTAGGGGTTTCGTGTTGTTATTTTTAGTATTTGTAACCATTATCTCATTTGCGCTGAATATTATTTACCTTGTCGGAGATGGTATGAGTTTTAACCAGCTTCTTCTTGCAAGTATACTTGAAGGAAGAGTTTTGACAACTATGACATTGCCTTACACAGCTATACAAACGACTTACTCTGCTGATTCATGGGTGACAGATTCTGCTCCAGCGGGGACGGCCCTCTTTGCCGGATACAAAACATTGAACAGTGCGATAGGCGTATTACCAAATGGTACACCGATGCCTTCAATATTTGAAATTGCAAAGAGCGCTGGTTACAACATTGGTTTGGCAGTTACGTGTAGGGTAACTCATGCCACACCAGCCTCAATGTACGGGCACGTAACAAATAGAAACGATGAAGTAATCCTTGCTAAACAGCTCGCTGAATCTGGAACTGTTGACGTCATTTTTGGTGGCGGATGGGATATGTTTGTCCCAACTGCGCAAGGTGGTAGAAGAACAGATGGGCTTAATCTCATAGAAGTGATGAAAAGCAAAGGGTATGAATATATAACAACAGTTGAACAACTTAATACTGTTCAGTCTTCAAAGGTTCTTGGTTTATTTGCCAAGGGACATCTTGACCCAGTTTCTAACAGGTCATCAGCTCAACCAACCCTCGATGTTATGACCAAAAAAGCCCTCGAACTTCTTTCAAAGGATGGTAAACCTTTCATGCTCATGGTTGAAGGCTCACAGATAGATTGGGAAGCACATTCGAACGATTTCTACGGAGTTTGGAAAGAGGTTGTGGAATTTGATAACGCTGTCAAAGTTGCTCTCGAATTTGCAGCTAAAGATGGTAACACACTTGTGATTGTTACCGGTGACCACGAAACAGGTGGATTGTCACTTTCAAAAGGTGGTTACACAATTAACGTGGAACTTGCAAGAAAGGCAAAAGGAACTACACAGATGTTCTTAAGCCAATACAACATCGCAGATAAAGAAAAATTTATTGCGGGTCTTAAAGAATGGTATGGTATATCTATCACAGATGCCGAATACGAAAACTTGAGACAGATTCCTTCAAACAATCTGAGAAGAGAACTTGCAAGGTTTGTAAGTGAAAAAGTTGGATTTGGCTGGACAACGTTTGACCACACAGCTGCACCCGTCCCAGTCTACGCTTTTGGACCCGGTGCACATTATTTCACAGGTTTTATGGACAACACGGACATTCCTAAGATTATTATGAAGATAACAAAACTTTCGGCAATTTCATTTCCTGAAGTTAAAACAACCGGTAGTGGGTATTAATTCATTTCTAGTGAAAATTATCGTTCATCACATTCCTTTAGTTTTCTGAAAGCTTTTCTGCCCCTGCACGTCTTTATGTGCAGGGGTTTTCTTAATTTTGAGATTTTGTTTTCCGTTGAAAATGTTATACAATAAGTTGTGAAGTAAAGTTAGAAGATGAAACTTAAAAGTCAAGGGGGAATTGATATGTCAAGAATGGATTTTCTTAGTTACCCACTTCCGGATGTTTTAAAAAAATACATCTACCAAGGTTTCTTCAAAAAAGCCCGGGAGCAAATCGATAAGATACTCGAACACAGATTGCCACCACAGATGAGGGAAAGGCTTAAATTTGAGTTGTTTAGAATGGAACTGCTCAAAAAAACTTACAAATACCCTCAAGCCGAAGCACTTAAAATTTTCAAAAAGGTGTTCAAAGGTGCCACGAAATCGGAGTTTGAGCAACTTTGGAGAGAAGGGAGACTAGATTGGATATATATCGAGACACAAAGATTTTTTGAAAGCAGGTTTGATAAGAACCTGGCGTTCAATGAAAAGCAATACAAAGAAAGGCAAAGGGTGGATAAACAAACGCTTAAAAGGCGTGAGCTAATAAATAAAGCAGTTGAGCGGTTACTGAAAAGTGGGAAGCCAAAGAGTTATCGTGTGCGAGCGAGAATCACTGTTGAGAAAGAGAATCCGAGGGAAGAAAAAGTTCGTGTATGGTTGCCTTTTCCAAAAGAAGAATTTCAGCAGAGCGACGTCAAATTAATAAGTGCAAGTCACGAGTGCGAAATTGCGGACAATTCAGTTGGTCAAAGAACAGTATATATGGAAGGAAAGGATAACGAAAAATTCTATGTCGAGTTCGAATACACAGTTCACGAATGGATTGGACAACAATCACTCTATACACAAAAGCCTTCAAAAGAAGACATCAGTGAATTACCACCCCATATCGTCTTTTCTCCTTTCCTAAAAGAACTCCTCCATACGATATTCCACAACGAAGATTGGACCAAGCTTGATGATTTAGCACGTGCGAGAAGGATATATGACTTTGTCACACTAAATGTGAACTATTCATACGTTTTGCCTTATGCGTTGTATGATAACATCCCGGAATACGTAGCGACAACATTCAAAGGAGATTGCGGGTTCCAAGCACTGCTCTTTATCACGTTATGTCGCATGGCAGGAATACCTGCTAAATGGCAATCGGGTTGGAGTATAACTCCGCTCGGGGCTTCCCCACACGATTGGGCACTTGTCTATCTTGAAAGATACGGATGGGTGCCAGTTGACCTTTCGTTTGGTGGAGGGAGAAGAGAACAAGAACCGATGCGTATATTCTACTTTACGAATCTTGATGGATTTAGAATGTTTGCAAATACCGAATTTCAAGGGGACTTCCTGCCAGAAAAGAAAGCATGGAGGTTGGATCCTTACGACAACCAGACTGGGGAAATGGAGATAATCAGCAAAGAAGAAGACGGGTATGTAATTGATTTAAAAAGCGAAATCGAGGTTCTTAAATTCGAAGAGTTAACAAAGTGAAAAAGAAAATAGGGGGTGTTTAAGGTGGGAAAAATCAAATCGGTAAAGTTCAAATTGAACCGCTTTGAATACGTGAAGCCATTTCATATCACAAACAACGTTTCATACAACACGGAGAACATAGAAGTTATTGTTGAGCTTGATAATGGAGTTGTCGGATATGGAGAGGCTTCACCGTCGTTTAGGGTGAATGGTGAGAAGGTACCTGCTTTATTAGGACTGGAACAAATTGTAAATGAAATGATTGTTGGAATGGATGTGCGAAATTACCGCCAGATTTTCGATGTGACCGACAAACTTTTTGGTGCACCAAGCATTAAGGCTGCAGTTCAATATGCCGTTCTTGATGCATTTAGTGAAGAGATTGGTGTCCCAGTTTACCAAATACTTGGTGGTGCGAAGACGAAAATAGAGACGGATTATACGATAAGCATAGGGACTATCGAAGAGAGAGTTGAAGATGCAAGAAAGATTGTAGAACGTGGGCACAGCGTGATAAAGATAAAGGTAGGGGAAAACCTTGAAGAAGATATCCAAGCGATGATGGCAATTTATGAAGTTTCAAAGGGATGCAAATACATTGTTGATGCCAACACAGGTTACACGCCAAAACAAGCAGTGAAATTTGTAACTGAGATATACCGAGCGGGAATAGACATACATGTTTTCGAACAACCAGTCGCAATGAACGATGTCGAAGGACTCAAATACGTAAGATGGAACTCACCTTTCCCTGTTGCAGCCGACGAAAGTGCTAGGACAAAATACGAAGTAATGAGATTGATTAAAGAAGAAGCGGTGGATTACATAAACATCAAGCTTATGAAATCTGGTATTAGCGATGCACTTGCGATTGTTGAGATGGTGAGAGCTGCAAATCAGAGATTAATGCTTGGTTGCATGGCGGAATCAAGTCTTGGAGTGAATCAGAGTGTCCATTTTGCACTTGGGACCGGGGCGTTTGACTTCCATGATTTAGATAGTCCTTTGATGCTTAAAGAAACGGAATTCAGAGGTAAGTATAAAGTTGATGTACCATATTATTATGTGTAAGTTTATCTTTCTGGTTTCGCGTATTTCCTAATGATGTTATTCCTGAAATAGCAAAGATTGTATCTGAACATTGAACTTTGTGAAGCAAATAATAAAAAATCAGGGCATTTAGCCCTGATTTTTTTGGTCGGGGTGACTGGACTTGAACCAGCGACCTCTTGCGCCCCATGCAAGCGCGCTAGCCACCTGCGCTACACCCCGAACTTTTGAATCGGCAAAATAAATTTTACCATATAGGTTTTCAAAAATCAAGAAGATTAGGAAATTATAAATTCCGAAAGAGAGTTCAGAAATTTTGGAAATTTAGATGGAAAGTGATATAATAAGTGAAACCGAAAGGGGGGATCGTTGTGAGGTATATGAAGTACTTGCTCGTAAGTTTGTTCTTATTTGCGGTCGGTATTTTTGCATTTGATCCAACGACATACGTTTCGGTTGGTGTTGGAGAACCGGATACACTTGATATCCACCAGGCGTACGATACGGTAAGTGGTGAGGTTATTTACAACGTATACGAAAGTCTTATTGCCTATAAAGGTAGTAGTTTGACAGAATTCGAACCAAGGTTAGCGACGCAAGTTCCAAGTATTAAGAACGGACTTATAAAAGACGGTGGAAAGACATATGTGTTTCCTATAAGGAAGGGAGTTAAATTCCACAACGGTGCAACGTTAACACCTGAAGACGTTGAATACTCCTTTGAAAGAGGTTTGCTTTACGACCCTGCTGGTGGTCCAATGTGGATGCTTTGGAACGCCATCTTTGGTGTTAACTCACTCAACGAGATGATACAAAAGTATGTTGGAAAACCTGTTTCTGAGGTATTTAAAGATGGTGAACCACTGCCTGAATACAAGGAAAAGTTAGTTCAAATGTACAAAGAAGTTATAGACCCAGCTATTGAAGTTGAAGGAGACAACGTGATATTTAAACTTGCCAGACCATACGGTCCGTTCCTGACGATAATTGCGCACACAGTTGGGTGGTCGGCTGTACTTGACAAGGAAACATCTATTAAGATGGGACTTTGGGATGGAAAACCGGATACGTGGTGGAAGTACAGGAATATAGCTAAGGAACAATCCCCACTTTATGCAACAGCAATAGGGACGGGACCATACAGACTTGTAGAATGGGACAGAACAAACAGAAAAGTTGTTCTTGAAGGATTCAAAGACTACTGGCGCGGTGAGCCAAGACTTAAGAAGGTTATTCTCCTCACTGTTAGTGAGTGGGGCACAAGAAAACTTATGCTTGAAAAAGGCGATGCTGACGATATTGCCGTTGTTCTTGAATACCTTGACCAGATAAAAGGGAACAAGGACATACAAATTATAGACAATATCCCATCTTTGTCAGTTACCGTTGTGGGATTTTCCTGGTCAGTTTCGCCAAACAGCAAATACATAGGTAGCGGAAAATGGGACGGGAACGGAATGCCTCCAGACTTTTTCAGCGACATTAACGCGAGAAAAGCGATATCATATATCATCAACTACGATGCAGTGATAAGGGATGTTTTAAAAGGATACGGAACGAGGATTCCTGCTGCATTACCCAATGGACTTTTAGGATTTGATCCAACATTGCCACTTTACAAGTTCAATTTAACTGAGGCAAGAAAAGCACTTGATAAAGCATGGAACGGGAAAGCCTTAAAGATAGGACTTAAGTTTACGTTAGCATACAACACCGGGAACTTGATGAGGCAAAGGATAGCGGAAATGATTAAGACGTATCTTGAAATGATAGCTCCTGGCAAAATCAAAGTTGATATAGCGGCACTTAACTGGCCAAGCTATCTCGATGCAATGAGAAAAGCTGAGCTTCCAATGCCAATCTTTAACTGGCTTGCTGACTTCCCAGATCCGGATAATTTCATATTCACATTCTATCATTCTGCAGGAACTTACGCACCAAGACAGGGAGATAATTTCAAAAAATTCGTCAGCACACCGAGAAAAGAACTTGGGGGTAAGAGCTTGGATGAGCTCATAGAAATGGCAAGGAATTCGTCAGATCCAGAAGAGCGAGCGAAGCTGTATATGAAAATACAAAAATTTGCAATAGATAATTATATCAGTATTCCTATTTATCAACCAGTTAGTGTAAGGGCTCAGAGAGCCTGGGTCAAAGGTTGGTATCCGAATCCGATGAGACCCGGTAACGATTACTTCGAACTTTACAAGCAACAGTAAGTTGAATCAGAGACATTGTAATACATTTCTTTGGCACAACATGGCTCTGGTTTACCGGAGCCATGTTGTTTATTTTTTAGTATTTTTGTATTTGCAAGATTCTACAGGACATGTTGCACACAAAGGGTTTGTTCTACAAAGTGCCTTGGCATGTTCAACTATGAGGCCATGGAATTCTTGATAAAGTGCAACATCTCTGGGATATGTTTTTTCGAAAAGTAGCCTGTATTCATCGTATTCTTTTAGTTTGATACCTAATAGTCTGTCAAGTAGTCTTTTAGTATAAGCATCTACAACAAAGACGGGTAATTCTAATGCATACAGTATTATAGAATCGGCAGTTTCCTTTCCAATACCTTTTACCGACAAAAGCTCATCTCTTATTTCTTCAATGCTCTTTGTTTTGATTTTCTCCAAATCAAAGTTGTAGCTTTTCAACCACGTTAAAAGGTTTTTCAGTCTTTGGGCTTTTACATTGAAAAAGCCTGCAGGTTTTATCAAAAAAGATATCTCTTCGGTGCTCATTTTTGCCAGGCAATGTAGAATATCCTTTTTACAATATTCTTTAATATTCTCAAGTGCCTTTTCAACATTTTTCCAATTGGTGTTCTGCGTAAGTACCGCTGAAACTATAATTTCCTCGGGTGTTCCGGGCCACCATTTTCCTTGGGGACCGTGTATCTCTCTAAGTATCTCGTACAAATTCTCCAGTTTCATACCGCAAACTCTCCTTGTTATGTCTGGATGATTACACATGTTGTCTTCCAAACAACAATTGTAACACATTTCTTCGGTTGCAAAAAACAAAAAGCGGAGGGTGAACCTCCGCTTTTCGCTTGAAATGTTGCCTTTATAATTTTCTTCTGTTACCCTCCGAGGTATGCCTTTCTCACTCTCAGCTAGTTCGTCGAGCAAAACTAACTTGATCGTAGTACCCAGTGCGTGTGCAATTTCAAGCTTTTTTTGTAAACCATACGGCAATGAAGTTGCTTTATTTGAGAATATGAGCATACACATACCAAGATTCCGTTGAAAACAGTCCTTAAAAGTGTATTTAAAGACAACTGTTATTTGAATATTTGCATAATATCACTAAGCTCTCATGTTTTCAACCTGATGTATAAAAAACCGGGGACAAAAGGTCCCCGAGTAATTGTTCAATGCTATTGTTTTGTCTTTAGAAAGGATAGAATCCAAGTTCGAGGTTGTTTCTCTCAATTATTGCTTTGATTTGGTCCTCGATTATCTTTTTGTGTCCTTCTTCCCAGTCTCTTAGAGCCAACAAAAGTTTCTTTACTCTCTCATCTTTTTCATTATTTGCGGCTTTTTCGTAGAATTCCATAAAATCCTTTTCTATTAAGTAAGCCATTCTCAAAATTGAAAGGTCAGCCATATCGTCTTCTGCTGATGCCTCAGATATTTTTTGACCTTCGTATCGTGATTTGTAGTACTTTGTATCTTGTTCGGGAAGTGAATCTACTTGTGCACCTTCATTGAGAGATTTTATCAATCTTCTTATAAATTCTGTGTGTTCTTTTTCCATTTGAGCTAAATAATCAAATATTTCAGCGACTGCTTTGTTCCTTACTTCGTTCTTTTTTGATGTGTAGAATTTAAACCCATCGATTTCAAATTGTTCAGCCAATCTTAGAACGTCGTACATCTAACTCACCTCCTATTATAGTTTACAACTAAGATTACTTTTGTTCCCTCAGATACTGATCTATACCCCTTGCTGCCCAGTATCCGTCTGCTACACCGTGGATTATATCTGGCCCATTAACTATGTCTCCACCAGCAAACAACCATGGAATTTGTGTTTGTCTAAGGTTATTTGTAAGTATCCTTGGACCAACGAACTGGAGTTTGGATTTCCATTCTTCCGGTAGATACGAGTAATCTGGTGCTTGACCAATGGCTTCAATTATCATATCACCATCGTAGTATTGGACAGTCGACTCGTCAAATTTTGGGTTAAACCTTTTGTTCTCATCGAATACTTCGACACATTTGACACATTCGATACCTTTGATGTTATCCTTGTCGTCAAAAATAATTCTTCTTGGACCCCAGCCTGGACAGATTTTGACACCTTCTTCAATGGCTTCTTCGATTTCTTCCATGTCAGCAGGCATCTCGTCGTGTGTTCTTTCAAGACAAGTGACCGTTACGTTAACCTCTCCGTATTTCATTTTTTGTAACCTTGCCATGCTCCTTGCAATATCCATAGCAACATTTCCACCACCGATGACTACGACACGTCTTGGTATTTTCGGCTCAGGACCTTCACCACGTAGGTAATCTCTTATAGCTCTCAGTAGTGGTAGAGCTTGGACAACATCTGGATGGTCTGAGCCTGGTATTTTTGTTGACCTACCAAGTGTCAAACCTGTTGCCAAGAATATCGCATCGTATTTGTTTTTCAGTTCATCAAAGGTGATATCTTTCCCGACAGCGACACCTGTGAAAATCCTAACACCAAGTGATTCGATGAATGCAATGTCTCTATCAAGTGCTTCGTCTGGTAATCTGTATCTTGGGATACCGTATCTCATTACACCGCCAGGACGGTTAAGTGCTTCGTAAATATCAACCTCGTAGCCCATCGTCGCTAAGAAGTAAGCGGCTGACAATCCAGCAGGTCCACTACCAACGATAGCAACCTTTTTGGGTTGTTTTTTGACATCAAAGGTCACAATTTCATGCCATTTCTCAGCCGGAACGCTATCTGTTATGTATCTCTTCAGCCACCTAATAGCAATTGGTTCACCTCTGTGACTAATTGCACAGACTTCTTCACAGCGATGTGTACATACTCTACCACAGACACTAGAGAGTGGGTTTGCACCAAAGTTGCTTTGGTCTTCCACACCTTTAAGGAGCCATTTTAGTGCGTCTTGTAAATCATCCTTCCAGATAGCCTTTATGTATTGTGGAATTTGCATGTGCTCAGGACATCTGTCAACACATATACCACATTCTACACACCTTGCCGCTTCTGCTATAGCTTGTTCTTTGCTGTATGCCTTGACGAACTCAACGAACGAATTCACACGTTCTTCTGCTGATAACATCTCCGGCATTACTCTATCAAGGTCGAGAAGTTCACTATTCTCATCCCTTGTCCAACCAATTTTGATTTCCTCTGGATTTTTCTTGAGCAACCCCTTTTCAGTTGGTGCAAAGTAGAAATCTTCGGGGTTAGGAGAAATAAAGATGTATTCTCTGGTCATCTTCAGTGAACCTGTTGTACAAATATCAACACACATCCCACAAAAACTGCAGCGTCCGTAATCTATAGTAGGTCTTTGCGGTTTCATACCGTATTCTTGTTTCATATCCGGCACTTCAACCATTGTTATTGCGTCTGTCGGACATATTTTTGCACAGGTCCCACAACCAATACATTTTTCCCAATCGTTCACATGGAAGCCCCTGTATCTTGGTGCCGCTTCTCTTTGCTCTTTCGGAACACGGATGGTGACTGGTTTTTCAAAAAGGTTCTTCCAAGCAATCAAAGGTGCGAAGAAACTTTTCTTTGGGGTTTCAGTTCTATTTTCTTTTATTTCCATTATCGGCACCTCCCATTACCTATCGATTTCTGGGGCACAAACGCCCATTGTATCAAGCCAGATAGGTACGTCGTCTATCCTTGTTCCAGGTAGTAGATGTTCAACACCATACAAACCTTGCGGATAGGAAGCGCCTCTGACCGCCACTCTGTAAGGTGTCTCTCCACCGTTGGAAACGACAAGATAGCCATATTCTCCACGTGTAGATTCAACACGCGCATACGCCATTCCCTTCGGAACCCTAATTCTTAAACCATTTCCATCACCGATTTTTGTATTCACGGGACCAGATGGCATCTTTTCAAGCGCTTGCCTGATGATTCTGATGCTTTGCCTTATTTCCTTTGGTTTTAGGCTTATTCTTGCGAGTGCGTCACCTTCTGTAGCAGTTGGGATTTCGAATTCTACCTTATCGTAGAATAAGTATGGGTCAACCTTTCTTATGTCGTATGGAACCCCGGTTGCTCTCAAGCCTATGCCTGTTACGCCAAGTCTCAGACAGGTTTCTGTATCAATCTTTGCAATACCTTTGAGCCTAGTGTGGAGTATTCTATTTTTAAGAATGAATGTTTCGTATTCTGGCAATCTTTGTTCCAAGTAGTCCATGAGTTTCAAAATCTTTTCTTCAAGTTTGGGTGGTAAATCTTTTCTTACCCCACCAGGTATGATGTACATATGGTAAATCCTTGCTCCTGTTAATTCTTCAAAAATGTCAAGTACTTTGTCCCTATCAGCAACACTCCAGAACATACTTGTATACATCCCTAAAGGTCCTCCGATACCTCCAAAGGACCATAGATGGTTTGCAATTCGCGCAAGTTCAAGGACTATCATCCTTATCCATTGCGCCCTTTCAGGGACTTCTACTTTAGCTATCTTTTCAATTGCCATTGCATAACAAGCTTCGTTTATATCGGGTTCAGGCACACATATTCTCGGTATCAGCGCAAGGTTCTGATACCAAAGTCTTCTTTCCATCAACTTTTCAAAACCACGATGTAAAAACCCTGGTAGTGGTCTTGCCTTGACAACGATATCACCTTCAACGTACATATGAACACTGAAATTACCGTGCATTCCAGGGTGATTTGGACCAAAGAACAGTTTTACTTCACCCATTTATATCACCTCTCGTATCTTCCAAATCGGCTCTTATTATCTTTGCTTCATGTATGGCATCTTTCTCGTATTCTCTGTCAGGGAAGTGTTCCTTAGAATACTTCAATGGGTCGAAATCTTTTCTCAATGGTGGTAAATCGCTCCAGAGCTCGAGAATGAGCGGTAGCTTGCATCTTTCGTTTCCTTCAAACTCTACACCAAAGAATTCATGGACATCGCGTTCATAATACTCAGCTGTTGGCCACATGTCTTTCACAGTATAGAACACAGGGTTGTCTCTATCGATAAATGTCGAGACAAGGAACGTCACTCCGTTGGACCAGTTAAAGAGTATGTAGACAAGTTCAAACTTTTTCTCTTCAATCCAATCAACGCAAGTGAGAATTGACAAGTGAGAATAACCTGATTCTTTCAGAAAAGCAAGTAGAGGAATAGTCTTGTCATTTTCTGCTATGAGTTTGTATTGCCTTTCTGCAACGTCTTCGACTCTGACGTTGAAAAGTTCTTTGGCCTTCTCAAGTACTTCAGCAACAGATTTATTCGTGGAATTCGTCATGGACAATCACCTCACCGAGGCTTCTAATTTGATTTTGCTTGTACCATTCGTAATTTTCTTTGTAACGTTTCCAACCGTTAGCTTCCCCTTTTCTAATCATTTCCATCAGAGTATTGAAAGCATTCAGTATTGCCTCTGGTCTTGGCATACAGCCAGCAATGTAAAGGTCAACAGGTATATAGTAGTCGAGTCTGTTGATTGTAGAGTAGGAGTCATAGTAAATTCCACCGTTTATGGTACATGAGCCAAAACCGATAACATATTTTGGGTCAGCCATTTTTTCGTATGTGTATATAACCCTTCTTAGGGTTTTTGCACTAAGGTATCCTGTGATGAGTAGTATATCTGCTTGCCTTGGTGTTGCCATAGGTCCCATTCCAAGGCGTTCCATATCGAATCGTGAGGTCATCGACGGTGGCAATTCAACGGCACCACACCCAGTACAGTAATGCAACATCCACATCGATCTACTTCTTAGCTGGTCAGCAATCTTTTCCCACACACTTCTTTCATCTATCTGAGCCATCTATTTCACCTCCGCATTAATTCATTTGCCTTAAAATACCCAACCATTTACAACGAAGAACGCTTGCACGAAAGCAAGAATTATTGGAACCGTCCAGTAGAAAGCGACTGCTTGTTCTATTCTGAACCTCGGAAGTACTGCGGAAATCATGACCGCAAGAGTCCAAACGATAAAGTATTTGAGTAAGAATTCGAAGTAATTACCGCCTCCGAGGAAGAAATTAACAAAGAGAGAAATTTCGATGAATTCCATGAAGGTGTTCATAAGCATTAGTAATCCCATATATTTTGCAGAAAGCTCAACCATAGGACCTGATGCAATCTCCGCTGGTGCGATAGGTGCCTCGAACGGTTCTTTACCGAGCATACCTTGGAGCGAAATGAGAGCAACAAGCGCACCTATTGGGAATTTAACTATATTCCATTGACCAGATTGTGCTTGTGCCATTATTATGTCAGAAATATTTCCAGTTTTGTAGTAATACATGAGGGCTGTTATAACAATCAGGAAGGGAACTTCGTATCCCAGCATGAGTGTAAGAGCCCTTGCAACACCAATTGATGCCCATGGGTTACCTGTTCCAACCATACCCATTGCCATACCAAGTGCACCAACTGTGAAGAGGTATGCGATAACGAAGAAATTATCAAGACCTGGGAATGCAACAAGATTACCAAGAGGCACGAACGAGAGCGTTGCAATTACTCCTCCGAGCGCCATGAGAACACCGAAGTCGAAAATCCAACCGTGCGTCCAACCATGTTTTGTTAATGTTTTGAAAACATCAATGAAATTCTGATACCAAGGTGGACCGTATCTTTTTTGGATACGTGCGGTAATCTTTCTACCGATACCCTCAAATGTCAATCCAAAAAAGAACGCTGTAAACAGTACTTCTGCTACTCTTACAATGGTTGCTAATCCTGCCATCGCTTACCACCTCACCCACAAGATTAACGCAAGAACAATTGCTGTCCAGAAGATGTAAGCCGAAGCTGTCCTGCGAGCTAAATAGTCAACAAATTTTCCGAACGCTTTCAGAGCGTTCACAATCGATAAGTACCAGTCTTCGAACGATGGATGACCTTCATATTCTCTTTCAAGGAAAGCATAGAACTTAGTGGCATAATGGTACAAATCATAGTTGTGGAGGAATTCACCAGATGTGTACTGGTCTTCCAAAGGTATCTTCTTTCCTTTTGGCATGAGTATGTAAATAATCGCTGCAATTATGAAACCAACTGCGAACATGAGAAAGACTGTCCATGTGTCCCAATAGCCCATGCTTGTTTTTAACACAGTGCCTTCGAATTCAAATGGTTTCATGCCAAATTCTTTTTGAACATTGGTAATCCATTCAAGTACTTGCTGTGGAAACACACCCCAAAGAACTGTTAATGCAACAAGGATTATCATTGGAATTTGCATAATTATAGGAACTTCCTTAACGTCTTTGTGTTTACTCTTTAGTTGACCAAGGAATACACCAGCAAGGGGTCTGAAAACGTATAGGAATGAACCGATACTTCCTACGAATACAAACATTTCTGTAACGAACATTCCCTTTGACACAAGTGACTGGAAAACCATCCACTTTGAGATAAATCCACTTGTCGGTGGAATTCCGGCCAACGAGATAATACCAACAAGGTATGTGACAAATGTTACAGGCATTCTATGGATTAATCCACCCATTTCGTCAATCTTGGTCGTTCCCGTTCGGTAGGCGACCGCCGCGAATGAAAGGAATATCATCGTTGCGGCAAGCGCGTGATTGATTATATGGAACAAACCACCTGCGTAACCAACCTGGTGAAGTGTTGCCAAACCTATAAGTATATAGCCACTGTTAGCAACGGTAGAGTAAGCTATCAACATTTTCATATCATTTTGCTTTATTGCCATCAACGTTCCCACAAGGATGGAGATATTACCAAGCCATATCAGAATGTAAGAAAGAATGTTCACTCCATTGTAAAATTCTGCGAACATATTCGCGATTGGAAAGACGCTCAGAATCATTGCGAGCAAGTAAGACCCCATCTTTACAAGTTGACCAGACAAGACTGCGCTGAACGTGTCTGGTGCGTTGCCATGGACGTTTCTGAGCCAAACATGAAGTGGAAATATACCGCTTTTCGCTATACCAGCCGCAAGCAACAGTATAACAACAGCCCATCTGAATCCAACCGAAGCGTTTTGAATGTGCTGACCGATTTCGAATATATCAAATGTTCCATACTGTTCATGAAGCATGAAGACACCGTATAGGAACAAATAAGTACCTATTGAGCTTATGACTACGTACCAAATTGTTGCTTTTTTTGACTCTTCTTTACCCATAGGAACTATAAAGAGTGATGCAAGAACAGCAATTTCCCAGAATATGTAAAGCACTATTAAATGAGCAGAGAAGAACACGCCAAGTGTACCAAGCAACGTTAGTATAGAAAGCGCATTGAACGCTGCTGGTCGTTTTGCCTTTGAAATCCATGCGATGTTGAAAAAGCCGTAGCATGCAAAGACTATCAGGGTGACAATTGAAAGGTATTTAGATAAAGCTGTGAATTTGAGGACATCTTCGAAACCGAACAGTGACTCTGTCACACCTGTCGGCATGCCCCAAAGAACGTAAAGTCCGTAAATAGATAACGCAAAGAGTACGATAGGTCCAAGGTGTTTATTTATCTTTGAGAGAAAGTATCCAATAAGTGTTCCTACTGCAAGGTATATTATCAGATTTTGCATTATCACATACCCCCTTTCAGTATCGTGTCAAAGTATGTTTTGAAATCAAAGATGTGGGATGCTATTTTATCTGTGTGCATGGTAATTAGATCCGGCATGAAACCTATAATAACAAGTGTAAGAGCGAATAGTAAAACGACAACCTGCGCACCAAATGGAAGGTATGTTTTTTCTCGCTCTTCATCTTGACTATCGTTGTCGATATACCAAAGGTCTACATTCCATTTAATCAAATATCCTGCTTCAATAACTGTTGCAGCGAGTAGTACAGCCGGGAGTATGTAATCCCCTGCCTCAAAGAGTGCGGCGAGTAAGTTAATCTTAGCCCAAAAACCGGCAGTTAGCGGGAATCCGATAAGTGATATTGAGGCGAGAGAGAATGCGATACCTGCAACTGAATCATTTTTGAAACCTTTGTGGTTGAGGTAACCATAAATTGTGAAAAGGATGAACATAGAGATTGCTTCGTTTAAAAGGTACAGATAAGCAGCGGATGCGATTTTTTCAACTCCAAGTGCACCGGAAGAAAGCGCTGCCATAACCGTGCTTGCTCCTGCGATTGATGCATATGCAAGGGCTCTACCTAATGTTTTTTGTCTCATTGCAGCAAGCTGAGCGAATAGTACTGATATCAGTGAGAGTATATAGACCGGCAAGGGCTTGACAGGTTCCAAAACATTGAAGAATATCCTGGAGAATAGATAGAAAATAGCAACCGTTACCGCACTGCCAAGTGCAACAGGTGTAACTGTTGAACCGTTGGAATAAACATCAGGAGCCCAAAGTCCCAGTGGTAGTATTTTTAACTCAACAAGGAGGGCTATGAGAATCATTATACCTGCAACTTGAACGTATTCTGGTGAAGCGATGAACCCTATATAAGCCATATTGAGTGTCCCAGCGTATACATACAGTGAAACAACGCCTATAAGGTAAAGTACACCGGAAACAGAACCAAAGATAAGGTATTTAAAGGCAGCATAATAATTTTTGTTCTGTGACGCCAAGACATAAGCGACTACTGCTATAATTTCAAGGAAGACGAACGAGTTGAAGAAATCACCTGTTAAGAGCAAACCATTCAGCGCAGCTGTTAAAACAAGCAAAAGCACGCCGAGTTTGTCTTCAAACATTGCTGAGATGGAGAGTGCAAACAGTACTAAGTTAACAAAGATAAGGAACGGATAGTTAACACTATCAAGTACAAGAACAATTCCGTAAGCCGCTGGCCATTTTCCAATTTCCAAGACCTGTACTGGGTGAATGAAGCCAATCAGTAGCACCAGGTTGAAAAGTGTAACGAGCGGGAGAATGTATCTACTCAGTTTTGGAAGTGCAACAGTGGCAAATCCAAATGCAAGAGGAACAGCAACGAGCAATGCTATCATTCTATCACTTCCTTTGCTGCACGAATTTCTTCAGCGTCAACTGAACCATACTCTTCGTGTATGTGTACCAATAGCATAGCGGCAACTGCCAATGTTCCAACACTTATAACAATTGCCGTAAGAACAAGCGCTTGTGGAAGTGGGTCAACAAAATTAGCTAAGGGAGTTACAGAAGAATAAACAGGTGCTTCCGCACCGTGCAAATACCCAAGTGCCACAATGAAGATATTTACCGCAGTGTCTATTATTGTCAACGAGACAAGTTGTTTAAACAAATTTTTCTGGGAGACTATTCCGTACAAACCAATACCGATGAGAACAAAGGCGATGTAGTATATCATACTTTATCCCCCTCCCTCATGTCGGATACAAGACTAGACAATTCAGCTCCAACCTTGAAACCAATAAGCGTGTAGACGATAGGTACCACACCTGCGCTAAAGAGATTTCCGATAGTCCCTGTTGGGAGGAAGTTTGCGAGGAAAACACCAACAACTGCCATACCAATAAGTCCAACGAGCACATAGCCAGAACCAGCGACTTGTTCTGTGTGTTTTGCAGCATCTGTGACTTTAAATTCGTTTTTAGCAAGCATTAATAACAAGAAACCTAAGGCGATAACAGTACCTCCAGGGAATCCACCACCGGGAGTGAGGTGACCGTGGACGAATACATAGGTACCAAAGACCAGTATTAGTGGGAAAATCATACCCGTCGCGACGGATAATACCTTGTGTTCTTCGAATTCAATTCTTCGCTTTTTGATATTTGCGAGAATTCCTACTCCAAGTGCAGCTGCAAAGAGGACGGTAACTTCTCCAAGTGTGTCGAATGAACGGTAATTCACAACGATTGATGTAACAACATTTGCGCTACCGTCCTCTAACCCTTTGGACTTTTTATACTCAACAGGTTGGTAACTCGTTGTCGTTGATTTGCTGATGTAGTCGAATGATACCCTTCTGTACATGTCGATGTTTCCAAATTCCGGTAGCGTTGGAAAGTAAGTCCCTATAAAGAAGTGAAGAAACACAACACTAATAAGGATTGCCCAAATCCTTCTCATTTCTTTTCACCTGCCTTCATTCTGAAGAGGGCGAAAATCATGACAGCACTTGCAAGACCTGAACCAACGGCAGCTTCAGTAATAGCAACATCCGGAGCTTTGAGAACAATGAAAAGCAACACCGAAAGTAAACTCACAGCAGAAAGAGCAAGAACCGAATCAAAGATTCTCTTTGCTTCAACTGCAAATATTGAGAAAACAACCATGAGCCCTCCTACTAGGTAAAATATCCAGTCGATAAGTTCAAGATTCATAAAGAATTCTACGAGTTTACTCATGATTTTCACCACCGTTTCTTTGACTTTCTTGATTTGTAAGTACAGGGACAATTTCGTCAACAGTTGTTTCTTTACAGACAGGTACTTTGTTTTTGTATGCAGCTCTAATCATGACAGAAGATGCTACCGGATTTGTGAGTGCAACGAAAACAATCAGCAAAAGGGATTTACCAAGGAAAGATGGGTTCAGTATTCCAATTCCGAGTATCGTAGAAAATGTACCAAGTGTTGTTGCTTTTGTTGATGATTGTAATCTAGTATAAAAATCAGGCATTCTCAAAAGACCAAGCCCTGCGTAAAAATAGAAAAGTGCACCGAGTCCTGTTAATGTGTAGCCTACCATCTGCTGTATTAACTGTATCATTTTGCATCACCGTCCACTGATTTTGCTTCAGCACCCTCGTTGAATGTTTTGGCTTGATTCTCCAAATACCTTGCGAAGACTATGGTTTCTATGAATCCAAGCAATCCATAGAGTATTGCGATATCCATGTACATGTTGTTTTTAAACGTATATGCCAAAAGTGAAATAAGCCCGATTATCATTACATTCATCGTGTCAATTGCCATAAGTCTATCGAAACTTGTTGGTCCAATAAGAAACCGCAAGAGTGAGAAGAAAACTCCAAATCCCGTAAGGCCGAAGACGATAAGGTCGATTAAGAGGCTTCCACTCATTCGTACACCCCCTTCAGTATACGTTCAAACTTTCCATAGAGCTCTTTCTTGGACTCTTCATCGGTCCCTTTAACATCAATCCAATGAATGTAGAGTTCGTCATCTTTGATGTCAACAGTAATCGTTCCAGGAGTGAGCGTTATGGAATTCGCAAGCGTCAGCTTTGCAACGTCGCCCTTTAAACCTGTCTTAATCCGAACAAAGCCAGGTTTTACCTTCACTTTTGGTTCAACAACTCTCGAAGCCACATCGAGGTTTGCTTTCAGCATCTCCCAGATAAAGACCGGAACATACACGAAAAGAAATTTGAACAACCCAGGGATAAACTTCCTGTTGAACTTGATACTGTAATACTTTTTGAATACCAAGGAGACAGCAAACGAGACGATGAGACCCACAATAACTTCCTGAGGGTCAATCGTCCAAGTTAGAATTAACCAAGTGAAAAATGTCACAATAAAAACCGAAAAACTCACAAACATCCCTCCCACTCAGGATTAAGATATTTTTCACAAGAGGTCTAAAAACTAAAAAAATGAAACTTTAAAATAATTTTTTATTCTTTCTTTGTGAAATGAAAATAGACAACTATACTCTAATTTTCAGGCATATTTTAACTGTGCTTTTGAAAAGTGTCAAATGCAAAATTGGATAAAAATTGTCTAGAAAGGTAGATATTTATTCCATTTCTTGGTTTTTGTTGTCAATGTTTTGGGTTTCAAATTGCGACTGATTTTCAAGCGTATTATACCAAATTTCGTTTTTGAAACAAAATCAGCAAGATTGAAACCTTCAAAGTAAAAAAAAAAAACGCCGCCATTTGGCGGCGTAGTTACATGGTGTGAAATTGTTATTTCTTACTGTATTGCTTTACCATTTCAACGAAATATTCATGTATCCTTGTGTCATCTGTCAATTCCGGATGGAAAGATGTAACGAGCACGTTGTTCTGTCTTAGCATGATAGGATGGTTATCAAGGAATGCAAGAGTTTCTACCCCTTCACCCCAGGCTTCAACACGTGGTGCACGGATGAAGATGGCTTTAAATGGTCTGTCAAATCCCTTGATTTCAACGTATTCTTCAAAACTGTCAACTTGTCTTCCGTATGCGTTTCTGCGCACCTTTATGTCTATAACCCCCAACGACTCTTGCGGGTAGTTTTCAATTTCTTTTGCAAGAACGATAAGTCCTGCGCAGGTTCCGTAAACTGGAAATCCGTTAAATATCTTCTCTTTTAGCGCGTCAAATAATCCGATACGTTTCATTATTCGAATCATTGTTGTTGATTCGCCACCGGGAATAATTAAACCATCAACCTTCTCCAGGTCTTCCGGTGTTCTCACTACGTAGGTCTCTATTCCGAGTTTTTCTATCATCCATTTGTGTTCTCTGAAATCACCTTGTATGCCAGAAACACCGATTACCATTTTTCACCAACCTCTCTCTTGTAGTCTTACTTCGAGTGTTTCTATTTCCAGACCTTCCATCGGTTCTCCAATATCTTCGGAAATCTTCAAGAGCATTTCTGGGTCGTTCCAGTATGTAACCGCCATAACGATAGCTTTTGCCATCTTCATTGGGTCTTTTGATTTGAATATACCGCTTCCTACGAAAACACCATCTGCTCCAAGCATCATCATGAGTGCAGCGTCTGCTGGTGTTGCAATACCACCTGCTGCGAAGTTGACAACAGGAAGTCTACCAAGTTCTTTTACTTGTTGGACAAGTTCAACAGGAGCACCGATTTCTTTTGCGTAAGTGACTATTTCTTCATATGGCATGTTTTGAACTTTCCTTATTTCGGCCATGACAGTTCTCATGTGTTTAACAGCTTCAACAACGTTTCCTGTTCCTGCCTCACCTTTTGTTCTTATCATTGCAGCGCCTTCTGCGATTCTTCTGAGTGCTTCTCCAAGGTTTCTTGCACCACATACGAATGGAACTTTGAATTCGTGTTTGTTGATGTGGTATTTATCATCAGCTGGTGTAAGTACTTCCGATTCATCAATAAAATCTACACCAAGGGCTTCAAGAATTCTTGCTTCTGCAATGTGTCCGATTCTGACTTTTGCCATAACTGGTATGGAAACAGCTTCCATGATTTCCTTAATTTTTGCAATACTTGCCATCCTAGCAACTCCACCAGCTTTTCTTATATCCGCTGGCACTCTCTCAAGTGCCATAACGGCAACAGCACCTGCTTCTTCTGCAATTTTGGCTTGTTCTGCTGTTGTGACGTCCATTATGACTCCACCTTTGAACATTTCAGCAAAACCCTTCTTGATTTCCCATGTGCCTTTTTCCATATATATCAGTCCTCCCTTCAAATATATTAAACTACCTTTGTCAATATTCTCAAGACCACCAGCTTTTGAATGCATCTAGGCAACTAGATTATCACTGTTTCTGTGTACTCTCCAAATACTTCTCTCAACGCGTTACTAATTTCTCCAACTGTTGCGTAAGCTTTGACTGCTTCAAGCACGTATGGGAAGAGGTTCTCATCAGTTGTTGCAACTTCTTTGATTTTGTTGAGTAACTTTTTCACTTTTTCGTTGTCTCTACGTTCTTTGAGTTTCTTTAATCTTTCTTTTTGTTTCTTTTCAAGCTCTGGGTCTACTTTAAGAATTTGTGTTTGTTTAAGGTCTTCTTCTATCTGGAACTTGTTGACTCCAACGATTATTTCCTCACCCTTTTCAACAGCAAGCTGGTGTTTGTATGCACTTTCATGGATTTCTTTTTGCACGTATCCAGATTCTATCGCCTTTATCATACCACCCATTTGGTCTATCTTTTCTATGTATTCCATTGCACGTTTTTCGATTTCGTTTGTCATTGCTTCCACTACATAGGAACCACCAAACGGGTCTATTGTGTCGGCGACACCGGATTCATAAGCGATTATTTGTTGAGTCCTCAGTGCGATTCTTGCGGATTCTTCCGTAGGTAGACCAAGCGCTTCGTCGTAGCTGTTGGTGTGCAGTGATTGCGTTCCACCGAGCACAGCCGCAAGCGCTTGAATCGTTACACGAATGATGTTATTGAGTGGTTGTTGGGCAGTTAGTGTGGAACCACCGGTTTGTGTATGGAATCGGAGTTTCATAGCGTCCGGATCTGTGACACCGAATCTGTTCTTCATTATCTTTGCCCATAATCGTCTTGCTGCGCGGAATTTTGCAATTTCTTCCAAGAAGTTATTGTGGGCTGCGAAGAAGAACGAGAGCCTCTTGCCAAACACGTTTGGATCAAGTCCTTTTTTCATCGCGGCCTCAACGTACGCGATACCATCAGCGAGGGTGAACGCAACTTCTTGAACTGCCGTGGAACCTGCTTCTCTAATATGGTAACCACTTATGCTTATAGGATTCCATTTTGGCATATACTTTGAGCAGTATTCAAAAATGTCTGTGATTAATCTCATAGAAGGTTCGGGTGGATATATGTACGTTCCACGTGCAATGTATTCTTTTAGGATATCATTTTGAATTGTTCCACTGAGTTTGTCTTGTGATACCCCTTGCTTTTCAGCTACTGCGATGTACATTGCAAGCAGAATCATGGCCGTGCTGTTGATGGTCATCGATGTACTGACTTGGTCAAGTGGTATGCCGTCAAAGAGTATTTCCATATCTTCAAGCGAATCTATCGCGACTCCAACCCTTCCGACTTCTCCTTCTGCCATTGGGTCGTCTGAGTCATATCCTATTTGTGTTGGAAGGTCGAAAGCAACTGAAAGTCCGGTTTGCCCTTGTTGTAAAAGGTATTTATATCTTTTGTTTGATTCTTCTGCGGTTCCAAAACCTGCGTATTGGCGCATTGTCCAGAACCTTGCACGATACATTGTAGGTTGGACGCCACGTGTATATGGATAATCTCCGGGGAATCCGAGATCTTCCACGTAATCCAGGTCCTGAATATCTTCGGGTGTGTAAACCCGTTTGATTTCGTAGCCTGATGTGGACATGAACGGAGATTTTCTTTCAGGGACTTTTGCTATCGACTTTGCAACAACCTCTTCATATTTTGCTTTCGCTTTTTGGTATTTTTCGTCCATTTGTTTTCTCCCCCTTCACTCAAAATAGCTGTATATTTCATATCTTCGCTATTATGCTTATATCCACTTAACCATGTCTATCTATTTCTTGGCCCTTGTCTTCTGTCTGAAAATAAGACTGGACCATCTTTTTTCCTGTTTCCATTTTTATCGCAGTTTCTTTAAATTCCTTCATTTTTTCTTCAAGTACTTTCATACGGTGCTGGTCGCGTTGATAGATCTCCCTTAGCTCATTTTCTGTAAGTTTTGGAAGTAGCTTTTCACGCTCATCCAGCAACGTATTCAGTTTTTCGTAATCCTCACTTTCTATAGCTTCGTCGATTTCCTTTTCGATAGTTAATATATCACGTTCTGTTTGATTTTCCATAGTGAATCACTCCAAATTGTCTTAAAATTACCATTTGTTTAATTGGTGGGTGTTATTATCTGAGTTTTTGCTTATTAACTCATCAAATATCTCGCTCATTGTTTTCAAAGAAATGGGATGGACAAAATCGGGTGCTATTTCAAGCATCGGCTTTACAAAAAATATCCTGTTTTCAAAATCATAGTGTGGGACCGTTAACTTTTCATTTTCGAGAACTAAGTTCCCGTAGAAGAGAATGTCTAAATCGATAATCCTTGGTCCCCACTTTTCGATGCGTATTCTCCCCATTTCCTTTTCTATTCTAAGCAGTTCTTCCAAAAGTGCATTTGGTGATAAGTCGGTATCTATCTCTACTACACAGTTCAGAAATGCTGGCTGGTCTGTCTTTCCATATGGTTCCGTTTCTATTACATTCGAAATTGACACTATCTTTGAAATTTCGCTAAGTTTTTCAATAGCCTTTTGTATGTTTTCTTCTCGCTTCCCGAGGTTTGTCCCTATACCGATAAATACCTTTCCTTCTATCTTTTCAAGCAATACAGTGGCATATGCAAAGGAATCGTGTGAGAGTGATGCGTAAACGAAATTGTAGACACCATTTTTCGAAGGTCTGTATTTATGATGCATTAAAAACACACTGCCGTCGCTTCTGTTAAGAAATGAAATGTCTTGAAAAGAATTAGCAGATATACCAGTATAGAGAGCCTTGAAGTAACTTTCTTTTAACGCAAATCTACCAGCTATGTATTCTTTCGTTATCTTTCCTTTTTTGTTTTTCCTTTCTTCTTCGGTTAGAATTCGTTTTTCGAGTCTTTCATCAACACGTGAGATATCAACAATGTCGTTTCCCAAACCAACGATCAAACTGGATAGCCTCCTTCGTATTCATTTACAAGCGACCAATCGACGTATATTTTTTCATCGTATCGTTTTTTTAGATACTGCCTACCAACTTCTCCCAGAATCGCATAGATAAGTAAATCCTCGTCAGTTTCAGCTAAAAGACCTATTTCTCTTTTTCTCTTTTCTAACTCTGGTTCAATGTAATCAGCAGGTCTTCCTTCTATAGGTTTTTCATCTCCCAATATTTTCTTTACAAGTTCGGGGTCAATGGGTGCAGGTGGCCTTCCGTACAAACCACGCACGTAGTCCTTGACCTCTCTTGTTACTTTCGAGTAACGTTCGCCTGTTAAAACGTTTAGGACAGCTTGAACGCCAACTATTTGACTAGTTGGAGTGACCAGAGGGGGATAGCCTAGGTCCTTTCTTACACGTGGGATTTCTTCAAGCACAGCGTCAAGTTTATTGAGCATCTTTTGTTCAGCGAGTTGTTTGACAAGGTTTGAATACATCCCACCTGGCACTTGTGAAGTTATTATCCTGTGGTCTATGCTATACATCTTTACGTCGTATTCTTCGTATTTCTTTCTTACTTCCGTTAGATATTTTACAATCCTATCAACTTTTTTCCAATCTATTTCAGGAAGTGGTTTGTATTCTGACCAAGCGTAGTAGATAGGTTCAAAAGCGGGCTGGCTTGTCGTCATTCCGAATGGTGAAAAGGCTGTGTCAAGGATGTCTGCGCCTGCTTCAATTGCTGCAAGATAAGCAAGTTCTCCGAGTCCTGCTGTTGCATGTGAATGGATCTCGATTGGCAAACCAAACCTTTGTTTTAGGTTTCTAACCAGTTCGCCAGCAACTTTTGGTGTTAGTAATCCTGCCATGTCTTTGATGCATATAGAATGAACTCCACGTTCGACAAGCTGTTGAGCGTAGTCCATGTAGTATTCAATGGTATGGACGGGGCTAACAGTGTAAGATATGGCTCCTTGAACATGTGCGCCACATTTTAGCGCAACTTCTATACTTTTTTCCAAGTTCCTGATATCGTTAAGTGCATCGAATATCCTAATTATTTGGACACCATTTTCGATTGCTTTTTTGACAAAGAGTTCTACAACATCATCGGCGTAGTGCCTGTACCCGACAAGATTTTGACCACGCAGGAGCATCTGTGCTTTTGCGTTTCTCAGTTTTGACTTTATGAGTCTTAAACGTTCCCAGGGGTCTTCATTTAGATACCTGACACAAACGTCAAACGTGGCACCGCCCCATACTTCTAGTGCTTGAAAGCCCAGACTGTCCACTTCGTCTATTATTCCTAATATATCTTTTGTTCGCATTCGAGTGGCTATCAAAGATTGATGACCATCGCGAAAAGTCGTATCCGTAAACATGTTCAAGATAGCCAATGAAATCACCTCTTTTTTGAAGAACTCTATCGAAAATAATTATAGCACCTTATTTAAAAATATAAAGTCACGTGTTGCTAAGCAAACAAAAGAAAAGTAGAGCACCGACTATGTTTGTTTAAATAGACCTAATTGTAAAAATCTGGTATAATTTAAAACGAAATGAGTGTAAGTTAAAAGGAGGTCATAAAGATGAGCCAAGAGAATTTCAGCGCGAATGTCCAAAAAGAACGTCAGTCAAAATATTCTGGAGGTGCACGTGTTTTCGGAAAAGAACAATGGAAATTACCGAAATGGGAGTTTTACTTAACAATCCTTGTGGGGTTTATAACATTCGTCTTTGGATTTATATCCACAGCTGTTTATTTTGCTGTTATGTACGTTTCGCCAATTGTATCAAACCTCACAGGGTTCACGTTTTTAGGTTCGAGGTTTTTACTTTTCACGTTAGCAATGATAACGTTAAGTGGGTTTTTGTTGGCAGTGTATCCTTATTCAAAAGCTGTCGATGGAAATTCCTCTTTGTTTATAATCCTCTCATTTATAGCTTCCGGCATTGCGTTAGGCGTACAGGTGTACAAACTGGCGTTTGATGGACCGACGTGGATAGGGTTGGATTTGCTTGGCGAACATGGGAATACCGTTGAAATGATGTATTTGGGTGCTGTTTATTTTGCTTATAATTTAATACTCTTTGTTTTGATATACACGATAATGAGAAGAGAGTTCGAGGAGTAAGGAATATGAAAGTACTTGGAATTGTTGTAGAGTATAACCCGTTTCACTATGGTCACTTACACCATTTGAGAGAATCGATAAAGCTTGTCAATCCTGATTACGTGGTAGCTGTAATGAGTGGCAATTTCTGTCAACGTGGCGAGCCCGCAATTGTAAATAAATACGCACGTGCCAAGATAGCCTTACTAAACGGTATAGACCTTGTTTTAGAACTTCCAACGGTTTACGCCATTCAAGATGCTGGAGGATTTGCGTTAGGTTCCATTGGTGTGCTACACAAGACAGGGGTTGTGACAGATATTGTTTTTGGAAGTGAAAGTGGTGATATCAACTTTTTAAAAAAAGTTGCCCATATGCTTGTCAATCAAACGCCTGAGTTTCAAGCGGAGTTCAAAAAGCAGCTGAAGATGGGATATTCTTATCCGAACGCACGAAAATACGCTCTGATGGGCGTTCTGAGCGAGGAAGTGGCGAAACTTTCCAAATCCAACGATATCCTCGGAATTGAATACGTGAAAGCCTTGATGAAATTCAACAGTTCAATAGAACCACATGTCATAAACAGAATAGGTGCAGATGATAATGATCCAGAGTTCAGAGGAAAGTTGTCTTCAGCAACGGCTATTAGAAAAGTCATTAAGGCAGGGCAGTTTGAGGCAACAAAGGATGCTATTCCTCCTACGACGTATGAAATACTAAAAGAAGAATTTAACAAAGGCAGAGGACCTATCTTTTGGGAATATTTGGAGTTTGTGATCGCTATGTTTAGAAAGATGAGAAGGGAAGATTTTGAGAAGATATACAGCTTCAACGAGGGGCTTGACTTAAGATTTTGGGAATCAGCAAGACAAACTGGTGATTTGCAACAGTTTGTAGAATTAGTAAAAGCCAAAAGGTTCACGTATTCAAGAATTAGACGTGCTATCTTGCATGTGTTATTCGGTTTAGAAAAAGAACAGATGGAAAAATCAAACGTATTGGGGCCACAATATTTGAGAATTTTGGGATTTAACAACAAAGGAAGAGAATTGCTCAAGGAGATAAAGAAAAAATCAGAAATACCTTTAATTGCCACGGCATCACTTTACAAACAAGTCTTAGAAGATGTGGAAAAGCAAAGAAATGAGGGAAAACGAGAATGGCAAGTAGACCGTGAATTGTACTTGTGGCAGTTTGAAAAGGACATCCTTGCCAGCGATATATACACATTCCTTTACCCTGATAAGTCAGTTCGTTCAGCGGGTATGGATTTCGAACAACAACCGATAATGGTGTGAATAGTATGGATAGTTTGAATAAACAGAAAGATTTGACCCGATGAAACGTGTAAGTATTTAAATGGAGGTGTTTGTTTAATAAAGCGATGAATGAAATTATCATTGTTCCAACAGAAAAAGACTGCGAGATAGAGGGTTATTATTACATACCAGATTATGATGTGCTTCCTTACGAAAATCTAAGCCCATCTTGGTATGTGAGAGCTCGCCGAATATTTGCACTCCATCTTGCGGCGCAAGGAAAATTAAAAGGAGTCTGCACGCTGCGTTCTATTCTCCATAACGTGATGCTTCCAGAAACGCTGAAAGAGAATACGTATCTTCTCAAATTGGGAGATAGGCTTTCTGAACCGGAAAAACTTTTTACAAAACTTGGGTATGAAAGAGTCTTCAACGTCCGTGAAGGTGGGACGTTTTCTATAAGGGGAGAGATTATTGACTATTTAGGACCGGACGGTGTGCCGGTTAGAATTGAGTTATTTGGGAACGTCATCGAGGATATACGAAAGTTTAATTTAAAGACTCAACGTAGTGAGGAAAGTTTACAAAGTGTACTTTTGCTTCCTGCACGCGAATTTATACTTAAAGAAGAATATTTAAAATCAAGTGACGAAGTATTATTAGAGCCTATAGAGAACCAGTTCACTGGTAAGTTCGTGAATGGAACGATACTTGATTACGGAGTAGAACTTTATATAAAAGACAAAAGGGGCGTTCTCGAGCATTTCATCCGCTTTGAACGAGAACTGCGAAAGTCTATGGAGGACATGGGACAAGACGATAGACTGAGGGATTACAAACACTTCGGAATATTAGACTACGAGACGATTCTATCGAAAGTTAAGGAGTTACCTTCAGAAAAAGCGCACTTTGTTGTAAAGAAAGTTCAGGAGGAAGAACACGTACCTTCCGAGCCTATAATTTCAGAAGAAGAATTGCAAATAGGGGATATAGTTGTCCACAAAAAGTACGGAATTGCCCGGTTCAGCGAAATCAAAAAAGTAGAGGTGAACGGTGCTCAGCGAGAATTTTTAGTGTTGAATTTTGCCGATGCTGTTTTATACGTGCCTATCGAAAGGATAGACTTGGTAGAGAAATATATCGGGGATGAAGTAAATGTAAAGCTTGACTCACTCAAAAAGGGAACGTGGTCGCGCAAAGTGGAGAAAGCAAAGAAAAACATAGAGCAACTTGTTCGGGACCTTGTGTTGATATACCATGCGCGGAGCAATATCAAAGGGCTTTCGTTACCTGGAGATGCGGAGTTGGAGGAAGAATTTGCAAAGACGTTCCCATTTGTTGAAACACCAGACCAGATAAATGCGATAAATGAAGTGCTCGAAGACCTTGCAAGTGAAAAGCCGATGGATAGGTTACTTGTTGGAGATGCTGGTTATGGTAAGACAGAAGTAGCTATCCGCGCGATATTTAGAACGATTGTCTCAGGTAAACAAGCAGTTCTTCTTGCACCGACAACGATTTTGGCAAAGCAACATTACGATAATCTCGTATCAAGGTTCAAGCCATTTGGTATCAATGTAGCGCTCTTGAACAGGTTTTCGACAAAAAAGGAACGTGAGGAGATTTTGGAAGGTGTTAAATCAGGAAAAATTGATTTGCTTGTGGGAACACACAGTGTGCTTCGTGATGTGAAATTTGCAGATCTTGGTTTGGTTGTTATCGATGAGGAGCAAAAGTTTGGTGTTGAGCAAAAAGAGAAATTCAAAAAATTACGTGTAAACGTCAATGTGCTCTCTATGAGCGCAACACCTATCCCAAGGACGTTGCATATGGCTTTATCTAATTTGAAAGATTTGTCTGAAATAAAGACACCACCACTTGGGAGAAAAGAAATACAGGTCCATATTGGTCCATTTGACGAAAGGATAATAAGACTTGCAATACTGAGAGAGATAGGACGAGGAGGCCAGGTTATTTACGTTCATAACCGTGTTAATTCGATATACGGAGTTTACGAAAGGTTAAAGGAGTTAGTTCCTGAAGTGGATATCGTTATCGCACATGGTCAGCAATCAAAGAGCGAAATGAAAAAAGCCATAGATGCGTTTTATCACAAGCATGCGGATGTGCTACTTTGCACGACGATAGTTGAGAACGGAGTAGATGTTCCTGATGCAAACACACTTATTGTAGACGACGCACACAGATATGGACTTGCTCAGTTGTATCAACTACGTGGTAGGGTAGGGAGAAGTGACAAGATAGCCTTTGCTTACTTTTTCCATACAAGGAACGTCAGTGATAAGGTTTTAGAAAGACTTTATGCAATAAAATCGTACCAAGGTCCCGGAAGTGGTATGAAGATAGCGATGAAGGATATGGAGATAAGAGGCGTAGGTGCTATCTTCGGTGTTGAACAGCATGGGTTTGTCAATGACCTTGGACTTAAATACTACCTTGACTTGTTGAACGAAGCGGTCATGGAGTACACGGGACAAGTCCAAAGTAAAATCGATACAGAACTCGAAGGCATCCCTGGAAGTATCGTAATACCGGAATCTTACATATACGATCCATTCGAACGCATGCGGTTTTACAGAAGAATTGCTTCGGCAACGAGTGAACAGGAGATACAAGATATCCATGAGGAACTTGTTGATAGGTTTGGTAAGATGCCTGAGAGTGTTGAGAACCTTTTAAAATATGCACTCTTGCGGATAATCTTATGGAAAAAGAACGTTGTAAAGGCTACGATATCGGACGTCGGACTTGTGGTTAAATTCAAAAACGGCTCCTTCGAAGAGATATCCACAAATTACATATACAACGAGAAAGAGAATGTTTACTTGTTCTTTGTTAATATAGATGAATTGATAGAACAATCAAAGGTGGTTGTATAGGGTGTGAAGATTTTTGGGCTTGTTGTGGAGTCTTATGGGAAATATGTAAAGGTCAAAACATCCGATGGTGAGTACATAATCAAAAGTGGGAAGAAAGCACCTAAAGAAGGTGCAAAAATTGAATTGAAAGATTTTGGCGTTGGCGACTATGTAGCGAAGGTTTTAGCAAAAAAACCTTACAACTTTCGGGAATTGCCTAGTGTTAGATTTGTCCAGGTTGCTGAAGAGTTGGTCGAAGGGCTTGATTTTTCGTCCAAAGAGCGACTCATTGTTGCCATCGCACTATTTTTAGAAGAGATTTCTAAACGGAGAGAAATAGATAGATCAATCCTCCAAAGGCTAAAAAGAGCTCTAAGGAAACTGCAAACCGCGGATGCGGCACAACAAAGCATGGAAAAGAAGGAAAGTGATAGTGACCGTCAAGAATTAGAGAATTTTTTGAATTATCTGAACATTTTGTCTGGTAAATACGGTCTGATTATTAACGAGGGGATAGTATTTCTTGACAGAGAGACTGGGACCTTCGAAGTTTTTCTGAAAGATAACCGTATCTACGGAGTAACCCAGCAAAATTCATTGAGCTCAAGTGTGACACTTTACTTTGAGAAGATTCCTGAAAACGTGACGGAGTTAGAAAAACGTCTGAGGAACAATTTCAATGTTGTGTCTATAAAACTTGAGGCGATGCGGGATGGAACGTATGTATGATAAGGGAAGATACGATGAAGATTGCACACGGAAGTTGGCTGTTGCTTTGAGATACAAACCGGAAGAGGACTATGTCCCATTTGTTGTGGCGAAGGGTAAATGCCATTTGGCGGAAATGATAATAAAGAAAGCGACGGAGAATAACGTGCCGATAGTGAAATCAGAAGAATTGGTCAAAGAGCTTTTCAAACTTGACTTATTGGAGCCCATACCAACGAAACTCTACGTTGCTGTAGCAGAGGTACTTGCATTTATTCAGCTCGGTTTGAACAAGTGAAGTAATTATAAGGAGGTGCGCAAGCATGAGGATTACAGGTAAAACTCCTGTTAATGTTGTGATGCTTGGAGTTGTGATGTTTGTAATACTGACAACATTAATCTCAGTTTCTGCGTTTTCCGAATTTTCATTTCAAATAATCATCGGTATAGGAAATGTGCCTAATATTTCGCTCAACGATTTACCTGATTATTCGGTTTTACTCTACACAGATGAACCATTTGCTGCTGTATATATCGATGGAAAATATGCAGGAAATACGGATGGTTTTGGAAGGATTGTCGTAAAATTTGATGCGGAGGGTTATCATTCAGTTTGGATTGTTAGCTCGAACAAGTATGTTTCGTTTGACAAGATAGTGTTCTATGTCGAGAAACAACCTAAGATAGTCTACGTGCCTTCAACACGCTTGGGTGATGTTACGATTTTTTCAAATGTCTACCCTGTTTCTGTATATTCTCCCAAGGGTTTGCTATATGGTGTTGTGAGAAAAGATGGGGAAAAAGTTTTGGCACCCGTTGGATTTCAAGAATTGGTCTTTTCTTCGCCTGGATTTGAAGATATAAAGCAAAGTGTTAATGTGCAATATGGAAAAGAGAGTCCTGTTTGGTTGAAATTTAGCCCTGTCCCGTTTAATTTGGAACTTATCGTGTCTGAGAAATTCTCACCGAATGGTGATTGGACCGATGATGAATGTATAATCAAAATATACTCATCAAGACCAGCAAGCGGTAGTATTCAAATTATGGATAGTTCTGGTATAATTGTGTATGAAAAGCCTTTAAGAATTAATGCTGGGACAACACAACTAAAATGGGACGGAAAAGGTTATCCAGACGGTGTTTATACCGTTAAGGTTTTGTTATCAGATGGCTTGACAACAATCCAAAAAGAGGCAAGAACGATCATAGATAATTCTGTCTATACATATGCAAAGGAAATCACAATAACGGTACTACTTCTTATGACGGGACTTGTTACTTACCTCATATTGACTGGAAAACAATAAGAAATAAAATTTGCAAGGAGAGGTGTGTAGGTGTGATAACGTACGAACAAAAACAACGAATCGAAGAACTTAAGAAAAAGTTTGACGATATTATTGAGGTTTTCCACCCCGAGGATAAAAAGACGAAACTCAAAGAACTTGAAGAAGAGAGCTTAAAACCTGATTTCTGGAATGACCAAAAAAGGGCACAACAAGTTAATAGAGAGATACAAAGGACAAGGAAGATAATCGAAGATATGGAGCGTATCAAAGTACTTTTCGAAGACATAGAAGTCGGTATAGAACTTTCAGAAGAAGACCCTTCGATGCAGGAACACTTAGAAGAGATGATAGAAGAAGTTGCCAAAAAGATAAGGGAATTCGAACTTGAGATGATTCTCAACGGGAAGTTCGATGCTTCGAATGCGTATCTTTCTATTCACCCGGGTGCTGGTGGAACTGAGTCTCAAGACTGGGCTTCTATGCTGTTGAGAATGTATATGCGCTGGGCTGAAAGGAAAGGCTACGATGTCGAGATAGTTGATTATCAAGAAGGTGAGGAAGCAGGAATAAAGAGCGCAACGATATACATTAAAGGTGATTTCGCATACGGATATTTGAAGTACGAGCGTGGGGTACATAGGCTTGTGAGAATTTCACCGTTTGATGCTAACAAAAGAAGACACACATCGTTTGCTTCAGTTAATGTGCTTCCAGAAATAGAAGATGATATTGACATCGAGATTAAGCCAGAAGATTTGAGGATAGACACGTACAGGGCGAGTGGTGCTGGCGGACAGTATGTAAACAAAACGGAATCTGCTGTAAGAATTACACACTTACCAACAGGCATTGTTGTAACGTGTCAAACGGAGAGATCACAGCTCCAAAACAGGGAAACTGCGATGAAAATGTTGAAAGCAAGGTTGTACCAACTTGAGCTTGAAAAGAGAAGAAAGCAGATAGAACAAATTCAGGGCGAATTGAAAGACATTAGCTGGGGTAACCAAATTAGATCCTACGTCTTCCATCCATACACTATGGTAAAAGATCATAGAACAGATGTAGAAACAGGAAACATTGAAGCAGTGATGGATGGAGATATAGATATGTTTATAGAAGCCGAGTTGGTTTACTACGCAAAATTGGGTTTGAACGAATAGTGTATTTTTTTCTCTCAATAAGACCAAAGGGGTGGGGCATGTGAACAGACCTAAGGTGTTTGTTGTTACATCAGGGAAAGGTGGTGTGGGTAAAACAACCTTCACCGCAAATCTTGGCTGTACACTAGCCAAGATGGGAGAGAGAGTGTGCTTGATCGATGCTGACATAGGTTTAAAGAACTTGGATGTAGTCTTGGGATTGGAAAATAGAATCATTTACACATCTTTTGATGTTGTAAATGGAACTGTCTCAGCCAAAGAAGCGCTTGTTAAACACAAACAATTGAAAAACCTATACTTGCTTGCGGCTTCTCAAGTTGCTACAAAAGAGATGATGTCACCAGAAGACATGAAGCGAATAGTTCAAGAGTTGTACGACGATTTTGATTTCATACTCATCGATTCACCGGCCGGTATAGAGCGAGGTTTCAGGAATTCTGTTGCACCAGCCGAGGCAGCATTTATTGTTACCACGCCAGAGCTACCAGCAATTTCGGATGCAGACAGAGTTATAGGATTGCTTGAAAACTATGGATTTTCTGAAGACAAGATGTACATCGTTCTAAACAAATTTAAACCTCACATGGCTAAACGTGGTGAGATGCTCGATAAAACCGATGTTGAAAAGGCTTTAGCAATGAGGATAATAGGTGTAATACCTGACTCTGAAGAAGTCATCATAGCAACAAACAAAGGTATACCAGTTGTTCTTGAAGATGGTGTTGTTGTAGGCAGAAGCTTTGAAAATATCGTTAAGAGAATCAAGGGGGAAGAGGTGCCTATAGAGGAAGACCTTAAAGGTGCCTCTAAGGGGTTCTTAGCTTCATTATTCTCTGTTTTTAAGAAGAGGTGATTGTGATGTGGATTATCGATATATTCAGAAAGAAAAAGCACAAAAATACAAAATCACCGAAAGAAGAAGCGGCAGAAAGACTTGAAACGATGCTCACAAGAAGAAGAGAGATTGTTAAGATGATACCCGTGGAAGAGTTCGAAGCGAACTCCGAAGAGATTAAATATGCCGTTATTGAAACGATTTCAAGGAAGTTCAACATACCACCGGAGAAAGTAAAAGTGGATTATCACGAGCAGAATGGATATATTGTCATCGTAACGAATGTTAATTTCAAATAGGTCAAAAGTTCGCAATAAGTGAGGCGAAACGACTTGAAAAGGGCGGTATTGGTTTTTGTAATAGTTACCATGATACTTATCTTATCTAGCTGTGCTTATCTGCTCAGCAGTTTTCTGTCAGGGACAGGTAAGCAGACCTATACGTTTTATTTTTATGTTAGAGGGCTTCCAGAAAAAGTTTTGAGGATGCTACAGGATATAGACTCTGCTAGCAGTTTGGTTATATCATCGATTGAACATGAAGCAACGATAACGCTTGAAAATCCTTTCAAAATCTCAGAATTGCCTCTGTATATTTTTGGTGGTACGCTCGGTAAGTATGATATACCTACAACGTCAAAAGAAAATTTGGATTTTTCATCCAAATTAACGATATCTTTTTCTACAGATACAATGTTAGATACAACGTTACCTGCTACTACCGTTGCAATAATCTTTCCAAACAAAAGTTACGACATAAGAGGAGCCAATGAATTTTACGTAATTTACGATTTCACCGGTGAGAGTTCTGAAGTTAAGTTTTTGAAAAAGGTTAACGGTTACATCTTTGAAATTCGCACAAAGTCTCGTGAATTTGTAGAAGTTTATGATGTTAACTCAGGGAGAAATTACAAGATGTTCACAGAAGATATTTCTGAAACATTCAAGGCTTTTTTCGTTGCTGAAAGGGGTAAGACTTACACATTCAGGGCTCTGGAACAAGGTATAGAGCAGACGAGAAATGCACCTTTGGTTTCTGATAAGGACACTGAAGTCATAGATTTAACTGGAACGAGCTCCATGTAAATATCTGAGTGTGTAAATTTTTTCAATACGTTTCTTCCGAGGTGTTTGCATTTGAAAGTAAAAAGCAAGAAAGAAAAGAGAGAAGATAACATACTGCTTGTGCTTTTCATTATTATATTCATCATTTTCCTAGCGTATTTTTTAACTAGTCTTTTGCGGTATATGGTGATATCTAAAGAACTCCAAGAACTAAAGCGTGCTTACGAAATTGAAAAGCAACAAATCGTGGATAAGGAGACAACCTTACAAAAATTGAAACAGCTGGTAGAAGCAACTGATACCACTAACAACAAGGAGGTTGGTGAAACAGAGAATGGTCAATGAAAATTCAACAAATATATCGAATTGGGAACGAAACCAAACTAAAGGCGAAGAATATAGTGTAGTAATCACTACGTCTCATAACCCATCAAAAGAGGCTGTAGAGTTGGCAAAGAAACTTTCGCAAGATTTTTGTATCCCTTATTACAACCGGAGGCATTTGTCTGAAAGAGTAAAGGAAGGGAAAGTAAAAATTTACTATGTTGTTGACAACAATCTCCAGCTTTCAGTAGTTACACCAACTGGTAGGTTGTTTTTCCACCCAGGAATGGCGAAGATACGGATGGAAAATTACAAAAGGGATGGAAGAGACCTACTTTTGGAAGCATTAAAGCCATCATCGGAAGATATCATCTACGATGCAACGTTTGGATTAGGAATGGATGCAGTGTTTATGGCACATTTTGTTAAACAAGTTGTTGGAACAGAAGTGTCAGTTCATATTTATAGGGTAGTTTCGTATGGGCTTACTAAGTATCAATCAAAAGAAGAATGGATAAACGTGGCGATAAAAAAGATAGTGTTATTCAACGAAGATATGAAAAGCTTTATGAAAAGGCAACCTGATAAGTCCTTCGATATAGTTTACTGTGACCCGATGTTTGAAAACCCTGTGTATGAAAGTTCAGCTCTCAATCCGCTTAGACCATTAGCAAGTTACGACACGATAGATACATCAACTGTTGAAGAGATGATGAGAATTGCAAGAAAAAGGATAGTTATCAAAACACTTGTGAAAGATAGTTTATTGGAAAGACTTTCAGTCAAGTTTGATAGGGTAATCACCAGCAAGCGAAGTGGATTGGTATATGCATGTATTGATTTGGACAGATAAAACAAAAGCTTTAAAAAAGTGAGGAGGTTACGTATTCATGGGATTTTTTGACAAACTAAAAGAAGGACTTAAAAAAAGTAGAGAGGCATTTTTTAATAAGATAGGCCAGATACTAAAGACAAGAAGATTTGACAGAGAGACACGTGATGAAATTGAAGAGCTTTTGATTCTTGCAGACGTAGGAGTGGAAGCTACCGAATATATCCTTGAAAGGCTCGAAGAGATGAAACCAGAAGATGCTTTTGGGGCTTTAAAGGAAATTCTGATAGAGATCCTTTCAAAGGACAACAAACTCAATATTCCTGATGAAAAGCCCTTTGTGATAAGTATGGTTGGAGTAAATGGCTCAGGAAAGACAACAACGTGTGGTAAATTGGCGTATATGTTCAGAAGAGAAGGTAAACAAGTTGTACTCGGTGCGTGTGATACATTCAGGGCAGCTGCTATAGACCAACTGAAGATTTGGGCAGAAAGAAGTGGAGCAACGTTTATCGCACATATGGAAGGTGCCGATGCCGGTGCTGTAGCTTACGATGCTGTTAACCATGCAATTTCTAAGGGAAAAGATGTGGTTATTCTTGATACGGCGGGTAGATTACACAACAAAAAGCACCTTATGGACGAACTCCAAAAAGTTCACAGAGTGGTTCAAAAGCTTGTTCCAGCGGCACCACATGAAGTGCTTTTGGTTATGGATGCTGTAACTGGGCAAAATGGATTACAACAAGCGAAAATATTTAAAGAAGTAGTCAGTGTCACGGGTATCGTGCTCACAAAACTTGATGGAACAGCAAAAGGTGGAATTGCGATAGCAATAGCAAAGGAACTTGGAATACCGATTAAATTCATAGGTGTAGGTGAAGGAATTGAGGATTTGAAGCCATTTGATGCCAAAGATTTCGTGGAAGCACTGTTGGCAGGAGATGAGATTAGTGAATCAACCCCTGCAAATGTATGATAAGAAGTATAAGTGTCCTATTTGTTCTAATATCACAGTCTCAAAAAAAGTATTCACAGACAAAATAATAATAAAAAGTTACGACGAAGATATGAAGCCAAACTATGAGGGTGTTAATCCTCTTTTGTATTCCGTAGTTGTTTGTTCTCAATGTTTTTATACAGCATTGGAACAGGATTTTGAACATCAAGTATCTCCTATTTACATGGAGGAAGTAAGAAAGGTCCAAAATGAAATCAATATACCAGAAGGTATATCATTTTCACAAGAGCGTGACCACAAAACTGCCATATTTGCTTATGCCCTTGCAACCTTGTTTTATAACGCTAAAAAGCAGCCTTGCCGAGTAGCAGAGATGTATCTAAGAATGGCATGGCTCTATCGGGAAATGTCTGACAAAGAAAATGAATTAAAAGCACTTGCAAGAGCTTTGGTGTATTTTGAAGAGTGCTACACAAAAGCAAATCTTGATACCGAAAAAGAACCTATGGTACTATTCTACCTGGGTGAGATATCGTATAAGCTTGGAAAAATTGAAGATGCAACAAAGTGGTTCTCAAGGCTTGTTACAGACTATAGAAACGTAAACTCTTTTTATGTCAAGGCAGGGAGAGACAGATGGCAGAGTATAAGGGAAGAAACGAGATAATAGTAGGCATACGAAGATACGTTGCTATATTCTTGTTTTTACCTGCCCTACTACTTTTAACCTATTCGTGTATGCCCGTGGGGAATTATTTGGAATTATCTTTACAGGTTAAGATCATCGAGGAAAGGGTTGAGAAACTCGAAAAATCGAGAACATCGCAGAATGTCGTCGATTCCCAAGCGCAACAAATTCAACAGATTCAAGCACAGTTGTCTCAAGTTAGGAATTCTGTTGCTAAACTTGAAGACTCGGTTGCAGAACTGCAAAAGAAAGTCACTACTGTTGAAGATATTCAACAAGCTTTGGGACAACTTTCAAAAAGAGTAGAAAAAGTCGAATTATCGAACGCCAATAACGCGAGTGCCGTAAATGATTTATCGAAAAAAATAGCCGCTATGGACAAGAGTATTAGCACATTTCAGGGAAAAGTTGCCAGTTTTGAGAACCAGTTGAAACAAATTGAAAACCTGCAAAAAAGCGTAGATTCACTTAGTGCTCAGATCAGAAACATTCAACAGAATATGCCCCAGAAAATAAGTCAGAGTGATATTGAATTTTTAAAGCAGTTACAACAACAAATAAACGAGTTAAAAACAGCTATTTGGAACAGTGATCCGACAACATTTCTGAAATTAAACACAGGCTACATCTACTATATTGTAAAATCCGGTGACACACTTTCATCAATTGCCACTGCTTACAAAGTAGACCTGAATACGCTTGCAAGTGTAAACAACATAAAAGATCCATCAAAACTTTCTGTTGGTCAGTTGATTAAGGTTCCTGTTGATGATCCAAAAAACTATGTGCGTGTTCCTGTAAAAATACAACCTACGGATATACTCTCATACCATGGTCAGGAAAGAAATGGTGGCAAGACCGTAGGTATAGATATCTACGCGAAAGGTAAGGACATATACCCTATTCTACCAGGCAAAGTCTTGAGCGCTGACAATAACACAGTAACAATAGACCACGGAAATATGATATTGGCAGTATATGGAGGAGTTAACACTTCACTTAAACCAGGCGCTTTTGTCACAGTTGACAAACCCATTGGGCAGTGTATCGATGTCTTTCATTTTGAGCTTTATATAGAAGGTGAACCAAGGGATCCTCTAAGATTGTTCACGGAATACAAAGGTATATTTACTGTAACTTTTTATTCCGAGTGGGATGACGGCAAAGTTCCAACACATCCTACATTTAGGATAGCACGGAATGGAAGAGTGCCCCGGCAGTTCTTAACGATAGCGGTTGACCCTTCAGTAATTCCACTTGGCTCGCTTGTTTATATCCCGACTTTGGCTAATGTGGTTTTTATCGCTGAAGATACGGGTAGTGCGATAAAAGGTAACAGAATAGATGTTTATGTGAGTGATGTGAGACTTGCACTTAACAATGGAGTTACTCCACATCCTGTTTATATAATCAAACCAGATGTGAATAACTGAGAGAAGCGGATATATATTAAACAAGGGGAAGGGTGAGATATTGGCAATAACGATGAAAAGTGAGTACGCAATAAAGATAATGATTCTAATTGGCTTGGAAAATAGACGTGTCTGTGCGCGTGAGTTAGTGAAAAAATGCCGGGCAAAATTACCACTTGAATTTGCTGAGAAGATTTTGGCGGACCTTGCAAGGAATGGGATACTAAAGGCTTACAGAGGTAGGGGCGGAGGTTACGAACTGGCAAAAGATACTGAAGAAATAACAGTTTACGATATAGTCACGGCGGTTGATAATCCAACAGATGCTATCAAGTGCTTTGTTGATGTAGTTCCAGAGCAAGAGAGTCCAGAGACTTGCACAGTTAATAAAATATGGGAAGTTGTTTTAGAAAAAATGGAAGATACGCTTAAAAGCATAAAACTTAGAGATTTGATACAGGACTACAAAGCGAGGTGCAAAATTTGAACGTTGAAATAGAGAAAAAAGGTGTCAAAGTTGGAGTACTACTGAGTGGTGGTGTTGATAGCGCAGTTGCTTTGTATCTGCTTTTAAAAGAAGGATACGATGTTACAGCCTACCACATGAAGACCGTTAGGGATGAACTCTACATAACCAAGCAGATAAAACACAAAGTTTGTTGTAGCCCTTCGGACACATTCGATGCACAGATAATAGCGAAAAAATTCGGCGTTCCATTTAAGATAATTCACGTTGAAGATGTTTTCAAAGAGAGGATAATTGATTATTTCATAAACGAAAATCTGAGAGGAAGAACACCTAATCCTTGTTTTTTCTGCAATGACTACATAAAATTTGGTGCCGTTATGGATGTTGCATTAAGTGATGGAATGGAATACGTAGCCTCCGGACACTACGCAAGGATAATCGATGGAAAGCTTTACAAAGCTGTTGATGAGAGTAAAGACCAGTCGTACTTTCTGGCTTCAATAAAGAAAGAAAAGTTGAAAAGGATAATTCTTCCGAACGGATATTACACGAAAGATGAAATAAGAAAAATCGCTCAACAGCAAGGTATCCATGTGGCACATAAGATAGACTCCCAAGATTTGTGCTTTTTACCGGATAACGATTTGAAAAGCTTCTTTAAAGATTGGGGGGTAGACGTCAAAGCGGGGAACATAATTACAACTGATGGAAGAATTATCGGAAAACACGATGGATTACCATTTTACACGATAGGACAGAGAAAACTTGGTATAGCTGCTGGAAGCAAGTTGTACGTGAGGGCAAAAAATGTTGATGGTAATTTTATACTAGTTGCCCCTGTTGACAAGTTATACGACAAACATATGGTTGTTTCGAATTTGAATGTCTATGACGATTATTTACCAAATGAGTTCCGAGCCAGTGTAAAGATACGCAAAAAGTTTAAAGAGGTTGGGTGTACAGTACAATACAGAGAGGAAGATGGTGGAAAACTCTTCGTAACGTTCGATGAACCTACATTTGCAGTAACCCCAGGACAAATTGCAGTTTTCTACGACGGACCAAGGGTTATCTGTGCAGGGGTAATTGAATCAGGAAAGTGAAAGCGTGTTTCTAACTTGTTAGAAATCCAAAAGGCCAATTTAGGAGGGGATTTCCTTGATAGAGGTTATGATATCCGGTGAACAAATCAAACAGCGTGTAAAAGAACTTGGAAGAGAAATCACGGAGTATTACAAAGACAAAACGGATACATTGCATGCGGTTTGTGTTCTTAAGGGTTCTATACACTTTTTCAGCGAGTTAGTACAGAACATAGATATGAACGTGGAATATTCATTTATCCAAGTTTCAAGCTATTCTGGGGTTTCATCAACCGGACGTATCAGGGTAAAAAGCTGGATAGATGAGCCAATAGAAGGTAGATATGTTATAGTAGTTGAGGACATCCTTGATACTGGATTAACTCTTTCATACATACTGGAGTATTTGAAAAGGTATCGCCCAGCTGATTTAAAAGTGGTGACCCTATTGAAAAAACTTGGTAGAACCCCTCAGGTTACTCCTGATTTTGTAGGCTTTGAAATTGAGGATAAATTCGTGATTGGTTACGGACTTGATTACAACGAAAAGTACAGAAACCTTCCATATATAGGTTGGGTCAAGGGAGATATAAAGTGATATGAGGAGCGTCCTTTATGTTTTTGTAATATTCATAGGTGTAGCTGCAGCGCTCTTTGTTTCCACGATCTGGATAGAGATGTTTCTGAGGATGTTTTTCATTCCCACAGAAGATCCCGTTAACATCTTGGTTCTAGGGTTGGATAAGGACATTGGTGGAACAAGACGAACCGATGTCATACTTGTTGCCAGTATAGACCTTGAGAAAAAGAAAATGATGATTTCCAGCATTCCAAGAGATTTGATGATTGATGGCAAAAAAATTAACTCATACTATCAGTCAGAAGGGCTAGAAAAGTTTAAAAAGAGAATCGAGCAGTTAACGGGAATAACAATAAAGAGGTATTTTATCGTTGACTACGACATTTTCAAATTTCTTGGTGACGAACTTGGACCAATCGAAGTTTTCGTCGATAGACCAATGCACTACAAAGATGTAGCGCAGAATTTGGAAATTGACTTTACACCTGGTTATTACAAAATGAAGGGAAAGGAATTACTTGCCTATCTGCGTTTCAGAAAAACAGCGGAAGGAGACATAGGAAGACTTGACAAACAGCGGGTAATAATAGAAAAGCTTGCTCAAAAAGCTTTGCAGAAAAACGTGTTCGCTTTAACGGAACTGTATAGAGAAATCAAAAAACGCACGGAATTCAACATAGAGATAGGAGAAGTGGTTTACATCTTTTCAAAAGTGAAAAAAGGCTTGCAAATTGAAAGCATACCATTTCCATTCTACATAGCAGAAGACGGTAATTTATACCTTGATGAATCTAAGATAGAAGAATACCGAGCAAGTTTCGCAACCAGAGAGAAGAAGTTAGAGGAAAGATACAGATACTACGTTATAAACAACACTAATAACAAATCAGCCAGTTTCAGGGAGAAAGTTGAGAACCTCTTTGCTTCAAAAGGTTACAAACCAAACAACATTTTCTACGAAGGAGTAGACGTAGATATAAAGAAAAATGCGGTTTTGATATTGAGGAAAAACGAAGGACTGAAGAACTTTGTTGATAAACTTTTGAAGGATGTGTTCTCTGAAACGGAGTTCGAAGTTGTATACGTTGAAGACAGGCTTGATTACATTTCTAAATACCTTGCGATTATAGGTGAATTAACAAAGAACGGGAAAAAAATTGTCTTTCCAATAGATTTCATAATAATTTTAGCTGGAGATTTGAAGATTTAGCAAGATTAACAACTTTTCGAATGCTGTGACGAGGTGAGTATTTTGTTTAAGTGCAAAAAAGTTTTCTTGGTTGTTGGAACTATAGTTTTCTTATTCACTTTCTTTACCAGCTTTGTATATGCGCAGAGTAATTCGCAATTACCTCAAACAAAGACGTCAGATGATGGTATAAGTGTCTACAGTTTTATCGAGAAGTTGGCCGGAAATCGTAACTTCAACATAAGCACAGTTCTAAGCTTTGATGTTATGGATAACCAGCAACGTAAAAGAATTGCTTTCTCTTTCGATATGGTTGTTAAAAACCTGGAAAAATTCACATTTTATCTTAAATCTCCCGAAGTTGTCAAAGATATTGTTATTCGATACGATATAATTTCCAGAAAAGTGGAATACATATATAAAAACTACAAAGCAACAGAGAACGTAGTTCCAAATGTTTCGCAAGTAGGGGATATACTAACATCGATAACAGATTTCCTTTCAACGCCACTGTTCAACGCGACATACGAAAGAGATTATATCGAATTCAGACCAAAGAATGCGGCAATCCTTGCGAGATTCGGTGTTCAACCGATAACAGTTAGACTTTACATGGAAAGGGAACTTCCAAAAAAGATAGAGATACTTAACGATAAAACAGATGAAAAAGTGGTTTTGGAATTCACAAAATTTGTAATAGGATAGTTTTAAATATCGTTTAAGGGTGAAAGGGGGCTAAAAGATGTTTAAAAGGTTGTTTATCTCTTGTTTTCTTGTGATAATTACTCTTGCGTATGCTTATTTCAACATAGGGGTTGGATACAATTACGGGGAATTTTCGAACTGGGTTTTAAGGGTTGGTTACGAGGACTACGGTTTTAACCTGAATGCTGATTGGACCTTAAACAAACTGTGGAATATTTACGCTGGTGTATCCTTTGAAACAGCCCTTGGATTTTTGGTCGGACCGGCAATTTATGCAACATACGATTACAATGCATCTTCGAATGCGTTTTCTGTTGTATACGGTCCTGTTTTGGGGTTTTCAAACAAGCAACTCTTTGTTCAAGTAGGTTATTTCAGTGATTTTGCGACTTTCGTAGATGTTTCAGATGCACTATTTGCAAGCTTGAGATTTTACGTTCCAGACCCACCGGGGATGAAGATGGTTGACAAACTTTACATTGAGGCACAATACTATAGGGGAAGTTTCAAAATCTGTGTTGGTTTATTGGAACCATATTTCTGAACGTCTGAAATCTCTACCTAAGCGTTAGAGACTTGAAAACTTTCGCTTGTATGGTATAATAAACCTTGCTGATAGATAAAAATAGATTTGCCGAGGTGGCGGAATTGGCAGACGCGCATGACTCAGGATCATGTGGGGTTTCCCGTGCGGGTTCAAATCCCGCCCTCGGCACCAAGTGGGCAAATCAGCAAGGGTCGGAGTAACCGACCCAAATTTTTTAATTTTCTAAAAACTCGGTGGTGGTATTTTGACACAGGTTCAGTTTTATGACTACAACGTTCTTTGCGGGAAAGCTGAAGATGTTGGACGATATCTTGTTGAACTCATAGAGAAAGGCGAAAAGCTATTTGTGGTAACGCTGAACAGTCAGATATTTTTGAAAGCAGAGCAGATTTCTGATTACAAAGAAGTTTTACAAAACGCTTCTTTTCATCTTCCAGACGGTGCAGGTGTCGTGTGGGCGATAAAAAGACACTGTGCAGTTCATACCGATAGGATACCAGGTATAGACACTATGATCTATCTTTGTAATGAGGCTGTAAACAGGAAATGGAGCGTTTATCTATTGGGGGCAAAACCAGATGTCATACCAAAGACCGCCGAGAACTTGAGAAAAAAAGGAGTAAACGTAGTGGGTTATCATCATGGTTATTTCGAAGACCAAACACCTGCTGAAGAGATTGAGAGATTAAAACCGGATCTTCTATTTGTTGGAATGGGTACTCCAAGACAAGAATTTTGGATATACCAACATAGACATCTACCATTCAAACTTGCCATGGGAGTTGGCGGAAGTTTCGATGTTATTGCTGGTGTAAAAAAACGAGCACCTGTTTTCTTTCAAAAACTGCGTCTTGAATGGTTTTATCGTTGGTTAAATGAACCCATAGCGCGAGCGCGTGTTCCTCTAGATGTTGCTAAATTCTTCTTCAGGGTGGTTCTCGATGGAAAAAATAGAACTTGTCAAAAAGTACGTTGAAGAACTTGTAAATGCCCCCATAAATCTTGTTGGCTACAGAGACTTTAACGAAGCTTTTCATTATCTATATATGGATTCCGTTCTTGCTGTGAAACCAGAAGACCTTGGAAATACTTTCTTAGATGTAGGAACAGGTGGTGGAGTTCCCGGAGTCTTTCTTTCAATAGAATTCGGCGTTCATGGTTTCTTGATTGACAGCGTATGCAAAAAGATAGATTACGTGAAGAACTTATGCGAAAAACTGGGTTTAATTAATGTGGAATTAATGTGCGTCAGAGCCGAAGAACTTAAAGATAAAGGAAATTTCAGGGAAAGTTTTGACAGTGCGGTATCCAGAGCTGTTTCGAAGATAGCAACTGTTTTAGAACTCACAGCACCATATGTAAAAGTTGGCGGGAAGCTTCTTCTCTACAAAGGGCCCGGATACAATGAAGAATTAGGTCAGGCAGTGAACGCTATGAAAGAGCTGGGAGTAAAACTGTCAGAAGTTAGAAAGTACAGTATTTTGGGGAAAGATAGGTTTTTGATTATCTTTGAGAAAACATCGCCAACTCCAGAAAAGTATCCGCGAAAAGTTGGAATACCAGAGAAAAGGCCTATCAGATAGTTGAATTGCAAATCCCCGAGGAGTAAAGAATCAAAAGTTCGTTCTTATTGCCTCGGGGATTTTTTATGGTATAATGTATGTGCATAAGTTCATTCAATGAATGAATCTTCAAAAGGGGTGCGAGAGTGAAATGAGTGAGAGAAAGCTGAAAATGGCACTTGTTGGGTGTGGAAGAATAGGTTCATCTAAACATGTGGAAGCGATAGTGAAGAATTCCGATGTTATCCAAGCGGTTGCAGTTTGTGACATTGTTATAGAAAAAGCAGAACGAGTTGCGCAAAGTATAGAAGAACGGGCGGGCTATAAACCTAAAGTTTATCAAAAGTACGAGGATATAATAAAGAACGAAGATATCGACTTTGTCGCAATTGCTACGGAAAGCGGTTACCATTATGAAATATCTATGGACTTTTTGAGAGCTGGCGTCCATGTTTTAGTTGAAAAACCTATGGCACTTTCAACAAAACACATGGATGAGATGATAAAGACCGCTAAAGAAAAAAGTGTAAAATTAGGAGTTTGTTTCCAAAATAGATTTAACCCTCCTATTGTTGAGCTGAGGAAAAAAGTCGAAAGTGGTGCATTTGGACGGATAAACTACGGAGTTGCGAATATCAGATGGAACAGGGATAAAAATTACTACGAACAAGCATCGTGGCGTGGAACATGGCAACTTGATGGAGGTTCGCTCATGAATCAATGTACACACAACATTGATTTGCTCCAGTGGATGCTTGGAGGCGAGGTAGAAGAAGTCTACGGGGTGATTCGTAACTTTCATCATCCTTACATTGAGGCGGAAGATTTCGGTGGTGCGATTGTGAAGTTTAAAGATGGGAAGGTTGGTATTATTGAAGGGACATCAACAATTTATCCAAGAAATTTAGAAGAAACCCTTTCGATTTTCGGTGAACAGGGCACGGTAATCATAGGAGGCTTGGCTGTTAACAAGATTTTGGTTTGGAAATTCCCGGGTGAAGATAGCCATCCGTTTATGGAACTACCGGACCCAGATACCGTTTATGGGTTTGGGCATGTCCCACTTTACAGAGATTTCTACGAATCGATAATTTACGATAGAGCTCCCAAAATTCCGGGTGAAGAGGGCAGAAAGGCGGTTGAAATTGTGCTTGCAATTTACAAGTCTGCGCTTGAGAACAAACCTGTCAAATTTCCGTTCGAGTTCGATTCTACTCAGATGAAAGGATGGGAAGGACATTATGTTGTGCGTGGTTAAAGAATTCACTTTTGACGCCGCACACAACTTAGTACAGTATCATGGAAAGTGTGAAAAACTCCATGGACATACTTACAAACTCCAAATTGTCGTTTGTGGTGAAAAAGACGAAGAGGGAATGGTTATCGACTTTATTGAGTTAAAAGAAATAGTGAAAAGAGAAGTGCTGAATTATTTGGACCATGCTTACATAAACGAAATAATACCTCAACCAAGTGCTGAAAACATTGCAGAGTGGATTTGGGAAAGGTTGGAAAAATACCTTACAACGGAAAGATATAAACTTACCGAGGTTCGACTTTGGGAAACACCAACATCGTGGGTAGTTTATAGGAAAGATTGAAAGGGTAGTTAAAATCGAAAACCAATGAAAATAAGCGGCACCTTTTTCAGGTGCCGCTTTTCAATTTTTCATAACCAGTTATGCCAATTTTTCTTTTTCTTCGAGCGCATGTCTTGGGGTTTCTTCATATTGAATGTTTGCAAATATCTCAAATCCTGTTCCAGCAGGTATGAGCTGACCAACGATAACGTTTTCTTTCAAACCTTTGAGATAATCGACCGCACCTTTGATTGCTGCGTCTGTTAATACTTGTTGCGTTTGCTGGAAGCTTGCTGCACTCAACCAACCTTCGTATTCAAGAGATGCTTGTGTAATTCTGAGTAGTTTCCTTCTGTATTTCACAGTTTCTTTTGGCATTATCTGGTAAACTTCTCTTTCTTTGTCATGGTTAATCACAAGGACCTCTTTTACATTATACTTGATGAATTGTTCCAACAGTTCTTCTGTTATTTCCTCGCCTTCTTTTGCGAGCTCTACAATTTGACCTTCTTCATTCTTTATAAGGATGTGCTTTGCGAGTACTTTTCCGATAACGCGTTTTCTGTTGAGCTCTATGTTAGCGTTGCCTTCCATTATCTCTCTGTTTACTTTGTTGAGAATAGCGATTGGTACAAGGTCTCCTGGCAAGAAGTCAGTATCGCCTGGTTCAATGACTTCGGCTTTGTTAAGCATCTGCCTGATTATCAGCTCAAAATGCTTATCATGAATATCGACACCTTGTTGCACGTAGACTTTCTTAATTTCTCTTAGCAGGTACATCGCTGTGTCTTCTACTCCAAGTTCCTCGAGAATCTTTCTTACTTTGAGAGAACCTGTTGTAAGTGACTGACCAGGTAAGACCTTTTGTCCGATGGTTACGTTTACTCTCACCCTGGATGGAACAACGTATTCGTGTATTGTTCCAAGTTCGTCTTGTATATAAATCTTCTTTGGTTCATCTTGAGAGATATCAACTACAACACCTTTAACTTTGGAGAATATACCTTCTGGGTCTTTTGTCTTTTTCCTTGCTTCGAAGAGCTCCTCAACCCTTGGCAAACCTTGTGTGATGTCAGCTGTTGTAGCGATACCACCTGTATGGAACGTCCTCATTGTAAGTTGTGTACCTGGTTCACCGATAGATTGAGCTGCTACAATACCTACAGATTCACCAACGTTCACAATTTTATGGTTCGATAGGTCAAGACCGTAACATTTCGCACACACACCGTGTTCAGCTTCACATGTGAGTGGTGAGCGGACATATATTTCCGGTCTAACTACAATGCTGTCTATGTTGTTTTCCTCAAGCATTTTTGCAACTGTTACATCTATTTGTTCTTCTTCAACGGCAAGTTGTTTTTTCCGTTCTTTGTCCCAAACAACTTCTTCTGCCACTACGTTCCCAACGATTGGGTAAAGTTTCACTTTCACGGATTTAACGCGAGCTTCTCTTAGCTTTTTGATAACTTCCCAATTGAGTTCGCTTTCAGCTGGCAGAACTTCTGTGCCAAGGTCGACATCTTCAGCAAGTTCTGCGTAAACCTCAGGAATATTAATATCGCTCAAATCAAGAACTTTTTCTTCAACAACAGGCACTCTCTTTTTGTAATTTGACAAGAACTTAGCATCATCGTCAAGTATCACCGTATCTCTTTGGTAGACCCTTCCTGTTTCCGGGTTGACTAATATGTTACCGGTTCCAGGTTCGTAGACGTCCTTTGCCAACACTCGACCAAATATGAAATCTTCTATTTTTTCAACAACGAAGTTGTCAGAACTCTTAAGTATTGTTGCTCTAACACCTTCGTGTGTTCCACAATCTGGTTGCGTGATAACAACGCTCTGAACGACGTCAACGAGCCTTCTTGTAAGATATCCAGCAGAGCTTGTTCTCAGTGCGGTATCGGCCGAACCTTTTCTTGCACCATGTGTACTGATAAAGAATTCAAGGACCGAGAGCCCTTCTCGGAAGTTCGAAAGAATCGGAATTTCAATAGTTCTACCAGATGGGTCCGCCATAAGACCACGCATACCGGAAAGTTGTTTAAGCTGGTCTTTGTTACCCCTTGCTCCGGAATCAACCATTATGAACACTGGGTTGAATGGATTCTCTCCAAGGTATTTGTAGGTTTCTTCTTGAACCAAATCTGTAGCTTTTGTCCAAATCTTTATCGTCTCTTTGTATTTTTCTTCATCGCTCAATAAACCTTCCTTGTAGAGTCTCTCTATCTCATCTATCTTTTTCATTGCTTCAGCAATGATTTCGTTTTTCTTCGGAGAAATGAGGAAGTCTTTCAAACTGACCGTCAAACCAGAAATCGTTGCGTAGTGGAACCCGAGTGTTTTTATATCATCAAGCAAGTCTGCTGTTCTGTCGATACCGTGTTTTTTGAAAGTTTTGTAAACAACATCTTTGATTCCGTTCTTTCCGAACGTTTTGTTGTAATCTCTAAGTTCCTCCGGAAGAATCGAGTTGAATATGACTCTACCGAATGTTGTTTTTATGACCTTATCGTCAATTTTGACAAGTATTGGTTCATGTAGCTTTATGTAACCAAATTCGTAAGCGATTTCCGCTTCCTCTGGGCTTGCGAATTTCCATTTGATATCTTCCGGTTGAACTTTATCGTAGTTCTTATCGACCATCGTTAGGTAGTAAATACCGGCAACAATATCCTTACCGGGCATCGATATAGGTTTTCCATGTGCCGGGGAGATTATGTTGTACCTTGATAACATTAGTAACCTTGCTTCCGCTTGCGCTGCTGGCGAAAGCGGTAGATGGACTGCCATCTGGTCACCATCGAAGTCTGCGTTGAACGGTGGACATACCAGTGGATGCAGTTGTATAGCGTTACCTTCTATAAGTTTTGGCTCGAAAGCTTGGATAGACATCCTGTGCAGTGTTGGAGCTCTGTTGAGTAAGACAACCCTTCCCTGAATAACCTTCTCAAGTTTTTCCCAAGCTTTCGGGTCTTCTCTTTGGAGTTCTTTTCTGTATTTTTTAACTTTTGTCTGTGTAGCTTCCGCATTTTCCTCTTTTGAAAGTTCGGCAATAACGAACGGTTCAAAGAGTTCAAGAGCCATCTTCTTTGGCAAACCACATTCGTGTATCTTCAGATGAGGACCAACGACAATAACGGCTCGACCTGAATAGTCAACACGTTTACCAAGTAGATTTCTTCTGAAGCGTCCTTTCTTTCCTCTAATGAGATCAGTAAGTGATTTCAAAGGTCTACCATTTCTATCTGTATAAGCTTTTCCAATTTTTCCATTGTATATCAGATTATCAACGGCCTCTTGTAACATACGCTTTTCGTTTCTGATTATGACTTCAGGTGCATTCATTTCATACAATCTCTTGAGTCGATTGTTTCTCATTATGACCCTTCTGTAAAGGTCATTGAGGTCTGTTGTTGCGAAACGTCCACCATCTATCTGTATCATTGGTCTTATTTCTGGTGGAACAACTGGCAAGACCTCCAGAACCATCCACTCAGGTTTTGTTCCACTTTCCATTAAATCTTTAACTATTCTTAGTTTTTTTAACAATTTCTTGGCTCTTACGCTGCTTTTTGGAATTTTGTTAAGTTCGTTTTCCAGCTCGGTTTTCATAACTTCGAGATCAAGTTGTTGCAACAGCTTCTTGATTGCTGCAGCTCCAGTCTCAGCTTCAATCTTTCCTGGGTATATCATGCTGTAAGCTTCGTAATCTTGCTGAGTGATTATTTGACCTCTTGTGATACCAGTTTCTTCCGCAATCTGTGGGTCAATGTATGTGACCACCATTATTGGTTTATCGTTTTCAACTTGTTCTTCAACAACAAACATGCCATGGTAGTGCTGGCTGAAGATTTTGTACTCTTCAATAGATAGTTTCTCATCTTCGAAGAGGAATCTGTCGGCAATAACATCGCCAGCTTTTACCATTTCCCCGTCCTGAACATATATAGTCGCTCCTTCAAAAACAGGATACGTTTTGGATGACTGGACGTTTTCAATGTACAGCGTTCCTGTTGTAATGACTTCATAGCTTCCATTTTCAAGAGGTCGCAGGTTAAGGTTCCTGCTGAACTTCACGGTTCCTGATGACGGTGCTATGATACGAGGCAATATAGTTTCTGTCGTCAATTGTTGCCCTTTCTTTATTTTATCTCCATTCTTCACTAATGCTCTTACACCGTATGGTAGCGTGAATGTTATCGGTGTATTTTTACTTGTTGGGAGAGGATTAAGAGTAATAGTTTCTGAAACTTCGTCGACTTCTACGGTTCCGTCAAATGGTGCGAAAATGGCATCGACCCTTTTTTCTGAGACTATTTCATCACCTTGGTTGACGAAATCTCCATCTTTAACCCTGAGTTCCATTCCGCTGTAAACACGTAGTTCGGTTCTTATAATGTTCCTTATTGTTATCCAATAAATATCTCTGTCTGTGTGTGTTCTTTCATGCTTTATATGAACCTCACCATCTATATCAGCTACAAGCGGAGTCCTTGGTTCTTTTACTATATATGCAGGTGACACTTCAAAATCCCATTTTTTCGCGTAGATTTCGTATTCAGTTTGGTTCAATATAGAGCCTTTCACAAAAGGTGTGTTCTTTGGGTCGGTGACTATAAGGACCCTTTCGTTTACCCTTCTACTACCAAAATAGACGATGTTTTCTATATCCTTTACTGTCATGTCAAGTAACGTGGCGATGACACTTGGAGTGTTTTTAAGATACCAGACATGCGTAACAGGAGCAGCCAATTCGATATGCCCAAATCGGCGCCTTCTTGCATCTCTTGATTCGACCCTAACTCCACATTTTTCACAAACTGTACCTTCGTACTTTTTACCACTGTACTTTCCACAAGCACATTCATAGTCTTTTACAGGTCCAAATATTCTTTCGCAAAATAGTCCATCTCTTTCTGGTTTGAAGGTACGGTAGTTTATCGTTTCTGCTTTCTTCACTTCTCCACTTGACCAGCTTCTGATAACTTCGGGGGATGCCACCGCCACTTTTACTTTCGCAATTTTCCTTTTGAAAGAAGAACTCATTCATTTTCCCTCCTCTTAACGTCGGGTAAAAGCCTTATAGAACTTACCAAACCTTACAGTTTTTCGATATCTATTTCATTACCGTGCTCGTCGTAAACGCGGACATCGAGTGCGAGACCCTTCAGTTCTCTAACAAGGACCTTGAAGCTCTCGGGTAGACCTGGTTCTGGTAAGTTCTTACCTTTCATGATAGCTTTGTAAACTTCGGTTCTACCCTTGATATCGTCACTTTTTACTGTAAGCATTTCATTCAATGTGTAGGAAGCACCGTATGCTTCAAGTGCCCAGACTTCCATTTCACCGAACCTTTGTCCACCAAACTGAGCTTTACCACCGAGTGGTTGTTGGTGTATCAATGAGTAAGGTCCTGTTGCCCTCGCGTGAATTTTGTCCCTTGCAATGTGAATGAGTTTCATAATGTACATGTAACCAACGAGCACCGGTGAATCGAATTCCTTACCTGTTCTTCCATCTCTGAGAATAACCTTACCTGATGGATTTTCTGGGTCATCTCCATGGTGCAAATTAAGTTTTTCTCGAACTTTGTATAATTCTGGCAATATTTCGTCTTCTTTAGCACCATCGAAAACAGGTGTAGCAAAGTGTCTGTTTGTTAACTTTGCTAGCCAACCAAGAGAGGTTTCGAGCACTTGACCAATGTTCATACGTGATGGAACACCCAATGGGCTTAAGACTACTTGGACCGGTGTTCCGTCTGGTAGGAACGGCATGTCTTCTTTTGGAAGAATCATTGATACGACACCCTTGTTACCGTGCCTACCGGCAAGTTTGTCACCAACTTCAAGTGGTTTTCTGGTTGCAAGATAGACTCGAACAAGTGTATTCACACCAGGACCAAGGTCTCCGACTTCTTCTTTGTGGAATACGTGTACACCGATGACCCTACCTTCAACACCGTGCGGAACTCTGAGTGACGAATCCTTGACGTCTTTACCTTTTTCTCCGAAGACGGATCTCATAATTTTTTCTTCCGGTGTTGCATCACTTTCACCTTTTGGTGTTACCTTACCAACAAGGATATCTTGCGAGGTGAAGTATTTTTGTTTACCAACGTAGGCACCTATCCGGATAATTCCGTTTTCATCGAGATTTCTCAAATTTTCCTTCGAAACATTTGGTATTTCCGCAGTGATTTCCTCTGGACCAACCCTTGTTTCCCTTGCTGTTGTTTCATAGACTTCGATGTGTACAGATGTGAACGTTTCTTCTTCTAGTAGTTCTTCGCTTACCAGTATAGCGTCTTCGAAGTTGTAACCTTCCCATGGGAGGAACGCAACGAGCACGTTCTTACCGAGTGCAAGTTCTCCGTTATCTGTCGCTGGACCATCAGCAATTGGTGTACCTTTCTTTACAAAATCTCCAACATTAACAATAGGCTTTTGATTGATACAGGTATCTTGGTTTGACCTAACGTATTTCAAAAGTGTATATTCATCGAGTACCGGATTTCCTTTTTTATCATAAAGTGGGGTGCCATTTTCGTCTGTTCTGTGGATGACTATTTTTCTGGCATCGACCTTTTTGACAATTCCGTCGTGTTTTGCCAATACGACATGTCCAGAATAGATAGCAGCTGGGTATTCCATACCAGTTCCAACAAGTGGAGCTTCAGATTTGATAAGTGGAACCGCTTGTCTTTGCATGTTAGAACCCATCAAAGCACGGTTAGCGTCGTCATGTTCGAGGAACGGTATCAGTGATGTTGTGACACTGACGATTTGTTTTGGTGATATATCGACAAAGTCGACTTCGTTTTTGTGCACGTAGACTACTTTTTCAAGATATCTAACTGGGACTTTTTCTTGCAATATGTTACCATTTTCATCTCTTGGTATTGTTGATGACGCAATTCTGTAGTTTTCTTCTTCATCTGCAGCAAGATAAACGACTTCGTCAGTTATTCTACCGTTGACAACCTTTCTGTATGGTGTCACAAGGAAACCGAATTTATCGATTGTGGCATAAACAGCGAGAGAGGTAATAAGACCTATGTTACCGCCTTCTGGAGTTTCAATTGGACACATCCTTCCATAGTGAGAGTGGTGAACGTCACGAACTTCAAACCTTGCCCTTTCTCTCTTTAATCCGCCAGGCCCGACTGCTGTAAGCCTTCGTTTGTGTGTTAATTCAGCGATTGGGTTGACCTGGTCCATAAATTGTGAAAGTGGATTCGTTGCAAAGAAACTGTTAAGCGAAGCGACGACGTTTCTCAAATTAATCAAACTTGGAATCGATATCTTATCTAAGCTTGTATAGGTTGCAAGTTTTTCTTGAATTTGATGGACAGATTTCGAGAACGCTCTTTCGAATTCTGAACCTATCAATTCACCAACTGTTTTGACCCGCTTATTTGAAAGGTGGTCTTTTGTATCAAGAGTTTCCGGGTGTTTTTCAACTTCAAGTAGCATTCTAACAACCAAGATTATATCCATCGGTGTAAGAGCATCGGAAGTCTCCATGTACTCAACATTCTCAACACTCTTTGGATTTCTTCCTTCTATTTCAACAAGGTATTTTCTGTACGTGTTTGTCAATTTTTTGTTCATTTTGTACCTACCGACTTCGGTAAGTTCAAAGCGTTCAGGATTAAAATAAAGATTATTCCAGAAGGATTTTGCAGCGTTGTATCTAAACACCTCGCCAGGGCGCAGTTCTTTGTATATTTCCATGTAAGCCCTAAGCTCGCTGATATTCTCTTCAAGAGGCATTTTTAGCCTTTCTTTAAGCTTCAGATAGGTCTTGTGTATGTATTTATTTGCAACTTTTATTCTATCAATCCCATGTTCTCTAAATATCTCAACAAGTGTGGGCGTTAATACTGAACCTTTTTCAGCGAGGACCTCTCCAGATTTTGAAACAACTTTTTCAAGAATTATAACCCCTTCTGCTTGTTTCAATGAGTAATCATCTTCAACGTCTATGTAAGTTGGGAATAGAGAAAGGATATCGATATCGTTTTGATAACCAAGGGTTTTTAAGACCAAGAAAAGGTTCAGCTTTTTCCTTCTATCGATTCTTGCATACAAGGTTTCATCATTGAGATTGAGCAATATTTCAAGCCACACACCTCTGACTGGTAGGAAGTGTGCTACATATATCGGCTTTGCTCCTATGTTTTTGGTTGGTTCCTCGACAAAATAGACTCCTGGGCTTCTTACGAGCTGACTGACGACAACTCTTTCAACACCGTTTATCACGAACGTTTGATTTTCAGTCATGATAGGATAATTGCCAAGACTTACTTCTTCTTCGCGCATTTCTCCTGTTGACAAATCAGTAACTCTCACCGTTGCGTAAAACGGTGCGACATACGTGAGAAGACGCTGTTTACACTCTTCGACCGAGTGAAGAGGCTCACCTACACGAAATCCAACGAATTCGAGGCTGAAACCTTTGTCTCTTCTACCCTCGGTCTTCACTGACGTTATGGGGCTGAACTTCTTGAGGATACGCAAAATACCATGGTCCAATAACTCCTTGAAGGATTTATGCTGGATTTCTACGAGGTCTGGGACGTTGAGAATCTCATCAACCTTTCCGAAGGAGTACCTTATCCTCTTGCCCACTTGATAAGTTTTCAATCTGATCACCTCTTCCTAAAGTGTCGATACAGAATGGTTGGAAATTACGCACTGTGAGGGGCTAAAAGAGCTGAGTATATAAATAAAAAACGTAGGGTTCTAATGAACCTATTCGATGCTGTAACTCTAGGGAATTTTTTAGAATGTTTATGCATGTTTATGTTCGTCATTTGGGTCATGTTAGACAATAATACCGCAATTATATATTAAATCATAAAAACCCCGCACTGTGTAGTACTGTGCGGGGTTTGATACACAATATTCTTTGTTTTGAAAAATATGTTACTTAATTTCAACTTCTCCGCCGACTTCTGCGATCTTTTTCTTGATTTCTTCTGCTTCTTCCTTCTTAACTCCTTGTTTGATGAATGCATCTGGTGCGCCAGCTTTTTCAACAAGGTCTTTTGCTTCCTTGAGTCCGAGTCCTGTGATTTCTCTGACAACCTTGATGACTTCAACTTTCTTCTGACCAAAGCTCTTGAGGAGAACATCAAATGTGTCTTTTTCTTCTGCTGCCGCTGCTGGGGCTGCTGCTGCCGCTGCAACCGGCATTGCTGCCATGACTGGGGCTGCTGCGCTAACGCCGAATCTTTCTTCAAGCATCTTAACAAGTTCTGCAAGTTCCGCAACTGTTAATGACTCAATAGCTTTTACGAGTTCTTCCAATGTCATAATATACACCTCCTGATAAGTTTACCTTATGTTTTTGTTCTAACCAACTAGTACTAAATAAAATTACTGTTTTTCCTTTTGTTCCTTAATAGCGTTAAGAGCATACAATACACTTCTAAGCACACCTGCGAGAGAGTTGACAAGGCCGCGAATAGGTGCTTGGATACCACCAACAACCATTGCAAGTAGTTGCTCTCTTGATGGGAGCTTGGACAAGTTTTCGAGTTGGTCTCCTGCAAAGAACTTTCTTTCCAGGTACAACCCTTTGCAAACAGGTGTTCCTTTGTTTTCTTTAACAAAGTTGTAGAATATCTTGATGGCCTCAACAGGGTCTGCTTTAGCATTCACGTAAAGAACTGCGGTTGGTCCAAAAAGCGCATTGTCGTGGCCCTCGAGGTCATACTCTGCATTTTTGAGAGCCATCCTTAAGAGAGTGTTCTTAACAACCGTAAATCTTGCGTCGTTACCAAGCTTTTCTCTTAAAGCTCTTCTAAGTTTTGTCATCTGTGCAACTGTAAGTCCGGTAAAGTCCGCGAAAAGTACCAATGAAGAATTCTTAAAAGTCTCTGTTAACTCGTTAACAAGTTGTTCCTTCTCAGGTCTCTTAAGCACGTCGTCACCTCCCTAATCAAATAAAAAATGCCTCTTTACGAGGCACAGCGGAGGGAAAATAGCACCAATACGGAAACGATAATCCGTTGAACAGGTGCTTTTCGTATCCCTTCCGTGCCTCCTGCAGGCGCCCTGACTATTTTGTTAGGGCTTTATTTAACCTGCAATCTACGGCAATCACTTATTTTAGGACATGGTATATTTTACCAAAGTTTTCTGTTCTGTAGTGAACAATGAGTTAAATCTGTGTAAAGAAATAAGCTTATTGAACGATATTCTTCAAACGTATCGGGGTATCTGTTAGCCAGACTTCTACAATCGTTACGTTTGTTGCGTAGGTTGTTGTGGATGTTGCGTATTTCTCCACATATAAACCTGTACCGTTTAATTTTAACACGATACTTGTAGCTTCAGCAAGTTCTTTAAGTTGCGAGATATTCCAACCTGTGATATCAGGAAGATTTGTATAGGATTGCTTTTTAGGATTCATCAAATCATCCTGGTATTGCTTTAATTTCAAAACAACTTCCTTGAAAAATGGTGCAGCAACGATACTGCTTAGTTTTTCGGTCTGAGGGGAATCAACCCAGACCATTATAGTGTAAGGCTTGTCTAAAATGGCTTGCCCTACGAAGACTGCTGTGACATCCTTTTTCTTGTTTTTTTGAGCTGTACCGGTCTTTCCAAGTATTTTTATACCATCTATCTTTGCGTTTATACCTGTTCCTCTTTCCACGACATCTTCCAGCATTTGTTTTACAATGTCAGCGGTTGATTTTGATATGACTCGTTTCTTTGCCGGTTCTTTTCCCTCGTAGATAGTAGGTGCAACGTAGATTCCGCCATTCACTATAGTATTAAAAGCTGCTAGTAATTGGATAGGTGTGACGCCTATTGATTGTCCAATACTCATAAACGCCCAGTCAGCTTTGTACCACTTGTCTGGAGTGTTAAGTTTTCCTGGAATCTCCCCTTGCAATTCTATGCCTGTCTCCCTACCCAAACCAAAGGACTGGAAAATTTCATAAAGCTTTTCGACCCCAAAAGAATCAACGATTTGCTTTGTTGTGAGAACAGAAACGACGTTGCAGGAATGAACTAGCCCATCGTAAAGATTGATATCCTTATGAACTTCAAGATCTTTAATTGTCAAATCCAAACCTTCGATAGGTTTCACATATCCAGGACAGTAGTAATGAGTATCTGGTGTAACAAGTCCTAGTTCTAATGCAGCTGAAAATATGATGGGCTTGATTGTGGAACCGGGTTCAATATATCCCATATAGTAGGTGGGCCAACTCTGGGTGGTTAAAGCGGCTCTTACTTTTCCTGTACTACTTTCCATTACCAGAACTCCGACTTCTGTTGCTTGCTTTTTCTCCTTGTAATCCTGGGCCAATAAGTAAAGTTGTTTTTGAAGTTCACTATCTATCGTAAGCCTAACATTTTTTCCGTTTTCAGGCTCTATTTTTACATAGTTCAAAGGTCTGCCAAATATTCCTGAATAAGTTACAGAAACAACACCGTCTCTGACAGGTCTCAGTATTTTATCGAAATAAGCTTCCGCACCACTGATTCCATACCTTTGATCCGTTCTGCCAACGATTGCAGAAAGACCAAAATCTGATAAGGAAATACGGCGTTCCTCGGGAACAATCGCAACAAATTTCAAAAACTGGGTTGGAATCTTTCTTATTGCTTCCTGTCTGCTATTGACAATACCGAGTCTGAGAATATTTTTTTTATCAAGTTCGCTTAGCTGTTCAGATACTCCAAAAGCGTTCAATAATCTTAGGAAATCTGGTGATTTCTTGAACGCATTGCCTGCAAAGCTCCTCAAGTAATTCAAATCCAAATAAACACCATAAACAATCTCACTTGTAGCGAGCAAACGCCCGCGAGAATCGTAAATATTACCACGCAGTGCAGGTATGTAACTTTTAACCGCGTAACGGTTAGTATATATATTTGTATAAACCTTTACAAGCAAAACAATTATCAAGACCGAGACAATTAATAACACTAGTCTATAGCGGTATCTACCTCTGCTCAATTGATTACATCACGTCCTAATACCAGTTTTGCTATTTGAATATCCAAAACTGCGTTGTGTTGTCTTAAATTCGATAAACCCTCTCTATACATCTCAACTTGCCTTAACATCTCCGCTGTTCTGGAGTTAAGTTGATACGCGCCGAGAATCAGACCCGTGAACAAAGAAAATGCAAAGATATACTTCAACACTCGAGAAAAGGTCTTATGCTGCTCTTGTAAACCTTCAAGAGCGACTTCTCTCCGCTTACTTCTTACAAGCGTCATACTCTATCCCCCTTCGCTCCGCTAAGTTATGAGAAAACTAAAATTAAGAACTTACTAACAGAAACGAAAACATAAGCCCATACACAACGGCTCTTCTCTGCTCCGCTAAGTGCAATATCAAACATTTGGAAAATGTAAAAAAGTAAAAGAAAAATCTAAAACCTAACTTTCTAGAAAAATACTAACTTTCTCCGCTTTTAGTTGAATTAAGTTATTTGTTGTCTAACAGTGAGAAACTCAAACTCTCTTAGCTACCCTTAACTTTGCACTCCTCGACCTTGGGTTCTCGGCTATTTCTTCCATGCTTGGTGCTATAAAATCGCCTAGAGGTTCTAATCTCGGGTCATTTTTAAATGCGTGCTTTACTAATCTATCTTCCAGTGAGTGGAACGAGATTATAGCAATTCTACCTCCAGTTGTTAACAAATCAGGTGCGAACGAAAGGAACTTCGCCAAGTTCTCAAGCTCCTTATTTACTTCTATCCGTATTGCTTGGAACGTTTTAGTTGCAAAATGCCTTTTTCGATTGTGAATTTCCTTGTAAGGCAGAGCTTTTCGGATGGCTTCAACCAACTCTCGAGTAGTATTTATTGGCCTATTTTGAACAATAGAATGGGCAATCCTTCTCGCAAAACGTTCTTCACCATAATTGTATATAATATCGGCTAATCTATCCTCAGGGTAGGTATTAACAACATGGTGGGCGGTTAATTCACTTTCGAGGTTCATTCGCATATCGAGGGGTTCATCTTGATTGAACGAAAATCCTCTACCTTCTCCTTTTAATTGGTAGGTAGAGACCCCTAAATCAACAAGCAGTCCATCAACTTTATGGACTTGTAATAGGTTAAGCAAGACGGGTAAATCCACGTAGGAGAATTTGAAGAGCTGAACATTGGGGTAGGCTTCCAAGTTTCGCTCCGCTATTTGTAAAACTTCGCTGTCAACATCTATTCCTATAACCCTGCCACCCGTTTCCAATATCCGCTCCGCTATCGCTTTGGTGTGTCCACCTTCTCCTACCGTACAATCCACATACACCCCGTCTGGCTTCCATACCAAGTTGTCTACAACTTCCTTCAACAGTACCGGGATGTGTCGTTCACTATAAATCCTATTCATGCTTCACTCCGCTCCGCTAGTTTAGAAAAAGGCTACTTACATTGTAGAACAAAATGTGTAAATTTTGCAATTTTTTCCAAAAAAAATCAACGGTTGAAAAAGTATTTATTTAAGCGATTTTTGGAATGTTTATCAGTATATACTTAAGTATAGTAAAATTTAACATTTATTAAACAACAAACAGGGGGCTCCCCCCTGTTTATTATTACGGACGTGGAAAGAGTAAACTACTATCCTTTTTCAAAGTGTTATTCTTGTTCCAGTAAGCCCTTTTAATGCCTTATCGAGAACTGCCATATCGGTAATTAAACATTCCCTTCCGGTTGAGGTTACGAAATCAATTGCCGCTTCGATTTTTGGTCCCATGCTACCTGATGGGAATTGACCTTCAGCAAGGTATTTTTTCGCTTCTTCAACTGTAAGATGGTCCAGAGCTTTTTGATCCGGCTTGTTGTAGTTGATGTATACTTTTTCAACTCCGGTAAGAATTATGAGTATATCTGCATCAATTTCCTTGGCAAGCAAAGCACTTGCTCTATCTTTATCGATGACTGCTTCAACCCCTTTCAGTGTTCCGTTTTCTTGTATGACAGGTATTCCACCCCCACCCGCTGCTATGACTATCATGTCTTTTTCAACCAATGTCTTTATGACGTTCTTTTCAACTATGTCGAGTGGGATTGGAGAAGGAACAACACGTCTCCAACCTCGTCCAGCATCTTCTTTCATTATCCAACCTTTTTCTTGTTGTAGCTTCTCTGCCTCTTCCTTTGAATAAAATGGACCGACTGGTTTTGAAGGTTTTTGGAAGCCAGGGTCGTTCTTGTCAACGATAATCTGTGTAACGATGGCTGCGATTTCTCTTTGTATATTCCTTTTCCTTAGCTCATTTCCAAGAGTTAGCGCTATCATGTAACCAAGACTACCTTGCGTTTGCGCATCGTTAACGTCAATAGGGAACGGTGGTATAACGTGCTTTGCTAATTCTTGTTGGACTAAGAGATTACCTACTTGTGGTCCGTTTCCATGAGTTATAACTATGTCATACTCATCAAGCATAGAAACCAAAAATCTGGCGGTTTCGGAAAGGTTTTTCATCATGTTTTCTGCTGTTGCTTCTTCACCAGGTCTGTTAACCGCGTTTCCACCAATAGCCACAACTGCTAGTTTCTTCATGTGCACACCTCCAACTACGGATATGGAATTTTAGATTTATGAAAGTGCGATTGCCAAAGCGATAGATGCGAATTTCGACTCGCTTGTATCTGCACGTGATATGACAATAACTGGTGCCTTTGCTCCAGCTATGATACCAGCAATTTTTCCATTTGCGAAGTATACAGCAGACTTGCCAAGGAAATTTCCACTGTGAATGTCTGGAACAACTAGTATATCAGCATGACCTGCGACATCTCCCTTGACACCTTTGACTTCTGCTGCATAAACGCTCAAAGCGTTATCTATTCCAAGGGGTCCGTCTATCTTACAATTCTTTATTTGACCGCGCTCGTTCATTTTGGCTATAATAGCAGCTTCCATTGTCTCCGGCATGTCGGGATTTACTGTTTCAACGGCAGCTATGAGTGCAACTTTAGGCATCTCGTAACCAAGTTTTCTGGCAACAGCAACTGCGTTTTCTATAATTTGTACCTTCTGTTCCAAAGTAGGTCTAATTACCATGCCACCATCTGTGATGAAAATCAAACGGTTCACACCAGGAACTTCAACAACCGCAACGTGTGAAAGCAATCTCTCTGTCCTAAGTCCTTGTTCTTTGTCTAAAACGGCTTTCAGCAGTGTGGAAGTTTTTACAAGTCCTTTCATCACTATGTGTGCTTTCCCTTCGACGACTGCTCTCACCGCACCTTTGGATGCCTCTTCTTCAGAACGGCAGTCAACAATGGGGAAATCGGCGTTGAGCTCCTTCAAATTCTCTTCAATTACTTCTTTCTTTCCAAAAAGAATAGCAGAAACGCCCAATTCTCTTGCTTCGACAACTGCTTTTATGGCTTCTTTATCCTCTGCTCCAGCAATGGCGATAACTTTCCCCTTACCCTTCGCCATTTCGATGATTTCAGAAAGAGTTCTTATCATCGTTAACACCTCCACAGTGCTTGTTCTTAGATTTTTTTAAAGTTAAACTAATATCCTTGCAGCTGCACAAATATATGTCATAGCCAACAATGCTTCAAAGATGACCTTGTAGTCATCGTGAGTAAGGCGAACTTTCCTTCCATCTATTCTTTCGACAAGGGGCATGGAGGATACAAGGTCAGCTCTAAGTGTATCACTGAATTCCACAACCATTTCAATAGGCGATGAGAATTTGAAAATCTCGAAATCTTCTCTGGATTTTGTTGAAAGCTCCCTAGCACATTGTTCCAGTTCGTTAAGCAAAATCTTCGTTGGTTTCATAATAGCACTGTGCCTTCCGATAGACTTTTTGGTCTCCACAGTAAGAACCTTTGGGAGGATTTTAGAAGTTTGGGCAATAACTTTGTCATCTCCAATTAGACATCCAAGAGGAACACTGAACAAACCAGCAAAAGCTGCGTTGATAAGTGCTTCGTTCATTTCCATGCCATTTACCCAAATATTGTGTATTGAAGAACTTGAGTATGTATGGTCCATATTTGCGTGAATGGTGCCAATACCTGCATGGTAACCGAAAAAGACAGCAAAATCAAAGGATTCGTCAATACCATACATCATATAGTATTGCCTAATGCCACCACTTACCAATGTTACGTACGGAAATTCCTCAGTGATTTCCCAGGGGATGTTATCACCTGCGGCATGTGAATCCACAAGCATTACCTCGCACCCTTCCAATCCTTTTAAAAACGCTTTCAGCTGTCTCAACATTTCATATCTTTTGTATTCAGGACTTCTCTTCTCAACGTCATTCCAACTAGTTACACCAGCGAGTCCTTCGTAATCAAACGATACAAAGACTTTTTTCCTACTCGTTGTCATACCACCCACCCCTGTTGGTATTATAAAACAGAGTGTGTTTGTTATGAAGTCTGGTAAAAAAGAGCATACCGAAGCATACGAAAGCATAAACAAGT